>JAXMOA010000001.1:0-501015 GCA_034670145.1 Marinibacterium sp.
AACCCAAACAGATGCGTTCGGCCGCTCCTCCTCCCTAGGCCGGACACATAACGAGAAACGGCGATGCCTCTCCTCCTCCCTGGCATCGCCGTTTTTTTATGTTCAATTGACAGATGGCACAGCCCGGCAGATGGCACAGGCCGACAGGCGGCACAGCAGGCGCTGTCCCAGCGTTTGCCCCGGCACATGTCCCAGGCGAAAAATAAATTAAATCAGATACTTAATATCATGTCCCAGCTGGGACATTTGCTCAAAACGGGATGTCATCGCTCGCACTGACAAAACGGGCCACCACTTTCTTGACCCCCGCCTTCTCAAATTCGACCTCCAGCTTGTCGCCTTCAATCTCAGTGATCACGCCGTATCCGAATTTCTGATGGAACACCCGCTCTCCCACCGTAAAGGCGGAAACGGCCTGCATATCAATCACCGTATTGCGGCTCTCCCTGGGCTGAGACGTCCCATATTGACCGCTGCGGGCCTGCAATCGCTTCCAGCCCGGTGAATTATAGCCGTCCGCCTCCATCACCCGGGCCTCGATCCCGCTGGTCGCCCCCATACCGGGCGACGCCGCCCCGTATCCGCCACCGTATAATCCGGGCGGGGTCAGCACCTCCACATGGGCCTCGGGCAGCTCATCAATGAACCGCGACGGCATCGAAGACTGCCATTGCCCGAACACCCGCCGATTCCCGGCAAACGAGATCGTGCACATCTCTTCGGCCCGCGTGATGCCCACATAGGCCAGCCGCCGTTCCTCCTCCAGCCCCTTGATCCCGCTTTCATCCATGCTGCGCTGCGAGGGAAACAAACCGTCCTCCCACCCGGGCAAAAAGACCGCCGGAAACTCCAGCCCCTTCGCCGCATGCAGCGTCATGATCGAAACCTTGTCATCCGTGTCGCCGCTGGCATTGTCCATGATCAGGCTCACATGCTCCAAAAACCCTTGCAGGTTCTCAAAATTCTCCAGCGCCTTGACCAGTTCCTTGAGGTTTTCCAGCCGCCCCGGCGCTTCTGGCGTCTTATCCGCCTGCCACATGCCAGTGTAGCCGCTCTCATCCAGAATGATCTCGGCCAGTTCCACATGCCCCGGCTCAGCGCCGCCCGCCATCCGGCCCCAGCGCGCGATGTCATCGCACAGCACCCGCAACAGCCCGCCGCCCTTGCCCTTGATCAGCCCCTCTTCAACCGCCAACCGCGCGCCTTGAACCAAGGAAACGCCATTCTCCCGCGCCACCCGCTGAATCGTCTGCTGCGCCTTGTCGCCCAGCCCACGCTTGGGCGTGTTCACGATCCGCTCGAACGCCAGATCGTCATCCGGCGAAATCACCACCCGGAAATAGGCCATTGCATCGCGGATCTCCAAACGTTCATAGAACCGCGGCCCCCCGATCACCCGATACGGCAGGCCAATCGTCAGGAACCGGTCCTCGAACGCGCGCATCTGATGCGACGCCCGCACCAGAATCGCCATCTCGTTGAGCGACACCGCCCGACCGCCCCGGCCACCACGCTGCCGGGCCTCGATCTCATCCCCGATCCAGCGCGCTTCTTCCTCGCCGTCCCAATGGCCGATCAGATGCACCTTCTCGCCGTCATCCGCCTCGGTCCACAGGGTCTTGCCCAGCCGGCCCTCATTGCCCGCAATCACCCCCGTCGCTGCCGCCAGGATATGAGGGGTCGAGCGGTAATTCTGCTCCAAACGCACCACATAGGCGCCGGGAAAATCCTTTTCAAACCGCAGAATGTTGCCCACCTCGGCCCCGCGCCAGCCATAGATCGACTGATCATCGTCGCCCACGCAGCAAATGTTGCGGTGCCCGCCCGCCAGCAAGCGCAGCCAGAGATACTGCGCCACATTGGTATCCTGATACTCGTCCACCAGAATGTAGGCAAACCAGCGGCGATACTGGTTCAGGACATCTTCGTGAGTCTGGAAGATCGTCACCATATGCAGCAGCAAATCGCCAAAATCCACGGCGTTCAGCTCTTTCAGCCGCTGCTGATACTGGTCATAAATCTCGCTGCCCCGATGATTGAACGCACTCGCATCCGCAGCCGGCACCTTGTCAGGTGTCAGCGCCCGGTTTTTCCAGCCATCAATCAACCCGGCCAGCATCCGCGCCGGCCAGCGTTTGTCATCTATATTGGCCGCCAAAATCAGCTGTTTGAGCAGGCGGAT
Organism: Marinibacterium sp.; assembly: GCA_034670145.1. Classification (GTDB taxonomy): domain Bacteria; phylum Pseudomonadota; class Alphaproteobacteria; order Rhodobacterales; family Rhodobacteraceae; genus HXMU1420-2. The sequence continues at coordinate 2,183 of JAXMOA010000001.1, forward strand.
CTGATCGTCCGTATCCAGAATGGTAAAGTTCGACTTCAACCCAACCAATTCCGCATGCCGGCGCAGCAGTTTGACACAAACCGAATGGAACGTGCCCAGCCAGGGCATCCCCTCGATCGACTGGCCCAACATGCCGCCGACCCGCTCTTTCATCTCGCGCGCGGCCTTGTTGGTAAAGGTCACCGCCAGAATCTCGTTCGGACGCGCCCGCCCAGTGTTCATCAAATGCACGATCCGCGCCGTCAGCGCCCGCGTCTTGCCGGTCCCCGCCCCGGCCAGCATCAGGACCGGACCGTCCAACTGCTCAACCGCCTGGCGCTGCGCCGGGTTCAACCCATCCAGATAAGGAGTCGGCCGCGCGGCCATCGCGCGCGCGGTCAGGGAGGCGCCTTCAAAGGCGTCGTTTTCATCAAGGCTGCTCATACGGGCAGACTAACTTGGATTCGCCCACCAAGAAAAGAGGTGTTCGCTCAATGTTCCATGACCAATTCCGTTTCTTTTTGTCCTCCCATGCGGAATTTCCAAAAAACCACCCTCCACGGCAGCAAATACTGGACATCCAGACAAAAGCAGGCGCTATTTCCGCCCCATGGATTTACACGCCAAATACCCCGGTCTCGTCGATCTCAAACGCCGCGCCAAGGCACGCCTGCCCCATTTTGCGTGGGAGTATCTGGACAGCGGCACCGGCACCGAAATGGCCCGGCACCGCAACCGCACGGCCTTGGACCGGGTCGGCTTCCTGCCAGGCATCCTGCAAGGCAGCGTCAGCGCCGATCTGGAAACCGACCTGCTGGGGGTCCAACAAAAACTGCCATTCGGCATTGCCCCGGTTGGCATGTCAGGGCTGTTCTGGCCCGGCGCCGAACGATTTCTGGCCCAGGCCGCCGCGCAGGCGGGCATCCCCTATACGCTTTCGACTGTCGCCACCGTCAGCCCGGAAGAGCTGGCACCGGACCTGGGCCCGGATGCCTGGTTCCAGCTCTACCCGCCCAAGGACGAAGAGATCCGCCACGATATGCTGCGCCGGATCAAGGCCGCCGGGTTCCGGGTGCTGGTGATGACCGTCGATGTGCCCATCGCCTCGCGCCGCGAACGACAGGTCCGCTCGGGTCTGACCCAACCGCCGCGCATGTCGCCGCGTATCCTGGCCCAGGTGGCCATGCGGCCGGCCTGGGCCATGGCCTCTGCCGGGCGCGGAATGCCCAAGATGGCCACATTGCAGAAATACATTTCCGGCGCGCAAAAGAACCTGCCGCCGACCGCCCATATCGGCTATTTGCTGCGCGCCTCGCCCGACATGGAATATGTCAAATGGCTGCGCGACCATTGGGATGGCCCGCTGGTGATCAAGGGCGTGATGCGCGCCGACGACGCCGGACCGCTCCAGTCGGTGGGGGTGGATGCGCTCTGGGTTTCGAATCATGCCGGACGCCAATTCGACGGCACCCCCGCCAGCATCGAGGTGCTGCCCGACATCCGCGCCGCCACGTCCCTGCCGCTCATCTTTGACAGCGGCATCGAGGGCGGGCTGGACATCCTGCGCGCCTTTGCTCTGGGGGCTGATTTTACCATGCTGGGGCGCGGGTTCCACTATGCCATCGGCGCCCTGGGTCAGGCGGGCCCCGCCCATCTGATCGACATGCTCACCCAGGATATCGCCTCTTGTCTGGGCCAGCTGGGCATATCACATCTGCGCGATCTGCCCCCACCCCGCACGCTGACATGAGTTCCCCGCCAATGCCGCACTTGCGATAGTTTCTTGCTGCAATGCCGCATTTCCTGCTAATACCGTCCGAATATTTCCTGCGCACGGCAGCGACATCCACCCGATCCGGGCCCGTCATGCCATCCAAACTGCACAGTTTCGCGACATCTGCCGACCACCGGAGGCCAAAATGCCCGAATTCCGCAAAATCCTGATCGCAAACCGCGGCGAAATCGCCATCCGCATCATGCGTGCAGCCAATGAAATGGGCAAACGCACCGTCGCGGTCTATGCCGAAGAGGACAAATTGGGCCTGCACCGCTTCAAGGCGGACGAAGCCTACCGCATCGGCGCCGGCATGGGCCCTGTGGCGGCCTATCTCTCGATCGAAGAAATCATCCGCGTCGCCCGCGAAAGCGGCGCAGACGCCATCCACCCCGGATATGGCCTGCTGTCCGAGAATCCGGATTTCGTCGATGCCTGCACCCAGGCCGGAATCACCTTTATCGGCCCCAAGGCAGATACAATGCGCGCCCTGGGCGACAAGGCCAGCGCCCGCCAGGTGGCGATGGAGGCAGGCGTTCCCGTCATCCCCGCAACCGAGGTGCTGGGCGACGACATGGATCTCATCCGCAGCCAGGCCGAAGCGGTCGGCTATCCGCTGATGCTCAAGGCCTCCTGGGGCGGCGGAGGCCGTGGCATGCGCCCGATCACCGGCCCCGACGACCTCGAAGAGAAAGTCCGCGAAGGCCGCCGCGAAGCCGAAGCTGCCTTTGGCAATGGCGAAGGGTATCTGGAAAAGATGATCACCCGCGCCCGCCACGTCGAGGTGCAGATCCTCGGCGACAAACACGGCTCCATGTATCACCTCTATGAACGTGACTGCTCGGTCCAACGCCGCAACCAGAAAGTGGTCGAACGCGCCCCGGCCCCCTACCTGAGCGACGAACAGCGCGCCGAGATCTGCGACCTGGGCTATCGCATCTGCAAACACGTCAATTATGAGTGTGCCGGAACAGTAGAGTTCCTAATGGACATGGACACGCAACAGTTTTTCTTCATCGAAGTGAACCCGCGCGTGCAGGTCGAACATACTGTCACCGAAGAGGTGACAGGCATCGACATCGTCCAGGCCCAGATCCTGATAGCCGAGGGCAAGACCATCGCCGAGGCCACCGGCAAGCCCTCCCAGCAGGATATCTCGCTGAATGGGCACGCGCTGCAAACCCGCGTCACGACCGAGGACCCGCAAAACAATTTCATCCCCGACTATGGCCGCATCACCGCCTATCGCTCGGCCACGGGCATGGGCATCCGGCTGGACGGCGGCACCGCCTATGCCGGCGGCGTGATCACCCGGTTTTACGATTCCCTGCTGACCAAAGTCACCGCCTGGGCGCCGACCCCGGAAAAGGCCATCGCCCGCATGGACCGTGCCCTGCGTGAATTCCGGGTGCGCGGTGTGTCGACCAATATCGCCTTTGTCGAAAACCTGCTCAAACACCCCACCTTCCTGTCCAATGAATATACCACCAAATTCATTGACGAAACGCCCGCGCTGTTCCAGTTCAGCCGCCGTCAGGACCGCGGCACCAAGGTGCTGACCTATATCGCCGACATCACCGTCAACGGCCATCCCGAAACCAAGGACCGCCCCCGCCCGCGCGCCGACCTCAAGGCCCCCCGCCCGCCGGTCGCACCGGGGGAGGCCCCGGCCCAGACCTATGGCACCCGCAACCTGCTGGAACAAAAAGGACCGCAGGCCGTGGCCGACTGGATGAAGGCCCAGCGGCAGGTGCTGATCACCGATACCACCATGCGGGACGGCCACCAGTCACTGCTGGCCACGCGGATGCGCTCGTTCGACATGATCCAGGCGGCCCCGGCCTATGCCGCGACCCTGCCACAGCTGTTCTCGATCGAATGCTGGGGCGGCGCGACCTTTGATGTCGCCTATCGCTTCTTGCAGGAATGCCCCTGGCAACGCCTGCGTGACCTGCGCGCAGCCCTGCCCAATGTGATGACCCAGATGCTGCTGCGCGGGGCCAATGGCGTCGGCTACACCAATTACCCCGACAATGTTGTCCAAGAGTTCGTGCGCATCGCCGCTGTCACCGGCATTGACGTCTTCCGCGTCTTTGACAGCCTGAACTGGGTCGAAAACATGCGCGTCGCCATGGATGCCGTGCTCGAACAGAACAAGATCTGCGAAGGCACCGTCTGCTACACCGGCGATATCCTGAACCCGGACCGCGCCAAATACGACCTGAAATATTACGTCTCCATGGGGCAGGAACTGCGCGACGCCGGGGCCCATGTGCTCGGGCTCAAGGATATGGCGGGCCTGTTGAAACCCGCCGCCGCCAAGGTGCTGATCCGCGCCCTCAAGGAAGAGGTCGGCCTTCCCATCCACTTCCACACCCATGACACCGCCGGAATAGCCTGCGCCACCATCGTCGCCGCGGCCGAGGCCGGCGTGGACGCGGTCGACTGCGCCATGGACGCGCTCAGCGGTAACACCTCTCAGGCCACGCTCGGCTCTGTCGTCGAAGCGCTCAGACACACAGAACGCGACACCGGCCTGGATATCGCCGCCATCCGCAGATTGTCCGACTACTGGGACGAGGTCCGCGCCCATTACGCCGCCTTCGAATCCGGCATGCAGGCGCCCTCCTCCGAGGTCTACCTGCACGAAATGCCCGGCGGCCAGTTCACCAACCTCAAGGCACAGGCCCGCTCCATGGGCCTCGAAGACCGCTGGCCCGAAGTGGCCCAGACCTATGCCGATGTGAACAGCATGTTCGGCGACATCGTCAAGGTCACGCCTTCGTCCAAAGTGGTCGGCGACATGGCCCTGATGATGGTCAGCCAGGGTCTGACCCGCGCCCAGGTCGAAGACCCGGCATCCGAGGTCGCCTTCCCCGATTCCGTCATCGACATGATGCGCGGCAACCTGGGCCAGCCTCCCGGTGGCTTCCCCAAGGCGATGCAGTCCAAGGTGCTCAAGGGCGAAACACCCCTGACCCACCGCCCGGGTCGCGACGTGCCCGCCGTCGATCTGGAGGCGACCCGCCAGGCGCTCAGCGCCGAGCTGGACAATATCGCCATCGACGACGAAGACCTCAGCGGCTACCTGATGTACCCCAAGGTGTTTACCGACTACGCCAACCGCCACAAACAATACGGCCCGGTCCGCGCCCTGCCCACCAAGACGTTCTTTTACGGCATGCAGCCAGGCGAAGAGATCAGCGCCGAAATCGACCCCGGCAAAACCCTCGAAATCCGCCTGCAAGCGGTGGGGGAAACCACCGAAGACGGCGAAGTCCGCGTGTTCTTTGAACTCAACGGCGCCCCGCGCGTGATCCGCGTCCCGAACCGCCTGGTCAAAGCCTCGACCGTGCAACGCCCCAAAGCCGACATCGCAAACCCCGACCATATCGGTGCCCCGATGCCCGGCGTTGTCGCCTCGGTCGCGGTCACAGCCGGCCAGAAGGTCAACGCAGGCGACCTCTTGCTGACCATCGAAGCGATGAAGATGGAAACCGGCCTGCACGCCGAACGCGACGCCATCGTAAAGGCCGTGCACATCCAGCCCGGCGGCCAGATCGACGCCAAGGACCTGTTGATCGAGCTGGAGTAGATCGTGGCGACAGACCCTGCCGCGCCACCTGCAGAACCGGCGACCAGACATTTGGCTCTGGTCGCCATCCTGGTGCCCGACTACGATTCTGCCATCGCCTTTTTCACCGGCACGCTCGGCTTTGCGCTGCTCGAGGACACCGACCTGGGCGGCGGCAAACGCTGGGTGCGTGTCGCGCCCAGCGCGCCAGGCATCACCAGCCCAGCCGCAAGCCCCCCGCAAACCGCATTCCTGCTGGCCCGCGCCGTCGACAACCAGCGCGATCAGATCGGCAAACAGGGCGGCGGGCGCGTCTGGTTGTTCCTGCAAACCGATGATTTCGCACGCGATCACGCCGCATATCAGGCCGCCGGCCTGCATTTCGAAGAGTCCCCCCGCCTCGAACCCTACGGCACCGTCGCCGTGTTTCAGGACCCATGGGGCAACCGCTGGGATCTGATCCAGTTTCACTGAATCCATCGCTGGCCTCTTGAAATCCCCCTGCGCACCAGCATGTATTTCACAAACAGAGGACCGCTTCATGCCCGTCATCACATCCATCTATGCCGCGCTGACCGTGCTGCTTTTTCTGGGGCTCAGCTGGCGCGTGATCGCTGTGCGCCGCGCCGATAGCATATCGCTGGGCGATGGTGGCAACCTTTTGCTGCAAAGACGCATCCGCGCCCAGGCGAACTGCGCCGAATATGCCCCCTTTGGCCTGATCCTCTTGCTCCTGATTGAACTGATGAGCGGCCCGGCCTGGGTGGTTCACCTTTTGGGCCTGATGCTGATCATCGGCCGCACCCTGCACGCCGTGGCCTTGTCCAGTCCCCAACCGGTATCGCCGTATCGCGTCTACGGCATGCTGCTGACCCTGCTCATGCTCGCCGCCAGTGCCATCGCCGTCCTGGCAATGGCACTGCTGTCAGGCGGCGGTCCGACCGGCTGACCAAAGGCCTCAACGCCGCTTGGAAAAACTCCGATCCGCCCGGCCGGTGAAACAGCGCGGAATAACCGGGAAAGCCTCGGTCAGGATGTAAGCATAGGTGCCTTGCGGATATTCCGCCGTCCGCACCACCGCCCCATTGCATGCGTCCAGATCTCCGGCTCCGGCAACATAGACATAATCCTGCACAAAGGCTCCGTCATACCGCCCCGTCGGCCCGGCGCCCCCGGGACGCGCGCCGCTTTTCAACCGATAAGAGCTCTGCATCTTTTTCACCCGGCCATTCACCTCAACTGTGACAGCATAAATCGGAAACCCATCCGCCGCATATCCGATCAAGGGCGAGGCCCTGTTCGCAGACCAGCCCAGCTCGGCCATGAGGCCCGTGGGCAACCCATGATAATGATACTGCCCGCCGGGCTGCACATGGGCATAATTCGCATCCAACCCCAAAGGCACAGCACCCCCCAAGGCCTCGTAAACCCAGCCGGAACGCGGATTGCCCCGCCAGAACTCGGCCGCGCCCGGATCAAAGGGCACACCATTCACCGCGACCCCAAACATAAGCCTGCCACTGTCGCTGGGATTTGCCCGCGCCGCTGGCACGGCGGCCACCGTGAACCGATAGCTCTGCCCGGCAATCTGATGCGGATTGCCCCGGTTCGGAAACGGGCCCACCGTATGCGTCGGCACCCCATTGGACGTGATCCGCCGCGTCTGGCCCTTGTCCACAATCGCCACCTGCCCGCCAGACAGCCGCCGACTCGCCGTCACCAGCTCCAGCGGCGCGGCTTTGGTCGCGGTATGATCCCGCAATGGCGGACGCCCCTGAGCCCCGGCCTGCAAACAGGCCCCGGCCACGATCAGCGCGGCCAGCAAAACCACCTTGATTGCCTCCAACTGTTTCATGAATCCACACCCTCTCCTGCAAAGCTCACCTCTCCAAACGCAGCGCACACAGGTTTCCGTCGCCGCCTTGCAAATAATCTGCCGCCAGCTTCATTTTCCACTTGCAGCCCGCCTGAGTTCTTTATATTTCCGCCACACCCAAGGAAGCGGGCGTAGCTCAGGGGTAGAGCATAACCTTGCCAAGGTTAGGGTCGGGCGTTCGAATCGCCTCGCCCGCTCCAATTGGTCCACACCACCCATGTGGAAAACACACAGGTCGCCTTCGGGCGGCCTTTGTTGTTTCTGCGCAGACGTTTTCACCGACACGCGGCCAGCGCAAACGGTCCCAACGCCCCCGCACCCCCCTATCTGCTTTCACAAAGCCCCCAGACACTCTAGGCAGGACCATCTTCGCTATACTGGGGCAAAACATGGCGCAAAAATCCACCATCTACAAAGTCGAACTTTCCGTATCGGATATGGATCGTCACTATTACGAGACCCACAAACTCACCGTCGCCAAACATCCCTCCGAAACGGATGAACGGCTGATGGTGCGCCTTCTCGCCTTTGCCCTGCACGCCCATGAACATCTGGAAATGACCAAGGGCCTCTCAACAGACGACGAACCCGACGTCTGGCAGAAAAGCCTCAGCGGAGAGTTGGAGCTGTGGATCGCTCTGGGCCTTCCCAGCGAAAAGGTGATCCGCCAGTCCTGTGGCAAGGCCGACAAAGTGGCGATCTATCCCTATGGGGGGCGAACGGCCGAGATGTGGTGGGACAAGGTCCAGAACAGCACCACCCGTTTCGACAATCTCCAGGTTGTCAATTTTTCCGACACCGACACGGCCGCACTGGAAAAACTGGCCAGCCGCGCGATGAAACTGCAGGTCAATATCCAAGACGGCGACGTCATGGTCAGCAGCGATGACAATATTGTCTATGTTACTCCGGTCAAATGGAAATAGGCACATTTCGCCCGGCGCGGACCGCTCCATCCGCGCCGTGATCCTACCCTCTTCCTGCGGAGCACCCGGCCAGACCCGCACAAATCCGACACGCGCCCCTTGATGTCACCGACACACAGCGCCACTCTGCCCCCAGTGCCAAACCCATGAGGGGACCCCATGCCAATAGAAAACGCTCCCTTCAGCCAGGGTGAGTATGACCGACGCATCGCCAAAACCCGCGCCGCCATGGCGCAGGCGGGGCTGGATGTACTGTTTGTCACCGACCCGTCCAATCAGGCCTGGCTCACCGGCTATGATGGCTGGTCCTTCTACGTTCACCAGGGCGTCATCCTTGCGCTCGACGGCGATCCGGTCTGGTGGGGCCGCCTGCAAGACACCCATGGCGGTAAGCGCACCGTCTGGATGAGCGATGACCACGTCACCGGCTATGCCGACCACTATGTCCAAAGCACCATCCGCCACCCGATGCAGGATCTCGCCGCCCGCCTGCGCGACATGGGCCACGCCACCGCGCGCATCGGCGTCGAGATGGAGAATTACTATTACTCCGCCAAGGCCCACGCCGTGCTCACCGCAGAGCTGCCAGATGCCCGGTTTGACGACGCGACCGCGCTGGTGAACTGGCAACGCGCCGTCAAATCGTCAGAGGAAATCGGTTTTATCCGCAAAGCCGCCCGTATCTCTGAAAAAATCGCCCGCCTCGCCATCGAACGCGCCGAACCGGGGCTGAAAAAGAACGAACTGGTCGGTGACATCATGCAGGCCGCCTATTACGGGGTCGACGAAGACTGGGGCGACTATCCGGCCATCGTGCCGCTGACACCCTCCGGCACCGACGCCGCCGCGCCGCATCTCACCTGGAACGGCGACGAAATGCAGGACGGCGCCGCGACCTTCTTTGAACTCTCCGGCTGCTATCGGCGCTACCACGCCCCGCTGTGCCGCACCGTGCACCTGGGCAAACCGCCGCAACATATGGTCGACGCCTCCGAGGCCCTGACCGCCGGTCTCGAAGCCGGCATAGACGCCGCCCGCGCCGGCAATGTCGCAGGCGACGTGGCGCGCGCGCTGAACGTCGAGCTCGCCAAGGTCGGCATCGAACGCGGCGAGCGCTGCGGCTACCCGATCGGGCTCAGCTATCCGCCGGACTGGGGTGAACGCACATATTCGATCCGCCCCTCGGATGACACGGTGCTGGAACCGGGCATGACCTTTCACTTCATGCCGGGGCTCTGGATGACCGACTGGGGACTGGAAACCACCGAAACCCTGCTCATCCACCCCACCGGCCCGGCCGAGGCGCTTGCCAATGTGGACCGGCGCATGTTTGTCAAAGACTAGCCATGTCGCGGCTGGACGACACCATAACCATCCTGCGCGATCTGGTCGCCTTCCCGACCGTCTCGGCCGACAGCAACCTTGCCATGATTGACTATCTGGCCGAACGTCTGTCCGACGCTGGCGCCCGGGTGGAGCTGTTCAAGGATGACAGCGGCCAAAAGGCAAACCTCTTTGCGACACTTGGCCCAAAGGGCCAGCACTCGGATGGCCCAAAGGGCCAGCACTCGGATGACCCAGAGGGCCAGCACGCCGACGGCCCAGAGGGCGTGCAGGACGGCGGCATCGTCCTCTCGGGCCATACCGATGTGGTCCCCGTCACCGATCAGATCTGGTCCCATGATCCGTTCAAACTGCACGAAGAGGGCGGCGCGCTCTACGGGCGGGGCACCTGTGACATGAAAGGCTTCATCGCCGCCACGCTGGCCATGGCCCCCGACCTGGCCCGCCATGCCACGCACCGCCCGCTGCATTTCGCCTTCACCTATGACGAAGAGGTCGGCTGCCTCGGTGCCCAGGCCCTGACCCGCGCCCTGACCGCACGCGGCATCCGCCCCGCCGCCGCCCTGATCGGCGAGCCGACCTCCATGCGCATCATCGAAGGCCACAAGGGCTGCTGCGAATACACCACCCGCTTTCAGGGCCGCGCGGGCCATGGCTCAACCCCCGATCTGGGCGTCAACGCCGTCGAATACGCCGTCCGCTACGTCGCCCGTCTGATGGAGCTGCGCGACGCGCTCAAACCACGCGCGCCCGCCGGCTCGCGGTTCAATCCGCCATGGACCACCATCAACACCGGCAGCCTGCAAGGCGGCATTGCCCATAACGTCATCCCTGACCATGCCGAAATCGCCTGGGAAATGCGCCCGGTTCAGGCCAGCGACAGCGCCTTCGTGAAATCCGCCATGCAGGCCTATGTCCGTAATGACCTGCTGCCCGCCATGCAGGCAGTCTGGCCCGACGCCGCCATCACCACCCAGGTCATCGGAGAGGTCGACGGCCTGGAACCCGCCGACCAGAACGAAGCCCGCGACATCATCGCAGAACTCACCGGCGCCAACGGCGCCGACGTGGTCGCCTTTGGAACCGAGGCCGGCCTGTTTCAGACCCTGGGCATGGATGTGGTCGTCTGCGGGCCGGGCTCTATCGAACAGGCCCATAAACCCGACGAATTCATCACCATCGACCAATTGGGCCAATGCGTTGCCCTGCTGGAACGGCTCGGCCCTAAACTGCGCCAGCCCGCCCCGGTCAAAGGGTGACAGCGCGCAGCGCCTGCGCCACCAGACGCCCGGCATCGCCCAGAGGCTGATCCTGCATCCGCACCGGCTCTGCCACGCGGATCGCCCCGTGCAGGGCCGCCACCAGCGGGCTCATGCGCGCAGGCGCCCGCAGATCCAGCGCCTGCGCCGCCACCAGCGCCTCCAACGCACCCAGATGCTCCAGCAATGCCGCCTGACGGGTCAGACGCCGGGCAACAGGCTGCGTTTCGGCCGCAAAATCCTCCACACTGGCGGACACCGGCGCCGTATCGAACCGCACCGGCACCGACAGCGCCCGGATCTCGCCCGCCACCGCTGCCGCCGTTTTCTGCAAGGGCACCAACCCGGCCGCCGCTCCCTCGCCGGGGGCCAGATAACGTGGCAACCCCGACAAGGCCGGATCCATCAACCGCTGCATCCGCTGCACCGACATCCCCGCCAGCATCGCCTGCGCCAGACAAACCCCCTCCAGCGCCAGCGTCAGCGCCGGCGCAACAAAATTTGGCGTCGAGCACATCTCAGCGCCATCCAGCACCACCGGGCTGTCCTGCAACCCGTTCAGCTCGTCTTCCCAAATCGCTATCGCACGCTGCAACGCATCCTCTGCGGCGCCCAAAGCGGGCGCAACCGTGCGAAAACTCAACGCCTCCTGCACCCGGCGCGGCGCATGGCTGCCCCCTTGCAAAGCCCCCCGCAACCAGGCCGCAACCTCTGCCTGCCCCGGAGAGACCCGCAAACCGTTCACTGCCTCTGACAGACCCTCCTGATTTGCATCATACCCGGCATAAGACAGCAAAATAGCCGCCCGCTGCGCAGAATTTGCAAAACGCGCCGCCGCCAGCCCCTGCGCCGCCAGGGCCAAGGTGACCCCGCCATGATTGATCAGCGCCATAGCGTCCTTGGCCTGCAAAACCGGCACGACACCCGGAACCGCTGACAAAATCCCCTTTGCCCAAACCGCGTTCTGCGTCAGATCGCTGGCTCCGATCGAGCCGAACTCCGGGATCGGCGGATCAACCTGCGCCACGACACAGGCCAGCAAATGCTCAAACACCGCCAGCGACATGCCACTGCCGCCACCGCCCGCAGTGTCAGCCGCCACCGACACCAAACGGGCCAGCAAGACCCCGCGCCCGGTCCCTTCGGGCAATGGATCACCCGTGCTCACCGCCCGCCCGTCAATGATCTGCTGCTGAAACGCCCCGATCTCTTCCGGCGCAATGCGATGCGCCAGATTGGCGCCAAGCCCGGTGTTCAGCCCGTAAACCGGCTGCGCCCCCAGCGCCTTGGCATCAACCACCGCCCGATCCCGCTGCAACCGGGCCCGCACGCTGTCTGCCACCGTCACCGGCGCCCCGCTCAGAGCCGCCAGAAACCTGTCCAGGTCAACCCGGCGCCCCAGCTCCATCAATAAAACCGCAGCCGCTGACCCAGCCCGCGCACCCGCGCCTTGACCAGCATGGCATGCCCCAGCGCGATGTCGCTCAACGACAGGCCCCGGTGCCAGAACAGGATCGTCTCCTGCGCGTTTTCGCGCCCGGGCAGCTGCCCGGCCACGATCTGCCCCAGCTCTCCATGCAAGGTCTCAGCCGTGAGCTTGCCCTGATCCACATGGGCCCGCAGCGCCCCGAATTGCCCCTGCGCCTGGCCCCAGTCATCCATGACAACCTTGTCCATGATATCCGTCAGCCCCAATTCGACAGCCGACATCGTACCATAGGGCACAACCAAGGCCCCCGGCTTGATCCAGGCCGTGCGCAGCAGCGGCTCGGGCGTGGACAGGCGCGAGGCCTCGACCACGATATCCGCCCCCTCCACGCAGCTTTGCCAATCCGCTGTAACCGTAATCCTGCGCCCCAGATCCGCCTCCAGCCGTGCAGCAAACACGTCCCGGCTCTCGGGGCGGCGCGAATGAACGCGCACTTCGTCAAAGTCGAACAGATGACACAACAGCCGCACATTCCAATAGGCCGTTCCCCGCGCCCCGATATGCGCCAATACGCGCGGCCGCTCGGGCGCCAGATACTTGGCCCCCAAAGCGGTCACCGCCCCTGTGCGCATCTCGGTGATACCGGTGGCATCCACCAGGGCCCGAGGCGCCCCGTTGCGCGGATCAAACAAGGTCAGCAACCCGTATTCGCTGGGCCGACCCTCTTTGTAGTTGTCGACAAAATCCCCGACCACCTTGGTGCCCGCCGCGTCAATCTCTCCACCGATCCAGCCCCGCAAAACGTTGAAATGCCCATCCGCCCCGGCCCGTGGATGGATATGCATGCGCGGCTCAATCGCCGTATCGCCACGCCCCTGCATGGCCAGGCTCGCCTCGATCGCATTCAGGATCTCCTCGTCGCTCAGCTCCAGCGCCTCCACGTCAAAGCGATTGAGAAAGTCGATGTAAACCGCAGGTTCATCCGTCACGCCTTGCCCTCCAACCCAGCGAGAGTGTTGGGGTTCGTGCCCGGAATGCGCATCTCAAAGGTCTCGGCCACATAGGTGTAGTCGTAATATCCCATCCGCGCCAAAGGCTTGATGCGGGGAATGTCCAGTTTGCCGTCGGCCCCAACGACCGCATCATCCACATGGATGCGCACAACCTCGCCATAGACCACATCAACCCAGCCATGGGCCGAAGAGCCGCGCAAGCGATGGGTCGACAGGTACCGACACTCAAAATGCGCCGGGCTCTCGGCCACACGCGGTCCAGGCGCATCCACACAGGCCGCCTTGGTTACCCCCGCATGGGCGAATTCATCTTCCTCAGCCGCAACTTCCATGGCTGACAGGTTCACGGCGTCGCGCAGATCATAGGTCGCCATATTCCACACGAACCAGCCGGTTTCTTCGGCATTCACCACCGTATGTTTGCGCTCTCCACTGGACAGCTGGTTCGCTGCAAACATGACCATAGGTGGATCGAACGTCAGGTTTTGCCACTGGCTGTAGGGCGCCAGATTATCGACGCCCTGCGCACTGGTCGTCGACAGCCACCCGATCGGGCGTGGCACGGTACAGGATTTGAACGGCGAATACGGCAGCGGGCAAGCCTCGCGCCGGGGGTCATAGTGCATGGGCACAGCCTCCTTTTGCGGCAGTCAGCCGCACCGCATCCCACATGTCAATGCACGCAACCACCCAGATACAGGTTCGCCCAAGCCCTCCAGCAAATTTTCGCAGAAAATTTGACAAATCTTCTGCGAAGATTTTAACCCAGCCTACAAGATTCCTGGCAAGTTCAGCTGATGCTCCCTGGCGCAATCCAGCGCGATTTCATAACCCGCATCCGCATGGCGCATGACCCCAGTCGCCGGATCATTCCACAACACCCGGGCCAGGCGGGCATCTGCATCTGTGGTGCCGTCACAGCAAATCACCATGCCCGAGTGCTGCGAGAACCCCATACCGACCCCGCCCCCGTGATGCAGCGAAACCCAGGTTGCGCCGCTGGCCGTGTTCAGCAAGGCATTCAGCAAGGGCCAGTCGCTGACCGCATCAGAGCCATCTTTCATCGCTTCGGTTTCCCGGTTCGGGCTGGCCACCGAACCACTGTCCAGGTGATCGCGTCCAATCACCACCGGTGCCTTCAATTCACCGCTGCGCACCATCTCGTTGAACGCCAGCCCCGCCTTGTGCCGATCCCCCAGCCCGATCCAGCAAATCCGGGCCGGCAACCCCTGAAACGCGATCCTCTCCTGCGCCATATCCAACCACTGATGCAGGTGCTTGTTCTCGGGAAACAGCTCCTTCATTTTGGCATCGGTCTTGAAGATGTCCTCTGGATCGCCCGACAGCGCGCACCACCGAAACGGCCCGATCCCGCGGCAAAACAACGGGCGGATATAGGCCGGAACAAACCCAGGGAAATCAAAGGCATGCTCCAGCCCCTCGTCCAGAGCGACCTGACGAATATTATTGCCGTAATCCAATGTCGGCACGCCCGCGTTCCAGAAATCCACCATCGCCGCCACATGCGTCTTCATGCTGGCACGTGCCGCCGCTTCGACGGCTTTGGGATCGCTCTCCCGCCGCGCGCGCCACTCGCCCAGTGACCAGCCCTGAGGCAGATACCCATTCAGCGGGTCATGCGCACTGGTCTGATCCGTCACGATGTCCGGACGCGGCCCACCGGCCTTCATCCGCCGGATCAGCTCGGGAAATACATCTGCCGCATTGCCCAGCAGGCCCAGCGATTTCGCCTCGCCTGCCGCTGTCCAACGCGCGATCTTGTCCAATGCCTCGTCCAGCGTCTCGGCCCGGTCATCCAGATATTTGGTCCGCAGCCGAAAATCGATCCGGTCAGAGTCACACTCAACCGCCAGACAGCACGCGCCGGCAAAAACCGCCGCCAGAGGTTGCGCGCCCCCCATGCCCCCCAGACCACCGGTCAGAATCCAGCGCCCCGTCAGATCGCCACCATAGTGCTGCCGCCCGGCCTCGGCGAAGGTTTCATAGGTCCCCTGAACAATGCCCTGCGTGCCGATGTAAATCCAGGACCCCGCGGTCATCTGGCCGTACATCATCAACCCCTTTTTATCGAGCTCATTGAAGTGATCCCAATTCGCCCAATGCGGCACCAGATTGGAGTTCGCGATCAACACACGTGGCGCGTTCTCATGGGTGCGAAACACGCCAACCGGCTTGCCCGACTGCACCAGCAGGGTCTCGTCCGCCTCCAGCCCCTTCAACGCCGAGACGATCCCGTCGAAGTCCTCCCAACTGCGTGCCGCGCGGCCGATGCCGCCATAGACCACCAATTCATGCGGGTTCTCGGCCACATCCGGGTGCAGATTGTTCATCATCATCCGCATCGGCGCCTCGGTCTGCCAGCTTTTGGCTGTGATTTCGGTGCCGGTCGGCGGGAATATGTCGCGCAAATTATGGCGGGTGTGGGTCATGTCAGATCTCCGCTAGAGCAAGGTCATGCAAGGTGTCGAGAATGTCGGACAAGACCGGCCGCAAGCCGGCAGACTTCTCCGTATCATAGGTCCAGGGCGGCGCCTCGGTCATATAGGTGGATTGGGCCAGCTCCATCTGAATGGCATGCAGACCCTCCTGCGGCCGCCCATAGTGGCGCGTGGTCCATCCCCCCTTGAAACGTCCGTTCACAACCGCGCTGTATCCGGCCGCACCGTCACAGATCCGCGCCACAGCCGCCTCCATCGGCGGCGCACAGGTCACGCCCAGATTGGTTCCGATGTTGAAATCCGCCAGTCGGCCCTCAAACAAAAACGGGATATGGGATCGGATGGAATGACAGTCATAAAGCACCGCCACCCCATGCGCCGCCTTCACCCGCGCCAGTTCCCCCGCAAGAGCGGCATGATACGGCGCGTGATAGGCCAGACGCCGCCGCTCCACCTCTGCCGCATCCGGCGCACAGCCCTCTCGGTAAATCGCGCGCCCGTCAAAATCGGTGAGCGGACACAGGCCAGTGGTGTTCTGCCCGGGATACAGGCTCGCCCCATCCGGCGCCCGGTTCACGTCAATCGCATAGCGATGCACCGGCGTGCGCACCCATGTCACGTCATCGCGCAACCCGTCATAGAGCCTGTGAATATGCCAATCCGTATCCGCCAGCGCCAAACCCGTCTCGTTCAACTGCGCGGCCACTTCGCCGGGCAGATCTGTCCCGGTATGCGGCAGGCCCAATACAATCGGACCGCCCCCCTGATGCAGCTCGATCACTGAACCGCCTCCAGCAAGGCACCGCTGCGCACCAACCGGGCCGCTGCCTCCAGATCCGGCGCCAGATATCGGTCCGCCCCCAGCGCCGCGCTCACCCGGCGCACCGCCTGCACCGCCCGCGCCAATACAGCCGAGGTCGTCAACGGCGCCCGCGCCTCGATCCCCTGAACCGCACACAAGGCCTCAACCCCCTGAATAACCGAAAGGTTCTCGACCATCCGCATCAAACGCACCGCGCCATGAGCGGCCATGCTCACATGGTCCTCCTGATTGGCCGAGGTCGGCGTGCTGTCCGTCACACAAGGATTGGCCAGATGCTTGTTTTCACTCATCAACGCCGCCGTCGTCACCTCGGCAATCATAAAGCCCGAGTTCAACCCGGGATCCGGCGTCAGGAACGGCGGCAAATCATGGCTCAGCGTCGGATCCACCATCAAGGCCACCCGCCGCTGCGAAATCGCGCCCAGCTCGGCCAGGGCCAGCGCCAGCTGATCGGCGGCAAACCCCACCGGCTCTGCGTGAAAATTGCCCCCCGACACGATCCGGCTCTGCCCGGCCTCATCCGCGCTCAGCACCAGCGGATTATCCGTCACCGCATTGGCCTCGATCTCCAGCGTGCGCCCGGCCATGGCGATCACATCCATCGCCGCTCCGGCCACCTGCGGATGACAGCGGATGCAATAAGGATCCTGCACCCGGCTATCACCATCCAGATGGCTTTCGCGAATTTCACTGCCCGCCATCAGACCCCGCATCCGTGCGGCAACCTCGATCTGGCCGGGCTGCCCGCGCAGCTCATGGATCTCGGCCACCAGCGGCGCATCCGACCCCATGATTGCATCCGTACTCAGCGCCGCAATCACCGCCGAGGTTTCCACCGCCCGGCGCGCCTCGAAATATCCCGCCAGCGCGCAGGCCGTCGAAAACTGCGTGCCATTGATCAACGCCAGCCCCTCTTTGGGGCCCAACACGATCGGCGCCAGACCAACAGCCTCCAGCGCCGCCGCGCCCGGCAGACGCTGATCGCCCAGCATCGCCTCACCCTCGCCCAGCATCACAGCCGCCATATGGGCCAAAGGCGCCAGATCGCCGGATGCCCCGACCGAGCCCTGATGCGGCACAACCGGCGTCACATCATGGTGCAACATGCCCTCGATCAACGCACAGACATCCCAGCGCACCCCCGAGGCCCCACGCCCCAGCGACAACAGCTTCAACGCCATCATCAACCGGGTCTGCGCCACCGCCAAAGGCGCACCAACCCCGCAGCAATGGCTCAGGATCAGATTGCGCTGCAAGGTTGCCGTGTCCTCGGGCGCAATCCGGCGCGAGGCCAGTTTGCCAAACCCCGTATTCACTCCGTAAACCGGCGCATCCCCCGCCGCAGCCGCCGCCACCACAGCCGCCGCACGCGCCACATCCGCCCGCACCGCGTCGTCCAGCGCCACCGGCTCTGCATTGCGCCAAACCAACTCCAGATCTGCCAGCGTCACCGCGCCCGGGGTCAGGATCATTCCACACCTCCCACAATCCGCCGCTCCAGCGCGTTGAATCCGATGCGATAGCTCAACTCCGCAGGCGTCTGGACATCCCAAACCGCCAGATCCGCCCGCAATCCGGGCGCGATCCGCCCGCAATCCTCCAGCCCCAGCGCCCGCGCCGCATGGCAGGTCACCCCGGCCAAGGCCTCTTGCGGCGTCAACCCAAACAAGGTGCACCCCATGTTCATCGCCAGCAACACAGACGCCATCGGCGACGACCCCGGGTTGCAATCCGTCGCCAGCGCCATCGGCACCCCTTCGGCCCGAAACGCCGCGACCGGAGGTTTCTGCGTCTCATGCAACGTGTAAAACGCACCCGGCAGCAAAACCGCCACCGTGCCAGAGGCCGCCAGCGCCGCCGCATCCGCAGGCGTGGCATATTCCACATGATCCACCGAAATCGCGCCATACCGCGCCGCCAGCTGCGTGCCGCCCAAATGCGACAACTGCTCTGCATGCAGCTTCACCGGAAGGCCCAGCGCCCGCGCCTCGTCAAAAACCCGCGTCATCTGCGCCACGTCAAAGGCGATGCCCTCGCAAAACCCGTCGACCGCATCCACCAGCCCCTCGGCATGGGCCGCGCGCAACGTGGGCAAACAGACCTCGTCCAGATAGGCATCCGGGCGACCGGCATATTCCACCGGCACCGCATGGGCCCCCAGAAAACTGGTCTTGACCCGCACATCCCGCAACCGGCCCAGCACCCGCGCAGCGCGCAACATGCGCAGCTCGGTTTCGCTGTCCAGCCCATAGCCGGACTTGATCTCAACCGTGCCAACCCCTTCGGCAATCAAGGCATCCAGCCGCTTCAACCCCTCGCGCACCAGCGCGTCCTCGCCCGCCTGCCGCGTGGCCCGCACGGTCGAGACAATGCCGCCCCCCGCACGCGCCACCTCTTCATAGCTTGCGCCCTGCAGCCGCATCTCGAACTCCAACGCCCGATTGCCGCCAAAAACCAGATGGGTGTGACAGTCGATCAACGCCGGCGTGACCAACCGACCGCCCATATCCGCCGCCGGCCAATCGCGATACGGCGCCGGCAGATCCGTGCCCACCCAGACGATCATCCCCGCCTCGATCGCCACATTGCCATCCGCAATCAGCCCGTATTCCCCCCCCGCCATAGTCGCGAGAGTCGCCCCCGTCAGAACACGCTGGTTCATTTTGATTGACCTCTTAATGTCAGATTTAATATCATTATGTGTACACATAACTGAGTCGTCAAGAGGTTCACAATGCCCGCCACCCCCGCAATGACCACCCTCACCGCCGCACAGGCCCTGCTGCCGCAGGGGTGGGCCCGGGACGTGACCCTGCACATCTCTGCCGATGGGCGCATTGCGAAAGTCCTCCGCAATCAGGACCAGAACCTGGGCAAACAGGTCGACATCCTGCTCCCGGCCCCGGCTAATCTTCACTCCCACGCCTTCCAGCGGGCCATGGCCGGGCTGACCGAGCGGCGCGGCCCCCAGGCCTCTGACAGCTTCTGGACCTGGCGCCAGCTCATGTTCCGCTTCCTCGACCACCTGACCCCCGACGACGTGCAAACCATCGCCGCACTGGTCCAGGTCGAGATGCTGGAATCCGGCTATGCCTCGGTCGGAGAGTTTCACTACCTCCACCACCAGCCCGGCGGCACTCCCTACGCCGACCCGGCCGAGATGAGCGCCCGCATCTGCGCCGCCGCCCAAAGCACCGGGATCGGCCTGACCCTGCTGCCAGTGCTCTACCAGACCGGCGGTCTCGACGGGCGCGACCTGGGGCCGGGACAGCTGCGCTTTGGGTCTTCTGACGCCCTCTTTGATCAGATGTTGCAGGCCGCTGGCACCCAGATCGCCGCCCTGCCCGCCGACGCCACACTCGGGGTCGCCCCCCATTCCCTGCGCGCCGTGCCCGCCCCGGCCCTGGCCGAAATCGCCGCTGCCACCACCGGCCCACTGCACCTCCACCTGGCCGAGCAGGTGGCCGAAGTCACCGAGGTTCAGGCCGCCTATGGCGCCCGGCCTGTCGAATGGCTGCTGGACACCCAACCGGTTGACCCCCGCTGGTGCCTCATCCATTGCACCCAGATGCAGACCCATGAAACCACCGCGCTGGCCGCCACCGGTGCCGTCGCCGGATTGTGCCCGATCACCGAGGCTTCGCTGGGCGATGGCATCTTTGACGGCACCACCTGGCTCGACGCAGGCGGGCAGATCGGTATCGGATCCGATAGCAACATCCGCATCTCCCTCAGCGAAGAATTGCGGCAACTGGAGTATTCCCAGCGCCTGCGCGACCGCGCCCGCGCCGTGCTCGCAACCCCTGACCTGTCGACCGCACGCCGCCTCTATGACGCGGCATGTGCCGGTGGCGCGCGGGCAATGGGCCGCGACACGGGCCGCATCGCGCCCGGCGGCTGGGCCGATCTGGTCGCGCTCGACGGTCATCACCCGGACATCGCCGGACGCCGCGACGACGTTCTGCTGGACACATGGATCTTTGCCCGTGACGACCGCCTGGTCCGCGATGTCTGGTCCGCAGGCCGCCATATGGTGCAGGACGGCCAACACATCCACCGCCCGGCTATTCAGGCCGCTTATGCCAAAACCCTCGCCCGCCTACAGGACGCCCTCTGATGGCACTCGGCTGGCAAGACGTCCGCGACGAGGCCCTGCGCCGCATCCAGTCGCGCGAATGGGCCCCGGGCGACTCGATCCCGAACGAGGCCGACCTGGCCGCCGAACTGGGATGCGCCCGCAGCACCGTCAACCGCGCCCTGCGCGATCTGGCCGAGGCCGGCTGGCTCGACCGGCGCCGCAAGGCCGGCACCCGCGTCCGTCAGGCGCCTGAGCGCCGCGCCCAATTGGCCATCCCCCTCATCCGCCACGAAATCGAGGCACGCGGCCAGCGCTTCAGCTTCTCTGTCATCGCCCGACACGACGCGACACTGCCCGCCCAGGTCCAGGCGCAGATGGGCCTGCCCGCCGATGCCCCGGCCCAGCATCTGCAAACCCTCTACCTGGCCGACGCCCGGCCCTATGCCTTCGAAGATCGCTGGGTCCACCTGGCCGGCGCCCCCGGCTTTGCCGAGGCCACATTCGACAGCCTCAGCCCAAATGACTGGCTGGTCCGCCACGCGCCCTTTGCCAATGGCACCCTCGATTACACCGCCACCGCCGCCAGCCCAGAGATCGCCCGCCACATGGCCTGCACCTCCGGCATGCCGGTGATGACCCTGGACCGCTGCACCTTTGGCCCGCAGGCCCCTGTCACCTGTGTGCGCGTCACCTATGCGCCCAACCACAGCCTCCGGCTGCACATCTGAGGCGCGGCCTCAGAACCGCTGCCAGATCCCCACAGCCACGCCGACAGACTGCGTGCCACCGCCCTGCTTGTACTCCAGCCCGAAAATCCACCGCGTGCCCCGCTTGCCTTGCACGATCAAACTCGGCGTCGCGGTCCAGCCAAACCCATATCCATCCTTATAGATCGTCTCCAGCTTGACCATCGGCTGCACCCGCCCCGACGACGGCAACCCCACCACCGCATCAAACTTGTACAGCGCCGGCCCCAATCCCGCGCGAAACTCCACCGCCGGTTCCAGCCCCAGCCATCCGTTTTCTCCCAGCGACCGGCCATACAACAGCCCGATCCGCGCCATCGTATCCGTCTGCCCGCTGAACTGATGCCATCCGGCCCCCACCTGCACCGCAACCCGGCCGTTTTCCCCCAACCGCGCCAAAGGCATCCGCGCAAACAGCACACCATGCCCAACCCCGTCATCCCGACTGTTGATATCCAGCCCGATCGTCAGGTTCTGCCGCCAGCCATACTCCGCGAACACGCTGTATTCATGCGCCGCCCGCCCGTCGCGAAAGATCGAGTTGCCCGCCACAAAGACAACCCCCTCCTCGCGCTGCCACGCCCCGGCCCAAACAGGCCCGGCCATCCCGGCAAAAACGGCAAACAGACACAGACAAACCCGCTTCATCCTGGCGCCAACACACTCTCGGCCTAGTTGATCCCTCCCCTCTTATCACCCGGCCAGCATGTTCACAATTTCCCCGTTCACGCGGCCGCCAGATCACCACCCAACGCCCAAAACCGCGCCTTACCCGCTCGAAGAGCGTTCACTGCACCCGCCAAAGGCCTGCGCCGCCGACAGAGAATTGCCCACAATCTTCACGCTGTTCGTAAACGTACTCACCTGATCCTGACCGGCAGGCGGCGCAAACCCGAACCGCACCGCAACATGGCCCGGCTTGCCCCGGCTGGGACCGGGGGCTTGCAACACATAAATCCGCGTCGTCATGGCCTGCCCCAACCGCTTGGTGGTGAACAAGGACGCCCCACACCAATAAATCGCATTCTCCGAAAATTCCGCCACAACCTCGAAACTGCCATCCCGCAGATCAAAGGCCTCATACCGGCTCTCATTCCCGGCAAGGGCCGCACTCACACCCAACCCGCCAAACAGGGCCGCCATGCCCCAGGTCACAAAAGACAACCGTTCCAACAATTTGTTCATAGCCGATATCATGAATCGTCCTCCTGATATCCCTACGCAGAAGGCCAAGGCGCGGATCACTTTCCAACGCAAGGCCCTCGTAACAATATTACCAAACGTCAGGCCAGGTCTTTTCGGAAATTTCGCACTGGTCAACTTCGCTGTAATCTCTAACCTTCCCCTCAGAAACATGTGTGGAGGAGATGCATGGACTTCTTGCAGCTGCTGGTCGGCGGCATAGCAAACGGCTGTGTCTATGGCCTGGTCGCTTTGGGTTTTGTGTTGATTTACAAAGCGACCGAGGCCGTGAACTTTGCCCATGGTGACATAATGATGCTCGGCGCATTTGTGTCCCTGACCTTCGTGAACCACGAGTGGATGGGCCTGCCGTTTGGCGTGGGCCTGCTGCTCTCTGTGATCGTGATGGGGGCCTTCTGTTACCTGCTCGAAGTGCTGGTGATTCGGAAACTCTTTGGCCAGCCGCAATTTTCCGTCGTCATCCTGACCATCTCCCTGGGCTTTGTGCTGCGCTTCTTTGCCGGCGTCATTTGGGGCCACGAGCCGCAATCGCTCGAAACACCGATGGCGGGTAAAACCCTGGACATGGGCGGCGTCGTGCTGGGCTATGACGAAGCCTTCGTCATCGTTGCCTCGCTGGTGCTGACCGGCATCCTCTATGTCTTCTTCGCCCGCACCCGGCTGGGCCTGGCCATGCAGGCCGCCAGCCAGAACCAGCTGGCCGCATACTATATGGGCATCCCCGTCAAACGCATCTCATCGCTGATCTGGGCCGTCGCAGGCATGACCGCCGCCGTCGCAGGCACGCTGTTTGCGTCCAAAGGCTCGATCGACCCATCGCTGGGACTGCTCGGGATCAAGGCGTTTGCCGCCGCCGTCATCGGTGGCTTCGGCTCGCTGCCGGGGGCGGTGTTCGGCGGGCTGATCATCGGCATCGTCGAACCGATGGCCCAGGCCTACGCGCCGCCGGGCTACAGCCAGATCGCCCCCTACGCGATCATGCTTCTTGTGTTGATCTTCCGGCCCAACGGGCTGTTCGCCCAGATCCAGCAAAAGAAGGTCTGACCGATGCGGATCCATTTCAAAACAGACTACGCCCAGGACATCCGCCTCTTCGAAGACCGCCGCCAGGCCATCAAATACGGCCTGCTGCTTCTGGCGGCCCTGTCCGCTCCGTTCTGGCTCGATGAATACCTGCTCGGAGAGGTCACCTATGTGCTGATCTGGATTCTCGCGGGTCTGGGCCTGATGATCCTGGCAGGCCATACCGGCCAGCCCAGCCTGGGCCACGGAGCCTTTCTGGCCTGTGGCGCCTATATGCAGGTGATCCTGCTGAACGCAGGCGTGCCCTTTGTCTTTTCCCTGCCGCTCGCGGGGCTGTTTGCCGGAGTCGTTGGCGCCGTTGTCGCCATCCCCGCCATCCGGATGAGCGGCATCTACCTGGCCATTGCCACCATGGCCTTTGGCATTATGGCCGAGGATATCATCATCCTGCTCACCCCCTGGACCGGCGGCATCGAAGGCGTCTTTACCCCCGCCATCAACATCTTCGGCATGGAGATCGACCGCTACGGCAATCCTGACCGCTTCTACTGGCTCTGCCTGATCATCGTCGTTCTGGTCACCCTCGGTTACAAGAACATCCTGCGCTCGCCCACCGGACGCGCCTTTACCGCCATCCGCGACAGCGAAGTGTCCGCCCGCGCCATGGGCGTCAACGTCTCGGCGATGAAAACCCTGTCCTTCGGCCTGTCCTGCTTTGTCACCGGGCTGGCAGGGGCGCTGCTGGCGCATTACCTGACCGCTTTCAACTACGAAGCTTTCCTGATCCTGATCTCGATCCAGCTGCTGCTGATGGTCACCGTCGGCGGCCTCGGCTCGATCCACGGGGCCTATTTCGGCGCCATCGTCGTCGGCCTGCTGCCCGTCGTGATCGCCACCGTCCGTCAGGAAATCTCCAGCTTCCTGGGCGCCGGCAATTCCACCGTCCCGGGCATGGAAACCGCGATCTTTGCCATGATCATCGTCGGCTTCATCATCTACGAACCCCTCGGCATCTATGGCCGCTGGACCAAAATCCGCATCTGGCTCGAACTCTTCCCCCTCGCCCGCAAGGACATGTTCCGCCGCCAGAAATCCTACCTCAAAACGGAGCGCATGAAATGAGCCTGCTATCCGTGCGCGACCTCTCTATCGCCTTTGGTGGCGTCAAGGCGGTCGACAATGTCAGCTTTGATGTCGAACCCGGCGAAGTCTTTACCATCGTTGGCCCGAACGGCGCCGGGAAATCGACCATCTTCAACCTGATCAGCCGCATCTACAACGCCACCTCCGGCAGCGTCTCGTTCGACGGGCAGGACATCACCAACGCCCGCCCGGACGAAATCGCCGCCCTTGGCATCGCGCGCACCTTTCAGAACATCGAACTCTTCGAACACTCCACCGTCATGCACAACCTGCTGGTCGGCCAACACGCGCGGCGCAAATCGCACTGGCTCTCGGATGTGTTTTTCCTGCCCTCCACCCGCAAGTCTGAATCCGCCATGCGCCAAAAGGCCGAAGAGGTCATCGACTTCCTCGACCTGCAACCCTACCGCGACAAATACATCGCCGGCCTGCCCTACGGTGTGCGCAAAGTGGTCGAGATCGCCCGCGGCCTCGCCTCTGAACCGCGCCTGATCCTGCTGGACGAACCCGCCTCGGGCCTCTCTGTCGAAGAAACCCAGGACATGGCCTTCTGGATCGAAGACATGCAAAAAGACCTCGGCATCACCATCCTGATGGTCGAACACGACATGAGCCTGGTCAGCCAGGTCTCTGACCGCGTCCTGGCGCTGGCTGACGGCAAACCGCTGGCCTTCGGCACCTCCGCCGAAGTCCAAAGCCACCCGGACGTCATCGCCGCCTACCTTGGCGTCGAGGAGGACGCATGACCAATACCGTCCTCGAAATCAACAACCTCGAAACCTTCTACGGTCCCATCATGGCCCTGCGCGGCGTCAGCCTGAAGGTCCAGGAAGGCCAGATCGCCACCATCCTCGGCGCCAACGGCGCCGGCAAATCGACCCTGCTCAAAACCATCTCGGGCGTCATGGACCCCGAAAAAGGCGACATCCTGCTGGATGGCAAACCGATCCAACGCCAGGACCCGGACCGCATCGTCCGCTCTGGCATCGCCCATGTCCCAGAAGGACGCGAGGTTTTCCCCTTCCTCACCGTGGCCGAAAACCTCAACATGGGCGCCTATACCCGCAAGGACACCGCCGGCATCGCCTCTGATATCGAAATGGTCTATGACTATTTCCCGATCCTGGGCGAACGGCGCGACCAGCAGGCCGGCACCCTGTCGGGCGGGCAGCAACAGATGCTGGCCATCGGCCGCGGCCTGATGACCAAACCCCGCGTGATGCTGCTGGACGAACCCAGCCTGGGCCTCTCCCCGCTGCTGATCAAGGAAATCTTCACCATCATCCGCCGCCTGAACAAGGAAATGGGCGTCACCATGATGCTGGTGGAACAAAACGCCAATGTCGCCCTCAACGTCGCAGATTTCGGCTATGTTCTCGAAATCGGCCGTATCGTGATGGCGGGCGAGGCTGACAAACTTCTGGCCTCCGAAGACATTCAGGAATTCTACCTGGGCGTCACCGGAGAAACCCAGCGCGCACAAAAACGTTGGAAACGCCGCAAGACCTGGCGCTGAAAACGGAACAAAGGAGGACACGAGAGATGCCAGATGGCGCGGCACCGAATGCCCTTGGACCAGCGGTCTATGACGGCTGCACAACCGTAACCCAACTGTTCCAGACCCGCTGCAAACACTACGGGCCCAAAACCGCCCACCGCGAAAAAGACCTGGGCATCTGGAAATCCTACAGCTGGACAGACTACTGGAACAACGCCAAATGGATCGGCCTCGGCCTGGGCCAGCTGGGACTACAACGCGGCCAGGTGGTCTCGATCCTGTCCGAAGACCGCCGCGAATGGCTCTATGCCGATATGGCCATCGTCGCCATGGGCGGCATCTGCAGCGGCGTCTACACCACCGACAGCGCCCATCAGCTGAAATACCTGGTCAATGACAGCAGCAGCGCCTTCCTGTTTCTGGAAAATGACGAACAGCTCGACAAATGGCTCGAAGTACGGGACCAGATGCCGACCTTGGTCAAGGTCATCGTCTTTGAACGCGACGGGTTGCGCGATTTTGACGATCCGATGGTGATCTTTCTGGATCAGCTGATCGAAATGGGCCAACAGGCCGATCAGACCACGCCCAACCACTTCGAAGACGAAATTGCCAAGGCCCAGCCGGATGACATCACCATGCTGGTTTATACCTCCGGCACAACCGGCCCTCCAAAGGGCGCCATGATCAGCCACGGCAATCTGATCTTTCAAATCGCCGTCGCCACGCCGGTGCTCGAAGTCTACGAACAGGATGAACAGCTCTGTTTCCTGCCCCTGTGCCACGTCCTCGAACGCCTCGCATCCACCTATGTCCAGCTGGCCAGCGGCGTGACGGTCAATTTCGCCGAAAGCACAGAAACCGTGTTCGACAACCTGCAAGAGGTCAGCCCGCACACCTTTATCGCCGTGCCCCGCGTCTGGGAGAAAATCTATTCCCGCATCCAGATCACCCGCGCCGAGGCCACGCCCATCGGGCGCTGGGCTCTGGATCAGGCGATCAAGACCGGGATGCAGAAACAACAGCTCGAAGAACAGGGCAAACCCGTCCCCGGCGCCATCATGGCCCGCTATCGGTTCTGGGAATTTGCCGTCCTGCGCAACCTGCGCCGGATGCTGGGAATGGACCGAATCCGCCGTGGCGGTTCGGGCGCGGCCCCGATCTCACCGGAACTGCTGCGCTGGTTCTACGCCATCGGCGTCCCCCTGCTCGAAGGCTACGGCGCCACCGAAACCTCGGGCCTGACCACGTTCAACATGCGCGACGAAAATGCCATCGGCACCGTCGGCCGCCCGGTGCCCCATACCGAGGTCCGCATATCGGACGAGGGCGAGATCCTGGTACGCGGCGGCCATGTGTTTCAGGGCTATTGGAACAAACCGGACAAAACCGCAGACACGCTGCGCGATGGCTGGCTCCATACCGGTGACGTGGGACGCATCGGCAATGATGGCAATCTGACCATCACCGGACGGATCAAGGATATCATCATTACCGCCGGCGGCAAAAACATCACCCCGGCCGAAATCGAAAGTCGCCTGAAATTCTCGCCCTATATCGCGGATGCGGTGATCATCGGCGACAAACGCAAATTCCTCAGCTGCCTGGTGATGATCGACCAGGAAAACGTCGAGAAATTCGCCCAGGATCGCGCGATTCCCTTCTCCGACTTTGCATCGCTTTGTGCGGCACCACAGGTGCAAGAGCTGGTCAAAACCGAAATTGACACCGTGAACACCGAATTCGCGCGGGTGGAACAGATCAAGGATTTCCGTCTCATCGACATCCTGCTGACGGCCGAAGACGATGAGCTTACCCCAACCATGAAGCTCAAACGCAGCTTTGTGGAGCAAAAACACAAGGCGTTGATAGACAGTATGTACGCCGCTTGACGCGGTTCCAGATCCACTAGGGAGGATACCAGAAATGAAAAGACTTCTAATGACAGCCGCGGCGACGCTGGCGGCATCCACATGGGCCATGACGGCGCTGCCGGCGCTGGCCCAGCAGGGCGTGACCGATACCGAGATCGTTCTGGGCAGCCACAATGACCTCTCCGGCCCTTTTGCCGCCTTTGGCGCGCCGGCCATGAAGGCCGCGCAGCTCTATTTTGACGAGGTGAACGCCGCCGGTGGGGTGCATGGCCGCCAGATCAAACTGATCGTCGAAGACACCGGCTATCAGGTGCCCAAAGCGGTGCAGGCCGCCAACAAGCTGATCAACCGGGACAAGATCTTTGCCATGTTTATGGCCCTGGGCACACCACACAACATCGCGGCCTTCAAACTGCAAGAGGCCAAGGATATCCCCAATTTCAACCCGCTCTCGGCCGCGCGGCAGATGCTGGACGATCCGATCCGCCTGAAGTTTGTCGGATTTGCCTCTTACTATGACGGCATCCGCGCCGGTGTGCGCTACATGCACGACAACGAAGGCTCCACCACCATCTGCCCGATGTATATCGCCTCGGACTTTGGTCAGGAAATCGCGCTCGGTGCCAAGGATGAGGCCGAAGCTTTGGGCATGACCTATGCCGCCGAAACCACCCACAAGCCGGACGAAAGCGATTTTGTCGGCGCGCTGACCAAGCTCAAGGGCGCGGGCTGTGACCTGATCCCGGTCGCGCTGTCGCTGCGCGGCGTGATCACCGCTGTCGCCACCGCCAAAAAGCTGGGGTGGACAGACGTCAAGTTCCTTGGTTCTTCTGCCGCCTTCCACACCGCGATTGCCAAGGTGCCCGGTGGCGTGACCGACGGCATGTTCGCCGCCGCAGGCTGGTCTGATCTGGAGGCCCGCGCCGGCGTGCCCGAAGTCGCCGCCTGGATCAAATCCTACACCGAAGCCACAGGCGAAAGCTTCCCCGGAACCGGCGCGCTGCTGGGCCGCTCGGGCGCGGAAGCCATGGTGCGCGCACTGGAGGCCGCAGGCCCTGACCTGACGGTCGACAGCTTTATCGCGGCGGCCGAGCAGCTGTCTTATGACGATGTGATCCTTGGTGGTCCGGCGGATATCGGCGCGGACCATCTGGGATCCTCCATGGTCTATATCTCGCAGATCCAGGATGGCTCCTGGACCGTGATCGGCGAAGTTGACAGTCTGAACATGGGCAACTGATCCGGGCTTTGACAGATCGAGGGCCGCGCAGACGTGATCTGCGCGGCCCTTTCTTTTTTGGATCGGTTCGGCCGGCTTGGGTCATCGTTGGGGGTTTCACCCCCAAACCCCCAGAGTATTTTTCCCAAAAAGAAGCAGGCGGGCGCGTTTTTTTCGGTTGGCGCGCCCTCTGGTTTTTATGTTATTTGTCAGCCTTTTGTCAGGTGGCGCGCGCCTTTGGCGGGCGGGGTTTCGGGGCCGCCGGCGAAACATTGGGCGCGCGCCATCCATCCTGTCGCCACCGGTCCCACGACCTCCAGTTCGGTATCGGCGATATTGCGCGTCTGTGTGACCACCTGCGCAAATTCTGTCGCCGCGCCGGTGATGCGATTGTCCGGGTCTTCGCCAAACGTCCAGATGGCCCCGGAGGGCGCTGTGAGTTTCAGCAGGGGCACCTGTTCGGGGACGGGCATGGCGTGCACCTTGTGCGACCAGCCGAATGTATTCACCCCCAGCACCACAATATTCTTGATCCGATCCGTATCCTGGCGCGCCACGCCCAGCAGATCGAACACCTCCTGCCCATGGGCCCAGGTCTCCATCTGCCGCGCCGTGATCGAGGAGCGCACGGACATGTCCGGACCGGCCCATTTCACCCGTGCCTTGGGATCTGCCGCCGCCCAGCGCGGCCCCATGTGCTGCACCTGCGCCTGCCAGGCCGCAAACAAGGCTGGCCCACGCAGCGGGATCTCGGCATTTTCGAACCCGCGCATGCCGGTTTTCATCCCCGCCAAAGCCCGGCCCAGCAGCTCTGCAAAGGCGTCGGGCGCCACAAGTGACATATCCGCCGCCCGGTTCCAGAAATGCAGATGCACGATCACATCGTTCAGCGTCCACCCCTTGAACTGCGTTGCCTGATCCCAGGCCGCCTCTGGCAGATCCGCCAGCACCGCCGCCAGCGCCTCGCTTTCGGCCACAAAATCCAGTGCCTGTTGCATCCTCATGCCTCCACCGTTGCCATCAACCGCTCGACTGCGGTCAGGTAATCTTCCTTGAACCCCTGCACCACCGCCGTCGCCGACATCGCCTGGTTCATCAATCCGACGCCCTGCCCGACCCAATAGGTCGCCAGCTGCGCCGCCCCGTCATGCCCCCCTTCGGCCAGCACCTCGATCCGCTGCAACACCGGCTCGGCCACCATCGACTGCAAGGGCATCGGCAAAGGCGCTGGCCCGCCGCGCTCCCAGGCATCCGTCCAGACCGAGCGCAGCTGGCGCGACGGCTTGCCCGTGCGCGACCGCGACCGCACCGTATCAGCCGAGCTCGCCGCCAGCATCTTGTCCTTGATCACCTGCGCAGGCTCTGCCTCGGCCGTCGTCAACCAGACCGAGCCGCACCACGCCCCGGCCGCCCCCATCGCCATCGCAGCCGCCATCTGGCCACCCGTGACAATACCGCCCGCCGCCAGAACCGGCGTGTCCCCGGCGACCGAGACGACCTCGGGCACCAGAACCATCGTCGCAACCTCGCCACAATGGCCGCCGGCCTCGCCTCCGGCGGCGACCAGAATGTCCACCCCCGCCTGCAATTGCGCCATGGCATGCCCCTTGGAGCCCACCAGCGCCGCCACCGGCACCCCCGCCGCGCGGGCGCGTTCCATCATCACCGCAGGCGGCGTGCCCAGCGCATTGGCGATCAACCCGATCGGAAAGGAAAACGCCACATCCAACATCGCATCCGCCCCGATCTCGTCCAGGTTCAGCGCGAATTGCACGGCAGCGTCCCGGTCGCCCGCATCCGCCGGATCCAGCCCGTTGGCCGCCAACACCCCATCCACGAAATCCCGATGCGTCGGTGGAACCGCCCCGACCAGCTGGTCCCGGGTCATCCCCTGACCCTTGCCTTCCATCTTGTTGGGCACGATCAGATCAACGCCATAGGGTTTGCCCCCGCAATGCGCGTCAATCCACCCCAGCTCCTGACGCAATTCCTCGGGCGTGTATTTCACCGCCCCGAATATCCCCATGCCCCCGGCCCGGCTGACCGCCGCCACCACATCCCGACAATGCGAAAACGCAAAAAGCGGAAATTCGATCCCCAACTGCTCACATAGTGCTGTTTTCATGACCTGTCCTCCTCCGATCCCATCCATGGCGCGCCCTGTGCCCGGTCCAACAACCGGCCCAACAACCCCGCCGGCACCTTTACCGGCATCGCCAGCAACCGCTGCGCATAAGCCTTGGCCTGCGCATCATTGCGCAGACTGGCAATGCCGCCCCCGCCCAGGGCCTCATGCATCAACAGGTTCATCGACCGCGTGCCCGGCAAGTAGAACCGGTCCACCTGACCCTCCACCAGATCGCCAAAACAGGCGCGCACCGCCTCGGGGGTCAGGCTGGCCCAGATCCAGGGCAGAAACACGGCCTCGCGGGCGATCACGCCGATATTGGCCTTGTCGCCCTTGTCGCCCGAACGCGCCCAGGCAAAGGCCTCCAGCGGGCGCTCAACCAATGCCCCCTGAAACGCCGGCACATCCGGCGGCACCGGCCGCGCGGTCAGACCGTCATCAGCCCCCGTCACCGGCGCAACCGGAGCATAGCCGATATCCGCGCCCTCGACCGTGACCCGCAGCGCCACCTGATCCGCATCCACCAAGCAGGAAAACAACGCCACCACCGGCGAAGGCTTGGCCCGCCCGGCCCCCGTAAAGAAATGCAAACCCGGCGGCGTCGCCAAAGCGCCGCCAATGAACTCTTTCAAAAACACCCCAACCGCGCGGGCATCGTCATGACGCACCGCCACTTTGAGCGCGATTTCCTCATAGGCCCCCTCGCCAGGACGCCCACCAAAGGTCTCGATACAGGTCTCGCGATAATCCGGTGCCCCGCGCGCCTTCAGGGCCGCCCGCGCCCGGTCCAGCGCCGCGCGGGCATAGGATTCGGCCTTGGCGCGCGCATTCATGCCGTTGAACTGCACCACCTGACCGGCGCGAAACCCATCCATCCAGGTGGCCGACACCTTCAGCCGCCCGCTTGGCGCCCGCCCGGTCGCGCCCGCGACACGCACCCGGTCCGGGCCATCCGCCGTCATTGTCACCTGTGAAAAATCGCAAATCACATCCGGCAACTCATAGGCCTGCGGATCACCGATTTCATAGAGCATCTGCTCGGCCACTGCCGCCACCGAGACCGTGCCGCCTGTGCCCTCGGGCTTGCAAATGACAAAACTGCCATCCGCCGCGATCTCGGCCACCGGATAGCCGATCCCGGCGATATCGCCCGCCGCGGCCCAATCCGTAAAATTGCCACCCGTCGACTGCGGGCCGCATTCCAGCAAATGCCCCGCCAGCGACCCCATCGCCAGCAGGTCATGGGCGCCCGCGCCCCAGTTGAACGCATGCATCGCCGCCGCCAGAGTCAGGGCACTGTCCACACAACGCCCGGTCACGACAATATCGGCGCCCCCCTGCAAGGCCGCCACAATCGGCCCGGCGCCGATATAGGCGTTCATCGAGGCCAGCTTTTGCGCCTCCGGCATCTGCGCGCCCGAGAACATCTCGCTCAGATCGCCAAACTCCGCCGCCCGCGCCAACAGGTCGTCCCCCTCGACCACAGCCACCTTCAGCGCCAGCCCCTTCTGCGCGACCAAGGCTTGCAGCGCCGCACCGCAGGCCGCCGGGTTGACGCCCCCGGCATTGGACAACACCTTGACGCCCTTGGCCGCAATCTCCTCCAGATTGCCCGCCATGACATCCGTGACAAAGTCCAGCGCATAGCCGGCCTGCGGATCCTTCATCCGCGCCCGCGCCAGAATAGACATCGTGATTTCAGCCAGATAATCGTAGACGAGCACATCCAGCCCCTCCACCGCCAGCAATTGGGGCGTCGACATTGACGTCTCTCCCCAAAACCCGCTGGCCCCACCAATACGCAGCTTGTCCGCCAAAACGTCCCCCTCCCTGTGGCAGCCAGACACAGCCGCCACCAATGCCCGAACCTTGTTGGCCCCGCCCCCCAACCGTCAATCACAACGTTGCGTAGTCCACTGCGTCAACCGAACGCGCCATAAGGTCGCTTTCCCCCCATATCCGGTCGGATCGGCTGGGCCGCGCCCCCCCCGCACAGGCATAACACCCCCAAGCGAAGCGAGTCCGGTCCGGAGGCCCCCATGAAAACCCATGTCAAAGCTTTGGTCGTCGGCGGCGGCGCCGTCGGCACATCAATCGCCTATCACCTGGCCCGCGCGGGCTGGGAGGACGTCATGCTCCTCGAACGGGACGAGCTGACCTCAGGCTCCACCTGGCACGCCGCCGGTCTGCTGCCCCTGTTCAACATGGGCTACGCCACAACCCATATCCACCAATACTCGGTCGAGTTCTACAAACAGCTCGAGGCCGAAACCGGCCTCAACGCCGGCTTCTCTGTTGTCGGCAACCTGCGCATGGCCCAGAACAAGGCCCGCATGGACGAATACATGCTCTACGCCTCTACCGCCGAAACCTGCGGCGTGCCCTACGAATGGCTCAGCCCGGCCCAGATCAAGGACCGCTGGCCACTGGTGCGCACCGAAGACCTCGAAGGCGCCATCTACCACCCCACCGACGGCTACATAAACCCCGCCGACGTGACCATGGCCATGGCCAAAGGCGCCCGCCAGCGCGGCGTCACGATCGAACGCAAATGGCAGGTCGACGGCTACGCCTGGACAGGCTCCGAATGGCAGGTCACCGTCACCAAAATGGTCGAAAAAGGCGGCAACCTGGTGCCCTCGGACGAACAGGCCACCATCACCGCCGAACATGTGGTCACCGCAACGGGCAACCACGCCCAACGCACCGCCCGCATGCTGGGGATCAAGATCCCCGCCATCCCCGTCGAACATCAGTTCATCGTCACCGAACCCGACCCGGCGCTCGTCGCCTACCGCGAAACCCACGCGGAACACCCGGTTCTGCGCGACGCAGACGCCAAATGGTACGTCCGCGAAGAACGCGGCGGCTGGATCCTCGGCCCCTACGAGCGCAACGCGCCCGCCCGCTTTGAATACAACGTGCCCGACACCTTCCGCGCAGACCTGTTCCCATTGGACCTGGAACGCATCGAGGCGGAATACATGTCGATGATCCACCGCCTGCCCTCCTCCGAAACCGTCGGCCTCAAGGACGATTTCAACGGCCCCATCTGCTACACCCCCGACGGCAACCCGCTGGTCGGCCCGGCCCCGGGCCTGCGCAACATGTGGCTGGCCGAGGGCTTCTCCTTTGGCATCACCGCCGCCGGTGGCACCGGCTATTACCTGGCCCAGATGATGGTCCAGGGCGAAGCCGAAATCGACATGGCCAGCCTCGACCCCAAACGCTACGGGTCCTGGATGACAACCGAATACGCCGCCCGCAAGAACGAGGAATGCTACGAACACGTCTTCATCCTCCACCACCCGGACGAAGAACGCGAGGCCGCCCGCCCCCTGCGCACCGCCCCGGCCTATGACCGCCAAAAGGCGCTCGGCGCCCAGTTCGGCCAGGTCAACGGATGGGAACGCCCCAACTACTACGGCCCCCTCGACGCGCCCGCATCCTTTGACCACGACTCCCGCTCGTTCCGCCGCGGCGCATGGTGGCAATATGCCGTGGACGAGGCCAAAGCGATCCGCCAGGGCGTCGGCCTCGTCGATGCCACCGCCTTTACCAAACACAGCGTCTATGGCCCCGGCTCCACCGCCTTTCTGGACTGGTTCACCTGCAACAAACTGCCCAAGATCGGCCGCATCAACCTCACCTATGCGCTGACCGCCGCCGGCACCACCCGCACGGAATACACCATCGTCCGCCTGGCCGAACACGAATACTACCTCGTCTCTGCCGGTGCCTGGACCGCCTATGACCAGGACTACCTGCTCAAGGCGCTCGAAGACTGGAACGCAACCCGCCAGGGTGACTGGGTCGGCGTCCAGGACGTCACCACCCAATGGGGTGTCTTTGCCATCGCCGGGCCGAAATCGCGCGACGTGCTGAACACATTGGTGCGCGACGCAGACCCGGAAACCGTGCTCTCCAACAAACGCTTCCCCTGGCTCACCTGCCGCAACATCGAGCTCAAGATGTGCCCGGTCCGCGCCATCCGCGTCGCCTATACCGGCGAATTGGGCTGGGAACTGCACCACCCCATCGAAATGCAAAACTACCTCTGGGATCAATTGCTCGCCGCCGGAGAGCCGCACGGCATGAAACTGGTCGGCGCCCGCGCCCAGAACTGGCTGCGCCAGGAAAAATCCTACCGCGCCTTCGGCACCGAACTGGGCCGCGACGCCACCCCGCTCGAGGCCGATCTGCCCCGCTTTGTCGACCTGTCCAAGGACTTCCACGGCAAGGACCAGATGCAGGCCATCGGCATCCGCTCCAAATGCGTCACCCTGCTGATCGACGGCCCCGAGGACGCCGACCCATGGGGCCGCGAAGCGCTCTATCTGGACGACACAAAGGTCGGCCGCCTCACCTCTGGCGGCTATTCCGTAGCCTTTGGCAAATCCATCGGAATGGGATATGTCTCTCCCGAACTGGCCGTCCCGGGTCAAAAATTGCAGGTCAAAATGCAAAACCGCCTATGGGACGCCGAAATCGTCGAGGACAGCCCCTATGACCCAAAGAACGAGGTCATCCGAAAAGACGGTTGAACCAGCCGATCAGGGCCGTAGCCCGATCATATTGCTGATCCTTCTGGGGGCCGCCGCCTTGGTTGCGGCCCTTTTTCATGGGCAAAACCCGCTCAACCAACGCGCCCAGGCCTATGCCCAGTCCGTCGCCGTCGCCAGCGCCGGCATCTACGTATCCTTGCGCACCGTAAACGCCTTTCTCTCGGCCGCGCAGGAGGTCGAAGTCGGCGGCGCGCTCGTCGTCTCGGGGACGGTGCAACCGCTCAAGACGCTGGAGCCGATAGACGACACAATCGAACGCATCGCCTCGCTTGTCTTTACCACCATGGTGGTGACAGGGCTGCTGACCGTGGCCATGGGGCCGGTCTCGGCTGTGGGCGCGGGGCTGATCTGTCTGGCGCTGGGGCTGTGGATTCTGGACCGGCTGATCGGGAGGCAGGATATCATCGTCGTCATGGCCCGCCAGCTCACCTGGTACGGCGCCTTTCTGGCGATTGCCCTGCCGCTGGCTTTCCTGCTGTCTTCCCTGCTCGCTGACCGTCTGACCCAGCAGGTCTGGGCCGAGAATAACGCCGTGATCAGCGAAATCACCGCCCCCATCGCGGTCGATCAGACCGACACGGACGGCGGGCTGTGGCAGGTGGTGGAAACGGCCGAAGACTACCGCAAAATGGCCGGCAACATCTTTGACAGCGCCGACGATCTGATCGGCAGCTATATCGCGATCCTGGCCGTCTTCCTGTTCAAGATCA
Organism: Marinibacterium sp.; assembly: GCA_034670145.1. Lineage (GTDB taxonomy): Bacteria > Pseudomonadota > Alphaproteobacteria > Rhodobacterales > Rhodobacteraceae > HXMU1420-2. The sequence goes on from JAXMOA010000001.1 coordinate 38,826, forward strand.
TGCTTCTGCCGCTGCTGCTGACGGGGGCGTTTTTCATCATCGCCCGCTTCTTTGCCCAACGGTCCTGATACAGGCAAAATCCGCTCCTGTCCCAGAGCCGTCCTGAGTGGATTATTATTTATATCAAATACATGACCCCATGTCCCAGCTAGGACAATCGCCCGTAAAAGGTCATTCTCGCGCTTTCACTCAGCGAAACACCCGCTTCAGAGTTATAGGCCAGCACCGCCAGAATCCGGTCCCGATCGCTCTCGTTCGGGCTCACCCGATGGATCGAATTTCGCCCGCGAAACAGCACCAAAGTCCCCGGATCCATCGTCAAAACATCCGGCTCCGTCTCTCCATCCAACAGGGCCGCGACCCCGCCGAAATTCATCTCATCCGCCTGGGCATTTCGCAGATCCTTGATGTATTCAAACCGCCCCCCCGCCTCAGGTTTCTGAATCAACAGGGTGATCGCGAAAGAGGAGTTGTCAAAATGCCAGCCCAACTCCTGCCCCCGCCCGGCATAGTGAATATTGATCGAAGACAACGGATCCGCATAGGGATGCAACTCCGCCTCCCCGGTCGCGGCCCGAACAAAGCCGCGAAATCCCGGATCGTCATACAAGGACCGCAGCGGCGATTGCGCCGCGATCACGTCATCACAAATACACCCCTTGGAGGAAACCACCGTCCGGTTCCGCGCGTGATCCGACGGATAGGCCGGGTCCGGCGGGCTCAGATAGACCGAATGATCCTGCGCACAGAAATAAGCCCGCGACCGCCCCGCTTCCGCCTCGGCCCGCATCTCGGCCAGAGCCGGGGCGCGAATGAAATCCGCCAGCACCAGCACCCCATCCCGGTTCAACCGCTCGCCACAGCGCGCCCCGAATTCCGGATCCGCCATCGGATGGCGATCCGTATCCACAATTTCCGATATCCGCATCCCCGCCTCCAAATCAGCACCCGCTGTCAGACCCTGCCCCGATCCGCCGCAACTGAAAAGGGGGGACACCCGGCCAGCCCACAAAAAAAGGGCCCCGCATCGCAGAGCCCTTTCACCGGTTCAGTGGAACCGCTTAGTTTGGAATGTCGCCTTCGATGCCTTCAACATAGAAGTTCATACCCGCCAGAGTGCCGTCATCCGCTGTCTCGCCCTCTGCCAGCCAGTCGCTGCCATCCTGCTTTTTCAACGGACCGGTGAAGGGGAAGTATTCGCCAGCGCCAATCGCCTCAGCCATCGCCATCGCTTCGGCCTTCACATCCGCAGGAACCGCATCGGAAATCTCACCGATCTTGACCATCCCGGTCGAGATCCCATCCCAGGTGTTGTCGCTGGCCCAGGTGCCATCAATCACAGCCTTGGTACGCTCGATATAGTAAGGCGCCCAGTTGTCGATGATAGAGCTGACACGCGGCATCGGCGCATATTGCGCCATATCCGAGGCCTGCCCAAAGGTGATGACATTGCCGGCCTCTTGCGCCGCAGCCTGCGGTGCGGTCGAATCCGTGTGCTGCAAGATCACATCCGCACCCTGCTCGATCAACGCCTTGGCCGCGTCAGCCTCTTTGGCTGGATCAAACCAGGTGTAAGCCCAGATGATCTTGAACGTCACATCCGGGTTCACCTTCTTGGCGTGAATATAGGCAGAGTTGATGCCACGGATCACTTCTGGGATCGGGAACGAGGCGATGTAACCGATTGTATTGGTCTTGGTCATCTTGCCGGCAATATGCCCCTGAACCGCGCGCCCTTCGTAGAACCGTGCGGAATAGACGCCCACGTTGTCAGAGGTCTTGTACCCGGTCGCGTGCTCAAACTTCACTTTCGGGAACTTCTTGGCCACGCTGATCGTCGCATCCATATAGCCAAACGATGTGGTAAAGATCAGATCCGCGCCTTCCAGCGCCATCTGGGTCATCACCCGCTCGGCATCAGGGCCTTCGGCAACGTTTTCCACATAGACGGTCTCGACCTTGTCGCCGAACTCTTCTTCGACAGCCAGGCGGCCCTCGTTGTGTTCGTAGGTCCAGCCGCCATCCCCAACGGGGCCAACAAAGACAAAGCCAACCTTGACCTTGTCATCCGCAATCGCGCCGGTCGCCAGCCCCAGCACCATCGCAGCGCTGGTGAGCAGAGTTCTAAGTTTCATGATCCATCCCTTTCGTTTTTTTTGAATCGTCATCTTCATCTGGTCCGGGCGCATCCTGCGCATCCGGATCAGGGTCTTTGTCATCTTCAGCCGTCAGCGCCGAGGCCACCAGTCCGGCAGGCGTTGCCACCAAACCCAACCCGATCAGCACCACAAACCCCGTGAATATACGCCCACCGGTGGTGACAGGGTATACATCGCCATAGCCCACTGTCGTCAATGTCGCGATTGCCCACCACAGCGAGGAGGGAATCGACCCGAAATTTTCGGGCTGGGCGTCTTGCTCGAACAGATAAATCCCGACCGCCGACAAAAACAGCGACACGATCGCGAACAACAACAAGACGATCAGCTCGTCTCGAATCTCGCGAAAGGCCGTGATCAGCCGATCAAAGGCGCGCCCGATCCGCAAGAGCTTGAACAATCGGATCAACCGGAACAACCGCAAGCTGCGCAGCGCCAACAGATCCGGCGCCAGAAAAACAATCGCAGGCAGGAACGACAACATGTCGATCAGCCCCCAAAAGCTGAAGATATACTCGCGCGGCTTGGGGTGGCACGCGGCCCGGATCACAAACTCCAACATAAAGATGACCACCATGGCCAACTCCAGCCGGGCGAACAGCGCGCCATAGGCCGCTTTCATCTCGGGGACCGACTCCAGCGTCACGACCAGCACTGACACAACAATCAGCGCGATCACCAGCCTTTCGACCCACGCACCGAACCGCGGGTCTTCGCCTTCCATGATCCGGTGTATGCGTGCGCGGGTCAAACCCATGTATCAGCTCGACGCGTGGAAAATGCGGCCCAAAGAGGCAGGCGCGCGGCTCTTGTCAGCCGACAGGATGACCAGGACCACGATGGTTATGACATAAGGCGACATCGCCAGATACTCGACCGGAACGGCCAGGCCAGCGGCTTGCAGGTTCAGTTGCAAAACGGTGATGCCGCCAAACAGGTAGGCACCGATCAGCGCACGCCAGGGTTTCCAACTGGCAAACACCACCAGCGCCAGAGCGATCCAGCCGATCCCGGCGGTCATGCCTTCGGTCCATTGCGGCACCCGGATCAGGCTGATGTAAGCGCCCCCGATCCCGGCGCAGGCCCCACCAAACAGGATCGCCAGCGTGCGCACCCGCACCACCTTGTAACCCAGCGCATGGGCCGCGTCGTGGTTCTCTCCGACCGCGCGCAGCACCAGCCCGACGCGGGTGAATTTCAACACCGCCCAAACCACTGCCACCAGCAGCAAACCGAAATAGAGCACGGGATCATGGCTGAACAACATCGGCCCCAGCACCGGAATGTCGCTGAGCAGGGGAATATGCACCTCGCCCGTCGATGGCGGTTTGAGCCCGACATAGCTCTGCCCCATGAGCGAGGAGATCCCCAAACCGAACAACGTCAGCGCCAGCCCCGAGGCCACCTGATTTGCCAGGGCATATTGTGTCAGAAACACAAACAACAAAGACAACACAGCCCCACCCACCGCAGCGGCCAGGAACCCAAGCCAGGGGGATCCGGTTTCAACCGCAATGGCAAAGCCGCTGATCGCACCAACGATCATCATGCCTTCGACACCCAGGTTCAGCACCCCGGCGCGCTCGACCACCAACTCTCCGATTGCGGCCAACAACAGAGGCGTCGCGGCCACCATAAGCGACGCGATCAGCAGGACAGGATTGATTGCAGAAAGATCCATTACGCCACCTCACCCATAGTCAGCCGGATACGGTAATTGGTCAGCAGGTCAAGCGCCAACAAGAAGAAAAGCAGCATTCCCTGGAACACCTGAACCGCCGCAGCCGGCAAACCCAGCTGGCCCTGCGCGATCTCTCCACCGATATAGGTCAACGCCATCAATCCGCCCGCCAGCAGGATGCCAACGGGATGCAGTCGGCCCAGAAAGGCAACGATAATGGCGGTGAACCCATAGCCTGCATTGAAATCAATACTGACCTGCCCCGAAGGCCCGGACACTTCGAACAGGCCCGCCAACCCCGCCAGGGCGCCGGAAGTGCCCAGACAAAACAGGATCACACGGGTCGGACGCACCCCGGAAAACCGTGCAGCGCGCGGGGCTTCTCCGGTCAGGCGGATCTGATAGCCCAGCATGTGCCGGTTCAGTAAAACATAGGCAAAGATCACGGCAATCAGCGCCGCGACCACACCCAGATGCGCACCTGTGCCGGCGATCAGCTCTGCATTATGCGCCGAAGGGTATTCTTGCAGGTTGCGACTGCCCGGGAACCCAAAGCCATCCGGGTTTTTCAGCAGACCCAGAGACATGGAGGCCAGAAACTGCTCGGCGACATAGACCAGCATCAGTGACACCAGGATTTCGTTCGTGCCAAAGCGGGTCTTCAATAATGCAGGGATCATCGCCCAGGCAAACCCGCCCAGCGCGCCCCCCAGCACCATCAATGGCAGAATGAACCACGCCTCCATCGGATAAAAGGCCAGCCCGATTCCAGCCCCGACCAGCGCCCCCATGATGTACTGTCCCTCGGCCCCAATGTTCCAGATACCCGCCTTGAACCCCAGCGACAGGCCGATGGCGATCAACACAAGCGGCGCGCCTTTGACCAGCAATTGCGGACGGTAGTAGAACGAGAACTCCCCAAACAGCGGCTCGAAAAAGATCGTGCGGATGGCGGCAAAAGGGTTGGTGCCCAAAATGCCAAACAGCGCCCCGCCAAAGATCATCGTCGCCAAAACCGCCACCAGCGGCGTGGCCATGGACCAGGCCCGCGAGGGCTGTGGCCGTTTTTCCAGCCGGATCATACAGTGGCCTCCTTGTGCAGGTTGCCGCTTGCAAAACCCTTTTGCTTCACCGGGTCAAACATGGGCCACCTCCATTCCGTGGGCACCGCCCATCATCAACCCGATTTCGTCCACGGTCAGACCATGGGTATCGCGCGGCGGGCTTAACCGGCCTTCGTTCAGAGCAGCAAAACTGTCCGAGATTTCCATCAATTCATCCAGATCCTGGCTGATGCAGACAACGGCAGCGCCCTTGGCCGCCAGATCCAGCAATGCCTGCCGGATCGCAGCCGCCGCGGCGGCATCCACGCCCCAGGTGGGCTGGTTCACCACCAGAACGACCGGGTCCTGCAGAACCTCGCGCCCGATCACAAACTTTTGCAGGTTGCCCCCCGACAAAGACCGCGCCGCGTTCTGCGGCCCCGGCGTGCGCACGTCAAAAGCCTCGATAATGCGTTCGGCAAAACTCTGCGTCGCGCCCCATCGCAAGAACCCGCCAGAGGCCAGATTTTCGCGTACAGCCCCTGTCAGCAATGCGTTTTCAGTCAGGCTCATATCCGGCGCAGCCGCATGCCCCAGACGTTCCTCCGGAGCGGCCAACAGGCCCAGGCGCCGCCGCGGTGTGGGCCCCAGCCGCCCGATCGGCGCACCATTCAGGCGCACGGCGTCCGGTGCCGTGGCGATTTCACCCGACAACACACCCAGCAATTCGTCCTGCCCGTTCCCGGCAACCCCCCCGATCCCCAGGATCTCGCCCTTGCGCACAGTCATCTGGACCGATTTCAGCGATGTGCCAAAGGCCGACGGCGACGGCGCCGACAGGTCCGAAATCTCCAACGCCGCTTCGCCAAACTGACGATCCCCGCGTTCTGGCGTTTGCAGAGTGCTGCCCACCATCAATTCCGCCATCTCCCGGGCCGAGGTTTCCGCCGGGACACATGTACCAACATTCTTGCCCAATCGCAGGATCGTCGCCGCATCGCAAAGGGTGCGGATCTCTTCCAGCTTGTGGCTGATATAAAGGATCGAGGTGCCTTCGGAACGCAGCTTTTCCAGCGTTTCAAAAAGGATCTTCACCTCTTGCGGAGTCAGAACCGAGGTCGGTTCATCCATGATCAGCAGCTTGGGATCCTGCAACAAACATCGGATGATTTCGACGCGCTGACGCTCTCCTGCTGACAAATCACCGACTGTGCGAAAGGGATCCAACGGCAGACCATAGGTTTCGCTGACCTCTCGTATCCTGTCAGCCAGATCCCGCATCTTGGGGGGATTCTCCATGCCCAGCGCAATATTCTCAGCCACATTCAGCGCATCAAACAGCGAAAAATGCTGAAACACCATGGCGATGCCATCCGCCCTCGCCGCGCGCGGCTCGGCAGGCTGAAACGGAGCCCCCCGCAAGGTCATCTGCCCGCTGTCGGGTTTGACCAGACCATAGATCATCTTGACCAAAGTGGATTTGCCCGCGCCGTTTTCGCCCAGCAAGGCGTGAACCTCGCCCACCTGAATGTCAAAGGATACACTGTCGTTGGCAACCACACCGGGATAGGCTTTGGTCAGCTTCTCGATCCGCAGAAGAAGTTCGCTCACACCCTGATTTCCTTGTCTGTCCTGAGGGCCTGACCGTAACCAGTCAAAAGCCGCGCCGCTACGCCAATTGCTATGGCCTGAGGCTGTTTTCCCAATGCCGGGTCGCCAATCGGGCAGGTGATCTGCCCGATCCGGGCCGGGCCGTGACCCAGGGCTGCCAATCGCGACCGGAATCGCGCCCATTTGGTTTTCGATCCGATCAACCCGGCAAAATCAAACCCACGCATCAGCAAACGGTGGCAGATTTCCAGATCCAGCGTATGCGAAAACGTCACGATCAGATGCGCCGCATCCACCGGCGCATAATCTGCCAGATCCGCCGGAGACTCCGCAGGCACAACAGTCACCCCCGCCGGAACCTCCTCGGGGAACCGATCCGGCGCTGTATCGATCCAGGTGATCTCGAACCCGTCCAAGGGTGCAAGAACCGCCACCATCGCCCGTCCGACATGACCCGCACCCCAAACCCAAAGCGGGCGGCTGTTGGGGCGCAAAGGCTCCACCATCCACCCATCCATCAGCTGCGGCTCGGGCAGAACCCCCTGGCCGCGCGCCTCTTTCAAAACCCGCCGCACAGCCAGCGGGGCGAGGTTTTCTGTATCCGACACATCCGTTCCATACGACGCAACCGTCGGACGCGCATAGGCCGCCCCGGCAATCTGCTCGCAGCACTGTTCAAGACGATGCATCTCAAACTGCTCGCTCAACAATGTCACCGCGCCGCCACAACATTGGCCCAGATCCGGTCCCAAGGCATGGCGCGACAGCCCGCTTGCCCCCGCACGGGCATTCTGCGCCGCTTCATGTTCCAATGCGCCCCCGCCAATCGTCCCGTTTTGCCCATTGGACCAGACCAGCATCGAGGCCCCGACTTCCCGCGGCACTGACCCGCGGATATCAGCGACAACCACACGTGCGACGCGGCCATGTGCCTGCACCGCCAATCGCAATGCGTCCAGATCAAACCCCATCGCGCACCTGTTGCACCTTGCTCCAGACCTCTTGTGCAGTAGCCGGGGCGTCCAGGCAGGGATAGGCGGCCCCGCAGGCCGAAATTGCATCCGACAAGGCCAACCAGGCCGAAACCCCCAGGACAAAGGGCGGCTCACCCACAGCCTTGGAGCGATAAATCGTCTCTTCCCGGTTTTCCGCATTCCACAGCGCAACATTGAACACATCGGGGCGGTCCGAACAGGCCGGAATCTTGTAGGTCGATGGCGCATGGGTGCGCAGCCGGCCTGCATCATCCCAAACCAGTTCCTCAGTTGTCAGCCAGCCCGCGCCCTGCACATAGCCGCCCTCGACCTGGCCGATATCCAAGGCCGGATTCAGCGATGCACCCGCATCATGCAGAATATCGGTCCGCAGAATCCGGTTCTCACCCGTGAGCGTATCCACCGCAACTTCGGTCACTGAACAGCCATAGGCAAAATAGAAAAATGGCCGCCCTTTGCCCGCGATCCGATCCCATTCAATCTTTGGTGTCTTGTAAAAGCCCGTGGCGCTGAGGCTGATCCGGTTTTGATAGGCCAGCGCCGCAGCCTCGGCAAATCCATAGCGACTGGTGCCAACCGTTACTGCATCCTGATCGAACAGCACAGCGCTGGCTGGTTGCTGATGACGCTCTCCCAGAAATTCGGCAATCCGGTCGCGGATCGTGTCACAGGCCGCCTGAACGGCCATCCCGTTCAGATCACTGCCCGAAGAGGCCGCCGTCGCAGAGGTATTGGGCACTTTGCCAGTGTCCGTCGCCGTGATCTTCACCCGCTCCATCGGCACCCCGAACCGAGACGCCGCCACCTGCGCGATCTTTTGGTTCAGGCCCTGCCCCATTTCCGTTCCGCCATGGTTCAGATGGATCGAGCCATCCTGATACACATGGACCAACGCCCCCGCCTGATTGAGATGCGTCAGCGTAAAGGAAATACCAAATTTGACCGGGGCAAAGGCAATTCCCTTTTTGATGATCGGATTGTTCGCATTCCACTCCGCCACAGCCGCCCGGCGCGCCGCATAGTCTGACGACGTCAGCAACGCATCGGTCATGCCATGCAGTTCGAAATCTTCGACCACCATGCCATAAGGCGTTGTATTGTCAGGCGCACCCTGGCCCCGATTTTTCGCCGAAAAATCGCTTTCGCACACTGCATAATAGTTCCTGCGCCGCACTTCGACCGGATCCAACGCCAGGCGATGCGCAATATGATCCATCACCCTCTCGATCCCGACCGCCCCCTGTGGCCCCCCAAAGCCGCGATAGGCGGTGGCAGACTGTGTGTTGGTCCTCAGCCGGTGGCTCTCGATCCGCGCATTGGGCAACAGATAGGCGTTGTCCGCATGCAGCATGGCACGATCCGCAACCGGCAACGACAGATCCATCGCCCAGCCACAGCGCGTATACTGCACAAAGGACACCCCCTGCACACGGCCCTCGCCATCAAAACCCGCGCGATAGGAAATGCGGAAATCATGTCGTTTTCCCGTTATGACCATGTCGTCATCCCGGTCATAGCGCATGGAGCAGGCCCGCCCGGTTGCGCGGGCTGCCACGGCACAGGCTACCGCCAGAGCGTTGCCCTGGCTTTCCTTGCCGCCAAACCCGCCGCCCATGCGCCGCGTCTCGACACGGACACTGTGCATCGGCCGCCCCAACGCGTCGGCCACTTTGTGCTGTATCTCGGTGGGATGCTGGGTCGAGGACTGAACAACCATGTCCCCATCCTCTTGCGGCAAAACCAGGGCCGCTTGCCCTTCAAGATAAAAATGCTCCTGCCCGCCCAGTTCCAGAACACCTTCGATCTGATGCTCTGCCGTCTCTATTGCGGCATCCGCGTCGCCCTTTTCATAAATCCGCGGCCCGTCCTCGAACCGGCTGTCCGCGGCCAGAGCCTGCTCGATGCTCAGGATTGGCGTGTCTTCGGCATATTCGACCCGCGCCAATCGCGCCGCCTTGCGCGCGGCCAAATGCGACTGCGCGGCGACCAGGAACAGCGGCTGGCCCACGTAATGAACCGACCCATCCGACAAAAGCGGCTCATCATGGGCCGAAGGCGATACATCATTGGCAAATGGCAGATCCTCAGCCGTCATCACCAACACCACTCCGGGCGCAGATTTCACAGCGCTCAAATCCATAGAGACGATCCGCCCGCAGGCAATCTCGCTCAGACCGAAGGCAATTGACAAGGTACCGGCAGGCACCGGGATGTCATCCACATAGCGCGCAGCCCCCGTGACATGCAAAGGCGCCGCATCATGCGGCAGTGGCTTGGCAACACTCATGGCGCAACCTCCAGAACCGAGGTCACCTGTCCCTGGCTCTGCGCAAAATAGCGCGCGAGAAGGGCCCGTGCAGTTTCCAACCGATACCGGGCCGAGGCGCGCATATCATCCATCGGCGAAAAATCGGCCTCAAACCCCTCCTGCGCCAACGCCACAGTCTGGGGGTTCCATGGCCGTCCGATCAAAAGATCCTCAACATGCGTCGCGCGTTTGGGAATGCCTGCCATGCCCCCAAAGGCGATCCGCGCCGCTGTGACCTGGCCGTCGACCACCGTGATATTGAAACAGCCGCAAACAGCCGAAATGTCCTGATCAAACCGCTTGGACAGCTTGTAACACTGCAAATGGTCGGGCTGAGACGGGATGCTCACCCCTTCGACAAACTCACCGGGGGCCAGATCCTGTTTCCCATACTCCAGAAAAAACGCCTCAATCGGCAAAACCCGGCGCGCATCCCCCTTGCGCAAATGCAATTGCGCGCCCAGCGCGATCAAGGCAGGCGGGTTGTCGCCAATCGGAGAGCCATTGGCGATATTCCCACCAATCGTCGCCGCGTTGCGCACCTGCACAGATCCATAGCGGCGGATCATCTCTGCATAAGATGGATAATGCGGCGTGATCGCGCTCCAAACCGTGTTCATATCGGTCATCGCCCCGATATACAGACCTTCCGCGCTGCTCTGAATCCCTTTGAGATCCGCGCAACCATTCAGAAAGATCACCTGATCCAGGTCCCGCAACCCTTTGGTCACCCATAGCCCGACATCCGTTGCCCCGGCCACCAGCACCGCATCGGGTTGGGCAACCAGCATCTCGGCCAGCGCATCGCCAGATTGCGGCATGCCCGGCGCACCAACCGCAGGTGGCGCCACATCAGCGCTCATCCACTCGGGCACCGGTTCCTCAGCTGCAGCCTCGGCCGCGCGAATGATCGGCGCATATCCGGTGCACCGGCACAGGTTGCCAGCCAGGCGATTGTCAAAATCCGTGTCCCCATTGGCATGAGCGCAGGCCATGGACACCACAAACCCCGGTGTGCAAAAGCCGCACTGGCTGCCGTGATGGCGCACCATGGCCTCCTGAACCGGATGCAACTGCCCGCCGGGCCCGGCGACCCCTTCGACCGTGCGCACGGATTTTCCATCCAGCTGCGGCAGGAACAGAATGCAGGCGTTGAGCGCCCTGGCAGGTTCATCCGCCCCTTGCACCATGACCGTGCAAGCGCCGCAATCGCCCTCGTTACACCCTTCCTTGGTGCCTTTGAGCCCGCGCTGCTCGCGCAACCAGTCCAACAAAGTTGTGGTGGCCAGGACGTTGCTGACTTCCACAGTCTCTCCATTCAGAAGAAACCTGACATCCATTACAGAAACCCGTCGCCTTACCCCGTTGTGCCCAGGATGCTCTGGTTCGATGCGACATAAAATCAGAGCGGGCTTTGTCTTCGTTCCCTGGAAGGTTAGGAAAACCCAAAGCTTGCTGGCAAGAAAAAAGCCTTTCTGCGGTGCAGAATACCGCGGCAACGATCACTTTCGCCTCAATTCACGCTTTGAAAACAGGCACCAAAACAGCAGCTTACCATTCATAGACCAGCAAGCAATTGAAGCAGTTTCAAATCTGACAGCATAATCGCCCACCCCCAGATCTGCCGTCTCCCGCGACAACGCATCCCAAACGCAGTTTTCGCTTTTCGCGGCCCCGCAGCCTTTCTACTGTTGCCCCATGAGCAGCACAGCCCGATTCATCCACCTCCGCACCCATTCCGAATACTCTTTGCTAGAGGGCGCATTGCGGCTGAAAAAACTGCCGGGCATGTGCCAGGACGCCGATATGCCGGCCCTGGCTCTGACCGATACGAACAACATGTTTGCGGCGCTGGAATTCTCGGTCACCCTGTCGGGTGCGGGAATTCAACCCATCCTGGGCTGCCAGGTGGACCTGACCTACAGCCTGCCCAAGCCCGGCGAAAAACCGGTCGACCCGGCCCCTATTGTTCTGCTGGCCCAATCCGAGGCCGGATATGAAAACCTGATGAAGCTGAACTCTTGCCTCTACATAGACAAGGGCGGCGCGCTGCCTCAGATCGACTTGCAACAATTGTCCGGGCACAGCGACGGATTGATCTGCCTGACCGGTGGGCCGGACGGGCCGGTGGGGCGGCTGTTGCAAGCCAATCACAGAGCCACCGCCGAGACATTGGTTGACCAACTGGCTGGGTGGTTTCCCGACCGGCTCTATATCGAGCTTCAGCGCCACCCGGGCGAACAGGGTCAGCCCGATGCCGAACGCCTGAGCGAACGCGGCCACATAGAGATGGCTTACGCCAAATCCCTGCCGCTGGTGGCCACCAATGACGTCTATTTTCCAAAGCGCGAGATGTACGAGGCCCATGATGCCCTGATCTGCATTGCAGAGGGCGCCTATGTGGACCAGCAACAAGATCGCCGCCGTCTCACCGCGCAGCATTATTTCAAATCGCAGCAGGAAATGGTCGCCCTGTTCGCAGACCTGCCCGAGGCCATTGAAAATACCGTTGAAATCGCCCGCCGCTGCGCCTTCATGGCCTATAGACGGGACCCGATCCTGCCCCGTTTCGCGGATAATGAGATCGAGGAACTGCGCCGCCAGGCCCGCGAAGGGTTGAAGGCCCGCCTGGCGGTCATCCCGCATGCGACATCGGTCGAAGAATATGACAAGCGGCTGGATTTCGAACTGGGCATCATCGAATCCATGGGCTTTCCCGGCTATTTCCTGATCGTTGCCGACTTTATCAAATGGGCCAAGGATCATGACATTCCGGTCGGGCCCGGCCGGGGGTCGGGGGCGGGTTCTCTGGTGGCCTATGCGCTGACGGTCACCGACCTTGATCCGCTGCGCTATTCGCTGCTGTTCGAACGGTTCCTGAACCCGGAACGGGTCAGTATGCCCGACTTCGACATCGACTTCTGCATGGACCGGCGCGAAGAGGTGATCGAGTTCGTCCAGGCCAAATATGGCCGCGACAAGGTCGCCCAGATCATCACCTTTGGTGCGCTGCTGTCCAAGGCCGCCGTGCGCGACATCGGGCGCGTGTTGCAAATGCCCTATGGCCAGGTTGATCGCCTGTCCAAGATGATCCCGGTCGAAGGCGTCAAACCGGTCAGCATCGAAAAAGCCCTGAAGGAAGAACCCCGTCTGCGCGAAATGGCCCGCGAAGAAGAGGTGGTGGACCGTCTGCTAACCTATGGCCAGCAGGTCGAGGGGCTGCTGCGCAACGCATCGACCCACGCCGCCGGTGTGGTGATTGGCGATCGCCCGCTGGACGCATTGGTGCCGCTTTATCAGGATCCCCGGTCAGACATGCCAGCCACCCAGTTCAACATGAAATGGGTGGAACAGGCCGGGCTGGTCAAATTTGACTTTCTCGGGCTGAAGACCCTGACCGTGGTTCAGAACGCGATTGACCTCATCCACAAATCCGGACGCCCCCTGCACGTCGCCGCCGACGGGAGCGAGATTTACACCCCTGCAGAGGGGGCCGAAAATCAAATCAACGCCATCCCGCTGGACGACGAAGACACCTACAAACTCTACGCCGCCGCCAAAACCGTGGCCGTGTTCCAGGTGGAAAGCTCGGGCATGATGGATGCGCTCAAGCGTATGAAACCCGACTGCATCGAGGATATCATCGCCCTCGTCGCGCTCTATCGTCCCGGCCCGATGGAAAACATCCCGAAGTTTTGCGAGGTCAAGAACGGGCTCAGCCAGCGCGACACCCTGCACCCCTCGATTGACCACATCCTGGACGAAACGCAGGGCATCATCGTCTACCAGGAACAGGTGATGCAGATTGCGCAGGAAATGGCTGGCTATTCGCTGGGCGGCGCAGACCTGTTGCGCCGGGCGATGGGTAAAAAGATCCAGGAGGCAATGGACGCCGAACGGCCCAAATTCCTCAAGGGCGCGGCCGAAAATGGCGTAGACGAGGCCAAGGCGACCGAGGTCTGGAACCTGCTGGACAAATTCGCGAACTACGGTTTCAACAAATCGCACGCAGCCGCCTATGCGGTGGTCAGCTATCAAACCGCCTGGCTCAAGGCCAATCACCCGGTCGAGTTCATGGCCGGTGTCATGAACTGCGATCTTCACCTCACCGACAAACTGGCCGTTTACTTTGAAGAGACCAAAAAGGGGCTTGGGCTTGAATACATCCCGCCTTGCGTGAACCGCTCTCAACCCACCTTTGATGTCAGCGAGGGCAAACTGGTTTATGCTCTGGGCGCGCTCAAAAATGTGGGCGTAGAGGCCATGCGCCTCATCACCGAGGCCCGCTGCGTCGATGGGCAGGAAAAACCCTTTGCCACCCTCTATGATCTGGCCCGCCGGGCCGATCTGAAACGGGTCGGCAAACGGCCTCTGGAAATGCTGGCCCGCGCCGGTGCGTTTGATCAATTGGATCCGAACCGCCGCCGTGTTTTTGACAGCCTGGATCCCCTTGTCAGCTACTCCGCCGCCGTGCACGAGCAACGCGCCTCCAACCAGGTCTCCTTGTTTGGCGAAGCCGGCGAAGATCTGCCCGAACCACGCCTGCCCAAAACCCCCGACTGGCTACCGGCCGAGCGTCTGGCCGAGGAATTCATGGCTATCGGCTTTTACCTGTCGGGCCATCCGCTGGATGACTATATGGGCGCCCTCAAACGCAAGGGTGTGATGACCCTGGACGAGGTTCTGGGCCGTGCCAAGGGCGGTCCGATGCTGGCCAAACTGGCCGGTGTGGTGGCCGGCCGCCAAGAGCGGAAATCGGCGCGCGGCAACCGGTTCGCCTTTGCCCAGCTCAGCGACAATACCGGCGCATATGAGGTAACCCTGTTCTCGGAAACGCTCGAGAAATCGCGCGAATACCTGGAAACGGGCGCAAAGGTCGTCGTGACCGCCGAGGCCACGCTGGAAGCGGACCAGCTCAAGCTGCTGGCGCGTTCCATTGCGCCCATCGACGTGGCGGTTTCCGACATCGGCACGCTGGGATTGCGGGTGTTTATCGAGGATGTGTCAGCGGTCGAAACCGTCGCCCAGGTGCTGGACGGTGCCGCAGAGGCCGCCCGCAACGCCCGCAAGGGGCCCGTACAGCTTTGCCTGATCGGCGCGGACCTGCCCGGCGAAGTTGAAATCGACCTCGGTCAGGGCTTTGCGCTGAACCCTCAGATCCGCGGTGCAATCAAATCGCTCGAAGGTGTGCTGACCGTCGAAGACCTGGTCTGAGCCGTCATTTCGCAAACGGGCCAGAGCCGTGACGCGCCACCTCAGTAATGCGGTGGCCGCTCGTCTCCCAGAACAATGCCACCGCCCTGCTCCTGATCGCGCGCCGCTTCACGCTCGATCAGCAACTGAACACGGCGCACCAGCCGGTCAATCTCGGCCTGCTGACGGGTGACGACGTCATTTAACTCCTCAACCGTGCGATTGAGGTGCGCGATGTTTTCTTCCAGATCTTGCATATTGCTGCTTTCGTCCGCCACGTCCGGCTTGCCCCGTATGTGTATTGACCCGCACACTACCGCCAGACCGAGGGAGGAACCAGCCATGACCGTTCAAATCCAAACACAGGCCGCTGTCACGACCATCACCATCAACAGACCAGCGCATCGAAATGCGGTGGACCCACAGACCGCACGCGACCTGTTCGCCGCCTTTCAGGCCTTCGAAGCGGACCCTGACCAGCAGGTTGCCATCCTGACCGGCTCTGACGGTGCATTTTGCGCCGGGTTTGACCTGAAGGCCGCAGGCGCGGGCCAATCAGATGCCTGGATGAGCGAGGTCGACCTGCCCGAAACCTGGATCAACCCCATCACCGACCCTCGACCCGGCCCCATGGGGCCATCACGGCTGATGCTTTCCAAACCGGTCATCGCCGCGATCGAAGGTCCTGCAGTTGCCGGCGGGATGGAGCTGGCCGCATGGTGCGATCTGCGGGTCATGGCGGAAACCGCCTTTGCCGGCGTCTATTGCCGCCGCTGGGGCGTGCCCCTGGTGGATGGCGGCACCATCCGCCTGCCCGCCTTGCTGGGCCAAAGCCACGCCAATGACCTGATCCTGACCGGCCGCCCCCTGCCCTGCCCAGAGGCCCAGGCCATCGGATTCGCCAACCGCACCTGCGCCACGGGGCAAGCCCTGCAAACCGCCCAGGCGCTGGCGCAGGACCTGACCCGCTATCCACAGGCCTGCATGCGCGCCGACCACCTCTCGGCCCGGATGGACCCCCAAGCGCTCGCCGCCGCGCTCAAACGCGAATGGCGCTCAGCCAGCGCCTTTGCCGCCGAAGGCCGCGCCGGAGCCGCCCGATTTGCGGCCGGCAAAGGGCGCAGCGGCGATTTCCAGAATATCTGACCCCTCAGCACCAGAGCCGGGGCGTGCGGCAGCAACCTTGCCCCCGGTCAGGCCATGGGCTAGACCGCGCCCAAATACAGATCCGCCCCACAGCAGCCCACAGAACTCCCATCGCAGGACAGGCAAATGGCCAAGCCCAAAAAACAGCCCCGCCCCCGGGCGGCCACCCCAAAAGGGTTCCGCGACTATTTCGGCGCCGAAGTCACTCAGCGCACAGAAATGCTGCGCACCATCGCCGGGGTCTATCACCGCTATGGCTTTGACGCTCTGGACAGTGCCGCCGTCGAAACCGTCGAGGCCCTGGGCAAATTTCTGCCCGATGTGGACCGCCCGAACGAAGGCGTCTTTGCCTGGCAAGAGGCCGACGACAACGACAAGGGCGAGTGGATGGCCCTGCGCTATGACCTGACAGCCCCCCTGGCGCGGGTCTATGCCCAACACCGCAATGACCTGCCGACCCCGTATCGCCGCTATGCAATGGGGCCGGTCTGGCGCAATGAAAAACCTGGGCCGGGGCGCTACCGACAATTCTATCAATGCGACGCGGACACCGTCGGCACAGCCTCCATGGCCGCCGATTCCGAAATCTGCGCCATGCTCTCGGATACGCTGGAGGCCGTGGGCATAACGCGCGGCGACTACCTGATCCGCATCAACAACCGCAAAGTGCTGAATGGTGTGCTTGAAACCATGGGCCTGGCGGATGACACCCAGCGTGACGCCGTCCTGCGCACCATCGACAAATTTGACAAAGTCGGCGAGGCCGGCGTGCGTGAACTTCTCGGTCAGGGCCGCCTGGATGCCTCTGGCGCCTATATTGATGGCGTCGGATTGTCCCCGGATCAGGCCGATCCGGTTGTCGCCTTTCTGACATCAGGTGCTGATAGCGCGGCCGCCACGCTCTCCAATCTGCGCGCCGCCGTCGGTGCGTCGAAAACCGGCGAAACCGGCGTGGACGAACTGGAACAGATCGCCACGCTGCTGGACGCCCAGGGCTATGGCCCGGATCGGATTCAGCTGGACCCCTCTGTCGTGCGCGGACTGGGCTATTACACCGGACCCGTCTACGAGGCAGAGCTGACCTTCGAGATCCTCGACGAAAAGGGCCGCCCGCGCCAATTCGGCTCGGTCTCGGGCGGGGGGCGTTACGACGACCTGGTCAAACGCTTTACCGGACAAGAAGTGCCCGCAACCGGCATCTCGATCGGCGTTGACCGCCTGCTGGCCGCTTTGCGCGAAAAGGGCCGTATGGCCTCTACCGACGCGGGCCCCGTGGTCGTCACCGTGATGGATCGCGACCGCATGGCCGACTATCAGACCATGGTTGCCGAATTGCGCAATGCCGGCGTTCGCGCCGAAGTCTACCTGGGCAACCCCAAAAATTTCGGCAATCAGCTGAAATATGCAGACCGTCGCGCCAGCCCGATTGCCGTGATTCAGGGTGGCGACGAAGATGCCAAAGGCGTTGTTCAGATCAAGGATCTGATCCTCGGCGCCAAGATCGCCCAAAGCGCCACGCTGGAAGAATGGAAAGAACGCCCCAGCCAGTTCGAGGTACCGCGCGCCGAACTGGTCGCACGGGTCAAACAGATCCTGGCCGAGCAAGAGGCAGAGTGATGCCCACCAGAGCTGAAATCCTGTCACGGGCAGCCAGTTTGCGCGCCCAGTTCGAGGCCGCAGGCGCCATCGCCGTCGAAACCCCGATCCTGCAACCGGCAGACCTATTGCTGGACCTCTACGGCGAAGACATCCGCGCCCGCGCCTATGTCACCTCTGACGCCCTGCGCGGCGAACAGATGATGCGCCCGGATTTCACCGTGCCCGTGGTGCAAATGCACATGAACAGCGGCGCAGACCCAGCCCGATACACCTATTCAGGCGAGGTTTTTCGCCGTCAGGAACATGACCCGGACCGGGCCAATGAATACATCCAGGTCGGGTATGAATTGTTTGACCGCGCTGATCCCGCCTCGGCCGATGCCGAAGTCTACACGCTGATCCGCGATGCGGTCGCGGGCCTGCCCCTGCGTTCGGCCACCGGCGATACCGGATTGCTGATGGCGGCTGTGCGCGGCTTGCGGATCGGCGAGCGGCGACGCCGGGCCCTCATGCGCCACATCTGGCGCCCCCGCCGGTTCCGCGTTCTGCTGGACCGTTTCGCCGGACGCACGCCCATCCCCGAAGCCCGCGCCGCCCTGCTCGCCGCCTCTGATCCGCTGGG
Organism: Marinibacterium sp.; assembly: GCA_034670145.1. Lineage (GTDB taxonomy): Bacteria > Pseudomonadota > Alphaproteobacteria > Rhodobacterales > Rhodobacteraceae > HXMU1420-2. The sequence continues at coordinate 57,183 of JAXMOA010000001.1, forward strand.
ACAACCGGATGCCAATGCCGATCTGAACGGCTACAGTGGGCCTGAAATCGGCCTGCGTCGCCGTGCCGAGGTCGAGGCCCGGATCAATGCCCTGCGCCAGGACGCCGCCGAGCCCCCCCTGTCAGACACCGAACTCACCGCACTCGAAGCCTTGCTGGCCGTGCAGGAAACCCTGCCATTTGCCCATGCACAGCTTTCGGATATCGCCGTGGACCTGCCCCAGATCCAAACCGCCGTCGAACAGCTTGCCCGCCGCACCGACGCCATGGCGCAGCGCGGCATCGACATCGACACGCTGGATTTCGAAGCCAGCTACGGGCGCACCTCGATGGAGTATTACGATGGCTTCGTGTTTGGCTTTTACGCCGAACGCCGCCCCGACCTGCCCCCTCTGGCCACAGGCGGGCGCTATGACGCGCTCACCCGCCAACTGGGCCAGGGGCAGGAAATCCCAGCTGTCGGTGGCGTGCTGCGCCCCGGACTGATGCTCGAACTGGAGGGCGCAGGGACATGACATTGAAACTCGGCGTCCCGTCAAAGGGCCGGTTGATGGAGAAAACCTTCGAATGGTTCGAACGCCGGGGCATCCGTCTGGAGCGCACCGGCTCGGACCGCGAATATGCCGGACGCATCAGCGGCATTGAAGGCATGGACCTGGTTCTGCTCAGCGCCGGTGAAATCCCGCGCGAACTGGCCGCCGGGCGCATCCATCTGGGTGTCACAGGCACCGATCTGATCCACGAAAAACTGCCGCTCTGGGAACAGATGGTCGAAGAGCTGCAGCCCATGGGGTTCGGTCAGGCTGACCTGATCATGGCGGTGCCAAAACTATGGGTCGATGTGGACACGCTCGATGATCTGGACGCCGTGGCAGGCGACTTTCGCGCCCAGCATGGCATCCGCCTGCGCATCGCCACCAAATACCATCGCCTGGTCCACAGTTTTCTGACCGACAGCGGCGTCGCAGATTACGTGCTGGTCGACAGCCAGGGCGCCACCGAAGGGGTCGTCAAGAACGAAACCGCCGAGGCGATTGCCGACATCACCTCCACCGGCGAAACCCTGCGCGCCAACCACCTGAAAATCCTGTCAGACGGGCTCATCCTGCGCTCGCAGGCCACACTCTGGCGCAGCCGCAAGGCGCCCATGTCTGACAGCGATGCCAAAACCCTGCAAGCCTTCGAAAAACTCTGCCTCTAAGGCCTGTTGCGAAAACCTGTCTCGCTGAAAGCTGCCTGCCCTAACCTTTCGACGGGGCCGGCTGCTGATGGGAATCCCGCCAGACCAAGAGGCCTATCATCACGGCCGGCACGATGAGCAAGACCGCAAAGCCTGTCACCTGATCATGCCCAAAGAACCCGAGCGAGGCGCTGCCAACAGCCCCTCCCACAAAGCGAAACAGCGCCATCACAGCCGATAGCGCGCCCGCCCGATTCTGGATCTGCTCCATCAGCCCGGCGATTGTGTTGGACAGCAGCACATGGAACACGCCCATCAGCCAGATCATGACCCCCAAAACGCCCCAAGGCCCCCCGGCCCCAGTCAGCGCAACCCAGGCAATCGCCACACCCAACACACCCAGCACCTGCGTCGCACTGATCAACATCCGCTGATAGCCCCGCCGCAAAACCAATTGCGCATTCAGTATATTCGCCACAAAGGCAGACCCGGAAATCACCGCGAAAATGTATCCGAACTGCAGCGGTGTGAACCCGTATTGATCCACAAAAATGAACGGCGCAGAGGTCAGCATCGCAAAGAAAAACACCGCCGACCAAAACGTCAGATAGAGGTAGTGGCGCGCGCGGCGCGACCGGGCGATCTCCACATAACCGGCCCATAGCGCTGGCAGACTGTAAGGTCTGCGTTTGTCCTCGGGCAGGGTTTCATTCAATGTCGCAGCCAGCCCGAACCCCACCAGACCATAGACAACCAGCGCCCAGAAAATCGCGCGCCAGCTCCACAGCTCCAACAAGGCACCGCCAATCAAAGGCGCGATCACAGGCGCGATCGTAAAGATCAGCATCATGTGGCTCATCGCCCGGCTCAGCGCGTCCCCCGAGTATTGATCCGCCACCATCGCCCGCGCGATGGTCATGACAGCGCCCCCCGCCATCGCCTGCAACAGGCGAAACGCAATCAACGCCTCGGCGTTGGGCGCCATGGCACAGGCCGCCGAGGCAACCGCATATGCCAGCAGAGCAGTCCCCAGAACCGGTTTGCGGCCATAGGCATCCGACAAAGGCGTCAGCACCAAAGGAAAGAACGCAATACCCAGCAAGTAAACCGACAACGTCAACTGCAGCAGCCCCGCGGGCGCGTCCAGCGCATCCGCCATCACCGGCAACGCCGGCAGATAGGTGTCTATGGAAAACGGGCCAATGGCCGCGACCCCCGCAAGGGTTGCGATCATGTAAACAGCGCTGCGCTGCTTTGGTGCAATGTCACTCATGTCTTGTCTTTGTCCGGAACCGGGTCATACCCGTCACCGCCCCAGGGATGGCATCGGGCGATGCGCCGTATGCTCAACCAACTTCCACGCACCGCACCATGCTTTTCAAGCGCTTCCAGCGCATAAGCCGAACATGTCGGCTGGTAACGGCAATTAAAACCCACCCAGGGCGAAAAAAACAGGCGATACAGGCGCACCGGAACAGCCACGATATGGGCCAGAAATGTCATGGGGTGGGATTCTCTTGGTTCGGGTGTTTTGGGCTTTGGCGGTCCTGATCATGCAACAGGTTCAGCGCCTCTTCCAGATCCGACACCAGGGCCTCGAAAGGACGGCGGGCCGTGGCCCCGGCCTTGCCGATCAGGACATAATCCCAACCATCCCGGCCCGTGGCGGGCACAACAATCTGTGCCGCCGCCCTCAACCGCCGTTTGGCCCGGTTGCGCGCAACCGCATTTCCAACCTTTTTGGAACAGGTAAAACCAACCCGAATGCCTTCGGCCTCATCCGCATGACGCCGACGCGCCTGCACAAACATACCCGGCGTTTTTCTGGACCTCGCCCGCGCTGCCCGCAGGAAATCCGCCCGCCGCAACAGCGTGGTTATCCGGGTCATGGCAGATTTCCCCCGACCACGCGCATGCAAAAACCTGTCCCCAAAGCGGAAAAACGCAGCCCCCCAGGGGCCACGTTCCGACAAACCAAAATGATCTGCCCAAAATAAGTCACCGCCAAAGGCCCCTCTCGTCCAAGGCAGAGCCTGCAACGAGAACCTTCGGCGGTGTCATATCATCAGCCGTTTGTGAACGCCTTAAGCGCTCAGCGACTTGCGGCCACGTGCGCGGCGCGCGTTCAGAATCTTGCGCCCAGCTTTTGTAGCCATACGCGAACGAAACCCGTGGCGCCGTTTGCGAACCAGGTTTGAGGGTTGATAGGTGCGTTTCATCGCTCCAACTCCAGTCTTGCGGTCAGGGTCGGCGCGGAATCGCCTCCCTCTTAATAGATCGAAGCCCGTCCTCTAAAGCCGCTTTCAAAGGAAGTCAAACCCCGCAGCACCGGCAATTTCCGCCAGATTGCAGAATGTCGCAGCGCCCAGGCAGAATGTTTCAATCCGGCCCAATTGGGTCACCCGTCATCAACGCCGCGTGATCCACCGCGTTTACAGGCTGCCAGGCCCATATCTAACCGGTATCAGGCATGCACAAAACCCGGTAAGGATCCATGAGCGAAACAACCGACCCCACACGACACATGCCCAAACGCAGCCCCCTGCGCCATTTGCCGCTGATCGCGATTCTGCTGGCCGCAGCCATCGGAACCTACAGCTTTGGGGATTACCTGAATTTTGAGACATTGCGCGACAACCGCGAGACCCTGTTGGCATTCCGGGACGCCAATTTTGCCCTGCTCGCCCTGCTGTTTGTCGCGGTCTATGTGGCCATTGTCGCCTTTTCCCTGCCCGGCGCGGCCGTGGCCTCGGTCACGGGCGGGTTTCTGTTTGGTCTGGCCGCCGGCACATTGCTGAACGTGACAGCCGCAACCATCGGGGCCAGCGCCATCTTCTGGGCCGCCCGTCTGGGTCTGGGTGAAACCCTGTCGCAACGCTTTGATGCCTCGACCGGCGCGATGAAGAAAATCCGCGACGGGCTGCGAGAGAATGAACTCAGCGTCCTGTTCCTGATCCGGCTGGTTCCGGCCGTGCCCTTCTTTGTGGCCAACCTGCTGCCTGCCTTGGTGGGCGTGCGCTTTGACCGATTCGTGTTTACCACTTTCTTTGGCATCATCCCCGGCGCAATTGTATTCACCTGGATTGGCGTCGGCCTTGGATCCGTCTTTGACCGGGGTGAAACCCCCAACCTTTCCCTCCTGTGGGAGCCCCACATCATCGGCCCGATCCTCGGCCTGTGCGCGCTGGCCGCCCTGCCGATCGTGATCAAGGCAATCCGAGGCACCAGGGAGGCCGACCAATGAGCGCACTGAAAACAGACCTGCTGGTGATCGGCGCAGGCTCTGGCGGGCTGTCCGTCGCCGCAGGCGCCAGCCAGATGGGCGCGGATGTGATCCTGCTCGAAGGGCACAAGATGGGTGGTGACTGCCTGAATTATGGCTGCGTGCCGTCCAAGGCCCTGCTGGCTGCGGCCAAAGCCGCCCATTCCCATCAGCAATCGCAGGCCTTCGGCACCCCAAACGTCGCCTCCGCTCCTGATTACGCCCAGGCCATGGATCACGTCGCCCAGGTCATCGACCAGATCGCTCCGGTCGACAGTCAAGAACGATTCGAAGGCTTCGGCGTGCGCGTGATCCGCGCGTTTGGCCATTTCATCTCTCCAACCCAGGTAAAGGCCGGTGACTTCACAATCACCGCCCGCCGCATTGTCATCGCCACCGGCTCTTCCCCGCTTGTCCCGCCGATTCCCGGGCTTGCCGATGTGCCCTATCTGACCAATGAAACCCTGTTCGAACAACGCACCCGCCCCGATCACCTGCTGATCATCGGCGGCGGCCCGATTGGAATGGAAATGGCCCAGGCCCACATCCGTCTGGGCAGCAAGGTCACGGTCATCGAAGGCGCCAAGGCGCTCGGCCGCGACGATCCCGAACTTGCCGCCGTCGTGCTGGACAACCTGCGCGCAGAGGGCGTCACCATCACCGAAGGCGCCATGGTCTCGGGCGTGAAGCGCACCCAGACCGGCGTGTCTGTTCAAACCCAGGATGGTCAGAGCTTTGACGGATCGCACCTGATGCTGGCCATCGGGCGCAAGGTCAATACGGACCGCCTGAACCTCGACGCTGCCGGGATTGAAACCACCAGAACCGGCGTCAAAACAGACGCCTCGCTGCGCACAACAAATCGCAAGGTCTATGCCATCGGCGACGCCGCAGGTGGGCTGCAATTCACCCATGTCGCCGGATACCACGCCGGAGTGCTCATCCGCTCGGCCCTGTTCGGTCTGCCAGCCAAGGCCAGGACAAACCATATCCCCTGGGTCACCTACACAGACCCCGAACTGGCGCAGGTCGGCCTGACCCAGGCCCAGGCCGAGGCCACCCACGGCGACAAACTGCAAATCGCACGATTCGACTTTGCCCATAACGACCGCGCCATCTCCGAGCGCAAAACCACCGGTTTCATCAAGGTCATGGTCGTCAAAGGCCGCCCCGTCGGGGCATCCATCGTCGGTCATCTGGCAGGCGAAACCATCAATCTCTGGGCCCTCGCCCTGGCCAATAATCTGAAAATGAGCCAGATTTCGGCCATGATCTCGCCCTATCCGACATATGGCGAGCTTTCCAAACGGGCCGCAGGGGCTTATTTCACTCCGAAACTGTTTGACAATCCACGTGTAAAAAGGATGGTCGGTTTCGTGCAGAAGGTTCTGCCCTGACCCGGAAAGGCGCAATGCTCAATTCACTTTCGGGCCGATTTTTGATCCTGACAACAGTCTTCGTCATGCTGGCTGAAGTGCTGATTTTTGTGCCGTCCATCGCACGGTTCCGACAGGACTATCTGCTGAGCCGCCTGGAACGCGCCCAGATCGCATCACTCGCGCTGCTGGCCGATGATATGCTCAGCGAAGAACTCGAAGCAGAACTGCTGAAAAACGCCGGTGTCTACAACGTCGTCCTGCGCCGGGACGAAGTGCGCCAGCTCATGCTGTCCTCGCCCATCCCATCCCCGATTGAAAACACCTTCGATCTGCGCGCACCAGGGCCGATCACGCTGATCGGCGACGCCTTGTCCCGCTTTCTGGTGCCGCAAAACCAGGTGATCCGCGTCATCGGCGCGCCCGTGCGTCAGGCCGGGCTGCTGATCGAAATCACCATGGACAGCGGCCCATTGCGCGCCGCGATGGTCGACTATGGCGTGCGTATCCTCGTCCTGTCGGCTGTCATTTCGGTCTTCACCGCCCTGTTGCTGTTCTTCGCCGTCCGCCTGCTGCTGGTCCGCCCGATCAAGGGCGTCGTCGACTACATGCAGCGCTACGCCGCCGCCCCCGAAGATGCCCGTGGCATCATCCAACCCAACGCCAGCGTGCGCGAACTGCGCGAGGCCGAAGATGCGCTCTTCAAGTTGCAGACCGAGCTGACCCAGGCCCTGAAACAACGCGAACGCCTGGCACAACTGGGCAGCGCCGTTGCCAAGATCAGCCATGATTTGCGCAATATCCTGACCTCCGCCCAGCTGTTCACCGATCGCATCGAAGCCAGCGAAGACCCCCTGGTCCGCCGCCTGGCTCCCAAACTCGTCGGCTCGATCACCCGCGCCGTGTCCCTATGCGAAAGCACGCTCGCCTTTGGCCGCGCCGAGGAACCCGCCCCGACCCTGTCCTTCTTTCGCTTTGCACAGCTGGTGGATGACGTCTTTGACAGCGAGCGACTGGCCGAAGGCGCCGACCAGATCACCTTTGCCGCCCAGATCCCCGCCGCGCTCACAGTGCGCGCAGACCCGGAACAGATGTTTCGCGCCATCACCAACCTGGTTCGAAACGCCCGCCAGGCGCTCACCACACAGGGGGCCGGCGGCCAGATCACCGTCAGCGCCGAGGAAACCCCCGCCCATTGGTGCATCCAGGTCGCCGACAACGGCCCCGGCCTGCCCCCGAAGGCCCGCGAAACCCTGTTCACCCCCTTCCAGGGCAGCGGCCGCAAGGGCGGATCCGGGCTGGGCCTGGCCATCTCCTCCGAACTGATCCGCGGACACGGCGGAACGCTCCTGCTCAAAGACAGCTGCGAGACCGGAACCTGCTTTGAAATCCTCTTGCCCAAGGGCGATGGTACACTCTGAAACCGCCCGACCAAAATTTGGTGTCCCTCCAAGGCGGGTTTTGTGAAAAATCGACTTGCAAAGCCCCAGCGCGGCCTCTAAACGCTGCCCTCAGTGGACCGATAGCTCAGCTGGATAGAGTACCTGACTACGAATCAGGGGGTCGGGGGTTCGAATCCTCCTCGGTCCGCCACTTCACATAAAATTGCATTGTTTTGAGTAAGTTCCCTCAAACAATACCACTCTGACCCACAGGAACGAGCTGCCGCTCCTTGTGTCTTTTTGATTGGGTTTTGCCTCCTGCCCCGCCCAAACACCCCCCCTTCGCGTCCCGACGGCGGCGCATGGCCACGGCTGTTGATTTCGCTATTGACTGAACGTTCAGTAATTTAATAGGGTGCCCAGGAAAGGCGTTGGCCATGCCGGAACCGTCAGGTTCAGATGGTCAATTCAGATATCCCTTGCCACGGCAAAACCACCCAAAGGTTCTGCCGGATGCATCGGATAGGTTCGTGTTTGAAGTATGCAACGACGTATCGTTGCCGACGTTTAACGAGTATCCCGGTCAACTTCTGTTCATGGGGAAACCCATTGATCATCGTCGTCAGTTCAGCGTTCTGCGCACACTTCGAATGCTCTGCGCGCTGCAAACCCACATTTGCAGCGCGCTCCCTACACCACACCGCCTTGGTTAAAATGTTTGGGAAACAGCGCAGACAGCAGCACCAGAAAATCCTCGCAAATCATCCGATGTGATTCACGGGCCAAATCGGTCCCCTCCAACTCAACCTCTGGTTCGTCCTGAAAGATGGCTTCATAGCTCTCGCCCTCAATCAAGGCACAAATCACACGCAGCACTATTTCCGCATTCAGCGTTTCGTACGCCCCATCCGCGATCAAGGTTTCGATCAAGGTCAGGAACACGCAGCGACGCTCGTCATAGAACCCTTGGGTCACCGCTTCTTCCAGCTTGCGAAACGCCTCCCCCCCCGCAAAAGCACCCCAAACGGCCTCCGATATTTCCATCGGTGTCTGGGTTTGGAAATGCGCCATAATGAGATCCAAAAGCTCCTGCTGCGGTGACCGCCCTTGCGGGCGCTGTGCCGCCCGCCAGGCGGTCCAAAGCTCGGCCGTCAGGGTTTCCAGACACCCGATGAACAGCTTGTGCTTGCTTTCAAAATGCAAAATGACCAGCCCGGTCGACACCCCGGCCTGCTGAGCGACCTTGGGGATCGTCGCGCCCCCCAACCCATGCCAGGCGATCACCTGCAAGGCCGCTTCGACAATCTGCCTCCGGCGCTCCTCAACTGGCAATCTCTCGCGGGCCGGTTTGCTCATGTATCTCGGTCCATGTCCCACTGCCCGCTGCCCATTGCGCCACTCAAACCGCACCCGAGCGACAAACCACAGATCCTGCGGCCTGCACCCCCTCGCCTGTGTCGACGGGCATCCGATCACAGGGGTACTCACAACCGGTCTCAGCTTATCGAGACTCCCCGGCCCGAACAACCCGTTCCACACGGCCGGCACCAGCGGCACCCGGTCCAACCCGGCCGGGCGCCCGCGGAACGCCTGCCCCTACAGCATCCAGTTGGCTTTGCGCTTGTCGAAGAACGCGTTGATCCCTTCGATCCCCTCTTCGCTCTCCCAACGTTTGCCCAGCTCGGCAGCCGTATGATCCATCACCGCGCTGTCCACCTGAGGCCCCAGATGCTGCACCAGCGCCTTGGACGCGGCCACCGCCCCCGGGGCACAATTGAGGTAGGGCGTCACCTCGGCCTCTACCGCCTCGGCCAGAGCATCCGCAGGCACCGCCCGTGACATCAGACCCAGATCAATCGCCTCTGCCGCATCGAAAATACGGGCAGACATGAACACCCGCCGCGCACGCGCCTCTCCCATGCGGGCAATCACATAGGGGCCAATATTGGCCGGAATCAAACCCAACCGGGTTTCGGTGAACCCGAACTTGGCCGTCTCGACGCCCACAACCACATCACACACAGCCATCAGACCCAGCCCGCCCCCAAAGGCATTGCCCTGCACCGCCCCGATCAAAGGCTTGGGCAAAGTGTTCATCGCCCGCAACATTGTCGCCAGACGCATGGATTCAGCCACCCGCGCATCCACCGGCAGTTCCCGTTGCTGCCGCATCCAGCCCAGATCACCACCCGCGCAGAAACTTTTGCCAACCCCGGTCAAAACCACCGCCCGCACCGCAGGATCCGCGCCCAATTGCTCGGTCGCCGACGCCAGGTCCGTCAACATCTGCGCCGACATCGCATTGTGCTTTTCCGGCCGGTTCAGGGTCAGCGTCGCGATCCCGCGCGCATCCACCTCCAGCAATAGCGTCTCAAACATGGCTCAACTCCTCTGCTCTACTTCAATAGCTTTATGCCCGAACGCCGCAGTGGTGAAAGCCCCTCAATTTCTCCCGCAAACCCGGATCGCCCCCTTGCACCTGCCCTCAAATCGCGGCAGCGTTCGCCCACATGTATCAAGGAGCAGTCCTGGCCATGCCACGTCCAAAAAACATCCTGTTCATCATGTTCGACCAATTGCGCTGGGATTACCTCAGCTGTGCCGGGCATCCGCATCTCCATACCCCCAATATCGACGCGCTCGCCCAGGAGGGGCTGCAATTCACCCGCGCCTATGTGCAGGCCCCGGTCTGTGGTGCCAGCCGGATGAGCTTTTATACCGGCCGCTATGTCCAGTCCCACGGCAGCACCTGGAACCGCGTACCGCTCAAGGTCGGCGAACACACCATGGGTGACCACTTGCGCGACGCCGGCATGGACTGCTGGTTGATCGGCAAAACCCATATGGTCGCGGACGAAGAAGGCATGCGCCGGCTGGGCGTTCCCCGCGACAGCATCATCGGCGTGCGCACCGAACAATGCGGCTTTGACGTCTGGGAGCGGGACGACGGCATGCGCCCCGAAGGCCCCGAGGGGCTCTATGACGAAGCCGGCGCAGCCCGCTACAATGAATGGCTGCGCGCCAAGGGATACCAGGGCGAAAACCCCTGGCACGACTTCGCAAATGCCGGACGCGACAAGGACGGCAATACAGCCTCTGGCTGGTTCCTGAAAAACGCCCGCAAGGCCGCCCATATCGCCGAAGAAGACAGCGAAACACCCTATATGACCACCCGCGCCATGGAGTTTATCGACCAGGCCGGCGATACCCCCTGGTGCTGCCATCTCAGCTATATCAAACCACATTGGCCTTACATTGCACCCGCGCCCTACAACGACATGTACGGGCCCGAACATGTGGTGCCGGTCAACCGGTCTGAGGACGAGTGGGAGGACATGCACCCGGTCTACCGCGCCTATGCGGAAAACCCGGTGGGCCGCAGCTTTTCACGCGACAAGGTCCGGGAAGAGGTGATCCCCGCCTATATGGGCCTGATCAAACAATGCGATGACCAGATGGGCCGCCTGTTTGGCTGGCTCAGGGAAACCGGCCGCTGGGAAGATACGATGATCGTCCTGACCTCTGATCATGGCGACTATCTGGGGGACCATTGGCTGGGCGAGAAAGAGCTGTTTCACGACTGTTCCGTCCGGGTGCCGCTGATCATCCGCGATCCCTCTGCCCAGGCGGACGCCACGCGCGGCACCACCTGCGAGGCCCTGGTCGAGGCCATTGACCTCGCGCCAACCTTTCTGGACGTCGCCGGAGGCACGCCCCGCCCCCATATCCTCGAAGGCCGCTCTCTGCTGCCGCTGATCCACGGCGAAACACCAGAAAACTGGCGCACATATGCCATTTGCGAAAGCGAATATGGCGTCTTCCCCGGCGTGCAGGCCTTTGCCGCCAATGTCGAAGACCCCCGTCAGTTCATGGTCCGCTCCAAACGCTGGAAATTCATTCACGCCGAAGGCTTCCGCCCCATGCTGTTTGACCTGCACAACGACCCGGACGAATTGAACGACCTGGGCACAGACCCCGACCACGCCCAAATCCGCGCCGCTCATTTCGACCACCTCAACACCTGGGCCCGCCGGCTGTCCCAGCGCACAACCATGTCCCCCAAGGACGTCGAAACCGAACGCGACCGCTCTGGCCTGAAGGGCATCCTGCTCGGCGCCTGGGACGAAACCGAAGGCCCCGCCCCGGTGAGCGCAGGCTACAAACCGCGCCCCGCCCCCAAAGGGCCCCACGACGGCTGACCAGCCGCCCGACCAACCTCAGGCCGCCGACCCTCTTGGCAAATCCCGCAATCTTTCTTACCAGAGCGCAGGACTCCAGCCGCGATCAGACACGACAGACGGGAACCCACCATGCTGACGGCCATCATCGACTACGAAAGCGGCAACCTGCATTCCGCACTCAAGGCGTTTCAGCGTATGGCCGCCGAAACCAATGCCGGAGAGGTCTGCGTCACCTCCGATGCAGATGTCGTGGCCCGCGCCGACCGTATCGTTCTGCCCGGCGACGGGGCCTTCCCGGCCTGCGCAGCAGCCTTGCGCGGCCGCTCGGGGCTGTATGATGCGATGCAGCAGGCGGTGGAAACCAAGGGCCGCCCCTTCCTCGGCATCTGCGTTGGCATGCAGTTGATGGCCAGCATCGGGCGCGAGTTCAAAGACACTCAGGGCCTCGACTGGGTCGCGGGCGAAGTCGTGCCCATAACCCCGGATGATGACAGCCTCAAAGTGCCGCATATGGGCTGGAACGATCTGCACCTGAACGCGCCGCATCCGGTGTTCGAAGGCATTCAGACGGGCGACCACACCTATTTCGTCCACTCTTACCAGTTTCAGGTCCACACCCCGTCCCAGCGGCTGGCCCATGTGGACTATGGCGGCGATGTCACGGCCGTGATCGGCCGCGACACAATGCTGGGCATGCAGTTCCACCCCGAGAAAAGCCAGAAAACCGGCCTGCGGATGATTGCAAACTTTCTGAACTGGCGACCCTGAGGTTGGCGCCCCCTAGCGGGTCAGTTGACCCGCTTCCAGGTGCCCCCGTCCCGGCAAATGCCCATAACGCAGCCTTCAATCTTCAGGCTGTTGCCTGACAGCTGCATCCGCGAATTATAGGTCTTGTCCCGATCCGGCGACCACACTTTGCCGCCACTGTAATTGCCGTCACCATCCGACTTCATATTCCAGATGATGTTTTTGCCGTTGTTGTCGCTCGCAACTTCCTTGCCGGAACTGTCAAAGCTCTTGGCCAAAGTCCCGCAGATCTTTGACCCGCAGGCCGCCATCTGAATATGACCGAAATTGCCATTGTCATCCGGGATTGTCTTCCAGGTCCCATAGACCGGATCGGCCATCGCGGCGCCAGCCATCAAACCCAGCGCAGCAATGCTGCTGATTATCAATTGTTTCATCGGAGTCCTCCTTTGCTGCATCCAGTTTGTCCTCTCTGCCTCAATCGAGCAAGCAAAGCCTGCGCTGCCGTTGCATCCCCCGGCGTCGCCATGCCATATCCCGGCAAAACTTCGCTCGGAAAGGTGCCAGGATGATCCTCTACCCCGCAATCGACCTCAAGGATGGTCAGGCCGTGCGCCTGCTCCGCGGCGAAATGGACCAGGCCACCGTGTTCAGCGACGATCCCGCCAGCCAGGCGGCCGCCTTTGTCGAGGCCGGCTGCGAATGGCTGCATCTGGTGGACCTGAACGGCGCCTTTGCCGGCGAACCCGTGAACGCCGCCCCGGTCGAGGCGATCCTCAAACGTTGCAAGGTCCCCACACAGCTGGGCGGCGGCATTCGCGACATGGCCACTATCGAACGCTGGCTCAGCCGCGGGCTGACCCGGGTCATCCTGGGCACCGTGGCCGTTGAAAACCCCGAACTGGTGCGCGAAGCGGCCCGCGCCTTCCCCGATCAGGTGGCTGTCGGCATCGACGCCCGCAATGGCTATGTCGCCACCCGTGGCTGGGCGCAGGAAACCGATGTGCAGGCCACCGACCTGGCCCGCAGCTTCCAGGATGCTGGCGTTGCGGCCATCATCTACACCGACATCAACCGCGATGGCGCCATGCAAGGCCCCAACACCGAAGCCACCGCCGCCCTGGCCCGGGCCGTGTCGATCCCGGTCATCGCCTCGGGCGGCGTGTCGTCGCTGGCAGATCTGATCGCCCTGCGCGACACGGGCGTGATCTCGGGCGCAATCTCGGGCCGCGCGCTTTATGACGGGGCTCTCGACCTGGGCAGCGCGCTGAAATCCCTCCAAAAGTGATCCGCGCCACACGAACCAGCTGATCTTGCATCTCTTCCGTGAATGCCCGCCGCCACCCCGGCCCGGGTCCACGCCAGCGCCTCTGGCCCATGCGTGCGCAGAAAACACATGTTCCGCCAGTCGCGCGGCTCCCCCCAATCAACCATTTCTGCACGAGTGCGCCTTGTGCTAGGGTCGCCCAAAGCACGGGAAAACCCGGCATCCACAGGCAAGTGAGCACACCATGGCAATCGGTGAAGCCGGCAGTATCACCACAAGCTCGCCAACAGAAAACGAGCCCATAACAGTCACATTGACCGAGCCGCTGACGGATCCGGTCTTTGCCTTCACGGCCACCAACAACGGCGGCAATCAGTTCACCATTCGCCTGATTGACCAGACCTTCGACACCGACGGCAACACCACGTCCTTCAGCTTCATCATCGAAGAGTGGGAGTATCTGGACGGTGCCCATCCGGCGACCGAGACCATCAACTGGCTGGCCATAGAAGAAGGCCTGCACACCTTGTCAGACGGCCGGGTGATCGAGGCAGGCACCACAGATGTCGACGAGGCTGGCGACTCGGTCTCGCTCAATGGTGACTACAACGGCGAAACCCCGGTTGTGCTGACGTCCGTCATGTCCAACAACGATACCACCACCGTTGACAGCGACCCTCTGAATGTCACCAGCACCGGATTTGACATCGCCTTGCAGGAAGAAGAGGCCGAGGCCGACGATCACGGGACCGAAACCATAGGGTGGATCGCGATCCAACAGGGCGGGGATGCGGCCTCCGGCACCTCCGACCGGGTTGGCGGAGTCGGCAGTGACACCGACACCATCTCGTTGGGTGATACATTTACCGATGCGATTGTCCTGGCCGATACACAAACGATCCAGGGCGGCAATACAGCGACCGTCAAGATAGACGGTCAGACCAACTCAGATGTGGGCCTTTACCTGGAAGAGGAACAATCCCAGGACAATGAAACCTTCCACATTGACGAAATTGTGGGGGTCGTCGCCTTTGAATCCGGGCTGATCCCCTGTTTCACCCCCGGCACCTGGATTGATACCGTTTCCGGCCCGCGCCGCATCGAAGACCTCGCTCCGGGTGATTTGCTGGTGACGCGCGACAATGGCCTGCAACCCCTGCGCTGGATTTGCCAACGCCGTCTGGATGCCGCCCACCTGCGGGCCTGGCCACAACACCGCCCCATCCTGATCCGCGCCCATAGTCTGGGCCGGAACCTGCCCCGCCAGGATATGCTTGTTTCCCCTCAACATCGTATGCTGCTTCAGGGATGGCGCGCGCAGCTCCATTTTGGCGAATCCGAGGTGCTGATCCCCGCACGCGGCCTGATGAACGATCATTCCATCTGTCTGGCAACGGAACCCGACCCCGTCACTTACATCCATCTCCTGCTGGATCAGCATCAGGTGATCCGCGCGAACAACGCATGGACAGAAAGCCTGCATGCCGGGGAATTGTGCAAGAAAATGATGCCGCCGCCGGCCCGGGAAGACCTGTTTGACCTGTTTCCCGACCTGCGCAGCAGCAAAATTGGCTACGGCTCGACCGCACGCCGTGTCACGACGGTACAAGAGGCCGCCGTTGTCGCGATTTCCGCCGTTTAGGCCCTGACTTGCCAAATCTGCGCGCCCCATGCGGGGTCAGCTGCCGCTTTGCGGTTTTCCTTGCCGGGCATAGGTCTTATGACAGGCGCGACCAAACCGGGATCTGCCCATGCTCAAAACCCGCATCATTCCCTGCCTCGACGTGGCCGACGGCCGCGTGGTCAAGGGTGTCAACTTTGTCGATCTGATCGACGCCGGTGATCCGGTGGACGCCGCGCGCGCCTATGATCAGGCCGGCGCCGACGAACTTTGCTTTCTCGACATTCACGCCACCCATGAAAACCGCTCGACCATGTTTGACGTGGTCCGCCGAACCGCCGAGGAATGTTACATCCCCCTGACCGTCGGCGGCGGCGTGCGCACCCCCGGCGACGTACGTGATCTGCTGCTGGCTGGCGCGGATAAGGTCAGCTTCAATTCCGCCGCGGTTGCCGATCCTGATGTCATCGCCAAGGCCGCCGATCAATTTGGCAGCCAATGTATCGTCTGCGCCATCGACGCCAAAACCGTTGCGCCGGGCCGGTGGGAGATTTTCACCCATGGCGGTCGGCGCGAAACCGGCATTGACGCCGTCGAATTTGCCCGGCTCATCGAATCCAAGGGCGCGGGTGAAATCCTGCTCACCTCCATGGACCGGGATGGAACACGGGCTGGCTTCAACCTGCCTCTGACGCGCGCCATCGCTGATGCGGTCAATGTGCCGGTTATCGCCTCGGGCGGGGTCGGTGAATTGCAGCATCTGGTCGAAGGCGTGACCGAAGGCCATGCCAGCGCGGTGCTGGCGGCTTCGATCTTTCATTTTGGTACGTATTCCATACACGAGGCCAAGGCATTCATGGCCGAAGCCGGCATTCCTGTGAGGCTCTGATGACAGTTCTGGAAACCCTGGAAGCCACCATTCAGGCCCGCAAGGACGCGGATCCCGATAGCAGCTGGACCGCAAAGCTGCTGGCAAAGGGGCCGCAAAAATGTGCCGAAAAGTTTGGCGAAGAGGCCATTGAGGCCGTGATCGAGGCCGTTTCAGGCGACCGCGAGCGGCTGACCAGCGAGGCGGCAGATGTGCTCTATCATCTGCTGGTGATGCTGGCGGCGCGCGATGTGCCCCTGGAAGATGTCCTGGCCGAGCTGGCCCGCCGCCAGGGCCAAAGCGGTTTGGCAGAGAAAGCCGCACGCGCCCCATCCTGACCTGCCCGCCAACGAAAATTCTGCGAATTTTCAGGCTGCTGCAGCGTCATGGGGACAGTTTGTGCTTTTTCTTGGCCGTTGTATTTTCCCCGAGCCCGGTTCGCGCTACTGTGGCGCGCCGGGACATCGGATCCGGTCGGCGCAGATGATCAGGTATATATGTCGAGATTTGACGGATATTTTGTCAGGCAATTGCTGGCGCTTTTCGGCTTTTTCACGCTGGTCCTGGTTGGCGTGTTCTGGATATCGCGCTCGGTCAGCCTGTTTGACAAGCTGATCGGTGGCGGTCAATCGGCCATGGTGTTTCTGGAATTCACCGCCCTGGCCCTGCCAACCTTGATCCGCACGGTCATGCCCATGGCAGCCTTCGGCGCGGCAGTTTACGCCACCAATCGCCTGAACCGCGAAAGCGAAATGACGGTGATGTTCGCCACTGGCTCCAGCCCCGCACGTCTGGCTCGACCGGTGCTTTATTTCGGCCTGATTGTGGGTTTGATGATGGCCCTGATTACCACGGTCGTTCGCCCCCTGTCGTTACAACGTTTGGATCTGCGCGAAGTTGACGTTGCCCGGGACGTCACCGCACAGCTGTTGAACGAAGGCAACTTCATGCATCCGGTGCCCGGGGTCACCTTTTACATCGGTCAAATCGATTTTGACGGCACCTTGAACGACGTATTCCTGTCAGATCGGCGCGATCCGCGCCAAACCGTGACTTATGTGGGGGATCAGGCCTTTCTGGTGCGCGGAGAAACAGGCGCGCATCTGGTCATGGTGGATGGCATGGCCATCCGCCGGGACGTTCATGGCAATACGCTCTCCACTGCGGCATTCGAAGACTTCTCCTACGATGTCTCCGGCCTGGCCTCGGAGGATCGGGAGCGGCGGCTCAATGTCCGGGCCTTGCCGACCTTGCGTCTGATGTTTGATCAGCAGACGCTGGAGACCGAGCTTGGGCTTTCCAAAGGTGTCCTGATTGAAGAACTGCACGAGCGGATCTCCTGGGCCACGATATGCGTCGCCGTGGCGCTGGTCGGGTTCTCGGCCCTTACCCTGGGCAGTTTTTCGCGATTTGGCCTCTGGCCGCAGGTTTTGACCGCTTTCATCATCTTGATCGCGCTCGAGGGGCTGCGCGGGTCTGTGTCGCCTATGGTGGTGAAAAACCCAGGACTCTGGTGGATCCTCTACCTGCCTTCAGCACTCGGCATCGCCCTGTCGCTGATCTTTTTGCGTCTGGCCGGCCGCCCCCTGTTTCTGCGCCGCCCGAACGCCACCGCAACCTGAGCAGAGCCCTGTGGCGACGATGAAGCGGATATCACCACAGGAGCCGCGTCAAAACAAAGATGCATTGTGTGAAACGTATCGGTCCGCGCCTCTCCGCGCGCGACTTCGATCAGCAGGTTGCAGAGGCCCAAATCCTCGCTGCGATCCTAAATGGCTTCACTGCTCTTGGCATACCACTTACTGTGGCCATAGAGTAATTCCGCCCGGGTAAGAGGACGTCCGGTATCAGGCCAATTTGTGCAACAAAGCCGGTTCTTGCGCGCCCCGGGCGTGCTGACCAACAATCGCCGTCTCGACGGGGGTAGGTCACTGCCAATAAATGGCAGCCGGAATTGCCGCCACGCGTGACATGTTCTTCCACCACAGCCCGAATTCAAACGACCTCACAACCAAACCTCACAGCGCCGTGACACCTGTTTCCAACAGTGATAAGGAACCTGCCACAGAACAGGCCCGCCCAGCCGCCAAGGGGCCGCATATCAGAACAAGACGGACATTCCCGGCCAATGATGATCACAGTCGTAAGCCCGCTGCACAACGAAGCGGAAAATGTGGAGCAGTTGATCCAGGAGATCGACGACGCCTGCCAGGCGCTGCCCGCGTTCGAAATCGTGCTGGTCGACGATGGTTCGTCGGACGCCACAAACACCCTGATCGTGGCCCGCCAGGCACAGATGCCCCACTTGCGACTGGTGCGCCACCCAAAGGCGGGCGGTCAATCCGCCGCCGTCCACAGTGGCGTCCTCGCCGCCCGGGGCGAGGTTATCTGCACATTGGACGGTGATCTGCAGAACCCGCCCAGCGAAATACCCAACCTGGTCGCGCCCTTTCTGGCCCCTGACGCGTCCCCCTCGCTGGGGTTGGTGGCCGGTCAGCGGGTCGCACGCCAGGACACCGCCTCCAAACGCTGGGCCTCCAAGGCTGCAAATGCGATCCGCGCCTGGATGCTGGACGACGACACCCGCGACACCGGTTGTGGACTGAAGGCCTTTCGCCGCGATGCCTTCCTCACCCTGCCCTTTTTCAATCACATGCACAGGTACCTGCCCGCGCTGTTCAAACGCGACAACTGGACCATCGCCCATGTGGACGTCAGCCACCGCGAACGCGGCGGCGGGCAGTCGAAATACAACAACCTGCAACGCGCCTTTGTCGGCGCCTATGATCTGATCGGGGTCGCCTGGCTGATTCGCCGCCGCAAAACAGCCCGCCCCGAGGAAACAGCGCCCGCGCCCGCCACGCCCGAGGCGTCCACGTGATCGAAAACCTGCTCTCCTTTTTCAAGGTCGACACCACAGCCGAACTCATCTGGGTCATCACCGGCCTGGGGGCACAGCTGCTGTTTTCGATGCGCTTTATCGTGCAATGGATCGCCTCCGAGCGCGAAAAGAAGTCGGTCGTGCCGCTCGCCTTCTGGTGGTTTTCCATCACCGGAGGCCTCACCCTGCTGGCCTATGCCATCCATCGCGCCGACCCGGTGTTCATTCTGGGTCAATCCATCGGCGTGGTCATTTACACGCGGAACCTGTGGCTGATCTATGCCGAAAAACGCTCTGCCCCTCCCAAAGCCTGACATCGCCCGCTACGCCTTGCTGGCGATCGGGCTGATCACGGCGTTTCGTATCGCCCTTCTGCCGTTGTCGACGGCGGACCTGTTTGTCGACGAGGCTCAATATTGGATCTGGGGGCAGAATCTGGACTGGGGCTATTACTCGAAACCGCCGATGATCGGCTGGGTCCTGCGCGCCGTGACCGAACTGGCCAACAGCTCTGACGCCTTCTGGGTCCGCCTGCCCGGCCCTGTGCTGCATGCGCTCACCGCGCTGATCCTGACCGGGGCCGCCCGTGAATTCTGCGACCGCAACACCGCCACACTTGTGGGGCTGGCCTATGTCACCATGCCCAGCGTTGCTATCGGGTCGTTCCTGATTTCGACCGATACCATCCTGATGCCCTTCTTTGCCGGCGCGATCTGGCTCTGGCTCCGGCTGAGCAAAGGGCCCAACCTGCTTCTGGCCATCGCCCTGGGGCTGAGCGTGGGGCTGGCCATGATGGCCAAATATGCAGCGATCTACTTTATCCTCGGCGCAGGGCTGGGCAGCCTGTTGATCACAGGCGCGCGGATCGCCTGGCGCGACGCCGCAGTCGCCGCTCTGGTCTTTGCGGCCACATTCGCTCCAAACGTCATCTGGAACCTGCAAAATGACCTGACGACGCTCTCTCATACCGCCGACAACGTCGACTGGGTCCGCCAACCCGGTATCACCCTGCACCCGGATCGCGGCGTTGAATTCTTTCTGGCTCAATTCGGCGTCTTTGGACCGGTGCTGTTCGGCGCCTACCTGGTGGCCGCAATACTGGCCTGGCGCGCGCCGCTCTGGCAGGCCCGCTGGCTGGTCTGCATGTCGGCGCCTATCCTTTTGCTGGTGATCACCCAGGCCATGCTGTCGCGTGCCTACGCCAACTGGGCCGTCACCGCCTGCGCGGGCATTGTCCTGCTGGCCGTGCCCCTGATCTGGCCACGCCTGCGCTGGCTCTACTGGACCGGGCTGGCGCTGAACCTCGCCATCACCGTCGCCCTGCCCATCGCCGCCACCCAGGCCAGCAGCTGGCGCATGGAGAAGGACGGCCGCCTGGTCCTGCGCCGATTCGCCGGCCGCTCCGAGGTCAGCCGCCACACGATTGCGCTGGCCAGGGCCCAGGGCGTCACCGACATCGTCGCAGATGACCGCGACATGCTGGCTGACCTGTTTCACACCGGGCGCGACAGCGGTCTGGCCATCTTTGCCCAACCCCACAGCGGCCACCAACCCCACTATTTCGCCCAAAAACTCAGCTACCCACAGGGGCGAACCGGCCCCTTCCTCTACCTCGGAACCGCCGGGGTGCCCCCCTGCAACGCCGAGCTGGTCGAGGAATACCCCACACCACCCGGGGCCTATTTCGGCCGCACCCTGCGGTTTTATGTGGCCCCGCCCGACTGCTGGCAGCAGTAGCCCCCACCACAGGCCGCGATTCTGAAACAGATCTCTTCACATCCCCGTGCACGGGGGTAGCGCCAAGAGGCCACACATGCTTTCTCAATCGCAGATGTAATGACAGCGCGGCCAATGACTCGGTTCTTTCTGCCCTTATTCCTGCTTTTGATGGCCGTTTCAGCGGCCCCCAGCCATGCCCAGTCCAACGCCCCCATCACCTATGTCGAACAGGGCGCCGCCCTGTCAGGTTATGACCCCGTGGCCTATTTCACCCTCGGCCAACCGGTTCCGGGCAAACCCGAATTCAAACTGGTCTGGAAACGCGCCGAATGGCGTTTCGTCTCCCGGGAACACCGCGATCTGTTCGAGGCAAACCCCCGCGCTTACGCCCCGCAATATGGCGGCTATTGCGCCTATGGCGTGTCCAAGGGCCATCTTTCCACAACCAAACCAGATGTCTGGATGATCCATCAGGGCCGCCTCTATCTGGTTCATAACCGGGCGGTCCTTGCCGTCTGGCAACATGATGTCCCGGGACATGTCGACCAGGCCAACGACCACTGGCCACAGCTGCTGCGCAAATAAAACAGGCGCAATCCCCAGGCTGCCTCACTTTGCCGCGAGCACCCCTACAAAATTCGAAAAACCACCCCATATCAAGGCTATGGCAACAGAGCCGGAACCTCTGAATGCCCATTCACTGTCCCTCGTTCCAGACCTGCGCCCAAGGTACGCCCTTGGGCGCTTTTTTCTGCGGCTCAGGCAGGATAAGCAGCGCCATGCCTTACTATTCCTACTCCCAGCTCAAAACCATCCTGTCCCAGACCCAGCGCATCGCAATGGTCGGCGTCTCGGTAAATCCCGTGCGGCCCAGCTATTTTGTCGCCCGCTATCTGTCGCTAAAAGGATACGAGATCCTCCCCATCAACCCGATGGCCGCCGGCCAAACTCTGCTGGGCCAAAAGGTGCTGTCCTCCCTCTCCGAGATTTCGGGGGACGTGGACATGGTCGACATTTTCCGCCGCTCCGAGGCCGTACCAGACATCGTGGACGAGGCACTCGCCCTCTTCCCCAACCTGCGCACCATCTGGATGCAGATCGGCGTTGAACATCCCCAGGCTGCGGCCAAGGCCGAGGCAGCAGGCGTCGTCACCATCCAAAACCGATGCCCCAAGATCGAGCATCAGCGCCTGTTCGGCGAATTGCGCAAGGCTGGGTTCAATACGGGAATCATCTCCTCCCGCCTGCATCTCTGACACCCTTGGCGGCGCGGCCTTTCCCGGCAAATCACGCCGCCGCGCGAATGTAGCGCATAGTTCCGGGGCAAATCGGCTCACCGCCCCCATCTGGCACCATGCACCGACGGTTTTGGCCCTCGACGCCTACGCCCGGCGGCGTCATAGTCGCGCCATTCCCACCTTTCGGAGCCCTGATATGAACGACCAGTCCCAGATCCCCAACGATCTCGATAGCTTCTGGATGCCCTTCACAGCGTCGCGCTGGTTCAAGGATAACCCCCGCCTGATCGGCTCTGCCGATGGCGTCTATTACAAAACGATGGACGGCCATCAGCTGCTCGACGGCACCGGCGGTCTCTGGTGCTGCAACGCCGGGCACAATGAACCCCGCATCGTCGCCGCGATCCAGTCGCAGGCCGCAACGCTCGACTTCGCCCACAGCTTCAACCAGGGCCACGCCATCGCCTTTCAAACCGCCTCGCGCCTGACCGAACTGGCGCCGGGTTTTGACCACGTCTTCTTTACCAATTCCGGGTCCGAGGCCGTCGACACCGCGCTCAAAATCGCGCTGGCCTACCATACCGCCAATGGCGAAGGTCAACGCCGGTTGCTGGTCGGTCGCCAAAAGGCCTACCACGGCATCAACTTCGGTGGCCTCTCGGTCGGCGGCATCGGCCTGAACAAAGGGCAGTTCGGCACGCTCTACCCCTCTACCGCCCATATGCGCCACACATTGCTGCCAGAAAACGCCTTCACGCGCGGCCGCCCTGAAACCGGCGCCCACCTGGCCGAAGACCTGGCCGGCATCATCGAAACCCACGGCGGCCACACCATCGCCGCCGTCATCGTTGAACCCGTGGCCGGCGCTGGCGGCGTCTTCCCGCCGCCTCTGGGATATCTCGAACGCCTGCGCGAATTGTGCACCGAACATGGCATCCTTATGATCATGGACGAAGTCATCACCGGCTTCGGGCGTCTGGGCACCCCATTTGCCAGCCAGCACTATGGCGTCACACCCGACCTCTTCACAGCGGCCAAGGGTCTGACCAACGCCACCGTGCCCATGGGCGCTGTCTTTGCCTCCTCCAAAGTGCGCGAAGCGTTCCTGAAGGGGCCCGAAACCATGCCAGACCTCTTCCACGGCTATACCTACTCCGGCCACCCTCTGGCCTGCGCCGCGGCCCTGGCCACCCTGGATGTCTACCGCGACGACGCCATCTTCGAAAACGCCGGCAAAATGGCCCCCGTGTTCGAAGACATGCTGCACAGCTTCAAAGACGCCCCAGGTGTGATCGACATCCGCAACGCCGGTATCCTGGGCGCCATCCAGCTGGAACAAGACGGCCCAGTCGGCGCAGCAGGGCGCGCCAAATTCGAACAGCTGTGGGACCTCGGCCTCAGCATCCGCCCCATCGGCGACAGCCTGGCCATGTCCCCACCGCTCACCATGACCGAAAGCAATATCAACGAAATGGGCGAACTTCTGGGCAAAGCGCTCCGAGGCTGACACCCCGAAAACGACCGCGAAGCGCTCTGCTTCGCGGTCCCCTCCACGACGCCAAAAGACACCGCACCTTCGACCGCCCCTGCCGTCGCAGTGTTCTGCCTCCGATCACTTCTGCTGTCTTATGGCCGCAGTGAGAGCACAGATGTAAATACGCTCCCAAACCCGCCGCGCCCTCTGCCAAAGAAAGCGGCAGAGATCACCCCGCCAGATACGTCCGGAACCATGCAATCATCCGCTCTTCGGCCAGGCTTGCGGCCTCTTCGTCAAAACGAGGCGTGGTGTCGTTGTGAAAACCGTGGTTCACGCCGGGATAGATATGCGCCTGGTAAACCTTGTCGTTGGCCTCCATCGCCTTTTGAAACGGCGGCCACATCGCATTGATCCGTTGGTCCAACGCGGCGAGCTGGATCATCAACGGGGCTTCGATCCCCGCGACCTGTTCCGCATCGGGAAACGAGCCGTAAAACGGCACGCCTGCTGCCATTTCGGGATAGGCGGCCGCCAATCTGCTGACCACGCCACCCCCATAGCAAAAGCCCGTCGCGCCAACCTTGCCGTTCGTTTCTTCCAGCGCCTGCAAATACTCAAACCCCGCAAAGAAATCATTCAGCAGTTTTCCCTGATCGAGGGTCCGCTGCATCGTCCGGCCTTCGTCGTCGGCCCCCGGATAGCCGCCAAGCGATGACAGTCCATCAGGACCCATGGCGACAAACCCCGCCTTGGCCAGCCGACGCACAACGTCACGAATGTATGGGTTGAGACCCCGGTTTTCATGGACAACCAGCACCGCCGCAGGCGGGCGATCAGGGTCGATTTCAAAGGGGCGCACAAGATAGGCGGTGATATCACCTGTGCCATCCGGACTGGGATAGACGATGTCTTCGCCGATGATATCCGGGTCATCCTCCTCAACCTGCTGCGCCAGCGCATAATTGGGCGCCAGCGTCCCCAGGATCGCAGCCGCCGTCAGACCACCCACAGCCCATTTTCCGGCCCGGTCAAGAAACTCGCGTTTGGAAATTTTGCCATGCGCATAATAGTCGTAAAGGTCCAAAAGGTCCTGATCGAAGTCAGCCGCTGTCAGACGGCGCGAAGAAATGTGTTTGTTCATTGAGCTTTCTCCCGGTTGCCCCTGACAACATAGTTCGATCGCGCCAAAAGCCGAGCAGGCTGGCCGCATTGCGCAACAGGCCGGGCGCGGCCTTCAGATCAGCCAGCGCCGTTCAGGTCGCCTTCAGGAATCAAAGCCGATGCCGAACCTGTCCAACAGCTTCAGGAACGGCGCACGTTTGCCGGTGGCGTCCTCCTGGGCCAGCCCCTTTTGCGCCAGCTTCACCGCCGCACTGCGCAACGGTTCAGGCGGAAATGGCACCGCCAGCTTTCGCGGCATTTTCAAACGCGTGCGGTCCGTATCCAGACCATCCAGACGATCCAGCATCGTCATCGCAGCAAATCGACTGGCCGTAACGCCCTGCCCCGTAAACCCCATCGCATAGGCCACCTGCCCACGATGCGCGAGCCCCGAAAAGAACGTCGTGCGCGCCGAAGTGTCAATGATGCCACCCCAGGTAAAATCAAACCGCACATCGCCCAGCGCCGGAAAGGCGGCGGCGAATTGCTCGGCCAAAAGCGCAAAGCTTTCAGGACGTTGCAGCAAAACCTCCCGGCGGTCGCTGCCATAGTGATAAATCGCATCGAACCCCGCCCAAAGCATCCGGTTGTCAGCGGTCTTTCGGGAATAGTGAAACTGATTGCCGCTGTCCGCAACGCCATAGCGCCCCACCCAACCGATGCTGGCCCATTGCGCATCACTCAGCGGCTCCGTCACCAGCGCATAGTCATAAATCGGAATGAAAGACAGGCTCAGACGCTTTAACAACGGTTTCGCAGAATTGGTGGCCAGAACGACCTGACTGGCGCGGATGTTGGCCTCGGGCGTTCGCAGACGCATCCGCTCTGCATCGCGGGACAGGTCAGTAACCGGAGTGTCTTCAAAAATCGTAACCCCCCGCGCAAGACAAACACGGCGCAACTCGGCCACAACCTTTGCCGGGTTCACCAGACCATAATTCGGCTCAAACAGGCCCGCGCTATAGACCGGGCTGTCCAGCTTTTCCTTTAGCGCGTCGCCCTCCAACATCTCATATGCCAGACCAAACCGCGCATAGTTCTGCGCCATGCTGCGCAGCCCCTCGACCTGCCAGGGGGTCGCCGCGACATTCAATTTCCCGTCGCGCGTAAACTCGGCCTCCATCCCGTATCGGTCCAGATCCTGCGCGTAGCCATCAAGGTTCTCTTGCCCCAATCGGATAAGAGCGTCCGCCTCTTCCGGGTGACGGGCCAGAGCGTTCGAAACACCGTGCGAAATCGACGGAGCGCAAAACCCACCGCTGCGCCCGCTCGCATCCTGACCACAGCGTTTGCCTTCCAACACGATGATCACCGCGTCAGGGTGGCGTTCCCGCGCCTTCAGCGCGCTCCACAACCCTGTAAACCCGCCACCCACAACGGCCAAATCACAGCGCATGTCGTGCGTCGCAGGGGCACAGAGCGGCGCGTCAGGAACCGTTGTGAACCAGAATGGCGTCTGTTTTGCCTGCGCGAATTCGGGACCTAACATGATAAAGCGTCACTCCCCATCTCCCGGCCCCTGTTTCGGCGGGTGTCATTGCAGGTGACGCGGTCGAAACCCGCGCCGGCTGACGACGGGAACGCCAAAACGGCTTTGCCGGATCCGGGCGCAATATATGCCCCCCCGATTAACCGCCGTGTCGATTGCATCATCCGTGCTCCGGGCCAGGCATTCATCTACGAAATCTTGCGCCCGCCCGCATCCAGGAACCAATCGTCAGGGTAAGGATACCACCAGTCCTGGCGCACCGGTTTGTGATCCAAGATCACCATCTTTGTGCGCCGGAATGTGTCCAGCCCCATCCGCCCCAACTCGCGCCCTATGCCCGAGCTTTTCCACCCCCCGAACGGCAAGGCATCATTGTCGATCATCGGATTGTTGATCCAGACCATGCCCGACTCCAGCCGCTCGTGCGCCTCGTGGGCTTCTTCCAGCGACGTGGTAAAGATCGACGCGCCCAGCCCGAACTCAGACGCATTGGCCCCCTCAATCGCCGCGTCAAAATCAGCCACCCGCACAATGGCGACAACCGGACCGAAACACTCTTCCTGCAGCAGCGCCATGTCGGGCGTGCAATTGGTCAGGATCGTCGGCTCGTAAAACCACCCGGTTTGAAACGCCGCAGGAATACACCCGCCACACTCCACCGTTGCGCCCTTGGCAACAGCATCCGCGATCAACCGTTCGACCTTGTCCCGCGCTGCTTTGCTGACCAGAGGGCCAATCTCGGATTTGTCCAACCCGTTGCCAATGCGCAGACGCGCGGTTTCGGCCTTGAAGGCCGCAACAAATGCATCATGCACACCGTCAACAACATAGATCCGCTCGGTCGAGGTACAGACCTGCCCGCTCAGGTGAAACGCACCCGTCACCGCCCCCGCAGCCGCAACGTCTATTGGGGCATGGGCCGTGACAATCATCGGATCCGACCCGCCCGCTTCGATCACAGCCGGCTTCATCTTGGCCGCCGCTGCCATGGCCACAGCCTGACCCGCCGCGACCGACCCGGTAAAGGCCACCGCGTGGGTTTTCGGACTGGCGACCAGCGCCTTGCCCACCTCTGCCCCGCCTGGCAAACACGCCACCAGACCTTCAGGCAGAGCCGCAAACACCTTCATGAACTCCAAAGTCGACAAAGTCGTCGCTTCTGCCGGTTTGATGACACAGCCATTGCCCGCCGCCAGCGAGGCCGCCACCGTCCAACACATCAACAGTACCGGAAAATTGAACGGCATGATGTGCACCGACACCCCAAGCGGTTCGTATTTCGCAAATTGCAGCGATCCCACTTGCGTGGTGCCTGCCACCTTGCCCGCCTCATCCCGCGCCATCTCGGCATAGTAACGAAAGATCGGCGCGCAGTTGGCCAACTCGCCAATCGCCTCAGGATAAGGCTTGCCCATTTCCCGGCTCATGATGATGGCGCATTCGGACAGCTCAGCGGTTTCGATACTGTCGGCCAGTTTATGCAGGATCGCCGCGCGTGATTTCGCATCGCACAGTTTCCACTTCGCCTGCGCGGCTGCCACCTGGGCGAGCGTTTCATTCAACTCCGCCTCGCTCACCACAGCCCGGTTGCCAACATGGCCCAATGTGGCAGGGTCCTGCACCGCGATCCCTGCGTTTTCTGACGCGTGAAACTTCGGGTTGATGAAATAGGTCGGCGTCTGGATATCCAGCATGGAAATGTCCTCTAAGGGTGTTCGGCCAGTGCAGGACCGGCATCGCGCCATCCGGGCAGGCTTGCGTCAAGAAAATCGGAAATCTCCGACAAGTTTGCCATCCGCAGCGCGGTCTGCATCTGCGCGGCAACGCGGGGCATGAACCGCAGATACCCGGGCTTTTTGTCCCGGATGTTCAGCCGGGGAAACAACCCCATCAGACGGGTGTGCCGTTGCGCGCCCAGCACATGATACCGCTGCAAAATCACCTCCGGCGCCCCACAAGACGACGGTATGGCATCAAGATACCGGCGCAGCATCGCCTCCTCCAACCCCTCCGCAAGGTCCCGGCGCGCATCTTGCAAAAGGGACATCAGGTCATATTCCGCAGGCCCGGTCACACCGTCCTGAAAATCCAGCAGCCCACAGGCCGCAACGCCCGCGCGCCCCTCCAGCAGCATGAGGTTGTCGACATGAAAATCCCGCAACACCAAAGCTTCAGGAGCCTGCAAAACAGGGGCCAACGCCGCACCCCACAACGCGCGAAACGCGGCGTCAAAACCCTCTACATCCGTCGATGGGGAAAACACCGGCACGAACCAATTCGAAAAAATCGACACCTCATCCAGAAGCGTCGCAAGGTCATAGGCCGGAACAGAGACCGCCGTGGCCGCTGGCGCGCTGTGCAAATGCACCAGCGCGTCAATGGCGACCTCATACAACGCCCGCTCGTCATGGCCTTGCTCCAACAGGGTGCGATAGGTCGCCGTCCCGAAATCCTCGATCAGGGCCAGCCCCGATGCCGGCTCTGCCTCGATCACCCGTGGCGCGCTCAGCCCCAGCCCATGCAAATGGCGTGACAAGCGGACAAAGGCCGCAAACCCCACAGGATCACTCGGATCCTCCATCAACAACAGCTCCGCCCCCACCAGCCGATAATAGCGGCGCAGGGATGCGTCACTGGGCAAAGCCACAAGCTGCGTTTCACCATGCCCGTGCCGCGCCAGAAACGCCGCAAGGGACTCGGCCACAGGCTGGGCGCCAACCGCTTGCGTCATCGGATCATATAGACCTTTTTGATCGTCTCATGGACCGTGCAGACGCCCTTCCAGTCTTTGGGAAAAAACGCAGCAGTATCCGGGGTGACGTCGATCACATCCCCGTTTTCATGCACATAGGTACACCGCCCCTCCAGAAAGTGGCAAAACTCGTCGCTTGTGACGTGGCATTCCCATTTGCCAGGGGTGCAGATCCACAGTCCGCATTCCGATTGCCCGTCAGGGCCTTTGTGCAGGACAACGCCACTGACATGGGATTCCCCCTCAATCATCGTCGGGATGATCCCCCAATCCACAGTGTCGGTGATCTCAAGCGGATTGCGCATTACAGGAGTTTTCATAATTCGTGCCTCAGGTCAGCATGTAGATATTGCGAATGGTTTCAAAGATTTCGGCCTCACCCGTCCACCCTTGGGGGAACAGCACACAGGTCCCGGCAGTGACCTCGATCACCTCGCCATTGTCATGGGTATAGCGCGCACGACCAGACACGAAATGACAGAATTCATCCCGCGGCAGCGACAACCGCCAGCGCCCGGGCGTGCAATCCCAAATACCGGTTTCAGGGATGTTATCCGGCCCCTTGTGCAGCAAACGCCCCGTAGAATGGGACGCACCGTCCAACGCATCAGGCTGCGCACCCCAATCCAACAGGTCATCAAAGGCACTCGCATCGTGAATATGCGGCGCAGTTGAATTCAGATGGCTCACTCGACCAGTCCCGCCAACAGTTTCGCAGCCTTCACAGGCCCTTCGCAGGATTGCATGTGCTCTGAAATCTTGCCCAGCTTTTCGGCCATGTCCGCATCCGTCAAACAGGCCTCGATCTTGGCAATCATCTCGTCATCGCTCCACTCATACCGATCAGAGCGGAACCCATATCCGGTCTCCTGCACACGCATGGCATTGTCGTGACCATCCCAGACATAGGGCATGATGATCGCAGGCTTGCCAAAGTACAGACACTCCGTGAACGAGTTGTTGCCCCCATGGTGGATCACCGCATCCACCTGCGGAATGACCGAGGGCTGCGGATACCAGCTTTCGATAATCACATTCGGCGGAATGTCGTCATATTCCTCTTTGTAGTCACCCACATTGACCAAGGCCCGATACCGCGATTTGCCAACCAGCGTGATCAACCGCTTGAGCAGATCCGTATCCCCCGCCCCAAGCGAGCCAAAGGAGATGTACAACAGCGGGCCGTCGTTGTTTGCCCCGAACTCGGGCACTGTATAGGGGTCGTCCTCGCGCACACAGCCTTCCAGATACTGAAAACGCGCAGGGTCCAAAGGCACGTCGCGCTTGTAGGTCAACGGCTCTGGATAAAGCATCATGTTCATATAGGGCGATGCCTCAAAGAATTCGCCCAGCTTGTAAGCCTCTTCACCGCAGGTCTCCAGGAAGGCGTTGAAATCCGCATGGATCGGCGCGATCACTTCCTCGAATTTGGCGCGGAATGCGGCGTGACCGGCGGTATCGGATTCCGACATGCCAGACAGATGCGGCGGGATGGCCGGGTCTTCGATTTCATTCTCGGAACAGGAAATGATCCGCACCCAGGGTACGCCATATTGCTTGATCGCCGGGAACAGGATCACGTTATCAACCGCAATCACATCGGGTTTGATCTTTGCCAGAACGCCCGGCAGATCCTTTTCCGCCCATTTGGCGCTGTCGACAATCGCCTCCCAGCATTCTTTCACATAGTTGTCGATCTGGTCGATCGGCGCTTTGCGGAAATTGGGGATATGGCCGTTGATAAAGTCTTCCCAGAACTTCGCCATTTGTTCAGGCGGCATCGGCTCTGACAAGGCGACAGGATGGGCCTCAAAACCATAGCCCTCATAGATTTCGACAAACCCCGGATCAGACAAGAAAACGGCCTTGTGGCCCATTGCGGTGATCGCCTGGGCAATACCGACCGAGTTCAGCGCCGGGCCAAAAGCGGCCTCGGGAAAAAAGGCAAAGGTTTTCTGTTCCATGGGTGTCTCCTCTGTCGTGTTGGTTCTTGGCGTTATGCGGCAAAAATATGGGTGTCCCTGGCAGACCAGCTGACGGTGATTTCCTGACCCGCCGCCGGCCCCTCGGCCTCGGCCACATCGGCGGTCATACGCGCGATCACCGGTGTGTCGGTGACATCCGTCTTGATGTGCAACAACAGGTCCAGCCCGTGGTAAGCAATGGCCGAGATCACACCCCTAAGCGTGTTGTCCCCCGCATCCCCAACCGCCAGGCGCTCTGGCCGGATGGCGGCAACGGCGGCCTTTGCTACGGGATCGTTCAGGCGCGTCGCCTTGATCGTCGCCCCGTTGGCCGCCACAAAATCATCGCCATCTCTGACAACGGGCAGAAAATTCATCACCCCGATAAAATCCGCCGCAAAGCGGGTTTGGGGCGCCTCGTAGATTTCTTTTGGCGTTCCAACCTGCAACAACCCACCGTCTTTCATGATGGCAATGCGGTCGGCCATGACCAACGCCTCTTCCTGATCATGGGTCACAATGACAAAGGTGATCCCAAACTCGGCCTGGAGCCGTTTCAGCTCCAACTGCATTTCACTGCGCAGCTTTTTGTCCAGCGCGCCCAATGGTTCATCCAGCAACAAGACCTTGGGCCGCTTGACCAAGGCCCGCGCCAAAGCAACCCGCTGGCGTTGCCCCCCAGACAGCTGATCGGGCTTCCTCTTGGCCAGATGGTCCAGCTGGATCACCTGCAAAATCTCATCGACACGGGCCCGGATCTGCGCCTGCGGCAGCTTGTCCATCTCCAGACCATAGGCAATATTCCGCGCCACGCTCATATGCGGAAACAGCGCGTAAGACTGGAACATCAAATTCACCGGCCGCCGGTTCGGTGGCTGATCCGCAATGCTCCTGCCCTCAAGCAACACATCGCCCCCGCTCAGCTGCTCAAACCCTGCAAGCATACGCAGCAACGTGGTCTTGCCGCTGCCCGAGGCCCCCAACAAGGCAAAGAACTCGTTCTCGCGGATGTCCAGATCGACACCCGAAACCGCCTTGACGCGACCAAAGCTCTTTTGGACATTCTGGATGCTCAAAAACGACTGGCTCATTGTCCGGGAAGACCTCCTTTGTTCAGGCGCTGCGACAGGGCCAGAGCGATGACCGAAACCGTCATGACGATGGTGGCCAAGGCGTTGATTTCCGGCGTCACCCCAAAACGGATCATCGCATAGATCTGCATCGGCAACGTGATCGAAGACCGCCCCGCCCCGGCAGTGAAAAACGCAATGATGAATTCATCAACCGACAGCGTAAACGCCAGCAATGCTCCGGCCACAATGGCCGGCATCAACACCGGCACCACGACGCGGCGCAGAGTGGTAAAGGTCGACGCCCCCAGATCGGCAGACGCCTCGACAATCGACCAGTCAAAGCTTTTCAGCCGCGCCCGCACCACCGCACAGACAAACGCCAGGTTGAACACCACATGGCTGACAATGATCGTATGCAATCCCATCCTCACGCCCAGCAAAGAGAAAAAGCTAAGCAAAGCAATCGCCAGAACGATGTCCGGAATGATCATCGGCGCAAAAATCACCGTCTCCAGCCATTTGCCATTGCGCCGCCGGATTTCCACCCCGACCGCCAGCAAGGTTCCCAAAATGGTCGAAAGCAGGGTCGAGAAAATCGCAACCACCAGCGTGTTTCCGGCGGCCCTCAGGATGTCGTCGTTTTCCAACAACGCGCCGTACCATTTGAACGAAAACCCCGTCCATGCCGTGGGCAGCCCACCTTCGTTGAAGGACAGCCCGATCAACACCGAAATCGGGATGTAAAGAAAGGCAAAGACAACGCCAAGGATCAGCAACATCAGCCGAAAGCTGCTCCGTTCAACCATCCTCTTGCCCCGCCTTTGCGCCCGAGGCCCGCTCCGCCACCACCGCTTGCGCCATCAACAGCCCCAGCATGACAGCAATCAGCACCATCGACAGCGCAGCCCCGAACGGCCAGTCGTTTGCCGTCAGGAATTGCGCGTAAACCAGGTTGCCAATCATCTGAAACTGGCCACCCCCCAACAATGCCGGCGTCACAAAGTTGCCAATCGACAGGACAAACACAAACACAAACCCCGTCGCGATCCCCGGCACTGTCATCGGCAAGGTCACACGACGAAACGTCGTCCAGGCCGAGGCCCCCAGATCACGCGAAGCCTCTGTAATCTCGGGGTTCAACCGGGACAGCGGCGCATAGCAACTCAGAATAACAAAGGGCAGATAGTTATAGACCAGGCCCACCACCACCGCCTGCTCTGTATACAGCATGCTCGGCAATTCACCCTCGAACCCGACCCACCGGGCCAGGTTCACAATCAACCCTTCACGGTTCAGCAGCACAATCCAGGCATATGTGCGCACCAGATAGTTTGACCAAAATGGCAAAACGGCAAAGAACAACAACAAAGGTTGCGAACGGCGCGGCATGGCGGCAATCGCATAGGCCGCCGCATACCCCAGAACACAGGCGATCCCGGCAGACAGCCCGGCAATCCCTGCGGATTTCAGAAAAATGTTGAAATAGAGCGGATCAAACACCAAGGCGATGTTCTCAAGCGTCCAGGTGTACTCAATACCGCCATAGGTCCCACGCCGGAAAAACCCAAGCACCAGGATCAGCGCACATGGCAAAACCATAAGCGCAAACAGCCACAATATCGCCGGCGACATCAAGATCAGGGGACGGCGATCAGATCTCATAGAGGGCAACCTTCACAGGACATATCCGGCGTTCGCAAAAAGGAATGAAAAGACCCCCAGACGCGGTTCATCCAGGGGTCATTCAACCTGCTTTTAGTTTGCAGCCTTGATTTCAGACACATAGCGGGAATAGTCCCGCTGGGCCGCCCCCACATCACGCAGCTGCTCGAATTTGAGCATCTCCGCAGGCTCCATTCCCATATTCGGGAAGGTCTCGATCAGGCTCGCATCAACACCTGCCATCGCAGGCTCATTCGGCACTTTGTACAGAATGTTTTCAGCCGCCCAACGGTGGTTTTCCGCATCCAGAATGTAGTTCACGAAATCATAGGCCGCGTCTTTGTGCTCGGACGCCTTCAGGATCACCATCGTGTCGACCCACAGGTCAGATCCCTCTTGCGGGATCATGTATTTGATATCCGCATTTTCACCGATGCCATAGTTGCACCAGCCATCCCAGGCCTGAACCAGACTGGCCTCACCCGACACCAGCTTGGCGTAAAATGTGGTGTCGTCATAAGCCAGCAGAGACTTCTTGGCCTCAATCAAAAGATCACGCACCTCTGCCATTTTCGCAGAATCCGTCTCATTCACCGAATACCCCAACAGCAACTGACCGGGCGCCAAAAGCCAGCGGTCCGTGGCCAGCATTGTGGTTTTCCCCGCAACATCCTCCGCAGGCTTTAGCAAATCACCCCAGGACACCGGCGCGTCGATCAGGTCAGAGCGATAGCACAGCCCGGTCGTCCCCCAGGCATAGGGCACAGAAAACGTATTCCCCGGGTCATGCGGCAACTGTGTCGCCTCTGCGTAAAGGTTCGCGATATTCGGGATCTTGTCATGGTCCAGCGTTTCCGCCAGGCCCAGGTTGTGCAGAACCTCCGCAAACGGCGAAGACACAAACACAACGTCATAGCCCACGCCCTTGGACGCGATCAGTTTGCCCATGATCTCTTCGTTCGTGGCGTGAAAAACCAGCTCCGCTTCATTGCCGGACTCGGCATTGAAAGACTCCATTGCGTCGGCAGCCATATATCCGTCCCAATTGGAAACGGTCAGAGATTCAGCGAATGCAGGCGCAGCGAATGCAGCCAGCGTCGCCATCGCACAGACGCTGCTGCGCAGGGAAAGTCGTGACATCTAAATTACCTCCAAGATGGTTTGTCTATTGTCTGCCGCCCCGCAGGACTGGCCGATTTTTGTTTGCGTTTCTCAGGTGACGCTGTAGATCAGTATTAATGCACACAAATGTACGTCAATTTGTTTTTGCGGTCTTTTTTATCCCATCGCGCAACCTCAGGATTTGACCGACATCACAGACCTCAAAGAGGGACACCAATGCTGAAACCTCGCAGCAACACGCGCCAAAATCACCTGAAACTGGCCCGCAAAATAACCGAGATCGTGCTCGAACGCGGCTTTGCCCAGGGTGATCATTTGCCAGAATCCACATTGTCCGAGGCCTGCGGCGTTTCTCGCACTCCGATTCGATCTGCACTTAAACTTCTGGAAAACAACGAAATTGTTCAACGCCGGGACGAGGGCGGCTACTTTCTCCACGTCTCACCCGAACGATTGACCGCAGATGGCCTCTCCGAGCTGAAGGAAATGGAGGACAACCTGGCCGCGCGCATTCTTTCAGATCGCGCAGAACGTCGGATCACAGACGTGCAATCTGTCAGCGCGCTGGTCCGCCGCTATGACGCCCCACGTTCCTCTGTACTAAATGCGCTAAAGATACTGAGCAGCGACGGCATTGTCACACAACTCCCCGGCCGCGCATGGGCGTTTCAGCCGATTCTCGACACCGCCAACGCGCTCAATGACAGCTTCGCCTTCCGCCTGGCGCTGGAACCTCAGGCCATCACGGCGCCAGGGTTCAGGATGGACAGCCAAAAAACTGGCCTGCTGCGTCAACAATTGGAAGAGTTCCTGGAACGGCCCGACGGCGCCCTCAGCGCCACCGCCTTCCTGCATTTGGATTGCGCCTTTCACAGCTTTGTCGCCGAAAGCTCGGGCAACCGATTTGCCAAAGGCGCGCTGCTGGCCCATCAAAGACTGCGCCTGTCGACACAAAAGAACCACTCCATCCCCGACTTCCGCCTGCGGCAATCCCTCGAAGAACACCTTGATATCCTCGACAGCCTCGAACGCTCGCAGCTTCAGCTTGCCGCCGACCAAATGGTGGTGCATTTGCGCCGCAGTCAGATCCGCAAACCCCAAACCGTGAATCGTGGCGTCCTTCCCGTAGGACGAGGAGCACCCGCATGAATAAGCCCGTCATCGCATTGTTCCCCGAAGCCAGCTTTGGCTCTGCCCTGAACTGCGTCGGCATCGCTCAGCAATTGCAGCGCCAAGGGGCGACACCTGTGTTTGTGTGCCACCCGGGGTTCAACGGCGTGTTCGCCGAATATGGTTTCAAGGAATATCAACTGCCCGCCAACTCCGCCGGCCAACAACAAACCGAAGAAACCTGGCAGGCCTTTGTCACGGCCCATCTGAAACATTTCAATCAGGATCCGACCGCACAGTTGACCACCTATGTCGGCCCGACATGGGAGGCCATCGTCGACACCGCCATCCAGGTCGAAGACGGGCTTTCGCAGCTGCTCAAACGGATCAAACCGGACAGTATCGTGCTGGACAACGTCATAATGTTCCCCGCCATCGCCAATTCAGACGTGCCATGGATCCGGGTTGTCTCCTGCGCCGAAACCGAAATCCCAGACGCAAACGTGCCGCCCTACCTCTCCGGGATGGCCGCCAACGACCCCGCGCGCGCCGCGTTCGAGGCCGCATATCTCGACACCATCCGCCCCACGCATCACCGCTACAACACATTCCGCCGCGCGCATGGGCTGGCGGCCTTGCCAGAGGGTCAATTCCTCGAAGCCTCCCCATATCTGAACCTTCTGCTCGCCCCCAAGGCCATTCGACACGACCGGGCCACCCCCCTGCCCCGGAATCGTTTCGTTTTTCTGGACGGCTGCGTGCGCGAAGAGGCCCAGTTTGAACCGCCCGCCCTTCCCGTGAACGAAGGCCCGATCGTCTACCTCAGCTTCGGCAGCCTTGGCGCCATCGACACCGACCTGATCAGCCGGATCATCCAGGTTTTCGCCACATTGCCAGCCCGCTTTTTCGTGAACGTCGGAGGGTTCCTGGAAAGCTATCAGCAGGTGCCCGACAACGTCTATCTGGGCAGCTGGTTCCCCCAGCCCTCCATCGTCGCCCAGGCCGATCTGTTCATCCACCACGGCGGCAACAACAGCTATTGCGAAGCGCTGCACTTCGGCGTCCCATCGCTCATCATGCCCTATTGCTGGGACGGGCACGACAACAGCCTGCGCGCAGTGCAAACCGGCACCGGCGTGCATATGCAACGGGCCAACTGGACACCACAACAGCTGAAAGAGACGATAACCTCTCTGCTGAATAACACCGAAATGCTGAGCAGAATGCGCACAATTTCAGCCGGCATGCAAAAAGCCAACGGCACCCGCGACGCAGCGACCGCGATTTTGCATCAAACATCCCTCTAAGCGCCGCCCGTTCCATACGATAAAACTGGCCAAAGCCCATTCCATGCTCAACAGTGAAACAACAGAGGACAAACTTGTTGAGGAGGGGGTTTTGAAATGACCATCGTAAGGCTCGATCATGTGAACGTCACGACGAACCAGCTGGAAGAAATGGTGGCCTGGTACGCAGAGGTGCTCGGCCTGACATCAGGCCCCCGGCCCGCCTTTCCCTTTCCGGGCGCCTGGCTCTACGCCGGCGAACATGCGGTCGTGCATCTTGTCGGCCATGACAAAGAACCAGGCTCCGGCTCGGAAGCCGCGCTAAAGCTGGAACATTTCGCGTTTTCCGCGACCGACATGGACGCGTTCGAAACCAGCCTGAACAATCGCGGCCAGACATTCGAAAAAATCGGCGTGCCCGGCACCAATCTGACCCAATTCCACATCGCTGACCCCGACGGAAACCACATCCACATTGATTTCGAGGCAGATGAATGATCGGCCAGCGGATAGGGGTAAAAACAAACTAGGGGCCGAACTCCCCCCGAACAGGACACCAAACGACAGGTCAAAGGATCAGTAAAGCTCTTGGTCCAGGCACTCCATGATCACGAAACTGGAATCTCGGAATGCGAAGGCGTTTTCTGGGCTCAGTCCCCGGCCCCGCATTACAGCGGGCCACAATCGCCACATCAAAATGGTGCTGCTGGAGAGAATCGAACTCTCGACCTCTCCCTTACCAAGGGAGTGCTCTACCTCTGAGCTACAGCAGCGCCGTGCGCGGCTCACTAAATGCAATCTGCCTCCTGTGCAAGCGCAATCTGGACGCAAATCAACAGCTGCGCTAGAAGACCATATGACAGGCAAGACCCAGACAAACGCAGGTGGCAAAAAAACGCCAACCCGCGACGAAAGACTAAAAAGCGCATTGAAAGCGAACCTGGCCCGTCGCAAGGCACAGGCACGTGCCCGATCGGCCGAGGCCACGGAAAAAACAGGCGAGAAAGAGGACTGAGCGGATGGATAAAATCATTGTAACCGGCAACGGCGCGCTAAGCGGGCAGGTTCCGATTGCAGGTGCAAAAAACGCCTGTCTCACACTGATGCCGGCAACCCTGCTGTGTGATGAACCCTTGACGCTGACCAATGCGCCCCGGCTCAGCGACATCAAGACCATGCAGACCCTGCTGGAATCCCTCGGCGCCGAAGTGCAGCTGCTGCAAGAGGGCAAAGCCATTGCAATGGCCAGCCATGACGTCAACAACCTGACCGCCCATTACGACATTGTGCGTAAGATGCGCGCATCGATTCTGGTGCTGGGTCCGATGCTGGCCCGCCACGGCCATGCGGTTGTGTCCCTGCCCGGCGGCTGCGCCATCGGGGCCCGCCCGGTGGATCTGCACCTGCGCGCGCTAGAGGCTCTGGGCGCCGAAATGGAACTGCGCGAGGGCTATGTCCACGCCAGCGCCCCGGGCGGTTTGCGCGGCGGCAAATTCACCTTTCCCGTGGTCTCGGTCGGGGCCACCGAAAACGCGCTGATGGCCGCCACGCTGGCCAAGGGCACAACCATTCTGGAAAACGCCGCCCGTGAACCCGAAATCATCGACCTGGCGCGCTGCCTCAAAAAGATGGGCGCACAAATCGAAGGCGAAGGCACCTCGACCCTGACCATCCAGGGCGTCGACCGCCTGCACGGCGCCACACACCCGGTTGTGGCAGATCGAATCGAACTGGGCACCTACATGCTGGCCCCGGCCGTCTGCGGCGGAGAGATTGAGCTGCTGGGCGGGCGCCGCGAACTGATCGGCGCCTTCTGTGACAAGCTGGAAGAGGCCGGAATCGACGTCACCGACACTGAAAACGGGCTCAGCGTCAAACGCCGCAGCAATGTGGTCCACGCCGTCAACGTCCGCACAGAGCCCTTCCCCGGCTTCCCGACTGACCTCCAGGCCCAGATGATGGCCGTGCTGTGCACCGCCGAAGGCGTCAGTGTCCTGGAAGAAACCATTTTCGAAAACCGCTTCATGCATGCCCCCGAATTGATGCGCATGGGCGCCCGGATTGATGTCCAGGGCGGCACCGCCACAGTCACCGGCACCCCCCGGCTCAAGGGCGCGCCGGTCATGGCCACGGATCTGCGCGCCTCCGTATCGCTGATTCTGGCCGGGCTCGCGGCCGAGGGCGAAACCATCGTCAGCCGGGTCTATCACCTGGATCGCGGCTACGAGAGCGTCGAAGACAAGCTCAGCGCCATCGGCGCCAAAATCGAACGGGTTTCCGAGTGACCCAGGACGCACGGTTCGAGGACGGCCACGAAGCCCCGCTCAATCTGGGCGCGATGGACAGCGAGGACTTGCAGGTCCTCTCCTCCCTCGTGCAGGACGCGGTCTTTCCGATCACCGAAATGCGCTGGTATGCGTCCGAGCGGCGCTTTGCCATCCTGCTGAACCGCGTGCGTTGGGAAGACAACGGCAAAGACCGCCACGGCGTCGAACGCGTGCAATCGGTCCTGGCCCTGTCCAACGTGCTGAACGTGTCCAGCCAGGGCATCGACCGCTCGCAATCCGAGATGATCCTGTCGCTGTTGTCGATCACCTTTGAACCGGGCGAGGACGGCGCCGGGGACATCGTGCTGACCCTGGCCGGGGACGGCGCGCTGCGCCTCTCGGTCGAGGCGCTCGAGGCCCAGCTGCGCGACGTCACCCGCCCCTACAAAGCACCCTCGCGCAAACTGCCCGCCCATAATCCATAGCCGACAGCCCATGAACCTCCATGTCCGCACCTTGACGCCAGAGGATCAACCCTCCTGGCGCAGCCTCAGACTCCATGCACTGGATACCTACCCCTCCGCCTTTTTGACCACAGCCGCAGAACAGCGGGCGCGCTCTGCCGATCAGGACCGCGCCGGCCTGGCACGGGGGAACTGGCGCGGCCTGTTCTTGTCAGAAGACAGGCTGATCGGCCTGGCCGCACTGATCCCGATGCAACACGCCGAGGCTAAACACCGGATGGAGGTCGGGGCCATATACGTGCACCCCTCTTATCACGGCACGCCCGCAGCCCAGACCCTGCTGACCCGTTTGAAATCCGAGGCCAAAGACAAAGGCGCCTTGCAACTGGAACTGCTGGTAGAGGCCAGCAACACGCGCGCGATCCAGTTTTACGAGCGCAACGGCTTTGTCCAATATGGCCGCCAACCACGCGCGGCCATCACGGATCACGGCACATACGACGACTGCTTTTTTGTCTGTTTCCTGGACGACCACGCGCAATAACGCGTTACACAAGGGGGCCGCCCGATTCAGGCCCCCAGTTTCTCCAACAACCGGCAATAGGCCCGCTGCCCCCGCTCGAAATTGACCAGCCGGAAAAACTCGTTCGGCGCGTGCAGGTTTTCATCCCCCACGCTGAAACCGAACATCACCCCATGCACGCCCAGCTCTTTCAGAAACACCGTCATCACCGGGATAGAGCCGCCAACCCGTGTCACATAGGGCTCTGCGCCGTAAATCTCCGTCAAGACTTCGCCCGCCACCTGGCTGGCATTATGCCCCCGAGGCATCAGGAAAGGATCCGCGCTGCCCTGCAATCGGGTCACCTGCGCCGTGACACCCTGCGGCAGATGTTTGTCCACATGCGCACAAATCAGCTCGTATATCTGGTCCGGATCCTGATCCGCCACCAGACGGCAGGTGATCTTGGCACTGGCCTCCGCCGGCAAAACCGTCTTGGAGCCCAGACCCTGATATCCCCCCCACAGCCCATTCACTTCCAGCGTCGGACGCGCCCACAGGCGCTCGCGGGTCGAATAACCCGGCTCACCATACAGCCCCGGCGCGCCGGTCTCGGCCAGATACTCCGCCTCGTCAAAGGGCACACGGGCAATCGCCGCGCGGTCCTCTTCGTTCAGATCCTGAACCGTTTCGTAAAACCCCTCGATGGTGATCCGCCCCTCGCCATCCTTCATGCTGGCCAAAAGCTGCGACAGGCTCATCAACGGATTGGCAATGCCGCCCCCATGCAGCCCCGAATGCTGATCGCCCTCAGCCCCGTTCAGAGTGATTTCGGCCCCCACCAACCCTTTCAGCCCGGTGACCAGCATGGCCATATCTTCCGCCCATTGCAGCCCATCCGCCGAAAAGATCATATCACAGCTCAGCATATCCCGGTTTGCCGCCACAAAGGCCGGCAATTGCGGCGATCCGATCTCTTCCTGCCCCTCAAAGAACAGCTTCACATTCACCGGCAGGGACCCGTTCGCCTGCAACATCGCCTCCAGCGCCAGAATCGGGATCATCATCCCGCCCTTGTCATCCGACGCCCCCCGGCCCCAGACACACCCCTGACGTATCTCAGGCTCAAAGGCCGGACTGTCCCACAATTCAAAAGGTTCCGCCGGCTGCACATCAAAATGACCGTAAATCAGGATCGTCGGCTTGTCCGGCCCGGCCAATAGCCAATCGGCATAAACCACCGGATGACCGCCGGTCTCCATCATCACCGCATTGTCCAGCCCGGCCGCCTTCACCCGCTCCACCACCCAGGCACCGGCCCGGCGCACATCCTGCTCATATGCAGCCGAGGCCGAGACGGACGGAATCCGCACAAACTCCAGAAATTCCTGAACAAAACGCGCCTGATGCGTCTCCAGGTAAGTTTGCCACGTCATATGCTGATCTCCTTTTGCACCATGCATCCCAGCCGGATTGCCGGCGCCCGGTTCATCCCCGGACACCCGCCACACGCATTTCACCGGCCCTCAGACCGCGCTCAAAGCACGACTTCGATCAGGTATGGCCCATCCGAGGCAAACCCGGCCTGCATCGCCGCCACCAGAGACTCGGCATCTTCAACGCGCTCGGCCTCGACGCCCATCGAACGGGCCATCTGCGTCCACCCCAGGGTCGGACGATCCAGCGACAGCATATCAATGGCACGCGGGCCGGGGTTTTGTACCCCCACATTGGTCAGCTCGCCCCGCAGGATCTTATAGCTGCGGTTCGAGAAGATCAGCGTCGTGATATCCAGCCCCTCGCGCGCCATCGTCCACAAGGCCTGCACCGTATACATCGCACTGCCATCCCCCGTCAGGGCCGCAACCTTGCGATCCGGGCAGGCAACCGCCGCCCCAACCGCACAAGGCAAACCATAGCCGATAGAGCCGCCACAATTGTTCAGCCAGGTGATGGGCGCCGCTCCAAAAGTGGCCGGAAAGAAACTGCGCCCGGTTGTCACCGATTCATCCACAACAATCGCCTGCTCCGGCAAGGCAAAGCTCAGCGCCGCGGCAATGCTCTCTGGTGTCAGCGCGCCGGTGGGCGCAGCCGCATCCGCCCGGCCATGCAGATCCCGTGGCGCCGTCCCGGACGCGCCCGTCAACTGCTCCAACCCGTCCAACGCCGCATCCAGATCCGCATCCGCCCCGGCCAGATGGGTGAACACCACATCCTCCCGAGTCAGCCGCGCAGGCTTGCCCGGATAGGCGAAAAAGCCGATCGGCTCGCGCGCACCAACCAGAACGATCTGTTTGTAAGACCCAAGCGCCTTGAGCGCCTGATCAATCGGATAAGGCACCTTGCCAATGCCAACGCGGCCCGCGCCCCGCTCCATCCGCGCATTCGACCATTCCGACAACAACGCACAACCGGTCTGCGCCGCAATGCGACCCGCCCGGGCCAGGTTCTC
The DNA here is from genome assembly GCA_034670145.1 of Marinibacterium sp. Lineage (GTDB taxonomy): Bacteria > Pseudomonadota > Alphaproteobacteria > Rhodobacterales > Rhodobacteraceae > HXMU1420-2. The sequence continues at coordinate 99,685 of JAXMOA010000001.1, forward strand.
TTCCGTCAACGCCTGTCCGCCCAACAGCAACAGGCTGTCCGGCCCGCTCAGCGCCGCCACGGCCGTATCCATCAAACCCGCGTCAATCGCCGCAGGCGCAGGCGGCGCCATGGCAGCCGCCACAACACCCCCCTCGGTCCAGGCCGTATCACCCGGCAGGATCAACGTCGCCACCTGCCCCGGCGCCGTGCGCGCCGCCTGAATCGCACGCGCCGCATCCGCGCCCACATCCACAGCCGAGGTCGAGGTCTCGACCCAATGCGACACAGGCCGCGCAATGCCTTCGATATCCGATGCCAAGGGCGCATCCAGCTCCAGATGCGGCAGGGCATGTTCGCCCACCACATTCATCACACCCGAACCCGCCTTCTTGGCGTTGTGCAAATTGGACAGCCCATTGGCCAGCCCCGGCCCCAGATGCAACAAGGTCGAGGCCGGCTTGCGCGCCATGCGCCAATAGCCATCCGCCGCCCCGGTCGCGACCCCCTCGAACAAGGCCAGCACAGACCGCATCCCCGGCACGTGATCCAACGCCGCCACAAAATGCATCTCAGAGGTCCCGGGATTGGTAAAGCAAACATCCACATCCGCGGCCAACATCGTCCGGACCAGGCTCTCGGCCCCATTCATTTCAGTCATGCGTCTTGTCCCTGCCAATAAGGTGCTCTTAGTTCTCGTTTCAGAATCTTGCCAATGTCACTGCGCGGCAACTGCTCCCGCAGCTCCACCCGCGCCAGCCGCTGGCTCTTGCCCAGCCGCGCATTGGCCCAATCGCGGATCGCCTCCGCATCCGGCGACGTCCCGGGCGCGGCCACCACCAATCCCAGCGGCGTCTCGCCCCAATCGGGCGACGGGATACCAATCACCGCCGCATCCGTCACCTCGGGATACGTCAACAGTACCCGCTCCAGGTCATCGGCAAATATGTTCAACCCACCCGAGATGATCATATCCTTCTTGCGATCGGACAGGATCAGAAACCCATCCTCGTCAAAGCGCCCCATATCGCCCGAGCGGAAATAGACCCGCCCCTGCTCATCCCGCCAGATCTGCCCCTCGGTCAGGTCATCACGTCCAAAATACCCGCTCATCATCGTCAAAGAGCGCCCACAGACCTCTCCCACCTCTCCGGGCGCCACCTCATTGCCCTGCTCATCCAGCAGCCGGATGTCCGTGCCAGGCGTCGGCTGACCAACCGTATGCAGCTTGTCCGGAAAATCCGAAATGCTCAGCACCGTCACGCCGCCACCCTCGGTCAGGCCGTAATATTCAATCAGCTTGCCCGCAAATCTGCGCAGCGCATCCGCCTTGATCTCCTGACGCAGCGGCGCCGAAGTCGAAAACTTCATCCGCATCGAACTCAGATCAAACCGGTCGAAATCCGCATGCTCCAGCAACCGCTTGTACTGCACCGGCACCAGCATCGTATGCGTGATCCGCTCCGCCTCGGCGATCTGCAACCACCCGGTCGTGTCGAATTTCGGCATCAGATACACGGTCGATCCCCCCACCAGCGTCGGCAGGAACACCACAATCGTCGTGTTGGAATACAACGGGGTCGAAATCAGCGTGCGCGCATCGTCATCATACCCGTTGGGCGACACCCGCTCCATCTGCGCGGCCCGCATCCAGTGATTATGCACAATGCCCTTTGGCGTCCCCGTGGTCCCCGAGGAATAAATCAGGTTGAACGGATCATGGAGCCCCACCGGCACCATCGGATCCTGCGTCGCCGCCGCCGCCATCAACGTCTCGTAATCCAGATAATCCGGCGCGGCAAAATCTATGGCAACCCGCGTCACCGGCATCTGCCCCAGAAAGGGCTCCAGCAAACCGCGATACTGCTGCGCCAGAAAAACCAGCTTCGCACCGCAATCCGCCAGCATCTTTTCCAGCGCCTCACTCGACGCCATCGACGACAAAGGCGTCACACAGGCCCCCGCCCGCAACAACCCCATGAACAACTCGGCATAGGGAATCGAATTCTCCGACAGGATCGCCACATTGTCCCCGGGCAACACGCCCAAGGCGATCGCCATATTCGCAACGCGGTTGATCCGCAGGTCAAACGCCCGCCAGGTCAAAGAGGACCTGCCGCACACAAGCGCAATCTTTTCAGGGTCACGCCGGGCACTGTCGCGCACCATATCAACGACGGTTTGCGCGGGTGGGTCGGCGGGGCTGGGGGGGTCGATCTGGATCATCGCCCGGACTGTGGCCCCGCTCTGCCACGATGACAAGCCCCGTTCGACCACATCCGCGCCAGTTTTTTGCACAGTTTATCGCCCAGCATTTCAGCCCCCCGTCAGACCGCCCCATCCCTCAAACCCAACGCTAAATCATTGACGCGCTTCACCTCTGTCCCGCAGATCCACGAAACCCGGTTGCAGCCCAAGGCATGGGCAGGCTAAATCCCCCCATGCCGCTGACCCCCCCAACGCTGAGCGACCTCTACCAACACGGCTTTGACACCGTAATCGACGTCCGCAGCCCCTCCGAATACGCGCAGGATCACCTCCCCGGCGCCATCAACCTGCCCGTTCTGGATGACGACCAGCGCGCCCAGGTCGGCACCACCTACGTCCAAAGCTCTCCCTTCAAAGGCCGCAAAAGCGGCGCGGCGCTGGTGTTTCGCAATATCTCCGAGCATCTGGCCGGCCCGCTGGCGGACAAGGACGGCGCCTGGCGCCCGCTGATCTATTGCTGGAGAGGCGGCCAACGCTCCGGCGCCTTCGCCTGGGCCCTGCGCGAAATCGGCTGGCGCGCGGATACAATCGCGGGGGGCTATCAAACCTATCGCCGCCTGGTGTTCCGCGCCCTCTATGAAACCCCCATCGCCTCGCCCATCGTGCTGCTGGACGGCTACACCGGCACCGCCAAGACCGACCTGCTGCACCGGCTCCAAACACGCGGCGTGCAAATGCTGGACCTCGAAGGCCTCGCCGAACACCGCGGTTCCCTGCTGGGCGGGCGCAAATCACCACAACCCAGCCAGAAAACCTTTGAAAGCAATCTGGCCATGGCGCTCAACGCGCTCGACCCGCACAAACCGGTTCTGGTCGAGGCCGAATCCAACAAGATCGGCGAACGCCTGCTGCCGCCCATGCTCTGGTCCGCAATGAAACAGGCCCCCCGCATCGAGGTGCTGGCCAACATCGAAGACCGCGTCGACTATCTGCGCCGGGCCTATGACGATATCCTCTCAGACACCGCCACCCTGCGGCGGCAACTGGCCCCCCTGCGGGCCCATCGCGGCGGCGAGACGATTGCAAGATGGATGCAAATGATCGACGCAGGCGACAAAGCCGGGCTCACCCGCGCGCTGGTTCAGGATCACTACGATCTGGCCTACAAAAAATCCCGCAAATCCATCGGCGCCGAAACCATCGCCCAGATCAACGCCCCGTCACTGGACGCCGAGGGCCTGGACATCGTCGCCGACGCGATCTCGGATCACATGCAGACCCTCAGCCCAGCGTAATCCGCCCCAATCCACCCGATCCTGCGGTCAGCACCCCAATCCGCGCCGCAGGCACTTCCTGCGCGCATAATTCAGCCAATACCGCCTCCGCCTGCGCCGCCGGCACCGCAGCCAGCAACCCGCCCGAAGTTTGCGGATCATAGAGCAAATCCACCAGCCCCCCGGTCGGCAGCTCCGGCGTGATCGCGCGGTTCGCCTCAAACAGAGACGACCGCACGCCCAACCCCGACAGCTCCGCCGCTCCCTCCATCAAGGGCACCGCGTCCAGCTCCAACTGCGCGCCCAGACCAGAGGCCTCGCAAATACCCTGCAAATGTCCGGCCAGCCCAAATCCCGTCACATCCGTCATCGCATGGGCCACGGGCGCCAAAACCGCCGCCGCCGCCCCCTGCCCGCGTTGCATCAGGCCATAGGCCGCCTCGACCCAGGCCCCACGGGCCTGCCCGGCCATCTCGGCCGCCATCAACACTCCCGACCCCAGGGGCTTGGTCAGGATCAAAACATCACCAGACCGCCCACCCGCCAGAGTCACCGGCTCTTGCGCACATAAACCGGTCAGCGTGAAACCAATGGTCAATTCAGAGCCAACCGTCGTGTGCCCGCCAACAATCTCAGCCCCCGCCTCGCGCAGAACCTGCGTCGCCGTTTGCGTGATCTCATACAGGGTGCGGGCCTGCAATTCAGGCGCCAACGGCGGCAGGATCAACGTCAGAGTCGCCGCCTGCGGTGCCCCGCCCATCGCCCAGATGTCGCCCAAAGCATGCACCGCCGTAATCCGCGTCATCCGCACCGGATCGCTCACAAAAGCCCGCAGATGGTCAGTGGTCACAACCTGCCGCGCGCCGCCAACCCGCAACAAGGCCGCATCATCCCCCGGCAACATCTCGATGTCTTCTCTGGCACCGCCCACGTTTGCGCCATCCGCCCGCGCCAGCGCCGCACGCAAAGTTTGCCGCCCCACCTTGGCCCCGCATCCTCCGCACAATGGCTTGTCGCCCAGGGCCTCCTGCATGCCCATCGCACGCACCGCCGGAATCGCAGGCGGCGCCATCACGGGCAAATCGCGAAACCGCGACATGAAACGCTGGTCAATGCGATCCTTCCAACGCCACATCACCGGCCCCGCAAAAGACCGCCCAAACCGCTGCCCCACCGCTGATTTCCCGCCCAACGAGATCAGCTTCAGATAATCGCGCTGCGGCGCATAGGCCCGCATCCGCCCACCGGTCAGCGCCGCAATCAGATTATCCTTCAGAAACGGCGCCTGCCGCACCGCATAAACGCCGGCCTTGGGTCGCGGATCAAACGCCATATGCGCACAATCGCCCACCGCAAAAACAGCCGGATCGCTGGTCTGCAACTGCGTGTCGACCGTGACATACCCCGCCTCCGTCTCCAGCCCGCTCTGCGCCAGCCACGCCTGAGGCTGCGCCCCCGCCGCCCCCGTGACAAAATCCGCCGCAATCTCGGTCCCATCCGCCAGATGCACCGCCCCGGCCGAAATCCGCACCACCTCAGAATGCTCGTGCAAGGTCACGTCAAACTCTGCCAATGCCCGCCGCAACCGGTCCCGGCTGCCCGGATCGACACCGCTCAACGCCTGCGACCGGTCCAACAGATGCACCGCGCCACCACCCTGCCCCGCCTGTCCCGTGCGACCCGCCGCGCGCAGGGCATATGCCATGGCCAAAGCCAGCTCCACACCGGCAACCCCGGCACCCAAAACCGCCACCCTCGCCGGACCCGAGCCCGCCAGATAGGCCGCCCAGCGTTGCGAAAACGGCCCCAACGGCTTGGCCGGCACGCCAAATTCGGCAAAACCGGGCAGCCCCGGCATGGCCGAAGTGATGCCGATGTCCAGCGAACACAGATCATAGGCAACCGGCGGACGCCCAGGCACATGTACCTCTTTCGCCGCCAGATCCAGATGCACAGCCGCCCCCGCAATCAACCGCGCATTTGCAAAACGCGCCAGGCGCACCAGGTCGATATCCAGCGCGTCACGGTCATAATGCCCCGCCACAAACCCCGGCAACATGCCCGAATAAGGCGCCGTCGGGCCGGGGTTGATCAAGGTCAGCCGCGCTCCGGGCAAAGGTCGCATACCCCAGGCCCGCAAAACCAGCGCGTGGGTATGTCCCCCTCCAACCAACACAACATCACGGGTCTGAGGCAAAGGTAAATCCATGCCCCGACTTTTAGGCGACTCTTCCCGGGACGCAACCGGCGGATCGCGCCATTCACGCGCCTGTGTTGCCCGCAAAGCCGCACAGGAAACCGGCCTCAAAACCCACCAAAGACCACGCCACCCCCACCAAATGCGCCCAAAAATACCCACCCCCCGATCAATCAACAGCGGCGCCACGTCGCGGTGGGCTTTCAGCGTTCCAATCTGTTCCTATCTGATCTAGGAACAATGAACAAAAATCGACCGGCGGAGGGCCCCCTTGTCACTGATCCTGCTCGCAGCGCTGCCGTTTCTCGGCGCCATTTTCCCTGCGTTATTGATCCGGGCGGGGCGTGACGCCAGCGCCGGTGCGGCCGGCATGGTCACCCTGACCGCCTTTATCGGCCTGATGACCAACGCACCCGCCGTCCTGCGCGGAGAGGTCGTCACCGCCCGCATCGACTGGCTCCCGGGCCTCGGCCTGAACGCCAACTTCTTTCTGGATGGTCTCGGGCTGCTGTTTGCCGGGCTGATTCTGGGCATCGGCCTGCTGATCATCCTCTACGCCCGCTACTACCTCAGCCGCGAAGACCCAATGGGTCAGTTCTACACCTTCCTGCTGCTCTTCCAGGGCGCAATGGTCGGCATCGTGCTAAGCGACAACATCCTGCTTTTGCTGGTATTTTGGGAACTTACCTCGCTGTCCTCCTTCCTGCTCATCGGATATTGGAGCCACCTGCCCGAAGGCCGCCAGGGCGCGCGCATGGCCCTCACCGTGACCGGCGCAGGCGGGTTGGCCATGATCGGTGGCATGCTGCTGCTGGGCAATATCGCCGGCAGCTACGATCTGACCGTCATCCTGACCCAAAAAGAAGCGATCCAGGCCAGCCCGCTCTACCTGCCCGCACTGATCCTGATCCTGCTTGGCGCCTTCACCAAATCCGCCCAGTTCCCGTTCCACTTCTGGCTGCCGCATGCCATGGCCGCCCCCACCCCGGTCAGCGCCTATCTGCACTCGGCCACCATGGTAAAGGCGGGGCTGTTCCTCATGGCCCGCCTCTGGCCCGTGCTCAGCGGCACCGAAGCCTGGTTCTACATCGTCGCCTCCACGGGGCTTGTCACCATGGTGCTGGGCGCCGTCATCGCCCTGTTCAAGGATGACCTCAAAGGGCTGCTGGCCTTTTCCACCGTCAGCCACCTGGGCCTGATCACCATGTTGCTGGGCCTGGCAACTCCATATGCCGCCGTCGCCGCCGTGTTCCACATCATCAACCACGCCACCTTCAAGGCCGCCCTGTTCATGAGCGCCGGCATCATAGATCACGAAACCGGAACCCGCGACATCAAACGCCTGGGGGGACTGCGCAAACTGATGCCAGTCACCTTTGTGCTGGCAACCATAGCCTCCCTCTCGATGGCCGGTCTGCCCCCGTTCAACGGCTTCATCTCCAAAGAGATGATGCTCGAACAGGTGGCCCATACCCACTGGTTCCAAAGCCCATGGCTCATGGCCGCCGTGGCCGTGCTCGGCTCTGCCTTCTCGGCAGCCTATTGTTTCCGCTACATCGGCCATGTGTTCCTCGGACCACAGCGCGATGACTACCCGCACCATCCGCATGACCCCGGCATCGGCCTCTGGCTGTCGCCCGCCATCCTGGTCACATTGGTCGTCCTGATCGGCCTGTTCCCACAAATGATGGTGCAGGATCTGGTCGAGGTCTCGGCCGGAGCCGTCACCAACGGATATCTGCCGGAACACCTGAAACTCAAACTCTGGCACGGGTTCAACCTGCCACTGCTGCTGTCCACAATTGCAACAATCGCCGGCCTGCTGATGATCTGGGCCTACGGAGGTCTGCGCGCCATCTGGGACGGCACCCCCCGCCCCGAGGCCAAGGCCATCTTCGACGCCATCGTCGCCGCCGCAACCCGCCTCAGCCGCGCCGTGACCGATACGCTGCATGACGGCACCATCACCCGCTATGCCGCCATCTTTGTGCTGTTTGTCGGCGCACTCGGGTATCTGGCCTTTGCCGGTGGCACGCTGTCCACACCAGACCGCGCCACCATCCCCGCCAACCCGGTGGCCATGATCGGCTGGTTCGCGCTGGTGACCTCAACGCTCTGCGTCGTCGCCTTCCACCGCAACCGCCTGCTGGCGCTGGTGGTGCTGGGCGTGGTCGGGCTGATGGTCTCGCTCATGTTCAACTACCTCAGCGCGCCGGACCTGGCCCTGACCCAGATCTCGGTCGAGGTCGTCACCATCATCCTGCTGCTGCTGGCGCTGAACTTCATGCCGCGCGAAACGCCCAAAGAGGACCCCCCAATGCGCCGCCTGCGCGACATCGTCCTCTCTGTTGCAGGCGGTCTGGGGATCACCGGGCTGATCTATGCCATCCTTGTGCGTGACCCCACCTTCGAAAGTATTTCGCAATTCCACCTCGCCAACTCCAAAACCGGCGGAGGCGGCACCAATGTGGTCAACGTGATTCTCGTCGACTTCCGGGGCTATGATACCTTTGGCGAAATCATCGTGCTGGGCATCGCCGCCATTGTCATCTTTGCCATAACCGAGGCGATCCTCGACGGGCCAACCCGCGCCCGCCTGCTCAACCGTAAACCCGCCCTGCCCGTCGCCGGAGATTCGCACCCGCTGATGATGGTTGTGGTGACACGGATGATGATGCCCATCGCCCTGATGGTGGCCGTCTACATCTTCTTCCGCGGCCACAACCTGCCGGGCGGCGGGTTCATCGCCGGGCTGATCGCCGCCATCGCCGTGCTGATGCAGTATATGGCCAGCGGCTTCTCCTGGGCCGCAGCTCGGCAGCGTTACCCCTATCACGGCATCATCGGCTCTGGCGTTCTGGTGGCTGCGCTGACGGGCCTGGGTGCCTGGTTCAACGACCTGCCTTTCCTGACCAGCGCCTTTGGCTATTTCACCATTCCGCCGCTCGAAAAATTCGAGCTCGCCACCGCCATGCTGTTTGACCTGGGCGTCTTCCTCGCCGTGGTCGGCGCCGTCCTGCTCGCCCTCGAAAGCCTCGCGCGCTATGCATGGCAGCCCGGAATGACGGCCGAATATCCGATGGATATCAACCCTGAACGGGACGACGCACCAGATCAACCCGCCGCAACCCCCAACCCCGAAAAGGAGGCAAACCCATGATCGAGCTTGAGTTGCTTATTGCCTCCAGCGTCGGCGTTCTCGCCGCCGCCGGGATCTATCTGACCCTGCAAAAACGCACCTTCCCGGTGATCCTCGGGCTCAGCTTTCTGTCCTATTCGGTGAACATCTTCCTCTTTGCCACCGGTCGACTGGCGGTCAACCAGCCCCCGGTGCTGACCAAATACGCCGAAAGCTACACAGACCCCCTGCCCCAGGCATTGGTGCTGACGGCCATCGTGATCTCCTTTGGGATGACGGCCGTGGTGGTCATGATCGCCCTCAGCGCCTGGCTGTCCGCCCGTGATGACCGCGTCGATATGGAAAACGAAGACCCCCCGATCGACGATGATGATGACGGTGATGATGGCGAAAACCCATCGCCCAGCCTGACAGATGCGAGCGATGCCCAAACCGCCACCCAAACCGCCCCCCAAACTTCGGAGGTCCGCACATGATCAATCACTGGATCATTGCACCGGTCCTGCTGCCGGCTGTGCTCGCCCCGTTCATCATCATGGTGATCCGCTTTCACCTTGACCTGCAGCGCATCTTCTCGATCGCAGGGACCGTCGCGTTGGTGCTGATCTCTCTGGTCCTGATGTACCAGGCCGGCGACGGCGACATCCACGTCTATGAACTGGGCAACTGGCCCGCGCCCTTTGGCATTGTCCTCGTGCTGGACCGCCTGTCCGCGCTCATGTGCCTGCTCACCGCAGTGCTGGCGCTGGGCGTGCTGCTCTACGCCGTCGGCAGCGGCTGGGACCAGCGCGGCTGGCACTTCCACGCCCTGTTTCAGTTCCAGCTGATGGGCGTCATGGGCGCCTTCCTGACGGGTGACGCCTTTAACCTCTTCGTGTTCTTCGAGGTGCTGCTGATCGCCTCCTACGGCCTGATGATCCATTCCGGAGGGCCTGTCCGGCTGCGCGCCGGTCTGCAATATGTGATCTACAACCTCCTCGGCTCCACCCTGTTCCTCTTCGCCCTCGGCACGATCTACGCCACAACCGGCACGCTCAACATGGCCGACCTGGCCGTCCGCGTGGCCGAGCTGCCCGCAGATCAAACCGCCTTGCTGCGCGTGGGGGCCGTGTTGCTGCTGCTGGTGTTCTGCATAAAGGCCGCCGTCCTGCCCCTGCACTTCTGGCTCCCGGCCGCCTACTCGAATGCACCTGCACCGGTTGCCGCCCTGTTTGCCATCATGACCAAGGTCGGCGCCTACGCGATCCTGCGCATGTACACGATGGTGTTTCCCCCGGAACTGGAGGTGACACAGGGGCTGATCGGCAGCTGGCTGCTGCCGGCGGCGCTGCTGACGCTGGTGGTTGGCTGTATCGGCGTGCTCGGATCCCGCCGGATCGGTCGTATGGCAGCCTTTGCCGCCATCGGCTCCATGGGCACCCTGCTGATCTCGATCTCGGTCTTCACCCCGCAGGCCACGGGCGCGGCGCTCTACTATCTGGTCCACTCCACATTGGCCACAGCCATGCTCTTCCTGGTCGCAGACCTGGTGATCGAACGGCGCGGCAACGATCAGATCATGCCAAATGTGCAATTGCCCCAAAACGGGCTGATCGCCTCGCTCTACTTTGTCGCCGCCATCGCAATGGCCGGTATGCCGCCGCTGTCCGGGTTCCTCGGCAAACTGCTGGTGCTGGACGCAACCCGTAGTTCGGATCTCGCCGTCTGGGTCTGGGGCGGCGTGCTGATCACCTCGCTGATCATGATCATGGGCTTTGCCCGCGCCGGCACCCATCTGTTCTGGAAACCCTTCGATCCCTCCCTCGCAGAACAGACCGAGCCCGCCGTGCCCCGCTCGGGCACGACCCAACCCGGAACAGCGCCCGCGCTCTCCTTTGTCGCCGTCGGCGCCATGCTCGCCGCATTGATCGGACTGACCGTCCTGGCCGGCCCGGCCATGGACTTCGCCACAGCGACAGCACAGCAACTCTATAATCCTGACGCCTATATCGGCGCCGTATTGGGCAAGGTGGCGGAATGAAACTGGTCAAACGCATACTCCCCCATCCATTCCTCAGCGCCCTCTTGCTGCTGGTCTGGTGCTTCCTGCAAAACTCCTTTGCGCTCAACACCGTGCTGTTCGGCTTCCTGCTGGCCCTGATCATCCCGGTCGCCACAGCCAGCTACTGGACAGACCGCCCCAAACTCCGCCGCCCGATGATGATCGTCGAATACATCCTGGTCGTGCTCTGGGACATCATCGTCGCCAATGTGGTCGTCGCCGGGCTGATCCTGTTCCGCCGCACCAACAGCCTGTCGCCCAATTGGGTGGCCATCCCGCTGGACCTGCGCAGCCCCGAGGCGATCACCGTCCTCGCCGGCACCATCACCCTGACCCCGGGCACCGTCTCGGCCGATCTCAGCTCGGGCGGGCACGTCCTGCTGGTCCATTGCCTGGACGCCAAGGACACCAGCGCCGTGCGTGACGAAATCAAGACCCGGTATGAACGCCGACTGAAGGAGATTTTCGAATGATCCTCGAATACGCCATCTACTTCGCCGTATTTTGCTTTGGTAGCGGTCTCTTGATGAACCTGGCCAAGGTGGTCAGCGCCGAAGGCGTCAGTGACCGCGTGCTGGCCCTCGATACAATGGTGATCAACGCCATTGCGCTCATGGTGCTCTTTGGCATGTGGAAAGGCACCGAGATGTATTTCGAGGCCGCCATGATCATCGCCATGCTCGGCTTTGTCTCAACCGTTGCTTACGCGCGCTTCATGCTGCGCGGCAACATCATCGAGTGATCGCCATGGACACTTCAATCTTCGACTATATCGTGGCCGGTTGCCTGATCATCGCAGGCGTGTTCGGCTTTGTCGGCTCCTTCGGGCTGATCAAACTGGCCGACCCGATGTCGCGCCTGCACGCCCCGACCAAGGCCACAACCCTCGGCGTGGGCGGGGTGCTCGTCGCCTCCATGATCCACGCCTTGCTGGTGGAACATCACCTCTCGGTGCACGAATTGCTGATCTCGCTGTTCCTGTTCATCACAGCCCCGATCACCGCCAATTTCATCGCCAAGGTCTATATCCACCGCCATTGCGATGCCGAGGATCTGCCTGATCCCAGCCCGGACGCCCAATGGGCCGGCCTGACCGAGCAGGACGCCGCAGCAGACCCCAAAAGCCGCAGCTGACCAGCGCACCAATACCGGCCCCCTCCTGATCCGGTCCCGAACCAACCGGGCGGATCAGACGCCGGATCAGACGCTGGATCAAACCGTGGGAACCGGATGAAGCTCAGCCCGCCTTTGGCACAATGCGAAAAACCTGACTCACGCAACGCTGCCTGAAATCAAAGGTTTCAACGCGTTACGTGATACGATGTGTTCCAAGTATTTCGCAACGGACCCTAGCCGCCAGCCGGTTTGACCAGCAACTTCGAGGCCAGCCCCTCACTGTTGATCGGCGCCGCCGCAAACGGGCCGCCATGCCCCATTTGCCCCGGATCCCGTGGATCCGCCGGTTCCGCCTCGGCAAAACGTTGCGCCGCCCAGGCCTCCGCATTGTCCTGTGGCTTGTACCCCAGAAACGCCGCCGCGCTGTTGTCGACAGGGCAGCGATCATTGGCCGACACCCCATAGGCAATGGTGAATCCCGTGATCGGCGTCTCGATCGAGGCCCGGGCCAACCGCACCAAATCCCCATAGCTCAGCCATGATCCCAACGCGCGGGTGTTCATTGGCTCTGGCGTGCACGACAGGATGCGCAGACACACCGCCTCGACGCCCGATTTTTCCCAATACATCCGCGCCACATCCTCGGCAAAGCATTTGGCAATACCGTAAAACCCATCCGGGCGATGCGCCACGTCGACGCCAATGGCCTGCGTCTTGGGGTACATGCCCACCGCATGGATCGAACTGGCGTATACCACCCGGCGCACCCCGGTCAGCCGCGCTGCCTCCCAGACGTTATAGGCCCCGACAATATTCGGCCCCAGGATCTGATCAAACGTGCCTTCGTCGCCAATCGCGCCGAAATGCACAACCATATCCGCCCCATCCACAATCTCGTGGACCGCCGCCTGATCCGCCAGATCCGCTGCCACCCAACGCTCGTTCTCAGCCAGCGGGCCAGACGCCTCGGCAATATCCGTCGACACCAACAGCTCGGCCATCGACGCCAAAGGCCCGCGCAATTGCGTGCCAAGTTTGCCGGCCGCGCCGGTCAGAACGATTTTCTTCATCACAGGTCCTTCTCAGGTGATAAGATCGCGCATGGTCTGAACGGTATTATCCATCGCCTTGGCCAACGCAGAGGCCTCTGTCGAACAGGCGACAAAGGAAAACTCGTCATTCAACAATCCGGCAGCGAATTCCAGATCGCCCACCAATGTGCCCACCGGCATGCCCTTATCCGCCAACCGTTTAGAGATCGGCCGGATCGCCTCCCAAACGGCAGGGGTCATCGGCTTGCCCAGATAGCCCATATCCGCCGCAATATCCGACGGGCCAAAGAACACCCCGGACACGCCCTCAACCGCAGCAATCTCTTCGACCTGCGCCATGGCCGACAGGGTTTCGACCTGCACGATAATGGTCATCTCTTCTTCAACCCGGTCAAAGTAATCGGTGACACGCCCATACTGGTTGGCCCGGGTAGACCCCGCAACCCCGCGCACGCCACGCGGCGGATACCGGCAGGCCGCAACCGCCGCCTCAGCCTCTTGTGCCGTCTGAACCATCGGGAAAATCAGGCCCGGCGCCCCGATATCCAGCAACCGCTTGACCACCACCGTGTCATTCCACATCGGCCGCACAATCGCCGGCGTCGGATGCGCACCAAAGGCCTGCAACTGCCCCAGAACCGAGGTCAACTCGTTCGGGCTGTGCTCCATGTCGATCACGGCAAAATCAAACCCGGCACTCGCCACGATCTCGGACGCATAGGGGCTGGCCAGGCTGACCCAGATGCCAAACTGCTTGCGGCCTTCTTTCAATCCTTGGGTGAAACTGTTGGTCGGGTGGTTCATATCACAGCCTTTTCGACAAATGGTTCATTTCGCACAATCCGACCGTAACCGAATTCCGCCAGATCAATCGAGCGGTATTCGCCATAAACAATCCATTCCGCCAACCCGCGCCCGATCGCAGGGGACTGCTGCAACCCATGCCCAGAGAAGCCATTCACAAACAAAAAGTTTTCAACCCGATCATGCGGGCCCACAATCGCATTGTGATCCAGCGTGTTATAGGCGTAGTGCCCCACCCAGCTGTTGATCAGCTTGATCGCCTCGAACTGGGGAATCCGATGCGCAATCGCGGGCCAGACTGTGTCCTGCCACATCGCATGATCCTCGACAAAATCGTCATAATCCACCGCCTGATCCTGATCGGGCGGATATCCACACAGGTAATACCGCCCGTCCGAGCGCATATGCAGCCCGCCCGGATCAATCGTCAGCGGCAGATCCTGATCCAACGGACGCTCCGCATCAAAAATCCACGTATGGCGTTTGCGCGGCTCAACCGGAATCTCGATCCCCGCCATCCGCGCCGTCAATACCCCCCGCGGCCCCGAGGCATTCACCACCACGCCACCCGCCACAACCTCGCCCGAGGCCAAGGTCACCGACTCCACCCGGGTCCCGGCCGCATTCAACGCCATCGAAACCGCCGCGTTGTGGATATACTCAACCCCGGCTTCTTTCGCCGCGCGCCGCCACCAGTCAAAGATGGTCGCCCCGTCGAAATACCCCTCGTTCACCGCGTTGTGGTTGGCGGCAACAATGTCCTCCAGATTGTAGAACGGATAATCCGCCGCAATCTGATCGCGCGTCAGATGGCGCGTCGCGGCCCCATTGGCCGCCTGCACCTGCTGCGCCACGGCCAAACCCGCCGCAGCCTCGGCATCGCGCGCCATATACATATAGCCATAGCTGTGCAGCGGAATATCCGGCACGCGCGGATCACCACCCATGAACGCGCGAAACCCATGAATGAACTCGGCCCCGAACTGGGAAATCCGAACATTGATATCCGCGGTAAACTGCTGACGAATGCAGGAATTCGTATGCGTGGTCGAGGCAAACGCATAACTCGGATCGCGCTCGATCACCAGAATACGGCCCTGAAACTCCGGGTTGCGGGACAACCACCACGCCACCGAGGACCCGTACATCGCCCCCCCGACAATGATCACGTCATAGCTTTGCTCAACCGGTGCCTGCATCATTCCGCCTCGCCCTTGTGAACGGCCTGCGCCACAGCTGCAATCTCCTGCGCCGTCAAACCATAATCCCGCGCCGCACTCTCAGCCGAGATATAGCCCCGCGCAAGATCCCGTTTGACCAGTTCCGGATCGCGCAGGGCCGGGTCGCCATAGCCAGCGCCACCGGGAAAGGCCATCATCACCTTGCGCCCATGCGGCACAAACTGACGCCCCTTGCCGCGCATCGCAGACCCGTCATCCTGCCCCACAACCGTGGCCCCGCCCGCCGCGCCGCCATGACGGCCCCGCGCGGGGTGGTCAACCCGGTCAAACATCAAAGAGATGTCAAACTCCTGCCCTTCGCGCGCGCCAACCTCCATGTATTGGCCCAAACCGCCACGATACTGCCCCGCACCGCCGCTGTCCTCGCGCAACTCCTTGCGCCAGATGATCACCGGCCCGGCATGTTCCGTGGCCTCCGCCGGCATCGTCATCACCCCCGAAGGAAAGGCCGTCGCGCTCATCCCGTCCAGCGTGGGCCGCGCCCCCGATCCGCCCGAGTTGAACATCAACACTTCCGAGCGCACAGCCCCCTCCGGCGCAGGCGCATCCGTGCGCGGCTGCAAAGACACCTGGAAGTTACACAATGACCCGGCCCCCTCCGCCGGAACCACCCCGGGCAGGATCTGATCCAAAGCCTCATAGACCGTGTCCGGAATCAAATGACCAATCACATGGCGCAAGGCCACCGGCGCAGGATGCGGCGCATTCAGGATCGACCCCTCGGGCGCCGAAATCACAAATGGCGCCAGCGACGCGGCATTGTTCGGAATCTCTGGCGCAATCGCACATTTCAACGCGTAACAGGCATAGGCCTTGGTATAGACATGCGGCACGTTGATGCCCTTCTTGTCCACACCCGAGGTGCCGGTGAAATCACAGACCATGTGATCGTCCTTCACCTCCAGATGCACCGCCAGCGTGATCGGCGTGTCATAGCCGTCAATCTCCATCTCGCCCGAGGCCTGCGCCCGTGGCAACGCCGCAATCCGCTCGATCGTCGCCCGGCGCGAGTTCTCCAGGATGTAATCCGCAATCTCGCTCAGGTCCCGCAGCCCGAACTCATCCATCATATCCGTCAGCCGCCGGTGCCCGATCTCGTTACAGGTGGCCAACGCAAAGATATCACCGACCAGCTGATCCGGCTCCCGCACATTCCCGCGCACAATGCGGATCAGCGTCTGATCCACCTCGCCCCGATCCGCGAACTTCATGATCGGAATATACAGACCCTCTTCGTAGACCGAGTTCGCATCCGCCCCGAAACCGCGCCCGCCAATATCCACGATATGGGCCGTGCAGGCAAAAAATCCGACAAATACATCCTTGCAAAACGACGGCGTCACCACCGTGATATCATGCAGATGCCCGGTGCCCTCCCAGGGGTCATTGGTGATATAGACATCGCCCGGATACATGTTCTCCCGCCCGATCCGGCGAATGAAATGCCCCACCGCATCCGCCATCGCATTCACATGGCCCGGCGTGCCCGTCACCGCCTGCGCCAACATCTGCCCGGCGTCATCATAAACCCCCGCCGACAGATCCCCCGCCTCCCGTACCGAGGTTGAAAACGCCGTCCGCACCAGGGCCTGCGCCTGCTCCTCAACGACCGAGATCAGACGGTTCCACATAACCTGATGGGATACACTCATGTCGCGTCCTCCATTCGCATATCAATACACCCGTCCGCCTGCACCCGCGCCGTCATGCCGGTGGGCAGGATGATCGAGGTTTCCGCCTCGGTGATCACCGCCGGCCCAGCCACGCTTTGCCCGGGCGCAAAACGGCCCCGGTCAATCACAGCCGCCTGCGTGTCCCGCTGCAACGCCGGATCAAACAAGGTCCGCTCGCCCACCGGCTCAGCCTCTCCTGTCAGAGCAAGCGCCGCAACCGGCTCCACCTCGGCCGAAGGCGTCGCCGCATTTACCGCCCAAACCGTGATTTCAATGTCCAGCCCCTGCACCGTGCGCGCAAACAGCTTCTGATACTCCGCCTCGAACCGCTCCTGGAAAACCGCCACATCCGGGTTGCGCGCTTCCGCCTCGCTCAGGATCACCGGAATCTCCCAACCCTGCCCGGTATAGCGCATGTAAACCTTATACTCGGCCCCAATCGGCGCCTGCGCGTCACAACTGCGCACAAAGGCCGTCGCCTCTGCGGATAACTCCTCAAACAACGTAACGATCTGCGCCGGATCAAACGCGTTCAGACGCATATACACACTGCGCGTCGCCTCAAAACTGAACGGCGCCCGCAAGAACCCGATGGCCGAGCCAACCCCGGCCCCCGGCGGCACAATCAGCCGGGTCATCCCCAGCTTCTGGCACAGCCGCGCCGCATGCAACGGCGCCGCGCCCCCAAAGGCGATCATTGTGTATTGCGCCAGATCCTCGCCATTCTCCACCGCATGAACCCGCGCGGCATTGGCCATATTCTCGTCCACCACCTCAGACAGACCAAAAGCGGCCTCGCCCGTGTCCATCTGCAACTTGTCCCCCAGCGTGCGATCAATCGCCTCCCGCGCCGCCTGCGGATGCAACGCGATCGAGCCACCGGCAAAATTGTCCGGGTCCAGCCGCCCCAGCAACAAATCCGCATCCGTCACCGCAGGCCGCGCCCCGCCCCGACCGTAAGAGGCCGGTCCCGGCTCGGACCCTGCCGATTCCGGGCCAACCCGGATCTGGTTCATCGCATCCACATGCGCCAGCGATCCGCCACCGGCCCCGATCTCGACCATATCAATCACCGGGATCGAAATCGGCATCCCCGACCCCTTCTTGAACCGATAGCTGCGCGCCACCTCGAATACCCGCGCCGTGCGGGGGGTCTGGTTCTTGATCAGACAGATCTTGGCCGTGGTCCCCCCCATGTCAAAGCTCAACACCCGGTCCAGACCATGGCGTGCCGCAATATCCGCCGCAAACACCGCGCCCCCCGCCGGGCCGCTTTCCACCAAACGCACCGGAAACTCCGCCGCATTCTCCAGCGAAATAATGCCACCGCCCGAATGCATCAGAAACACAGGGCACCCCAGCCCCTCATCCGCCAACCGCCCCTTTAACCGGGTCAGATAGCTCTTCATCAACGGCTTGATATAGGCATTGGCCACAACCGTGTTGAACCGCTCGTATTCGCGCATCTGCGGGCTCACCTCGCACGACAGCGACACCATCACACCGGGCAAACGTTCGGCCAGAACCTCGGCCACCATCCGTTCATGCGCCTCGTTCAGATACGAATGCAAAAACCCGACCGCGATGCTCTCATACCCGGCTTCGGCCAGCTCATCCGCCAGCGCCTCAACCTCTGCACGCTCCAGCGGGATCAAGACCTCATTTGTCGCCCCGATCCGCTCGGTCAACGTATAGCGGCGCTGACGCGGCAACAGAGGTTCGGGCAGGCGCAGGTTCAGATCATACTGCTCAAACCGGCTCTCGGTGCGCATCTCGATCACATCCCGAAACCCGGCCGTAGTGATCAACGCAGTCTTGGCCCCGCGCCGCTCGATCAAGGCGTTGGTCGCCAAAGTCGTGCCGTGGATCACCTGACCAATCGCCCCCGGCGCCACGCCAGCCTGCCCACAAACAGTGCGGATCCCCTCCAGAATGGCATTTTCCGGCGCATCATAAGTCGTCAGCACCTTGGTCGTCGCACGCACCCCCGGGCCCTCCAACACCACATCCGTAAAGGTGCCACCAATATCAACGCCCAGCCGAAGGGATTCAGACATAGAAGATTCTCCTAAATTCCCGGCCAGACTAGAGGCCCGCCCGCCATTACGTCCAATTATTAAATTCGATCAAGACGATAGAAATTCTTTCTCCTCCACCGCCGCCAATTCCGCCGCACGCGCCACAAACCCGGCCGACCGTTCCGCATCAAATCGCGCCGCAAACCGCAGCGGATCCGGCACCCAGCCATAGTCCAGACGCTGCAACCGCCCGGCCTGAATATCGCCCCTGACCATCGCCTCGGGCAAACAGGCCACGCCCATCCCCTTGGCCGCCATGCGCATACAGGCCGCCAGATTGCTCGATGTGATCCGCCGCGTATCGACACTCGACTGCTGCCCGGTCAGATGCCCCGACAATTGCTCATACGGAACCGTCCCGCGCGCATGGGTCAAAATCGGCAACCGCGCCAAATCCCGCAACGACAAGGCCCCGTCGCAAAACTCCAGCTCCGGCGCCGCCACCCAGACAAAAGGATAATCCCCCAGCGCCACCTCGCCACTGACCCGCCGGTCAAACGGCGCGCTTTGCAGCGCCAGATCCAGCCGCCGATCCGCCAGCATTTCAGTCAGCACCAGACTGCGATCCACCGTCAATTCCAACTGCACCGCCGCATAACGCTGCTGCACCCGCTGCAAAAACCCGTCCAGCCAGGTCTGCGCAATCATCTCGGTCACACCCAGCCGCAAAACCCCCTCAAACCGGCTGGCATCACCCACCGCCAGAACCAGATCCTCGGTCGCCCGCAAAACGGTCCGGGCATGGGCCAGAACCTGCTCGCCCGCCGGGGTCAGCACCACCGAGCCCGCATCACGCTGCATCAAACGTTGCCCCAGCGCCGCCTCCAGCCCGGCAATCCGCGACGATACATTGGGCTGGGTCGTGTTCATCCGCTCCGCCGCCCGGCGAAAGCCCCCCAGATCCGCCACCCAGATCAGGGTCTCCAACTGTTTCAACGTCACTGCCATCTCAAACGCCCGACCTCACGGGCCCTCCAAAGGCGCAATCAGCTCTGCCCCACTGGCCCGGTTCGAGTTCACGGCCCGATCCACACGATACCACGCCAGAACATCCTCAGCCCCCGGCTCCATCAGTCGCGCCGCCCCCTTGCCCGCCTCACCCAGCCACAGCGGCCAGTGCTCGGGCTCCAGGATCAGGGGCATCCGGTGATGAATAGCCGACATCCCCGCATTGGCCGCCGTCGTCACAATGGCACAGGTGGCCCTGGGCTCGGCGCGGCCCCACGCCTGCCAGATCCCGCCAAAGACCACCGGCGCCCCATCGCGGCGCTGAATATACCAGGGCAACCGCGCGCCATCCGCATCCTTGGTCCATTCATAAAATCCGCTGGCCACAATCAGACATCGCCGCTCCCGACAGGCCGCCCGAAATGCCGGCTTTTGCGCAATCGTCTCTGCCCGCGCATTGATCAGCAACGGACCCGCCGTCTCGGTCTCGTACCAATGCGGCAGGAACCCCCACCGCATCGACACCAACCGCCGCCCTTCTGACCCAGAGCGCACCACATGCACCTGCGTGGTCGGGCAGACATTGTAATTCACATCCGCCGGCAAATCATTCGACGGCGCCGCCGCAAAAAGCTGCGCCATCGCATCCTGAGGCAAGGTAACTGCAAACCGTCCGCACATCCCCAAAGCTTAGGCGCGCAGATCAGGATGCACCAGCCACAAGCGCCCAAAACAGCCCCCCCGAACATCAAAAAGGCAGACCCCGATCGCCCGGGGCCTGCCTGTCTTTCGTCGCGTGATCGCGGGTTACTTCACCGTGATGCGACCGTCCGTATAGGGCGTGAACGGGCCCTGCGCCGCCAGGAACGCCGCCGTGACATCCGCCAGATCCGGGCCGAAATCATAGGCGTTCTCTGCATCGCGGAACATCTTGTAGCCATCCCCGCCATTGCGCACATAATTGTTGGTCACCGCGCCATAGACTTTGGCCGGATCCAGCGGCGCTCCGCCAATCATCACGTCGCTCACCCGGCTCCCAGCCGGCAGCGATGCGTCAAAGGCAAAGGTCATGCCCGCCACCTGCGGAAACCGTCCGCCGCCTTCTTCGACCTGGCTGACCCCGTTTTCCAAAGCCGACAACAACACCTCGCCCGTCACCTGGAACGTGGCCAGCGTGTTCTGGAAGGGCAGCACCGTCAGAACCTCTCCCATCGTGACCGGCCCGGCATCAATCGACGCCCGGATACCACCGCTGTTTTGCAGCGCGATATCAATGCCCTGATCCTTGACCCGCGCCAGCATCGCATCCGCAATCAACGACCCCATCGAGCATTCCTGCGCCCGACATGTGTCGCGATCTCCGCCAATCGCCGTCGCCGCCTCGGCAACCACCTTGCTGCGGATCTCTTCCAACGGCGCCGCCGCCTCAGCGATCCGCGCCACAACGGCGGCATCCTCAGCGACAGAACCATCCATCACCAAAGGCTCACCCGCCGCCGTCACGATCTCACCGGCATCGTCAAAGGTCACGTTCAGCTCGCCCAGAAACTTGCCGTAGGCATAGGCCTGAACAATCGCCACACCATTCACCATGGTCGGATAAGCCCCCTGCGCCCGGTCCGACAGGTTGGACAGATAGGTGTTAGAATGCCCCCCCACGATCACATCGACCCCGGTCGTATTCGCCGCCACATGCTGATCCACCAGATAGCCGGAATGGCTCAACACCACGATCTTGTTGACCCCGGCCTCGCTCAGACGATCCACCTCGCCCTGCACCGCCGAGGACGGATCCGTAAAGATGATGTTCTGCCCCGGACTGGCCAGCTCATCGGTATCCTGAGGCGTCAGACCGATCAGACCAATCTGCTCGCCCCCGACCTCAATGACCGTCGATTTCTGCAAAACCCCCGCCAACAACTCTTCGCGGCTCACATCCGCGTTCGACATCAGCACCGGAAAATCCACCGAATCCAGGAACCCGCGCAGCACTTCGGGGCCGTCGTCAAACTCGTGGTTGCCCACCGTCATCCCGTCATAGCCCAGCCGGTTCATCATCTCGGCCGCCAGCTTCCCCTTGTAATAGGTGTAAAACAGCGTGCCCTGAAACTGGTCGCCCCCATCCACCAGGATCGAGTTCCCAGCCCGCGCCCGCGCTGCCTCAATTGCCGTCGCCAGCCGCGCGCTGCCGCCAAAACACTTGCCTTCCGTGTTGTCCTCGGGCTTGCAACCGCTGTCGTATTTGTTGATCGGCTCAAACCGCGCGTGAAAATCATTCGTGTGCAGAATCGTCAATTTATATTCGGCCGCGACAGACCCAGCCATCAGGGCCAGGGCAGCAGCCGTCGTCAGAATGCGGGATTTCATTAATGCTCTCCTTGTGGGACTGGCGCGATGATCCGCCGAATTTCGTTCAAAGTCAAAATCCACGTTCATAACCCCCATGTCACGCTTGACCGTTCCCCGCCGACACGGCATCACGCGCGCATGCTGATTTACAAAATCCTGCGCGCCGATGAATGGCGCGAACTGCAAACGCAGGGGGAAACCCCCGGCGCCCCCATCGACGTTTCAGACGGGTTCGTGCATTTCTCCACCGCCCAACAGGCCGGTGAAACCGCTGCCAAGCATTTTGCCGGCGCAGATGACCTGATGCTGCTGGCGCTGGATGCGGAAAATTTGGGCGATGCGCTGAAATGGGAGCCGTCGCGCGGCAACGCCCTGTTCCCGCATCTCTACGCGCCACTGCGCCTGGCCGATGTGCTCTGGTCGCGCCCGCTGCCCCTCATCGACGGCCAACACGTCTTCCCACCGGAGGCCAAATGACACTTCTGGAACGGATCGGGCTGGCTGGCCTGCACCGGATGGATCCTGAAACCGCCCATGGCCTGGCCATGCGTGCGCTTCAGTCGGGCCTGGTGCCCCTGCCCGGACCTGTCACCTCCGAAAGGCTGCGCACCCAACTGGCCGGCCTGTCGCTGCCCAACCCCGTCGGCCTGGCCGCAGGCTTTGACAAAAACGCCGTGGCCCTGGCCCCGCTCGCCCGCTCCGGCTTTGGCTTTATCGAGGTCGGCGGCGCCACTCCGCGCCCGCAAACCGGCAACCCCCGCCCCCGCCTGTTCCGCCTGACCCAGGACCGCGCCGTCATCAACCGCTTCGGCTTTAACAATGACGGGATGCAGGCCATCGCCACCCGCCTGGCCAAACGCCCCGCAGATGCAATCATCGGCCTCAACCTCGGCGCCAACAAAGACAGCCCGGACCGCGTCTCCGACTTCGTCCAGGTGCTCACCACCTGCGGGCCATATCTGGACTTTGCCACCGTCAACGTCTCGTCCCCCAATACCGAAAAGCTGCGCGACCTTCAGGGCAAGGCCGCCCTGGCCAGCCTGCTCAACGCAGTGACCCAGGCCAACGCCGCCCTCGACCGCCCGGTGGCCATCTTCCTCAAGATCGCCCCGGATCTGACCCTGGACGACCTCAACGATATCGCCGAAACCGCCCTCAGCACCGGCGTGCACGCGATCATCGCCACCAACACCACGCTGGATCGCACCGGCCTGCACGGCCCGCATGCGGCTGAAACCGGGGGCCTCTCTGGCGCCCCGCTGTTCGAACGCTCCACCCGGGTGCTGGCCCATCTGCACCAGATGACCAACGGTGAATTGCCCCTGATCGGCGTTGGCGGAATCTCCACCGCGCAACAGGCCTTTGAAAAGATCACCGCCGGCGCCAGCGCCCTGCAACTCTATTCCGCGCTGGTCTTTGGCGGGCTGTCGCTGGCCTCGCAGGTGGCCCAGGGCCTGGACGATCTGCTCAAGGCCAACGGCTTCACATCCGTCGCCCAGGCGGTCGGCACAAAACGACAGGACTGGCTGTGATCGAATTCTGGCATAACCCGCGCTGCTCCAAATCCCGACAGGCACTGGCCCTGCTGCAAGAGCGTGACGCAGAGCTGACCATCCGAAACTACCTGACGGACCCGCCCACGGACTCCCAGCTGCGCCAATTGCAAAAGGCACTCGGTGATCCGCCGCTGCTGACCATGATGCGCAAGGGCGAAAAACGCTTCAAGGAACTGGGCTTGCACAAGGACTCTGCCGAACAGGATTTACTGGCCGCCATGGCCGCAAACCCCATCCTCATCGAACGCCCCGTTGCCATTCTGGGGCCGCGCGCCGCCATCGGACGCCCGCCCGAACGGGTTTTGGACCTGCTCACTGGCTAAAATCCGGCCCGCCAGAGTCATCCACATCATACCCACAGGCCAACGCCCGGATTTCATGCGCAGAAATGCGCAGTTCACCGAATACATCAACCCCGGCGCGCAAATGCTAGGCCGCAGCCGGGCGATCCACCTGCGCCTCCAGCGCCGGATAGCGCAGCGCCAGGCTCAGCCCCCGCGCCGCAAAGGATATCAACAGGGATATCCACAGACCGTGATTTCCCAAACTCGGCAAAAGCACCGCAATCGCAAGGCAATAGACCGCGAAACTGACAAACATCATGTTGCGCATATCCGCAGATCGCGTCGCTCCGACAAAGATGCCATCAAACATGAAAGCCGCACAGGCAATCATCGGCGCCACCGCAACATAGCCAATATAGGACCGCGCGACCTCCTGCACTTCAACCGATTTGGTAATAAAGACCACCAAATCCATGCCAAACACCGCAATGACACCCGACAGCGCCAGCGAAACCAAAAACGCCCATAGGCCCGAAACCAGCGCCGAGCGGCGCAACATCGACCGGTTTCGCGCGCCAATCGCCTGCCCGACCAGGGCTTCGGCCGCAAAGGCAAAGCCATCAAGCCCATAAGAGATGATCAGAATGAATTGCTTTAACACCTGATTGGCCGCAAGGGTCACATCGCCCAGCCGCGCGCCCAGAAACAGGAAAGAGACAAAGATCGCCTCCAACAGCATCGACCGGATCAGAATGTCCCGGTTCAAACTCACCATCCGCGCCCAGCGCGACCGCTCGAAAATCCGTGGCCAATCCCGCCAGGCCGGACCGCCAAAGGCCGACCGGCACAGCCACAGGCCCAGCATCAAACCGCTCCACTCCGCCAGGAAGGTGGCCAGCGCCACGCCGTTCACGCTCCAGCCCAGCCGCAGCACGAACAGCATGTCCAACACAATGTTGAGCCCGTTCATCCACAGCTGCAAAATCAAAACATCCCGCGTCCGCTCCTGCGCGATCAGCCAGCCACTGATGCCAAACATCGCAATCGCAGCCGGCGCCGACCAGATCCGGATCGCCAGATAGCCGGTGGCCAGCCCCTCCACCTCGGCAGAGGCCGGCGAGACCCGGAACGCCAGGTGGAAAATCGGCCCCTGCAACAGGATCAGAGCGACCCCGGCACAGCCCCCGATCAGCAAGGCCCGCACCAACAGCGCCACAACCTCGCCCTGGTCCCGCGCGCCCAGCGCCTGCCCGGTCAAACCAACCGTGCCCATCCGCAGAAAACCGAACAACCAGTAAAAGGTCGACAGGATAACGGCACCAATCCCGACCGCTCCAATCGGCGCCGCCGCCCCGATCTGCCCGACCACAGCCGTATCCACGATCCCCAGCAAAGGCACCGTGATATTGGCCAGCACAATCGGAAACGCGATCTTCAGAACCCGCAGATGGGTCACATCCAGCGCGGTTTCACGCACCGGCAGACTCCTCGCGGCGCGGCGGCATCAGGAAATGCCCGGTCGCCTGCGCATACAACCGCTCCCGATTGTCCTGCCAGCCCTCCACATGCACCGACGCATACCGCCGCCCCGCCCGGCTGACCCGCGCCCGCGCATAGGCGTCCCGTGGCAAACCCGAACGCAGATAATCCACCGTGAAATCAATCGTCCTGGGCAAGGGCGGCACCCCCGCCTGCCCCAGCCCCTGCATGTCCAGCTTGCCGCTCTCCATCTCTTCCCACAACGACACCCAGCTCAGCGTCACAATCGCCGTGATCTCCAGAAACGAGGCCGTCACCCCGCCATGCAACGCCGGCAGCATCGGATTGCCGATCAGCTTGTCGTCAAACGGCAATACCGCCGTCAACTCATCCCCGCGCCGGTCAAACTGAACATTCAGAAACCGCACATAAGGAATACCATCCACCAGGGCCGACAGCGCCCCATCGCGCCGTTCCTTGACCATCTGAACCGGCTCAGGGCGTTTGCGCACCATCTCTCAGCCCCCCACCGTAAAAGAGCCCGTCGCCATCGCGACCGGACGCTCCACATCATCATCCGTCGCCACCGCCCGCACAAAGGCCACATTGCGCCCCACATGATAACAGGTCGCCGTCGTCACAATCGTCTGCCCCTTGGCCGCCGCCCGCATGTAATCGATTCGCAAATCAATCGTCGCGGTGGTCGATGGCGCCGACGGATGGCTCATCACCGCCGCACCGCAGCACGTATCCATCGCCGCCGAGACCGCCCCGCCATGCACAATCCCCTTCTCCGGATCGCCCACAATCTCCTCCGACCACGGCAACGTCATCACCACTTCACCGTCACAGATGCGCACAACTTCAAGGTTCAAGGCCTTAGCAAACGGAATTGCTTGCATAAACGCACGGGCCCGTTCCGCATGGTCGACCATCGCAATCTCCTGAATTTCCTGTCCCATCTTTATTGATCCCCTCAGCGCAGAGACGCAAGTGCACCTGTTGCGCTTCGCTGCACAAGCACATAACCTCCCCGTCGGAGGACGACGCAATGGGTGATGAACGCATTTCTTTCAAAGAGATGTGCGCAGAGTTCGGGGTAACCCCAAGAACTCTACGCTACTACGAATACATCGAATTGCTCCACCCGGAACGCGAAGGCCGGGCACGGTTTTACACAGCCCGCGAACGCGCCCGCATGACGCTGATCCTGCGCGGTCGCAAATTCGGCTTCCAACTCGAAGAGATCCGCCAATGGCTGCTGATCTATCAGGACAAGGGCAACATCGCCCAGGCGCAGACCTTTGTCGAAATGGCCGACCGCCAGTTGCTCGAACTCGAAAAACAGCGCGACCAGATCACCGAAGCCATCGAAGACCTGAAAGCCATGCGCGCCCAAAGCGCCGCAACGCTGGACTGAACACCGGACCAAGACACCGGACCAAGACACCGGCTGCCACGCCCTCATTCCGGCCCCGTTCCAGCCTGGCCAGATCTGCCGACTCAATAACCGGCTTGCCCGGACTTGAGGCAAAACATCACAAAAACGCTACACAGACCGGGTTCTGCGACTCGCCATTTCGCGCTATGATTGCGCAAAAAGGGCCGCATGAATTCAAGTTGACGTAAAAAAAGTTACGTCAACTGCCATGTGACGCAGCGTCCGTGTTACGTAAACGTCAAGCATATGTTGAATTCTTGATCAAACACCCACATCTGCGGCTCAACACGTCTGGGAATTTACGATGATACGACGGAGCAAGGACCATGAGTGAAGAAGACTTGATGACGATCCGCGAAATGTGTGACTCTTACGAGGTCACACCGCGGACCCTACGGTTTTACGAAGCCAAGGAACTGCTCTTCCCGATCCGCGACGGGCAAAAGCGCCTGTTCACCAAACGGGACCGCGCCCGGCTGAAACTCATCCTGCGCGGCAAACGCTTTGGCTTTTCGCTCGAAGAGATCCGCCAATTGCTCGATCTCTATCACATCGGCGACCAGCAGCACACACAGCTGACCCGCACCTATCAGATCGCCCAGGAACGTCTGGCAGATATGGAAAGCCGCCGCGAAGAGCTGACCGAAGCCATTGATGATCTCAAGAACCAACTCAAGTGGGGCGAGAAAATTCTCAACGCGCTGCCCCCAGACGCCAAAGCCGCCGAATAGGCCGCAAAACTCACAGAACAAATACATACGCACTGCTGAGACCGGAGGAAAACCATGCCCAGTTACACCGCCCCAACCAAAGACCTGCAATTCGTCCTGCACGATGTTCTCAACCTGACCGAGGCCGGAATCCCAGGATACGAAGATCTGGACGCCGAATTCACCGGTGCCGTGCTCGAAGAAGCCGGCAAGATCAGCTCCGAAGTCCTGGCGCCGCTCAACGCCGTTGGCGATACCGAAGGATGCCGCCTTGAAAACGGCATTGTCTACACGCCGACCGGCTTCAAAGACGCCTTTGAGCAGGTCAAGGAAGGCGGCTGGACCGGGCTCGACATGCCCGAAAAATACGGCGGCCAGAACATGCCGCACGTGATTGGCTCTGCCGTCGGAGAGATGTTCTCGGCCTCCAACCAGGCCTTTACCATGTATCAGGGCCTGACCCATGGCGCGGCCTCGGCGATCCTCGCCCATGGGTCCGAAGCGCAAAAAGACACCTATCTGCCTAATATGGTCTCCTGCCAGTGGACCGGCACCATGAACCTGACCGAACCGCACTGCGGGACAGATCTGGGCATGATGCGCACCAAGGCCGAACCGCAAGAGGATGGCAGCTACAAGATCACCGGCCAGAAAATCTTCATCTCGGCCGGCGAACACAACATGTCCGACAACATCATCCATCTGGTCCTCGGCAAAATCGTCGGTGGCCCAGAGGGGATCAAAGGTGTTTCGCTCTTTATCGTGCCCAAATTCCTCGTGCACGAAGACGGCAGCCTGGGCGAACGCAACAGCCTCGCCTGTGGCAAGATCGAAGAGAAAATGGGCATCCACGGCAATTCGACCTGCGTGATGAACTATGACGGCGCAACCGGCTATCTGCTGGGCGAAGAGCATAAAGGCATGCGCGCCATGTTCACCATGATGAACGAAGCCCGTCTGGGGGTTGGCATGCAGGGTCTGGCACAGGCCGATGTGGCCTATCAGAACGCGCTGGAATACGCCAAGGACCGCCTGCAAGGGCGCGATGTGACCGGCGTCAAGAACCCGGATGGCCCGGCTGATCCGCTGATCGTGCATCCCGACATCCGCCGCTCGCTGATGGAACAGAAAAGCTTTGCCGAAGGCGCGCGCGCCTTCATCCTCTGGGGCGCAACGCTGATCGACGCGGCGCACCGCTCGGGTGACAAGGACGCGGACGGGCTGGTCTCGCTCATGACGCCGGTGATCAAGGGATTCCTGACCGATGTCGGCTATGACATGACCGTCAAGGCCCAGCAGGTCTATGGTGGCCACGGCTATATCGAGGAATGGGGCATGTCCCAGTTCACCCGCGACGCCCGGATCGCCATGATCTACGAAGGCGCAAATGGCGTGCAGGCCCTGGATCTGGTCGGTCGCAAGCTGGCGCAGGATGGTGGCAAATACGTCATGGCCTTCTTTGACATGATCCGGACCTTCATCAAGGACAATGCCGGCAAGGATGACGCCATCGACAATGACTTCCTGAACCCGCTCAAGGCAGCGTCCAAGGATCTGCAGGCCGCAGGCATGTATTTCATGCAGAACGGCATGAAGAATCCGAACCACGCTCTGGCCGGGTCCAACGATTTCATGCACATGTTCGGGCATGTCTGCCTGGGGTACATGTGGTCACGCATGGCCCTGTCGGCCAAGGCGACACTGGATGCGGGCACCTCGGATGTGGCGTTTTACGAGACAAAGCTTCACACTGGTCGTTTCTATATGGCGCGCCAGTTGCCGATGACCGCCACCCATCTGACCCGGATCGAATCCGGCGCAGACACCGTCATGGCCCTGGACGCCGCCAACTTCTGAACAGGCTGCGCCCCTGCGGCGCAGCCAACCCGAGGAAAAGATGCCAAAACGCTTTCGCCTGACCCGCCGCCTGCCCATCGCAATGACCGAGGACGGATACCGCCGCCTCAAACGCTTTGCCACAGAGGCGGGTCTGGATGAAGGAGAGACCCTGTCGTTTCTCTTTGAAAATTTCGACAGTGTGACCGACACGGAAAACCTGACGCACCGGCTGCGGCTGTTCAATGCCGAACTCGAAGACCGAAAACGCTGACCCGCGTGCCCGCGCGATGTTCGGATCAGATGGAGAGGACAGGATTTGAGTATTTTCACCAAAAAGAAGCGCAAGTTCCGTTTGACCTGTTGGCGCGCCCTAGGGCGCTGCGGCGGGCGTTCTGCACAGCCACATACTCCAATTCACACACCCTGGGAGGGTTCTGACATATGACCATCAAACTTCATTGCTTTGGAGAAAGCGGCAACGCTTACAAAGCCGCGCTCGCGCTCCAGCTCTCTGGTCTCGATTGGGAGCCGGTCAAGGTCGACTTCTTTGCTGGCGAGACCCGCACCCCGGAATACCGCGCCAACGTCAATGAAATGGGCGAAGTTCCGGTCATGGTGGATGGCGACGTCACCCTGACGCAATCCGGTGTCATTCAGCAGTATGTCAGCGACAAGACCGGCAAGTTTGGCGGCACAGGCGCGGATAAATACGAGGTTCTGCGCTGGGTCCTGTTTGACAATCACAAGCTCAGCTCGATGGTGGGCATCACCCGCTTCCTGATGAACTTCCTGCCTGCGGACAAACGCCCCGCCGATGTCATCGCCTTTAACCAGGGCCGCCTCAAGGGCACGTTTGACGTGCTCAACACCCACCTTCAGGGGCGCGACTGGATCGTGGGCGACGGGATCACCAACGCCGACCTCAGCTGCTGCGGCTACCTCTATTACCCAGAGCCCTTCGGCTTTGACCGTGCCGACTGGCCGAATATCGACGCCTGGCTGACCCGGATCAGCGAAACACCCGGCTGGAAGCACCCTTATGACCTGATGCCCGGCTCTCCGGCCGACCGCGCCTGAAGGCCTATCGCAATCCGGGCGGCCCCGCCGGGCCCCCTCCCACCACAGACCACGTCTTATTGACATCCGACGCCCTGCACCTCTCGCCCGAGAACGCATAGGCATTGAACAAGGAAAATCGGACATGACCGAAGCCTATATCTACGACGCCCTGCGCACCCCGCGCGGCAAAGGCCGCAAAGACGGCAGCCTGCACGAAGTGACCTCATTGCGCCTCAGCGCGCTGACGCTGAACGCCCTCAAAGAACGCAACAACCTGGATGGCCACGCGGTCGAGGATGTGATCTGGGGCAACGTCACCCAGGTGATGGAGCAAGGCGGCTGCCTGGCGCGTTCTGCGGTTCTGGCCTCGGATCTGGATGAATCCATTCCGGGCCTGGCCATCAACCGGTTCTGCGCCAGCGGGATGGAGGCCGTCAACCTGGCCGCCAACCAGGTGCGCGGCGGAGCGGGCGAAGCCTATATCGCCGGCGGCGTCGAAATGATGGGTCGCGTGGCCATGGGCTCGGACGGGGCGGCAATCGCCGTGGACCCTTCGGTCGCCATGGACACCTATTTCGTCCCACAGGGCATCAGCGCCGATATCATCGCCACCAAATACGGTTTCACCCGGGACGACGCAGACGCCTTTGCGGTTGAATCCCAAAACCGCGCCGCCGCCGCATGGCAGGACCAGCGCTTCTCCAAATCCGTCATCCAGGTCAAGGACCAGAACGGCCTGACCATCCTGGACCATGACGAATACATGCGCCCGGGCACCGACATGCAATCGCTGGGCGCGCTCAATCCGTCCTTCCAGATGATGGGCGAACAAATGCCCGGCTTTGACAAGGTCGCCCTGCTCAAATACCCCGAGCTGGAAAAGATCGAGCATGTGCACCACGCCGGCAACTCCTCCGGCATCGTCGATGGCTCTGCCGCTGTGCTGATCGGCAACAAGGAATTCGGCGAAAAATGGGGCCTGAAACCCCGTGCCCGCATCAAGGCAACCGCCAAGATCGGCACCGATCCCACCATCATGCTGACCGGCCCGGTTCCGGTCACCGAAAAGATCCTCAAAGACAACGGTATGGAAATCGGCGACATCGACCTGTTCGAAGTCAACGAAGCTTTCGCCTCAGTCGTCCTGCGCTTCATGCAGGCCTTTGACGTGGACCACGACAAGGTCAACGTCAACGGCGGCGCCATTGCCATGGGGCACCCG
This sequence comes from Marinibacterium sp., assembly GCA_034670145.1. Lineage (GTDB taxonomy): Bacteria > Pseudomonadota > Alphaproteobacteria > Rhodobacterales > Rhodobacteraceae > HXMU1420-2. Next base: position 131,373 of record JAXMOA010000001.1, read on the forward strand.
CTGGGTGCAACCGGCGCGATGATCATCGGCACCCTGCTGGATGAACTGGAACGCTCCGACAAGGAAACCGGCCTTGCCACCTTGTGCATCGCGTCGGGTATGGGGGCCGCAACGATCATCGAGCGTATGTAATCATGCTGGATGCCGCCACCTTCCAGCGGGTCGCCGACCGGATAACGCGCGGATTGATAGAGCCGGATTTCACGGCCTATCAGTCCGCCTTTACCCTGCCCCTGCGGATCGAGCCGCGCGACGCGCGCCCCACCGTCATGGACACGGTCGATCAACTGGAAGCGGATTTCTGGCTCTACCAGAAAACCGCGGCGCTGCATCAGATTACGGATATCTATCGCCATGTGCTGGAGATCCAGCCCCAGGGCGAAGACGCCGCCGCCGTGCATGCCGAAACAACAATCATGCGCAACGCAGAGCGCGTGGTCGGCCCGGTGCGGTCCCGCTTTGACATGGTCCTGATCCGGGGCGACTGGCGCATTTGCACAGTCCACAGCTCGGTCGGCCATATCAATTGGACCGTCACCGGATCCACACAGCGGCGCGCCGTAGATTACTCTGACCTCGACAAAGAATGAACAGGCGCCCGCAGGGACGCAATGTAAGAACGCGCGTCCGCAGGGACGCAATGGAGACAAAAATGAACGACTTCACAATGACCAAGGGCGACAATGGCGTCGCAACAATCACCTGGGACGTGGCCGGCAAATCCATGAACGTGATGCGCCTGGATGCCCTTCAGGAACTCAATGACTGCATCGACGACGCCCTGGCGGATGACGCCGTCAAAGGCATCGTCATCACCAGCGGCAAACCCGACAGTTTCGCCGGCGGAATGGACCTGACCGTCCTGGCCGGTATGCGCGACGCCGCAGGGGACAACCCGGCACAGGGGCTGTTTGACGGCACCATGCAAATGCACGGGCTGCTGCGCAAAATCGAACTGGCGGGCATGGACCCCAAGAAAAAGAAAGGCGGCAAACCCATCGCCGCCGCGCTGCCCGGCACCGCAGCAGGCATCGGCCTCGAACTGCCGCTGGCCACGCATCGGATCTTTGTCGCCAATAATCCAAAGGCCCGCATCGGCCTGCCCGAGATCCTGGTCGGCCTGTTCCCCGGCGCGGGCGGCACCACCCGCCTGGCGCGCAAACTGGGCGCGGTCAACGCCGCACCGCTGCTGCTCGAAGGCAAGATGCTGGAACCCGCCAAGGCCAAAAGCACCGGCATCATTGACGAGGTCGTGGATGATCCGCTCGCGGCGGCCACCGAATGGGTGCTGAACGCCACCGACGCCGACCTGGTCAAACCCTGGGATGCAAAGGGCTATAAAATGCCCGGCGGCGCGCCCTATCATCCGGCTGGCTTCATGAACTTCGTTGGCGCCTCTGCCATGATCAACGGCCGCACCAAAGGCGCTTATCCTGCGCCCAAGGCCCTGCTGTCTGCCGTCTACGAAGGCGCTCTGGTCGATTTCGACACCGCCCTCAAGATCGAGGCGCGCTGGTTCACCAACCTGCTGATGAACCCCTCCTCCGGCGCCATGATGCGCTCGCTCTTTGTCAACAAGGAAGCCCTTGAAAAAGGCGCCGTGCGTCCTGATGGCGTTGCGGATCAGCGCGTTCAGAAACTGGGCGTGCTGGGCGCGGGCATGATGGGCGCGGGCATCGCGCTGGTTTCGGCTCAGGCCGGCATTCAGGTGGTGCTCATCGACCGCGACCAGGAAGCCGCCGATCGCGGCAAGGCCTATTCCGAAACCTACATGGACAAGGGCATCAAACGCGGCAAAGCCACCCCCGAAAAGAAAGAAGCGCTGCTCAGCCTGATCACCGCAACACCGGACCTGCAGGCGCTGTCCGATTGCGACCTGATCATCGAAGCGGTCTTCGAGGACCCTGCCGTCAAGGCCGAGATGACCAAAAAGGTCGAGGCCATCATCCCCGATACCTGCATCTTTGCCTCCAACACCTCGACCCTGCCCATCACCGGCCTGTCCAAGGCCAGCGTGCGGCCCGAACAATTCATCGGCATCCATTTCTTCTCGCCGGTGGAACGCATGTTGCTGGTCGAAATCATCAAGGGCAAAGACACTGGTGACCGCGCCGTGGCCAAAGCACTCGACTATGTGCGCCAGATCCGCAAAACGCCCATCGTGGTCAACGACGCGCGCTTCTTCTATGCCAACCGCTGCATCATCCCCTACGGCAACGAAGCCACCCGCATGATCACCGAGGGCGTCGCCCCCTGGATGCTCGACCATGCCGCCGAACAGCTGGGCTTCCCAGTGGGCCCCGTCCAGCTGGGCGATGAAACCTCCATCGACCTGGCCGTCAAGATCATGAAAGCCACCAAGGCCGCCATGGGCAATGAATACCCCGGCTCCGAGGCGGACAACCTGATCGTCTGGATGGAAGAAGAAGGCCGCCTGGGCCGCAAATCCAAGGCCGGTTACTTCGACTATGACGAAAAAGGCAAACGTCAGGGCTATTGGAAAGGCCTACAGGACAAATACCCCCTCGCCGAACAGCAGCCTGACCTGCAAGAGGTCCAGGACCGTCTGATGTTCTCGCAAGTCCTCGAAGCCGTCCGCGCCCTCGAAGAAGGCGTCCTCGAAGATATCCGCGAAGGCGACGTCGGCGCGATCCTGGGCTGGGGCTTTGCCCCATGGTCCGGCGGCCCGTTTGCCTGGCTCGACATGATCGGCGCCGCCTATGCCGCGGAACGCTGTGACCAGCTGGCTGAAAAATTCGGCGAACGCTTCACCTGCCCCGATCTGCTGCGCGATATGGCCGCAAAAGGAGAAAGCTTTTACGGGCGCTTTGACACGCAGGCCGCCGCAGCCTAATCCGGGGTCTATGACAGACACCCCATCCAACGCACAAAGCCGGCCAGGGGTCATGCCCTGGCCGGCTGTTTTTTTGCTGATCGCCCTCTTGGCCATCGGCATCATACCCGGTGCCATGCTCGCCGGTGACAACGCCGGCGCCGTGGTGCTCGGCGTTCTGGCCGGGGTGTTTTCCTCCCTCGTCAGCCCCAAACGCCAGATCCCCTGGCCGCTGATCGCAGGCGGGCTCGCCCTGGGTCTTATGGTCCTGTTTCCCACGCGCCCGGCCCTGTTCCTGTTCGCCATCAGCCTCAGCGCCATCTGCGGATGGGAGACCACCAAAACCGGCGGCCGCTCTGGCGTCATGGCCCTGTTCCTCTGCGTCGGATTGCAACTGACCCCCGCCATGCCCCCGCTAGAGCAGGCCGCCCTGCCCGCCCTGCTGGGCCTCGCCTTTGGCTGGCTCGCCACCCAGGCAACGCCACTCGCCGGTCAGGCCTGCCAGCCCCCCGCCCCGCTGCGCTTCGGCGTCGGCATCGCCGTCTTCCTCAGCGCCGGACTCGCCATCGCCGTCTTTGCCATCCACCATGTCCAGGAAAGCCTCGCCCATTGGCTCGCCATGCTTTTCCTGCTGCGCGCCATGGCCCCACCGGGCGAATTGATTTCCGGAGCTGTCCGCTTTGGCATCGGCACGATCACAGGCAGCCTCGTCGCGCTGCTGCTGATCACCCTCGGCCTGCCGCCAACACTCATGCTGGCAGGTGGCGGCCTGATGTTCCTGATGGGCCTGCGTATGCTGCCACACCCATGGCCCTACGCCCCGGCGGCCTTCTCGGCGGCCGTACTCATGGCCACAGCCCCCTCCATCCACGCCGCAATCTTCCGGATCGAGGCCGCCGTCTTCGCCGTCTTCATCAGCACCGCCCTCGCCACAATGTTCGCCGTGGTATGGACAGCGGTAGAACGGGCTCAGGCCAGCAAGGCAACCTCTTCGGGATCATAGGCCAGGCCGCGCCCGCCATCCAGCGCGACCATGGATTCAACCATATCGCGCGCCCCGCCATCATCCAGGATGGTGTAAATCTCGTCCCCATCCAGCGCCGATTCCGTCAGGAAATCCAGCGGATGCGGACAATGCGCCAACATGCCTCCCTGAACATAGACAACCTCGTCGCGCTCAAAGAACAAAACCGTGGCTTCCAATGCCTCCTCCGGCGCCTTCTGGCAGATACCGCGAAACCCGATCAGGGCATGCGCCATCACAACCGCAAAAGGATCGCCCAGCGCATCCTGCGCCTCGTCGCTTTCAACCAACAGCCCCTGATCCGGCATCAGCCACAGATCACAGCGATTGTACAAAGCGCCATGCGGGACAAAAACCGGCAAAGTGCTGGGATGCGAATGGCCATAATCGCCAAATGTCAGCGTCTGACGCTGAATATCGGTGATCACCTGCATCCCATTGTCAAAGGTCAGCACCCGGTCGCCGACGCTCAGCGCCTCAACCTTGCGCCACCCCATACTCGAGGCAACCAACGTCCCGGCCAACAATCCGCTTTGTCCGCTGTCCAATCCGAAACCACCTGGCAGGGCGATTTCGGATCCCCATTCGGACCCTTCATTTCCGCTTTTGAACCAATCAAACATTTCTTCTTCCCCAGATGCTCCCAGGGTCTTCTGCCCTGGATCGGCAAGGTCAAAGCTGAGTGATTCTCGTGGTCACCACATGCCGACAAAATGACAAGTTTGGGGCACCAATATGAAATTTGGCAACAATCCTATGGTTCCAGACCGGACCGCTGCCAATCCCGCATCAATCGGCCCAGTTCCCTCACTCAAACCGATAGGCAAAGCGTTCAATGTCAGGGCCACAATCCTGCGCGATGATCTGCGCCGTCTGCGCGCTGTAATAGCCGCGATAATCCCGCGCCCGCTCAGAGGTGTTGATCCGCTCCAGCCGCAGGGCAAACCCCAGATGCGCCTCCACCGGGGCGACATCCTCTTCGAAATGCTCCACCCGAATATAGGCCGCACATTGCTCCTGCCCATCCGCGCGCCGCATGTAGCGCGCCGCCGTGCCTGACTTCTGCGCGGCGCGGGTCGCGGGATGGGCCACAAAATCGCCAAACTCCAACGCCCCCGCCAATCGCACCGCCGCATGATCAAACCGCTGATCGCGCAGCCAATGGTAATAGCTCACCATCCGGTCCCAGGGATTGCGCACCATGGTAAAGGCGAACATCTGCTCCAGAACCCCTGGCGCCAACACACCATCAATATCCGCCAGCGTCGAATGCTTCCACAACCGCCCCCGGCTCTGAACCGCTTTCAACCGGCGGCGACGCTTGCGCGCTTTGGGCGTGTCGCCCAGCATGATGTCATCCTTCATCGCCCGTTCCTCCAGCGCCAGCGCCATCGCCGTGCCTCCGGTCTTGGGAATATGAACAAAAACGTAGTTGCGCCCGGTGCTGATGATCATCCCACATAGATACCTGACCCGCCCCCCAACGCAATGATCCCGCAGCATGGTCTTTTCAACTGCGCGCTCTTGGCCCACTATCCCTTTCTGACGAGCACAAAAGACAGTATTTCTAGCGGAGGGACCCATGGGCTGGATGCAAGACGAACGCGGACTCGAAAAGACGGCCGCCAATTACACACCACTCACCCCCCTCTCCTCGCTGCAACGCGCGGCGCTGATCTATCGTGACGAAATGGCCGTGGTCTATGGCAGCCACCGCAAAACCTATGGCGAATACACCCAACGCTGCACACAGCTGGCCTCGGCCCTCGTGCAAAAAGGTATCCGCCCGGGCGATGTCGTCTCGACGATGATCCCCAACCTGCCCCCCCAGGCCGAGGCCCATTTCGGCGTCCCCGCCTGTGCCGGCGTGCTCAACACCATCAACACCCGGCTCGACGCCGACACAGTCGCCTATATCTTCGAACACAGCGAGTCCCGCATCGCCCTCATCGACACCCAATTCCTGCCCACAGCCGAGGCCGCCCTCGCCCTGATGTCCGGCTCTGGCCCGGAACTGATCGAGGTGCCCGACCCCCAGGCCGGCTATCCCGCCACCGGCCGCTACCAGACCTACGAAGAGCTGCTGGAAACCGGCGATCCCAGCTTCTCCTGGATCATGCCCGAGGATGAATGGGAATCGATCTGCCTCAACTACACCTCCGGCACCACCGGCCGGCCCAAAGGCGTGGTCTACCATCACCGCGGCGCCTATCTGAACGCGATGGGCCAGATCATCAGCTGGCGCATGATCCTGCGCCCGCGCTATCTCACCATCGTGCCGCTGTTTCACTGCAACGGTTGGTGCCACACCTGGATGATGCCAATGGTCGCCGGCACGCTCATCTGCTGCCGCGACATCACCGCCCCCGCCATTTTCGCCGCCATCGCCGACGAAAAAGCCACCCATTTCGGCGGCGCCCCCATCGTGCTCAACATGCTGGTCAACGCCCCCGAGGACGAACGCCGCGCCTTTGACCACACGGTCGAGGTCTTCACCGCCGGCGCCCCCCCGGCCCCCGCCACCCTGTCCAAGATCGAGCCTATGGGCTTCAACGTCACCCAGGTCTACGGGCTGACCGAAACCTACGGGCCCGCCACCGAATGCACCTGGGGCCCACATTGGGACGACCTCCAGGGGGCCGACCGCGCCGCGATCAAGGCCCGCCAGGGCGTCGCCATGCCGATCTTCGAACATATCACCGTGGTCAACCCCGACATGACCCAGACCCCGATGGACGGCAAAACCCAAGGCGAAATCGTCATGCGCGGCAATGGCGTCATGAAAGGCTACCTCAAGAACCCCGAAGCCACAGCCGAAGCCTTCCAGGGCGGCTATTTCCACTCCGGCGACCTCGCCATTCAACACCCCGACAGCTACATCCAGATCCAGGACCGCTCCAAGGACATCATCATCTCCGGCGGCGAAAACATCAGCTCCGTCGAAGTCGAAGGCGCCCTGATGGAACATCCCGATGTCCTCCTGGCCGCCGTGGTCGCCAAACCCGACGAAAAATGGGGCGAAGTCCCCTGCGCCTTTGTCGAGCTCAAACCCGGCGCCACCACCCAAGAGGCCGACCTGATCGCCTTTTCCCGCCAGTCCCTGGCCAGCTTCAAGGCACCAAAACGCGTCATCTTTCACGAATTGCCTAAAACCTCGACCGGCAAGATCCAGAAATTCGCCCTGCGCGACCACGCCAAGACCCTGGATTGAGCCAGCCGTTTACCCGCCAACCGCTTGTGTGATAGGATCGCTTCAACCGAGGCTGAGCAGAGCCAACCAAAACCAATGACCGCCCTGCGCGAATATCAACGGCTAGAGGCAACCGCGCTCTGGCGACAAACGCCGTCCGATCAGCGGCGCGAAGTTGTCGTGTCCATCGGGGATGCAACGCTCACCATTACCGACCTCAAGAACCAGGCCCTGACCCATTGGTCCCTGGCCGCCGTCGACCGCATCAACCCAGGCCAAAACCCGGCCATCTTCTCGCCCGACGGCGATCCCGACGAAACCCTCGAACTGGCCGAGGAAGAGGCCGAAATGATTGCAGCCATCGAACGGCTGCGCCACGCGGTCGAACGCGCCCGCCCGCATCCCGGGCGCTTGCGCCTGTTCAGCGGGCTCGCCGCGCTGTTTGTAGTGCTCGCCGTAACCGTCTTGTGGCTGCCGGATGCGCTTATCACCCATACGCTGTCTGTCGTGCCCCAGATCAAACGCCAGGAAATCGGCGCCGATCTGGTCACCAGCATCCAGCGCGTGACCGGCCCGGCCTGCGAAACCGGCGATGCCCGCGCCGCCGTCAACCGGCTCCAGACCCGCACAGGCGTGCGCAAGATCGTCGTGCTCCAAACCGGCGTCGACTTCAGCCGCCATTTGCCCGGCGGCATCATTGTCCTGAACAAGGCCCTCATCGAAGACTTCGAAGACCCCGCCGTTGTCGCCGGCTTTGTCCTGAATGAACGCGTGCGCAGCCAGCAAACCGATCCGCTGCGCCACCTGCTCGAGGCCAGCGGCCCATTGTCCGCCTTCCGCCTGCTGACAACCGGCTCGCTCGACCCGCAAACGCTCGACGACTACGCCACCTTTGTGCTGACCGAAACCCGCCCGCCCCTGGCAGATCCCGACCTGCTCGCCGCCTTTGCCGCGGCTGGCGTGCCCTCGACCCCTTATGCCTATGCCCGCGACGTGACCGGCGAAACCGTACTCGGCCTGATCGAGGCCGACCCCCTCACCGGCCAATCCCCAACCCCGGTCCTGGCTGACCGCGACTGGATTCTGCTCCAGAACATCTGCGGCGGCTGACACCAAAACATCCTCCTACCGTGCCACCCCGCCCTGCTCGTCAGGCGTGCGCCGCTCCACCGCGTCCGGCGCGCGGCGATCATTGGCCACCGAGGCCCCCTCGCCAAACAATTTATCGCGCGGCTCAAAGAACCGAAAACAGCCGCGCCCGGCATCCTTGGCCGAATACAAGGCCGCATCCGCATCTTCGATCAGCTTGTCAAGCTGCCAATCCGGCCGCTGGTTCGACAGGGCAATCCCGATGCTGGCCGAAACCTGACACTGCTGATCCCCAAACTGGATTGGCTCCTCCAGCCGATTGATCAGACGCCGCGCAATTGCGCTCAGCCGGCTGTGGTCGCTGATATTGCTCAGGATCAGCACAAATTCATCGCCTCCAACCCGCGCCACCGTGTCTCTGTCGCGGGTTTCCTGCACCATCCGCTGCGCCACCTTCTGCAACACATGATCGCCCGCCGCATGGCCCAGCGTGTCATTGACCGATTTGAAATAATCCAGATCCAGATGCATCAGCGCAAAGCTCGTCTCCGCGCTGCTCAACCGGGTCATGATATGGTCCAGCGCCCGGCGGTTCTTCAGCCCGGTTAACGTATCGGTAAACGCCTGCTCCTCTGCCGCGATCCTGGCCCCCTGCAATCGCGTGTTCAAATGCCGCGAGGCGTCCATCGCAGCCGCGTTCGCCTCAACCAGAAACAGCATTTCAACCGTCAGATCCGTCGCCGCAAAATCCGTGCCCGTCAGCGCATAATCACGCACCGCTTCAATCACCGATATGCCGGGCGACAGGTTCACCACCGCGCCGCCCCCCGCGACCCCCACGACCGAGCCGATCATCGACGTCCGCGGCGGCGTGCGAAACTGCAAATGCAACTTGGTTCCCGTCAGCTTCAGCATCTCGGCCAAAGTGGTGACGCGCCGTGGTCGATCCAGTTGGAAAACCTCCAGAAACCGCTGCCCGACCAGATCCGTTTCAGGTCGGAACTTTCCCAAAGTCTCGCCACAGGCCACGATATGACCTGTCCGATCCAGCCGCGCATGCATCGGGCAGAACGCCTGCAATACGTGGTCCATATCGCCCCAGTCGCTCATGCGTCCCGCGCCCCCAGATCAAACTCCCGCCCGGCGGCAAAGCTCAGCTCGACCAACCGGATCGAGATCGTGTGGCTGCCCTGGTTCTGGCCCTGATACTCCAACAGGGCCAAGGCCCCGTAATCATCCGCCATCGCCCGCAGGATTCCCATGATAACACTGGCAAACCCGGGCATCCCCGGCGCCACCGTCAGGGTGAATTCGCCCGGTGCATGTTCGCGCAGCTCCAGCGCCGGCAGTTCCAGATCCGAGATCGCCAGCCGCGCCCGATCCGGCAAATCATCCAGCGAATGCAGGAAATCGGCATAGGTCACACCGCTGAACCGCAGCAGGCGTCGCAAGCGTGTCACCTGAGGATGTGACACCAGATGCGTGCCCAGATCCTCCAGAATATCGTCCAGATCCCGGTTCAATTCGCGGCCCAGCGCCGCCAGAATGTCACGCGTCAGCGCCGCGTCATAGACCAGCATTGCCTCGAATTCCGAGAAATCCAGCCCCGCGTCGCGCGTGACCGATTGCCATCGCGCCTCGCCGTAGGTCTGACAGACAAATGTTTGTATCGCTTTATTGATCAGTCCATGCATTGGCTCACCCGTGTTCCCACTCGGGGGCCATATTCGAACGCGAGCCTTAACAAAGCGCCAACAGTTAAAATTGTGCGGGAATAAACTGTCGGAGGATCAGAAATCCGTCGGTGCGCCGCCCTCTTCCTTGCGACGGGCGACAAACTCCGCCAATTCCGCGCGGATCGCCTCGTCCAGTGGCGGCGCTTCAAAGTCGTTCAGGATCTCCTTGTACATCAGATGCGCCCGCTCTGGTGTCCAGATCGCGCCAGCGGCCTCCCAGGCTTCAAAGTTCCGCCAATCGCTCAGGAACGGCTGATAAAAGGCCTTTTCATAGCGGTCCTGCGTGTGCTGAATGCCAAAGAAATGGCCATTCGGTCCGACCTCCCGCACCGCGTCCAACGCGATATCCTCGGGCGTGGTGGCATAGGTCGCCGGATCCATATAGCGCTGAATTTGCTGCAAGATTTCGCAATCCATGATGAATTTTTCCGGGCTGGCAATCAAACCACCCTCCAGCCAGCCTGCCGCGTGATACACCATGTTGGTGCCCGACTGGACAGCGGCCCACAGGCTGTTGGACGTTTCCCAGGTTGCCTGGCCATCCGGCACATTCGCCGCACAAACCCCCGAAGACCGCATAGGCAGCCCGTAAAACCGGGCCATCTGCCCTGTCATCTGCGTGGCACGCATGTATTCGGGCGTCCCAAAGGCCGGCGCGCCGGATTTCATGTCCACATTCGACGTAAACGTCCCGATCGCACAGGGCGCACCCGGGTTGATATACTGCGCCAGCGCCACAGCACACAGCCCCTCCGCCAGCGATTGCGCCACCGCGCCCGCCATCGTCACCGGCGCCATCGCACCGGCCAGCGTAAACGGCGTCACCACCAACCCCTGCCCCCGCCGGGCCAGCCGCATCCAGCCATCCAGCATCGGATAGTCATGCTTCAGCGGAGAGGTCGAGTTGATGTTCGTATACATCTTGGCGCTGGCATCGAATTCCTCGTGGCTCCACCCGCCCGCGATGCGCACCATCTCGACGGTATCCTCAACCCGCTCAGCCCCCAGCGCATAAGTATGCGGCACCTTATCCGTCAGCGTCAGCTTGTCATACATCGCATCCAGATGCCGGACCGAGGCATGAATATCCTGCGGCTCCACCGGATACCCACCCACAAAATGAATACAGTTGAAATACTGGCTGAGCTTCAACAGGTTGCGATACAGCTCCCGCGTCCCCGTCACCTTGCGCCCCAGCTCCAGATCCCAGTAACTCGGAGGCGAGCTCACAGCCCCAAACAACAGATACCCATCCCCAACCGTCAAAACGCGGTCCGGATTGCGCGGAGTCATCGTCCAGCTCGAAGGCGCCTTCGCCACCATCTCCATGATGAAATCCCGGCCAAAGCGGATGTTTTCGCCGTCCACAATGCAGCCGGCCTTGCGCAGAATCTCCACAGCTTCCGGGTTCAGAAATTCGATGCCGATCTCTTCCAGGATCGTCATCGCGCCATTGTGGACCGCCTGCACCCCCTCCGCGTTCAACGGCTCCGTCGGACGATCGCGGTTCACCGCCACCTTCCAGGGCATCTGCTCGATGACAACACCCCCGCGCCGCGCCGCATTGCCAGCCCGACCGCCCCCGCGCCGCCGACGTTTCTCATCTGCCATGTTCGGGCCTCCTTTGCCTATCGGCTTATGAAGGCCTCACTCCGCCCAAGGGCACAGCCACAAATGCGACGATCCTTGTCGCATTCAACACAAAAACCGCCGCTTAGCAGGGCTCACAGCCCCAACCAGCCCGGCAAATGCCCGATATCGGCCAGCACCACATCCGCAAAGGGCTGCAATTCGCCCGGCCCGGCCATGCCGGTCAAAACCGCAGCGGTCGCCATGCCGGCGGCGCGCCCGGCCAACAGATCATGCGTGCTGTCGCCCACCATCACCACCCGCTCCGGCGCAACCGAAACCGCTGCGCAAAACGCCAGCAATTGACCGGGGCCGGGCTTGGCCCCATGCCCGCTGTCAAAACCTGCAATGAAATCAAACCGTTCCACAACACCCGCCGCGGCCAGATGCGCCATCGCCGGGGCCTCGGCATCATTCGTAGCGACGCCCAGCCGCAAACCAGCCCCCCGCAACCCGTCCAGAAACGGCACCAACGGCACCGCCTCTGCCTGAGGGGCCACCGCCGCCTCTTCGTTCAGCAGGTCGATAATCTCCTCCACAGAGCGCCCCGGCAAATGCGGCACCAGCCCGGCCGCAACCTCCTGCGGCGTGCCCGCAATCACCAGACTGTCAGGCTGAAACTGCCCCTGATGCAGGTCAAACCCGATCTGCGCCCCAATGTCCGCCGCCCGCGCCAGATCCCCCTGCGCAACCCGCATCAAAAATGCCTTCGCCCAGGCCTCCCAGGTCGCCGCAAACTCGAACAAGGTGCCATCCTTGTCAAACAGCACCGCATCAAAACGGCGCCCGGCCAATGTATCTTGTGTCATGTCAGGTCCAATGCACCCGGTCACCGCCGGGCAGTTGAAAACGTGCCGCCATGGGCATTTCATACGCAAAACCATGCGCATCGCAAAACGCCACAACCCAGGCGTCATCCATCATCAGGAAATCCAGAACCGAGCCCAGATACTCCGGCTCACCCGCCCGTTCGCGCAAATCCGCCTCCGAAGACCCCGTCGATCCCAAAAACACAGGCAGCAATTCCTCATGCCCCACCAGCCAGGCCAGCGCCTGCAAGGCAATAGTTTCTGCTCTGTCAGCGGAAATCGACATCTCTTCGGCAACCTTAACAATTGGAAAGGGTTTCTTAACCACTCTCTATAAGACTGCACACCCAAGGGATTGCAAGTCTGGAAAGGAATCGTCGGGTGCAAGGAACCATCCTGATTCTAGAAGCGACCGCCACCAACCGCATCATGCTCAAGGTGCAGTTGAGCGCCGGGTATTACAAAGTCGTCCAGTCAGAGTGTCTGTCCGGCGCAAGCGAGGTGATCGCACGCACCCAACCAGACCTCATCGTGGCGGGGGCCAGCCTGCGTGACGGCGGTATTGCAGACATCTGCGCCATGCGCGACGCAGCGGCGCCGGGGGTGCCATTGATGATCATCACACGCGAAAACGATAGTGGGGCCCGCCAGGCCGCCCTGCGCGCCGGGGCAGAGGATGCCATGTCTCCCCCCCTTCAGGATCTGTCGCTGCTCGCCCGCATCCGCCGGCTGATCCGCGACCGGAACCAGACCGAAGATCTGCGGCCCCGCGACAGCATGCATCGCGGGATGGGCTTTTACGAACCCTCCTCCGAATTCACGCGCCCGGCGCGTGTCGCCGTGGTTGCGGGCTCGGATACGGCCGCGCGGGCGCTCTCGCGTCGGCTGGAACCGACCGCGCGGCATATGCTGCGGTGTTTCACCCCGGATCAGCTGCGCCAAAGCGGGGCGGAACAGCCCAGCTATGATGCCATCCTGATTGATTTCAGCGATCAGCATCCGATAGGATCCGGCCCGGCCGACCTGCGCCTGCTGCCCGAACTGCGCAGCCGCGCCGCCACACGCCATGCCGCCGTCATTGCCCTGACCGCCCCCGCCTCTCCCGAGGTCGAGGCCGAGGCGTTGGATCTGGGCGCGGATGACGTCGCCGCCATTGATTGTGACATGTCCGAGCTGAACCTCCGCCTGGACCGGCGGCTCGACCTGACCCGACGCTCCAATCGCCTGCGCGCGGCCCTGCAAAAAGGGTTGCGCGCCGCCGTGCGGGACCCGCTGACCGGCCTGTACAACCGGCGCTTTGCTCTGCCGCATCTGGCCTGCGCGGCGCGTCATGCGCAGGATACCGGCAAACCCTTTGCGGTGATGTTGGCCGATATCGACCACTTCAAGGCCGTGAACGACCGATACGGTCACCCCACCGGGGATCAGGTGATCCGCGAAACCGCCAGCCGTCTGCTGTCTGGCCTCTCCGAAGAGGACATGCTGGCCCGCGTCGGCGGAGAGGAGTTTCTGATCGTCCTCCAGAACGCCAATGCCAAGGCGGCCCGCAGCATCGCACAATCCCTGCGCGCGCGGGTGAATGGGCAGGCCTTCGACGTTGACGGGAAAAACCCGCCGATCCCGATCAGCATCAGCATCGGTGTGGTCACCGTGCCCACCGCCATTCTGGACCATCCCACAATTCGCGAACCGGCCGAAGAAATGACGCAGGCGCTGATCACCGCCGCAGATCGCGCGCTCTACAGCGCCAAGAAAACCGGTCGCAACCGCGTTTCAGTGGTCATGGCCGCCTGACCTCCAAAACCGCTGCCTTTTGCGCAGATCCGACAACCCGGTCACAAGAGGCACAGATTGTCCTGGCATGAGACAGCTGCCGCAACCGGTGTCTGTCCTGGCCCTCTATTTTCAGATTATTTTTTAAAATCATATACTTAACATAATGTCCCAGCTGGGACATTTCTCAAATCGGCCGGTCAGAGCCAATTTTCCGCCCCCATCAGGCGCTTGCCTTCGCCGGTCAGTCCGGTCATCCTCGGCGACAGTTCTCTTTGGATCCCATCATGACCCGCCATCCTCACGAACGCCAGCAGAACAACCTGCGCGGCCTTCTCTTCATGCTCGCCGGTTTCTTTGCCTTCTCGATGGCCGATTTCCTGGCCAAGGTGCTGACCGAATTTTACAGCCCGATCCAGATCGTCTGGACCCGTCAGCTCGGCATCACCACAGGCGTGCTGATCCTGATCCTTCTCAAAGGCCCGCAACTCCTGCGCAGCGTCGCGCCCGGCCTGCAAATCGCGCGCGGACTCTGCGCCATCTGCTCGGCCCTCTTGTTTGTCATTGCCCTCAAATACGTGCCCCTCGCCGATGCCGTCGCCGTCAGCTTCGTCGCGCCCTTCATGGTCACCCTCCTCGGGGCCTTGCTTTTGCGCGAACAGGTCGGCCTGCGCCGGTGGAGCGCCGTCGCCGCCGGTTTTCTGGGCACCCTCATCATCATTCGCCCCGGCTCAGGCGTGATGCACCCCGCCATCCTCTTCGTGGTCGCCGCCGCCACCGCCTTTGCCGTGCGCCAGATCCTGTCCCGCTATCTGGGCAACCGCGACCGGACCGAGACGACGCTCGCCTACACCGCCTTCACCTCAATCCTGCTGCTCGCCATTCCCTTGCCGCTGGTCTGGCTCATGCCGGCCGGGCCCCATATCGCCATCATGGCCGCCATGGCCATCCTCGCCGCCTTCGGCGAATACCTGATCATCCGCGCGCTCGAAATCGCCCTCGCCGTCGTCGTCGCGCCGATGCAATACGCGATGATCCTGTTCAGCTCACTCTGGGGCTTTCTCGCCACCGGCTATCTGCCCGATATCTGGACCTGGCTTGGCGCCGCCATCATCATCGCATCGGGCCTCTACATGATGATCCGCGAGGCCCGCAAGAAGTCCGCCTAGGCGGACCCCGTCGGATACCCCAGACCGGTCAAAGCCTCGCGGATTTCTTCCAGGATAGCCGGATCATCAATCGTCGCCGGCATCTTGTAGGGTTCCCCATCCGCGATCTTGGCCATGATCCCGCGCAGGATCTTGCCCGAGCGGGTCTTGGGCAGGCGATCCACCACCGCCGTCAGCTTGAACGCAGCCACCGGCCCGATCTTGTCGCGCATCAGTTTCACACATTCCGCGACGATCTCTTCATGGGCCCGATTCACCCCTTTGGTGAGACAGACAAAGCCCATCGGCAACTGCCCCTTCAGCGTATCCGCCACACCGATCACCGCACATTCGGCCACATCCGGATGCTCCGCCAGGACCTCCTCCATCGCCCCGGTCGACAACCGATGCCCGGCAACGTTGATCACATCATCCGTCCGCGCCATGATATAGAGGTAGCCATCCTCGTCGATCATCCCCGCATCGCCGGTCTCATAGTATCCGGGGAATGTATTCAGATAGCTTTTCAAATACCGTTCCTCGGCATTCCACAAGGTCGGCAGCGTTCCGGGCGGAAGCGGCAATTTGATCGCGATCGCGCCCAATTCGCCCTGCGGCATCGGCTGGCCCGCCTCGTCCAGAATCTGGACGTCATATCCGGGCATCGCAACCGTCGGAGACCCGACCTTGACCGGCAACGCCTCGATCCCGGCGGGGTTGCCAGCAATCGTCCAGCCTGTTTCGGTCTGCCACCAGTGATCATACACCGGCACACCCAGCAAATCCCGCGCCCAATGGATCGTATCGGGATCCGCCCGTTCCCCCGCCAGATACAGCGCGCGCAAACAGCTGATGTCATAGTTCGCCAGGCAGATCCCCCTGGGATCCTCGCGTTTGATCGCCCGAAACGCGGTGGGCGCGGTGAAGAAACTGCGGACATTATGTTCCGAGATGACCCGCCAGAAGGTGCCCGCATCCGGCGTGCCCACCGGTTTGCCCTCGAACACCACGGTCGTGTTGCCGTGGATCAGCGGGCCATAGCAGATATAGCTGTGCCCAACGACCCAACCCACATCCGACGCCGCCCAGAACACATCGCCGGGATCAACATTGTAGATATTCTTCATCGTCCAGTTCAGGGCCACCAGATGCCCGCCGGTGGGCCGGATCACCCCCTTGGGCGCGCCTGTCGTGCCCGAGGTATACAGAATGTAAGCCGGGTGCGTGCCCTCGACAGGGACACAAGCGGCGGGTTCCACGCCCTCCTGCATCTTGTACCAGTCGTGATCCCGGCCAGGTTCCAGCTCGACCACTTCCTGTTCGCGTTGCAGGACGACACAAAACTCGGGCTTATGCTGGGCCAGCCGAATGGCTTCGTCATAGAGCGGCTTGTATTGCACCACCCGCCCGGGCTCCAATCCGCAAGAGGCGGCGATGATTGCCTTTGGCGCGCAATCGTCAATCCGCACGGCCAATTCATTGGCAGCAAAGCCGCCAAACACAACCGAATGGATCGCGCCCAGTCGCGAGCAGGCCAACATGGCCTCCAGCGCCTGGGGCACCATCGGCATATAGATGATTACCCGGTCCCCTTTTTCGACGCCCTGAGCCGCCAGCGCCCCAGCCAGGCGGGCGACGCGGTCTTGCAATTGAGCATATGTGATATGCTCAACAATTTCGCAGATCGCGCTGTCGTAAATGATGGCCACCTGATCGCCATTTCCGGCCTCTACGTGGCGGTCCACAGCGTTCCAGCATGTGTTTACCATGCCGTCCGCGAACCACTCGTAAAGAGGTGCATTTTCGTCGCTCAACGCCCGGCTGGGCGCGCGGTCCCAGTCAATGGCCTTTGCCGCGTCCAACCAAAACCCCTCGGGGTCAGATTTCCAAGCCTCATAAACAGCCTTGTACGACATCGCTTTCTCCTCCGGTGGTGCTCGGGTCGAGTTACGAAGCCTGAGGCCAAACATGCAAGCCTTACCAAACACAGCAAGTCAGTTTTCGTCAAAAATTTGCAGGACAGACCATTTCATACCTGCAAATTTTTGCAAACCACCGCCAATTTAGCGCTATGACCTAGCCACGCCCTCAGTTCTGCAAACTTGCTAACCAAGTCTTGCAAATCTTAGCCATATTGGGTGACTGGTGTGCCTGAAATCGCCGCCATGTTCAAAAGACCACGCGCGGTGATGGATGTCGATACGATATGCACCCGATTGCCCATCCCCATCAGGATCGGCCCGACCTCCAAGCCGCTGGCCTTGGACTTGAGAATGTTGCGCACACCACTTGCGGCATCTGCATGGGCAAAAATCAACACATTGGCCGGCCCCTGCAACCTGGATTGCGGGAACAGGCGTTGGCGCAGTTCGGGGTCCAAGGCCGTGTCCACGTTCATTTCGCCCTCATAGGAAAAACTGCGCTCCCTGGAGTCCAGAATTTCGACCGCCGCACGTAAACGCGGACCCGAGCCGTGGTCCTGATTGCCAAACTGAGACTGCGAGCACAGGGCGATGGCTGGCTCTAACCCAAAGCGGCGCACGTGTCGTGCGGCCCCTTCGGCGATCTGAGCCAGCTCCTCTGGCGATGGGCTTTGATGGACATGAGTGTCAGCAATAAAGAGCGGGCCGTCCTCCATGATCATCAAAGACAATGCGCCTTGCGGGTGCCGGTCCTCATCAGCCAGCACCTGCGAGACATAGTTCAGATGCCAGCGGAACTCTCCAAAGGTGCCGCAGATCAGACTGTCGGCCTCTCCCCGATGCACCATGACAGCACCAATGGCGGTCGAATTGGTGCGCATGATCGCCTTGGCCAGGTCCGGCGTCACCCCACGCCGCTGCATGATTTCATGGTAGGTGTTCCAATAGTCGAAATAGCGCGGGTCATTTTCCGGGTTCACGATGCGAAAATCGCGATCTGGCCGGATCTCCAGACCATAGCGGTCACAACGCGCATTGATGACATCCGGGCGGCCAATCAGGATCGGCGTTTCGGTGGTTTCCTCCAAAATCGCCTGTGCCGCACGCAGCACCCGCTCGTCCTCGCCCTCGGCAAACACGATCCGCCGGGATGCGGCCGCTGCGGCCTCGAACACGGGACGCATGATCAGGGCTGATTTGAATACGGTCTGCTCCAGTTTCGCTTCATATGCCTGGGGATCCTGCAATGGGCGGCTGGCCACGCCACTGTCCATCGCGGCCTTGGCCACAGCGGCCGACACCACCCCAACCAGACGGGGATCAAAGGGTTTCGGAATCAGATAGTCAGGGCCGAATGTCAGCTGTTCACCGCGATAGGCGGCTGCGGCCTCGGCGCTGGTTGTGGCGCGGGCCAGTTCGGCGATCCCGTCGATACAGGCCAGTTGCATTTCATCGTTGATCTCGGTCGCCCCGACATCCAAAGCCCCGCGAAAGATGAATGGGAAACACAGCACATTATTGACCTGATTGGGAAAATCACTGCGGCCCGTGGCGATAATGGCATCGGGCGCCACCGCGCGGGCGTCTTCTGGCATGATTTCCGGATTGGGGTTGGCCAGCGCAAAGATGATCGGTTGAGAGGTCATGCGCTTCACCTGCTCGGGGCGCAGCACATTGGGCCCGGAAAGGCCCAGAAACATGTCGGCGCCGTCGATCACATCGTCCAGCGAGCGTAACTCTGTGTCCTGCGCAAAGGCGACTTTGGTCGGGTTCATGTCAACCTCTCGGCCCTTGTAGACCAGACCGTGCAGGTCGCAGAGCCAGACGTTTTCACGTTTGACCCCAAGCTTGAGCAGCATGTTGAGGCAGGCAATGCCCGCCGCCCCGCCGCCGGTCGATACGATCTTGATATCCTCGAACGCCTTGCCAACTACATGCAATGCGTTTTTGGCCGCCGCGCCGACGACGATGGCAGTGCCGTGCTGGTCGTCGTGAAAAACCGGAATGTTCATGCGTTCGCGGCAAATCCGCTCGACCACAAAACAATCAGGCGCCTTGATGTCTTCGAGGTTGATCGCACCAAAGGTCGGCCCCAGCGCGCATACGATATCGGCCAGTTTCTCTGGGTCGGTTTCATCCACTTCGATGTCAAAACAGTCGATATCCGCGAATTTCTTGAACAGAACCGCCTTGCCTTCCATCACCGGTTTTGAGGCCAGCGCCCCAATGTTCCCCAGGCCCAGCACCGCCGTACCATTGGAAATCACCGCCACCAGGTTCCCTCGGGACGTGTAGAGCGCGGCATTGGCCGGATCGTCCCGAATCTCCAGGCATGCCTCTGCCACACCGGGGGAATAGGCCCGCGACAAATCGCGACCGTTGGCCATGGGCTTGGTTGCGCGAATCTCAAGTTTTCCTGGCTTGGGAAAGGCGTGATAGTTCAACGCAGCCTGGCGCAGCGACTGTTTCTCGGACATCTGAGACTCCCTCGGAAAATGTAATTTAATATTAAACTAGTTTTTGCCACGGGGCCATTCCTGATTTGCCTGCGCCCCCTGTTTCGCATGGCTTGCAAATCGCCCGGCACAAGGTCACTCTCGATCCTATCACGAGGTGCTCCATGTCAGATACAATTGCAGAAGTCCGGTTGCCAACACATGAACTGCGGGATGACCTGCCGTTTTTCACCAAGGTTCTGGGGATGCGGCTGGATATGATTTATCCGGCTGATGACCCTTCGATTGCGGTATTTTCCGGCCACGGATTGCGCGTGCGTGTTGAAAAAGATGCCCCTGACCCGCCCGGCACGATCCGCATACTGACCGATGACCCAGAGGGTTTTGCCCAGGGCCAGCGCGTTTTGCAGGCCCCTAACGGCACGAGGATCGAGATCGAGGAGCGTAATCCGCCGTTGGTCTTGCCTGAAACGCGCCATTCCTTTGTCGTGCGCCGTCTGGCGGATCAGGCGCCCTGGGTGATTGGGCGGGCTGGAATGAACTACCGTGACCTGGTGCCCGACCGGTTGGGTGGTGCGATGATTGCCAGCCATATCCGCATTCCGGATGGCGGACCGGTGCCAGACATGGTGCATTACCATCGCGTCGGATTTCAGCTGATCTTTTGCATCCACGGCTGGGTCGATGTGCTGTACGAAGATCAGGGCGGGCTTTTGCGCCTGACCGCAGGCGATTGCTTTATCCAGCCGCCGGAAATCCGCCATCGCGTGATGGAGGCGAGCGATGATTTGCAGGTCATCGAAATTGGCGTGCCAGCCGATCATGTGACCGAGATTGATCACGAGATGACCCTGCCAACCGACACTTTGCGGCCAGACCGCGAATGGCAAGGTCAGCGGTTTGTCCACAATCTGGCCGCTGATGCAGAGTGGCAGCGATTCCGTTTGCCCGGCTATATCTGTCGCGACACGTCGATTTCGGAAAACACCGGAACGGTTGCCGGTGTGCAGGTTGTGCGCCGGGGTGAGGGCACACCGGTTTGGGCCACGCATGAGTGCGATATCCTGTTCGGCTTTGTCATGGGGGGCACCGTCACCCTGGAAGGAGAAGGGCGGGATCCCTTTGCGCTGGAAACGGGTGATGCCTATGTGATCCCGCCGGGAATGCGCACACGGCTCAGTGACCCGTCCGACGACATCGAGATCCTCGAAGTCACGCTGCCCGGAGCCTTTCAGACACATGTTGAGGACAAATGACCCTAAAAGATAACGCGCTGACAGTTCGGGAACGGGCCTATGCGCCCTATTCCAATTTCAAGGTCGGGGCAGCCATCCGGGGCGCCTCGGGCCAGATCTATGCCGGCTGCAACGTAGAGAATGTGGCCTACCCCGAAGGCACATGTGCCGAGGCAGGGGCCATCGCAGCCATGGTCGCTGCCGGTGAAACCGAGTTGACAGAGGTTTACGTGGTTGCCGGATCCCCGGCGCCTGTGCCCCCTTGCGGCGGGTGCCGCCAAAAGCTGGCGGAATTCGGCAAGGGCGATGTCGCGGTCACTCTGGCCACAACCGCGGGAACCGAAGAGCACACCACAATCGCCGCCCTGCTGCCAGGTGCCTTTGACGCGGGACATATGGAAGGGACCTGAGATTTTGGATGCACGCAAGATCATCGCCAAACTGAGAAAAGGCCAGACTCCGGACGCGGATGAACTGCGTTGGTTCGCAAACGGACTGGCGGATATGACCGTAAGCGATGCACAGGCCGGTGCCTTTGCCATGGCTGTTTGCCTGAACGGCCTGGGCAGCCAGGGGCGCGCCGATCTGACCCTGGCCATGCGAGACACCGGTTCGGTCCTGGAATGGAATCTGGACGGACCGGTCGTCGACAAACATTCGACAGGTGGTGTGGGCGATTGCCTGTCGCTGGTGCTGGCGCCTGCGCTGGCCGCCTGTGGGGTCTATGTGCCCATGATCTCGGGAAGGGGCCTGGGGCATACCGGCGGCACACTGGACAAGCTGGAGGCAATCCCCGGGGTTTCAACCTCGGCTGGGGATGGGCGGTTGTTGCAGATCACGCGCACCGCTGGCTGTGCGATTGTTGGTGCGAGCGCCGAGATCGCTCCGGCGGACCGGCGTTTGTATGCCATCCGCGATGTCACCTCGACCGTGGAAAGCCTGGATTTGATCACCGCCTCGATCCTGTCCAAAAAGCTGGCCGCCGCGCCGGATGCCTTGGTGTTGGACGTCAAGGTCGGCTCTGGCGCCTTCATGAAGACCGAGCAAGAGGCGCAGGCCCTGGCCACTGCCCTGACCGAAACGGCCAATACCGCTGGCTGTCCGACCACGGCCATCATCACCGACATGAACCAGCCACTGGCCCCTGCCCTGGGCAACGCGCTGGAGATCGCCGAGACGATGCGCGTTCTGACGGGGGAACAGGCCGGTCCGATGGTTGAACTGGCCGCAGCACTTGGCGGGGTTGTTCTGACCGACGCCAAGGCAGCCATCGACGTGCAGGACGGGGCCAATCGGGTCTATGCTGCCATACGCGATGGTAAGGCGGCCGAATGTTTCGGACGTATGATTGCCGCCCAGGGCGGCCCGTTGAGCTTTGTAGAGGACTGGTCGCGTTTTCTGCCCGAAGCCAATGTGATCCGCGAGGTGCGGGCACCCCGGGACGGCTATATCACCGCGATCGAGGGTGAGGCGCTGGGTCTGGCGGTGGTTCAACTGGGCGGCGGGCGTCAGGTGGAAACGGATTCGGTTGATCCATCGGTCGGACTATCCGGTCTGGTGCGGATCGGAGATCAGATCACGGCCGGGCAACCGTTAGGTTTTGTGCATGCCGTGCGCGAAGACGCGGCGCGGATCGCGGAACGGGCGGTGGTTGCCGCAATCTCGATCGGCCCCGAACCCACAGAGCCCCCCGCCCTGTTCAAAGAGCGCATCGGCTGATGGCACGGGCATTTTTGGTCGTCATGGATTCCGTCGGGATTGGCGGAGCACCGGATGCCCACCAGTTTTACAATGGAGATGTGCCGGATACTGGCGCCAATACGGTGCTGCATATCGCCCAAAGCCGCGCCAGCGAAGGCACAGTAGGGTCATTGCATCTGCCAAACCTCAATCGTTTGGGGCTGGGCGCGGCGCTGGAACTGGCATGTGGCGAACTGGCGCCGGGGCTGCCGCCTGTGGCCGAGGGATGCTGGGGGGCCGCCACCGAGGTGTCGCCCGGCAAAGACACGCCATCCGGCCATTGGGAGCTGGCCGGCCTCCCTGTGCCCTGGGACTGGCATTACTTCCCCGATGTGACACCGGCCTTTCCTGCGGATCTGTCACGCATTGTGGCCGAGGCTGCGGGCACAGAGGGTATCCTGGGGGATTGCCATGCGTCGGGAACCGAGATCATCGCCAGATTGGGTCAGGAGCACCTGCGCACGGGTTGGCCGATCTGCTATACTTCTGCTGACAGCGTGTTTCAGATCGCCGCCCATGAAGAGAGCTTTGGGTTGCAGCGTCTGCTGACGTTGTGCCAGGCCGTCGCGCCGCATTTGCACGCGATGAAGGTGGGCCGTGTGATTGCCCGCCCTTTTGTCGGCTCGGTCGAGGCCGGGTTTGAGCGAACGGGCAACCGACGTGACTATGCCATACAGCCTCCGGCTGCGCTGCTGACCAACTGGGTGCAGGACGCAGGGCGGATGGTTTATGGGGTCGGCAAGATCGGCGATATCCTGACCATGCAGGGTATTGATGATCTGCGCAAAGGCCCGGATCGCGTCCTGATGCAGCATCTGGCCGATCTGGTTGACACCGCGCAGGATGGCAGCCTGACCTTTGCCAATTTTGTAGAATTCGACAGCCTGTTCGGGCATCGCCGGGATGTTCGCGGCTATGCGGAACAGTTGGAATGGTTTGACGCAAGCATTGGTGAAATTCTGCCCCGCCTGCGCCCGGATGACTGTTTGGTCCTGACGGCAGATCATGGCAATGATCCGACCTGGATCGGCACGGACCATACACGCGAACGGGTGCCCGTGCTGGTCGCCGGCAAAGAAACAGGATCGTTCGGTCATATCGCTTTTGCCGATGTCGCCGCATCAATTGCCGCGCATCTTGGCGTCCCGCACCAAGGCCCCGGGCGCCCTGCGTTCTGAACACAGCCTCTGGTTTGCCGGCCGTTTTACAAAGGCCGGCAAACTGAGGGTCGTCAAATCAGCCCAACTCGGCCAAACGGGCGACGGCCTCGGACAGGCGGGTTTCTTCTTCTTCGCGCGCGGACAGGTTTGCGCGGGTCTCTTCGACCACCTCTGGCGGGGCACTGTCCATGAATTTTGGGTTCTTCAGCCGTCCGCGCAATCCGCCCAGCTCTTTGCCCAGTTTTTGCAAGCTCTTTTCCAGCCGCGCCTTTTCCTGGGCCACGTCGATAATATCGGCCAGAGGCAAGGCAAAGGTGCCCCCTGCAACGGTGATGGTTGCACTGCCCTTGGGCGCGACATCTGCGGGCGTCAAAGCCTCAATTCCGGCCTCTCGATCACGCAGGATTATGGTTTCGTTGCGAGCCCAGGCCGCCTGGCCGGTTGCATCCAGAGACAGGCTCAACAATTGCGCCTTGAGCGATTTCGGCACATTCATTTCGCCCCGGATGCTGCGGACCTTTTCGATCACATCGCGGACCCAGCGCATTTCTGCGATCGCGGCCTCATCCACCAGTTCAGCGCCGTATTCAGGCCAATCCGCATGCACCAAAGGTTTGTCGCGGGTCCCTGACAGGCCCCAGATTTCCTCGGTGATGAAGGGCATGATCGGATGCAGCATCTTGAGCAACTGATCCAGCGCCCAGCCCATAACCGCGCGGGTTTCTGGCCCTGCATCGGTATCAAACAGGGTTTTGGAGAACTCCAGATACCAGTCGCAATAGGTATAGGTCGCCGCATAAAGCGTGCTGGCCGCGTCGTTGAAACGGTAGCTGTCCAGAGCTTCGTCCACAGCCATCCGCGTGCGCGCCATCTCTCCGACGATCCATTTGTTCGCCGTCGCGCTCAGCGGTTGCCCCGGCTGCCAGCGATCCTGGGCGAACACGCCGTTCATCTCGGCAAAGCGCGATGCGTTCCACAGTTTGGTGCCAAAGTTGCGGTAGCCGGTGATGCGATCCTTGCTCAGCTTGAGCACACCGCCAATGGCCGCCATGGACGCATTGGTAAAGCGCAGGGCGTCGGCGCCGAATTCGTCGACGATATCCAGCGGGTCGATCACATTGCCTGTGGTCTTGGACATCTTCTTGCCCTTCTCGTCGCGGACAAGCTGGTGCAGATAGACGGTGTGAAACGGGTTTTGACCCACGACGGCCTGTTGCATCATGATCATGCGGGCCACCCAGAAGAACAGAATGTCCTGTCCGGTGATCAGGACATCGGTGGGGAAATACCGTTCCAACGCCTCGGTTTCTGCGGGCCAGCCGAGGGTACCAATGGGCCAAAGGCCTGAGGAGAACCAGGTATCGAGGACGTCAGGCTCCCTGTACA
This sequence comes from Marinibacterium sp., assembly GCA_034670145.1. GTDB lineage: Bacteria > Pseudomonadota > Alphaproteobacteria > Rhodobacterales > Rhodobacteraceae > HXMU1420-2. Next base: position 156,503 of record JAXMOA010000001.1, read on the forward strand.
AAGTTACAACGACGTCAGTTTCATCAAAATTGACCAACGGCACTGCGGCAAGTCTATCCTCACCTCCTGCGATTTGGCCGATCAGTGACTCCTGAAGAGTTTGTAACTCTATGAATTCAATGCGAACGTTTTTGCCAGTTTGTGCCGAGTAGTACTCAATTGCCCTTCTAGCTACGTCCTCTTCGTTTGAGCCGCAAAACTGTTGGGAACTTGCCAATACATTTACCAGACCAGCCGGGCCACTGATGTCTGAAGGCCCATACCACACCGGGATCTGATGGCCCCACCACAGCTGACGCGAAATGCACCAGGGTTCGATGTTTTCCAGCCAGTGATAATAGGTCTTTTCGCCCGATTCTGGCAAAATGCGGATCTCGCCATTGCGCACAGCATCCAGCGCAGGGCCGACGATCTTGTCGGTATCGACGAACCATTGATCCGTCAGCATCGGCTCGACAACAACCTTGGAGCGGTCGGCAAAGGGCTGCATGATCAGTTTGGACTCGACCAAGGGCACGGCGGTGACTTCTGGCGCTTCTTCGCCCTTTTTCAACTTTACAGGGGCGCCCAGACGCGGATCGTCCGATTGAGTCATTACGGCCAGACCTTCGGCGGTAATCTCGCGCACAACCTGCTCGCGAGCCTCGAACCGGTCCAAGCCGCGCAGGTGATCCGGAATCAGATTGACTGAATCGGCCTCGGCCTCCGACAGGGTGCGATTGCCCTGCGCCACGTCCATTGCGATCTGGGCGGCCTGATCATAGGGCGTGCCATCCGCGCGCATGTGACCGCGTGTGTCCAGCAGGCGATACATCGGAATACCGCCCCGCTTGGCCACCTGATAGTCATTGAAATCATGCGCGCCGGTGATCTTTACCGCGCCAGAGCCAAAATCCTTGTCCGGGTATTCATCCGTGATGATCGGGATCAGGCGGCGATGTTCTTTGGGTCCGACGGGAATTTCACACAGCTGCCCCACAATCGAGGCATAGCGTTCATCTGAGGGATGCACCGCGACGGCGCCGTCTCCCAACATGGTTTCAGGCCGGGTTGTCGCGATCGAAATGTAATCCCGCTGCTCTTGCAGGGTGATGTTTCCGTCTTCGTCTTTTTCCACATAGGTGTAGGTCGCACCGCCCGCGAGCGGATACTTGAAGTGCCACATATGGCCGGCGACTTCGATGTTTTCGACTTCGAGATCGGAAATCGCGGTCTCGAAATGCGGATCCCAGTTCACCAGGCGTTTGCCGCGATAGATCAGGCCCTTTTCGTGCATGTCGACGAAAACCTTGATCACCGCGTCATGGAAGTTGGGAGAGTTTTCGTGACCCGTTTTCGGATCGCCCGGCGCGCCGGCCATTGTGAATGCGTTGCGGTCCCAATCGCAGGAACAGCCCAAGCGCTTGAGCTGTTCAATGATCGTGCCGCCATACTGGCCCTTCCATTCCCAGACCTTCTCCAGAAACTTTTCACGGCCCAGATCACGACGCCCCAAATTCCCCTGAGCCGCGAGCATCTTTTCGACCTGCAACTGCGTGGCGATGCCGGCATGGTCCTGCCCTGGCTGCCAGAGCGTGTGAAACCCCCGCATCCGGTGCCAGCGCGTCAGGATGTCCTGCAGCGTATTGTTAAAGGCATGCCCGACATGCAGCGCCCCTGTGACATTGGGCGGAGGGATCATCACACAGAAGCTTTCCTCACGAGAGGCATTGGCACCCGCGCGAAACGCGCCGGCCTGTTCCCATGCGCGATAGATACGGCCCTCGGCCTCTTTCGCGTTAAATGTCTTGTCCATCGCCATGGCGGTGATCCCCTTTTGGTCTCGGACCGTTTAGCGAACCGCGCCGCGAAGGGGAAGAGCAGCTGGAATGACGCCTTGCCCGGTGGCCGCCTGGCGGTAATTTTATTGCCATGACTGTTGATTCCCACATCCCGCCCCGTGGCGCCCTGAGCCTGTTTCTGCGTTTGGGCGGTTGGATTTTGCTGGCCTGTGTTCTGCCAATCATAGTGCTGTCGCAGATCAGCATATCGCTGGACCGACTGGCCACCCGATTCGAGGCAAACGGCGTATCGACCCAGGCCTTGGTAACGCACCGCCATATCGAGGTTTCAACCGACAGTGACGGGGACAAAACCCGCACCTATTGGTTTGATCTGGAATTTGTGCTGGAAAATGGCACACCCTACGCACGGGAAAAGTCGGTGCCTGTGTCACTCTATGACGCGACCCAAGAGGGCGAGACTTTGGAAGTCATCTATCTGCGGGATGATCCCAACAGGCTGCAAATGTATGCGGGCGAACATCAAGGGACGTCGCGCGTGATACAGATCATCGCTTTGGTGCTTGCCCTGATCTGGCTGGTCGCCTTCTGGCTGGTCGGGCGCAAAACAGTCGCCGGGCTGCGGGCGCGCCTTTATGGCGAACGGGTTGAAGTGCCGAGTGAGGGGCTGGTCTCTACGAATGTGACGGTCAACAATCAGCACAGGCATCGGCTGGCATGGCGGATGCCTGATGGCACCAAGGGCAAGAGCCTGATGCGCGCAAGGGACAAATTTGATGGGGCCGAGGAAGCGGGTGCCAGTATCACTGTCTACAAGGGATTGCGGGGCGACTGGTGGGCCGGGGATGTTGGCAACCGGCCGGATCACAGCGGTTGAGACCGGATCAGAACCTGCGACCCATTGCCGGTCAGGCTCGGCCAGACAGTGCGAACCGTTCGTGGAAATAGGCCTCTACCCGGTCATAGGCCGGTTGGTGAAAATGCAATGTCAAAAGGGAATGATCGTCGCCTTCATACTCCACAGTCTCCAGATCGTCGCCAAAGGCGCGCTGCATTGCTGCAAACAAAGCATCTGGCACCAGTTTGTCCCCCTTGAATCGCATGGCAAGGGCTGGGCCCTTTTTGGCCATGCCGGCCCTGGCGGCAGCAATATCCTGATCGGACATATGCAGTTGGCCTTTGGAAAAGGCCGGCAGGGCAGGCTGACTGGCAACACCGCCCAGGACGGTATCCTCGGCCATCAGGGTCAGTGCGAAACTGCCGGTCAGACACATGCCGATAACGCCCACTCCTTTGGCCGCGTCGCGTTCGCGAATATGGCGGGCCAGGGCGCGAAACCAATCCGCAAATGGGCTTTGCCGCCCGCGCAGAAACATGTTGATCTCGCGGCGGACGCATAACATCCTGATTGTGTTGCGGACCATTGTGACCTTGCCAAAGGTACCCAGGAAGTGTGGCAGGTAGACCCTAAAACCGGCGGCAACCAATCGATCCAGCAAGGCCAGGGTTTCTGGCCCGATGCCCGGAAGTTCCTGCATCAAAAGGATCGGCGGGCCGTCCCCTTTGACATAGACTTCGTAGGACGCTTCGCGCCCATTGGACATCTGGGCCGTGAAAGTGAACGTCGAGTTGGGAAAAAACTCAGGCATGCCTCTCCGTTGCTACGGCCGCATTGACCAGCGGTTCGCGGGCTCCGGGGCGAATGACCCCGGCATCATAAGCGGGCCGTGCAAATACTTCGTGGACCATTGGCGCGAAAAAGTCGAGCGGAAGATCATCATAGTCGGGATCGAACGATGCCTGATCCCAACGTTCGCAAAAGATCACGTTGTCTTCGAAGTAAGGTGATCCCCGATGGCGTTCGCGCTTGTTCTGGTCGAATCCCTCCAACAGGTGCCCGTAATACAGCAACTGAAAGTCACCATGGGTCTGCACGACCCAGGTGCATTGTTCGCGCACGAAAGGTTTCAGAATTGTGGCGGCATATTCGTCGTGATTATAGGGTGCGTAGATATCACCGATATCGTGCAAGAGCGTGGCGACGACCCAGTCGATATCCGCCCCATCCCGCCAGGCCCGTGTCGCAGATTGCACCGAATGCCCCAGGCGCGTGACCTGATAGCCCGAGAGGCTTGCATCCAGATCCACCATCGCAGTCAGCAAGCGATCTGCTGTGCCTTTGGTATATTCAACCTCGTGACTGTTGAGAAATTCATATTCCTCTTTGGTCCCATCTTTCATCTGGGTGAAATTCACGCGCTCCATCAGCTTTTCCCGTACAAGTTGGCGGCCGAATTGCCCTTGGCTTTGCTCGTCAAAGCCTGTGTTTGATCTTGGCGGATTTCCTTGCAGACTGCTAGTGAGTCGAGGAGGCGGGTTCCTTGATTGGTCAGCGTTGGACCCGGGCGCGATATGCGTTCAGACGGATATGAGCGGGTTTTCGAGAGGGTAACGAAAATTCTGCGAATTTTCTGACGGCCGCAACGTCGCATATGTCACGCAGGCAAGAGCGTGGCCAGACCTTGTTTTGGGTTGTTTCAAACGCCTAATCGGGCGCCTTTGTCCAAAACCCGGACACCAAAACCGCCCGAGACCTGGAGGCAGCGCCCGGGCTCTCTGGACATTGTCAACTTGCAGGCTAGTGTCGCCCATAATCAGTTTCCGGAGGGCGCGATCATGGAAAAATTCGGCAAGAGTCAACCAGTCAGGCGATTTGAAGATGTCCGGCTGTTGACCGGTGAAGGCAACTATGTGGATGACACGGCACCGGAAGGTGCTTTGTTTGCGTTTTTCTTGCGCAGTTCCGTTGCGCATGGGGAGATCACCACGCTTGACGTAGACGACGCACGTGCAGCCGAGGGCGTGCATCTGGTTCTGACCAGCAGCGATCTGGATGACGCTGGGCTAAAGAACGCGATGGACGGCACCACGGTTGACAATCGCGATGGCAGCAAGGGCGCAGCCCCCGTTCGGCCGATCCTGGCCAAAGGCAGAGTCAGATTTGTCGGCGAGCCGGTGGCAATGATTGTAGCCGAGACCCTGGATCAGGCCAAAGATGCCGCTGAATTGATCGAGTTTGATACAGACGATCTGCCGGTGAAACTGGATCTGTCCCAGGGCGGTGAAACCCTGCACGACGAAGCCCCGGACAACCGTGCCTTTGACTGGGCGGTCGGGGACGAAGATGCGTCCGCTCAGGCCTTTGCCGAGGCCGCCCGAACCGTGACGCTGGAAGTGGTGGACAACCGCATCATCGCCAACTCGATGGAGCCGCGCGGGTGTTTTGCCGAATGGGATGGCACCCGGCTGCATCTCAGCTATTCCGGCCAGGGTGTTTGGGGCATGAAGGCGCAGGTCGTCGACAAACTGGGGCTGGACGCCGAGAATGTCCGCGTCACGACGGGTGATGTTGGCGGTGGATTCGGCATGAAGGCCATGCCCTACCCAGAATACCTGGTGGTGGCACAGGCCGCGCGGGCTTTGGGTTTGCCCGTGCGCTGGATGTCGGAACGGACCGAAGCCATGCTCACCGATCAGCATGGCCGGGATCTGGTCACTACAGCAGAGCTGGCTTTTGATGCCGATAACCGGATCACCGCGTACCGGGTTCACAACCGGATGAATATGGGGGCATACAACAGCCACTTTGGTCAGGCCATTCAAACCATGTTGTTTTCGCGCGTTGTGATGGGCGTTTATGATGTTCAGAATGTGTATTTGCGCACCGAAGGGTTTTACACCAATACAACCCAAGTCGACGCCTATCGCGGCGCGGGCCGCCCCGAAGCGATCTTTGTGCTGGAATGCGTGATGGACAGGGCCGCCCGGGAGCTGGGAGTCGATGGCTGGGATCTGCGTCGCAAGAACTTCATTGCGCCAGATAATTTCCCCTACCTTTCGGCCACAGGCGAAACCTATGACGTGGGCGAGTTTGACAAGGTTCTGACCCGTGCGGGCGAAGAAGCCGATGCAACCGGTTTTGCCGCGCGCAAGGCCGCCGATCGCGCACGCGGGCTGCTGCGTGGCCAGGGGCTGTGCTATTATATCGAGTCCATCCTGGGTGACCCGGCAGAAACCGCCAAGGTCGAATTTCACGAGGATGGCACGGCTTCGATCTATGTTGGCACACAGTCCAACGGTCAGGGGCATGAAACAGTTTACGCGCAATTCCTGGCGGATCAGACCGGTATGCCGGTCGACCATATCACAGTGGTGCAAGGTGACAGTGACCGCATCGCCCAAGGCGGCGGCACTGGCGGTTCGCGCTCGGTCACGACCCAGACCAACGCCACATTGGCCACGGTCTCTAAAATGATCGAGGCGTTTACACCCTTCCTGGCCGAAAAGATGGGGGTCGACGAAAAAGAGATCACCTTTGACGCCGAAACCTTCCGCGCCGCGGGTTCCAACCTGACACCCAGTTTGCTGGAAGCCGCCGAAATGGCACGTGCCGATGGCCGAATGGATCTGCTGCAACACGAGGCCCGCGCCACATTGCCTGGCCGCAGTTACCCCAACGGGGCGCATGTCGCCGAAGTGCTGATCGATCCGGACACCGGACTGGTGACACTGGATCGCTACACGGTGGTGGATGATTTCGGAAACCTTATCAATCCGCTCCTCGCCGAAGGTCAGGTGCATGGCGGTGTGGTCCAAGGGGTCGGTCAGGCGCTGACAGAACACGTTGCCTATGACGACGAAGGCCAGCTGCTCACCGCAACGTTTATGGATTATGCCTTGCCGCGGGCCGCCGACGTCCCCAATATCGGTTTCACACCAGAGCCTGTGCCATCCACAGCCAACCCGATGGGAATGAAAGGCTGCGGCGAAGCGGGAACGGTGGGCGCAATGGCTGCGATGCAAAATGCGGTCATCGACGCGCTGTGGGATAGCGGTGTGCGACAGGCGGATATGCCGTTCACACCACAACGTGTGTGGGAAGTGTTAAGGGATGCTCCTCAAGCGGCTGAGTAAAAGACTGCTGGGATGGTTCGCACAACCGCTGCGAACCGAACATTCCAACGAAACGAAACCGCGCGGATCGCAGATCCATGTGATCATTCTGGATGGCACCATGTCCACGCTAGAACGGGGACATGAAACCCACGCGGGCGTGCTCTACCGGCTGTGCTGTGAACGCCGGCCCCAAATGTCGGTCTTTTACGAGGCCGGCATTCAATGGCACAGCTGGAGGCGCACACCGGATGTCCTGCTGGGCCGGGGCATCAATCAACAAATCTGCAAGGCTTATGGCTATCTCGCCTCCCGCTACCGGCCCGGAGACCGGATCTTTCTGATCGGCTATTCCAGAGGCGCTTATGCGGTGCGCTCATTGGCAGGGGTGATTGACCTCGTGGGATTGCTCAAGGCCGAGCACGCAAATATGCGCAATATCCGCACAGTATATCGTCACTATAAATTGGCCCCGCAAAGCGCGACGGCAAAACTGTTCAAGGACAAATTTTGCCACAGTCAGACACCGATCGAAATGGTGGGCGTCTGGGACACGGTAAAGGCACTGGGATTACGCCTGCCCATCTTGCGCAAATTTACCCAGACCCGGCACGCATACCACAACCACACACTTGGTCACGGTATTCGCAACGGCTATCAGGCCCTGGCACTGGACGAAACACGCGAGGTGTACAACCCGGTGATGTGGGAGGATGAGCCAGGTTTTCCCGGACATGTAGAACAGGTTTGGTTTCGCGGTTCACACGGCGATGTGGGCGGACAACTCAGCGGGTTCGAGGCTGCCCGCCCTTTGGCCAACATCTCGCTGATGTGGATGTTGGACAAGGCCGCAGACCGCGGCCTCCCCCTGCCCGAAAACTGGCGTGCACGGTTTTACACCGATGCAACCGCGCCCTCATCCGGCACGTGGAGAGGATGGGCAAAAATCTTCTTGTGGCGTCATCGACGCCAGGTCGGCAGGTTTTCTTCAGAACAAATCCACCCAACAGCAAATCCTGAAACCCACAGACCCTCACGCCTCAGCCAGAAAATTCGCAGAATTTTCGTGAACACGCCGCACCCAACCACAGATAGTGAAACCTAAGAGCGGACATCCGTTCACCCCCGCAATACAATACACGTGGTAGACCCAGTGGCATAAAGCTTGCCGTCCTCAATCCCACGGATCTCCCCATGCGCCACCATGGTCGACCGGCCAGCGTGATCCACTTGCGAAACACATTCCGTCATCATGCCCATGGGCACGCCACGCACCAGATTAACCTTGTATTCCAATGTCGTATATCCCTGCCCGACAGGCAGCATCGTCATGGCCGCACAGCCCATCGCACTGTCCAGCAAAACGCCATACCAACCGCCATGCACGGACCCCATAGGGTTCAACGCATCAAAGCCGGGCGCGCCGCGAAACGCCACGCGCCCCTCTTCAACATGATGCAGGTGGTACCCTAACGTTCGTGCAATAGGCGCCGCGGGCAACCGCCCGTCCAGTACCCGCTGCATGAACTCCAATCCGGACAGCGACCGCATGTCCTCCCGGCTCGGCAATCCGCCGGGCTCATCCACAAACATGCCGCTTTCTCCACCAGACCTAGTCGGAGGCAGGCTACCCGCCGATTTCGCGCTCGCAAGCCTTACGCGACGTTGCGCAGGTCCACCGCCGGAGAGATACCCAAAGCCATGCACACTTCGCGTGTCAGATGCGGCTTGTTCAATGTGTAAAAATGCAGATTTTCCACACCTTCATCCAACAAGTCGCTGCACAATTCGGTGCAATGCGTGATTGCCAGCAAATCGTGGCGATCATCGCGTTCCGCTTTGACAAATGCATCCGCCAACCAAGCCGGCACAGGCGTGCCACACCTTTTCGCAAACCGCTGGGTGCCGCCCCAATTCTCGATTGGCAAGATACCCGGCGTAATCGGTGCCGTTATTCCTGCCGCCGCACAGGCATCGCGGAACCGCAAAAACGTATCGGCCTCAAAAAAGAACTGCGTCAAGGCCTCGGTTGCGCCAGCATCCAGCTTGCGCTTGAGCCAGTCCACATCCGCCGCCAGATCCTGCGCCTCCGGATGCACATCCGGATAGGCCCCCACCCGGATCGAATCCCAGCCGCGCGCGGCGAGCGCAGAGATCAATTCGCAACTGTCGGCAAACCCGTCAGGATGCGCCGTAAACCCATCCGCGCCAGCTGGCGGATCCCCCCGCAGCGCCACCAGATCGCGCACACCGGCTGCCGCAAACTTGTCCGCGATCTCCAATGTCTCGGTGCGGCTGGCCGCAACACATGTCAAATGCGCCGCCACGGACAACCCTGACGTGGCCTGCAACGCCACAACCGCTTCCTGAGTCAATTCGCGCGTCGTGCCCCCGGCGCCATAGGTCACCGATACAAACTTCGGATCCAAAGGCGCCAGCGCCCGCACAGTATCATGCAACCGAAAACTGGCTTCGATCGAACGCGGCGGGAAAAACTCAAAAGAAATGGCGGGCACGGGCATGAAGGGTCCAATCGGTTGTTGCACCTTGCTTGTCTCATGCCTGCAATTGTGAGACAATTTCATAATTCTCAACATCAACATGAGCCGCACAACATTATGCACCTGGAATTTCGTCATCTGCGCAGCATCAAGGCCATCCATGTCAATGGCAGCCTGGCCAAAGCCGCCGATCAGTTGCACATCACGCAAAGTGCGCTGAGCCATCAGATCAAGGGTCTGGAGGAACAAACCGGTGTTGAACTCTTTATCAGGCGATCAAAACCCATGCGCCTCTCTGCCGCCGGTATGCGCCTGTTGCGCCTGGCAGATCAGGTCCTGCCCCAGATAGAGGCCGCAACGGCCGAATTTGCCTCTCTGCGCGATGGCAAGTCGGGCCGGATGCATATCGCCATCGAATGCCATGCCTGCTTTGAGTGGCTGTTTCCCGTGCTCGAAGGCTTTCGCAAGAACTGGGCCGATGTCGATGTCGACATCCGCCCCGGCCTCGCCTTTGACGCCCTGCCCGCGCTCCAGCGTGAAGATGTGGATCTCGTGGTCTCTTCCGATCCGGAGTCTCTGCCTGGAATCGAATTTGTAGAACTGTTTGACTATGCGCCGGTCTTTGTCGCCTCTGCCCAACATCCGCTGGCGGCCAAATCCCATATCGACGCTCAGGACTTCAGGGACCAAACCCTCATCACCTACCCCGTCGAGAGATCCCGGCTGGATCTGTTCAGCCAATTGCTTATTCCTGCCAAGGTCGAGCCCGCAGCGATCCGGCAGGTCGAACTGACCGCCGTCATACTGTTGTTGGTTGCCTCCAACCGCGGTGTTTCCGTCTTGCCCGACTGGGTCGTGCGCGAGGTCAAATACAGCTCGGACTACGTGACCCGGCCTCTGACCGCCCAAGGGCTGACCCGCCGCCTCTACGCAGCCGTGCGCCAGGATGACCTTGACAAAGGCTATGTCCAGGAACTTATCCGCCTGGCCCGCGTCGAAGCCCGCAAGTTGCAATCCGCCTAAGTTTCACGCCCTCGGATCTCTGGCCCGGGTTTACGCGCGTGGCGACGCAGGCAATCCGGTTTTCAACAAAACAATCGACACCGCAGAAGTGATCAGAAATCCGATCGCCAAAGGCACCAATGTCTGGTCATAGGCCTGCCCGACTGCCGCCCCGATGGGCACCGCCAACAAGGTTGAGACGCCACCAAACACGGACGCTCCCAAACCGGCCTGGGACTCGACCGGTTCCATCGACATGGCAGCCACATTGCTGAACCCCAGCCCACAACAAAACACAACAACCGCGAGATACGACAGGGTCATGCCCAAAGGCGGTGCCCCATCAATTTGCATCAAGGTCAGGAGAAACACCAATGAGGCCGCTGTGTTCAGCCCAAAAGCCGTATAGATCATACGCCGCATACCCAGACGCATCACCACCTTGGCATTCAGGATCCCCGCCGCGCCAATGAACAAAGACAGCCCCGCAAAGACCAGCGGAAACCCGGCATCAATCGCGTACAAATCCAAAAAGATCGGCTGCGCGCCGCTCAGATAGGCGATGAAACCACCCAACAGCAGGCCCTCGACCACCGTTCCGATCAGCAGAACGCGATGGCGCAACATCTCCCGCGCGGCCCGCAGAAGCGCACGAGGTCTGGCCGGCATCCGCTCTGATATGGGCAGGCTCTCGGGCTGGCGGGCGGCGAACCAGACGCTCAGAACCAGCGCGAACACCACAAATGCCACAAAGACGGCCCGCCATCCGGCGACCATGATCAACCCTTGTCCAATCAGTGGCGCGACCACTGGCAGCAGGATAAAAATCGTCATGATCCAGGATCCGATCTGCGCCATTTCGCGGCCCTCGAACCGGTCCCGAATGATCGCAAAGGCAACGACATAGGGACCAGCCGCACCAAACCCTTGCAAAACGCGACCCAACAACATTGTGGTCATGGTTTCGGCCGAAAGGCATACGGCCGTTCCCGCCAAATACAACGCAACAAAACCAAAAACCGCCTTGCGCCGCCCGATCATGTCACTGACAGGCCCGCTGATCAGCTGCCCAACCGCAACGCCCAGAAAGATGGAGCTGATGACCAGCTGCACCTGGTTACCCTGCGCCCCAAGTGCTGCGCCAATTTCGTTCAAGGCGGGCAGCATGGCGTCAATGCTGAACGCCTCCAGCGCCGTCATGACGGCCATCAAACACACAAACTCACGGATACCCGGCACCGCTGACGGCTGAAACCAACGCCTTGTCATCTTTTCACCTCTGTACGCCCCGTGGCCGCACAGATGGTGCTTGCCTCAGAGCGTGTCGCGCCCAAACGTCCCCGCCCGCCAATACGCACACGCCATGCACCGCATGCACGCGTTGAAACTGGCGGACCGGGTGTGTTCTCTGACCAGACGCATTGCGCCTTAGATCAGTTTCACGATCTGCTTGCCTACATTCTTGCCCTGGAGCAAGCCCATGAAAGCCGCAGGCGCATTTTCCAGACCTTCTGCGATGTCCTCGATGGTCTTAATCTCACCACTGGCCAGCTTTGGACCCATTTCCTTCAGGAAGGCCGGATACTGATCATAGTGGTTCGAAATGATGAAACCGTTGACCGAAAGGAATTTGACCAGAATGTTGCGCCACAAGAACGGGCCAGGCAGCGCCCCGTTCGCGTCCGCCCCCAGGTTGCCCGCATTGTACCAGCTGATCATGCCACAAATCGGAATGCGCCCGAAATTGTTCATCAACGGCACCACGGCCTCCAGCACTTTGCCGCCGACATTCTCAAAATAGATATCGATGCCATCCGGACAGGCCGCCCCCAGCGCCTTGCGCAGATCCGACGCCGTTTCATAGGCCCGATGGTCCAGACAGGCATCAAAGCCAAAAGTGTCGGTGGCCAATTTGCATTTATCGGCCCCACCGGCGATGCCGACGGTGCGCAAACCAGCCAAACGCGCCACCTGCCCCACCATGGACCCGACCGGACCGGTTGCCGCAGCCACAACCAGGGTTTCACCCGCCTTTGGACGGCCAAGCTGGGTCAGCCCATACCATCCGGTAAAGCCCGGCATTCCCAGCACACCCAGCGCGCTGGTCAGTGGTGCCACATTGGGATCCACCTTGCGCAGCTGGTTGGCCGGCAAACACCCATGCGTGGCCCAGCCAAACATGCCAAAGGCATAGTCGCCCGGCTGAAAATGCGGGCTGTTGGAGGCCAGAACCTCGCCGACCGCACCGGCCTCCATCGTGCCACCGATCGGCACCGGCGCGGCATAGGACTTGGCATCATCCATCCGGCCGCGCATGTAAGGATCGAGGGACATGTAATGGACCCGAACCAGAACTTCGCCTTCACCGGGCTGCGGTATCTCGGCAGCCTCATAACTGAAATTCTCGGCCACTGGTGCGCCAACAGGTCGCCCAGCCAGCGCAACGCGATACATTTGTTCAGACATCTCACGATCCTCCCTTTTCAGCGGCCAAGCTGCGGTCGGGACCGCCGCTTGGCAAGCCACGCAGCGACTGACGTCGCGGCACCAAAGCTTTGGATCAGAGTGTACCCAACAATTTCTCCAACGCTTTTACATTCTTCTTGGAATTTGAATGGGTCTTTTTGACCCTGGCCATTTCCTTGATATACCCTTGCAACGCACCTAATACATCTCGGTCGTCACTAAATATTTTGGGCACTTTGCGCTGCACATTCTTGAACGTGGTCTCCAACCTGTCCCACTTGCGGTCTGCCGTATTGGATGCGTCAAACAGAACATTCCCAAAACTGACCGCAGCTTCCCGCATTCCATCGCTCTAGGAAGGGTCTGTATTGGAGCGAAAGGTTTTCACCGCTCCGATCGTGGATTCCATACGTTTGTCCAAACTCTCTACCGCACTGTCGTATTCTTCGATTGCCTTGGCGATCAGACCACCACTTGATGATCCACCCGACGTCAGGTCACGCAGCACAAACGCACGCAGCTTTTCTCCACCCTCGACGGCGGCCGCCGCCTGTTGCGCCATCGCTTCGACCTCACTGGCATTCACACGCATCTGCGAAATCAGATCCAATGCCTGCTTACCATTGTCCGTCGCCTGGGTAAAAACGCGGGCCTTGGATGTCTGATTGCGTTCGAATGCCGGTTTGCTCGAAGCGGCCAGGTCAAACTCTTTCTCCAACGTCTTGAAGGACATGTTGCGTTCCTTCTGGAATTTGTCTTTCAAATCTCGAGAGTGTTTGGCCAAGGCTGCGTCAGCCAGTTTGACGGAATCGCTTGCCATCTTCTCGATAGCCGGGATCATCCGGCTTGCACCTTCCGGATTGCCTTTGCCCGCCGCATCCTCGGCATTTGCCAATTGCTGCGCTGCGCTCTTGCGCAAGTTGGTCACAGCCCGCGCTGCATTCTGCGTTGCCGTCAGGACGGTCTGGCTGGCCTTCAGATGCTTGTCGCGGCGATCATTGAACGCGGCCGATCGCCTGCGCCAGCTTGCGCTCATTGACCTTGGCAGCGGCATCATCCGCAACAGATTTGCCTTTGCCACGCGTTTCAGCCTGGTCCCCGGCCTTGGCTTCGGTCTCTGCCAGTTTCTCAGCATCTGAACGGTAATCTTCTATTATGCGAAAGATTTTGAACTGAAACTTGGTCAGCTCTTTCTTGATCAGCTTCTGGTTCTTCTTTTCCTTGCGAAGCTGCCCCTCCAATTTGGTAAAATAGGGGGTCGATGTCTCAACAAAATCCTCTGCCGCACCCAGCATCCTCGCCGAATTTTTGCCTGCAATGCCTTCCATGTCTTTCAGAGCTTTCAAGACCTTGGAATCGGCCCGCCGAAAGCTGCTGAAACTCTCGGAACATTGCAGCGGCGTTAGCTCTTTGGCAAATTTGTCCTGAATCTTTTTGTATTCCATTAAAATCGCCATGGCTCTCTCCCTAAACAGCAACAATTTTGATCAACGTCAGCATCATACAACGACTCACTACTTCGCCGTCTGTAATAAATTTCGCATAGCGTGCCTTTCCCTTTGCCAGGCGACCGGGTAACACCCTTGGCTTTCCCGGCGCCCCCGCATATACGCGCCCACGGATCCACCGGAGCACGTAAATGGTTGGCAGCGCAAACCTCAACATCATGATCAAGGCCGCCCGCAAGGCTGGCCGTTCACTGGTCAAAGACTTCCGCGAGGTCGAAAATCTGCAAGTGTCCATGAAGGGCGCGGGCGATTTCGTATCGCGTGCCGATATCGCGGCCGAGGCGATCATCAAAGAAGAACTGATGGGCGCCCGCCCGACCTACGGGTGGCTCGCCGAAGAAAGCGATGAAGTCGCCGGCCAGGATCCGACCCGGCGTTGGATCGTTGACCCGCTGGATGGGACCACGAACTTTCTGCACGGGATGCCCCATTGGGCGGTGTCCATCGCGCTGGAGCACAAAGGCCAGATTGTTGCCGGGGTGATTTTTGACCCGGCCAAGGACGAAATGTTTCTGGCTGAAAAGGGCACAGGTGCCTGGATGAACGAAACCCGCATGCGCGTTTCGGGCCGCAACCGGATGATCGAATCCGTATTTGCCACCGGCCTGCCATTTGGCGGCAGACCGGAACTGCCCGCAACCCTGAAGGATCTGGCGCGCCTCTTGCCCGTCACCGCAGGCGTGCGGCGCTGGGGCGCGGCGGCGCTGGATTTGGCCTATGTCGCCGCCGGGCGATACGATGGCTATTGGGAACACCGGTTGAACGCATGGGATCTGGCCGCAGGTGTCATCATCGTGCGCGAAGCCGGCGGTCTGGTCGAGTCCATCGAGAAGGACGGCGATATCCTTGAAAGCGGCAGCATCCTTTGCGCCAACAACGAAGTCTTCAGCCAATTCGCCAAGGTCATTCGCGGCTGAGCCGCCTTTCGGTTTGCTGCCAGGATGACGTTATCGCGTTGGTGTCTATGCCTGCCCGTGATGGTGTCGTGACCTGATCATGCGAGGCCAATCAACACCCTCGCGTCATCGTCGTGGCACCCGGGGCACCCTGCTCAGCGAATATTGAGCCTCTGGGTGCGGCGGGTGACCCAGGGTTTTGGACCAGAACGCTGTTCCCCCCCGCCGTATCCACAATGGCACGGTCAGCAAAAAGCCCACGACAAATCCCCCCGCGTGCGCCCAATAGGCCACGCCACCTTCGTCCGGATTGGCCGATGCACCGCCCAGAAACTGCATGAGCAGCCACAGCCCCAACATCACCCAGGCGGGGATCGGGAAGATCTTGAAAAACACGACCAGAATCAGCAGGATATCAACCTTGGCCTTTGGAAACAGCAACAGGTAACCGCCCATCACTGCCGCAATCGCCCCTGAGGCGCCGATCGTCGGCACCACCGAGTCAGGCGCGGCCATCACATGGATCAGGCCCGCGCCGATACCTCCGATCAGATAAAACAGAGCAAACAGGAGATGGCCCATTTCATCTTCCAGGTTATCTCCAAAAATCCACAAAAACAGCATGTTACCCGCCAGATGCATAAAGCCTCCGTGCAGAAACATCGAGGTCACAAGCGTGAACAGGTCTTGCCCGGCATTTATTTCGGCCGGCACAACAGCATAGCTGTCATAGACGGCCCATAACGCCCGATCGTCGCCCATGATTGGCAAACCGATCAGGAACACCAGAATATTTGCAGCCATCAGCGTATGGACAACATATGGCGTGCGCCCAGAGGGATTATGATCACGGATAGGAAACATGCCCTAACGCTCACAACATCCCACCCTCTGGGTCAAGCCCGCTTATGCATTTCCGCTCAACAACGCGGTGTTGCCGCCAGATGCCGTGGTGTCCACACAGATGTGGCGCTCTGACCAGATGTGGCCAAGGTCCGGGGTGCCGGTGATCAGCGGCAGGATCGGACCCGACCGCTCTGCGAACGCACAGCCAAACGCCCGTGCCGTTTCAACATCGCCCCACCACAAGGCCCCCGAAATCCCCTCCATTGTGCTCAGAGCAGATGGGTATATGGCATCTTCGACCGGCAATGCCTTGCCGCCCATCCGTTCCACAGCTGCAATTTGGTCTGCCAGTTTTTCCCGAGGTCCCAGGCACAGCAAAGGCTCGCGTGCATGGAGCGTCAGCTGGTTGGATTCGCCTGTTGGCCCGGGCAAGGTTTGTGACATCTCAGCGTCCAGAGGTGCGGCAGGCGTGGATGCAGCCGCCACTGTCCCGGCAAACCGTGCCAGATAATGTGGGCCACCGGCCTTGGGCCCTGTGCCCGACAGGCCCTCGCCGCCAAAGGGTTGGCTGCCTACAATCGCGCCAATCTGGTTCCGGTTCACATAGACATTGCCCGCATGGATCTGCTCGGCCACCTGTTGCACCCGATCATCTATGCGCGTCTGCAATCCAAAGGTCAGCCCATAGCCGGTTGCGTTGATATCGCGGATCACCAGGTCCAGATCCTGCGACCCGAACCGTGCGACATGCAGCACCGGCCCAAAAATCTCGCGCTCCAAATCGCTGATGCCGGAAACTTCGATCAAAGTCGGCGCCACAAAGGTCCCCGCCGCGGGTACCGCGCCTTCGTGCAGCACGCGCCCTTCAGACCGCGCCTGGGTCACATGCATCTGAATGCCCGCCTGTGCCGCCGCGTCGATCACTGGCCCGCTGTCGGTGTCCAAAGCCCAGGGATCACCCAGCCGCAACATATCCATCGCGCCCTTCAGCATGGTCAGCAGGTCGTCCGCGATATCCTCTTGCACATAGAGACACCGCAAGGCCGAACACCGCTGACCTGCCGATTGAAACGCGCTTTCCACAATGGCCTGAACCGCCTGTTCCGGCAGAGCGGTACTGTCCACGATCATCGCATTCAATCCGCCGGTTTCGGCAATCAACGGCGCGCCAGGTTCCAGGTTTTCCGCCATCGCCCGTCGGATCAAATGTGCCGTTTGGGTCGAACCGGTAAAGGCCACGCCCCCGACCCGCGCATCCGAAGTCAACATCGCGCCGACCGCGCCATCACCCGGCAACAATTGCAACGCCTCCACCGGCACTCCGGCCCGATGCATCAACGAAACAGCCAGATGCGCCACCAAGGGCGTCTGCTGTGCCGGTTTGGCCAAAACCGCATTCCCGGTCGCCAGAGCGGCGGCAATCTGACCGGTGAAAATCGCCAAGGGGAAATTCCAGGGCGAAATACAGGTCCAGACCCGACCCGCTGCCGCCTCTGGCGCGCGGGCCCCATAGTACCGGAGGAAATCCACAGCCTCGCGCAACTCTGCAACCGCATCAGGCAGGGTCTTGCCCGCTTCACGCGACAGCAGCGCAAACAGCTGCCCAAACTCTGCCTCATACAGATCCGCAACCCGGTTCAGCACCGCGCCACGCCCCGCATCCAACCAGGGCTGTGCAACCGACAAGGCCCCGTCGACATCCGCCATCGTTGCCCAGCGCACCGTGCCCACCTGATCTGCCGGATCCGCCGGGTTGGGCACCGGATCAAGCGCGCCACTTGCGTCCGCACAGGCGATCAGCGGCGCTGCGGCCCAGCGATGCGCGCGCCAAGGGGACCGAGCGGCCTCGATCGCCTCGAGCGTCGGCGTATGCGTCAGATCAAACCCTTTGGAATTCACCCGCTCGGGCTGATACAAATCCGGGCCCTGCACAATGTTCGCCCCACCCCGCGCCGCGATCTCTTCAACCGCCTCAAACGGATCCGACACGACCTGCGCCGCCGGGATCGTTTCGTCCACAATCTGGTTCACAAACGAACTGTTGGCCCCGTTCTCCAGCAGTCGCCGCACCAGATAGGCCAACAGATCCCGATGCGCCCCGACAGGAGCATAGATCCGACAACGCGAACCATTAGCGGTTTTGACCAGATCATGCAGGCTCTCGCCCATGCCGTGCAAACGCTGAAACTCGAACGGGCGATCGCCGGCCATATGCAGGATTGCACTGGCAGTATGCGCGTTATGCGTGGCAAATTGCGGATAGATGCGATCCGTCCGTTCCAGCAACTTGCGCGCATTTGCGATATAGGACACGTCGGTTGCCGCCTTGTCGGTGAAAACAGGGAAGCCGGCCATGCCTTCGACCTGCGCACGCTTGACCTCGGTATCCCAATAGGCACCCTTGACCAGTCGCACCATCAAACGGCGATCATAGCGTTCGGCCATATCATACAGTGCATC
Organism: Marinibacterium sp.; assembly: GCA_034670145.1. GTDB lineage: Bacteria > Pseudomonadota > Alphaproteobacteria > Rhodobacterales > Rhodobacteraceae > HXMU1420-2. The sequence continues at coordinate 174,916 of JAXMOA010000001.1, forward strand.
AATCACCGCCCCGGCGCGCGGCCCATAGGCCTGAACAACAACGCCGAACCCATCCCATCCGGCCAAGGCAGGTTCAGCCAGAACACGCTCGATCACCTCCAGCGACAGGGACAGCCTGTCCGCTTCTTCTGCATCCACATTCAGGCCCATATTCGCCGATTTCGCCAACAGGGCCAGCGACCGCAGACGCGGCACAAGTTCGCTCAGGGCCTGATCGCGATGCGACATCTCATACCGTGGAAAAAGCGCCGACAGCTTGACCGAAATCCCGGGATTCTGCCGAATATCGACCGCGTCACAGGCCTCTGCAATCGCCAAGATCGCCCGTGAATAGCTCAGATGATACCGCGCCGCATCCGCCTCGGTCCGGGCGGCTTCGCCCAGCATGTCGTAACTATAGGTATACCCTTTGGCCTCCATTCCCGCGGCCCGTTTCATGGCCGCCCCAATGGTTTCGCCCAATACAAACTGGCGTCCCATTTCGCGCATGGCCCGCGCCACGGCTGTCCGGATCACGGGTTCGCCCACCCGCCGGATCGCGGCGCGCAAAGCCTGCGCCGGTCCGGGGGCGTCCCCGTCCAGAACCTTGCCCGTCAACATCAAGGCCCAAGTCGATGCATTCACCAAGGGCGAAGTCGAATGACCCAGATGCTTGCTCCAGTCACTCGCCGCGATCTTGTCTTCGATCAGCGCATCAATCGTATCCGCATCCGGCACCCGCAAAAGCGCTTCGGCCAAACACATCAACGCCACGCCCTCATCGGTGGACAGACCATATTCCGCCAGAAAGACCTCCATCATTCCGGGCGAGGTCGCCCCGCGCACATCTTCGACCAAACGCGCCGCTGCCGTGCAAATCTGCGCGCGCTCCGCCGCAGACAGCCCTGCCTCGGTCACCATCCGCGAGACGGCCTGGCCCGGATCGCCATACATGTCACGATCCAGAAGCAGCGATAGAGAATCAAAGGAAATAGACATTGCGAACCCCAGTTGTTTCGCGCAGAATATCCCAGCAACAGCGGTTCAACTTCCCGATTTTTCAAATTTGGCAGGTCAATCGCCCGAAATTTTACGGAATTACCATGCAAAACGACTGGTCCGAATTGGACAGCTTTGACCGTGCGATCCTCTCTGTGCTCAGCGAAGAGGGGCGGCTGAGCATCACCGACCTGGCCCAACGTATCGGCCTGTCCAAATCACCCACACAAACCCGTCTGCGCCGGCTGGAAGCAGACGGCATAATCACCGGATACCGCGCCCTGCTGGATCCGATCCGTCTGGGCCTGGATCATGTCGCCTTTGTAGAAGTGCGCCTGACCGACACCCGAGAGGAGGCCCTGGCCGCCTTTAATCGCGCCGTTCGCGCAATTGGTGAGATCGAACAGGCCCACCTGATCGCTGGAAATTTCGACTATCTGCTGAAAATCCGAACCGGTAGCATGTCCGACTATCGCACTGTTCTGGCCGAAAAAATCTCGACCCTGCCCCACATCGCCAACACGTCCACTTATGTCGCCATGCAGGCCGTCAAAGAGGATGGCGCCACCGGACTGGCAAAGATGTGACTTGACCCGATCGCTATTCGCTCCAAACTTTTCGGCATGATACGCTCCCTGCTCTTCCTCCCCGCCCTGTTTGCCGGTCAAATTGCGCTGGCCGATTGCCCTGCTGCGCCGGATCACAGCGCGGCACTCGACACGCTGATCGACAAGGTCCGAATGGCCGACACTCCGACCCAGGCCCGCGACCTGTCCAATCAGATGTGGACCTTTTGGGCCGACGCCCCGGACGAGGCCGCGCAAGAGATGTTGGACAGCGGCATGCAAAAACGGGCCAACTACGACTATCTGGGCGCCCTCGCCGATCTGGACCGTCTGGTCGCCTATTGCCCGGATTATGCCGAAGGCTACAACCAACGCGCCTTTGTCAATTACCTGCGCCAGGATTTCGCCCGTGCGCTCCCTGACCTGGATCTGGCCCTTGAACGCGCGCCTCGCCATGTGGCAGCGATGTCGGGACGCGCATTGACGCTGATCGCGCTGGGGCGTCGCGGCGAAGCGCATCTGCAATTGTCCCAGGCGTTAGAGCTGAACCCCTGGTTGCCCGAAAGAGGTCTGCTCGCCGGGTTGAAAAACGACGGTCAGGATATCTGACGCCGTATCAAGCTAGCGCAAACGAGGGGGGCGGTCCGGGTCCGATCCTGGCGCAGCCGGTTGTTTGGGCGTGCGCAAACTTTCCGCCGGTTTGGGCAATTCGAACCGCAACCCAACCGCCTGAAGCCGCGCCGTCATCACATCGGATGCCTCAAAGAAACCGACATCCACTGTGCCCGCTTCCAGTCCAGAAAAAATCAGGGCTTCGTTCACCGCAGCCGCCAGCGCCGCCTTGGCCGCCTCTGGCGCGCCCACAAAACCCAGCAGATGCCCCAACCCGCCATCACGCGAGGTGAAACCGGTCAGATAGGCGGCCTCGGCCAATCCTCCCGCTGTTGCCAATTTGGCATCCAATGCGGTCAGCAAAGCCTCTGGCAGTGACCCGGGCGGGCGCAGCTCGGCAATCCCGACCTCAACTTCGTCCGGTGCCTCGGCCAGCGTATCAACCAACCAGTCCAACGCCTCTCCTGGCACCAGGTATTCCGACGGGGCCACCCCCAGGTTCAGGCCCAGGCCAACCCCCTGCCCGGCCAACAACCCAGCCAGAGACCGTCCCGACAATGCCAGATACGGTGCAGGCGCGCCGGTAAACTGGGTCAAACGCTCTTCGCGGTCAAAGGCCAGCACATAGGTCCCATCCGAGGTCTCGAATATCCGTGGCGACGCATTGTCCCCCCGTGCCTCTTCGGTCAACAGCAACAACAGCTCGCTATCCGCCAAGCGGTTGAAAAAACCCAAACGCGCGTTTTCATCGTCCGGCGCGGTCTGCATCGCGGCATGCGCGTGATCCAGCGGAGTCAGTTCAGTCATTCAACACCCTTTGCATCCTGTCGCGCAAAACCGGCAGCAATTCGGCCTCGAACCATGGGTTCTTGCGCAACCAACCCGTATTGCGCCAGGATGGATGGGGCAATGGGAACACCTCGGGCGCATGGTCGCGCCACCCTGCCACAGCCTGCGTAACCGACGCTCGCGTCATCAGATGGCGACGATGTGCGTAGCCGCCCACCAGCACGGTCAGCCGAACATTAGTCAGATCCGCCATCACCGCATCATGCCAAGTCTGCGCGCAGATCGGCGGCGGCGGCAAATCTGCACCATTGGCATCATATCCGGGAAAACAAAAAGCCATCGGCACGATCGCCACTTTGTCCTGATCATAAAACTGATCTTCGCCAATTCCCAACCAATCGCGCAACCGGTCCCCCGACGGATCCGTGAACGGACGGCCCGAGGCATGAACCCGCGCCCCCGGTGCCTGCCCCGCGATCAACACCCGCGCGCCGGGGCGAAACCAGACCACCGGACGCGGCGCATGCCCCGTCTCAGTCGCGGCAAATCGTGTCGTACATAGTTGGCAGGCTCTGATCTGATTGATCAGTGCTGTGCCCTCGTCCTCCACAGATCAGCCCCCCAATTGTTTCCGTCCAAAGAGACCCCAAATCCCTCCGCACCCTTGGCAATAAGACCAATGCCGGTGATTTGATGCCCCACTCTTGCAAAGTTGTTGGCATTTTGTTTCGAAATTGGACATAATATCGTCCAAATCGGTCTGTAGGACGTTAACACACCTCTGGTAAAGAGGGGCAAAGAGGCATCGGGTAAACGCACCCCACATAAGCATGGACACCGAAGTCCGTGCCGGGAAGTTTTATGATAGAGTTTAGAAATGTCAGCAAAGCGTTCTGGACCGGCACCCAACACAAGGTGATTCTGGACCAGGTCTCTTTTCGCGTTGAACTCGGGAAATCACTCGGAATCCTGGCCCCCAACGGCACCGGGAAGACGACGCTGATCAACATGATGGCCGGTTTGGAAAAACCGGACGAGGGCGAAATCTCGCGCTCTTGCAACGTTTCCTTCCCGCTGGGGTTCATGGGGGGCGTCGTGGGCAAGATTTCGGCGCTGGAAAACTGCCGCTACATTGCCAAACTCTACGGTCTGGACCCTGACTACGTCGAGGCGTATTGCCGCTGGCTTTGCGGGTTGGGCGAATATTTCGACCAACCGCTGGGCACCTACTCCTCAGGGATGCGGGCGCGGTTTTCTTTTTCGTTGATGCTGGCGCTGGATTTTGACATCTACCTGATCGACGAAGGCATGCCCGGCTCCACGGATGTCGAGTTCAACCGCAAGGCTGGCAGCATCCTGCAGGAACGCCTGGCAACCACAACAATCGTGATCGTATCACATTCGCCGGAACTGTTGGCAAAATTTGCCAAATCTGCCGCCGTATTGCTAAACGGTCAGCTCCATATGTTCGACACCTTGGAAGAAGCGAAACAGCTCTATGACTACGAAACCCAAGGCTAAAAAATTCCGCATACGTCGCAGCATGACGCCGCCCCCTGCGCAGGCGGCCGCGCCCGGCGTTGCACAGGCACCTCAGGCCTCTATGGCTGGGGCCGCCGAGCCGCATGCCGAACCCGCAGCGCCACAGCGCCCCAGAACACGCGTCCAACCACAGGCGGAAAACACCCCGCCGCCCCAACACAGCGAACCCGCCCCAGCGGCAGAGGTCGCCTCGCCCCGTCAGGTGGATGGGGAAACGGATATCGATGCGATCCGCCGCGAAGGCCTGACCGGGCGGCAATTGCGCATGGCCCGGCGCGTGGCGCAGCAACACAATCTGCCTGCGACATCCGATTTTGATGCCGTTCGCCTGTTGCGCGACCGCAATATTGACCCATTCCAGCGCTCCAACATGCTTGAACTGGTCGTCCCGAAACAGGACGCCGAAAACGCGTCATCGGAGCCACCAAAAGCCAAGGTTCAGCTGCCGCAAACCATCCCTGTTCAAAAACAGACGCTCCCCTCGGCCGAGTTGAGCCCGACCGAGCAGCGCCAGCGCGACATCTCGGCCATCCAGCGCGATATCATGCGCAGGCGTCAAAACAGACTGATGATGCTGCTGGCCCGTCTGGCGTTTTTTGTCCTGCTGCCGACCTTTGTAGCCGGCTGGTATTTCTACAATATCGCGTCACCCATTTATGCCACCAAATCCGAATTCCTGATCCTGCAGGCCGACAATGCGGGTGGCTCGGGCTTGGGCGGGCTGCTCACCGGAACGCAATTTGCCACCAGCCAGGATTCGATCGCGGTACAGTCTTTCCTGGAGTCCAAGGAAGTGATGCTGCGTCTCGACAAAGACGAAGGTTTCAAAGCCCATTTCCAACAACCCTGGCTCGACCCAATCCAGCGCCTTGAACCCAATGCCTCGAATGAAACGGCCTATAAAACCTACAAGAAAAGTGTGAAGATTGGTTACGATCCCACCGAAGGTGTGATCCGGATGGAGGTTTCAGCCGCCGATCCAATAGTGGCCACACGTTTTTCGGAACAGTTGATTTCCTATGCCGAACAACGCGTAAACGATTTGACCCAGAAGAAGCGTGGCGATCAGATGAAAGACGCTTTCACCGGCTTTGAGCAGGCCGAAAAGGAACGTCGCAAAGCCCAGCAAAAATTGGTCGAACTCCAGCAAAAAGGCGATATCCTGGATCCGGAGGGCGTGATCATCGCGCTCAGAGGACAGATCAATAATGTCGAAGTTCTTATCCAGGAAAAAGGTTTGGACCTGGCCGCGCAACTGGACAACGCCCGTCCGAATCAGGCCAAGGTTCAAGGTCTGGAAGGGGATATCCGCCGGCTCAACGTGCTGCTCGAAGACCTGAAAGGTCGGATGACGGATGCCAGCCAGGGCGAAAACTCTTTGGCGCAGTTGGCCGTGCGGATCCGTATGGCCGAGGCTGACCTGGCGACCCGGGACCTGATGTTGCAATCTGCGTTGCAACAGGTCGAACAAACTCGGATGGAAGCAAACCGTCAGGTCCGCTATCTGACCATCTCGGTCGAGCCGGTGCCCAGTGAGACCCCAAGCTATCCCCGCAAATTTGAAAACACGATCCTGGCTTTCCTGATCTTTTCCGGGATCTACCTGATGATTTCGCTGACGGCTTCCATCCTGCGCGAACAGGTGACCGCCTAATTGGATCGTTTCTGCCCCAGGCCTCTTGAAGGGGCCTGTGCGAAACACATTGGCGCGCAGTGCCCAAAAAAAATGCGCCTCACGATGGATCAAACAGGATCTGGCGTCAGGGGAGATTTGGGCTGATTGCCACATTGATGCGCCCCGGCCTGCTTGCTAAGCCCGGGTTAAATTCATCTCTTACCAGAGGCCATTTTTATGACCAAACCTGCTGCTACCGTCACCCAGAACAGCTGGTCTTTTCTGCGCGACCCGATGATTGCCCCCACCGGATTCCGCGAATACGACGCCCGTTGGAAGTATCCGGATGAAATCAACCTCCCCGGCATGACCTCCCTGGGTCTTGGGCTGGGCACACAAATGCACGCGCGCGGGATTGCACCGGTGATCGCCGTCGGGAACGATTACCGGGACTATTCGCTGTCTATCAAGAACGCGCTGATCCTGGGCCTTATGCAGGCGGGTATTCAGGTCAAGGATATCGGTCCTGCTTTGTCTCCCATGGCCTATTTCAGCCAATTCCACCTGGACGTGCCTGCAGTGGCAATGGTGACGGCCTCTCACAATCCCAATGGGTGGACCGGTGTAAAAATGGGTTTCGAACGCCCATTGACCCACGGGCCTGATGAAATGAGCGAGCTGCGCGATATCGTTCTGGAAGGACGCGGCCAGGCACGACCAGGCGGAAGCTATGAGTTTGTGGATGGCGTGCGCGAGGCCTATCTGGATGATCTGGTGGGCGATTTCCGCATGACACGCCCGCTCAAGGTCGTGTGCGCTACAGGCAACGGCACCGCAGCAGCCTTTGCGCCTGAGTTGTTTGAACGGCTCGGCGTCGAGGTCGTTCCGTCGCACAATGATCTGGACTACACCTTTCCCAACTACAACCCGAACCCAGAAGCAATGGAAATGCTGCACGACATGTCCGATAGCGTAAAGGCATCGGGCGCGGATTTTGCACTGGGGTTTGATGGCGACGGTGATCGCTGCGGCGTTGTCGATGACGAGGGTGAAGAAATCTTTGCTGACAAGGTCGGCGTGATCATGGCCCGCGATCTGGCCAAACTCTATCCCGGCTCAACTTTTGTCGCGGACGTCAAATCAACCGGATTGTTTGCTTCGGACCCGGAATTGCAGGCGCATGGGGTCAAAGCGGATTACTGGAAGACCGGCCACTCTCACATGAAGCGCAGGGTCAAGGAAATTGGCGCGCTCGCCGGGTTCGAGAAATCGGGTCACTACTTTCTCGCTGAACCGATTGGTCGCGGATATGATTGCGGGATGCGTGTCGCGGTCGAGATTTGCAAACTGATGGACCGCAACCCGGACATGTCCATGTCGGACCTGCGAAAGGCTCTTCCTCAGACCTTCTCGACGCCCACCATGTCGCCCTATTGTGCGGATACCGAAAAATACGACACATTGGATCGTATCGTCGCAAAACTGGAAAAACTGGCTTTGGATGGCGGCAAAATTGCTGGCCGGGAGATCAAGCAACTGGTCACGGTGAATGGCGCGCGGGTGATCCTGGAAAACGGCGCCTGGGGATTGGTGCGGGCATCCTCGAACACGCCAAATCTGGTTGTGGTCTGTGAAAGCCCTGAAAGCGACGCGGAAATGCGTGCGATCTTTGCGGACATCGACGCGGTGATCCGAACAGAGCCTTCTGTCGGCGAATACGATCAGACGATCTGATTGGATCAACTCAAAACCGGGTATCAGATTTTCTGCGAAAATCTGGCGCCACGTCTGAAACACCGTTTCTGCTATTTCGGGCGGATTTGAGTATTTTTGCAATGAAGCAGCAAGGGCCGATTGCGCCCTTGCATCGCCACGCGTATACGCCCCGGGCATGAGCAATCCCCCAGACCTCCGCCCCGACCTTGCCCCGCAGGCCCGTATGGGCGACACCGCGCGCCCGGATCAACCTACCATTGGCATGGTTTCTCTCGGCTGTCCCAAGGCTCTGGTTGACAGCGAGCGCATCCTGACGCGCCTGCGTGCCGAAGGTTATGGGATATCCCCGGACTACGCCGGTGCGGATGCCGTCATCGTCAACACCTGCGGTTTTCTGGACAGCGCGAAGGCAGAATCGCTAGAAGCGATTGGCGAAGCTCTGGATGGAAACGGGCGGGTTATTGTTACCGGCTGCCTTGGTGCCGAGCCGGAATACATCACGGGCGCGCATCCCAAAGTATTGGCTGTCACTGGCCCACATCAATACGAACAGGTGCTGGACGCGGTCCATGCCGCCGTGCCGCCCGATCCTGATCCATTTGTCGATCTGTTGCCCGCGGCCGGGATCAAATTGACCCCACGCCATTTTGCCTACCTCAAGATTTCAGAGGGCTGCAACCACCGCTGCAAGTTCTGCATCATACCGGATATGCGTGGCCGGCTGGTCTCGCGTCCGGCGGGTTCTGTTTTGCGCGAAGCCGAGAGATTGGTTCAGGCCGGGGTGCAGGAATTGCTGGTCATTTCCCAGGACACCAGCGCCTATGGCGCGGATCGCAAGAAATCTATCAGCCAGTGGAAGGGGCGCGAAATAGCCGATTCCATACATGATCTGTCCTACGAGCTTGGTCAGCTAGGCGCCTGGGTGCGCTTGCATTATGTCTATCCCTATCCCTTTGTGGATAGACTTATCCCGACCATGGCAGACCCAGACAGCGGCCTCTTGCCGTATCTGGATATCCCCTTCCAACACGCGCACCCTGACACGCTCAAACGCATGGCCCGCCCCGCCGCGGCCGAGCGTACTTTGGACAGGATCGCCGCTTGGCGTGCAGTTTGCCCAGAGATCGCCCTGCGTTCGACATTCATCGTGGGATACCCGGGCGAGACGGAAGCTGAATTCCAGCACCTGCTGGATTGGCTGCCCGAGGCGAACCTGGATCGCGTTGGTTGCTTTCAATATGAGGACGTTCAGGGCGCACGCTCCAACGCCCTGCCCGACCATGTCCCTGCCGAGGTCAAGCAAGACCGCTGGGACAGATTCATGGAAGTCGCGCAGCGGATCTCGGCTGAAAAACTGGCGGCCAAGGTTGGCCAGACACTGGATGTGATCATAGACGAAGTCGACGACGAAGCCGCAACATGCCGCACCACCGCCGATGCGCCCGAAATTGACGGCAACCTATTCATCGACGAAGGGTTCGAAGGACTGCGGCCCGGACAAATTGTGCGTGTCGAGGTCGAAGAGGCCGGGGACTACGATCTATGGGGCCGTCTGATCCAGTCATGAGGTTGATACGGCATCGGTTTTGCCGCAACAGCGCCCTTTCTTTTCGAACCAACAAGGTTAGACTCTGCTGAGTAGCCACAGTGAGAGCAACATGTCAGAAACGCCCAAAATCGCCCAAACCTCCCCTTTTGCAGTCGAGGTCACAGCCGGAAAGTCGTATTTCTGGTGCGCTTGCGGTCAATCCGCCAATCAACCCTTTTGCGATGGCGCACATAAGGGCACGGATTTTTCCCCGGTCAAATGGGAGGCCGACGCCGACAAGAAGGTGTTTTTCTGCGGGTGCAAGGCCACCTCGAACGCTCCGATGTGCGACGGCAGCCACTCCAAGCTCTGATCAGCGTTTTGGTAGAATGCGAACAACCTGAAACGATCAACGCTGCCTGAAATCAGGGATTTCAACACGCCAAGTGATCTGCGGTGTTTCAAGTATTTCGCATTTTGCCTTAGTTGCCCTGCTTGCGCAGAGTGTCCACCACCATTGTATAGCGATCAGCATTGGGCGGATGGGTGGTCAAAAACCGGTCGCCCGGATCAGGCAGCCGGGTAAAGAACTGCGCGCCCACTAAGGGATCAAACCCGGCTTTCAGCGCGATGATCGTGCCCAGTTGGTCGGCCTCCAACTCGAACTCTTTGGAGTAGCTGTAGGCGCCGACAAACTCGCCCAACTCTTGCGCATCCGCAACATCCGCCGCAGAGCCACCGCGCAAGGCGGCCAATTGCGCAAAGGCTTCGGCCCCGGCCGCCACGTTTTCCGCCTGACGCGCCAGATGATTGCGGATGTGGTGCGCCGCCTCATGCCCCATAACAAAGGCCAGCTCGTCTTCGTTGCGCGCATCTGCAATCAAGGCCAGCGTAAAGGTGATCGTCGGGCGGCCCGAGTCATCCTGGGACTGATAGGCATTTGCCGGCTCCCTGCGCCGCGTATCCACCACAATCTTGAAATCGCAATTGCGATGAGAACTATATTGCCGGCACACCTGCTCGGCCGTGGGTTCAACCCGTGACACAACGTCGGCAAACCCCCTGGCCACATCATCAGCCGAGCGAAAACCGCTGGATGATACGGGGCGATCCGTGGGGACCGCAGATGTTTGCCCCGGCTCTTCCACACAGGACCCAAGGCAAAACAAGGCCAAAAAGAAATATGCAGGTGCCTTTGACAGACGCATCGGATTTCCACTCGCGACAGAGTTCCTCAGCACCCTTTTAGCACCTCCCTGCCCAGCAGCCAGTCTCCAAACGCCCCGGGGTGGAAACCGGGTTGAAATACGCGGCCCTCGTCGGCACTGTATTGCTATGTTTACCATTGAACACGAATTTGACGCCACCGTCATAACCCTGATCGACGACGGTTCCAAACCGCTGCAAGAGGACGTTATCATCAACAGTTTCGCAGAATGCGTCACGGTCGAACAGTTTGATCCGCGCACGCAACAGATGGTCAAGATCACCTTCTCTCCGGAACAACTGCGCGACCTCGCCGCCGCGCTGGATCTGCCCGAGGGTGTTTATCAACTGCGCCCTGACCCGTAGCGAAACACCTTGTCGCGCGCGCTTTGCCCGCGAATCAGCATCAGATCGCTGGGGGCCACACCCATTGCCTTGGCCAGAACGGCCTGAATCGCGACATTCGCCCGCCCGTTTTCTGGGATCGCGGTCACCCAGATCTTCAACACATCATCTTCGACGCTCAAGGCATCCCGCGCAGCCCCAGGTGTCGCGCGCACGGCTATCTCGTTGCCGGGACGGGCCAGGTCGCTCAGATCCGGTAGATTGCGTAATTTCGGTTTTGCCATAGCCTCCATTTTGGCCATTTCCGGACCCAAGCGCCATAGACAATCCCAGCCCAGCTTTGGATAGTGGCCCCCGCAACAAGGAGGCGACAGGATGACAACAGGCTTTTTCTGGGACGAGCAATGTTTCTGGCACGCAGGTGGAAACTACGCGTTCACCCTGCCGATTGGCGGCCTGGTTCAACCTCTGGCCGCTGGCGGTCTGCCCGAAAACCCGGAAACAAAACGCCGTCTGACCAACCTGATGCAGGTCACTGGGCTGCTCGGGGAACTGGACGCCAAATCCGCCGCGCCCGCCGATTGGTCTGACCTCAACCGAATTCACCCTGAATCCTATCTGAAAGAATTCAAACGCCTCTCTGATTCCGGCGGCGGTGAACTGGGCAAGCGCACTCCTTTTGCCACCGGCGGCTTTGAAATCTCCGCGCTCTCGGCCGGCCTCTCTGTTGCAGCAATAGATGCCGTGATGACCGGGGCCAATCAAAATGCCTACGCTTTGTCCCGGCCTCCGGGTCATCACTGCCTGCCTGACTTTCCCAACGGGTTCTGTCTGTTGGCCAATATCGCCATCGCCGTCGAAACCGCCCGCGCCCGTCATGGGTTGGGCAAAGTGGCGGTGCTGGACTGGGACGTGCATCATGGCAACGGAACCGAGGCGATTTACTATGACCGCGCCGACACCCTGACCATCAGCTTGCACCAAGAGGGCAATTACCCACTCGACACCGGCTACATCACAGACCGGGGCGAGGCTGCGGGCCTGGGCAAGAACATGAACGTGCCCCTGCCCGCAGGCGCGGGGCACACGGCCTATCTGGCTTGTATCGACGAAATCGTGCGCCCGGCGCTTGAGGCATTCCAACCCGACCTGATCGTGGTCGCCTGCGGGTTCGATGCCTCTGCCATTGATCCATTGGCCCGCATGTTGGCGACACCGGAAACCTACCGCCAGATGACGTTGCGCATGAAGGACCTCGCCGCAGAGCTTTGCGAGGATCGGTTGGTTCTGGTCCACGAAGGCGGCTATTCCGAGGTCTACGTGCCTTTCTGCGGCCATGCCACGCTCGAGGCCCTGTCCGGCAGCTCCATCACCGCGCCCGATCCATTCGGAGACACGATGATCGCTCGCCAGCCGGGGCCGCGATTTGACGCCTTCCTGCGGGAAACCGTCAGCGAAATGGCGGCAGAGCTATTGGCCAGCTAAACCCAGAAGTCAGGCCCGTCTTACGGCGGGCCATCCTCAACAGATTCCAAAACCGCCAATGGTCAGTTTGAAATTCCAATGCGACCACTGCCCGAAACCTGGAACGAGCTGCCCGAAATCGGGTCACAGGCGCTCAGTAAAACCATCGCGCTCAGAGCGAGCCAGGCCAAACGCATCGTGTCATCTCCTCGCAATACAAAATTACTGGTCAAAAAATCCGCCCAGGACCAAGGCCGGCCCGGCTCTACGCACCCCCCGCTTGTCGCTATCTCGTATCCCGTTTCCCGGCGCGGCGCACTGGCTTTCTCATGGCCTCGCCAAAGGGGGCAGGCTTTTCACCGCTCATTGGCCTTGAAACTTTCGGTGCAGGGCCAGACATAGCAACCGTAGCAGTCAGACAGGTTCCACAATGCCCGTACCAAACCCCGACGCACTCGATTTCCTCCTGACCCGGCGCTCACGCCCGGCCAAAACGCTGGACATGCCAGTGCCGGACCGGGAAACGCTCTCAACCCTTCTGCGTGCCGCAGCCCGCACACCGGATCACGGCAAGCTGGAACCCTTCCGCTTTATTGTTATCGAAAAACCAGCCCTCAGCCGCATCGCCGACCTGGCCGAGGCGCGCGGGCAGGCCCTTGGCAAATCCGCCGAGGATGTCTCCAAGGGGCGCGCGCAATACGATCAGGGACACCTCGCCGTTGCCGTGGTCGAAGTGCAAAAATCTTCTGCCAAAATCCCTGCCATTGAACAGACCTACAGCGCCGGTGCCGCCTGTCTGGCCTTGCTGAATGCAGCGCTCGCCTCCGGTTGGGGCGCAAACTGGCTGTCAGGCTGGACCAGCCACGATCCCAGCTTTTGCGCCGAGGCTTTCGGCCTGGCCGAGAATGAACGTATCGCCGGGCTGATCTATCTGGGAACCGAGCGTATGGCCCCCCCCGAGCGTCCCCGACCAGACCTCGACACAATAACCAGTTGGATCAGGACATGATTTTCACGTCCTTCGGCCTCGCCCTGGGTCAGTTCAGTGACCCACGCTTTCGCCGGGTTCTGGCCCTTGGCATTTTGCTGACCCTGGCTTTGCTGGTTGCGGCCTATGCCGGGTTTCTTTGGGTTCTCAATTCCTGGCTGGGCGAAACCGTCACCCTGCCCGGCGGTCGCGAAATTCGCTGGCTGGATGATCTGCTGACCTTTTCGTCCTTCTTCCTGATGATGTTCCTGTCGGCCTTTCTGATGGTGCCGGTTGCCTCGGCCATCACCTCCATGTTCCTGGATGAGGTCGCCCAGGCGGTCGAAGACCGACACTACCCGCATCTGCCCGCGGTCCCGGGCGTGCCGTTTTACGAAGCCTTCCGCGACACGATCAACTTTCTTGGGGTTCTCATTGGCGCCAATATCGTGGCTGTCTTGCTCTATGTGTTGCTGCCATTTGCGGCGGTGTTCATCTTTTGGGGGCTCAACGGTTTTCTGCTGAGCCGAGAATACTTCATGCTTGCCGCCATGCGCCGAATTGGCCGTCCAGCGGCCAAGGCGTTGCGGCGCAAACATTCCGGCACGATCTGGATGGCGGGCGTGCTCATGGCCATGCCGCTTTCAATACCCCTGATCAATCTGGTGATACCAATCCTGGGCGCCGCCACTTTCACCCATATTTTTCACGCGCTCAACGCGCGGCAATGAACCCGTTTAAGGAACGAGTATGGGCCGATCCGCCAAGGCGGGTGGCCCTTTTTTTTGGCCCATAATCCCGTTCAATAGGGCATCGGATGCGCTCGGTGGGCCGCGTCAATCTCCTCCATCACCTCATCCGACAGCTCAACCTCTGCCGCGCCCAGGGCAACCTCCAGCTGCTCCTGCGTCACAGCGCCGAATATGGCCGAGGCCATGAACGGGCGCATGCGGCACCAGCTCAACGCCAGATGCACAGGATGCAGCCCATGGCGCTTTGCGATATCCACATAGGCCGCAACGGCCGCCACAGCGCGCGGCGTATAGCGCCCTGACATCAATGGCGCGATGGATCGGCGGCTGCCTTCCGGCAGGGCATCATCTTGATACTTGCCGGTCAACAGACCCGCTGCCAGAGGCGAAAAGGCCAGCAGACCGACACCCTCGTGATGGGTCAGCTCGGCCATATCAGTGTCATAGAACCGGCACATCAAGGAGTATTCATTCTGCACCGTCTGCATGCGTGGTCCGCCGCCCGCTTCGCTCAGCCGCAGCCATTGCATCGTGCCCCAGGCGCTCTCGTTTGACAGGCCCACATATCGGATCGCCCCGCGTTTCACCTGCCGGTCCAGCTCGGCCAGACACTCCTCCATATTCTCTTTGACCGCCGCACTGTCCTGACCGGTTGGGTCATAGGTCCAGTTCTGGCGGAACATATAGCTGCCCCGATTGGGCCAATGCAGCTGATAAAGATCGATGTAATCCGTCTGCAGACGTCTGAGCGATCCTTCGATTGCCTCGGCCATGGTCGCAGCGGTGATCGGCGCCCCATCCCGCACCATACCTTGTCCCGCGCCAGTCACTTTGGTCGCCAGAATGTAATCGCTCCGCCGGGCAGAGTTGCGCGCGTTCCAGGTTCCCAGGATCTCCTCTGTCCGCCCGACGGTTTCCTTTGCCATCGGTGTCGTAGGATACATTTCGGCCGTGTCGATGATGTTGATGCCTGCCGCCAAAGAGGCATCAATCTGGCGATGCCCGTCCTCTTCGCTTGTTTGTGTGCCCCAGGTCATCGAGCCCAGACATAAATCACTGACCTCCAAACCGGTCCGGCCCAACGGTACCATCCTCATGTGCAATCCTCTCTTGTTGTCAGCGTCTTGGACATGAACACAGTGTTGCCCGATTGGCCGGTCACCTGCCATCCCAGATGTTGATATAGCGCGACGTTCTCTGGCATGCCTATATGAGTGTTCAGCACCAGCACGCGAATGTCACGCTCCAGGCAGGCCGCTTCCGCCACCGCAATCAGGCGGCCGCCCAGGCCGGTGCCACGCGCATCCGGATCCACCGCAATATTTGCCAGCTTGGCCTCCTCCGGTTTCAGGATCAACACCAGCCCGCCCAGGATACGCCCCCCCGACTCGGCCACCCAGACCAAATGCTGGGTGATATCCTCGTCCAGCCCATCCGCCACATCTGGCAAATCAGGGATTCGTTGCGCCGTTTCGGCATAGGCACGGGTTACGCAGGTGGCCAGATCTGGCGCATCGGCCAGATTGGCAGGACGGATCACATAGCTCATGCCGACAAGCTGGCAGATCACAAACCCACAGGCAATCGCCAATCACATCTTGAGAACAAAGAAGGAACATGTCACCCTGACATAATGAGTCAGCACCTCCTCACCCGCAGCCCGGATCACAGCAAACCCGCGCTCCAACCCCACGCCGAGATTCGGTTGACCCTCGCCCGCGTTCACGAGGCTTGCGGTCCGGCCCGGCGCACCTTTGCCATGTGGCTGGCAGGGCATATGCAGGGGCCCGTGCTCTGGATATCTCCATCATGGGAGCCAGAACAGCTCAACCCTGACGGCATGTTTGCCTGGGCCGACCCCGCGCGTTTTCTGTTTGTCCAACCCAAACGGGCCGAAGATCTGCTCTGGTGCATGGAAGAGGCCCTGCGATCCGGTGCAGTGCCCCTGGTTGTGGGTGATATCTCGGGGCTGCCCGGGCTGACCGCTGTGCGCCGCATGCACCTGGCGGCTGAAACCGGGACCGAACTGGGGCCAGACCAACCGCCGCTGGGGCTGATATTGACCCCGGGCCAGGGGGGGGCCCAGGGCATCGAAAGCCGCTGGCACATGGCCGGCGCCCATGACGCACATCACCGCCGCTGGCGCCTGGAACGCCGCCGCGCCAGAACCCAGCCGGTCAAGGCATGGATCGCCGAACAAACCGCCGCCCGCCAACCGCTCCACCTGACCCCGACCAGCACAACCCCATTTTAGCCAGCACCCCTTGTCGCCTCAAAAACAGGCACCACCACCGGAAAACGACGAGCCCCGTCGAATACGGACCAGACATGGCGCACCCCGCGCATAGGGTGCAGATATCATGCGCCTCCTGATTTCATTTGCCGCCCTCTTCCTCTCCGTCATGCTCCTGCAGCTCTCGTCCGGGGGCGTCGGCCCCCTTGATGCCCTGTCCGGCCTCACGCTGGGTTTCACCACCGGCCAGATTGGTCTGCTCGGCTCTGCCCATTTCTTCGGCTTCTTCATTGGTTGCTGGTGGGCCCCCCGCCTCATGGGCTCCGTCGGTCACTCCCGCGCCTTTGCCGCCTTTACCGCCACCGGCGCCATTGGCCTGCTTGCCCATATGCTGATCCTCCATCCCTATGCCTGGGCCGGGATGCGCATCATGTCCGGGCTCTGCGTCGCGGGCTGCTACACCGTGGTCGAGGCGTGGCTACAATCCAAAGTCACCAACCAGACCCGTGGCCGCACCATGGGCTCCTATCGCATCATGGACATGACAGGTTCCCTGCTCGCCCAGCTCATGATCGGCGTGCTCGAACCTGCCAGCTACGTGTCCTATAACCTGCTCGCCATGTTGTGCTGTGCCGCCCTGTTGCCGCTCACCCTGACCTCTGCGAAACAGCCCGAAACCCCATCGGCCCCACGCCTGCGCCCGCGTCTGGCCGTCGAAAAGTCCCCCCTGGCCGCAGCAGGCGTCATCGTCGCGGCTCTGTCCGGGGCCTCCTTCCGCATGGTCGGCCCGGTCTATGGACAAGAGGTCGGCCTTTCCCCGGGCCAGATCGCCTGGTTCCTGGCCGCCTTTGTTCTGGGGGGCGCATTGGCTCAATATCCCGTGGGGTGGCTCGCCGACAAATACGACCGCCGGTGGGTTCTGATCTGGCTCTCCGGTGCGGCCATTGCCAGCTCTGCAATCACTATCGCAGCCGAAGATTCCGGCACCATCGCCGTGATGCTCTGTGCCCTGCTTTTTGGTATGACAACCTTTCCCATTTATTCCGTCGCTGCCGCGCACGCCCATGACTTTGCCACGGATGACGAACGGGTCGAACTCTCTGCCGCCCTCATGTTCTTCTTTGCACTGGGCGCCATCGCCGCGCCCTACACAGCCTCGCTTCTGATCAATGCCAATGGCCCTGCCGCCCTGTTTGTGATGATCTCAGCTGCCCATGTGATCCTTGTCGTCTTTGGTCTCATCCGCATGCGCGCCCGCGCCGCCCCTGACGAGCGCACCCGTTACATCTACAGCCCACGCACATCTTTCCTGATCGGACGCCTCACCAAACCAGACCGCGACCGCCACAAAGACTCGCAGTGACTTTCCACCGACCCGCCCCGCTGTTAAAGACGCGTCAAAGCCCAAAGAAAAGCGCCTCATGACCCGTCACCTGATCACCTCCGCGATTCCCTATATCAATGGGATCAAACACTTGGGAAACCTCATCGGTTCCCAACTGCCGGCCGACCTCTATGCCCGCTACTTGCGGGCCCGCGGCAACGAGGTTCTGTTCCTCTGCGCCACGGATGAACACGGCACACCCGCCGAACTCGCCGCCGCCAAGGCAGGCAAACCCGTGGCAGACTATTGCGCCGAGATGTGGCAGGTGCAGGCAGATCTGGCCAAAGGTTTCGGGCTCAGCTTTGATCACTACGGCCGATCCTCCAGCCCACAGAATCACCGGCTGACCCAGCATTTCGCCGGCCGCCTGGCCGAGGCCGGGCTGATCCAGGAAGTCACCGAAGAACAGGTCTACTCCCACGCAGACGGACGCTTTCTGCCTGACCGCTATGTCGAGGGCACCTGCCCCAATTGCGGCTATGACCGCGCACGCGGCGATCAATGCGAAAACTGCACCAAGCAACTGGACCCAACAGACCTGCTGGACGCCCGCAGCGCAATATCGGGTTCCACCGACCTCGAAGTGCGCGCCACCAAACACCTGCACCTGCGCCAGTCCGCGATGAAGGATCAGCTGGATGCCTGGATCAATTCCAAAACCACCTGGCCGGTGCTCACAACCTCTATCGCCAAGAAATGGCTGCATGACGGCGACGGCCTGCAAGATCGCGGCATTACCCGCGACCTGGATTGGGGCGTGCCCGTCAAACGCGGCACCGAGGACTGGCCCGGAATGGAGGGCAAGGTCTTCTACGTCTGGTTCGATGCCCCAATCGAATACATCGCCTGCGCCCAGGAATGGGTCGATGCCGGCAAAGGAGATAACTGGGAACGCTGGTGGCGCACGGATCAGGGCGCCGAGGACGTAACCTACACCCAATTCATGGGCAAAGATAACGTGCCCTTCCACACCCTCTCGTTTCCCTCAACAATTCTGGGATCGAACGAGCCGTGGAAACTGGTCGATTACATCAAATCATTCAACTACCTGAACTACGACGGCGGCCAATTCTCGACCTCGCAGGGCCGTGGCGTCTTTATGGATCAGGCGCTCGAAATTCTGCCTGCGGATTACTGGCGCTGGTGGTTGCTCAGCCATGCCCCCGAAAACTCGGACAGCGAATTCACCTGGGAAAACTTCCAGACATCGGTGAACAAGGATCTGGCAGACGTGCTGGGCAATTTCGTCAGCCGCATCACCAAGTTCTGCCGCTCCAAATTTGAAGAAGCTGTGCCAACCGCCGGTACATATGGGCCCGCCGAACAGGCTCTGATTGACGATCTGACCAAACAGATCCGCGCATATGAAACCCATCTCGACGAGATCGACATTCGCAAATCAGCCATGGCGCTGCGCGGAATCTGGGTTGCCGGGAACGAGTATCTGCAATCCGTCGCCCCATGGACAACCTTCAAGACCGATCCCGACGCCGCCGCGGCTCAAGTCCGGCTGGGCCTGAACCTGATCCGTCTCTACGCCGTGCTCAGCGCACCTTTCGTCCCGGATGCATCGGCCAGAATGCTTGCAGCCATGCAGACCGATGACACCACCTGGCCAGATGATGTGGACGCAGCGCTCAACGCTTTGCCCGGCGGTCACGCCTTTGAGGTGCCAGAGGTGCTGTTTGCCAAAATCACCGATGAGCAACGTGAAGACTGGCAAACCCGCTTTGCCGGAACCCGCTCGTAAGCAGGTCAGATCAGGGGGCGGAACCCGCCCCCTGTTCAACCAGGAAGGACCAAAGGCCCCCCGGCTCCCGGCCGTTGTTGATGGGCCTGGGTCCTGACCTTAGTTGATCGCGCGCGACTGCCCTTCCCAAAACGCCTTGCGCAATTCGGTCTTGAGAACCTTGTTTGCCCCCGAAAGTGGAAATGGCTCGCTGCGGAACGAAATGCTGCGCGGACATTTGTACCCGGCAATCAGCGTATGGCAGTGATCCTTCAGCGCCTGCTCGCTGGCCTCGGCCCCCGGTTTGAGGATCACGATGGCATGCACCGCCTCGCCCCATTTGTCGTCCGGCACACCGATCACGGCGCTGGTCGCCACCGACGGATGACGAGACAAGGCGTTTTCAACCTCTGTGGAATAGACGTTCTCGCCGCCGGACACGATCATGTCCTTCAGACGGTCCATCAGAAAAATGAAACCATCCTCGTCCATATACCCCGCATCACCGGTATAGACCCAACCGTCCTTCAGCGTTGTCGCCGTCACTTCGGGCTTGTTCCAATACCCCAGCATGGTGATCGGCCCCTTAACGATGATATGTCCCACCTCGCCCGCTGGCACATCACGGTCATCTTCGTCCACGATCCGAATTTCGCAAACCCGCGTTGCCCGGCCACAAGACCGTAGTTTACCCGCCTTCAGCCCCTCTTCGGAATGGAACTCTGTCCCCAGGATTGTTGCCACCGGCGCCAGCTCGGTCTGCCCAAACGCCTGCAAAAACTTTGCATTCGGAAACTTCGCAAAGGCATCAATCAACACCGCTTCGGTAATCGGAGACGCCCCATAAGCCACCAGTTTCACCGAAGACACATCCGTCCGCTCCAAGGCTTCGGCCTGCAACAGCATCAAGATCATCACCGGCACTAACAACACATGGCTGGGCCGATGCGTTTCAATCGCGGCCAGAGTGTCATCCGGCGTAAAGGCAGGGATCGACACATGTGTCCCAGCCACAAAGGTCACCGCCATAAACCACAGCAAATCGGCAATGTGGAACATCGGCGCCGCATGCAGATACACCGCACCGTCCGTCAGGGACAGCTCCTGCGCATTGGCGATCCCGCCGACATAGAAATTCTGATGGCTCAGCATCACACCTTTGGGAAAACCGGTCGTTCCACCGGTGTAAAAGATCCCGGCCAAATCATCGCCACCACGCCCGGCATCCTCTACCGGATCAGCCGCGGCCAGAATCTCTTCGTAGTTCAGCATCCCTTCGGGCGTTGCACCATCCCCGGCAAAGATGATGTGTTTGAGCCCGGCCACCTCGGCCTGAATCGCCGGAACCGCCCCGGCAAAGGCATCATCCACAATCAAAATCTCGGCCCCCGCATCGTTCAGCGCATAAGCGCATTCCGCCGGTGCCCACCGGATGTTCATCGGCATCATTGCGCCACCGGACCAGACCGAGGCAAAGAAATACTCAATGAAACGGTCCGAGTTCAATGACAGCAACGCAACGCGATCCCCGGGGCCGACCCCCAATGACTGCAAGGCCCCCGCCAGCTTTTTCACCCGGTTGATCAAACTGGACCAGCTTTGTTGCCGGTCCAGATGAATGGTCGCAGTGCCAGACGGCGCCACCTGCGCAGCGCGCCGTAAAACAGCAGAAATCTGCATCCTAAAATCTCCTCCCTATTGTCGTGTGATCCCTCAGCCCAGCTGATCCCATAACGGATCACACATCCGTCCAACCCGATCCTCGATCGCAATCAGACCATCCACCACCAGATCTTCTCGCCAGCGACGGCCAACCAATTGCACGCCGATGGGCTGCTTGCCTTGTGGCAGATCTGCCAGGCGTGCCGGCACATTCCCCGCTGGAAGACCCATGTAGTTCATCGAATAGGACCACAACGCCGTGCCCAACGCCTCGAACGCGCCTTCCAGACCTTCTGCATCCCGATTCGGAGCAAAGAAGGGCATTGGCAGGAACGGCGACAAGACCAGCGGATACTCCTCCTGGAACAACGACCATTCCCGGGCATAGTGACTGCGCTGCGCCATCATCGTCAGCAGCTCGGCCCCCTCATAAGGCGGGAAATGGCCATAGTACTGGTCAAAAATCCCCTTCAGAGTGTCCGACCCATGCTGGTCGATCATATCCCCCATCATGGCGCTCACTTCGCCCATCAGGGTGCGATATCCGGCCAAGGCGCATTCTTCGAGCAATGGCGCCTCAACCTCTTCCACCACGTATCCGGCATCCACCAATGCATCCCGCGCTGTGTCCAATGCGGCTGATACATCCGGATGCAGATCATACCCTGGCACCACCTTGGTTAAGCCGACCTTGATCGGCCCTTCCAGATCCGGTCCCCGCCACGGCAGTGGAACATGAAACGGATCACGCGCATCCGGCGCGATGATCACCGGCATCGACAAATGCAGATCCGCGGCCGACCGCGTGATCATGCCCTGAACGCTCATTGATTGCGCCAGCATCCCGCGCTCGGCCGTTTGCGAGGGGTTCCAGGCCGCAACCCGGCCCAAACCGGATTTCACCGTGACCGCACCATTGGCCGATGCCGGAAACCGCAAGGAACCGCCAATGTCATTGCCATGAGCCAAGGCGCCCATGCCCGCCATCACAGCGGATCCAGCCCCACCTGATGACCCACCAGCGGAAACATGGCGGCCCCAGGGGTTATGCGTCCGCCCATATAGCGGATTGTCCGTGTCCGCCCGAAAACTGAACTCCGGCGTGTTGGTGCGTCCAATCACAACCGCCCCGGCCTTTTCCAGCCTGTCGACCAGTGGCGCATTCGCCGGCGCAATCAAATCCTTGAACGCCGGGACACCATTGGTGGTCGCATGACCCGTCTGGTCCACATTCACCTTGATCGTCACCGGCACCCCAAACAATGGTCCCGTCGCCGCACCCTCGGCCCGTGCCTTGTCCAGGTTCTGCGCCCGCTCCAACGCCTGCGCGCTCAAATCCTCGACAACCGCGTTCAAATCCGGATTTGTCGCCTGCATCCGGTCAATGGCGGCACTCACAGATGCCTCTGCCGTAACATCCCCAGTAGACGTATGCGCCACCAATTCCGAAGCGGTCAGCCGCCAAAGCTCTGTATCAGACATGAATTTCCTCGCTTGTTCGCACGCCGGACCTCTGAGTCCGGCTGAACAACAAGATGCCACCCTCCTGCAACAGATGCCACAAGGTTGCCAAAGAATCTTCAAACCGATTTCCAGATTGCCGTCCAAATTGGCTCGCATGAGTGAACCTGGACCAACAGCAATCGACATCATCCTGGCCAGCATAATGCTGGGTATCGCAGGATTCGCCTTCTATTCCGCTGCCATCATCGTATTCAGCGCAATCTAAAGCCTGTCGTTCCCGCCATCCGACCGCGCCCAGACCCGGCGCGGCCAAATGAGGTGCCGCCAGCGCGCACCAGACCTGCCCGCAGGCAGAGTGCGCTAGGCCAGCAGAATCAGAAGCGGGCGCAAACCGGGAACCAACAACATCGCGGTGCGCAACAAGACCTTGTTTGACCCGACGGCTTCGGCAATGCGGGTCAAATGCGTGCCCTTGGAGGTCCCTGATCGCAACAAGGTCGTCTCTGCCTCTTGCAAGGCGACAACTGCCTTGGCCTTGATCTTGGGCGCGGCCTCCTTTGTGACCGGAGTAAAGGTTTGCTGCCCCTTCGCCAGTTTGGGCGCTGCACGATCCACATTCCGGCGCACCTCGCGCTGCAACAGCTTTTCAACCTTGCCAATGGCCTTGACCGCATCGTTGTAGCCGGGACGCCCCTTCATCAATGTGCGCGCCTGGCCATACACCACGCGGTAGCAATCATAGCGGTACACTTTTGGCAGGCCTAAACATTGCTTGCCGCCGCGCTCGATGGTGCGCACCACATTGCGGGTCACCTCGCTGGTGACCCCCCGATTGGCGCTTTTTGAGGAACTTGGTTTTGACTTGCTCCCATAATTGCCATAGCCGCCATCGCCCCCCGCAAACACTGTCACAGGAAACAGCAGGCTTAAAATCAACACACAACGTAAAAACATGCGGGCCATCAATCTCTCCATAATAATACCGCAACCCTAGCACGGCCATGCCACCCCTAAAAACCCTGCTAATGGAAACAGCCCCCCGGCCCCTCAACCCACTTGCATGACGCGCAACCCCGCCGATAGATTGAACCGGCTGGTGAGGAGGATCAGCGCGCATGTCACGCCACCAACCGGTCTGATCCCGGCCAGGCGCAGCCAATCCACGCATCCCTCCCCCAATGGAACACGCCCGCCCAAGCCCGGACACCTCAGGGCCAGAACAAAGGACAAAACCATGGCCCGTAAAACCTATGACCAACTCCGCTCCGCCCGCTGGATGGCCCCGGATGACCTGCGCAGCTTCGGCCACCGCTCGCGCGCGCTGCAAATCGGCTATGATCATGCGGATTGGGAGGGCAAACCCGCCATCGCAATCATCAACACCTGGTCCGAGATCAACCCCTGCCATGTCCATCTGCGCGACCGCGCCGAATGGGTCAAACGCGGCGTTCTGCAATCCGGCGGCTGGCCGCTTGAATTGCCCGCCATGTCGCTGGCGGAACAATTCGTCAAACCCACGACTATGCTCTACCGCAACATGCTGGCGATGGAGACCGAAGAACTGCTGCGCTCCCACCCGATTGACGGTGCTGTGCTGCTGGGGGGATGTGACAAGACCACCCCCGCGCTGGTCATGGGTGCGGTCAGCATGGGCTTGCCCTTCATCTACTTGCCCGCAGGGCCAATGCTGCGGGGCAATTACGCAGGTGGCACATTGGGCTCTGGCAGCGATGCATTCAAATACTGGGACGAGCGACGCGCCGGTACAATCACCGAGACCGAATGGCGCGGTATCGAAGGCGGCATCGCCCGTTCCTACGGGCATTGCATGACCATGGGCACCGCCTCGACCATGACCGCCATCGCCGAAGGCTTTGGCCTGACCCTCCCGGGCGCCTCCTCCATCCCGGCAGCGGATGCAAACCACCAACGCATGTCCACGGCCTGCGGGCGGCGCATTGTCGATATGGTCTGGGAGGATCTGACACCAGATCAGATCATCACCCCGGCCAGTACCGAAAACGCGGTCAAAGTGGCCATGGCCACCGGCTGCTCGACCAATGCCATCATCCACCTGATCGCCATGGCCCGCCGCGCTGGCGTCCCCCTCGAACTCGACGATCTGGACCGCATCGGCCGCGACACCCCCGTGCTCGCCAATATCCGCCCCTCCGGCAGCGAATATCTGATGGAAGATTTCTTTTACGCAGGCGGCCTGCGCGCCCTGATGAAAGAGTTGGGCGACCGGCTCGACCTTTCGGTCACAACCGTCACGGGCAAATCTCTGGCCGAAGGATTGGAAGGCGCCGTCAACTACAATGACGACGTGATCCGCCCCCTCTCGAACCCGGTCTACCACGAAGGCTCCCTCGCCGTGCTCAAGGGCAACCTGGCCCCCGACGGCGCGGTGATCAAACCCGCAGCCTGCGACCCGAAATTCCACGTCCATACCGGCCCCGCCATCGTCGCAGACTCCTATCCCGAGATGAAAAAAATCATCGACGACCCGGATTATCCGATGACCCCGGACCATGTGCTGGTCTTGCGCAATGCGGGCCCACAAGGGGGACCGGGCATGCCGGAATGGGGCATGATCCCGATGCCCAAGGCCCTGCTCAAGCATGGCCACCGCGATATGGTCCGCCTGTCAGATGCACGTATGTCCGGCACCGCTTTTGGCGCCTGTATCCTTCACGTCGCCCCTGAATCCTTCGTTGGCGGTCCGCTCGCGCTGGTCCAGACCGGAGACATGATCACCCTGGACGTGCCCAACCGCACCCTCGAAATGCAGGTCTCCGCCGAAGAGCTGGACCGCCGCCGCGCCGCCTGGACCGCGCCCCAACCCAAATTCGAACGGGGGTATGGCTGGATGTTCGCCAAACACATCGAACAGGCAGACAAAGGCTGCGATTTCGATTTCTTGCGGTCCGAGTTTGGCGGCCCAACAGACGAGCCTGTGATTTTCTGAGCCGCGCAACCTTGGCTGTCCCTTGTCGGCGGCCGTTTACCCGCCTCTGGCGCCTCAGGGCGCCAGAACACGTATCTTGTCAAAACGCGTCATATCGGCAAAGCGGCAATAGGCCGGCGGGCATAGCGCGAACGTCGGGGCCGCCGCGATCAGATCGGTCAGAATGGCCGCAGTCTCGGCCTGCCACATTGGCAACAACACATCCGGGATCCAATCCAGCGGGTAGCCAAAAGTCATGTGGAACCGGTACGCATCATGGGCGGCATGGCGATACCCAAAGGGCACGGTCAGCGACTCCCGCCAGACCCGCAACTGAGCCTGATCCTGCGCCGTCGCACCGGCCAGCATCACACCGCCCGGACCCAAACCAATGGGTGAGACGGCAAATGACCCCGGCACCGGGAAACCCTGCAACCGCGCGTCGATGTGCTTGGTCACCAAATCAATCGGCGCATCCAGCGCCATATAGGACGGCCAGGCCTCCGGCGTGCGCCGCGTTTCTGTCGCACCCTCGAACAAGGTCATGTGCAGGCTGGGAACAGGCGTAAACAAAAACCGATCCGCCCCTTCCAGCGCCATAATCCGCGCCCGCGCGTCCAGGACGGCCTGATGTCCGGGGGCCTCCAAATTCAGATGGCAAACAACCGTATTGCCCGCCTCAGGCAGGAACCCACCCGCATCATACCGCTGCCCAAACCGACGCGGCAGCCCGTCATTCCGGCTTGCAAAAAACTGTGCCAAATCCATCTGGTTCATGGTCCGAACCTACAAATACCCGCATAGATTCAAACAACTGCGCCCGCCGGCCAGCCTACCACCGCTCCAGCGCGGTCTCATCCTCGTCCCGCGCGGCGACCCAATCGGTCCCATCTGCGGTCTCTTCTTTCTTCCAGAACGGGGCCCGAGACTTCAGGTAGTCCATCAAATACTCTGCTGCCTCGAACGCATCCTTGCGATGCCGTGCAGCCGTGGCGACCATCATGATCACCTCACCCGTCGTCAACCTGCCATACCGATGGATCACCAAAGCATCCGACAGGCTCCAGCGTGCAACCGCCTCTTCGGCAATCGCGGTTAGGGCCGCCTCGGTCATACCCGGATAGTGCTCGATCTCCATCGCCTGCAAACCGCCAGCGACATCGCGCACCAGCCCGCTGAAACTGACAACAGCCCCCGCACCCTCTGCATCGGACGAAAACTGATTGAGCTGCGCACCCGGATCAAATGCATCCATCTGCACCAATACGCGCATTTCAGCCCCCGGTCATGGGTGGGAAAAACGCCACCTCACGCACGCCATCCAACGGTGCGTCAAAATCGGTCAGCTTCTGATCCACAGCCACCTTCAGGGCCGACAGATCCGAAAATGCAACCTCATAGCGTTCTTCACGCGCCCTCAACTCTTCAACCAGATCCAGAACGGTCGCCGCCCTTGTCTCGACCACCTCTCGCGGCACCCCAATGCGTTCCCGCACCCAGGCAAAATACAACACATCCATCCTACGCTCCCTTCAGATGAGGCAAGGCTTTGCGCAGGTAATCCAGACCGGTCACCAACGTCAGCAGGGCCGCCAGCCAAATCAGCAGCAACCCGCCCCATCCCGTCCATTCCATCCCGGTCAGCTTCCAGCGCACACCGGTTTCATCACTGACAGTCCCCTCCAGAATGCCACCCACCAATGCGCCATCCATCCCCAGAACGGCCATCCCGAACATATGCTCAAAAACACCATGGGCGAACAATACCGTCAACGCCACCATCTGCGCCGCCGTCTTCCATTTGGCCAGCTTTGTCACCTTCAACGTACCAGCCGTATCGCCCAGAAATTCCCGCAGCCCCGAAACAAAGACTTCCCGAAACAGGATAACCCCGGCGGGCAACAACATCGGCAACGCCAGAGACGAAAATACCCCCAGCACAAACAAGGCGATCACAATCATCGCCTTATCCGCAATCGGATCCAACATTGCGCCCAAACGCGTCACCTGCGCCCAGGCCCGCGCCAGATATCCATCCATCCAATCCGTGACCGAGGCCGCCACAAACAGGCCCAAGGCACATAAATCCGCATAAGGGCGCGGCAGCATCAAGAACGCTGCCGGCAGCGCCAGCGCCGCAAGCAGGCGCAGCACCGTCAGCAAGGTGGGAATATTCCATGTCATACATGCCTCCTAGCGCGCCCAATAGGGCCGGAGCAAATGGATAAATGCATAGAAACTATCCGCCAAACCATTCCAGACCCGCCTGTTTCCCGTCGCTACACCCCGAGTCCGCCCAAGCCGCTTGGGGCCAGACGCACCCATCCCAGTCGCTGCCGCCCACACCGGCCAGCCCTGAACCTATGCCTCCCGGGCTTCCTTCACAATGTCCGGCAACACGTCAAAGTCATCAAAGACCCACCTGTGCGGCAAATCCTCCACCGGCGTCTTGCGATATCCGAGCGAAAACAATGCAAACGGGATGCCCGCTCGATCCGCGGTCTCTGCATCAACCTCGCTATCGCCAACAAACACAGCCGGGCCACCGCCCATCTGCGCAATCACATGCAACAAAGGTTCCGGGTCCGGTTTGCGCTGCGCCAGACTGTCGCCCCCCAAAACAGTGTCGAACCGGGTTTCCATACCAAAATGGCGCAAAACCGCCCGCGTCGGGACGATGGGTTTGTTCGTGCACACAGCCAACCGCGCCCCGTCTGTTTCCAAACGGGCCAAGGCCGCCTCCACCCTGGGATAAAGCGCCGTCAGATCATGCGCCGTTTCATAGCGTTTGAGAAACGCGGCCAGCAAGCGGGCATGCAGCTGAGCGTCCTCGGCCACCCCGACCGCAGCCATCATCCGGCGCACGAAAGTCGGTGCCCCATGCCCCACAAACCCGCGCGCCTGCGCCAGCGTCACATGGCCCAGGCCCTCTTGCGCCAAAACCGCATTGGCCACCGCGTGCATATCCGGAACGCTGTCAATCAACGTCCCATCCAAATCAAAAACAACAATCATGACGCGCCTTATCCTCCCTCATGAAAGAAGTCATAAAGCTTTTGCGCCAAAGCCTCTGAAATCCCATCAACTGCCTTTAAATCCGTCAGATCCGCCCGGGAAACGGCCTTGGCCGAACCGAAATGCGCCAGCAACGCCCGTTTGCGGGCCGCCCCCACGCCGGGGACATCATCCAAAGGTGTCGCTCCAACGGCCTTGGCCCGTTTCGCCCGATGCGTGCCAATCGCAAACCGATGCGCCTCGTCGCGCAAACGTTGCAGGAAATACAGTACAGGGTCATTGTGGCGCAGCGCAAAGGGCCGCTGCCCCAGCCGGTAAAACTCTTCCTTGCCGGCATCCCGGTCGACACCTTTGGCAACCCCAACAAACGGTAAATCAGCCACGCCATGCGCCGCCAGGATCTCGCCCACGGCACTGACCTGCCCGGCGCCCCCATCAATCAACAACAGATCCGGCCACATGCCTTTTTCACGATCCGGATCTTCCTTGATCAACCGCGAAACCCGCCGCGTCAAAACCTCTTTCATCATACCAAAATCATCACCCGGCGTCAGATCCTCGCCACGGATGTTGAACTTGCGATAGCTGTTCTTCATGAACCCTTCCGGGCCCGCAACAATCATCGCGCCGACAGCGTTTGTTCCCTGGATATGCGAGTTGTCATAAACCTCGATCCGCTGCAAAGGCCCGTCCAGACCAAACGCCTGCGCAACACCGCGCAGCAATTTGGCCTGCGTCGCACTCTCCGACATCCTCCGCGCCAGAGACTCGCGGGCATTGCGCAACGCACCCGCCACCAGCTCGGCCTTTTCACCGCGCTGCGGAACCAACAACTCAACCTTGCGCCCCGCCTTTTCCGACAGGGCTTCGGCCATCAAATCGCTGTTCTCGATCCCATCCGACAGGATCAGCTGACGCGGCGGTTCCTTGTTGTCGTAAAACTGACCCAGGAACGCCTCCATCACTTCGGCAGGCGAACTATCCGCCATGATGCGAGGGTAAAAATCCTGATTGCCCCAGTTCTGATTGGCCCGGATGAAAAACACCTGCACACAGGCCTGTCCGCTGTCCATATGCAGTGCAATGACATCCGCCTCGCTCACGCCTCTGGGGTTGATGCCCTGCGCCGACTGCACCGACGTCAACGCCCGGATCCGGTCCCTCAGCGCCCCGGCCCGCTCGAACTCCATCGCATCCGAGGCGCGCTGCATTTCTGCCGCCAGATCCTCCTGCACCTTGGTGGACCGCCCCGACAGGAACAGCTCTGCATCCCGCACGCTCTCGCCATAGGCCTCTTGCGAGATCAACCCAACACACGGCCCCGAGCAACGTTTGATCTGATACAACAAACAGGGACGCGTTCTGCTGTCGAACATACTGTCCGAGCAATTGCGCAGCAAAAACGCCTTTTGCAGCTGGTTCAACGTCCGATTCACCGCACCAGCACTGGCAAACGGGCCAAAGTAAGCGCCCTTTTCCTTTTTCGCCCCACGATGTTTCTTGATCAAAGGAAAACTGCGATCCTTCGACACCAGGATGTTTGGGAAACTCTTGTCGTCTCGCAGCAGCACATTGTACTTGGGCTTAAGCTGCTTGATCAGGTTCTGCTCCAGCAACAGCGCCTCAGTCTCGGTGCGTGTCGTCAGAAACATCATCTCACAGGTTTCGCGGATCATCCGCTCAATCCGCCCCGAATGCCCCCCCGGCCGCGCATAGTTCGAAACCCGCGCCCGTAAATTGCGCGCCTTGCCCACGTATAGGACCCGCGATTGCGAATCCAGCATGCGGTAAACCCCTGGCGCCGCACTCAATGTCTTCAGATAGGCCTGAATACGGGCATAGCCGGTCAACGCGCCACCGGCCTCGGGCTGCCCGTCATCTGGCATTTCATCGGGATGGGGATCAGAGCTGTCGGTCATGTCACAGCAATATGATTCTTGAGCGGCGTCTGCAATCTGAGGCCCGGGGTTTCAAGACAAAACAAATCCACGGTTTATGTGGATAACTTTGCAGATAACTTATGCTCAATCGGAAATTTCCTAGCTATTACGGCGATTTCGCCGAAATGCCTATTTTTTAGGCATATACGTAACGCATTGTTTTTTAGTTAAATTTTTCCTTACTCTCGGCAAGGTCATGGAATATAAGACAAAATTGTAACGCTTTGTTAACACTGATTTACGCAGTGCAAAACTTTCCCGACGTCAACTACTCAACACCCACAACGTCTGGCGTTTCCCATCCCAAATGCTGGCCACCATCCACGCACAATAATTGCCCTGTGACAGCAGGAGCATCCAGAAAATAACCCAGCGCCCCGCAAATATCAGCCGGATTCGATCCGCGCCCCGATATGGTATTCGCCCGCTGCTTGGCAAAATGCTCTGCCGACTGGCGCCCCCCCTGCAACGTCGGGCCAGGTCCGATCCCATTGACCCGGATCGCAGGCGTCAGGGCCTGCGCCGTGGTGCGCGTCATCGCCCATAGCCCCATTTTGGCGATTGTATATGTCATGAACTCGGGCGTCAGCTTGCGCACACGCATGTCGATCATATTGACAACCAGGCCGGTCGCCTCAGGCTCGCCCATCTCGTTTTCCACCGGCTCGAGCCCCTGCGCGGCCATCGCTTGCGTCAACAACAGAGGTGCCCGCAAATTGGTCCCCAGATTTCGATCCCAGCTGCCGCGCGTGGCGGTATGGATCGTATCATATTCAAAGATCGAGGCATTGTTGATCAAACAGGTCACCGGCCCGCCCAGCGCATCCACCGCCAAAGGCAACAGCGCATTCACGCGCGCCTCGTCCATCAGATCCGCCTGCAACGCCACCGCCTTGCGTCCCAGCGCCTCAATCTCGGCAACCACTTCCTCAGCCCCTGCCGAGGACGAGGCGTAATGGACCGCGACGTCAAACCCGCGCCGCGCCAAATACAATGCCATCGCACGGCCCAGCCGCTTGCCCGCTCCGGTTACCAACGCTCGCGTCATCTCAAATCCTCCCGAACACGGTCAGATGATGACCGCCAACAAATACACAAAGTAGAGCGCAGTCAGCACCACACCAATAGGCCGCGTCAAATCCAACTTGAAAAACACAAATGGAACCAGAACCAAAGACGCCCCCAGCATGACCCACAGATCAAACCGCAACATCTCGACCGGCACCGGAATGGTGCCAAACAAGGTCGCGACACCTGTAATTCCCAACAGGTTGAACAGGTTCGATCCAATCACATTGCCCAGCGCAACATCCGCCTGGCGCCGCAAGGCGGCCATAAAGGTCGTCGCCAATTCGGGCAGCGAGGTGCCAATGGCGACCAAAGTCAGCCCGATCACCGTGTCACTGACACCATAGCGATAGGCAATGATCGTGGCATTATCCACCAAGAGCGACGCGCCCAGCGGCAATCCCACCAATCCCAGAACCAGATACAGCGAAATCCGCCAATACGGCATATCCGGATCCGCATCCTCCAGCTCTTCCAGCTCGTCAGGTTCGCCCGCCGCACGATGCCCCATCGCATCGCGCAACGCCCCGCCCATAACCAGTCCCAGCGCCGCCAGCAAAACCAGCCCCGAAATCCAGGTCAGGCTGCCGACGAAACATACCGCGATAAACAGGAAAGACGCCGCTATCATCTGAATATAGCTTTTGCGCGTGTTGCACTCGCTGGTGTGCAAGGTCGCCACAATTGCCGGAACGCCCAACACCAGCAGGACATTCGCCGTGTTCGACCCCACAACATTGCCCAGCGCAATGCCCGGCGCATTGTCCAGAACGGCCTTGATCCCGATCAACAGCTCCGGCGCCGAGGTCCCAAACGCCACAATCGTCAAACTGACAATCAACGCCGGCACGCCCAAACGCAGGCTGAGGTTCACCGCCCCCTTGACCAGCGCGTCACCCGCCAGCAGCAAGATGACCAAACCCAGCGTCGCCAACAGCCAGGCAGTCATCCCCGTCCCCCTCGGCCACAGCCGCAAGGGCCTTTGCCAATCCGATAGCGGCCGCATGATTTGCACTTGGCAGATTGCAACTGCTTCTGCCCTGGAAAGCGCAGCTTGCCGAACATGCCCAGAACGGCCACGCCCACCAGAAACAAAAGGACAATCTTCAAAATCACGTCACATGCCAAAGCGCGCATAAGCAGCACGCTCCTCAATACCGGCGTAGGCATCCTGCACCGCCTGCGCACCCAGACGCGACAACATTGGCCGCTTCATCCCGTAACGACGCAATTTCACATCCGCCCCGAACCGCTCTTTCAGATGCGGCAGCAAATGTCCCACCCCGTCGATCAAACCCAGCTCCTTGGCCTCCTGCGCCAACCAGACCTCGCCGGTGAACAACCGCTTGTCATCCTTCAGCCGCGGACCACGCCGGGTCTGAACATGGGTGACGAAATTCTTGTGAATCCCATCCAGCAAACCATGCAGCCGCGCCACATCCTCTTCCTTCTCGGGCTGAAACGGATCCATCATCGACTTGGACTCTCCGGCCGTATGCACCCGGCGTTCCAATCCCTGCCGGGCCAGGAACACATGCGCGCCAAAGCCAGAGGAAATCACACCAATCGACCCCACAACCGAGCTTTCATCCGCAAAAATCTCGTCCGCGGCCGCCGCCAGCCAATATCCGCCCGACGCGGCCACATCCTCGACAAAGGCCAAAACCGGAATGCCCTTGTCCTCACTCAATCGCCGGATCTGCGCTCCGATCAAAGAAGACTGCACCGGCGATCCCCCCGGAGAGCTGATCTCCAGAGCCACCGCAACCGGCTTGCCCCGCTTGAATGCACGTTCCAGCACAGGCCCCACATTGGCCGCCGACAGCGACCCACGCCCGGGCATACCAATCGCGCCCGACAGGCGCACAACGGCGACGATCGGGTCCTTGTTCAAAAAAGGCAGCTTCCACTTCATGAGAGCCGATGTAGATTGGCAGAGGCCCGCAAACAAGAGAGGCAATCCGCCAATGCACCGCGTGCGGCAAATTAAATGTCAATTTGCGCCAGATTGACCACCGATCAATCCCGCAATCGCCACCCTGTCCGAAAGATCCAGATGACAATGGCCAGACACAAACTACAGAAAATGGCCACCGCGCACAGGCTGACCCCAACCGATACATCCGCCATCCCGAAAAACGACCACCGAAACCCCGAGATCAGATAGACCACCGGATTGAACAGGCTGATGCTCTGCCAAACCGGCGGCAACATGGTGATCGAATAAAACGATCCCCCCAAAAACACCAGGGGCGTCACCACCAGCAGCGGCACCATCTGCAATTGTTCAAAATTGCGGGCCCAAATCCCGATGATGAACCCCAGCAGCGCAAAACTGACCGAGGTCAGAACCAGAAACGCCATCATCCACACAGGATGCGCAATATGCAGATCCACAAACAGAAATGACGTGCCCAGAATCAAACATCCAATCAACATCGCCTTTGTCGCCGCCGATCCGACATACCCCAGAATGATCTCGGGGTAGCTGACCGGAGCGGACAGAATCTCGAAAATCGAACCGATGAATTTCGGGAAATAGATGCCGAATCCCGCATTTGAAATCGCTTGAGTGATCACGCTCAGCATCACCAGCCCGGGCACGATGAACGCGCCATAGCTGATCCCCTCAACCTGCTGAATCCGGCTGCCAATCGCCGCCCCAAACACCACAAAATATAGCGATGTCGACAAGACAGGCGACACCAGTGACTGAATGATGGACCGGCGAAACCGGGACATCTCGAACTGATAGATCGCCGCCACTCCGCGCCAGTTCATGCCGTTTCTCCTGCCACCAGTCCAACAAAGATCTCTTCCAGCGAACTCTCATGCGTGCGCACATCCCGCAGCACCAAACCCGCCTGCGACACCCCGTTCAGCAACCGCGTGATCCCGGTCCGCTCCGAGCGGGCATCATACGTGTAAATCAGACTGTCCCCATCCGCCCCGATTTCCAAATCAAACGACGCCAGATTGTCCGGCACCCGCGTCACCGGCGTGTCCAGCTGAACCTCCAGCCGCTTTTGCCCCATGCGCTGCATCAGATTGACCTTGTCTTCCACCAACAGGATTTCCCCCTGCCGGATCACCCCGACCCGATCCGCAATCGCCTCGGCCTCTTCGATGTAATGGGTGGTCAGGATGATGGTCACACCTTCTGCCTTCAAACCCGCCACGATCGCCCACATGTCCTTGCGCAATTCCACATCCACGCCCGCCGAAGGTTCGTCCAGAAACAGGACACGCGGTTCATGCGACAGCGCCTTGGCGATCAACACCCGGCGTTTCATCCCTCCCGACAGCGCCTTGACCTGATTGTCGCGCTTGTCCCACAGCGACAGCTTGCGCAACAAGGCTTCGATAAACGCATCATCGCGCGGTTTACCGAACAGGCGGCGCGAAAACCGGACCGTTTTCCAAACCGTCTCAAACGGCTCCAGGTGGATTTCCTGCGGCACCAGACCGATCAAGGCCCGCGCCGCGCGAAAATCGGCCCCGATATCATAACCCGCAACGGTCACACGACCCGAGCTGGCCATCGTGATCCCGCATATGGTCGAAATCAGCGTGGTTTTTCCCGCCCCGTTCGGCCCCAGCAAGGCCAGGATCTCGCCCTCTTCAATCTCCAGATTGATCTGCTTGAGCGCCTCAAACCCACCCTCATAGATCTTACTCAACGCATCAACAGACAGGATCGCCGCCATCTCAGCCTCCAGAAATGAACGTATTTCGAAACAGGCAACGCAAAGATCCGCGCCCGGGCAGGAACGCCCTGCTCGGTTGGCCGGGTCATGTGCCCCAGCCCAACCGCAGGACAAAACGTCGAAATGGCCACATAGTTTGCGGCCGATCAGAGCCTCACTCGCGCCCGGTCAAACGGCCCAGCCAGCCCTTCTTCTCGCCCTCAGCACCTGCAGGAGCCCGCTCCTCGTCCGAGGCGTCCTCAGCCGGCCCCTCGACCGCCGTCTGCAAATTGGCGAAAAACTGATCCGCCATGCGCTTGGCAAACCCGTCGATGATCCGGCTGCCCAGCTGCGCCAGCTTGCCACCAACCTTGGCATCCACATCATAGCTCAGCCGTGTGCCACCTTCGATCGCTTCCAAGGTCACCTCGGCACCGCCCTTTGCAAAACCAGCCGCGCCGCCCTTGCCTTCGCCGGTAATCACCAGCTTTTCATCTTCGACCAGATCCGACATCCGAACCTGCCCTTTGAAGGTGGCCTTCACCGGGCCAACCTTTTGCACCACAGTGGCTTCATAGCCATCCGTGACATTGCCAACGACCTCTTGCGCGCCAGGCACACAGGCCTTCAACGTCTCAGGATCCAACAGCGCGGCATAGACCGTGGCCGGATCGGCCTGAATATCCCGTGTATCACTCATTTTCATGGCTGCGCTTCCTCTCGGCTGATTTCAAAACGTCTCTGCGCTCCTGTCTATTGCAGTTTCACGGCAGGCGAAATCCCTACCGCCATCTGCGCAGCACTTGCGCAAGAATGCACAACACAATGATGGACAGTGGGCCCAACCATGCTACCGATAGGATATCATCGCTTAGGGATCCAAGATGAGCGCCCCAGTTTCCCGATCCACCGCAGGCATCCTGTTCATTGTCGCCGGGATGATCGCAATCTCGTTCAACGACATGATGATCAAAAAACTGTCGGGCGGGTACCCGCTGCACGAAATCGTCTTTGCGCGCTCCTTCATAGGCATCCTGTTTTCCCTGATCATGGTCCAATTCGAAGGCGGCCTGGCAATCCTCAAAACGGATCAACCCGTGCTGCACATCTGCCGTGGCCTGCTCGTCGTCGCGGCCAATATGCTCTACTTCGTCGCGCTCGCCGTGCTGCCCCTGGCCGATGCCACCGCATTGTTCTTTGTCGCGCCGTTGTTCATCACCTTGCTGTCAATCCCGATCCTCGGCGAAAAGGTCGGCGCCCTGCGGCTGGGCGCGGTCTGCGTCGGCTTTGCCGGTGTCTTGCTGATGCAACGGCCCTGGGCCGGGTCTGACATCCTCGACGTCAACCGGCTGATCCTGTTGCTGCCGGTCATCTCGGCTCTTGCCTATGCAATGATGCAGGTCCTGACCCGTAAACTCGGCGCCAGAACCAAAGCCTCTGCAATGTCCGTCTACATCCAGGCCACGTTCATCCTCGTCTCGATCGGCTTCTACCTCGTCGCCGGAGACGGACGGTTTGCCGTCGATCAAGAGGACGAAAGCCTGCGCTTCCTGCTGCGCGCCTGGATCTGGCCGGAACAAGGCGACTGGATCTTCTTCCTCGGCCTCGGGATCAATTCTGCCATCATCGGCTATTGCCTCAGCGCGGCCTACCGCATGACCGACGCAGCCTCTGTCGCGCCGTATGAATATATCGCGCTGCCACTCGCCGTATTGTGGGGCTGGGTCATCTGGGGCGAACTGCCTGCCCCCATGGTCTGGCTGGGTATGGCGCTCATCATGGGATCCGGACTGTTCGTGTTCTTTCGCGAAAACCAAAAAGCACGCGCCGTCGCACGTGCCGAAATAAAGGGACGCTGACACCGGGTTTGCCATCACGACTGACACCACGACCGCAAACCCAAAACTCTGTCACATCACTGTTTCAATTAGTTTTCTTTCAATCTGTCACATCCACTTCACAGCAACAATTTAGGCTGAACAGGTTCCAAATTTGTCAAGGATCTGTGATGACCCTCTCCAGAGTTTCGTTTGCTGCCGCCCTCGCGTCATGCACCCTGTTCGCCGCGCCCGTCCTGGCCGAAACCGTGCTGCGCATCGGTTTTCAACAGGAACCAACCGTTCTCGACCCGACCAGTGACGCCACCGCCTCCATCGACGGAATGCTGGCCCACAACGTCTATGAATCGCTGACCACCGTCGACGAAAGCGGCACTGTGCTGCCCAATCTCGCCACCAGCTGGGACATTTCCGAAGACGGCCAGAGCTATACTTTCCACCTTGTGCAGGGCGCGACATTCCACGACGGCACCGCCTTTGACGCCGACGATGTCAAATTCACCTTCGACCGCGCTATGGCCGAGACCTCGACCAACCCGTCCAAAGGCATCTGGGAGCCCATCGACTCGGTCACCGTCGTCGACCCCAACACGGTCCAGATCACCTTGACCCGCAAGGACGCCTTCTTCCTGTTCAACCTGGCCCAGGGCGACGCCTCCATCGTCGCTCCGGAAAGCGCGGACACCAACGCCACCGCCCCTATCGGCACCGGCCCGTTCAAATTCGACAGCTGGACCCGTGGAGACCGCCTGACACTGGCAAAATTCACCGACTACCGTGATGCCGATGCCGTGACACTGGACAGCGTCCAGTTCCGGTTCATCACCGACCCGGCTGCAGCCACCGCCGCGCTCATGGCCGAAGAGATCGACGCATTCCCGGGTTTCCCCGCCCCCGAGTTGCTGGAGCAATTCGATGCGGATCCCCGCTTTGACGTCGTTGTCGGCTCGACCGAGGGCGAGGTCATTCTGGCCCTCAACAATTCCAAACCACCCTTTGACTCGCTCGCAGCCCGCCAGGCCGTCAGCTATGCCATCGACCGCGACGAAATCATCGAGGGCGCGATGTACGGCAAGGCCGTCCCGATCGGCAGCTTCTACCCCCCGCATGGCCCCGCCTATGTGGACATGACCGGCCTCTACCCGCATGACACCGCCAAAGCAGCCGAGCTGTTCAAACAGGCCGGCGTCAAACAGACAATCACCCTGCGTGTGCCCCCCTTCAAATACGCCACCCGCTCGGGCGAGATCATCCAGGCCGAACTGGCCAAGGCCGGTGTCACCGTCAAACTGGAAAATGTCGAATGGGGCTTCTGGATCGACGAAGTCTACAAAAAGAAAAACTACGACATGACCATTATTGCCCATACCTCTCCGAACGACCTGGGCAACTTCGCGCGCGGCAAGGATTACTTCTACGGCTATCAGTCTGACGATTTCGACGCGCTCTGGGCCCAGATCAAAACCGAAACCGACATGGCAAAACGCACCGATTTGCTGAAAGAGGCGCAAAGTTTCATTGCCCAGAATGCCATCCACGGCTTCCTCTTCCAGCTGCCAAAGCTGGGCGTCTATCACAGTGGCGTTTCGGGGTTCTGGGCGGCCTCGCCAGTGTTGTTCCAACCTTTGGCGGGTGTCCACATCCAATAACACCGCCCCAAAATGGACCGGGGCGGTTTACGCCCCGGCAGATCACAGAATGCTTCTTTTTCTCATCCGCCGCACCATAGGGTTTCTGGCTACGATCTTTGCTGTTTCGGGGATCGTGTTCGCCGTGATGAACATATTGCCAGGCGATCCGACCATTACCATCCTTGGCATCGACAGCACGCCGGAAGTCCGCGCAACCCTGCGCGCCGAGCTGGGTCTCGATCAACCGGCCTGGCTGCGCTACCTCGACTGGATGGGGGACGCGCTGCGGGGCGATTTTGGCACCAGCTATTTTTTCCGCGTGCCCGTGTCCGAGCTGATCGTCGAACGTCTACCGCTTACCCTGTCACTGGCGGCCCTGGGCATGCTGGCCACGGTTGGGCTGGGCGTGACCTTTGGCATACTGGCTGCGGCACAGCATGGTCGTGCCGGCGATTGGGCCATCATGGTATTCAGTCAATTGGGCATTGCGATCCCGGCATTCTGGTTGTCGCTCTTGCTGGTCCTGCTGTTTGCCGTAAACCTGCGATGGCTGCCTCCAGGTGGCTTTCCGGGCTGGGATGAACCGCTGCTGGCCTTGCGTTCCCTAATCCTGCCCACCACCGCCTTGGCGCTGGTCCAATCGGCCGTGCTGGCCAGGGTCACACGGTCCTCTGCGCTCGAAGTCATGCGCCTGGATTTTGTCCGCACGGCCCGCGCCACGGGCCTGGCCCCGACACGAATCTGGCGCCAGCACATTCTGCCAAACGCCCTTGTGCCCATCGTCACCATCATAGGTATGCAGGTCGCCGGTGTGGTCACTGGCACGATTGTCATCGAGAACGTATTTTACCTGCCCGGCCTTGGACGGCTGATGTTTCAATCCATCGCCAACCGGGACCTGTTCACAGTGCAAGCCCTGGTCGTGTTTTTTGCGGCGATTGTCGTCACCGCCAATTTTCTGGTCGACATCGCCTATGCCCTCATCGACCCCCGCCTGAGGTCGCGCCTGACATGAAACAGCCCGCACCCATTCATTTGCGGCTCGGTCTGGCTCTGGTCGGCATGGTCACTTTCGTCGCGCTGCTGGCTCTGGTGTGGACTCCTTACGACGTCACGCTCCTCGAAATTTCTGCGAAATTTCGCCCGCCTTCACCCGAAAACTGGCTTGGGACAGATCAGCTTGGGCGCGACGTGTTGAGCTTGCTCATGGCCGGTTCTGTCAACTCGCTCGCTGTGGCCTTTGCCTCTGTTGGCATAGGTGGCAGCATAGGCACTGCGCTCGGGCTGCTTGCTTCGGCGAAGGGAGGCTGGGTCGAAACCACGCTGATGCGCCTGACCGATCTGGGGTTCGCCTTTCCTGCGCTTTTGTTTGCCATCCTGTTGGCCGCCGCCTTTGGCCCATCGCTCAGCAATGCTATCTTTGCCATCGCCTTTATCAACATCCCGATTTTTGTCCGCGTTGCGCGCAGCGCCGCCAATCAGATCTGGACCCGGGACTTCCTGCGCGCGGGTCAGGCCGCAGGGCAAACCAAATGGCGTTTGACCCTGGACCACATTCTGCCCAACATCGCTGCCGTGCTGATCGTTCAGGCCACCATAGAATTCGCCGTCGCCATCCTGGCCGAAGCGGCGCTTTCTTATCTGGGGCTGGGCGCCCAGCCGCCGCTGGCGTCCTGGGGGCGGATGCTCAGCCAGGCGCAAACCCTGATGTACCTCGCCCCACAGCTCGCCATCTATCCAGGTCTGTGCATCATCATCACCGTGCTGGGTTTCGGGCTGCTCGGCGACGGGTTACGAGATATGACAGACCCGCGCCTTCGCCAAAACCGCCGCCCGCAATCGCGACGCAGGCAGGCCCGACCATGATCCAGACAAAGACCTTGACTGTTCAGATCGGCGCCGCCCAGGCCCTGCGCGATATCTCTTTGTCCGTCTCGCCGGGACAACGGCTCGGCATTGTTGGTGAATCCGGATCCGGTAAATCCATGCTCGGCCTCGCCTTGATGGGAATGCTGCCGCAAGAGGCCGCGCTTTTGGGTCAAATCACCATCCAGGGCCGCGATATGACCGGGGCCAATGACGCCGCCTGGCGGGCCCTGCGCGCGCGCCAGATCGCTATGATCTTTCAGGAACCGATGGCCGCTCTCAACCCCTTGCGCCGCGTCGGGGATACGGTGATGGACCCCTTGCGGCAGCATCTTGGCCTTAGTCAAGAGCAGGCCCTCAACCGCGCCATCGCCCTCTTTGACGAGACCGGCATCCAGGACCCGCAGGCAAAGATCGCCGCCTATCCCCACAGCTTGTCTGGCGGGCAACGCCAACGGGTTCTGATTGCACTGGCATTGGCCTGCAATCCGAAACTCCTCATCGCAGACGAACCCACCACCGCACTCGACGCGCATGTCGCCCGGCGCATCACCGACCTGCTGGTGCGGCTATCGCGCAATCGCGGCATGGCGTTGATGTTCATAAGCCATGATCTTGCGGCTGTCGCCCGAACGGTCGATGACCTTGCCGTCATGTATGGCGGAGAGATCGTCGAAGCCGGCCCCGTTGCCGCGCTGCTCTCGACCCCCCGCCATCCATATACGCAAGGCTTGCTTGCCGCACGCCCACCGCTTGAACCCGGGCACCTGCGCCGTCGTCTGCCGGTGATACCCGGCACGGTGCCCGGCCTGGCGGACCTGCCCCCAGGTTGCCGCTTTGCAGGGCGTTGCCCGGTCGAACTGCCCATCTGCGCCACGACACGGCCCCCCAAAACCCAGCTGAAAAATTCACATACCGCCGCCTGCCACAGGCTCACCACAGGCACCCCATGACATTGCTGCGCATCCAGGGCCTGACCCGCCGC
The DNA here is from genome assembly GCA_034670145.1 of Marinibacterium sp. GTDB lineage: Bacteria > Pseudomonadota > Alphaproteobacteria > Rhodobacterales > Rhodobacteraceae > HXMU1420-2. The sequence goes on from JAXMOA010000001.1 coordinate 216,444, forward strand.
TACCCGCAACCCCGGCAGAAATTGCTGCGCGCGCGCGCCCCCCTGACGGCGCTCGACGATGTCTCGCTCACGCTCGCGCCCGGGGAAACCATCGGGATCATTGGCGAATCCGGATCGGGAAAATCCACTCTCGCCCGGCTGATCATGGGCTTCGAGCGCCCGGATGCCGGCCAGATCTTCTTTGACGGAGACGACCTGGCCACACTCTCGGCCCGCGCCCTGCGCCACCGCCGCCCGGACTTCCAGATGATCTTCCAGGATCCGTTCAGCTCCCTCGACCCCCGCCGGTCCGTCGGCTGGTCCATCGCCCAGCCCCTGCGCGCGCGCCGGGCCCGCCGGGATTCCGCCACCATCAGCCAACGGGTGGCAAACACATTGGAGCGCGTCGGACTGAGCGCTTCGGATTCAGACCGTTTTCCGCATGAATTCTCGGGCGGCCAACGCCAACGCATCGCGATCGCCCGTGCCATCATCACCAACCCCCGCCTGCTGGTCGCGGACGAGGCGGTCTCGGCCCTGGATGTCTCTGTCCGCGCTCAGATTCTGAACCTGTTGATGGACTTGCACGATGAAACCGGGCTCGCCATAGTGTTCATCAGCCACGATCTCGCGGTGGTTTCCAGCCTGTGCGACAGCCTGCTGGTGCTGCGTCAGGGGCGTGTGGTGGAACAGGGCAACGCACAAGGCATCCTGACCCGGCCACGCCATGAATACACGCAGATGCTGCTGTCTGCAGCCCGCTTTTCCGCAACCGCAAACACCCCTTGGCTCTCTGAACAGGATCCCCAGCCATGACCCGATTTCTACACCTGACCGACCTGCACATCACCGCGCCCGAAACCGACGATCCTTCTCAACAAACAGACACTGTCGCCACCCTGGAACATGCGCTCGAAATTGCGGATCGGCTGTCGCCAAGACCCGACTTTATCATTGCCTCCGGCGATCTGACCAATATCGGAGACCTCGCCAGCTATCGCCACCTTGCCCAGCGGTTCGACAGCTGCGACATCCCCGTTTTCATGACCCTTGGAAACCATGACAACCGCGCTGCCTGGCATACCGCCTTTCCCGGGCATCCGGCCGCTCCGGACGGGCCCGTCGATCAGGACCGCGTCCTTGCCGGCATCCACATCATTGCCGTGGACAGCGCAGTCCCCGGCCAGGTCAGCGGCGCTCTGGACAGCGGCCAGTTGCAATTCGTCCAGACCTGCCTCGCCCGGCACCCGGAACTGCCCAAGCTGGTCGTGGTACATCACCCGCCCCGGCTGGACCCGATGTCCAACCACAACTGGGCCCATCTGGATCAACACAGCACCGACCAACTGGCCGACCTGCTCAAAGGGCAAAATGTGTTGGCCGTGCTCAGCGGCCATATCCACCTCAACCGTTTTGCAATGTGGAACCAGATTCCGCTGGTCGTGAACACCGGTCAACAATCTTCGGTGGACGTCACCCGCTCGGACACCTTGTCCGTTATCCAGGGCACCGCCTTCGCCCTGTGCGATCTGCTGCCGGGCGGCCTGCAGGTCACTTACGTCCCTCTCGGCACCCCCGAGGTGATCAAGGAGATCCCCATAGGTCGCCTGCTCGCGTTTTCCTGAGCGCGGCACAAACGCCGATAACCGACCAGACGCCCACCCGGGGCGTCTGGTCTGAACAGGGCGTCAACCTTTGTGATAGACCTCTTGCAGGCCGTAGACGGGGGTATCTATCCCCTCCATCCGGGCCTTCAATTGCAGGGCCAGGAACTGCGAATAATGCCGCGACTGGTGCAGGTTGCCGCCATGAAACCACAGGGCCTCCTGTTGGGTCGGCTTCCACATATTGCGCTGCTCGCCCTCCCAGGGGCCAGGATCCTTGGTCGTGTCCGACCCCAGGCCCCAAACCTTGCCAACCTTGTCGGCCACCTCCTGGCTGATCAGCTGCGCCGCCCATCCGTTCATCGACGAATAGCCCGTCGCAAACACGATCACATCCGCTTCCAGCTCGGTGCCATCCTCCAAAACAACACCCGTCTTGGTCACACGGGCGACCTGACCATGCGCCAGCTTGATCTCGCCATCGGCGATCAACTCGGATGCACCGACATCAATATAGTACCCCGACCCGCGCCGCAGATACTTCATGAACAGACCACTGCCATCATCGCCCCAATCCAGCTGGAAACCAGCCTTCTCCAGACGATCATAGAAATCCGCGTCCCGTTCCTTCATCTGCTCATACAGCGGGATCTGCACCGCCGGCAGCACCCGATAGGGCAAGGACGCAAAGATCAGGTCAGCCGTGTGATGATCAATTCCACTCGCCACCGCCTCTTCGGAGTAAAGCGCCCCCAGTCCGATATCCATCAAGGTCTCTGACTTGACGATATGGGTCGAGGACCGCTGCACCATCGTAACGCTTTCGGCTCCGGCCTCCCACAAGGCCGCACAGATGTCGTGGCTCGAATTGTTCGACCCGATCACAACCGCTTTCTTGCCCTTGTAGGCATCCGGACCAGGATGGGCGGAGGAATGATGCAAGTCGCCCTCGAATTCATCCATACCGGGCAGATCCGGCATATTGGGCACCGCCGACATGCCGGTCGCCAGCACCAGTTGCTTGGGCCGCAACACGACGGTCTCGCCATCGCGCTCAACGATGACCTCCCATTCTTTCTTGTCCGCATCATAACGGGCAGACTTACAGCTGGTCTTGACCCAGTAGTTCAGCTCCATGATCCGCGTATAGCTCTCCAGCCAATCGCCCAGCTTGTCCTTGGGGGCAAACACCGGCCAATGGTCCGGAAACGGCAGATAGGGCAAATGATCGTACCAGACCGGGTCATGCAGACACAAAGACTTGTAGCGATTGCGCCAACTGTCGCCCGCCCGCTCGTTCTTTTCCACAATAATCGTCGGCACCCCGTTGCGCCGCAAACGCGCGCCCAGACCAATGCCACCCTGACCGCCGCCGATGATCACACAATAAGGCTGCTCGCTATATCCCAGCGCCTCCGCTTCCCTCTCTCGTGCTTCCAACCATGTCTCGCGGTTCGGATCGGCCTTGTGGTTTACACCATGCTCGCGGGTGCGCCCCTGGCTCTCTTCATGCCCGACCAGGGACTGAGCCGTCGTCAACAAGGTCCAGCAGCCTTCGTCGTTCAGGCGCAGATGCCCCCGCCCATGCACCGTATCCGTCTCGAACGTGATCCAGGCCTCGGTCACCCCATCCGCTTCGGTGGCCTCGCCATCGACCTGCCATAGGGTCGGGTTGATATGGTCCAGCGTCTCTGCCGCCATCGCCGCGATCGCATCGCGGCCCTCCATCGTCTTGATGTTCCAGGTAAAGGCCACCAAATCGCGCCAATAACAATCCGGCGCGAACAGACCCTTCAGCGCCTCCATATCCCGGGCCGCCAGGGCGTCCCCGAATTTCGCCAACCAGGTCGAGACCCGACCCTGCGGTGATGCAACATCCATGCTTTTTCCTCCCTAAAGTACGAACAAAACTCTCCCTCGATGACGCAACAGGGCCCAACCAGATGTCACATCAGTTGCGCAGCCCCTTGGCCAAATGCTCAAACACCCGCGCCACAGCCTCCGCGCCCGGGTCAACCTGCCCGCTCAACGCCTCCGCAGACACATAGGCCGCCCTCCCGGCCTTGGCCCGCGTGATCGTCGCCGTCAGCTCTGCCCCTTCCCGCGCCGCCGCCGCCGCGGCCTCCAGCCCCTCGGGCAAGGCCTCTAACGCCGGATGCAACGCATCAATCATCGTCCGATGACCGGGCGCAGCACCGCCAATCTGCTGGATCCGCGTCAACCCGGCCCGCAGCGCCTGCACACCGCCAGCCCCCTCTGCCAGGGCCTCTCCAGCGGCCGCAAAGAAGATCGCCAGCAAAACACCGGATGATCCGCCCATCGCCTGGCTCAACTCCTGCGCCACAGCACGACACAACGCAGCCCGATCCCCCAATGGCAGGAAATCCACAGCACTCACCAAAGCCCGCGCCGCCGTCGCAACGGTCGAGCCTGTATCCCCGTCCCCGGATTTGGCATCCAGAGCGTTCAAATCGGCCTCAGCCGCCGTCAGGACCTCGCAACAGGCCATCAGCAACCCGCGCATCGTCAGGTCCTCTGACGGCGACCAGATCGCGGGCGACAGCCCCTCGGGCATAGGCTGCACCACCAAGGGCGCAACCGCGTGACACCCGGGCCAGGCCGCTGGCTCTACCGCCAGACGCAGCGCGGCCAGCCGCATGTCGTCCACCGGCAGCACCGACAGCGAAAACCCATGCATATCCAATGCCGTCATCAACGGCGCAGGCCCCACCATCCAGGCAATCCGATCCGACAAAGCCGACTGGCACAGCGCCTCGGCCAGCACCGACATCTCCAGCCCGGTCGCGCCGCCCAGATTGTTCAACAGCACCACATGCGGCCCCTCGTCCAGCATGGCCGCCAGCCGATCCACCACCAGATCCAGCGCCTGCGCCGCGCCTTCAAACGGCACCTGCTGAACGCCGGGCTCTCCATGAATGCCCAACCCCAGCTCCGCATGCCCTTCTGCAATCCGCATTTCCTTGGGCGATCCGGGAACATGACAGGTATCCAGCGACATCCCGATCGAGGCAACATCCCCAATGACATCCTGCGCCGCCTGCGTCACCGCCTCCAGATCCGCGCCAGCCTCGGCCAGCGCCCCGGCGATCTTGTGCACAAAAATCGTCCCGGCCACGCCGCGCGGTTGCGGCAAATCCGGCAAGGCCACATCGTCATCGACCACAACCATCGACACTTTGCGCCCCAAAACCCGCGCCCGCTCTGCCGCCAACCCGAAATTCAACCGGTCCCCGGTGTAATTCTTTACAATCAGCAAACAGCCCGCATCTCCGGTCACGGCCAGAATCCCGGCCAGCACCGCATCCACAGAAGGCGAGGCAAAGACCTCTCCGCAGACCGCCGCCGTCAACATGCCCTGCCCGACAAAGCCCGCATGGGACGGCTCGTGGCCCGATCCCCCACCCGAGATCAGCGCCACTTTCGAACGGTCCCAATCGGCACGCACAACCACCTTGATATGCGGATACCCATCCAACCGGGCCAACCGGCCCCCGGATGCCCGCAATACGCCGTCAATCGCCTCCGTCACCAGATTGTCACGGCCATTGATGAAATGCGTCATGTCTTTCCTCCCTTGCCGGGATCAGGCCAACTGGCCCGCCAGCGCTTTGATAACCAGCACAGCCGAGGCCGCACCGGGATCCATATGTCCAATCGAGCGATCTCCCAATCGCGCCGCCCGCCCCAATTTGGCCGGCATCTCTTTCGTCCGCTCCGCAGCCGCCTCCGCCGCTGCAATCGCCGCAGGCCAGCCACCCTCCGCGGCCGCCTCCCCGGCCGGATGCCAGACATCCAGCATGGTCTTGTCTCCAACCTGCGCCTTGCCGCGATGGGCGATCCCTTCGGCCATCGCGGCCACCAATGCGGGCACATCCGCATCACTCAGGTCCGTCCGCCCCTTGAACGCGGCCCCGGCCCGCATCAGCGCCGTGGCATAGAGCGGCCCACAGGACGCCCCGACACCGGACAGAAATGCCTTTGCCGCCGTATTGAAAATCAACGTCGGCTCCGCGCCTTCGTCCAGTCCCCCCAACGCATCCCGCGCCGCGACAAAGCCCAGCTCCATCGCAACGCCGTGATCGCCGTCACCGATCTCTCCATCCAATGCACATAGCGCATCGCGGTTGTCTGTCATGCTCTGCGCAACAGCCTCAAAAGCCGCAATTAAATCCACCGAAGTCCACTCACTCATGATCAAACCACCCGAAACATGGCACAATGACAGGGGCGATCCACCAACCGTGTCAACTCTTCATCCAAATGCATCACCGTAATCGAGGCCCCGGCCATCTCCAACGAGGTGCAATAGTTCCCAACCCAGGTCGCATGGGTTTCCAACCCGGCCTCGGCCAAACGCGCCTGAACCCGCCGGTTCATGATGTACAACTCCATCAACGGAGTCGCGCCCAGCGAATTCACCAGCACTGCCACCCGGTCGCCCTTTGCAGCGCCCATTTCGTCCAGAATACGGTCCATGATCTGGTCGGTAATCTCATCGGCACTTTTCAACGGCCCCCGCTCGATCCCCGGCTCGCCATGAATCCCCATGCCAACCTCCATCTCGTCGGGACCCAGCTCGAAATTGAAACTGCGCGTCTGCGGCAACGAACACGGAGACAGCGCCACCCCCATCGTAAAGGTCCGCGCATTGGCATGGCGCGCCACGCGCTCCACCTCGTCCAGTGTCATCATTTCGTCAGCCGCCGCACCGGCAGCCTTGAAGATAAAGAAATTGCCCGCCACCCCGCGCCGCTTTTCGACCTCGTCGCGCGGGGCCGAGGCGATATCATCCGTGGTCAGAACCGTGCGCACCTCGATGTCATCCATCGCAGCCATCTCGGCCGCCATATCGAAATTCATCACGTCCCCGGCATAGTTGCCATACATGAACAAGACACCGGCACCGCCATCTATCTCTTTCACGCTCTCCAGGGCCGGATCCGGCGGCGGAGAGGCGAACACATTGCCCACCGCCGCAGCATCGGCCAAACCACGGCCGACAAAGCCCACAAAACTCGGCTCATGACCTGAACCGCCGCCAATCATCAACCCGACCTTGCCCGGGCGCGGCCCGTCGCGCGCAATAATCGCCCGCCCGGTCCCTTCAGCGCGCCGCAGAACATCGTGATGCGCCAGCAATATGCCATCCAGCATCTCGTCTACGGCATCCCCGCCTTCATTGATGATCTTCTTCGTCTGCAACTCATGCTCCTCCTGTCGCAACCAACCCGGGCCGAACCCGGACCTTACAAATAGAACGCCTCGCCCCCCTCAGAGGCAAGCCCGCCCTTAGTCTTGTCTGTCCTCAGTCTTGCCCGGCCTCTGGCGGCACAATCCCCTTGGACAATATGATGTTTCCATAAAGCCGGGTCTCTGCCGTCTGCACAATACAATAGGCCTTGCGCGCCTCGACATAAAACGCATGCCGCTCCACCGCAAAGACAGGACAGGGATCGCTGGCATGACCGTTGATCACCTCCTGAAACTCCGTCACGATCGGCGGCACAGCATCCGCCTGGCCGACCACTTCCATCACCCGTGCAGGATGCTCCACAAACGTATCCAGCGGCATGATCGACAAAATCGCCCGCAACGCATCCGTGGCCGAAAGCCCAGGCAACCGTTCGATCCGTTGGGCACAAGAATCGCCCGGGAAATTGGCATCCACGATCACGATCTCATCGCCATGCCCCATGGCACGCAGGTATCGCAACAAATCCGGCGTTAGGGCGCTGTGAATTCCTATGAGCATTGTCTATCTCCCTCCCTTCGCTGAGGTGCGCGAATCTCATTTCTGCTTGACGCACCTCAATTCATACCTCAGGCTTTACCACATTGGGAGGATTTATGGCTCGTATTACTGCTCAGGATGTGGCTGACGCCGCCGGCGTCAGCTTGGCGACCGTTGATCGCGTGCTGAACAACCGCAAAGGCGTTCGCAACAGCACGGTCGAACGCGTCACCCGTGCCATGGAGCAACTCAACTTCGAACGCGACCACGCCGCCGCCACCCTGGCACGGCGACGCAGCTACCGCTTTACCTTCATCGTTCCCTCGGGCGAGACCGCATTTTTTGGCGATATCCGCGCCGAAATAGAAGAGGCCAAAACCCTCTTCTCCCGCGACCGAATCGACGTGAACATGATCGCCGTCCCCCCCCTGGACCCCAGCGCCATCGTGGCCGAGGTTGAACGCCTGGGGGATGACGTCGGCGATGGTCTGGCCATGGTCGCCGTCGAAAGCCAACTGGTGCGTGACACCATCAATCAGCTTAGAGATAAGGGCATTCACGTCGTCACCTTCATCTCTGACGCCCCAACTTCGGGACGCGAACGCTTTGTCGGAATCGACAATGTGGCCGCCGGTCGGGTCGCCGGCAGCCTGCTCAAACGCTTCGTCCACGCCCCTCAGGGCGAGATCGCAGTTGTCGCCGGTTCCGGCACGCTGCGCGACCACGTCGAACGGCGCATGGGATTCGAACAGGTCATGCGCGCCGAATGCCCACACCTCACCGTCCTGCCCTGGATCGAAGGCGAAGAATCATCCGAGCTTGTCGCCACAAAACTGGCCGCACTCTTCAAAGACCACCCGAATGTGGTCGGCCTCTATTCCATCGGCGGCGGCACCCGTGGCGTGCTTCAGGCGCTGCGCGAAAACCCCAACACACTCTCGGTGATCACCACCGAACTTTCACCACACAGCCGCGCCGCCCTGATCGCAGGAGAGATTGACGCCGTCCTTGCACAAGACCCTAGCCATGAGGTGCGCAGCGCAGTACGTATCCTCAAGAGTCTTTGCGACGGCACATCACTGAACGAAAAGCAGGAACGCATCAGGATCGAGATATTTATGCGGGACAATCTGCCCTAGCGGCAGCCCGCGTGTTTTTTGGGAGGATAACACGTGAAAACTATCAAGGGACCTGCGCTGTTTCTGGCGCAGTTCGCCGGCGACGAAGCCCCCTTCGACAGCTGGGAAAACATCACAAAATGGGCCGCAGATTGCGGCTATGCCGGTGTCCAGATACCCAGTTGGGACGCGCGGTTGATTGATCTCGATACCGCCGCCAGCTCTCAGGGGTATTGCGATGACCTCAAGGGCGTGGCCGCCGCGAACGGCGTGGAAATCACGGATCTGTCCACCCACCTCCAGGGGCAACTGGTCGCCGTACACCCCGCCTATGACGAAGCATTTGACGGCTTCGCCGCCCCGCATGTGCGCGGCAACCCCGCCGCCCGCCAGGAATGGGCGGTCGATCAGGTCAAGAAATGCATCAGCGCCTCGCGCAACCTAGGCGTCAACCAGATGGCCACATTCTCCGGCGCTCTGGCCTGGCCGTTCCTCTACCCCTGGCCACAACGCCCGGCGGGCTTGGTTGAAACCGCCTTTGACGAACTCGCAAAACGCTGGCGCCCCATCCTCGATCATGCCGAAGAGAACGGCGTCGATGTCTGCTACGAAATCCACCCCGGAGAAGACCTCCACGACGGCGTGACCTACGAAATGTTCCTGGAGCGCACCGGCAATCACGCCCGCGCCTGCATGCTGTACGACCCGTCGCATTACGTCCTGCAATGCCTCGACTACATCGACAATATCGACATCTACAAGGACGTGATCAAAATGTTCCACGTCAAGGATGCCGAGTTCAACCCAACCGGACGCCAGGGCGTCTACTCCGGCTTCCAGCCCTGGGTCGACCGCGCCGGCCGATTCCGTTCGCTGGGCGACGGGCAGGTCGATTTCGGCGCAATCTTCTCCAAGATGGCCGCCAATGACTTTGACGGCTGGGCCGTTGTCGAATGGGAATGCTGCCTCAAACACCCCGAGGACGGCGCCCGCGAAGGTGCGGCCTTCGTCCAGGATCACATCATTCGCGTGACCGAGGTCGCCTTTGACGATTTCGCCTCCGGCGGCACCGATGACGCGGCCAACAAGCGTATTCTGGGGATCTCCTGATGGCAGACCGTATCAGACTGGGCATGGTCGGTGGCGGGCGCGATGCCTTCATCGGCGGCGTCCACCGCATCGCCGCCCGGCTGGATGGCCGCTATGACCTGGTCGCGGGCGCGTTCAGCTCCACGCCGCAAAAGGCATTGGACAGCGCCGCAGACCTCGGCATCGCATCCGACCGGGCCTATACGGACTTCAAACAAATGGCCGTCCGCGAAGCCCGCCTGAAAGAAGGTATCGAGGCCGTCGCCATCGTGACCCCCAACCACATGCATGCGCCCGTCGCCAAAGAGTTCCTGCGCCGTGGCATTCACGTGATCTGCGACAAACCCCTCACCGGCACATTGTCCGAGGCCAAAAGCCTCACCAAGGCAGCGCTCAAATCCAACGCGCTCTTTGTACTGACCCATAATTACACCGGCTACCCGATGACCCGGCAGGCGCGCGCCATGGTCGCCGCAAAAGAGCTGGGCGACATTCGCCTGGTCCAGGTCGAGTATCCACAGGACTGGCTCTCTACCCCGCTGGAAGACACCGGTCTGAAACAGGCCGAATGGCGCACCGATCCGAACCGCTCGGGCGCCGGCGGCGCCATCGGTGACATCGGCACCCATGCCTATAACATCGCCTGCTTTGTCTCCGGTCTGACCCTCGACAGCCTGTCCGCCGACCTCAGCACATTTGTCGACGGGCGCAAGCTCGACGACAACGCCCATGTGATGATGCGCTTCATCGGCGGGGCCAAGGGCATGCTCTGGGCCAGCCAGGTCGCGCCAGGCAATGAAAACGCCTTGCGCCTGCGCGTCTACGGCACCAAGGGCGGGCTGGAATGGTCCCAGGAGGATCCAAACTACCTCTGGCACACCCCTCTGGGAGAACCAAAACGCCTCATCACCCGCAACGGCGCCGGCGCAGGTGACGCCGCAAACCGCGTCAGCCGCGTGCCCCCTGGCCACCCCGAAGGCTATCTCGAAGGCTTCGCAACCATCTATACCGAGGCCGCCGACGCCATCGCGGCCCACCGCGACGGGCGCGAGCCGCCCGCTGACGTCCTCTATCCAACCATCCAGGACGGCCTCGCCGGTGTCACCTTTGTCGATGCCTGCGTCCGATCCTCCAACCGCAACGGAGCTTGGGTAAATGTCTGAACTGCGCGTCCGCAACCTACGCCGCGAATTCGGCCCTGTTGTCGCCCTCGACAGCGTCTCGTTTGATATCGCCGACGGTGAATACTTCTGCCTGCTCGGCGCGTCCTCCTCGGGCAAAACCACAACCCTGCGCGCCATCTCCGGCCTCGAAGAGCTGGCAGGCGGCAGCGTCGAATTCGCCGGCCAGGACGTCACCAACGCCCCGGTCCAGGGCCGTGGCATGTCGATGATCTTTCAGACATTCGCGCTCTATCCACATATGACAGTGCGCGCCAACCTGGCCCATCCGCTGGTGCGGGACGGGCAACCTTCCTCTGCCGTCAAAAAGCGGGTCGAAGAGGTCGCCGAACTCCTGCGCGTCACCCACACGCTTGACCGCAAGACAACAACCCTCTCGGGGGGCGAACAGCAACGCGTCGCCATCGGCCGCGCCATCGTGCGCCGCCCGAAGCTGCTGCTGCTGGACGAACCGCTCACCAACCTGGACGCAAAACTGCGCCACGACATGCGCGCCGAGTTCAAACGCCTGCATCGCGAATTGGGCATGACCATGCTCTACGCCACGCCGGACCAGCTCGAAGCGCTCACCATGGGCCAGCGCGTCGGTGTGATCCAGGACGGCAAAGTCGTCGCCGTGGGCACCCCCCGCGACCTCTACCAGATGCCCCAGGATCTCTTTGTGGCACAAATGGTCGGCTCCCCGCCCATCAACTTTCTGAAAACCACCGGCTCGGCCGACGGTCAGATCACCCTGCCGTTCCTGCCCGGCCCGATCCCGGCCCAAGGCGTCGGATCCGGCCAGCCCGTGACTCTGGGCCTGCGCCCGCATGATATTGAACTGGCCCAGGATAACTCGCCCCGGTCCGCCCGGTTCAGCGCCCGAATCCACCTGACCGAACCGCTCGGAGACGTGACGGTCATGGATGTCGCAACGCAGGACGCGACCATGAAAATGGTCCTGCGAGAGGAGGTCGCCGCCCAATACCAGGTCGGCGAAACAATCGAAGTCGCGTTTGATCCGACCGATCTGCACGTCTTTGACACCACAACCGGCGCCCGGATGGGCGCTGGCTGACAACATCTAAAAACAAGAAAGCAGCCAAAACCAGGACCAACATTCGTTTAAGTGGAGGAGAATATGAAAACACGTAACATGATCAGCACCCTGATGGGTGCGACCGTCCTTGCGGCCGGCATCGGGGCCAGCCCCGTGCTCTCGGCGGACATCACGATCACCATGGCGGCCCCGGATTGGCCACCAACCCGCTTCATGAAAGAGGCCTTTGACAAATCCTACAAATCCCCCGGCGGTCACAACACCGTGCTGGAAATGGACTTCATCCCATGGCCCAGCTTTTACGAGCGCGTCGCCGCGTCGCTGACATCGGGTGAACAGAAATACCAGATGATCGTCACCGACAGCCAGTGGCTCGGTGCCTTTGTCGAGGGCGGATACTATCTTGACCTGACCGACCGTATCGCCGCCGACCCAGAGCTGACCGCAATCCTTCAGGATCTGCACCCGGCTCTCGTCTCGGCCTATTCCACCTACCCGCACAAGACCCGCGCGCAGCTGGAAGAAATCGGCCAGGTCCCGGCGCCCGGTGTGAACTATTACGGCTTCCCCCAATTCCCCGACACCTATGTCACCTTCTATCGCAACGACATCTTCTGCGACGAAGGTGAAATGGCGGCGTTCGAGGCAAAATACGGCACCAACCTGCCCTGCTCATACGAAGACTGGCAGGACACAGATTGGACCAAATGGGGTCAGATCGGCGAATTCTTCCAGCGGTCCAAGGGCGAAATGCTCGCCGGCGAAGTGCTGGACGACGATTTCTACGGCATCGCCTATCAGGCGGGCAAGGGCTATGACTTCTCCTCGATGCAGGTCAACGCCTTCGTCTGGCAGCAAGGCGGCGATATCTGGGACGAATCCAAGGCACCCGAAGCCCAGGCCGAAGGTGTCGTAAACTCCGACATCGCAGTCGCAGCTTTCGACGAATTCCTCAGCTACCTGCAGTACATGCCACCCGTGGCCAAAACCGGCCAGATGGATATCTTCGTGATCCAGGATCTCTACATGCAAGGCAAAGTCGGCGCGATCATCGACTGGGTCGGGCTGGGTGAACCTGTGCTGGATCCCAGCGCCTCCAAGGTCCATGACAAATCCTCCTTCGGCCCAGCTCCTGGCAGCCGCAAGGCAGATGGATCCATTGACCGCACCGGCAACATTGGCGGCCAGCCCTTCGTTCTGACCACCTGGAACAGCGACGAGGTCGTCAACGAGGCGTTGAACGTGGTGAAATGGTGGCTCAGCCCCGATGTTCAGCTCGAAGCTGTGGCCAATGGCGGTCAGTCAGGCCTGATGAGCGTTATGGCCGATCCCGGCTACAACGATCTGCGCCCATGGAACCGGGCCCATGTCGAAATGATCGACTGGCAGAAAGACGTCTGGCACATCCCTGAATTCTTCGAAATGCTCACCCAGCAGCAAGAAGAGTTCGACAAGGCGATCACAGGCCAGATCTCTGCCAAGGAAGCCTTGGACGCTGTCGCCGCATTCCAGCAGGAGCTGCTGGAAGAAATCGACATGATCCAATAATTTCAAACCCTTGGGGTCCGGCATCCTGTCGGACCCCTCCCTTCCATTGAATTTCTTAACGAGGCAATGATGGCAGATGTATCGGGCACACAAGGCGGCTTTATCGCCTGGCTGTTGGACCCCAAAAGGCGCGGTGCGCTCCTGGTGGCTCCGGCTCTGACGATCCTCTTTGTGATGAACATATTTCCGCTTCTGTGGTCCTTCGGGCTCAGCTTTTTCAACTACAAGGCATCCAGCACCCGCGTGCCCAAGTTCAAGGGCCTCGACAACTATGCCGACGTTCTGACCGACGAAAAGGTCTGGGAACGCTTCCAGACCACGGCCGTCATCGTGGGTTCCTCGGTGTTGCTGCAACTGATCGTCGGCTTTCTGCTGGCCCTGCTCTTTGCCAAGGCGTTCCCGCTGCGCCGGGTCGTTCTGATGCTGGTGCTGACCCCCATGATGCTCTCGTTCGTCTCGGTTGGCGTCTTCTTCAAACTGTTTTACGAACCCACATTCGGCATCGTCTCTTACGTGCTGAACTTTTTCTCATCCGAGAAATTCGTGCTCCTGGCCACGCCAACCGGTGCTATCGCCGGGATTGTCATAGCCGATGCCTGGATGTGGTCGCCCTTTGTGATGCTGCTGGTCCTCGCCGGGCTCGTCTCTGTGCCCAAATACCTCTATGAGGCGGCCGAGATCGACCGCGCCACCAAATGGCGCACCTTCTGGACCATCACCTTTCCCTATATCAAATCCCTGCTCCTGCTCGCCGTGCTGTTCCGGACCATCGAAACCTTCAAACTGTTCGATATCGTCTACATCATCACCGAAGGCGGCCCGGGCTCGAAAACCGAAACCATTGCCGTCTACCTCTACCGCATCGGGTTCCAGTTCTTCAAAACCAGCCAATCCTCTGCACTGGCCTATATCGTGCTGTTCATCGTGATCGTGCTGACCAACCTGTACCTATACGCCGTCAACCGCCGCGAAGAGGAGGTAAGCTAATGGCACGCAGACACCGCGAGATCGGCAAAGCGGGGTGGGGTTATACGGCCATCACCGCAGTCGTCGGCTTCATCTACTTCTTCCCGGTCCTTTGGATCATCCTGACCGCCTTCAAGACGCGCACAGACGCGCTGGCGGTCCCACCCAAACTGTTCTTCACACCGACGCTCGACAACTTTGTGTCGGTTTTCTACCGATCCTCCATCACCACGGGCACCGCCCAGGCCACGGACATGGCCCTCTACTTCTTCAATTCCATCTTCATCGCCGGGGTCTCGGTTTCTGCCGCCATCGTGGTCGGCACGCTCGCGGCCTACGCCTTCTCGCGCTACCCGCTCAAAGGCAATGACACCTACCTCTTCATCATCCTCACCACCCGGATGCTGCCCCCGATCGTGGTCATCATCCCGATCTTCCTGATGTTCCGCCTCTCCGGCCTCGCCGGCAGCTATTGGGGCATCATCCTGCTCTACACGGCCTTCAACATTCCCTTCTCGGTCTGGCTGGTGAAATCCTTCTTTGACGAACTCAACCCCGAGATCGAAGACGCCGCCCGCATGGACGGCTCCTCGGAATCGCGCGTGTTCTTCCGCTTCTGTATCCCCCAGGTCCTCGCCGGGCTCTCCGCCACATTCGTGTTCGGACTGATCCTGACCTGGAACGAGTTCCTCTTTGCCTTGCTGCTCACCGGGGTCGAAACCCGCACCGTGCCGGTTGCAATGGCCCGCACCATGGGCGGAGAGGTCGGGGTAGACTACGGCCTCCTCGCTGCCATCGTGACCCTCTTCCTGATCCCGATCTTCTTCGTCACTTTCCTCCTGCAAAACCAGCTGCTGCGCGGCGTCACCTTCGGAACCGTCAAGAAATGACAATCGAGCTGAAAAAACTCACCA
Organism: Marinibacterium sp.; assembly: GCA_034670145.1. Taxonomy (GTDB): domain Bacteria; phylum Pseudomonadota; class Alphaproteobacteria; order Rhodobacterales; family Rhodobacteraceae; genus HXMU1420-2. Next base: position 231,634 of record JAXMOA010000001.1, read on the forward strand.
AACGCTTTGGTGCACTGACGGCGGTGGACTCCATCGACCTCAATGTCGGAGACGGAGAGGTCCTCTGCCTCCTTGGCCCCTCGGGCTGTGGCAAAACAACGACCCTGCGCATGGTCGCAGGGCTCGAATACGCCACCGAGGGCCAGGTGTTCCTGCAGGGCAAACAGGTCAACGACCTGCGCCCCCGGGACCGCAACGTCGCAATGTCGTTCCAGTTCTACGCCCTCTACCCCTCGCTGACCGTGGCCGAAAACCTCGCCTTCCCTCTTCACGGAGAAGGGCTCAGCGCCAATGAAATCGAAACCCGCGTTCAGCGCATCTCGGATACCTTGCAACTGGGCGGCATCCTGGGCCGCACCCCGGGCCAGCTCGCCGAAGGCGAAAAACAAAGGGTCGCCGTGGGACGCTCCATCATCCGGGATCCCAGCTGCTTCCTCTTCGATGAACCGCTCTCCCGCCTCGACGTCCAACTGCGCGAGGAAATGCGCGGCGAAATCAAAGAGGTCCTGCTGGGCCTGTCAAAACCCACCGTCATCGTGACCCATGACCAACTCGAAGCCTTGACCATGGCCGACCGCATCGCCGTCATGCGCGACGGCAGGATCGAACAGGTCGACACGCCCCACAACGTGTTCCAGCACCCGACCAACCTCTTTGTCGCGGGCTTCATCGGCACACCACAAATGAACCTGGTGCCCGCCACCTTCACCGGATCCGAGCGTCCGGGCCAGGGGAGCTTCAGCGTTGCAGGCGATCAAACCCTCACGATCGAGGTTGATCCCCGCGTCAACGAACTCACCCCGGGCACATCCGTCACGCTGGGCATCCGCCCCCGCAACCTCGAAATCAGCACCGACCCCGTCCCCGACGGGCTGTCGACCCGCATTGATATCGTCGAGCCGATGGGGGCCGAAACACTGGCCCACATGAATGACGGCCACCACGATCTGCGCCTGGTCACCGACTGGCGTGTTCCCCTGAACGAGGGCGAGCACCTCCACACCCGCTTCCCTCCAGGCACCACCCACATCTTTACCCAGGACGAACAGGTATTGAGGACAACATGACAGCATTACAGGCAAAATGGTTTGAACGGTTGATCATCGCGGTCTGCGTGCTGTCGATCGTTGCAATCTTCCAACCCTTCTCCATCACCCTTTTCTCTATCGGCTGTGTCACCGTGGTGATCGGCGCCCTGGCCTTCAACCTGGTGCCCATCGCCCGCGAAGGCACCGAATGGCGCTTCATCGGCAAGGTCTCTCTGATCATCCTGGTCATCCTTGGCGTCGCCGCGGGCCTGGGTGTCGGCACCGCCTTCCTCTATGTTGACTACCTGGCCAGCATAAGATGACACGCGCCTTCGATGTTTCCGTTGTCGGGCTCTACATCCTCGACATCCTGGGCCGCCCCGTCACCGCCATCCCCGAAGGCGGCAATGTGGACTTCATCGAGGAAATCCGCCTCACCGTCGCCGGCACAGCCGGCGGCACCGTGGTCGATCTGGCCAAACTCGGATTGTCCTGCCAGGCCGTCGGCGCCGTCGGCTCTGACGAAAAGGCTGATTTCGTGATTTCCCGGATGGAGCAATTCGGCATTGATTGCGGCCACATGGCGCGCCTCGATGGCGTCGAAACCTCTGCCACCATCCTCAACGTACGCCCCAACGGGGAGCGCCCGGCCCTGCATTGCCGTGGCGCTTCGGATCACTTCGATGTCACCGCCGAGATGCTGCCCCAGGTGCTCGACTGCCGCTTCCTGCACCTTGGCGGCACCGGCCTGCTCGCCCGCCTCGATGGCACGCCCTCGCGCGACCTCCTGCAGGCGGCACAGCAGGCGGGTTGCACCACCACATGGGATCTCGTCGGCGCAGGCCCGGACACATGGCAATATGTCGAACCGCTGCTGTCCCATATCGACTACTTCATGCCATCCATTGAAGAGGCCGAAATCCTCTCGGGTCTCAGCGGCGTCGAAGAAAACATCGCCTTCTTCCAATCCCGCGGCGTCACCTGCCCGGTTCTGACAATGGGCGCCGAAGGCTCGCTCATCGCCATGGGGGACGAGCGTATCCATGTGCCCGTCTATGACATCGAGGTGGTCGACACCACGGGCTGCGGAGACGCCTATACAGCCGGTTTCATCGCTGGCCTGGCCGATGACCGCCCGCTCGCCGAATGCGCCCACCTCGCCACCGCCGCCGCCTCTCTGGTTGCCAGCGGTCTGGGCTCGGACGCGGGCATCATTGACCGCGCCCAGACCGAATCCGCAATGGCGGCCTGGCGGTCATGAGCGGGCCAATCGCCGCCATTGCCGGAACCTTTGACACCAAGGCGGCCGAACTGACCTACATCGCCGACTGCCTGACTGCCGACGGCACCCAGGTCCGCCTGATTGACCTGTCCACCGGCCAGGCAACCTCCGCGCAATCCGCATTGGGCGCGGATCAGTTTGTTCCCGCCAGCGAGGTCGCAGCCCATCACCCCGACGGGGCACAGGCCGTCCTGAACCAATCCGACCGCGGCGCCGCCGTCACCGCCATGGCCGCCGCCTTCACCGCCTATGTCACCCAGGCCGACTGGATCTCTGGCATGATCGGCGCTGGCGGCTCGGGCGGGACAGCCCTGATCGCACCGGCCATGCGCGCGCTGCCCATCGGCCTGCCAAAACTGCTGGTTTCAACCGTCGCTTCGGGCAATGTCGCGCCCTATGTGGGGCCTTGCGACATCACCATGATGTATTCGGTGACCGACGTGCAGGGCCTCAACCGCATCTCGCGCCGCGTTCTGGGCAACGCCGCCCACGCCTTGGCTGGCATGATGCAGAACGCAACTCCCGACACCACACAGGACAAACCCGCCATTGGCCTCACCATGTTTGGCGTCACCACCCATTGCGTCAGCCAGATCGCCGAAGCGCTCAGCCCCAGCTACGACCCGCTTGTCTTTCACGCCACGGGCACCGGCGGGCAATCCATGGAAAAGCTGGTCGACAGCGGCCTCATCAACGCCGTCATCGACCTGACCACAACAGAAATCGCAGACATGCTGGTTGGTGGAGTCTTCCCGGCCACGCCGGACCGCATGGGCGCCATCATCCGCACCGGCGTGCCCTATATCGGCTCGCTCGGCGCCCTGGACATGGTGAATTTCGGCGCACGCGAAACCGTCCCCGATAAATTCAAGGACCGCCAGTTCCACATCCACAACCCCCAGGTCACCCTGATGCGCACGACCGCAACCGAGAACGCCCAGTTCGGCGCCTGGATCGCCGAGCGGCTCAACGCCATGACCGGCCCCACCCGCTTCCTCATCCCCTCCGGCGGTCTCAGCGCCCTGGACGCCCCGGATCAGGCCTTCCACGACCCCCAGGCCGCCGCCGCGCTCATCCTGGCCCTGCAAAATGGCATCAAGGATCCAACCCGCCTGGTCCACATCCCCCACAACATCAATTCGACTGAATTTGCGCAGGCAACATTAGAAGTATTTCACGACCTCATCACAGGAGCCCCCCAATGACCGGCACGTTCATGATGTCCGCCAACACGACTCCGGAAACGCTGGATTGGGGGCTGCTGCGCTGGCTCAGCCACCCACCGTCCACCGGCGCCCGACAGCTGACCGTGATCGAGGTCAACATCGCCCCCGGCCAGGGCCACGACTTCCATAAGCACCCCGACCAAGAAGAGGTGATCTACTGCATTTCCGGCAAGGTCGAACAATGGCTGGAACAGGAAAAACGCATCTTTGCGCCGGGCGATTCGCTCTTCATCGGCGCAGATGTGGTGCACGCATCCTTCAATGTCGGCGACACAGACGCAAAACTCCTCGCCATCCTGGGCCCATGTGTCGGCCCCGAAGGTTACGAACTCGTCGACGTCGCCGCACAGGCCCCCTGGAACGGCCTGCGCTAAAGCAAATTGCGAAACACCTGAAACCCTTGGCGCGTCAAAATCTCCGATTTCAGGCCGCGCCAAGGGTTTCAGTTTTCCCGCATCGCTCTACAGACCCGCGCGTCAGGCCGCCTTGTCCAACTCAAACGCATCATGCAGCGCCTGAACGGCCAGCTCCATGTATTTGCGATCAATCAAAACCGAGATCTTGATCTCAGAGGTCGTGATCACCTTGATGTTGATGCCCTCATCCGACAGCACCTTGAACATCTTCGCAGCCACACCCGACTGGCTGCGCATCCCGATCCCAACCACCGACACCTTGGCCACCTCCGTGTCCGCAATCAGCTCGCCATAGTTGAACACACCGTCCCCCTTGGCCTTGGACAAAGCCTCCTCGGCCCGCGCCACCTCGGTCACCGGGCACGAGAACGTCATATCCGTGCGCCCCTCTTCGGCGATATTCTGAACAATCATGTCCACATTCACACCAGCCTCACTCAGCGCTGTGAAAATCATCGCCGCAATTCCGGGCCGGTCCGCCACACTGACCAGGGTCACCTTGGCCTCTTCCCGCGACGCGGCCACGCCCGCAACTATATTGGATTCCATGATATCCTCCTCAGCACAAACCAGCGTTCCCGCATTGTCAGACTGTTCTTCAAAACTCGACAGCACCCGCAGGCGCACATTGTAACGCATCGCCAATTCAACGGACCGCGTCTGCAAAACCTTCGCCCCCAAAGAGGCCAACTCCAGCATTTCCTCAAACGCAATCCTGTCCAGCTTGCGCGCCTTGGCCGTGATCCGCGGATCGGTGGTATAAACCCCGTCCACATCCGTATAGATATCACACCGCTCAGCGTCAAAAGCCGCCGCAAAGGCCACCGCCGTCGTATCCGACCCGCCCCGCCCCAAGGTGGTGATCCGCCCCTCAGGGCTCACCCCCTGAAATCCGGCAACCACAGCCACCCGCATACCCTCGCCAAACTTGGCCATGATATTCTCAGTCGGAATTTCCTCGATCCGCGCCGCCGAATGCGAAGAATTCGTCAACAACGGCACCTGCCACCCCTGCCAACTGCGCGCCGGCACATCCATTTCCTGCAAGGTCAACGCCATCAGACCGGCCGTCACATTCTCTCCGGACGACACAACCGCATCATACTCGCGCGCATCATACAAAGGCGACGTCTCATTCACCCATCCAACCAACTCATTGGTCTTGCCCGACATGGCCGACACGATGACAATCACATCATAGCCCTTGGCCACCTCAACCCCGACGCGCTTGGCAACACGCCGGATGCGATCCAGATTCGCCACAGAGGTTCCGCCGAATTTCATAACCAACACTGGCATTTCAAACGGTCTCCCAAAAAACCAGCGCACAACAAGGTCCCGCGAACAGACCCCCACCGGGGCACATCCATCGCACCCGCCAGCGCGTCAAAAACGTCGCGCGTGTCTTAGGGCCTGCCCGCCCCAAGAGCAAGCAGAACGACCCACCTCACTGCGGCTTTACACCGACACCACCGGCTGGCAGGGTCTCAAGAACCCGCAACCAGAAAGAAACACCCATGCGCCTGCCTGCCCTGCTGACCCTCAGCCTGCTTGCCCCAGCGGCCTTCGCCCAATCCGCCAGCGTCGCCGGCACCGACGGCACAAACGTCCTGGGCTCTGTTCCCTGCGCCGCCCTCGCCAGCGCCGCCCTCAGCAACTGCCCGGCCGAACTGCTACGCAAAGGCGATGGCAAAGCAACAGTCCGCGTCCTCATGCCCGGCGGACGCACCCGCTCTCTCTATTTCGAAAACGCCCAGGTCACCTCCTCGGATTCCACCGACCCGGTCCGCGGGAAAACCGCAGGCGGCACCAAATACGTCTTCGTCGGAGAGGATGAACGCTTCGAAATTCCCGCACAGGCCTTCGACTAAAACGCCGACCGGAGGCACAATACACCTGCACCCCGCAAAGACCGCCGTTGCGCACAGGCGAAACCAAAAACCAGAAAATTCGCAGAATTTTCGTCAGCCACGCCCGAAACAGGACGTGGCGATCGCCATAACCCCGCACACATCAGCCCCAGGCAGGCCGCGCCTCAGTAAGGGTGCGCCGTCCCGTCCCAGGTCTCAAAACACCCAGTCGTCTGCATCGACAAATCCGCAAACCGCTGCACCAAACCAGCCGCGGCCTGCGCCACAGTGATGTCAGCAGCACCGCCACCCATGTCCGTCTGCACCCAACCCGGATGATAAATGCCCACGGCAATCCCCTCACCCTGCAACTCAGCGGCCAGATTGCGCCCCACATTCAACGCCGCCGCCTTGGAGGCGCGATAAATATAGCTGCCCCCGGGCGCCCGCGTATGAGACGCCATCTGGGATGAAATAATCGCAACCTTGGCGCCCTGTGCCGCCCGCAGATTCGGCAACAAAGCCTGCACCGTCAAAAACACACCCGTGACATTCACCGCAAATGTATCCGCCCACATCTGCGCGTCATATCCCAACTCCAGGCTCTGGCCCTTGTCCAGATAGACCCCCGCATTGCAGATCAGCAAATCCACCGCCTGACCGCCCAAACCGGCCACCATCGCCGCCTGACTGTCAGGCTGGGTCACATCCAGCGTCACCTCTGCGCTGCCGTCGCGCGCCGCGCCAATCACGGTCTCGCCCGCATCCCGATAGGATTGCGCCAAAGCGGCACCAATGCCGCGATTGGCCCCGGTAATCAAAATGGTCATAGGATCAATTCGTCTTTCTTTGTGTGCGAAAAGGCAAAGGCGCCACCGGGATTCCGTCCTCGATCAGCGATTTGGCATCTTCAATCTTGGCCTCGCCATAGATCGGCCGCTCCGGCGCATCGCCATCATGCATCGCCCGCGCCTCGGCCGCGAAATTCATGCCGACGTAATCAGAGTTTTCTTCAACCTGCTTCTTCAGCGCACTCAACGCCTGCTCGATTTCACTCGCCGGCGCGCTCAGCGCACCGGCACCGCCAGCCGGACGCCCCGGCGTCCCGGCAGATGTCCCAGCCGGCTGACCAGCCGCCTGACCAACCGCCCCGGCCTCTTTCGCCGTTTCCACCGCTGGCGTTGCCGCCGCAGACCGCGCCGGACGCACCCGAGGCGCCATAATCGCCTTTTTCACATCCGTGCCACCGCAAACCGCGCAGGACACCATGCCAGCCGCCAGCAGCTTGTCATAGGCCGCACTTGACTGAAACCAGCTGTCAAACGTATGGCCGTCGCCGCATTTGAGCGTGAATTGGATCATCAGAGCCTCGGATAAATCATCCCCTCAGTAGATATCCAAGTCCCTACAGGTTTCAAGCCCTGGTTCAGGTCACCCGAGCACTGCACCCAACCCGGATCAGCCAGACAAGGACAATTTGGCGGGGTTGAAACTGCGCAGCATCTCGGCCAATTCCGGTTCCAAAACCCGGCAGGCGGCTTTCTTGGGTGTAAACCACTTGCGCCGCCGCTCCGATTTTTCCGGATAGGCATTGGCCAGGGATTTCACCCGAAACGGATACAGCATCACCAGACAGGGCACCTCTGATCCGTCATCGACCAGTTTGTTATAGCTGAAAACGCCCATGCACATATTGTCAGCACGCCCTACCACACCGGCCTCTTCCCAGGCCTCCTGCGCGGCCGTGGCGGCCGGGGTCTGCCCCCCTTCGGGCCAGCCTTTGGGCACAATCCACCGGCGGGTCCGGCGCGAGGTGATCAGCAAGATTTCTGGCCGGCCTCTGTTTTCACGATAGCACAGCGCGCCAAACTGGGTCCGCATTTCCCCCTTTTGCGCCGCGTTTTGCGGAATCGGAAGTTGTTTGAATAACATTTCCGCCTCCATTCCCTATCGCTACAACAACCGCCTTAATGAATGCTAAAAATTGCACCCGAAACAACCAAAGCACAGTCCCAACGGGCCGCAAAAATTCAAAACGGCCAAACCACTTCAACGGTCCAATTGTACCTCAAAAATTCACATATTCCACCACAAATTAACGGTCATTTCCCCACAATACGCACAAAAATCCACTCCCCACACGCAGGTCAGCCTATTTTGCAGCCAGTTTTATCCGATCCTCAAAGGCCGCCAAAAGCACCCGGGGCGCAATATCCCCATCAATCGACAACCGGCGCAGACCAAAATGGACCTGCGCAACCTCCTGATAATACCGCGTATACACCATGTTCGTCGTCGCCCCGGCCACAGCCCCCAGCACCGGCACCGTCTGCGCCGCCAGCTTCTGCCCCAGCACGCTCGCCAATCGCGGCGCCACGGCAGCGACCAGCTTCTGCATCGCCGGGCCGGTCAACGTCATACGCGTCGCAAAAAAGGCAAAATCAGCGCCATCGTCACTGGCCAATGGCCCGGCCGAGTTGAACACCTGAATGCAATCGAACTGCACATTCTGCGCCGCCGGATCAAACCCATTGTCCCGCGCAGCCCCCTGAATGGCGCGCAACAGCAACGTGGTGGTGGCCGGCAACTCCACCAGCGCCGAGGGCAATCCACCAAATCCTCCGGCAGCCCCCATCGCCGTGGCCACAGCCGTGTTGACCCAGGCCTTCTGATCCGGCACCACCCGGCTGGTCTGAGCCGCCTTCATTGCAATCCGCAACGCCGTTTCCGTCGCGCCCTGCAAATTATCGCGCACCGGCTCAGGCAATTTGTCCAACAACGTCTCGGCCTGCCCGCCCAGCGCGTTCAACATCGTGATCCCGATCCCGCCCGCTGCGCGATACCGCGCGACCAAGGCATCCAGCTCCGCCTCTGCATCAACCGGATCTACAACAACAATATCATCCATGAGTACCCTCCGTATGATGTTAACATCATCACCAAGGCGCTCAATTTCAATCCATATGGCTCCAACGGGTGACATTTCCTGCAACCCCGTCCCATGCCGCATCGCCAAGGGACAGGCCCAAAACCCGCTCAGGATTGGTCGGAGGCGGCATGAAAACGCCCGTCAACGGCACAAATCCAAACCGGCTGTAATACGGCGCATCGCCCACCAACATCACCCGCTCCCAACCGCCCCCTTTCGCAGCATCCAGCGAATCCCGGATCAACGCACCACCCAGCCCTTCGCCCTGGCGCGTCGGATGCACCGCAACCGGCCCCAACAACAACGCAGACACTGCACCAATCCGAACCGGCCAAAACCGGATCGCACCCGCAAGGATACCATCGCCATCCCGCGCCACCCGCGACAACCCTGGCACCGGCGGAACATCATCACGCAACCGATAGCTCGACAACGCCTCGCGCCCCGGGGAAAAGCACAGGTCATACAGCGCCTCGACCTCCCACCAGTCTTCTGCCGTTTCCGGTTTCAGCTCGATCACGCCCGCGCCGCCTTTCCATTCATCGCCGGTTTTCAGGGGCGCGACCTAACACGGCGCCTCCAAATGAGAAAGACGGATCGCCCAAAATCGCCTTGCCGGGGCCCGGTCCAAATCAGGGCCCGACCAGCAAGATCCGCCAGGGCTGCAACAGCCGGTTCTGGAAATCCCCCGCAAACCAAGCTAAATACGCTAGGCAACCATAAAACAAAATACCGCCAACACGTTACCGCACCGCGCAACATCCATGCGGCCTCAGGGCCATCATCCGGAGTCTTTCCATGTTTTATCGCCCCGAAAACGGCCACGGCCTGCCGCACAACCCCTTCAAGGCGGTCGTTTCCCCGCGCCCCATCGGCTGGATTTCGACCCGCAGCACCGACGGCGTGAACAACCTGGCGCCCTACTCGTTCTTCAACGGCGTGGCGGATGCACCGCCACAGGTGATGTTTTCGACCACCGGCACCAAACCGGCCCCCGGCTCGGTCAAGGACAGCCTGACCAACATCCGCGAAACCGGCGTCTTTTGTGCCAATATCGTGGAATTTGCGATGATGGACAAAATGAACATCACCACCGAACATTTCGACGCTGGCGAGGATGAGTTTGCCAAGGCCGGCCTGCAGGCCGCCCCCTGCGAAACCATCAACTGCGCCTGGCTGGCCACCGCACCCGCGGCCCTGGAATGCAAGCTGACCCAGATTGTCGAACTGCCCGGCAAGGCCAACACCGTCGTATTCGGAGAGGTCACCGGCATACATCTGCGCGACAATTGCATTGTCGACGGGCGGTTTGATGTGACCACCTATCAGCCACTGGCCCGGCTGGGCTATCGGGACTATGCCCGCGTCAGCGAAGTGTTCGAGCTCGCCCGCCCGGACGATTGAGGCCCGGATGCCCCTGCCAGATCCAAACCGGCGCTACCCGATTACCTTGCCCGATGGCAGTGACCATGCCGGAACCGTGTTTTTGAATCAGGCCATCACTCACCCCCGTTTTACCGCGGGGGATTTCAGCTATGCCTCTGATTTTGACCCACCCGAGGATTGGTGCGCCCGGCTTGCCCCATATTTGTTTCCCACCTCGCGCGAGCGGCTGTCGTTGGGAAAATTCTGCCAAATCGCCCATGGCGTGCGCTTTATCACCGCCTCAGCCAATCACGAGACCAAGGGGATCACCGCCTTTCCCTTTCCGGTGTTCGACCCGGGGCGCATGGCCAGCTATCAACCCGACCAACGCGATACGGTGATCGGCCATGATGTCTGGATCGGGTATGGAGCGCTGATCCTGCCCGGGGCACAGATCGGCCATGGCGCCATCATTGGCGCGGGCAGTGTCCTGCGCGGGCATGTTCCGCCCTATGCCATTGTCACAGGCAACCCGGCCGAAGTGGTGAAATACCGCTTTGCTGCGGATGAGATTGAAACCCTGCTTGACCTGGCCTGGTGGGATTGGCCGCCAGAGCATATCGCCCGAGCCGAAGAGGATTTGCTTGCGGGCAACCTGGCGCGTCTTGAGGCCGCGCGGCCAGACCTGCACTGACCCGCCTGGGTGCACCGTCGTCTCAAATCAGATTTTCTGCGAAAATCTGTGGGCGTCGCGCGGTTTTTGACGGTCACGTCAGACGGCGCTGATCCGGCAACCTCGGGCCGGACATGGGCGCGCAAAATGGCTTGCCAAAATGGGGCATTACATTGCATTGAGGGCTGTGGGCCGGCGATGGCGTCGCCAGCATCCTGATGCAAGCCCACATTCACATTCCTGAACGCCGGGACTTTTCTTTGCTGGATCGCAGCCGAGGGAGTTCGGCTTTTTCGCTGCGGCCTGGCACGTCAACGAAAGAGCCATTGCCATGGATCGTCCAGAATTCTACCGCTTTCACCAAGGGGACAAGCTGCTTCCTTTTTCACCGCAAGAGTATGACGTCAGGCTGACCCATCTGCGGGCCACGATGGAGCAGGCTGGTCTGGATGCCTGCGTTTTCACATCAATGCATAATGTCGCTTATTTTTCGGGCTTCCTTTATTGCGCTTTTGGCCGCCCCTACGCGCTGGTTGTGACTTCGACAGAGGCGGTGACCATCAGTGCCGGTATCGATGCCGCCCAGCCGTGGCGGCGCAGCCATAGCGACAATATCACCTACACCGACTGGCAACGGGACAACTATTGGCGCGCTATTTGCTCTGTGGTCGGCACAGGCAGGACCATCGGGTTCGAGGCAGATCACCTGACACTGGCTCAAAGCGCCTTGCTGGACCAGTTTCTGGCCCCCAAGGCCAGAATTGATATGGCCGCTGCGACCATGCGCCAGCGCATGCATAAATCCGCCGCTGAAATCGAACTGATCCGCGCAGGTGCAAAGGTCGCGGATGTGGGTGGCTATGCGATCAAATCGGCGATCAAGGCCGGTGCCCGGGAAATTGACATTGCCATGGCGGGTCGCGATGCGATGGAACTGGAGATCGCCAGACGGTTTCCGGATGCAGAGTATCGTGACACCTGGGTGTGGTTCCAATCCGGCCTCAACACCGACGGCGCGCATAATCCGGTGACCTCGCGCATCCTGCACCCTGGGGATATTCTGAGCCTCAACACGTTTCCAATGATCAGCGGCTATTATACGGCGCTGGAGCGGACCATGTTCGTTGAACGCGTGGATCCTGACAGCCTCCGGATCTGGGAAGCGAATGTCGCAGCCCATGAACTGGGCATGAGCCTGCTGAAGCCGGGCGTCAGCTGTGCCGCGGTGACGCAACAGATCAACAGCTTTTTCAGCGACCGCGATCTGCTGCAATACCGCAGCTTTGGCTACGGCCATTCCTTTGGCGTGCTCTCGCACTACTACGGGCGAGAGGCCGGGCTGGAATTGCGCGAAGACATCGATACCGTGCTGGAACCCGGCATGGTCATCTCGATGGAGCCGATGCTGACCATCCCCCAGGGCCAGCCCGGCGCCGGAGGCTATCGCGAACATGACATCCTGGTCATAACCGAGGACGGCAACGAGAATATCACCGGTTACCCATACGGCCCGGAATTCAATGTTGTCGGTTGAAAAATGACACCGCAGGGGATGTTGTCATCCCCTGCAACACCCCAGACCGGTTCAGCCAGGCAGGCCTGCCAATGCTCAGTGTCCGCCCAGGATGCCTGTCTTGACCGAATAGTTCACCGCCAGCCCATAGTCCGGATCATCGTCACTATCGACCACCAGATGCCCGGCCCGCTGCAACAAACGATGACAATCGCGGCTCAAATGGCGCAGCTGGATCTGCTTGCCTTCGCTCTCATACTTCACGGCAACCGCCTCGATCGCCTGCAAGGCCGACTGATCCGCAACCCGGCTGTCGGCGAAATCCACGATCACCACCTTCGGATCCCCCTTGGGGTCAAACAACTCTGCAAACCCTTCGGCCGAACCAAAGAACAAAGGCCCCTGCACCTGATACACCCGCGCGCCCTCAGGCGTGGTATAGCTCTTGGCATAGATCCGCTTGGCATTGGTCCAGGCATAGGCCAGCGCCGAAACGATCACCCCAACCACCACGGCCACCGCCAGATCCTCCAGCACCGTCACAACGGTCACCAGCACAATCACAAACGCATCCGTCAACGGCACCCGCCGCAGGATCAACAACGAGTTCCAGGCAAAAGTGCCGATCACCACCATGAACATCACCCCAACCAAAGCGGCCAACGGGATCAGCTCGATCACCGGCGAGGCAAACAGAATGAAGATCAGCAAAAACAGCGCCGCCGCAATCCCGGCAATCCGCGTCCGACCGCCCGATTTCACGTTGATCATCGACTGACCAATCATCGCACAACCGCCCATGCCGCCAAAGAACCCCGTTACCGTGTTCGAGATCCCCTGCGCGATACATTCCTGACTGGCGCCCCCGCGCTTGCCGGTCATCTCTCCGACCAGGTTCAGCGTCAGCAGCGATTCAATCAAACCAATCGCCGCCAGGATCACCGAGTACGGCAGGATAATCTCCAGCGTTTCCCATGTCAGCGGCACCATCGGAATGTGAAAGGCCGGCAGCCCCCCCTCGATCGAGGCCAGATCCCCGACCCGAGGCACATCCAGGCCCAGCCCGATCACAATCGCCGCAACAATCGCAATCCCAACCAATGGCGCAGGCACAGCCCGCGAAATCCGCGGCATCACCCATATGATCGCCATGGTCACGGCCACCAGCGACAACATCAAAATCAATGGCAAACCGGTCAGCCACTCACCACCGCCCAGACCATGACCCGTGTTTTCCATGGTCCCGGGCACCTTGAACTGACCCAGCTGCGCCAGGAAAATCACAATCGCCAGACCATTCACAAACCCCAGCATCACCGGATGCGGCACCAGCCGAATGAACTTGCCCCATTGCATCGCCCCGGCGAAAACCTGCAACAAACCCATCAAAACAACGGTGGCAAACAAATATTCGACACCATGCTGCGCCACCAGGGCCACCATCACAACGGCCAAAGCCCCTGTCGCCCCCGAGATCATCCCAGGACGCCCGCCAATCAACGCCGTGATCAGCCCGACAATAAACGCCGCATACAGCCCGACCAGCGGATGCACCCCCGCCACAAAGGCAAAGGCAACCGCCTCGGGCACCAGCGCCAGCGCCACGGTCAATCCCGACAGCAATTCCGTGCGGATCCGCGATGCCGTCAGCGGCTCCCCAGCCGAGAAACGCAAATCCGCAATACCAAAACGCCCAGCGGTGATCGCTTTAAAGTCAAAGCTCATGTCCGGAAAATCCAAATTGTGCTGCACTGCAGCGTGAATAGGGCATCGCGCGGTCAAAGACCATTCCACCCAAAGAAAATTAACCGCCCTCACCGCGCACAGCACAACGCACAGCACAATGTTTGTTCAGACCGCCAGTTCCCGCCGCAGATAGCGCCAACAGGCCTTTCACACAACCCCACCCCTTGCGCGAATGGCCCTGCCGGATATTCATATCCCCAAGAAACATACCGTCAGCACAAAGGCACCCCATGACCCAGACCAAACTCGGCATCATCGGCGGATCCGGCATCTACCAGATCGACGGGCTAGAAAACCCGGAATGGACCACCGTCGAAACCCCCTGGGGGGCCCCGTCGGACGCCATCCTCACCGGCAGTTTCAATGCCATGCCCATGGCCTTCCTGCCGCGTCATGGCCGTGGACATGTCCACAGTCCCAGCTCGGTGCCCTACCGCGCCAATATCGACGCCCTCAAACGGCTGGGCGTGACCGATATCATCAGCGTCTCTGCCTGCGGTTCGTTTCGCGAAAACATGGCACCCGGCGATTTTGTCATTGTCGATCAATTCATTGACCGCACCTTCGCGCGCGAAAAATCCTTCTTCGGCCCGGGCTGCGTCGCCCATGTCAGCGTCGCACACCCCACCTGCCCCCGCCTCGGCGATGCCTGCGAAACCGCCGCCCGCGACAGCAACATAACCGTACATCGCGGCGGCACATATCTGGCCATGGAGGGGCCGCAATTCTCCTCCCTCGCCGAAAGCCGGATGTACCGCGACAGCTGGGGCTGCGACGTGATCGGCATGACCAACATGCCCGAGGCAAAACTCGCCCGCGAGGCCGAGCTTTGCTACGCCTCCGTCGCCATGATCACCGATTACGACAGCTGGCATCCCGACCACGGAGAGGTCGACGTCACCCAAATCATCGCCACCCTCTCGGGCAATGCGCAAAAGGCACGCGACCTTATCACACGCCTGCCGGCCCTGCTGGCATCCGACCGGGCCCCCTGCCCCCATGGGTGTGACCGCGCACTGGAATACGCCATCATGACCGCCCCCGACGCCCGCGACCCGGCGGTCGTGGCCAGGCTCGACGCCGTGGCGGGCCGCGTGCTGGGGTGACAGAGGCGGGTCACACCCCCTCCGACGCCCCGCCCCCCGGCGCGCAACGCGTGTTGTTGCTCGGGGCCGATGGCTTCATCGGGCGCCACATCGCCTTTGCCCTGCGCGACGCCGGGCACGAGGTGATCGCCTGCGCCCGTCGCCCGGACCGGCTGGCCCGCATGGGGTTCACCACCCTGCGCGCCGACCTCACCGCGCCGGCAACCCATGATCCCGGCTTCTGGCGCGCACCGCTGGACAAGGTCACGGCCGTCATCAACGCCGCCGGCCTGCTCAACGGATCCGAGCGTCAGTTTCAGGCCGTCCACCAGACCGCGCCGGGCGCGCTCTACGCGGCGATGCCCGCAGAGTGCCAATTGCTGCTGATCTCGGCGACGGGGATTGAAACCGCCACGACCCCTTTCGCCCGCCACCGCCGCACCGGCGAAACCCTGGCCCAACAGCACAACGGCATCGTGCTGCGACCTGGGCTCGTTTTGGGAGAGACCTCATATGGCGGCTCCTCGCTGCTGCGCGCACTCGCCGCTTGTCCTTTGGTCACACCTGTGGTAGGCGATGGAGCCCAACCCTTCAATCCGATCCATGCCGAAGACCTGGCCGCCCTGCTGCTGCGCCTGCTGCAAGAGCGCGCCAGTCCCGACATCTACGCCATAGGCGGCCCCGAAACATGCGCACAGGCCGATATGGTGCGCGCCTATCGGTCCTGGCTGGGGCTGCCTGCCGCGCCGCTCTTGCGCCTGCCACTGCCCCTCGCTCGTCTGGTCGGCCGGATCGGAGACGTTCTGCGCCTTGGCCCAATCTCTGCCACCGCCGTCGCACAGCTCACCGCCGGGGTGATATCCGAACCTGATCCGCGCCTGCCCGCATCGCGCCCCTTCTCGGCCTTCCACCGCGCCAGACCCGCCGGCAGTCAGGACCTCTGGCACGCCCGCCTTTACCTGATGCGCCCGGTCCTGCGGCTGACACTGGCCCTGCTCTGGATCGCCTCCGGCCTGCTCGGCCTGACCCTGCCCGCCGCCCAGTTCCTGCCCCTGATCTCGCCGCACCCGGCCCTCAGCGACACCGCGCTCATCGCCCTGGCCCGCCTCGGAGGCCTCGCCGACCTCGCCATCGCTCTGGCCCTGCTGCGCGGCTGGCGCCTGCCGCTCATGGCCGCCGTCCAGGGCGCGCTCGTCCTCGGCTACACCCTCACCTTCAGCCTCCTCGCCCCGGCGCTCTGGCTGTTGCCCCTCGGCGGCCTGCTCAAAAACCTGCCCATCCTGGCCCTCATCACCCTGCACGCCATCCTCGAGGACGAACGCTGATGGACCCATACCTCCTCGCCAAATGGCTCCACATCCTCAGCTCCACAGTGCTCTTTGGCACCGGCATCGGCACCGCCTTCCAGATGGTGCGCGCCATGACCACCCAGGACGCCAGCCACATCCACCAAACCGCCTCCGGCGTCGTCCTCGCCGACTGGCTGTTCACCGTGCCCGCCGGCCTGGCTCAGCCCCTCTCCGGCCTCTGGCTCATCCACCTCCAGGGCTGGTCCCTGACCGAGCCATGGCTCCTCGCCGCCTTCGCGCTCTACCTCCTGGCCTTCGCCTGCTGGGCCCCCGTCGCCCGCCTGCAAATCCGCATCCGAGACCTCACCCGCAACACGCCCTCCGTCCCGCCAGAGGCAAACCGCCTCTACCGCATCTGGTTCGCCCTCGGCTGGCCCGCCTTCCTGGCCCTTGTCGCCATCTACTGGCTCATGATCGCCAAACCAGACCTTGCCCTCTGATCCAAAAGCTGGCTTTCATCACCAAAACCGCAGGAGACCCCAAATGCCCCTCGACCTCTGGCTCGCCTTCGTCGCCGCCTCCCTGGCATTGCTGCTCCTGCCCGGCCCCACAATCCTGCTCGTCCTCAGCTACGCCCTGTCCAAAGGGCGCAGCGTCGCGCTCGCCTGCGCAGTGGGCGTCGGCGTCGGAGACCTGATCGCCATGTCCGCCTCCCTCGCCGGGCTCGGCGCGCTCGTCGCAGCCTCCGCAACCGCCTTTTCCCTGCTGAAATGGATCGGCGCCGCCTACCTCGTCTGGCTCGGCCTCAAACTGTTCCGCAGCGCCCACAGCCAGGGCCCGGCCGCCCTCCCGGGGTTGCCACAGACCCAGGACATCACCCCGCGCGGCGTCTTTGCCCATGCCGCAGCGGTCACCGCCCTCAACCCCAAATCCATCGCCTTTTTCATCGCCTTCGTGCCACAGTTCATCCGGCCAGAGGCCAGCCTCCTGCCCCAGTTCGGCATCCTGATCGCAACATTCGTCGGTCTGGCCATGCTCAACGCCCTGGCCTACGCCCTGCTCGCAGACCGCCTGCGCCGGACCATCAACCGCCCCGGCGTACTGCGCGGCCTCACCCGCACGGGCGGCGTCACCCTGATCGGCATGGGACTCGCAACAGCCTTGCTGCGACGCCCCGCCTGACCAAACTGGCCTGAACGAACTGGCCTGACCAAACTGGCCAGCCCCAAACCCAACGCCCGACAGACCTAGCCGCCCGCGTGTTCTTTCATGAATTTGCGGATAAAGGCCCGGATTTCGCGCGCCGCGCTGGTGTCCAACTCTTTGCACAAATCAACAAAGGCATCCCGTTCTTCTTTGTCCAGACGCAGAACCAACTGGCTATCTTTCTTGGATGACTTCACGTCTTTTTTGCTCACTGTCTCTTCCTGGCCTTGACGGTAACGTATATTTATTGTATATACATTGCATATCACTTGTCGATATTACTCGACCCTCAGGAAAATTGAAAGGACACAGATATGACACTCCTTGCGGCAAAAACGTTCCTCACAACCGACCGGATGGACTGGCACAAACCCCACCTGCCCTGGGTGGCAGAAACCTTCTACCGCCGCTTCAACCCCTTCTACAGCAAAAGCCGCGATGACTGAGCGCGCGCCCAAAGCCGCCGCAAATTGACCCACACGGGCGATATCGACCCAGATCCGCCCGCGCCCCCCTTGAAACACCACCGCGCTTGCGTCAAACCGGCAACGGTTTCACGACAGACAGGCGCCGCAAAATGCCCCCATCCGTATCCGTCCGCGACTATATCCGCACGATCGTCGATTTCCCGCACGAGGGCATCCTGTTTCGCGATGTCACCACGCTCTTTGCCGACCCGCGCGGGTTCCGCATGGCCATTGACCAGATGCTGCACCCCTACGCCGGAATGCAAATCGACAAGGTCGTCGGCCTCGAAGCGCGCGGCTTCATCCTCGGCGGTGCCATCGCGCACCAGCTCTCTGTCGGCTTCGTGCCGATCCGCAAAAAGGGCAAACTCCCCGGCACCACAATATCCGAGGAATACACCCTCGAATATGGCGAAGCCATTGTCGAAATCCACGACGACGCCATCGCTCCGGGTGAAAAAATCCTTGTGGTTGATGATCTTCTGGCCACCGGCGGCACATGTGCCGCGGGCATCACCCTGATCGAACGGCTCGGCGGAGAAATCGTTTCCTGCGCCTTTGTCATCGACCTGCCTGATCTGGGCGGGCGCAAACTGCTTGAAAAAATGAGCATGGACGTCCACGCGCTTTGCACCTTCGAGGGGCTCTGAGCCGCCCCCTCAAAACGCAAATCCGGCCGGCCCAAACGGGCCCGCCGGACATCATCTCTACCCTCTGCGACCCGGGCACGCGCGGCATATTCAAACCAATCGCCACACGCCCCGGAACCTTTCAGACCCCGCCGGTTCAGTTGCCCTCCGCACGGGCCATCTGCACCTCGCTCAGCAATTGTTTGTACTGCGCTTCAATCATCCGGTGCTCATCCTGCGCCGAAACAAAACTGCTCTGCGCCAGCTTCAACATCTTGCCCGCCGACATCCGCTCTTTCTTTAGATCCGGATCGTTGAAATATTGCGAATACAGGCCCTTCACCTCATTCAAGAGCTTGGACAGGCTGGTCTGGATGTTCTTGCCGTGCACCTCGATGTGGCGTGTTTTGTAAACACTGCGATAGGCCGTATCAATCTTGGCTTCCAACTCGTCGTTGTTGACGCCTTCCTTGTCATGCTGGCTCTTGAACGCCTTGCGCACCGTCGCAAATTCACTCTTCGCCTTCGAAAGATCCTTCGCAATGATCTGACAGGCACCCACGATTTTCTTGCCGCGTTCTTCCAGTGCGGCCAATTCCTTGCGCACCAGTTTTTTGCGCTCTTCGTTTTCCTTTTTCAGCTTGTTCAGATGCTGATCCGTCTGTTCGTTTTCCTTCTCGATGGCCATTTTCTGCGCCATCTCTTTCTCACGAATCTTGTCAGCATTCTGCGCCAGCTTGGTCGCTGTCGCCTCCAGCTTGGCAATCACCTTGCGATAGGCGACGCAAAATTCCTTGCTTTGGGATTGCAGCATTCCGCATTTGCTGCCCGCCTTCAGCATCGCGTTCGACAACATGCTGAACGACTGAACGATATTGGGCATCTCATCCAGGTTGGCCTTGGACGGATCACCAGAGGCCGGAAGACCCATTCTTTCCAGATCATCCATGATCTTGCCAACGCCACTGCCCTTGCAGGCACCCGCGCGATACTCGCGCCAAAACTTCGTGCGGAACCCCTTTTTGGGGATGTCCGCAATAACCGATTTAAGGTTCTTATCGCTCAGCCCAGTCGCCATTTTGCTCTTCCCAGGAATTTTGGTTCAGGCAGGTCACACCACCTGCAATTCCATTTCTAAATTCTCGAAAGACCAAAGTAACGGTAATCGTTCACACAAGCAGAAAAATGCCGGTAGAGGCAGCGAAAAACAGGCAGACAAAAAGGGTTTTGGCCCCGCCGCCCCGCTTTGATCAGAAATCCGCCCGACAGGTCCGGAAACTGCGTTTTGTCCCGGGTTCCAACTGCGCCGAATTTTCGGCTTTTCTTTAAATTTCAAATACTTAACATAGTGTCCCAGCTAGGACATTGTCAAAACCGCCCCCGGATTCATGATCCCCAAGGGATCCAGCGCCGCCTTGATCGACCGCATCGTCGCCAATTTCACCGGATCCGCATACCGGTCCAGCTCCCCCGGTTTCAACCGGCCCAGCCCATGCTCGGCGCTAAAAGATCCATCCATCGCCGCCACCACATCATGCACCGCCCGATACAGGGCCGGGCGATCCTCCAGATGCTGGGCCTTGGTGCGGCCGGGGGCGGCAAAAATATTGAAGTGCAGGTTTCCGTCGCCCAGATGACCAAAACTGTTGATCCGAAACGTCCCCACCTGGGCAATCGCCTGACGGGCCCGATCAATAAATTCCGAGACCCGAGACAGCGGCAAACTCACATCCGTCGACACAATCGACCCGGTCCGCCGGTTGGTCTCGGGCATATTCTCCCGCACCCCCCAGAACATGGCCCGCTGCGCCTCGGATTGGGCGATCACCCCATCACTCACCAGTCCCAGATCATGGGCCTCAGCAAAGATCTCTTCCAGAGCCAGCGCCGGGTCCCGCCCCGCCGACATGCCCAGATCACACAACACCATCCACTCCGGCGAAGGATCAAAGGGCTGGCGCACCTCGGGCATCACCTCGGCCTGAAACCGCAACCCCTGCCCGTCGATCAGTTCAAACGCGCTCACCTCTTCGCCCACCTTGGCCTGTGTCAGCCCCAACAAATCCAAGGCAGCCGCCGGGCTGGGCACAACAAAAAAGGCTGTCCCCGCCGCCACAGGACGCGGCGACAGCCGCAACGCCGCGGCCGTGATGACCCCCAGCGTACCTTCGGATCCGATCATCAGGTCGCGCAGATCATAGCCCGTGTTATCCTTGCGCAGCCGCGACAGCCCATGCCATATCTGCCCATCCGGCATCACAACCTCCAGCCCCAGACATTGCGCCCGTGCATTGCCATATCGCAGCACATTCACCCCGCCCGCATTGGTCGCCAGATTGCCGCCAATCCGCGCGGTGCCCTCCGATGCCAGTGAAAGAGGAAACAGCCGGTCGACCTCGGCAGCAGCCTCCTGAATATCCGCCAGCACACAGCCAGCCTCGGCCACCATCACATTTTCCTGCGGATAAACCGCCCGGATCGCCGACATACGCTCCATCGACAAAACCAGCGGCGCCGGGCCGTCAGGCTTCACCTGCCCACCGACCAATCCCGTGCCGCCACCATATGGCACCACAGGAACGCGGGCCGCGCCCGCCTCTCGGATCAGAACTGAAACCTCTTCAGCCGTGCGCGGCAGGGCCAGAACCCCTGCTTGACCCGTAAACTGGCCTCGCGGTTCTTCTAGGTATCGGGGCTCGACCGGCCGGATCACCTCGTCAGGCAATACCATGCGAAGCCGAGAGGCGAATGAGTCATCAGCAGCGTTCAGTGTCATGCCCTATCCATGCCAATCCGGAACACGAGGCGCAAGCCAATCACTCCAGATCAATCAGATACCTTGGCTGCAACACAACAATAGTAGGCGTGCTCGGCAGATCCCTTAGGGAAACCGTGATCTCAGACCCGGTCGTCCGCTGTATCTCGAAGGTGTCATCCATACCTTGCAAAAACGCCTCCAAAGCAAAGCCGCTGAACCAATGCATGGGCAGCACGATTGAGGACTTCAACCGCCGCAAAACCGTCATCATATCCGCAAGCGGCAGCGTCATCCCCCCATCCACAGGCGCCATCACAACATCCAACCGGCCAATCGCTGCGAATTGCTCGTCCGTCGGAACATGATGCAGATGCCCCAAATGCCCGATACACAGCCCCTCAACCTCGAATATGAAAATCGAGTTCCCGTTCAACTCCACCCCGCTGAATTGGGATCGAATGTCGGTCGAGACATTCCGCACCACCAACTCGCCCAGATCCAGGTAGTGATCAATCCCTTCCGAAAACGGCCCCCACCCCTCCAGTGGATAAGGGATCGCCGGGTCGGGAAATGCGGTCCAATGGGTGGAATGCGCGTGGTTCATGGTGACCACATCAGGGATCAGATCCGCATTCCCAATGAAGCCCGTGAAATCCGTCACCACATTCAGCCCCTTTGGGGTCTGTAACAAGAAGGACGCGTGCGCAATGTACTGCAACCGCACCGAATAGTCCGGAACCGGGTCAGTCCAGGCCGCCTTGTGAACATAGTGCATCCCCGGAGCGGCGTCCGCAATTGCAATACAATGGCTGGCCCGGCGCTCCTGCGCAGTGGCCGCGGCTGCGCTGAACAGCCCAACGAAAAGGAGCAGTAAAAGTCTCATACTCCAAAAATAGAGCAACTTCAGCACAAGTCAGGCGTTTTTTGTCTCGGGCGCCTTTCACATGGAACCTCGGTTTTGCCGCCCCCGTGAGATCCGTTTGCGCGACAAAGCCACCTCATGGCCTGAAATCCGCCTCTGCATTCCGGTGAAAGAAAACGGCCGAAAACAGCGCCAGTCCGGCGCCAACACTCAAGGCAATCGTATAGGTGCCGCTCAGATCGAACAAAGCCCCCGCCAGCCAGGGCGCGACCAGACCGGCCACCCCCCATGCTGTAAAAACCCGGCCATAGGCCCGCGCACTGTCAACGGGGCCAAAACGGCGGGCAATCATGACCGGGTACACCGCAATGATCCCGCCATAAGCGAAGCCAACGGCCCCCAATGCCAGCAAGGCCCACCCTCCGGTCGCAACCAAGCCACAGATCAATGCCATGGCAGACAACGCAGGCAATGCAGTCAACAAGGTGCGATGCGACCACAGATCTGCCAACCTGCCTGCAATGAGGCTGCCGCCCAGATTGCACAGTGCAATCACCCCAGGGGTCGCCCAACCAGGCCCAGGCACCCCCCGCGCCTGCGCCAGCGTGGCGGCATGGCCGATCATCATCAGCCCGGCGGCCACGGCCGAGCCATAGGCCAACCAATAGACCATCAAGCTTTGCCCGGGCAAACGGGCCTGCGCGCCCGGTTTTGCCCGTTGGTATCGCATCGGTGTCCGCCACAAGAGCACCGCACACAAGAGTCCGACCACCGCGAGCACAACACCAAACAACCACAGCGCATTTTCATAGCCACCAGCC
This sequence comes from Marinibacterium sp., assembly GCA_034670145.1. Taxonomy (GTDB): domain Bacteria; phylum Pseudomonadota; class Alphaproteobacteria; order Rhodobacterales; family Rhodobacteraceae; genus HXMU1420-2. The sequence goes on from JAXMOA010000001.1 coordinate 254,779, forward strand.
GACAATGCCGCGTCAAACAGGCCGGGTGCAATGCTGGCGCCCAAGGCATAGGCGGCCGTGACAATGCCCATGCTCAACCCTTCTCGGCCCGGGTTCATCTGTGCAGCGAACTGCAACCCGAACCCATAGCCCAACCCGTTCGCCGCCCCGAACACCACGCCATATCCCAACCAGATCATACCAATGGATGTCGCCTGCGCGCTGATCACAGCCCCGACCGCCGCCACCCCGCTTACCGCGACGACAAACACCGCCGGATGCAAGGCACCATACAGGCGATGCCCCAAGAGCACCGCCAGGGTCAGACAGACCAAAGCCAGGGAATAAGTAAAACTCACCGTCGCGCGATTGACCTGCAATGCCGTTTCAATCGGCACCAGAAAAACAGAAAACGCATGCACCGTGCCCAATACCGCCGAGAGCAGCGACATCGAGACAAGGACCATAAGGCCCGGCATGGACATTTTCGGCGTCAAACGCTGCTTCCGGTTACGACTGGACCGAGTTTATCGTGCCTTGTCGCAATTGCACTGGAATTCAGCCAACCCCGGTTTTGCCCCGACGATCCGAGCGCAAAGCCGCATAAAGCACATGGGTGCGCCAGCGCCCGTCAATCTGCAAATAGGATTGTGCAACACCTTCGTATTTGAACATGCTGCTTTCCAACAAACCGCGCGATGGCTGGTTTTCGGGCAGGCAGGCGGCGTCAATGCGGCTCAGATCCAGGCGGGTGAAGGCGTGATGCACAACAGCGTGGATGGCTTCGCGCATATATCCCTGACGCGCAAAGGGCTCCCCTGTCCAATAGCCCAGCGTGCCACTTTGCGATGGGCCGCGGCGGATATTGTCCAAGGTGATGGCCCCCAACAACATTTCATCCTCGCGGCGCACCAAAAACAACGGCAATGCGGTGCCACCGGCAATGCTGCGCTGCGCCCAATAGACCCGGTTGGTAAAGGATTTCCGCGTCAGATGATCCTCGGCCCAAGACGGTTCCCAGGGCATGAGGAAATCTGCGCTGTCCCGCCGGAGCGTGGTCCAGGCCCGAAAATCTGAATGCGTTGGCGGGCGCAACGTCAAGCGTTCGGTTTCAAGCTTTAGTTTGCGTTTGGCCAGTAACATGCAAGCGGTCTCAGGCTACGCGCCGCTCCTGAAGATCAGCGAGGGTGGGTGCCGCATCAATCGGGCCATAAAGCGCCATGGCGGCGGGCGCCGTCACAGCAACGCGTTCGGCGAATCCGCGCACTTCGGCGCAGGTGACGGCGTCAATCCGTGCGATTGTTTCGTCCAGACCAGGCACCGTACCCCAGATCTGCACCAGTCGCGCCAGACGTTCCGCCCGATTGGATGGGCTTTCCAGACCCATCAGCATGCCGGCTTTCATCTGTGCACGCGCCCTTGCAATCTCGCTCTCGGACATGTCCTCGGCTGCGCGCTTCATCTCGTCTATGGTGATTTCCGCCAGTTCACGGATCTGCCCGCCAGAGGTGCCCGCATAGATCGTGGTCATCCCAGTATCAGCGTAGGCCCCGGTCTGCGCAAAGATCGTGTAGCAAAGGCCGCGTTTTTCGCGCACCTCCTGGAACAGACGACTGGACATGCTGCCGCCCAGGGCACTGGCATAAATCTGGGCCGTATAGATTTCGTCATCCCGATAGCCCGGGCTTTCCACCGCATAGGCAAAATGGGCCTGCTCCAGAGCCTTACCGTGGCGAGTCTCGCCCCCGGTGAAACGCGCCGTATCCGGAACCAGAACCGGCTTGGGCGCAAGATGGCCAAACAGGCTTTCGGCCAGTTTCACCAATGCATCGTGATCCACTGCACCTGCCGCCGCCAGAATCATCTGGCCGGGGCCATAGTGCTGGGCGGTAAACCTGGCCAGGTCATCCCGCGAGAACGCTTGCACCCGTTCGGCGGGCCCCAGAATGGTCCGGCCCAGCGGTTGATCCCGATAGCTGTCAGCCTGAAGCCAATCGAAAATGACATCATCAGGCGTATCCGCCGCCTGGCCGATCTCTTGCAGGATCACACCGCGTTCGACCTCGATCTCGTTCAGATCAAAGACTGGGTTCAAAACGATATCCGCCACGACATCCATCGCCAGCGGCACGTCCGTTTCCAATACCCGCACGTAATATGCGGTCACTTCGCGGCTGGTATAGGCGTTGATATAGCCGCCCACATCTTCGATTGCCTCTGCAATCTCCAATGCGCTGCGTCGCTCGGTGCCTTTGAAAGCCATATGTTCGAGGAAATGGGCAATCCCATTCTGCTCGTCCCGCTCGTGGCGGCCCCCGGCGTTGACCCATACCCCAACAGCGGCCGACTTCAAGCCAGGCATATGTTCGGTAACGATGCGAAATCCGTTGGGAAGCGTGTCCTGTCTGAGTGTCACGTGGTAATGTTTTCTTCGATATGTGTTTCAATGGCCTGCAGATCATTTGCGATCTGGCTCACCCGCTCTGAACGTTCATACAGGTTGGACATCGCGGGGGGAAGAGGTGGATGCACCCCTGTTGCATCCTCGACAGCCGCCGGGAATTTTGCCGGATGCGCCGTGGCCAAAGTAATCATCGGGGTTTGTTCGGTGCGCTGTGCTTCGGCGATCTCGACCCCAACGGCGGTATGCGGGCAGATGATTTCGCCGCAGGTCGCGCGCGTTGACGCGATACGCGCCAGAGTCTCAGCCTCGCTCACTCGGCCCGATCCATAGATTTCCTGTAACGCCTGCAACGCACCCTGGCTGACGTCGAACCCACCTCCGGTCTTCAGATCATCCATCAGTTGCGCGACGGCGCCACCATCACGATCATAGGCAAAGTACAAAGCCCTCTCAAAATTCGAGCTCACCTGAATATCCATCGAGGGGCTGATCGAGGGGTGCGTCTCGCCTTTGTGATATCCCTGACCTGACAGGCAGCGATGCAGAATGTCGTTCTGGTTGGTGGCCACCAACAGCTGTTCGATAGGCAGCCCCATCTGCCGCGCAATAAACCCGGCGAATACATCGCCAAAATTCCCGGTTGGCACCGTGAAACTGACCTGACGCATCGGAGCGCCCAGCGAAACCGCCGACGTGAAATAGTAAACCACCTGCGCCAGAACCCGCGCCCAGTTTATCGAGTTCACACCCGCCAATTTCACCCGATCCCGAAAGGCGAAATCATTGAACATATCTTTCACGCGGGCCTGACAATCGTCGAAATCCCCATCCAGAGCCAAGGCGTGCACGTTGCTTTCTGTCGGAGTGGTCATCTGCCGGCGCTGCACCTCTGACACACGGCCATGCGGATACAAGATAAAGACATCAACCGCATCCAGCCCGCGAAACGCCTCGATCGCGGCCGATCCGGTGTCACCGCTGGTCGCGCCCACGATCGTTACACGATCCCCGCGACGTCCCAGCGCCTCCTGAAACAGCTGACCAATCAGCTGCATGGCGAAATCCTTGAAGGCCAGGGTCGGCCCGTGGAACAGTTCCAGCAGGAAATGCCCCTCGCTCAGCTGCACGATTGGCGCCTTGGCCGCGTGGTTGAACCCCTCGTAGGCGCGGGCGATGATGCTGCGGAACGTCTCGTCATCGAAGCTGTCGCCGACGTATGGTCGCATCACACGATAGGCCACCTCTTCGTAGGACAATCCCGCCAGCGCCGCGATCTCTTCCTTGTCAAAGCTTGGAATCGTTTCCGGCACATAGAGCCCACCATCGCGGGCCAGGCCAGTCAACATGGCCTCCTCAAAACTCAATTCAGGGGCTTGTCCACGAGTAGACACGTAGCGCATCGTTTCAACCTTTGTCTTGGGCGCGACTGCGCCACAGAAAGAACCCGGTCATCGCCGCCCAGATCAGGGCCAACGAAAACCACGTTATTGCATATTGAAGGTGATCGTTTGGAATACCGACGGTGTCCACTGGCATTGGCGTCACAGATGGGTCAGTTCGCGACTTTGCAATCACAAGAACAGGTTCTGTCCCCAACATCTCTGCCATCAGCGGCACGTCGCGCGCAAACCAGATGTTGCCGGATCGATCAGCCTCTGGCGTGAAACTATCGGTTTCTCGCGGCCAATGCAGATTTCCGGTCACTTCTGCCGATCCGATCAGGCGGCGTTTGTTCTTGTCCGTATCAACGACAAAACCGCGATCTATCAGGATTAGCCTGCCGTCATCTGTCCGAAACGGCGCGACAATCCGGTAACCGGCGCCAATCCGTTTGACGGAAACCAGTACATGAATTTCCTGGTCCAGGAACTGCCCCGTCACGACGACCGGCAGAAAGCGGTCAACCTCTGGCGTTGGATGGGTCGGCAGGGCGACGGGCGCGGCAGAGATTCGAGTTGCGATCTCGGCCAATACACCCTGCTTCCAGGCCAGTCGCTGCATCTGCCAGATACCGAGCGCCAGCAAGGTTGCCGTGCCGGCCACACCAAAGATCATCAAAAATAAAAAGCGACGCATGTCAGTTTGGCCCGGGTCCTTGTGACCCCAAAAGAAAAGCGCGCGACGTTTGCCGCGCGCCAGATTTTGCAACGAGCGCAGCGGGGATCGCCCCGCCGCGCCTGTCAAATTCAGTGAACCGGCGCGCCCCAGAGGTAAACGACGAAGAACAGGAACAGCCAGACAACATCAACAAAGTGCCAGTACCATGCCGCCGCTTCAAAGCCGACGTGGTTGGTCTCGGTAAATGCCCCGCCCATCGCGCGCAACAGGCAGACCAACAGGAACACTGTCCCTACCAGAACGTGGAAACCATGAAATCCGGTGGCCATGAAGAAGTTGGAGTAATATTGATCCCCACCAAACTCCCAGCCTTCGTGAAGCAGCAGCTCGGCATATTCATATGCCTGAAACGCGGTGAAGAATGCGCCCAGTGCGATCCCGATAATCAGACCATTCACCAGATCCTTGCGCACGTTGCCGTGCACCAGGGCATGGTGTGCCCATGTAACGGCACAGCCCGACAACAGCAGGATAAGAGTGTTGATCAATGGCAGGTGGAAGGGATCAACCGCATGAATTTCCGGCGCCACATATTCTGTGCCCGCATAGTGGCTCATCGGATAGATTGTGTGTTTGATGAACGACCAGAACCAGGCAGAGAAGAACATCACCTCGGACATAACGAAGAGGATGAACCCCATACGCAGACCGATCAGGACAACGGGTGTGTGATCCCCGGCCTTGTTCTCGGCAATGGTTTCACCCCACCAAGAATACATGGTGTAAAGGACGCCAACAAAGCCAATCCAGAACATCCAAGGACTGCTGTCATGCATCCAAAGGACGGCCCCGAACAGCATGACAAATGCGCTGACCGCGCCGATCAGTGGCGCCGTCGAGGGGGGTAGAATGTGATAGTCGTGTTCTTTTGCGTGAGCCATCGAGTGTCCCTCAGGAAGCGGTATTAATTCAGGTTAGGTTCTGCCCCGGTTGTGAGGGAAGCGTATCCCTCGGGCAAGTCTATTTCGTAAAACGTGTACGACAGGGTGATTGTGTGGATGAACTTTGCCTCATCATCATCGACCAATTCAGGATCCACATAGAATGTCACGGGCATAAGCACCCGTTCACCCGGTGCCAGAACCTGTTCGGTGAAGCAAAAACAATCAATCTTGGTGAAGTAGACCCCACCGGCATAGGGTGCCACATTGTAGCTGGCGGACCCGGCCACGGGGCGATCCGTCGGATTATACGCCTCGTAAAACGCCAGACCGGTTTCGCCCAAACGCAATTCCATCTCGCGCTCGACCGGCTTGAACTCCCAAGGCATGCCTTCATTCAAAGAGCCATCAAAACGCACCTTGATCGTTTGATCCAGCATGCGGTCGCTGTCGCCGTCTGCCGTATTCGTGTAACCGCCATACCCGGTTACGCGGCAGAACCAATTGTACATCGGAATAGCTGCCCAAGCCATCGCGCCCATGAAGACGACAACACCAACAAGTTGAAGCAGCGTTTTCTGAGGTCCTTTTAGCACCATCACTCACCCTCGCTCACAGGGGCGCGCGGAGGCTCGAACCCGCCGCTGGTCACCTTGACCACGGTCAGTCCGAAAACCACTGCGATAAAACCGGCCAGCAACAGGGCAACACCCAGGTTGCGACCAAAGCGTCGCTCATGCATTTCTTGGGTTACGCGCAAGCTCATCACCAACCTCCCAGGCCATAGGGCCGCAGAACTGCTTCGGCCAGGATCGCCGCAAAATGCAGCGCCAGATACAACAGCGACAGACGGAAGAAACGCCTTTCCACGGCAAAGTTGTCTGCCTCGGACATCGCTTCGTCACGACGCCAGATCTGCCAGGCACCATACAGGAACAAGGCGTTCAGCACCAAGGCCACGACCAGATAGATCGGACCACCAACCGCAGTGAACGCCGTGCCCAGCGCCAATGCGGCAAGCAAGACAGTATATGCCAAAATGTGACGGCGCGTCGCCGGACGACCATGAGTGACCGTCAGCATTGGCACGCCCGCATCATCATAGTCATTGCGCATGAACAGGGCCAAGGCCCAGAAATGCGGCGGCGTCCACATGAACACCAGGGCAAACATCAGCCACGGTTCGACGGCCATCGACCCTGTCGCAGCCACCCAACCGATGACCGGAGGGAAGGCACCCGCAGCGCCACCAATGACAATGTTCTGCGGTGTCGAGCGTTTAAGCCACATGGAGTAGACAACCACGTAGAAAAAGATCGTGAATGCCAGCATCGCACCCGCCAGCAAATTCGTCGCCAGCGCCAACATCACCACGGACATGGCGGACAAAGTCAGCCCCAGTCCCAACGCTTCGGACCGCTCTACCACACCCGAAGGAATCGGACGGCGTTGGGTTCGTTTCATCACCTGGTCGATGTCCGCATCCCACCACATGTTCAAAGCACCCGAAGCGCCGCCGCCGATTGCAATGAACAAAATGGCTGCAAAACCAATCATCGGATGTACCGGCACAGGCGCGGCGAGCAGGCCCACCAATGCGGTGAAGACCACCAAGGTCATTACACGTGGCTTGAGCAACGCAAAGTAATCGCCAAAACCGGCTTCGCCAGTCACAGTATTCGAATTGATCGTCGCGTCGCTCATTTCGTGCTCCGTCAGGATTTGCTTGGGGCGGCGATTAGACCTGGTGTCTTGGAACACCCTGTCAGCCGCGCCCTAGCGCTCCGTTCCGTACTCAGTCCGCAGAGGCAATCAGGATCGAACCCTGCGGCGTGCCAGCGTATTCCTCAATCGCACCGTTCAGCCAGTTGTCATAGACTTCCTGACTAACGACTTTAACGGTGATCGGCATGTAGGCATGGTCTTTGCCACACAGCTCTGAACATTGACCGAAATAGATTCCCTCTTTCTCAGCCTTGAACCAAAGTTCTGCCAGACGGCCAGGCACGGCATCTTGCTTGACGCCGAATGCAGGCATTGCCCAGGAATGAATCACATCCGCACCCGTTACCTGCATCACGACAGTTTTGCCGATTGGCACGACAACGGCCGTATCAGTGGCCAGCAGGTATTCATCCTGAGAATACCCATGTGATTCCAGATCCTCGCGTTCCAGCTTGAAGCTGTCGAAAGCGAAGTTGTGATCCACATATTCATAGCCCCAGTACCACTGGTAGCCTGTTACCTTGATGGTCAGGTCCGCCTCGGGAATTTCCTGTTGCTTGAACAGAATCGGCAGGGAAAACGCGCCAATAAACACCAGGATGACAATCGGAATGATCGTCCACGCTACCTCTATCGGTGTATTATGGGTGAAACCCGAAGGCGTCGGGTTGGCCCGGCGGTTGTAACGCAGAATACAGATCGCCAGCAAAGCAACCACAAACAGTGTGATTGCAAAAATGATGATGTTCAGCATGTGATCCAACGAGTGGATATCACTGGCCAGCTCTGTCGCGGCTGGCTGAAATCCCGTACCGCGCGGAATCGGCTTGCCGATCACCTCCAGCCCATCCTGGGCCATTGCGGGCAGAGCGGTCAGGGCGGTCAACAGCCCTGCGAGCGAAAATGCATTCTTCATATCACGTCCTGATCGTTTTGATCGCCAGTGGTGCGGGCGCCCCGAACCTTACGGCGGCCCATTGTCTTTGCCGACGTTAGAAATCATATTCCAAACCTCAGATAAAGCCACATGCTTGCGTCAAACGGACGCTTTTGCCGCAATCGCCACCTGAATCGGAGTCTCCGCCCATGTCCACAGACGCGTTTCGCCCGTTTGAATCAATGCTCCCCCGCGAAGACGCGCTGGCAATCCTGCGTGCGACGCTGGATGGGGCCGATGATGGCGAGCTGTTTTTAGAGCGGCGCAAGTCCGAGTCGCTGGTGTTTGACGATGGCCGTCTGCGCAATGCCGGATATGACGCGGCCGAAGGGTTTGGTCTGCGCGCCGTCCGCGGCGAAGTGACCGGATATGCCCATTCAAGCGAGATGTCGCTGGCCGCATTGCGCCGTGCGGCTGAAACCGCGCGCCTTGCAGTCGGGGATGGTGGCGGGCAGTGGGCGGATGCGCCGCACCCCACCAACCAGCGGCTTTACACAGATGACGACCCGATCCAGGGCCATGCTTTTCCCGTAAAAATCGATACATTGCGCGAGATTGACGCCTATGCACGCGGGCTTGACCCCCGCGTCATTCAGGTCAGCGCCAGTCTGGGCGCTTCGATCCAAGAGGTTGTCATCCTGCGCGCCGATGGGTCCGAAATGCAGGACACGCGCCCAATGACCCGACTCAACGTCACGATTATCGTTGAACAGAACGGGCGCCGTGAAAGCGGCAGCACCGGCGGCGGTGGACGCATTGGGCTCGATGGGTTGATCGACCCGAGCGACTGGCAGGCCAAGGCGCGCGAGGCCTTGCGAATCGCCACCGTGAATCTGGAAGCCGAACCGGCGCCCGCCGGGGTCATGGACGTTGTGCTGGGCCCCGGATGGCCCGGAATTTTGCTGCACGAGGCCATCGGCCATGGGTTGGAAGGCGATTTCAACCGCAAAGGCACATCGGCGTTTGCAGGTTTGATGGGCCAATCAGTAGCCGCCCCCGGCGTGACCGTGCTGGATGACGGCACCCTGGCGGATCGGCGCGGCTCGATTTCGATCGATGACGAAGGCACGCCATCCGGCAAGACCACCTTGATCGAGGACGGCGTGCTGGTCGGCTATATGCAGGACCGCCAGAATGCCCGGCTTATGGGTGTTGCGCCCACTGGGAACGGGCGTCGGCAAAGCTATGCCCACGCGCCCATGCCCCGCATGACCAATACTTACATGCTGGGCGGCTCTACTGACCCGAAGGACCTTGTCGCGGACCTAAAGGACGGGATCTGGGCGGTTGGGTTTGGTGGCGGTCAGGTTGATATCACAAACGGAAAATTCGTGTTTTCCTGTACCGAGGCATACCGCGTGCAAAACGGTCAGATCGGCGCTCCGGTCAAAGGTGCAACGCTCATCGGAGACGGACCAACCTCATTGCGCCAAATCCGGGGGCTGGGCAATGACATGGCGCTGGACCCCGGAATGGGCAATTGCGGCAAGGCCGGACAGTGGGTGCCTGTCGGTGTCGGTCAGCCCTCAACGCTGATCGGCGGGCTGACCGTTGGCGGCTCTGCCGCCTGAAACTTTTCGGGCATGGTTTGAGCCCAACAAAGCGCGCACGCCCCGTATGGTAGGGTATTGGCGATGTGTTTCCCAAAACACGTCGCCGGGCCCGGGCCTCTAGCGCTCTATCCTCAGACGACGTGCTGTCCAGGCCAGCCAAGCCCACACCACCGCTCCGACCAGCGCATATCCAACCATGACAATCCGGATCTCGCCAAAGCCCATGGGCGATTCGGTCGATGCAACGACAGATGCGCCCCAAAGGGTCACGGCAAACACAAGCCGACCTATCAAACTGCGCAGGGACAAAAAGGTTGCCCGGCTCTCATTGCCCAACAACGGCTGAATCCGCGCAATCAAAAACGGTGATGACAGCGAATCGGGCACCATTCGCAACAGCAACAGGCCAATCGCCCAAGCGCTCCCCGTCAGCCCCAGGCCAACGACCAGAGCGATTTGCATCGCAAATGCCAACAGCAGCAAATTGCCCAGACCTATGCGCCGCCGCACCGCCACGGCACCCCAGGACACCGCCACTGAAATTACCATCATCGAGGCCGACACGATCCCGCTGACCGCCGGTGCTTCTGCTCCCAGCCCGACCTTTCCAAGTGCCTCCAGAATGAAGGGCTGGCCAAAGACGAACGGCACATGGCTCAGCACATACATCGCCACGCTTAACACCAACAACCAGCGCAAGATTGGATTGTTCAGCGTTCCAACCAGCCCTCGCAAGCGTTCCAATTCCCCGGCAGATCCTGACGCGCGCGCCGGCTGGGTCTCGCGAAAGGCAAAGGTCAACACGACCAACGCGCATCCAGCCACGATGCCGGCAACAAACGGCAAACGATCCCAGACCAGCGCCATTCCGCCCCCCGACGCGGCAGACACTGCCAACGCAGCAAACGAAAACCGCCAGGCCCGCATCTCTTGGACTTCCACCTCGTCCTTGCGTCCGGCCCGATCCAATGTTTCGTACAACAGGGCACTGTCCGTACCCGACGCGAAACTGGCCGCTGCACCCAACAAAACCTGGCCCATTGCAAACATGGCGAAACTGTCACCCACCGCCAAGCACACAGTGCCAGCCAAGGATGAACAGGCCGATAAAATCAAAGTCGGGCGCCGCCCCAACCGATCAGACATATAGCCTGACGGAACCTCCAGCGCGGTCGTTGCCACATCAAAGACCGCATAGAGCAGAATCGCCTCGGTTGCCGACAAATTGTTCTGAAAAAACAAGAACCAGACCGCTTGCCAGAAAAGGAGATTTCGACAAAACGTGTACCATGGATAGAGCTTCAGATTGCCCGACAGCGCCGCAACCGAGGTTTCTAAACTGTTTGGTGGCATCGCCTGAATGGTCTCCGCTTCCGAAGCTCCACAAAACCGCGAGTTCTGCCGGAACTCCAGAAAATTCGCAAAAAACTTGAAACGATTCACGACCCGTTAACCTCGGTGGCCTTAAACCAAACATGTAGCAAGGCGGAGCAACGGATGACCGAAACACAAGTTTCTTCCAATCACCCCCCACTCCCACCCACCACGGAAGAAGATCGATTTTCCTGGCTTCGCCTGCTGCGCTCTAGACGGGTTGGTGTCGCTACCTTTCACCGCCTGCTTGCAGAGCATGGTACGGCGCAGAATGCGCTGGCTGCGTTGCCCGAAGTGGCGCGCGAAGCTGGGGTCAAGGGCTATGAAATATGTCCTCCCGGCGTCATCGAAGCCGAACTCAAGGCCGCAAAAGCTGCTAAAGCGCGGCTTTTGTGCCTTGGGTCGGCTGACTACCCGGATATGTTGGCGCGAATTGCGGATGCGCCGCCGTTGCTTTGGGCGGTTGGTGATCCCAAGGTTCTCAAGCGCCGGATGATCGCCATGGTTGGCGCGCGCAATGCGTCCTCTCTGGGGACGCGCATGTCCCGGTCTTTGGCACAGGATCTGGGTCAGGCCGGTTTCATTGTCGTGTCAGGCCTTGCGCGCGGGGTCGATGCCGCAGCACATCTGGCGGCCCTTCCGACCGGCACCGTCGCTGTCACCGCTGGCGGCGTTGACGTGCGATACCCGGCAGAAAACGCAAAACTTGCCGATGATATCGCAAACAAGGGGGTGATTCTGTCAGAGCGCCCCATGGGTTTGCAGCCACAGGCCCGGGATTTTCCGCGGCGCAACCGTATCATTTCCGGACTGTCACGCGCCGTCGTGGTGATAGAAGCCGCAGCCAAATCCGGCAGTTTGATCACGGCACGTGACGCGCTGGATCAGGGACGAGAGGTCATGGCCGTGCCCGGACATCCTTTTGATGCCCGCGCCTCGGGTTGCAATATGTTGATTCGAGACGGTGCCGTCCTGGTACGCGGAGCGGAAGATGTGGTATCCGCCCTGCCCGCATTCGACAAACGGGCGGAGGTCGCAAGACCGCTCGCTCCCAAAATGGCCCTGCCATCAATGCCTCCTCCCGACAAACGCAACCTGCGGGAAACGGCAAAACTGCACCAGCAGATTCTGGACCGGTTGAGCCCCTCCCCAATTGCCGAGGATCAACTGATTCGCGATCTATCCAGTACCGCCAGTGATGTCGCGCCGGTGCTGGTTGATCTGGAACTCGAAGGTCAGGTGCAACGTCAGGCCGGCGGATTGCTGGCACGTGTGACCTGAGTCACCCAACGCCCCTGAACTCTTGCCACGCTGCCATTTCGCTAGCAGACGTCGGGAATAACCGGATGCCAAACCGCGCAATACGGCCCCCAACTGTACCAGACATCCGTGGCACCTATGGCCCAATGAACCGCAACCCAGGTTTCGCCAGATTTCTGAAAGAGCGCCTGCATTGTTGGTCCATCCATAAAATCAGGATCCAATTCACCGCGTTGCGCCCCAGGCGTCTGATGCAAGTTGATGGGTCTGCCTCCGGGGCGCTGTGGGTCAACGCTGGCAAAAGCCAAATTTCCATCGCGGCGCAGATCATTCACCACAAACTGCACCTTGCCACCCAGCACCCAAATCGCATGCGGACGCAACGCATCCATGAGCTGCTTGCGCGTCTTACTGCCACGGGAGGGCTCCTCCCAGGCCAGAGCAGCACCACCACTCACGATCAAAAACGCCACGAAAGCCGTGACAAACTGGTTGAACCGCATCAAAACCTCCCAAACGCATGAGAGGTCAGATTGACCCACCCTGATACGGATTGACAATCCACTCTTGCGCCCCACATGTTGCCCCGCCATAGAACCAGCCGTTGAATATCAAAGAGGTTTTGAGCTAAATGCCTGTCGTTGTTGTCGAATCCCCGGCCAAAGCCAAAACAATCAACAAATATCTCGGCCCCGGGTACACCGTTCTGGCCTCTTATGGCCATGTGCGCGACCTTCCGCCGAAGGATGGTTCAGTCGATACCGATCACGGTTTCGACATGAAATGGGAGGTTTCAGCCGACAGTCGCAAGCATGTCAAAGCCATTGCAGACGCCCTGGCCGAAGACGGCGAACTGATCCTCGCGACGGACCCTGATCGCGAAGGCGAGGCCATCTCGTGGCACTTGCAGGAAACCTTGACCAAGCGCCGCTCGATCAAGAAAACCACGCCGGTGTCGCGCGTGACCTTCAATGCCATCACCAAAGAAGCGATTACCCAGGCGATGAAAAACCCCCGCCAGGTCGATACCGCTTTGGTCGAGGCCTATCTGGCACGCCGCGCGCTGGACTACCTCGTCGGTTTCAATCTGTCGCCGGTCCTGTGGCGAAAACTGCCCGGCGCGCGCAGCGCAGGCCGGGTTCAATCGGTGTGCCTTCGACTGATTGTCGAACGCGAGATGGAAATCGAGGCGTTCAAGCCCCGTGAATACTGGACTGTCAAATCCTTGCTTGGCACCCCACGTGGTCAAGAGTTCGAAGCCCGCCTTACAGTTCTGGCGGGTCAGAAACTGGATCGCTACGATATTGCGAACGAAACCCAGGCTGAGCTGGCCGTTCAAGCCATCAACTCGCGGGCGTTGAGCGTCAAATCGGTCGAAGCCAAGCCTGCCAACCGCAATCCGGCCGCGCCCTTCATGACCTCTACCCTGCAACAAGAGGCCAGCCGCAAATTCGGCATGGGCGCCCGCCAGGCCATGAGCACAGCTCAACGCCTCTATGAGGCGGGCCACATCACCTATATGCGAACAGACGGCATCGACATGGCCCCCGAAGCGGTGCAGGCCGTGCGCGATGCGATTTCGGCCCGCTACGGTGCCGAATACGTGCCGGGCAGCCCTCGAATCTACAAGAACAAGGCCAAGAACGCACAAGAAGCGCATGAATGCATTCGCCCGACCGATATGGCGGCCGATGCCGATAGTCTGAAACTGACCGATGCTGATCAGCGCAAACTCTATGACCTGATCTGGAAGCGTACTTTGGCCTGCCAAATGGAGGCCGCCCGACTGGAGCGGACCACCGTGGACATTGGCAGCGACGATTCCCAAATCGAACTGCGCGCGACCGGCCAGGTCATGCTGTTTGACGGATTTTTGCGTGTCTACGAGGAAGGGCGCGACGATACCGTTGTTGATGATGACGACCGCCGCTTGCCGCAAATCATGCAGGGCGAACCAACAGACAAACGCGCTGTCACACCCGAGCAACATTTCACTCAACCGCCCCCGCGCTACACCGAAGCGACGCTGGTCAAACGAATGGAAGAGTTGGGGATCGGGCGACCATCCACCTATGCCTCGGTCATCACCACGATCCAGGACCGTGAATATGTCCGCAAGGACAAGAACCGGTTGTTCCCCGAAGACAAGGGCCGAATCGTTACGATCTTCCTGCTGAATTTCTTCCGCAAATATGTGGGCTATGAGTTCACCGCCAATATGGAAGACGAGCTGGACACGATAAGCGCCGGCAATCTGGACTACAAGGACGTCCTGGCCCGGTTCTGGCGCGACTTTTCGGCCGCGATCGCCGAAACCACTGAACTGCGCATCTCCGAAGTGCTCGATGTTCTGGACGAAGCCCTCAGTGATCAGCTCTATCCGGCACGCGAAGATGGAACAGACCCGCGGATATGCCCCAAATGCGGTGCAGGCAAATTGCATCTCAAGACATCCCGCACAGGTGGATTTGTCGGCTGTGGCAACTATCCGGAGTGCAATTATACGCGTCCTATCGCTGGCGAAGGTGCCGACGGAGACGAACGTGTTCTGGGCGAAGATGGCGGCGACGAAATCTGGCTGAAGTCCGGCCGCTTTGGCCCCTATGTCCAACGCGGTGAACCGACACCTGAAAACAAGAAACCGCCGCGCGCCTCCTTGCCAAAAGGTTGGGACAAGGATGCAATGGATCTGGAAAAGGCGCTGACCCTGCTCAGCTTGCCCCGCCAGGTTGGCGACCATCCGGATGGCGGCGAAGTGAAGTCCAATTTTGGCCGCTTCGGACCATACATCATGCACCAGGGCCCGGAGGATGCCAAACCGGTCTATGTGAATCTCAAAGACCCGAACGATGTATTTGAAATTGGCATGAACCGCGCAGTAGAGCTTTTGGCAGAAAAGCGCGCAAACCCGGGTCGTGGTCAACGCGCCGCGGCCAAGCCACTCAAGGAACTGGGGCCACATCCCGACGATGGTGAACCCGTCAATGTGATGGACGGTCGGTACGGCCCCTATGTCAAATGGGGTAAAATCAACGCAACCCTGCCCAAGGAAACCACGCCGGAAGCGTTGACACTCGAGGAAGCTCTGGCACTTGTTGCCGAACGCGCAGCCAAAACCGGCACCCGCAAGAAAGCAGCCCCCAAAAAGAAGGCCGCGCCCAAGAAAAAGGCGACCGCTAAAAAGAAGGCTGCCCCAAAGAGCAAAGCAGCACCAAAGGCCAAGGACGACACCTGATCGGACGTTGTGCTGACGCAGGCTGACCACCGACCTCTGGCACCACCCAGAGTGTGGATGCGCAGGTCGGCCTGCATCAACGAATAGCAGACCGTTCCTGCCGCTGACCAAGAATGCGACCCCGTAACAATTGACTCCGCTGCGGCGCAGCGCCAGAAACGGGCGCAGCATCCGAACCGGAGGACCATTCGATGAAAAAAGTCTATTCCAGCGCCGCAGAAGCACTGGATGGCGTGCTAAGCGATGGCATGCTGATCGCTGCGGGCGGTTTTGGCCTGTGCGGCATTCCTGAAATGCTGCTGCAAGCGATCAAGGAAAGCGGCGCAAAGGATCTGACCTTTGCCTCCAACAATGCAGGCGTCGACGATTTCGGCATCGGCATCCTGCTGCAAACACGCCAGGTCAAGAAAATGATTTCGTCCTACGTGGGCGAAAATGCCGAATTCATGCGCCAATACCTGTCTGGCGAACTGGAGCTGGAGTTCAACCCGCAAGGCACATTGGCCGAGCGTATGCGCGCCGGCGGCTGCGGAATTCCCGGGTTTTATACAAAAACCGGCGTTGGCACCGTGATCGCCGAAGGCAAAGAGCACAAGGATTTCAACGGTGAAACCTACATTCTAGAGGAAGGCCTGTTTGCCGACCTTGCGATTGTCAAAGCCTGGAAAGCCGATACCACCGGAAACGCAATCTTTCGCAAAAGCGCGCGAAACTTCAATCCGCCCGCTGCCATGTGCGGAAAAATATGCGTCATGGAGGTCGAAGAGATCGTCGAACCTGGCGAACTGGATCCAGATCACATCCACCTACCCGGTATTTACGTGCATCGCCTGATACAGGGACAGCATGAAAAACGGATCGAACAACGCACCGTCCGTCAAAAGGAGCAAGCTTGATGCCCTGGGATCGCAACCAAATGGCCGCCCGTGCGGCTCAAGAACTCGAAGATGGCATGTATGTGAACCTGGGCATCGGAATTCCGACGCTGGTCGCCAACTATGTGGGCGACAAGGATATCACGCTGCAATCGGAAAACGGCATGTTGGGCATGGGCCCCTTCCCGTTTGAAGGAGAAGAAGACCCCGATCTGATCAACGCGGGCAAACAAACGATCACAGAACTGGACCGCACATCCTATTTTGACAGCGCGACCAGCTTTGGCATGATCCGGGGTGGAAAAATCGCAGCCGCGATTCTGGGTGCAATGGAAGTCTCACAAACAGGTGACCTGGCCAACTGGATGATTCCTGGCAAACTGGTCAAGGGCATGGGCGGTGCGATGGATCTGGTGGCCGGTGTCGGCCGTGTGATCGTCGTTATGGACCACACCAACAAGCATGGCGACAGCAAGGTGCTTCCTGAATGCACCCTGCCTTTGACCGGCAAGGGCGTCGTGGACCGTATCATCACCAATCTTGGTGTTCTTGACGTTGTCGAGGGGGGCCTGAAGATCCTCGAACTGGCTGATGGCGTGACCGAAGACGAAATGCGGGCCTCGACCTTGGCGACGCTGGTCTGAGAACTTCGGCGCTCCCCTTCCCCCGAAGCGCCTAGTTCATCGCCACAAACACGCAGCCGTCCGAGATCAACTCGGGCGGCGTTTTACATAGGCCGCGCGCCACCTGAAACGCAGACAGAACTTTGGGAACATAATCCCGCGTCTCTGGAAATGGCGGCACCCCGCCATGCTTGCGAACAGAGCCCTCACCGGCATTGTATCCGGCGAGCACCAGAATCGGGTCTCCGTCAAATTTTTCCATCAACCAGTCCAGGTATTGCACCCCCCCTGCAATATTTTCGGCCGGGATCAGCGCATCCTTGACACCAAACCGATCCGCCGTGTCCGGCATTAGCTGCATCAACCCCTGGGCTCCTGCAGAACTGATGGCATCGGGCCTCCCGGCGGATTCGACCGCAATCACTGCCAGGACCAGAGCCGGGGAAACCTGGGTGCCAACGGTCGAAGTCAAAATCGGAATACCATTCTCCATCGCGATATTCTGCAAATCCTGCAACCGAGGTCCGCCGACGCCGCCATTGCCCTGCAAGGTCAACATCGCATGTTCCAACCGTCCAGGCCCGCCCTGGGCCGCATCCGTTGAGACTTCGTCCCAGAACCACCCATAGCGCCCCACCGCATCCGTGGATGCCGCCACGGCGCCGTTTTTGGGTACAGGTGCCGGTTTAGGCGCCTGGGCGGCGGGCTCGATCTGAATGGTGATCCGCTTGCTGCTGCCCGGAGCCGGCGGTTTGACCCGCTTGGCGCTAAACTCCGGAAATGGTTTCGGTCCCGCCTCTACCGGCAGCGCGCTCACCGCTGCCAATACCAGCGCGATCGCGTAATACCGCGCATTCATCTGCCTGGCCTCATCGTTTGTTTTTCTTTGTGATACGCGCAGAACCCGCGTCAAAACCAGAAATTCCCGCCAAAACAGGCCTGAATTCGCGCAGAAATCCGGCAGAGACAGCAAAAAAATCACAGAAAATTCAACTCAAACAATGATTTAAATAGCATTTTCAATAAATTAGCAAGAAATCGCCGAAAAGTTAACTTTGCGCAGAATTTCCAAGTTCCCGCCCCATTCCTGCCATGAGCATTCGGTTAATTAGGGTCATCCACGGCGGACATGAGCCAACAGAGAGAGAACTGGTTCAATCAGGACGACGCGGAATAGAAACACACAGAGATCCTTTGGAGGGACACACTATGATCAAATTCATCAAAAACTTCCGCAAAGACGAAGACGGCGCAGTAACAGTAGACTGGGTTGTTCTGACAGCCGCTGTTGTTGCCCTGGCTGGCGCAGCTTACACCTCGATCCAGACCGGCGCATCCGATCTGACAAGCTCGACAGGCGACTTCGTCAGCGGCAAAGCACCTTCCTAATAGGCGCTTTCGTCTAGCCAGACGATTTGAAAATTTGGGGGCCGCGTTCGGGTGTCGAACGCGGCCCCTTCTGCGTTGCGTGCCCGAAAAGGCGCACAAATCAACGCCTGGTGGCAAAACCTCAGAGATGAACACCGCCCCCTCCCAGTGCCCCAAACGGACCATATTTCAAGATCAGAACCGCTACGCGCCGGCCAAAACCGCTGGAATGCGCATATAAATATGACCCTCAGCAGTTTTCCGCCATTGAAGTCATTTTTCTCAAAAATGCCATCAATCGCCCAACTGTTGCCAGATTCATTGTGGATAACAGGGACATGCCGCGATGGTTGGCCCGATGAGAGAGAGACGGCCAGAAACACCAAAGCGTCTGAAACATTAACAACTTATTCCCTGGAGGGACTCCAAATGATCAAATTCATCAAAAACTTCCGCAAAGACGAAGACGGCGCAGTAACAGTAGACTGGGTTGTTCTGACAGCCGCTGTTGTTGCCCTGGCTGGCGCTGCTTACACCTCGATCCAGACCGGCGCGTCCGATCTGACAAGCTCGACAGGCGACTTCGTCAGCGGCAAAGCACCTTCCTAATAGGCGCTTTCGTCTAGCCAGACGATTTGAAAATTTGGGGGCCGCGTTCGGGTGTCGAACGCGGCCCCTTCTGCGTTGCGGATCAACACAGCTGTATTCACTCGGGGACTAAAAATTGATCCTGAGAAATGCGGTTGACCAACAGTCAAAACCCGCGACCAGGCCAACAAATCGTAAATGCCAATGGCAGGGACACTTAGCAGTTTTTCGCCAATCAGGACATTTTCCTTAGAAATGCCATCAATCGCCCTACTGTTGCCAGACTTGCGGTGGATAACAGGGACATGCCGCGATGGTTGGCCCGATGAGAGAGAAACGGTCAGAAAACGCCAAAGCGCATGCAACGTAAATAGTGATACCCTGGAGGGACTCCAAATGATCAAATTCATCAAAAACTTCCGCAAAGACGAAGACGGCGCAGTAACAGTAGACTGGGTTGTTCTGACAGCCGCTGTTGTTGCCCTGGCTGGCGCAGCTTACACCTCGATCCAGACCGGCGCGTCCGACCTGACAAGCTCGACAGGCGACTTCGTCAGCGGCAAAGCACCTTCCTAATAGGCGCTCTGATAGTGCCTGATCAGGGTTGCAGCATCGGCTGATACCCTGCCTGACGGCCTAGCCCGAAAGACGCGAGGCCACGCCCGAAAAGGCGTGGCCTCTTGCCTGCAACACGGCATGAACGGTATCCCATGTTTCAATTTGTAAAACGCTACCTTTGCGATGATCGCGGGGCCATTTCGGTCGATTGGGTTGTTCTGACAGCTGCAATCGTTGGCCTGACTGTCTTCATCGCAACCGCAATGCAAACCGAAGCTGTCTCTGGCAGCGATCAAGTCTCCATTTACATGACCGACTACACGTTTGACTGACGCCCAGGGCTTCATCTTGTGTCAACAAACCCTGTTTCTGGAAACCGCCGTTGTCCAGACAGAGACATTCCCGATTTTGGCCACAATTGGAGGCTATAAAACAGTGAGGCAGGCCTGCATCGGTCACGCAGTCCAGCCATCGTAAAAGAAGGTTAAAAGAAAATGCGCGCAGTATTCGGACTGGTCCTGATCGTAGGCGTCGCCCTCGCGGGTGGCGCTGTGATGATGGCAAAAAGCTATATCTCGGATAACCAAAGTGAGTTGGCAAAAGAGAGGGCCGCGCGTGCCGCGATCGTGCCCACCGTCGAAGTCTTTGTGGCCGAACGCCCACTGCGCTATGGTGAAGCGCTGGAAAAAGATGCCGTCAGAGTCGTGAGATGGCCAGAAAATGCCATCCCCGAGGGCGCATTTCTAGCTGCGGATGACCTGTTCCCCCCCAACACTGACGATTTGCGCTATGTCCTGCGTGCAATGGAAAAGGACGAGGCCATTCTGGCGATCAAAGTCACCCAGCCCGGGCAGGATGCCGGTATTACCTCGCGTTTGGAACGCGGCATGCGGGCCTTTGCCATCCGGGTTGATGTCTCCTCGGGGGTCTCCGGGTTCCTGCGTCCGGGTGACCGGGTGGATGTCTACTGGACCGGCAATGCCGGTGGCTCAATGGAAGGCGCAAGAGGCGAAGTCACGCGCCTGATCGAGGCCGGCGTCAACCTGATTGCCGTCGATCAAAGCGCAGCCGGCGATGTCGAGGGCGCAACCATCGCCCGCACCGTGACTGTCGCCGCGACCCCGCAACAGGTCGCCGCACTGGCCCAGGCACAGACGACCGGCCGCCTCTCCCTTTCTCTGGTCGGGGCTGAGGATGATACAATTGCCTCTGCAATCGAAGTCGACCAACGCAGCCTATTGGGCCTGGGCAATATCGAGCGAGCGCCCGAAAAGGTTGAAAAGAAAATCTGCAAGATCCGCACACGCCGCGGCGCGGATGTGGTCGATATTCCGATCCCTTGCACAAACTAGGACTTGCGGCCCGCCTTGGATCGGTAAAGCCAAGGCGCCGCGAACAAATTAAACGCTCACCGCCCATGGCTCTGCCAATGGGCGGTTTTTATTTGATTGTGTCTTATCCACATCAGACCGCCCGCTCCCGTCCCTGAAACTTGAAAAACTTCTCAAGCTGGCGCAGACTGAACCCAACGCGGGCAAAAGACCCGTTCAAAGAGGCGTGATCGAGAGGCAGGTCACAATATGTTAAAAGCGAGCTTTGGAGCCGCCCTTCTGGGTATGGCTCTGTTGATAACCCCCGTGGCACAGCCCGCTGGGGCCGATACTCTAAGAATCGTGAAGCAGGGCACAGCGCGCTCGCTCGAGGTACCGATGAACCGGGCCGTCGTTGTCGAAAGCGACGTTCCATTTGCCGAGCTGAGCATCGCGAACCCCGGTATTGCAGACATCTCGTCACTTTCGGATCGCACGATCTATGTCCTTGGCAAATCTCCGGGGCTTACAACGCTGACCTTGCTGGATGACTCTGGGCGCCTGATCACAAACGTGAACATCAAGGTCGCGGCCGATGTGACCGAATTCAAGGAACGTCTGCGTCAGATCCTGCCTGGCGAGAGAATCGAAGTGCGCACTGCAAATGATGGCATTGTGCTGTCCGGAACCGTCTCCAGCGCTCAAAGGTTGCAGCGCGCCTTGGATCTGGCCGAACGCTACGCGCCGGAACGTGTCTCCAATCTGATGGCCGTTGGCGGTGTCCAACAGGTCATGCTCAAGGTGCGTTTTGCCGAAATGCAACGCAACGTCTCCAAATCGCTCAGCTCCTCCTGGGGCTTCTCCGGGGGCACGGGTGTCGGGGTGAATGGCGGCACCGGCACACTGAACAATCAGGCCTCTCTCAGCAACGCGCAATCCGGAAACATCCCTATCAGCAACAGCAACACGGGCGCGATCCTCTTTGGCTTTAACGTCGGTTCTGTGCAGGTTGGCCTGCTGATCGAGGCGCTGGAACGCAAGGGCGTCGTGCGCACCCTGGCCGAGCCAAACCTGACCGCTCTGTCCGGTCAGGAAGCCAAATTTCTGGCTGGCGGCGAATATCCGGTGCCTGTGGCCCAGGACAACCAGAACATCACGGTTGAATTCAAACCCTTCGGGATAGAGCTGAACTTCATTCCACGTGTGGTCGACAAAGACCTGATAAACTTGGAACTCACGGCTGCGGTCTCGGCCATCGATTCGTCTAACGGCATTACCGTCAACGGCTTCTCCATCGCCGCCTTCTCGCGCCGCGAAACCTCGACCACGGTGGAAATGCGCGATGGTGAAAGCTTTGCCATTGCCGGATTGATCGAGGACAACTTCCTGGACAACGCCAATCAGATGCCATGGCTGGGCGACGTCCCTGTCCTGGGCACATTGTTTCGCAGCGCAGACTACCAGCGCAGCCAGACAGAACTGGTCATCATCATATCCGCCCACCTGGTCACACCCACCCGAGGCGAGGCTTTGACCTTGCCGACAGACAGGGTCAAACCACCATCCGAGCGCGACCTGTTCCTATTCGGCCAAACCGCACAACGCGGCAAAGTCGCAGGCAGCGCCGCAAGCGAAGTGGCCCGTCAAGATTTCAGCGGATCCTATGGCTATGTCCTGGACTGATCGAAAGGACCGGCACATGAAAACTCTTCTGATCGGGTTCGGCCTCGTATTCGTCCTCGCCAGCTGTGACAAAGAGGCAGGACATTGGCTCGACAGCGGCTCGTTTGGCGATGCCACGTTGAACAATGCGCTGATACACTCGGGCGAACGAGATTACGCCATCAACCTGGCCAACCGCTTTGCCGCCGAGGTACCGACCACGATCAACTTTGCCTTCGATAGCGCCGCCCTGGACGCCACTGCCCGCCAGACGCTGACCCGTCAGGCCAGCTGGATCAAACAGTTTCCAGAGGTGAAATTCCGGGTCTACGGACATACTGACCTCGTCGGCAGCCCATCCTATAACAAACGTCTGGGCCTGCGCCGGGCACGCGCGGCCGTGAACTATCTGGTCTCCCACGGAATCAGCCGCTCGCGCCTCGAGGCCGTGTCCTCCTTTGGTGAAACCCAACCGGTCATCGCTACCAAATCCCGCGAACGCAAAAACCGCCGCACCGTGACCGAGGTCACCGGGTTTGTTAAGCGCCATCCTACTGTAATGGATGGAAAATATGCGCAAATCATTTATCGCGAATACGTCGAAAGCGCGACAGCAGAAACCGGTCTCTCCGGCATTCAATCCAGCAGCGCAACGGAACAATAAACACCCAGAGCCGAGATCGTCGCCGCATTCCCTACAATTGGGTTTTTTTGGCCGCAATCTCGCCCAGATGTTTCGCAATGATCCAACCATAGCAGTAATGCGTCCGTTTCTGAAACGGATGCGGGGCGAATGCGGATCAAAACAGGCAACAGGGCATGACAAACATGCCAGCACTCTGATCTTCGCCGCCCAGTAAAAGGAAGAAGGCGATGAGCAGCGCAATGCCGCAACCAGAACCGACCCCCATTGTGGCCTGTACGGTAAGCCGCGATGTCCAGAACTTCGATTTGCTGATTGAAGATATGGAAGCGGCTTTGGGAGAGAATTGGGGCGATCTCGGCTTTGCCGATGCATTGTCCTTTTTTGGACAGCCCGAGGCCGAATCGCTGGAGTTTATTGCCCTGGCCCTGGATGGCGAAGACGAAGATGACCTGGCCCTCATGGGAGAGGTGATCACCCATGCCAAGGCCCGCGACATCAAGGTGATCTTGATCGCCGAAGACGTCTCGCCCGCCTCTTTGCACCAACTGCTGCGCAAAGGCGCTGACGAATTTGTGCCCTACCCCCTGCCCGAGCAGGAACTGCAATATGCCATTGATCGTCTGAACCAACAGCCAACCAGCCCCCCGGTGCAGGACCAGGGCACATCGCCCCAGTTGAAATCAGGCACATCCAAAGAGGGCGCGGTCATTGCCGTCCACGGGCTGTCAGGCGGAGTCGGTGCCACCACAATGGCGGTGAACCTGGCCTGGGAACTGGTCAACGTGGATGACAAACATCCGCCAAGCGTCTGCATGCTGGACTTTGACCTGCAATACGGATCCGTCTCGACTTATCTGGACCTGCCCCGCCGCGAGGCAGTCTACGAAATGCTGACGGACACAGAGGCCATGGACGAAGAAATCTTCGGTCAGGCGCTCCAAAGCTACGAGGAAAAACTGCAGGTCCTGACAGCGCCATCCGAGATGATTCCGCTGGATCTCATCGGTCCGGAAGATGTGGAGCGTGTCATCGAACTGGCGCGCAGCCATTTCGACTATGTCGTCATCGATATGCCTTCGACGCTGGTGCAATGGTCCGAAACCATTTTGCACGCGGCCCATGTCTATCTGGCAATGATCGAACTCGACATGCGTTCGGCCCAGAACGCCCTGCGCCTGAAACGGGCGCTGCAATCCGAAGATCTGCCATTCAACAAAATCCGGTTCGCTCTGAACCGTTGTCCCAAATTCACGGATCTCAACGGCAAAAGCCGGGTCAAACGGATGGGTGAATCCCTGGGGATCTCGATTGATTTGCAGCTGCCCGATGGCGGCAAGCAGGTCACCCAGGGCGGCGACCACGGCCTCCCACTCGCAAAATCAGCGCCGAAAAACCCTCTGCGCAAGGAAATCGGCAAGCTCGCCAAGTCGATCAATGATCTTGGCCGCAACGAAGCTGAAGCTGCCTAAGACACATCGGGAATATTAGATGTTTTCAAAATACAAAAAGTCTGGTGCCGCTGCCCCTGCCAAAAAGGCGACCAACGCCGCACCCATCGCCGAAAAACAGCCCCCCGCAGCGGCCCCCGTCGAGGCCCCGGCCCAAACCCTGCGCCGCCCGGCCCCACGCCAGTCCGGGCAGGTCGCCAGTTCTGACCGTGACCGCAAACGCAAGGAACGGATGCAGGAAATCAAGGTCGAGCTGCACCGCGCCCTGCTCGACAACCTCAACCTCGCAGCGTTGGAACACGCAACCGAGGCCGAACTGCGCGCCGAGATCAGCCAGATCGCCAGCGAAATTCTCGAAGAGAAAAGCATCGTTCTCAATCGCGAAGACCGCACAACGCTGAACAAGGAACTCTATGACGAGGTCACCGGCCTCGGACCGCTGGAAACGTTGCTTCAGGATGACATGGTCAACGATATCTTGGTCAACGGTCCGCATCAGATCTTTGTCGAGCGGGCGGGCAAGCTGGAACTCAGCGACATCACCTTCAAGGATGAAAAGCACCTTCTGCGCATCATCGACAAAATCGTCTCGGCCGTTGGTCGTAGGGTGGACGAATCCAACCCTTACGTCGACGCCCGCCTGGCAGACGGATCGCGTTTCAACGCAATGGTGCCGCCAGTTGCAGTGGATGGATCGTTGGTTTCGATCCGGAAATTCAAAAAAGACAAGCTCGGCATTGATGATCTGGTTGGCTTTGGCGCTTTCACCGAAGAGATGGCCGCCTACTTGCAGGCCGCAGTCGCAACCCGTCTTAACATCATCGTATCGGGCGGGACCGGCTCGGGTAAGACCACAACGCTCAACGCATTGTCTTCGTTCATTGACAATGACGAACGCATTCTGACCATCGAAGACACGGCAGAACTGCAACTGCAACAGACCCATGTCGGTCGAATGGAAAGCCGCCCGCCCAACGTCGAGGGCAAGGGCGAAGTCTCTCCACGGGACTGTTTGAAAAACGCACTTCGGATGCGCCCTGACCGCATCATCGTCGGCGAAACGCGCGGCGAAGAAGTTATCGACATGCTCCAGGCCATGAACACAGGCCATGACGGTTCGATGACCACAATCCACGCCAACTCGGCCCGCGACGGGGTGAGCCGCCTTGAAAACATGATTGCCATGGCCGGTATCGAAATGCCGATCAAGGCCGTTCGCTCGCAGATTTCCTCGGCTGTGAACCTGATCGTGCAGGCCTCGCGTCTTCAGGACGGATCACGTCGGATGACCTCGATCACCGAGATCACAGGCATGGAAGGCGACGTGATCTCGATGCAGGAACTCTTCAAATACCAACGCGTCGGTCTGACGCCAGATAACAAGATCATCGGTCATTTCACGGCAACAGGTGTGCGCAGCCACTATTCGGAACGCTTCCGGATGTGGGGCTATGACCTGCCGTCGTCGATCTATGAACCGACGACAATGGGTGGGTAAGGCATGGAACTTTCAGCAGAACCAATTATTTATGGCCTGATATTTGTCGGCGTCATCGTCCTTGTCGAAGGCATCTACCTGGTCGCCTTTGGCAAATCCATCAGCCTGAACAACCGCGTCAATCGCCGGCTGGAAATGCTGGACAAAGGCGGCAACCGCGAACAAGTGCTCGAACAACTCCGCAAGGAGATGCAGCAGCACATGAAGTCGCGCTCCATCCCGCTGTATTCCCTGCTTGCGGAAAAAGCGCAAAAAGCTGCAATCGCCTTCACCCCGCAACAGTTGATCATGCTCATGGGGGGCCTGGCCGTCTTTGCCTTTCTGGGCCTCACCATCGGCACATCCACAGACCCTCTGCTGCGCGCCGCGCTGTCACTGGGCATCGGGATTGGTGGCGTCTATTTCTGGGTCAATAAAAAGGCCAAGAAACGCATGTCGATGCTCGAAGAGCAACTGCCGGATGCGGTCGAACTCATGGTCCGCTCCCTGCGGGTCGGCCATCCGTTTTCCTCAGCGGTTCAGATCGTCTCCAAGGAAATCGAAGACCCGCTTGCCACCGAAATGGGCATCATCTCCGACGAAAGCTCTTATGGCCGTGATATCGGCGAGGCGCTGAAGGAAATGGCCGAGCGTCTGGATATGCAGGATTTGCGCTTTCTCGCCGTTGCCGTGACCATTCAGCAGCAATCGGGCGGTAACCTCGCCGAAATCCTCGCTGGTCTGGCCTTGGTGATCCGCGCGCGCTTCCGCCTGTTTCGCCGGGTCAAGGCCATCACGGCAGAGGCGCAATGGTCGGGCAAGTTCCTCTCAGGCTTTCCCCTGTTCTGCCTGATCGGAATGCTGGCCAAGGATCCAACCTACTACGATGACGTTATGGATCATCCTTACTTCATCCCGGCCTGCTTCATCGTCGCCGTCTTCCTGGGCGTCAACCTGTTCGTGATGCGTGTGCTGACAAACATCAAAGTGTAAGGGGCGTTCAAATGGGATTTCTGCAAACAATCAACGACATCCTGACCGGTTCACTCGGAGAATTCGGCCCGCTCATCGCGGTGGGTGTGCTGGGTCTGTTCATGATCCTGCTGACCATCCCGATGCTGCTCAACCAACCCGAGGATCCGCTCAAAAAACTCAAGCGCAGCACGCAGCAGCCGAAAAAGGAAAAGCCGCAAAAAGAGCGCCTGCGCCAGGCCGGCCGCAACGTTCAGCTGCAAAAGTTTGCGACTTTCCTTGAGCCCAAAGACGAAGAAGAACTCTCCGCCATGCAGCTCAAGCTGCGCCAGGCTGGGTATCAATCCAAAGACGCCGTACGGATGTTCAACTTTGCCCAATTCGTTCTGGGCATTCTGGGGCTGATCCTGGGCTGGGCCTATCTCTATCTGGTCAAGGCCGAAACCGGCACCGAAATCGACACCCAGACGCTCGCCACCTACGTCCTGGGCCCCGGCGGCGCAGGATACATGCTGCCCAAATATTGGGTCACCCGCCGTGTCGAAACCCGCAAAGAAAACATCACCCGCGCCTTTCCCGATGCGCTCGACATGTTGCTGGTCTGCGTTGAGGCCGGTCAGTCCCTGGACCAATCCATCGTCCGCGTGGCCAAGGAAATGCGCGCCTCTTATCCTGATCTGGCCGACGAACTCGAAATTGTCGCTTACGAAATGAAGGCCGGTAAAGACAAAGAGCGCGTCCTGCGCGACATGGGCACGCGCTGCGGGGTCCAGGACGTTTCTTCCTTTGTGACCGTCCTGATCCAGTCAGCCACCTTCGGTACGTCCATCGCCGAGGCCTTGCGTGTCTATGCGGGTGAAATGCGCGACAAACGCGTCATGCGCGCGGAAGAGGCCGCAAACAAGTTGCCAACGAAAATGACCCTTGCCACAATGATGCTGACGGTTCCGCCCCTGCTGATCATTCTGGTTGGCCCTTCGGCACAGGGCATCGCGAACCTGGGCAACATGAGCAACTAAAACAAATGGCACATTCCGGGGTGAAAAGCATGGCCACCCCCACGATCAAAGCTTTTGCTGCGGCCCTGCTTTGCCTGATGCTGGTCGCCTGCACCGAGGCCCCTCCCGAGGGGCCTTTTGCGCCCGGCATCGACCCCAAAGGGGATGCGGTGGATGGGGTCGAAGTCGGCAATCGCCTGCTCGATGCTGGCGAATATGACCTCGCGCTGGACGCCTTCACGCGCGCCGCGCTGGACAATGGCATGACCGAAGAGGTCCTGGTCGGCATCGGCACCGCCAATATCGGACTGGGCCGTTTAGGCCAGGCCGAAACCCAGCTTCGCCGCGCAACACAGGAATTTCCGCAAAGCCCCGAAGCCTGGAACAACCTGGGCGTTGTGCTGATGGAAACCGGACAAACCCCCGAGGCGCAACGCGTCTTTCGCCAGGCCTATGCTCTGGACAATGGCGAAAGTGACTCAATTCGGGATAATCTGCGGTTAGCACTCGCAAAAAGCGAAAATTCTGATAATACTACTGGACAAGAAGAACCATATAAATTGGTGCAGCGGAGCGGTGGTGATTTCCTGATCCGCACGTCACCAAATGAGGCAGAGCAGTAAAAGGACGCAGGAATATGCGCCACCTTACCATTGTTTTGACGTGCTTGACCGGCGCGTTCATTCTGGCGTCTTGCGCAAAAGAGTCGCCCGAAGAGTTTGTCGAAAAGGCCTTTCAGGAGGTCAATGTCGTTGACGAGAGCAATCTCAACGACGTCATGTTGACTGTGGCCGATCCAAACGAAGCTGTTAACTATTTCCGCAGCGCCTCCACCGACGCCCCTGACCGTATTGACCTGCAACGGGGGCTGGCAAAATCGCTGGTGCGCGCCCGCCGCAACCCCGAGGCCGTAACCGCCTGGAAAAAAGTTGTCGCCATGCCCGGCGCCACCGACGCGGACAAGGTCGATCTGGCAGATGCACAAATCCGCAATGGCGACTGGACTGCAGCCGAAAAAGCGCTGGATTCCGTGCCACCCACCCACGAAACATTCAAGCGCTACCGCCTGGAAGCCATGGTCGCAGACGCCAACCGGGAATGGTCAAACGCCGACAGCTATTATGAAACCGCCATCGGGCTGACCACGCGCCCTGCGGGGGTGATGAACAACTGGGGCTACTCCAAATTGACCCGGGGTGACTTTGCCGATGCCGAACGCCTGTTCGGAGAGGCCGTCCGCCAGGATCCAAGCCTGTTTACCGCCAAGAACAACCTGGTTCTGGCCCGTGGGGCACAACGCAAATACTCGCTCCCCGTGATCCCGATGGACCAGGTCGAGCGCGCTCAGCTGCTGCAAACCCTTGCGCTTTCAGCCATCAAGCAAAACGATATTGAAACCGGCAAAACCTTGCTGCGCGAAGCGATCAACACGCATCCGCAGCATTTCGAAGAGGCCGTACGCGCCCTGCGTGCGTTGGAGGCATAGGGCGGCCCTGATGTCGATAACAACCCTTTCGGCACTCTGGTTCTTACCCTTTGTTTTGCCGATTTGCTTTTACGTGGCCTATATGGACATGCGCGAAATGCGCATCACCAACCAATCGGTGATTGTCCTGGCATTGGTGTTTATTGTCCTGGGCCCTTTCCTCCTCACGCTTCCAGAATACGGTATGCGCCTCGTGCAATTGGTGGCTGTATTGCTGATCGGCATCGTCCTGAACGCGGCTGGCGCGGTCGGCGCCGGGGATGCAAAATTTGCCGCCGCGGCCGCACCGTTCATCGCCATCGGGGATCTGGCCACTTTGTTCGTCATCTTTGCCGCCAACCTGCTCGCGGCCTTCCTGACGCACCGACTGGCCAAGCATACGCCCCTGCGACGCATCGCTCCGAACTGGCAAAGCTGGGACATGGGCTGGGAATTTCCAATGGGCCTGTCCCTGGGCGGGACGCTCGCCATCTATCTGATCATGGGCGCCATTCATGGCAGCTGATCAGCACCAGATCTTAACGCAATTCTCCTACTCACGCCGCAAATTCGCCGGGTTCGTCCGCTACTCAATCCGCGACTTTGACAACAACAGAACAACCGGTGACCTCACATGAACATGCAAACCAGCGTGATCGCGCCCCCCTCACCCAGTCGCCTGGCAGACCTGAAGCTGCCCATCGTGATGACCCGCGACATCCTGTTGAAAACGATGTTCCGCAAAAACGTGGATATGGTCAGCGAAGTCGCCCAGGCCCTGTGCCTGACCATCCCCGTCACGCAAGAAATCATCGACCTCGCACGCGAACAAAAGCTGCTGGAGGCCACAGGCACCCTGAATGCCAACAACGGCAATGAAATGGGCTATCAGTTGACCGATGCCGGCAAGGCGCGCGCGCTGGATGCGCTGTCGCAGTCGGAATATTTTGGCGCCATGCCTATCCCACTGGACATCTACCGCGAACAGGTCGAACGCCAATCCGTTCGCAACATCCAGATCACACGCGATCAGCTGACCAACGCAATGGGCCACCTTATCTTGCCAAATGACCTGCTGGACCAATTGGGACCCGCGGTCAGCGCTGGCCGGTCCATCCTGATGTATGGCCCCCCCGGCAACGGCAAATCTTCTATCTCCAACGGGATCCGCGACTCACTCGGGGACCAGATCTATGTGCCGCGCGCCCTCGAATATGCAGGCCAGGTCATCACTGTCTATGACCCGATCGTCCATACCGCCGTACACCTAGAGGCCGACTCTCCCACCAAATTGCGCCGATCCAAGGGCTTTGACAGCCGCTATGTGCTGTGTGAACGCCCCACGGTGATCACGGGCGGCGAATTGTCCCTCGATATGCTCGACCTGGTCTACAATCCAACCGCCCGCACCTATCAGGCCCCGCTCCAGCTCAAATCCACCGGCGGCATCTTTATTGTCGACGACCTCGGCCGCCAGGCCGAACCGCCACAATCCCTGATCAACCGCTGGATCGTCCCCCTCGAAGAATCCAAGGATATCCTCGGCCTGCAATCCGGCGAGAAATTCGAAGTCCCCTTTGACACGCTGGTCATATTCTCCACCAACTTCCATCCTAACGAAATCTTCGATCAGGCCGCGCTGCGCCGCATCTTTTTCAAAATCAAGATCGACGGCCCGAACCAGGAAAACTTCCTCAAGATTTTCGCATTGGTCGCCCGGAAAAAGGGGATGCCCCTCGACGAAGGCTCCCTCGTTCACCTGCTCAAGGTCAAATATCCGACCATCAACAATGTCTATGCCAACTACCAGCCAGTGTTCCTCATCGACCAAATGATCTCGATTTGCGAATTCGAGGGCATCCCCTACCAAATGAGCCCAGAGTTGATCGACAGGGCCTGGGCCAACATGTTCGTCAAGGACGAGAAAATCGTCAAATGATCGGGGTGGCCGGCTGTGGACGTATGGGGCAACCAATGCTTGCGGCTTTGCGCCAGGCAGGGTTCGACGCTCACGGTTTCGACGTGCTTGCGCCTTCGACATTCGGCGAAATGGCCCCCTATGTCACAAACGATCCGTCCAGTTTTACCGCTTCCTTGCAAACCCTGATCACCGTTGTCCGTGATATCTCGCAAACTGAATCCGTGCTCTTCGGAGATCAGGGGTTTGTAAATGCAAAACACCTGCAACGCATCCTGATCTGTTCCACCCTGTCGCCTCGCTATGTGCTGTCGCTCCGGGATCGGATTGCACCCCATATCACACTGATCGACGCCCCGATGTCAGGGGCACAGATCGCGGCGCAAAAGGCCCAATTGTCATTCATGCTGGGCGGCACAACCGCAGATCTGGACGATGCACAGCCACTGCTAGACGCGATGGGCCAACATTTTCACCGGATGGGTGGGTTTGGCGCCGGGATGCAGGCCAAGGTCCTCAACAACCTCCTGGCGGCCTCCAATACGGCCATGACCCGCCTGGTCCTGAATTGGTCTGATGCTGCGGGGCTGGACGCGGCAAAACTGCGCGATCTGATCGCCACGTCATCTGGCCAAAACTGGTTTGCCTCCGGGTTCAACGACATCGAATTTGCCCGCGACGGACATGAACCTGACAACACCATCGGCATCCTGGTCAAAGACGTCCAAAGCGCACTTGACGCCGCTTCGGATCAGGCCAACACGGATCTGCCACAGGCCATCATCGCGGCGTTAGAGGGGCTTGAACCCCGCTCTGAGCAAGACTGACGGGCTTCGAAGAAAGCCTCTGTTAAACGCTTTTTGCAAATGGTTTAGTTCGCGTTATGTTCCAAACCATGCCATTGCCCCCAACCTTCGAGAATTGGTTCGCCACCAAAGGCTGGACCATTCACCCCCATCAGCAAGACATGCTGGCACGCGCCCAGGACGCCGCAACCCTGCTCATCGCGCCCACTGGCGGTGGCAAAACCCTGTCCGGCTTCCTGCCTTCTTTGCTGGAACTGGCCGATGGGACGCACGCGGGCCTGCACACGCTCTATGTCTCGCCGCTCAAGGCTTTGGCAGCTGACATAAAACGCAACCTGCGCAACCCGGTCCTGGAAATGGACCTGCCGATCCGCATCGAAGATCGCACAGGCGATACCCCCGCCTCACGCAAAAAGACCCAGCGCGGCGATCCTCCTCACATCCTGCTCACCACCCCCGAAAGCCTCGCCCTCCTGACGTCATATCCAGATGCGCCCCGCATGTTCGCCGGCCTGTCGCGAATCATCATCGACGAGATCCACGCCCTGGCCGAAAGCAAACGTGGCGATCAACTGATGCTGGCCCTCACCCGCCTGCAATCCATGCGCCCAAACCTGCGCCGCGTCGGCCTCTCTGCAACGGTAGAAGATCCTCAGGCCATCGCCACGCTCCTCGCCCGTCACCCCGATCCCTGCGCCATCCTCACCGCAGATCCGGGGCCACCCGCCGACATCCAAATGCTCCAAACCACCGAGCCCCCCCCGTGGTCCGGCGGCGGTGCCGCCTATGCCATTCCAGCGGTGCTGGAGCAGGTCCGCCAACACAAGACCACGTTGATCTTTCACAACACCCGCGCGCAGGCGGAAATCTTCTTTCGCAATCTGTGGCTGGCCAATTCTGACAACCTGCCCATCGCCATCCACCACGGCAGCCTCGAAAAAGATCAGCGCCAAAAGGTCGAGGCCGCCATGGTTCGCGGCGACCTGAGCGCCATCGTCTGCACCGGCACACTTGACCTGGGCATTGATTGGGGCGACGTGGACCTCATCATTCAGGTCGGCGCGCCAAAGAACGTCAAACGTCTGGTGCAACGCATTGGCCGCGCCAATCACCGCTATAATGCACCGTCCAAGGCTCTGCTCGTACCCGCCAACCGGTTCGAGGTGGTCGAATGCGTCGCCGCTTTGGAAGCGGCCCGCGCCGGTGACCTGGACGGAGAACCACGCGGCGCCGGCCCGCTCGACGTGCTCTGCCAGCATATTCTGATCACCGCTGCCGCCGGGCCATTTTGCGCCGACGACCTGTATGATCAGGTTCGCACAGCCGGTGCCTATGCCAGCCTGTCGCGGGCAGAATTTGACGCCTGCCTGACATTTTGCGCAACGGGCGGCTACGCTTTGCGGGCCTATGACCGCTGGCAACGCCTGCGCCAACTCCCTGACACCCTGTGGGAACTGCGTGACCCCCGCAGCGCCCAGCGCATTCGCATGAACATTGGCACAATCCAGGACACCGACCTGGTCAAGGTACGCTACCGGCGCAACCGGGGTGGCAAACCATTGGGCGAAATCGAAGAAGCTTTCGCCGCAACACTCACCCCGGGCGATACATTCCTCATCGGCGGTCAGGTCGTCCGCTACGAATCCTTGCGCGAATTGGTGGTTGAAGTCTCACCAAACGCCACCCGCAAACCAAAGATCGCCGTTTTTTCGGGCACCAAATTTGCCACGTCCACCCAGCTCAGCACCCGCATTCTGCGCATGTTCCGCCAACCCAACTGGCCCGAGCTGCCCCGCCACACCGCCGAATGGCTGACCCTCCAACGCGACATCTCGCAACTGCCCCAAGAGGGCCGCCTGCTGATCGAGAGCTTTCCATGGGACGGTCGTCAACACACTTGTGTCTACGGTTTTGCCGGCCGCAATGCCCAGCAAACCCTCGGGTTGTTGCTCACCAAACGCCTCGAAGAAATCGGCCTGAACCCGCTTGGATTTGTCGCCACCGATTATGCCACGCTGATCTGGGGTCTGGATGGTGTCATCGACCCAGCCCCCCTGTTCGATCGAGCGGCCCTGCGCGACGGGCTAGAGGGCTGGCTGGCCGGCAACGCCGTGATGAAACGCACGTTCCGCACCTCTGCAACCATCGCCGGCTTGATTGAGCGCAAAACACCCAGCGCCCGCAAATCGGGCCGCCAGGCTACGTTCTCTTCCGACATCCTCTATGACACGCTGCTCAAATACGACCCAGACCACCTGATGATGCGAATCACCAGAACCGAGGCCATGCGTGGTCTGGTCGATTTCGGCCGCATCGAACAAATGCTGGACCAGATCGACACCCGGATCGACCACGTCCAGCCCGGTCGCGTCACCCCTTTGGCCGCTCCACTTTTCCTGGAAATGGGCAAGGTCCCGATCAAAGGCGCCGCCGAAGATCTGCTCATCGCGCAAGAGGCCATGGCCCTGATGCAAAATGCTGGGCTGCAAGACATGGAATCATCTTGAAAACGCGCGGGAATTCGGCAAACCAAAGGGGTATGAACAGCCACTCATTTTCCCTCGCCGGTACGGCGCTGCAGGCGATGGGCTCAGGTGCACTCTGGTGGCCTGACCAACGGCTCCTGTGCGTCTCTGATCTGCACCTGGGCAAATCCGAACGCGTGGCCCGACGCAATGGCACCATCTTGCCGCCCTACGACACACGCGACACACTCAATCGCCTGGCAGCGGACCTGACCATCACCAATGCAGACACGGTGGTATGTCTCGGCGACAGCTTTGATGACGCCGACGCCGCCCGCAGTCTTCCCGAAGAAGAGCGTCTGTGGATCATCCGCCTTCAGGCCGGACGACGCTGGGTCTGGATCGCAGGCAACCACGATCCCGGCCCACTGGACCTGGGCGGCACCTATCTGTCCGAGCTCCCCCGCCCGCCGCTGACCTTCCGCCACATCGCCCGTCCCGGCGCCAGCGGAGAGATCTCGGGTCACTATCACCCCAAGGCACAAATCAAGACCCGCGCCCGTACAATCACCAAGCCGGCGTTTCTGGTCGACGGCGATCGGGTCATTCTGCCAGCTTATGGAACCTATACCGGTGGCCTGCGCAGCAACGACGCGGCTCTGACTGGGCTCATGCGCAAGGAAGCGGTGGCAATTCTCACTGGCCGCTCTGTCCATGCCATCCCGATGCCGCGATAGACGCAGGCCCGAACGGCGCGGGTTTTACTCTCTGGCAGCCCGCCGGGTGATCCAACCCGGTGGCAACATGCGTCAAACCACGAAACCCGACGAAACGCCTAAAGTTCAGCCGTCGTCCTGAAGCGTCCCATTGTCCCAGTTGCCGCTGCGTTCCTGGCCCGTTGCATACCGCATTGTGCCCTCGCCCTGGCGCTTGCCATTGGCAAAACTGCCCTCGTAGATGTCACCATTGGCATAGGTCGCCGTGCCGTCGCCGCTGATCTCTCCGGCTTTCCAGGCGCCTTCATACTGAAACCCGTCGGCCATCACGATCTTGCCAATCCCGTCACGCTGCCCTTTGACGAAGCTCCCGGTATAAACCGAACCATCCGGATAGGTTGCCGTGCCTTCGCCGTGGCGCTGACCGTCCAGCCAGGTGCCATCATACCGATATCCATCGGCATATGTCATGACCCCGCGCCCGTTGTTCTTGGCGTTCTTGAACTCACCTTCATAGGTAATGCCATTGGCATAAGTCGCTTTGCCCACGCCTTCGATCACACCCGCCACCCATTGGCCCTCATACCGAGAGCCATCCGGATAGGTGATCGTACCCTGACCATCCGCCAGATCCGCGCGAAACTGACCCACATAGACCGAGCCGTCGGGATAAGTCACCTCGCCCTGGCCCTCAATTTGGCCGGCCAACCAGTCACCGATGTAGATATAGCCATCGGTCCCGGTAAAAGTGCCCTTGCCATCACGCCGATCATCGCGGAACGCGCCTTCGTACTGGTCGCCGTTGGAATACGTGACCTTGCCCTGGCCTTCTCTGCGCCCGGCAACCAACTGGCCCTCATAGACATCCCCATTGGGCTGGGTCAAAACGCCGACCCCGTCAATCTGCCCGTCTTTCCAGGCTCCATCGTAAATCAGACCATCCGGCAGAATCAGCTTGCCCTGACCTTCCCGCTTGCCGGCAAACACATCGCCTTCGTAGGTTGCCCCATCGGGATAAGTGATCGTGCCCCTGCCCTGCTTGGCGCCATTGACCCAATCGCCGTCATATTCATAGCCGCCAGGGCTCTGCATCACTCCGCGACCATGATGCTGCGCGTCCTTGAACTCACCTTCATAGCGCACACCATTGGCATAAATCGCAATGCCTTTGCCGTTTATGACACCATCATGCCACTCGCCCTCATAGGTCCCGCCATCGGAAAAGGTGATCTGCCCAATCCCTTCCGGCTTACCCTTGGCGAATTCCCCCTGATAAACCGAGCCGTTGGGAAACCGCGCAATACCCTTGCCGCGGATCTCTCCATCCACCCAGTCACCCGAGTATTCATAGCCATTGGGCAACCGATACGTGCCGGTCCCATGCTGAACCCCGCCTTGGAACGTGCCTTCGTAGACACCGCCATCGTCATACTGTTTGGTCAGAACCTGATCACCACCGGACTGCGCAAACACTGCACCAGCCAGACCCACCGCCAATGCGACCGTATAGATTGTCGTTGCAATTCTCATCGTTCTACCTGCTTGCCCTGTCCCACGAATGGTCTATCGCGGCGCCCCAAAACTAGGCGAGCCTGCCCTGCGCCGCAACGCCTTTTGCCGTATCACCCTTTTCCTTGGCCAATGATCTGGTAAATGGCATCAGAAGACAGCGGCAGGATGGCAAAAATGACAGACCGGTTTCGGATCACTCTGGGTCAGCTCAACCCGACCGTTGGCGATATCTCGGGCAATGCCGAACAGGCCTATGACCTTTGGCAGGCCGGGCGCGATGCAAACGCAGACCTCGTCGCCCTGCCCGAAATGTTCATCGTGGGCTACAATGCGCAGGATCTGGTGATGAAACCAGCCTTTCAGCAGGCCGCTATCGCCGCTGTGCGCGACCTGGCGCATCGCTGTGCGGATGGCCCGGCCCTGGCGATCGGAGGGCCCTGGACGGACCAGGGCAAACTCTACAACGCATATTTCATCCTGCGCGGCGGCAAGATCGCCAGCACCCTGCTGAAGCACCACCTGCCCAACGAAACCGTGTTTGACGAGGTCCGCATTTTTGATGCCGGCCCCCTGGGCGGTCCCTATTCGGTGGGCAACACGCGTATCGGCTCGCCCATTTGCGAGGATTCCTGGCACGAAGACGTGGCCGAAACCCTCGCCGAAACCGGGGCCGAATTTTTGCTGGTCCCCAATGGATCGCCCTACTACCGCGGCAAACTGGACACGCGGATAAACCACATGGTCGCGCGGGTGGTCGAAACCGGCCTGCCCCTGATCTACCTCAATATGGTGGGCGGCCAGGACGATCAGGTGTTTGACGGCGCCACCTTCGGCCTCAATCCAGGCGGTGCGCTGGCCTTCCAGATGCCGGCCTTTGACAGCAGTATCACCAATATTGACCTCGAACGCGGCCCAGAGGGTTGGCGGATCACAGAAGGCGAAAAAACCCCGCAACCTGATGCTTGGGAACAAGACTATCGCGCCATGGTGATCGGTCTGCGCGACTACATGCGCAAAACCGGCTTTTCCAAGGTGCTGCTGGGCCTCTCGGGCGGGATTGATTCTGCCATCGTTGCCACCATCGCCGCGGACGCGCTGGGGCCGCAAAACGTCCGCTGCGTTATGCTGCCCTCCGAATACACCAGCACAGAGAGCCTCAAAGACGCCGAATCCGTCGCAGACGCGCTCGGTTGCCACTATGACTACGTCCCAATCTCGCAAGCGCGCAGTGCCGTCACCGAAACCCTGGCACCTCTTTTTGGAGATCGCCCGGCCGACATCACCGAGGAAAACATCCAGTCCCGCCTTCGGGGCCTCCTGCTCATGGCCATGTCAAACAAATTTGGCGAGATGCTGCTGACCACCGGCAACAAGTCCGAGGTCGCCGTCGGCTATGCCACAATCTATGGCGACATGGCCGGTGGCTACAATCCGATCAAGGACATGTACAAGACCCGGGTGTTTGAAACCTGCCGCTGGCGCAACGCAAACCATCGCGATTGGATGATGGGCCCCGCAGGCACCGTGATCGCACCACGGATCATCGACAAACCCCCAACAGCCGAATTGCGCGACAATCAAAAAGACAGCGACAGTCTGCCCGATTATCCGGAATTGGATGCGCTTTTGGAAATATTGGTGGATGGTGACGGATCAATTGCCGATTGCGTCGCCGCCGGGTTTGATCAGACCGTGGCAGAGCGGATCGAACATCTGATTTACATCAGTGAATACAAGCGTTTCCAATCCGCTCCCGGCACCCGATTGACCAAGCGCGCCTTCTGGCTGGATCGGCGATATCCCATCGCCAATCGCTGGCGCGACCGATCCTAGCCGGATCGCGCCACAGTTTCGCCACATTTCCAGCGCTTGTGTCGTCTCGTCGACGGAACACCCTCTCCGCTTTTTTGCGCCTGAGGTGCCGTCGCGCACAGGCATTACAATCGCTCGGGCAGAGCACGGATCATCGTGGCGCAAAGACCACGGGCCGGAATGTTTATGAAACGCCATCTCGTGGGCTCTGAAATGTTGTACACCCCCTCTCCCGACGAAGGGATACCTGCGCCTCTCCAAGGTCAGGCCCATCCCGAAGACACAACGAAAGCGGTCGATGCCATCCGCGACCTGCTTGAGCACGAACAGACCAAGCCGCCTCGCGCGGCGCCCCAGCCGGCCTCG
This sequence comes from Marinibacterium sp., assembly GCA_034670145.1. Taxonomy (GTDB): domain Bacteria; phylum Pseudomonadota; class Alphaproteobacteria; order Rhodobacterales; family Rhodobacteraceae; genus HXMU1420-2. The sequence goes on from JAXMOA010000001.1 coordinate 293,830, forward strand.
CCGTCAACGGCGCTGGCGGTGTCATCTGAGCCGGAGCCTTCGAAGAAGTCGAAGGTCAGCAGGCGCAGGAAACGGGCCGCAAGATCCGGCACAGCATCCCGCTTTCAGCCAAGCTGGCGGATATCGGCGGCGATTTTGATGCTGGCCTCCACACTCTGGAAGCCCTGGCTGCTGCCGGGCCTGGCTGTGGGGTTGGTCGTATTGTCAGTGATCATCTATCGCGCGCTTGGCGCGGAACGGGTGGCGGGCTGGATCGCCGGGTGGCATGCCCGTGTTGAGGCGCGCAATCCTGCACGGGCGGCGGCGCATCGGGCCAGGGCAAACCGGCTTTCGGCGCGGCTGGAGCGGGGGGCGGGTTATCTGCCTGACCGCTGGACCCAAGGATTATATTTCCCCACATTCGAGGCCCAGCGCGATGCCGAAGAGGCGGCGCGCGATCCTTTTGCGCGGCTGGTGCCCCAGGAGCGGCTCTGATCACTCCCACCAGCGATCAATAGAAGCGATGTCTTCGTCGCTCCAGCCGAAATGATGGGCCAGTTCGTGAACCAGAACATGGGCGACCAGATCGGCCAGTTCCAGGTCTCCGCGCGCGCGCCATTCGTCCAGAATGGGTTCGCGAAACAGCCAGATCACATCAGGGGCGACGGGCTGATCCAGCAGGGATTTCTGCGTCAGAGGGATACCTTCGTAGAGCCCGGTCAATTCCAGCGGATCCTCGATTCCCAGTTGGTCCAGCATCTCTGGGGCTGGCCAGTCTGCAATATTGATGGCCACCGCCTGAGCGGCCTGCTGGAAAGGCGCCGGCAAATTCGCCAGTGCGCGGCGGGTGAGCTGTTCAAAATCATCCGTCATCGACGCCTCACATTGCAATTCTCTGGTCGCTGCCTCAAAACGGGCGGGATATCCTCACCTCTGGAGCGGTCCCATGGCAGAGCCCTATTTCTTTGGCTACGGCAGTCTGGTCAACCTGGCCACCCATAGCTACCCCGACCCGCAGCCTGCGCGGCTGCGTGGCTGGCGGCGGGCCTGGCGGCAGACCGAGGAAAGGGAGGTGACGTTTCTGACTGTCATCCCTGATCCCGATTGCGAGATCGAGGGTATGATCGCCCATGTTCCGGGTCAGGATTGGGCGGCGTTGGATGCGCGTGAATATGCCTATGATCGCCTGCCCGCGAGCGAGGCTGTGCTGCATCCGATAGAGCGGGATCTGGAGATTGCGGTCTATGTGGTGCCTCAGACCGCCTGGAGTGCGGACCGGCGGGATTATCCGATTTTGATGAGCTATCTGGACGTGGTTGTGCAGGGCTATCTGCAGGCCTTTGGCGAGGCCGGGGCGCGGCGCTTTTTTGAGACCACCGAAGGATGGGAGACCCCGATTGTGAATGATCGGGCGACCCCGCGTTATCCACGCGCGCAGCTTTTGAGCGATGCGGAGCAGGGGTTTGTGGACGACTGGATCGGGCAATTGGGCTGCGTGATTTTGCCGAATTAGCAGATGTCCCAGCTGGGACATATATTTAAGTATCTGATTTAAATCATTTATCCCAAAAAACACCCCCAGGACAAATCGCTGTCAGAGCGAGCTTGGCTGCGGCGGGTGCGCTGGGTGCTGCCCATGGGAAAACCGGGACGCAAACAGATATCAGTTGACAGCTGATCCCCTGCTCGGGCAGCGTTTTGGCATGTGGACAAGGCGAAAGCAGCCAGACGATATGGCGCGATGCAGCAGAACATTCCGGGTAACGGGGCTGGGCCGCCGGGCGACCGGCTGTGATCTGGTCGTGAAACCTGTGGCAGGCGCGTAACCGCCGCCTCTGCGCTTGCGGCATCGGCTGTAGACAGCCTCTCTGACATTTCTGCTTTTGTGGTTTTCCAACATGCACGACACAACCGGCTTGCGCCTGGCCGTTGATATTGGCGGCACCTTTACGGACACGGTTCTGATCAACGGGCGAGGCGAGATCCTGGCCACGACCAAAACGCCGACGACGCCGGAACATCCGACGCTTGGGGCGTTGGCGGGTTGTGACCGGGTGCTGGCAGAGGCGGGCGCGGCCTGGTCCGGGGTTGCCGGTTTCATTCATGGCACCACTTTGGCCACCAATGCGCTGATCGAGCGGCGTGGCGCCTGTGTGGCGACGGTCACGAACGAAGGGTTTCGCGACATTCTGGAGATCGCCTATGAGCGGCGTTACAGCCAGTATGACATCAATCTGGTCAAGCCTGATCTGATTGTGCCCCGTACCCGCAGCCTGACCATTGGCGGGCGGATGGATGCGGCGGGGCGGGAACTGCAACCGCTGGACGAGGCGGGGGTTGCCGCTCTGGTCGCCGATCTGGTGCGCACGGGGGCCAAGGCGGTGGCGATCTGCCTGTTGCACGCCTATGCCAACCCCGCGCATGAGATCCGCCTGCGCCAGTTGCTGCGCGACGCGTTGCCGGATCTGGCAGTGTCGGTTTCGCATGAGGTCAGCCCCGAAGCGCGCGAGTTTGACCGGCTGTCCACGACCATTGCCAATGCCTATATCCAGCCGCAAATGGCGCGCTATCTGACCGATTTTCAGGCCCGGTTTGCCGCCAGGGGGCTGGGGTGTCCGATTTTGATGATGACGGCGGGCGGTGGCATGACAACCATGGAAACCGCCGCGCGCCTGCCTGTCCGGCTGGTGGAATCGGGCCCTGCGGGCGGTGCGATCCTGGCGGCGCGAATCGCGGCAGAGACCGGCGCGGATGCGGTGCTGAGCTTTGACATGGGGGGCACGACGGCCAAGCTGTGTCTGATTGACGGGTATCGCCCCCAATCCGCGCGCAAGTTTGAAATCGCCCGGGCGGCGCGGTTTATCAAGGGATCGGGAATGCCGGTGCGGATTCCGGTGATCGAGATGATCGAGATCGGCGCCGGGGGCGGGTCGATTGCCCATGTGGACCGGTTGGGACGTTTGCAGGTCGGACCCGAGAGCGCCGGATCAGAGCCCGGCCCCGCGGCCTTTGGCAAAGGGGGCAGCGCGCCGACGGTGACGGATGCGGATGTGGTGCAGGGGCTGATTGAGCCGGGGCGTTTTGCCGAGGGGCGGCTGAGGATTGACATGGACGCAGCCGAGGCGGTGATCGGGGCGGGCATTGCAGGTGCTCTGGATCTGGATCCGGCCCGGGCGGCCCATGGGATCAGCGGGATTGTGGATGAAAACATGGCCGCCGCCGGCCGGATGCATGCGGTGGAATCGGGCAAGGATCTGGGCGCGCGGCTGATGATTGCCTTTGGTGGCAATGGTCCTTTGCATGCCACCCGCGTGGCGCGGCGGGCGCAGGTGGCGCGTATTCTGGTGCCGCGCGATCCCGGGGTCGGCTCGGCCCTGGGGTTTTTGTATGCGCCGGTTTCCTTTGAAATCATCCGCTCGCGCTATGCCACGTTGGAGGCGTTTGATCTGGATGGGATCAATGGTTGTTTCCGGTCGATGATGGCCGAGGCCGAAGAGGTGGTGAAAGCCGGAGCGCCCGAGGGGCGGCTGACCCGGCGCAGGCAGGCGTTCATGCGCTATCAGGGTCAGGGGCATGAGATTGAAATAGATCTGCCGGATCGGGATCTGGTGGCGGCGGATGTGCCCGGTTTGCGGCAGGCCTTTGAGGTGGAATACAGCCGCCAGTTCAGCCGTGTGGTGCCGGGGATGACCATCGAGATCCTGAACTGGGGTCTTGAGGTTGCCTCTGATCCGCCGGTGTTGGCGCATTACCCTGCGGCCTCGGGCAAGCGACGCGCGCCGCCCGTTGGAGAGCGGCGCATTCTGTGTGATGTCACCGGGGCGTGGCGCATGGCCCGGGTTCATGACCGGGCGGCCCTGACGCCGGGGGATTATCTGGATGGTCCTGCCCTGATCATCGAACCGCAGACCACCACCTTTGTGAGCGCGGATTTTTCGGCCCATGTGGATGGGGGCAGCAATATCTGGCTTACGCAACATCAGGAGGGCAGCCGATGAGCCGCACAGACTCCACCCGTTTGCAGGTCATGTGGAACCGGCTGCTGGCCCTGGTCGAGGAACAGGGGCAGGCGTTGATCCGCGCGGCCTTTAGCCCGATTGTGCGGGAATGCGGCGATATCTCGGCCGGGGTTTTTGACCTGCGGGGCCGGATGCTGGCGCAGGCGGTGACCGGCACGCCGGGGCACATCAACACCATGGCCGAGGCGGTCAAGACCCTGCGCGGCCGGTTTGCTCTGGCAGAGATGAAGCCGGGTGACATTTACATGACCAATGATCCCTGGATCGCCTCGGGGCATTTGAATGATTTTCTGTTGATGATGCCGGTGTTTTACAGGGATCGCGTGGTCGGCTTTACGTCTTGTACCTCGCATCTGGTGGATCTGGGCGGGCTGGGCATGGGGCCTGAGGGGGCGGATATCTATGACGAGGGGCTGCTGGTTCCGCCTTGCAAGCTGATGGATGGGGGGGTGCTCAACCGTTTTCTGATGGAGATGGTCAAGGCCAATTCGCGCGCGCCGGTGGCCAATGAGGGGGACATCTATGCGTTGATTGCCTGTTGCGAGACGGGGGCGGCGCGGCTGGCGGGGATGATGGGCGAGTTTGGCCTGGATGATCTGGAGGGGCTGGCGGATTACATCATCGAAACCTCGTATCGGGGCACGGTTGAGGCGATTGCGCAGTTGCCGCGGGGCACATGGCACAATGTGCTGCGGGTGGATGGCTATGAGCAGGAGATTGATCTGCATGCGGCTTTGACCATCGCCGAAGACCGGGTGGAGCTGGATTTTGCGGGGACCTCGGGGCTGTCGCGCAAGGGGATCAATGTGCCGCTCAACTATGCGATTGCCTATTCGGTGTTTGCGCTGCGGTGCATTATCGGGCCGGATATTCCCAACAACGCCGGGTCTCTGGCGCCGTTTCGGGTGACGGGGCCCGAGGATTGTATCCTGAATGCGCAGCCGCCCGCGCCGGTTGCCATGCGGCATACGCTGGGACAGATGACGCCGGATCTGGTTTATGGCTGCCTGTCGCAGGCATTGCCGGATCAGGTGCCGGCGGAGGGGGCGTCCTGCATGTATGACCTGCCGTTGCGCCATGCGCCCGGGGCCGTGTCCCGGGGCGACCAGCCGTTTGCGCTGGAGCTGGTGTTTAGCGGCGGGACGGGCGCGCGGCCGGGGTTGGACGGGCTGTCGGCGACGGCCTTTCCCTCCGGCGTTTGGGGGTCGCAGGTAGAGACCACCGAAGCGGTTGCGCCGGTCCTGATCACCCGGCGCGAGCTGAAAACCGACAGCGGCGGGCCGGGGATGGCCCGGGGCGGGCTGGGGCAGCATATCGAGATGCGCTCGGCTTTGGGTGAGGATTTCATGGTGTTTCTGTCGGTCGAGCGGGTGCTGAACCCGGCGCGCGGGCGGTTTGGCGGACAGGCGGGTGCGGCGGGGCGGATCCGTATTGGCCAGGAGGGCGCCGACCTGCCGGGCAAGGGAGAGCTGCGGGTGACGGGCACAGAGACGCTGATCTTTGAAACCCCCGGCGGCGGTGGCTTTGGCGATCCGCAAAAGCGGGACCGTGCCAAGGTCGCCCGCGATCTGGAGGATGGGTTGATCAGCCCGGAGGCCGCGCGGGACATTTATGGGGGGCTGTCGTGATCCGCCCTGTTCCCCATGTTGCCCGCATGGCGGCTTATGCGCTGGCAGAGCTGACACCGCCCCCCGGCAAGCCGCTGATGTCCCTGTCACAAAACGAGAGCCTGCGCCCCCCCAGCCCGGCGGCGATCCGGGCCTCGGGTGCGGCAATGAGTGGCGCGGTGGGGGGTGGCGCGCATCTCTATCCCGATCCGGAGTGGAGCGAATTGCGCGCGGCCCTGTCGCAGGTGCACAGCGTCCCGGCCGAGGCGATCCTGTGTGGCAACGGGTCCATGGAGTTGATCGCCAGCCTCATGCGCGCCTATGGCGATCCGCAGAATGCGGTGCTGGCCCCGGCACATGCTTATCCGTTTTTCCGAACCGCCGCCCAACTGGTCAACGCACGCTTTGATGTGGCGCCTGAGACGGACGGGCGGGTGTCGGTTGCAGCGCTGGCAGAGGGCGTAGAGCAGGACACGCGCATTGTCTGTGTCGCCAACCCGGGCAATCCGACCGGCACGCGCCTGACCCGGGGCGAGCTGTTGCAGCTGCGCGCCGCCTTGCCCGAGGATGTCCTGCTGGTGATCGACGAAGCCTATGGCGAATTTGCCGACCACCTGAGCGAACCGATGTTCGACCTTGTGGCCGCAGGCAACACGGTGGTGCTGCGCACCCTGTCCAAAGCCTATGGTCTGGCCGGGCTGCGCGTCGGCTGGGGCGTTTTTGCGCCAGAGATTGCCCGCGAAATGCGCAAGGTGATGAACCCCAACAATATTTCGCTGGTCGGACAGGCCGCTGCGACCGCCGCGCTGCGCGACCAGCCCTATATGCGCGACACCTGCCAGATGACGGCCGGGCTGCGCGATGGTTTCATTGCGCGGCTGCGTCAGGCCGGATTTGATGTGCCCGAGAGTTTCACAAATTTCGCCCTGATCCGCTTTGCCACGCCCCAGGCCGCAGCGCGGGCCGAGCGTGCCTTGCGCGCTGAGGGTGTGTTTTTGCGCGCGCAGGCCGGCGCCGGGTTGCCGCACTGCCTGCGCGCGACCATCGACACGGCGGGCAAGCTGGATCTGGCGGCGCGGATTTTGGAACGTTGGGCAGAGGAGGAAAACACATGACAGAGTCACGCGGACGGGCGCGGTTTGGGGTTCTGGTGCCCTTTACCAATACCAATCTGGAACCGGACATGACGCTTTTGCGCCCGGCGGGCGTCTCGCTGCATTTTGCGCGGATGGGCGGGTATGATGAGGATGAAATCCCCGATGCGGAACAGATGCACGGGTTGGGCGCTGCGGATCTGGAGGAGCCTTTGCGTCTGTTGCAGGGGGTGCGGCCGGATGTGATCCTTTATGGGTGCACCTCGGCGACGCTGACCCATGGGGTTGCCTTTGATCGGGGGCTGGCCGCACGGATCAGGGCCGATCGCGGCGCCCGGACCGTGACGGCGGCGGGTGCGCTGGTCCATGCGTTGCGCACATTGGGGGTGGATCGCATCGGCTTTGCCTCGCCCTATGTGGCGGCGATCAATGATTTGGCTGTGGGGTTCATGGCCGAAGCCGGGGTCGAAACCGTGATGCGTTCAGAGGTTGACGCGACGCTGGACAATCATGGGCAGGGGGCCATGGACCCGCAGGCGGTGTTCGAGCTGGGCCTGGCGGCGGATCACCCACGGGCCGGGGCAATTGTGCTGTCGTGTACCGATATGCGCAGTCTGGAGACCTTGGCCCGGCTGGAGGACGCCCTGGGCAAGCCGGTTGTCAGTTCAAATCAGGCGATGGCCTTTCAGGCGATGCAGCTGGCCGGTATCGGCGAGCCGGTGCGCGGCTATGGTCAGCTGTTGGAGAGGGGCCGCCTATGAGCTTTGATCGTATTGCTGAATTTGTGCTGAACGGCAGCGACATGCCGGAAAGCGCGCTGGAGATGGCCGCGACGCTGATGATCGACACGGTGGGTGTGGCGGCGGGCGCGGCGGGGATGGAGGCGGGGCGGATCGCGCGCGATCATGCCTTTGCCTTTCACGCGGCGGGCACGCCGGACCACGCGGCCAGCCTGTGGTTTGACGGGCGGCGCGCCTCGGTCCCCGGGGCGGCCTTTGCCGTGGCGACGCAGATCGACAATCTGGATGCGCATGACGGGCTGAACCTGACCAAGGGGCATATTGGCTGTGCGGTTGTGCCGGCGCTGTTTGCCTTTGCCGAGGCGCAGCCCGCATTGCGGGCGCGTGATGCGCTTGCGGCGCTGGTGATGTCCTATGAGCTGGCCGCGCGGGCGGGCGTGGCCCTGCATGCGACGGTGAGCGATTATCACACCTCCGGCGCGTGGAATGCGTTGGGCGTGGCGGCGTTGGGCTGTCGGTTGCGGGGGGCGAGCGGGGCGCAGCTGCGTCAGGCGTTCGGAATTGCGGAATATCACGGGCCGCGCAGTCAGATGATGCGCGAGATTGCGACGCCGACCATGTTGCATGACGGGTCTGGCATGGGGGCATTGGTGGGGGCGATGGCGGCCCTGATGGCGCAGGAGGGGTTTACCGGCGCCCCTGCCCTGACGGTCGAATCCGACGCGGTGGCCGGTCATTGGCAGGATCTGGGCGAGGTTTGGACGATCGAGCAAAACTATATCAAGCCCTATCCGGTCTGCCGCTGGGCCCATGCGGCGCTGGACGGGTTGGCGCAGTTGATGCGCGATCATGGGTTTGGGGCCGGGGATGTGGCCGGGATCGAGGTGAACACATTTGCCGAGGCGGCCGCGCTGTTTCCTGGCATGCCCGAGACCACCTCGCAGGCGCAATATTCGCTGGCCTTTGCCTTGGCCGTGCTGCTGGTGCGGGGTCGGATCGGGCCGCAGGAGATCTCGGGCGGGGGGTTGCGCGATGCGCAGGTCGCGGCGGTTTTGGCGCGCATTACCGTGCGCCAAGAGGCCCGGCACAGTGCCCGGTTTCCGGGTGGGCGGTGGTCTGATGTGACAGTTGTGCTGCGGGACGGGCGGCGGATTGGCTCGGGCGATGTGCACGCGCGGGGCGGGCCCGAGGCGCCGATGCCCCTGAGCGAGGTCGAGGCCAAGTTTCGCGTGATGACCGCCGCGCTGCCCGCGCCGCGCGTGAAGGCCCTGTGGGAGATGCGCGGGCGGGTTTTGCAGGCACAGACCCGGTTCGAAGATCTGGCGCAGCTGGTGCGCGGCCCTGTGACCGGGCCGCAGATCTGAGCGGTTGACGGGCGCGGCGGGTCAGGCTGTGGAAGGCGCGGTGTCGTCTTCTGTCAGGTACTTTTGGATCTCGGCTTCCAGCCCTGCCATGTCATCGCCACCGGCCATCAGATCTGTGATCTCCTCGCGGGTTTTTTCGCCCTTGCGGAAATCGGCGACCTTTTCGCCTCGGATCAGGACGGCAAAGTGATCGCCGACCGTCATCGCGTGGATGACGTTATGGGTGATGAGCACCACCGCGATGCCTTTGCGGCGCGCTTGCAGGATGATGCGCAGAACGTGGCCGGCCTCTTTGACCCCGAGGGCGGCGGTTGGTTCGTCCAGGATCAGCACGCGCGCGCCAAAGTGGACGGCGCGGGCAATGGCGAGCGCTTGTTTCTCGCCGCCCGAGAGGCCTCCGACCAGGCGGTCGCCGTCGTCGATGCGGGTGATGCCGAATTCCTGAACCGCGTTGACGGCGATCTGATTGGCGCGTTTGCGGTCGTAGATCTTGATCGGGCCAAAGTTGCGCATGGGTTCGGCGCCGACGAAAAAGGTGCGTCCGATGCTCATCAGGGGGAAGGTGCCGCCGAACTGGTGGACGGTTGCGATGCCGCTCTCGCGCGCGGCGCGGGGGCTGTCGAAGGTGACGCTGTGGCCATCCATCTGCATGGTTCCGCGCGTCGGCTTGTGCACGCCTGACAGCGTTTTGATCAGCGTGGATTTGCCCGCGCCGTTGTCGCCCAGCAGGCACAGCACTTCGCCGGAATGGATGTCCAGAGAGATATCCTTGAGCACATCGACCATGCCGAATGATTTGTCGATATGGGCCAGCTGCATGATGGGGGCGCTCATTGGTCTGCTCCTTTCTTGGCCGATGGCGTGTAGTTGACCGCCATTTCCCGGAACGTATTGTTCAGCAGGACCGCCGCCAGCAGCAGCACACCGATGATCAGGCTGGCCCAGTTTGCATCGAAATCAGTGAAGAAGATGCCCTGGCTGACGATGGCAAATGTCACGGTGCCAAAGACGATCCCGATCACGGATCCGAAGCCGCCGGTCAGCAGCACGCCGCCGATCACGACGGAGATGATCGAGTTGAAAATGAACGAATTTCCGGCCGAGGCCTGGGCGCTGTTGTACAAGAGCGCCTGCGACATGCCGACAAAGGCGGCGCAGATGCCGCTGGAGGTGAACAGCGTGATGGTCACGCGGTCTGTGGGGATGCCCGCATCGCGGGCGCTGACACGGTCGCCGCCAATGGCAAAAATCCAGTTCCCGTAGCGCGAATAATGCAGGAAATAGGCGGTCACGATGATGGCGGCAAGCCACCAGAATATGATCACCTGAAACTTCCCACCGATGAACTGACCCAGAATGGCCTTGGCCAGCGGCGGCGCCTTGATCGCGATACCCGGGCTGCCGGCGAGGATGACGGAGAGGCCCAGGGTCAGCCCCGCCACGGCAAACAGGCTGCCCAGCGTGACAATCAGCGAGGGCACATTGGTGCGCACAACGATAAACCCGTTGATGAAGCCCACCAGCGCCCCCAGAGCCAGCGCCGCCAGGATCCCCACGAGGATCGGAGCGCCGAAATGGCCTGACACGATGGCGACGGTCATCGAGGCGGCCGGGATGGTGGAGCCGATGGAGATATCCAGCTCTCCGGCGATCATCAAAAGCCCGATTGGCAGGGCGATCAGACCAATTTCTGCCGCAACGTTGAGCCAGCTGGCCACACCGCCGGAGGTCACAAAGTTCAACCCGCCAAACACCGAGAAAAAGATGAACACCGCGACCATTCCAAGAAAGGATCCGGTTTCAGGGCGCCGCACGAGCGTTCCTAGGGAAAACGATCCAGAGGCGGATGCAGAGGCCCCTGTTGCGGTTTCGTTGAGCGTTTCGGTCTTCACACGTGATCTCCACCTGTTGTCATGGGTGTCATGCCGTTCCGGCCCTGACAAACTGGATCAGGGCCGGATCGGGAGGATTCAGGGTCAGCGGGTGCCAGCCTGAACACCGGCCAGCGTTGCGTCAATATTGGACGCATCGACGATGCCGGGGCCAGTCAGGATCGGTTTGGTGGGCAGGTCCAGCCCGTAGTTGACGTAGCTGTTGGCCAGCATCACCGACAGGAAGCCCTGCAAATATGGCTGTTGGTCAATCGCGAAGAGCTGTGTTCCGTCCTTGATACGATCCAGCCCGGGGCCGTCCATGTCAAACGAGCCCAGCTTGACGCGGTCCGACAGACCCGCCTGCATGATCCCATTGGCCGAGCTGGTGGCATCACCGACGCTGATGGTCACGACGCCTTCGATATCGCTGGCCTTGAGCAATGCCGATTTCACGCCCTGCGCAACCGCGGTCGGGTTGCCGAAGGATGACCCTGGCATGGGCAGTTGTTTGGAGGTGCCGCCATGTTTGGCCATCCCGTCGGCCACACCCTGACAGCGGGCTTCGGTATTGGTTGCGCCGGGCAATGTGTTCACGCCGAGGACATTCATCACGCCATGTGTGGCAAAATATTCGCCACCCGCAACACCGGCCACATATTCATCGCTGCCGATATAGGTCATTGCGCCCGTGTCCAGCGCGGCCTGCATACCACCGGCATTGTAGATGACCACGGAGATACCTGCGGCGATCGCATCCTTGATGGCATCATTTTCGGCCTCGGGCACCCAGTTGGCGACCAGAATGGCATCGGGGCTGCGGCTGATGCCGGTGCGGACCAGATCGGCCGCGTCAGCGCCGAGGTTTTCATAGTTGCGCGGCGCCAGGTAGGTCACGCTGCCGCCCTGGGATTCGACCACCATCGCGGCATCATCGACCCCGCGTTTGACGACGCTCCAGAATTGGTCCTCCAGCTTGCCGCCGACCATGACGATGTCGGCCCCTTCTGCGGTCGCCATCCCTGCGGCGCCTGAAAGCGAAATAACAGCGGCCAATGCTGTTGAGATGATCTGTGTTCGGAACATGAAATTCTCCTCTGATTCACGTCCTGATTTGCGGCACTTCTGACTGTCGGTCCTACCAACTGTGCGAACTGTCGGTTTCTCCATCCCTCCGCCACTCGCGTTGCCAGGAGTGGCGCTCTGTCTTGGGTCTGTTCCTGAGTGATTTTGCCTCTGGTTTGTATGGAGTGCGGCCCTGTTGAGCAGGTCGCACGCCCTGGTTTTTTTTAAAAAAGCGCGGCCTCAGACCTCGGCGGTCTGCGCGTCGGGGTCGCCCCAGAATGACGATGCCTCGATCTGTAGCGGCTGATCGTCGACTTCGAGGCGGCGGGTTGTGGCGTTCCAGGTGCCCAGCGGCAGCAGTGGGGCCTCGATCCGGAGGCTGGCGGTTTGGCCCGGGTTGACCTCGATCGTGCCAAAGCCGAGCAATTCCCGCTCGTCCTTGCGGGTGCCTTGGGTGTGGCTGCCGTAGATCTGGACCACATGGTGGCCTGCCATTGCGCCTGTGTTGCGGACCGATACTGTGACCTCCAGCTGGTCGCCCGAGCGGGTCGCCTGCAGGTCGGACAGGGCGTAGCTGGTGTAGGACAGGCCAAATCCAAGCGGGTAGTCGGCCTGAATACCGTCGCGTTGCAGCAACCGGTGGCTGAACCAGCGGTCGTAGGTCAGCTCGGTCCAGTCCCGGTCAAAGGGGGGTTCATCGGCGCTGTTGACCGGAATCGGATATGGCAGGCGGCCGGAGGGGTTCGTGCGCCCCAGTAACAGGTCAGACAGGGCGGTTCCCCCTTCCATGCCGGGGTACCAGGCCATGACGATGGCGGGGACTGTGTCCTTCCATTCGCTGACGGTCACGGCACCGGCGGCTTCGATCACGACGATGGTGCGCGGGTTTCTGGCCGCGACGGCGCGGATCAGTGCGATGTCTTCGGCTGGGAGCGAGAGGTCATCGCGGTCGCCGCCTGCATCGCCGGGGCCGATGACATTTGTCCCGCCTTTGAGGATGGATACGACAGAGTCGCGCTGGCTGGCTTCCTGGGCGTTGGTCGGGTCGGGATAGAGCGCCAACAGATCGTCGCGGGTGACGAAGGATTCACCGTCCAGATACTCGCCCTCATTGGCCGAGGTATAGCCGACGACGACGACGGCGACATCGCTGTTTGCGGCCAGCTCGGCAGAGGTTTGGACGTTGCCGGTGGTATCGCTGTCGACGCGGACGCTGGTGCCCTGGAGCGCGGACAACATGCCCTTCAGCGGGGTGACGACATAGGAGGGGCGGACCTTGGACGAGCCGTGGTCGCCGGTGTTTTCGGTATCGGCCAGACGGCCCAGCACCGCGACCGAAGACAGGGCGGCCGGATCCAGCGGCAGGAGCGGCGCGTCATCTGTGGCGGCGTTTTTCAGCAGGACCATGGACCGGTCTGCGACCCGTTTTGCCAGCGCAATATGGCTGGGCGAGGCCACGGCCGAGAGGTCGGGATCCTGCGGCAGGCGACCGGCATAAGAGCGCAGCTGCGTTGACAGGATACGCATCGCCGCCCGCTCTACATGCGACCAATCCGCGACGCCCTGGTCCAGATCTTCGCGCAGCCAGGCGTTGCGTTGCTGGCTGAGCGGGGCCTCTACGTCCAGCCCTGCGGCCAGCGAAGGACCGGCCCCGCGGCTGCCCCAGATGAAGTCTGAGATGACGACGCCCTCGAACCCCCATTGGTCGCGCAGGATGTCGGTCAGCAGGGTTTCGTTTTGCCCCGCCCAGGTGCCATTGACCGAGTTGTAGGCGCTCATCACGGCATAGGCGCCAGCGTCGATGACCTGTTTGAAGTGCGGCAGGAAATAGGCGTGCAGGTCGGCCTCGGAAATGGTCACGTCAACCGAAAACCGGCTGTTTTCCATCGAGTTCAGCGCATAATGTTTGACGCAGGCCATGGCGTTTTGCTGGACCCCCTGCGCCAGAGCGGCGCCGAGTTTGCCCAGCAGGACGGGTTGATCGGAATAGGTTTCCTGAACCCGGCCCCAGGCCGGATGGCGCGGCAGGTTGATGCACACCCCGCCAAAGAAGTTCGCCCCCAGCGCCCGGATCTCTTCGCCGATGACTTCGCCGACCTCGCGTTCGAGGTCTTCGTCCCAGGTGGCGCCGCGCGCCATGGAGACCGGAAAACAGGTTGCGTTGCCCATGACACATCCGCGCGGACCATCGGCGAACCGGATGCCGGGGATTCCCAGACGATCCACCGCGCCCATGACATAGGGCACCAGATTGTACCCATCCCTGACCAGGCTCTCCATGCCCTCCCAGAAGGGCTGATCGCCATCCAGAAGGGACAGGCGTTCGTCCTCGCTCAACTGTTCATACAATTGCGCCGCTTGTGTAAGCGGGTCGGCCCCCTGCTTTACCGCTTCGACCGAACGAGCAAAGGTTCCAGACTCTTCGGATCCCGGGTTGCTTGCACTCATCTCGTCCTCCCAATTCGACGAATACGCGACACTACTGAGTACTTACTATGTACTAGGTAGTGATTCATGTCTATACCGGAGCGCAGAGAAAATCAGGAACCGAACAGCCCACGACACCGCCCGCGCCCTTGACCTGCATGCCAACCGGATTGGTCCGATGCCCCGAGCACCTGCATAAATCCTTATTTTGTAATATTTATTTCAGAAAGATCGGGCCGGACCGTGATGCGGATTGATCAAATGCAAGCTGGCGATGCACTATGTGGGACAGCGAAGGGAACATCACATGCCCCAACCCATGGCGGTATCACCGCGTCAGCGCGAGCGCCTGTCGGCGGATGCCCGGCGCGAGCAGATCATAACCTCGGCGGTCAAACTGATCGCTGAGCGCGGGTTCTGGGGGCTGACCCTGCGCGATGTTGCGCTGATGTGCGGCATCACCGAGGCCGGTGTGTTGCATCATTACAAATCCAAACCCAACCTGCTGATTGCGGTGCTGGAGTACCGCGATGAGACCGATTTTGCCGCTCTGACCGAGATCCTCGGGATCACTCGGGACGAGCTGGACGCGGATCCGATCCCGGTTTCGCTGCGTCAGCTCTGCGCCGGTCTGGTTGAACGCAACTCCAAACAGCCAGAGATCGTGCGGCTTTATAGTGTGCTGAACGCTGAATCGCTGAACCCGTCGCACCCGGCCTATGACTATTTCCAGCGGCGCGAAAAAATCGCGCTGTCGCTGTTCACGCGGGCAACCACCCCCGGCCCGAATGCCGCCGCGCAGGCGCGACAGGTGCTGTCGGCGATGGACGGGCTGCAATTGCGCTGGCTGCGTGATCTGGACCACCTGGATCTGGTGGCCGAATGGAACAATCTGTTCGACGGCCTGACCCGGATCAACGCGGACGATGGTGCGCTGTCACGATAGCAAAAGGGGCAAACCGCTGATCAGGTCAGGCCTGCCGCCCAGATGGTTTCGATGTGACAAGGCGCGTTTGTGGGCATCCCCGGCTCTGTTCCTGGGGTGACAGAGCTAGCGGCGATCGGCTGAGGGGTTTCGGGCCTTCAGATCGCGGTACAATTTTAAAAACATCCAGAGCGGAAACAAAATGATGCGCAGGGTCGGCACAGCGATGGGGTGCGCATTGCGGAACATTTTACTGGAATATTGTTTGGCTTCCTTTTCCTGTTCGTCGATCTGGCCACCTTCGCCATGCTGGTGATAGTGATGCCCTACCTCGTGATAGAAAGTGCTCTCGGTCTGGATTTTCCGCCACCACCGTTTCAGGATGCCTGACACGTCATTTCGCCAGACCAGGACAATTGAGCCAAAAGGGATGTGGTATAAACCCAGGTATTCCAGCTTTGAATGATAGAGATTCACGTCTATTCTTGTGACGTCTGACAGGGCGAGATCGCGGGTTTTGCTCCATCTTTGCAAGTAGCGGTAGACCAATTCGGGCTCTTCGATTTCCTCGGAAATATACACGGGCACCTTGCCGAGAAGTTTCCCATACACCTGTTCACCGTAGCTTTTGGCAATCAAATCGACGGTTTGCCGGTGCAGCGCATGCAAGCGCCTTGATCTTAACCTTTTGATCTCCTGCTTGAATTCCTCTGGGTCCAACCACCTCAACAACGTCAGCAGCACGGCGAGATAGTCGCCGGCGGGGCCACGTGTTTTTTTTGTCCAACTGTCCGAATCCAATTTCTGAAGGATCAGCGGGATCGCGTCATCGCCGGTTTCCAACAATTCGCGCCATGCCTGCCGCGTGGCCGGTAGATTGTGGTTTGAGACCGCCCGGAGCAGCCGATTTACAGAGGCGTTTGCTGAATTTGCCATGGGGGAATGTTACGGGGTCGGAAGCAGGGAGGCCAGATTTGGGTGTTGGGGTTCTGCCTTGGCGTTGTGCGGCGATGCCCCCGCGACGGCCCTGCCCTATCGGTGCATGCGCGGCATTGCGCCCGGGTCCAGGACCAGCTCCAGCAGGATCGGCCCAGAGGTTTCGGCGGCTTTTGCCAGGGCCGCGTCCAGCTCTGCCTGCGAGGTGACGCGCAGGCCGGTGGCGCCCATTGCGGATGCCATGGCGGCGAAAGAGGGCCATTGGAAGGTCGACAGGGCCGGGTCCATTTGCCGGTCTTCGAACTGGATATACTCGGCCCCGTAAGCGGAATCGTTGCAGATCACGGTGATCATATCCAGACCTTCGCGCACGACCGAGGCATATTCGGCCAGCCCGCCCATCATGAACCCGCCATCCCCCGAGACAAACAGCGTCTTTTGCGTGGGGCGGGCCACGGCGGCGCCGATGGCATAGCCCATGCCCATGCCGATCGCGCCGACATTGATGGAGAGCACCATATGGGCCGGGTCGGTGACGTTCAGGCGCATCCACGCCTCGGTCATGAAGCGCCCGCCATCGGAGACAAAGACCCGGTCTTCGGGCAGGGCGGCGTCGATCTGGTCGAGCGCGGCGCTATAGTCCAGCGTGCCGGGGGCGTTGGTGGGTTTGGGCAGGGGCACGGGCGCGCGCAGGGCTGCGGCGTCGATGGAATCGGTGGCCTGTGACGAGGGGATTTCGGCCTCGTCCAGCCAATGGACAAAGGTATCAGCCGCCAGCGCCGGGTCTGCGATCAGCATGGCGTCGGGCGCGTGGCGGCGGCCCAGCTGGCGCATGTCATCGTCGATCTGCACCACCCGTTTGCCGTCCAGATAGCTGCCGTGGACTGTGGTGAAGCGGTTGAAGCCAACGCCGAACGCCAGGATGCAATCGGCCGCGGCGATGACCTCGGCTGCGGCGGGTGTATTGACGGTGCCGCAGACGCCCAGGTCGTAGGGGGCGCCGTTGAACAGCCCCTTGGCCTTGAGCGTGGTAGCCAGGGGCGCGCCGATCCGTTCGGCCAGCGCCAGCAGCGAATCGCGCGCCTGAGTGGCGCCGCGACCGGCCAGGATCAGCGGGCGGCGGGCGGCGGCAAGGATGCCGATGGCCTGATCCAGCGCATCGCCTTCGCCCGGGGCGGCGGGCATCTGGGGCAGGTCGCTGGGGGCTGGGTCATAGGTGGTTTGCTCCCACATGAATTCGGACGGCATGTTGAGCACGATGGGGCGGCGCTCTGTACGGGCGCGGCGGAAGGCGGCGGCGACATCCTGGGCGACGGTGTCGGGGGCGCGCAATTGTTCGAACCCGGCGCCGGTGGACTCGATCAGGGCGCGTTGGGCGATGGCCTGTTGATGGTCCGGGTCCAGCACCGGCGTATCCCCGCACAGGACCACGATGGGCAGCGAGCCCTTGACGCCTTCGATCAGGGCGGTGGCCGCGTTGGAGACGGCGGGCCCGTGCGTGATTGTGGCCACGGCCACCTGCCCCGTGGTTGCGGCGTGGCCCAGCGCCATCAGGACGGCCCCTGCTTCGTGTACCGCCGGGACGTAGCGCAGGTTGAAGCTGCGCACGAAGTGGTCGACCATGAAGAGGTTGGCGTCGCCCATCAGCCCGAACAGGGTGGTTGTCCCCTGATCCTTCAGAGCGCAGGCAAGGGCGGCGTGAACGGGCATGGTTTGGGGCATCTGGGCGCTCCTGAAATGTGGGACATGCGGGGTCCGCAGCAGTCCGGTGCAGGTCAACAGATGTCAGAACGGTTTGCAAGGGCTGCGCCGGGACCGGATCGGGCGCCCCTGCCCCCTGCCCGGCCGGCGCCGCATTTATCAGCGGCGATTGTGGAACAGCTGAAACAGCCGGGTCTGGGGCTGGAAAGGCTCTGGCGTGGAAGCGGGCTGAAGCTCGCGCAGGACCTTGCGCACCAGCAGCAGGGCGATGCCGGCAAAAAGCACACCGCCTGCCGCCTGCCCGATCAGCACGCCCGGCGCGCCCAGCCAGGCCGTGCCAAGCATCACCAGCGGGATGGTGCCCAGGGTTTGGCGGCCCCAGTTGATCCAGGTCGAATAGAACGGGCGGCCCAGGTTATTGAAGGCGGCATTGCACACAAAGATCACAGCGTTGAAGAAATAGGCCAGCGCCAGCGGCCCGCAAAACAGCAGCAGCAGCGTGCTGGTGATGCCTTCGGCCTGAAACAGCTCTGTCAATGGTCCGCGCAGCCCATAGAGCGCCAGCGAGATGGCGACCACTACAATGGCCGCAAACCCCAGCGCCGCGCCGACCGTTCCACGCACGCGGGCCTCCTGGTGGGCGCCGTGGTTCTGCGCGATGATCGGGCCGACCGCCCCGGAGAGGGCAAAGATCACACCAAAGGCAACCGGTGTCAGGCGGCCGATGATGGCCATGCCGGCAACGGCGGCCTCGCCGTAGGTGGCCATGGCGCGGGTGACCCAGGCCTGCCCGACCGGCGTTGCCAATTGCGTCAGGATGGCGGGCACCGCGATGGCCAGCACGGGCCTCAGGTCCCGCACCAGGCCGCCAATGGAGGGGCGGGCAAAACCGCCGTGATGGCGGATGAGCGGATAGACCGCCGCAATGGCCATGGCCACCCGTGCCGCGACCGAGGCGATGGCGGCCCCTGTCAGATCCAGGTTCAGGCCGAAAATCAGGATCGGATCCAGCACGCCATTGACGATGCCGCCCACGATGGTGGCCATCATCGAGCGGCGGGCGTCGCCATGGGCGCGCAGCAGGGCGCTGCCGATCATGCCGATCATCAGCAACGGCATCGAGGGCACGATGATCCGCAGATAGCTTTGAGCCAGTAGGGCGGTTTCGCCCTGGGCCCCCACCAGCGCAACCAGCGGCCCCAGCTGGGTCCACAAAAAGGCGGCAAAGCCGAAGGCCAGCAGCACGCCATAGATCATCGTATGCGTGGCCGTGCGGCGGGCGATGTCCGGGTTTCCGGCGCCCAGAGCGCGGGCCGAGAGCGCCCCGGCCGAGATGGCCATGCCGATGCTAAAGGAGGTGGTAAAGAACAGGATCGCGCCCGCATAGCCGATGGCGGCGGCCAGCTCGGCGTTGCCCAGCATCGAGATGAAGACCATGTCGATAAAATCGACCAGGAACACGGCCATCAACCCGAGGGTTGCGGTCAGAGACATCACTGTCACATGGCCAAACAGGTTGCCTGTGAGAAACTTGGCAGGCACCTGTGTCATCTGGGATCCTTTTGCCGGTGGCCGATCAGCGCTGGATATGTTGCAGCAGCGGCATCAGGGTCGCCATTTCGGGGCCGCGTTCCAGCCCGGTGATCGCCTTGCGCAAGGGCATGAACAGCCCCTTGCCCTTGCGACCGGTCGCAGCCTTGACCGCGCCGGTCCAGTCGGACCAGCTGGTTTCGGTGAACGGCAGGTCGGGCAGCAGGGTCATCGCCTCTTGCACAAAATCACGGTCTTCGTCGGCGACAAGCGGCGCGGCGCCATCGCGGCACAGGGTCCACCAGCCGTCGAGGTCGGCCAGCGTTGTGATATTGTCGCGTGCCATCAGCCAGAACGGCTCGCGCAGGGGGTCGGGCACGCCGAGGGCGGTGATGCGATCGGCCACGGCGCTGTAATCCAGGGTCTGGAGGTAGCGGGCGGTCAGCGGGAACAGGTCATTTGTGTCGAATTTTGTCGGGGCCGAGCCGAAATGCGAGATGTCAAAGCCCTCGATCACCTGCGCCATGTCGGTGCGCAGTTCGACCGGATCCGAAGACCCGAGCCGGGCCATCAGCGACAGCACGGCCATGGCCTCGACGCCCTGATCGCGCAGGTCGCGCAGCGCCAGCGTGCCCAGGCGTTTTGACAGCGCCTCGCCCTGCGGGCCGGTCAGCAAGGAGTGATGGGCAAAGCGCGGGTGGCTGTGACCCAGGGCGGCCATGATCTGGATCTGGGTTGCCGTGTTGGTCACATGGTCCGAACCGCGCACCACATCGGTGACGCCCATATCCGTATCATCCACCACCGAGGCGATGGTATAGAGCATCTGCCCATCCGCCCGGATCAGCACCGGATCCGAGACCGAGGCCGCATCAATCGAGATATCGCCCAGGATGCCATCGGTCCATTCGATGCGCTCATGGTCCAGCAGGAAGCGCCAGACGCCATCGCCGCGTTCGGCGCGCAGGGCGTTGCGCTCTTCTTCGGACAGGCCCAGCGCCGTGCGGTCATAGACCGGCGGTTTGCCCATGTTGAGCTGTTTCTTGCGTTTGAGGTCCAGCTCGGTCGGGGTTTCGAACGCCTCGTAAAAGCGGCCCATGTCGCGCAGGCTGTCGGCGGCCTGATGGTAGAGGTCCAGCCGCTCGGACTGACGCTCCACCCGGTCCCAGGTCAGGCCGAGCCATTCCAGATCCCGTTTGATGGCGTCGACGTATTCTTCTTTGGAGCGCACCGGATCGGTATCGTCGATGCGCAGGATGAATGTGCCGCCCGCCTTGCGCGCGATCAGGTAGTTCATCAGCGCGGCACGCAAGTTGCCGACATGCAGATAGCCAGTGGGCGAGGGTGCGAAACGGGTGGTGGTCATGAGCATCTCCTTGGGTTTCGGCCTTTGTCATATGGGCGGCGGAATGTCCAGTTTGGTGGTGCGCGTTTGCACGGCGGGCTTGAGGAGCGCCAGAGTCAGGCCGGAGTCGGGCCGGAGTCGGGCCAGAGTTGAACCAGTGTCGGGCGCTGGGGCAAAATCCGCGCCCTGCCGCCCTATTGTTTCGCCGCCGCGTGCCGGGCTGCCCGATCTGGCCTGCAATTTGAGCGACATTCGCCACAATGGCGATCTATCGCCGCGCGGGATCGCCTCGTCTCTGGGCAGGGGGCGCGGAAACTGTCATACCGCTTTGCAACCTCTCATAAAGCCAAGGCTGCTATGTCCATTCACGCCAGTCTCTATCATCTGACCCATTACACCTATGACCGCCCGGTGACGCTGTCGCCGCAGATCATCCGTCTGCGTCCGGCGCCGCACAGTCGGACGCGGGTGATTTCGCACAGTCTGAAGGTCACGCCCGGTGGCCATTTCGTCAACCATCAGCAGGACCCTTATGGCAACTGGATGGCGCGGTTTGTCTTTCCTGAACCGGTGCGCGAATTCAAGATCGAGGTCGATCTGGTTGCGGATATGACGGTGTACAATCCGTTCGATTTCTTTGTTGAAGATGAGGCAGAGTATTGGCCGTTTGAATATCCTGACGATCTGAAGAACGATCTGGTGATTTACCGCACGCCCGAATCCAAGGGCCCGGCGTTGATGGCGTTTCTGGGTCAGGTTGATCTGAGTCGGGCGCGGGTGATTGATTTTCTGGTCGGGCTGAATGCCAAAGTGGCCAATCATGTGAATTACACGATCCGCATGGAGCCCGGGGTGCAGACGCCCGAGGAAACATTGAAACGCAAATCCGGCTCTTGCCGCGATTCCAGCTGGCTGTTGGTGCAGGCGCTGCGGCATCTGGGGTTTGCGGCGCGGTTTGTCTCGGGCTATCTGATCCAGCTGACCCCGGATGTGAAGGCATTGGACGGGCCCAGTGGCACGGATCATGATTTCACCGATTTGCATGCCTGGGTGGAGGTGTATCTGCCCGGTGCCGGTTGGGTGGGGCTGGATCCAACCTCGGGGTTGTTGACGGGCGAGAGCCATATCCCGCTGGCGGCGACGCCGCATTATGCCAATGCAGCGCCGGTTTCGGGCCTGGCGAGTTTTGCGGAAACCGAGTTTGATTTCGACATGAAGGTGGCGCGGGTGTCGGAACATCCGCGTATCACCAAGCCGTTTTCGGATGCGGCCTGGGCGCGGCTGAATGCGACCGGGCGCAAGGTGGATGCGGCGTTGAAAAAGGGCGATGCGCGGCTGACCATGGGGGGCGAGCCGACCTTCGTTTCGATTGACGATTTCGAGAGCGAAGAGTGGAACACCGGCGCGGTGGGTCCGATGAAGCGGGGCATGGCCGATCAGATGATCCGACGGTTGCGCAAACGGTTCGCTCCGGATGGGTTTATGCATTACGGCCAGGGCAAATGGTATCCGGGTGAGACCCTGCCCCGCTGGACCTTTTCCCTGTACTGGCGCCGCGATGGCAAACCGGTTTGGAAAAACCCGGATCTGGTCGCCAAAGAGGTCGAAGAGACCGGGGCCGATGCCGAGACAGCCGGGACGTTCCTGCGCTCGATGGCGGAGCGGCTGGGGTTGGAGGCCGACTATGCCCAGCCGGTCTATGAGGATCCGGCCGAGTGGATCCTGAAAGAGGCGCAATTGCCCTCGAACCTGACGCCGCAGAATCCCAAGCTGAAAGACCCCGAAGAGCGGGCCCGGTTTTCGCGGGTGTTTGGCCGGGGGCTGACGGCGCCGGTAGGCTATGCGATGCCCGTGCAGCGCTGGCAGTCCAAGGCGAGCGGGCCGCATTGGCGCTCGGAACTTTGGAAACCGCGTCGGGGCAATCTCTATCTGGTGCCCGGTGACAGCCCGGCGGGGTTCCGGCTGCCTTTGGGCACGTTGCCGTACATCTCGCCAGCGAATTACCCCTATACATACGAGGCCGATCCCAGCTTTGCGGTTGGTGATCTGCCCGATTTTCATGACATGGCGGCCCGGCGGGCCGCGGTGCAGGCCGAGATTGACCGCCTGGAGCGCACAGAGGATGCCGAGCGGGCCGAGATGCTGCCCAAGGTCAGCGCCGAGCACGCGCAGCGGGTGCAGAACGGAGAACGCGCAGGCCCGCAGGGTGCAGAGCCCGGTGCGCCCAATATGGTGCCGCAGGGGGGCGTTGACCCGACCGAGGGCGCGGTGCGCACCGCCCTTGCCATTGAACCGCGCGACGGGCGGCTTTGCGTCTTCATGCCACCGGTTGAGCGGTTGGAGGATTACCTGGAACTTTTGGCTGTGGCCGAGGCCACCGCCGAAGAGCTGGAGGTTCCGGTGCATATCGAAGGCTATGCGCCGCCCAGCGATCCGCGTCTGAATGTGATCCGGGTGGCGCCTGATCCCGGCGTTTTGGAGATCAACATTCACCCGGCCCATGACTGGGACGATTGTGTCGCCACCACCGAGGCGATCTATGAAGAGGCGCGCCAATGCCGGTTGGGTGCGGATAAGTTCATGATTGATGGGCGCCACACCGGGACCGGCGGCGGCAATCATGTGGTTGTCGGTGGCGCCACGACGCAGGACAGCCCGTTTTTGCGGCGTCCTGACCTGCTCAAATCCCTGATCCTGATGTGGCAGCGCCACCCGTCCCTGTCCTATCTGTTTTCGGGCCTCTTCATCGGCCCGACCAGCCAGGCCCCCAGGATCGACGAGGCCCGCCACGATACGCTTTATGAGCTGGAGATCGCCTTGTCGCAGATCTCGGCCCCGCAGGAGGGCAAGGCCCCTCCGCCGCCCTGGCTGGTAGATCGGCTGTTGCGCAATATGCTGACGGATGTGACCGGCAACACCCACCGGGCCGAGATTTGCATCGACAAGCTGTATTCGCCGGATGGACCGACCGGACGGCTGGGTCTGGTCGAGTTTCGCGGATTTGAGATGCCCCCCCATCCGCGCATGAATCTGGCGCAGCAATTGCTGTTGCGGGCGATTATCGCGCGGGCCTGGGCGGATCCGGTCGAGGGTGCTCCGGTGCGGTGGGGCACGGTGTTGCATGACCGGTATATGCTGCCGCATTTCCTGTGGGAGGATTTCCTGACCGTCTTGCGTGATCTGCGCGCGCACGGGTTTGACATTGACCCGATCTGGTACGAGGCGCAGGCCGAATTCCGCTTTCCGTTCTGCGGGGAGGTCGAGGTCGAGGGGGTGAACCTGGAAATCCGTCAGGCGCTGGAGCCCTGGCATGTGCTGGGCGAGACCGGCGCAATCGGGGGCACGGTGCGTTATACCGACAGCTCGGTCGAGCGGGTACAGGTCAAGCTGACCTCGGCCTTTGGCGACCGGTATCAGGTGATGTGCAACCAGCGCCCTGTGCCGCTGGCACAGACCGGCACCTCGGGTGCGCGGGTGGGGGGCGTGCGGTTCAAGGCCTGGCAACCGGCCGAGGCGCTGCATCCGGTCCTGCCGGTGAATGCGCCGCTGACCTTTGACATCTATGACCGCTGGTCCAGCCGGCCTGTGGGGGGCTGTGTCTATCATGTGGCGCATCCCGGTGGGCGCAGCTATGACACCTTCCCGATCAATGGAAACGAGGCCGAGGCCCGGCGTTTGGCGCGGTTCGAGGCCAATGGCCACAGCACTGGCCCCTATGTGCCGGTGCCCGAGCATCCGCATCCTGATTTCCCGATGACATTAGATCTGCGGCGTCCTGCGGGGCTTGTGTGAACCCATTGCCACGGCAAAGATCAAAGGCCTACGGGACGCTGCTGCAAAACTATGAGGTGCGGCCGGATGCGGCGGACGAATTGTTCGCCGCACCCGGTCAGATGCGCCCGGTCTGGGACGCTTTCATCGCGCAGCTGGGCCGGCTTTCGCCTGACGAAGTGGCCGTGCATTTCGCCCGCGGTGATCAGTATCTGCGCGATGCGGGCGTGTTCTATCGCCGCTACAGCGCGGATCCGCAGCAAGAGCGGGACTGGCCGCTGAGCCATATCCCGGTGATCCTGCATGAGCGCGAATGGATTGACCTCTGTGCCGGTCTGAGCCAGCGCGCCGAGCTGTTGGAAAAGGTGGTCAGCGACCTTTATGGTCCGGCGGATCTGGTGCGCAACGGGCATTTGCCTGCTGAACTGGTGGCGCGCAACCCCGAGTGGCTGCGCCCTCTGGTTGGGATCGCGCCGGCCTCGGGGCATTTCCTGCATTTTCTGGCATTCGAGATCGGCCGCAGCCCGGATGGGTCCTGGCTGGTGCTGGGGGATCGGACGCAGGCGCCCTCGGGGGCCGGGTTTGCGTTAGAAAACCGGATGGCGACGTCGCGGATCTTTCCTGATCCGTTTCCGCGCGCCAATCTGCGGCGGCTGGCGGGATTTTTCAGGTCGTTTCGCGATGCGATGGACCGGTTGCCGGGGGCCGAGGGGCGGCGCACTGCGGTTTTGACGCCGGGTCCGGGCAATGACGCTTATTTTGAGCATACCTATATTGCACGTTACCTGGGGCTGGCCCTGCTGGAGGGCGAAGATCTGATCGTGCAGAACGGCAATGTGCAGGTGCGCACTGTATCCGGGCCTCAGCCGGTGGGGGTGTTGTGGCGGCGTCTGGATGCGGCCTATGCCGATCCGCTGGAGCTGGACGAGACCTCGCAAATCGGCACGCCGGGCCTGGTGGACGCGATCCGGCAGTCGAATGTGAACATGGTCAATGCGCTGGGGTCCGGCATTCTGGAAACCCGGGCCTTGATGGCCTTTCTGCCAAAGATCGCGCAGGAGCTGCTGGGCACGCCGCTGGCCTTGCCCAATATCGCGACCTGGTGGTGCGGGCAGGAGTCCGAGAAGGCCTATGTCAAAGCCAATGCAGAGCGGATCTTTGTCGGAGAGGCGCTGAGCGGTGCGCTGCCGTTTGACATTGGACAGCGGGCCTCGGCCGGGGGGGATGCGTTTGGCCCGGACGGGCAGCCGCTGGAGGAATGGATCGAGGCGCAGGGACAGTTTCTGGTCGGTCAGGAGGCCGTGACCCTGTCGACCACGCCGGTCTGGGAGGGGGACCGCCTGCGCCCGCGTCCGATGACCATCCGGGTGTTTGCGGCCCGCACGCCGGGCGGCTGGACCTTTCTGCCCGGTGGCTATGCGCGCATCGGGCAATCGGGCGAGGCAACGGCCCTGTCGATGCAACAGGGCGGCGCGGTTGCGGATGTCTGGGTCATGCGCGATGCCCCTGCCCCCGAGGAAACCCTGTTCGAGAAAGGCAGCTTTCGGCGCCCGGATATGGGCACTTTGCCCAGTCGGGCGGCGGACAACCTCTATTGGCTGGGCCGCTATATCGAGCGGACCGAGGGCGCGATCCGGTTGTTGCGGGCCTATCATCTGCGGCTGGCCGAGACCGGCAAGGCCGATCTGCCCCGGATCGAACGGATTGCCAAATTGCTGGCGGCCCTGGGGCTGGATGTGAGCCTGCCGATTGCGGCAACCTTGCAGCCTCCATTGGCGGCCGCGCGGGTCAGCGCAGGCAAGATCCGCGACCGGTTTTCCGTGGATGGCTGGGCCGCGCTGGCGGATTTGACATCGAGCCTGGAGGCGATGGCGCCGGATTTGCAGGCGGGGGATGACACCGTGCGGGCGATGGGGGTCTTGCTGCGCAAGATCACCGGGTTCAACGGGTTTGTGCATGAAAACATGCATCATGCTGCGGGCTGGCGGTTCTTGAACTTTGGGCGGGCGTTGGAGCGTGCGGATGGCGCGGCGGCGGTGCTGGGCGTCTTTGCGGGCGAGGATGTGGCCGCTGGCCTGCCGGATCTGGCGCTGGAGTATGGCGACAGCCGGATCACCCATCAGCATCGCTATCGCATTGATCCCACGCGTGACACGGTGACCGATCTGCTGGCGCTGGATGCGGGCAACCCCCGCGCGATCCTGTTTCAGGTGATCACCATGCGCCAGATCGCAGAAGAACTGCCCCGGGCGCGGGTCAATGGCCGCCTGACCGATGTCCTGCGCGTGTTGCTGCCGCTTGAGACGGATCTGGCCGTGGCGGACCCCGGTATGATCACCTCGGAACGTCTGGCCGAGCTGCGCGAGAGGCTGACCCAGGTGTCTACGCATCTGTCCTCGGCTTATCTGGTCTGAAAGGGGCGGTCGGATGCAATATGATATCAAACTGACCATCGGTTATGTCTATGGGGCGCCTTCGGATCATGCGCGCACGCTGGTGCGGTTGTTGCCGACGGATGTGGTTGGGCGGCAGATCGTGCGGTCGCGGCTGTTGACCGTGACGCCCAGGCCGGATGAGCGCCGCGAGGCCCATGATTTCTTTGGCAACGCCATGTGCACCATGGTGTTTCACGCGCCAATCGACCGGATCGAGCTGACCCTGCGGGCCTCGGCGGAACGGTTGCAGCAGGCCGAGGGCCTGGATCTGTCGCCGGATTTGCCCGGGCTCGCCCGCGAGATTGCGGCGGATCGCCGGTTGGACGGGACCGCTCCGCATCATTTCATCGGTCCCTCGGTGCGGGTGCCTGTCGTCCCCGAGATCGAGGCCTTTGCCCGCGCGCAGGTCGCCCTCGGGATGACGACCTTGCAGGTGGTCGAGAGGATTGGCCGCGCCCTGCATGCAGAGATGCGGTTTGAAACCGGCGCGACCGATGTGAACACCCCCACGGCCGAGGCTTTTGCCAATCGCCACGGGGTTTGTCAGGATTTCACCCACATCATGATCGCCGCTCTGCGTGCTTTGGGGGTGCCGGCGGGCTATGTGTCGGGTTTCCTGCGGACGCATCCACCGCCGGGGCAGCCCCGGCTGGAAGGCGCGGATGCCATGCACGCCTGGGTCATGGCCTGGTGCGGGGCCGAGATGGGCTGGGTCGAGTTTGACCCGTCGAACTGTTGCCAGGTGTATCAGGATCACATCACCATCGCCTTTGGTCGCGATTACAGCGACATTGCCCCCGTCAAGGGTGTGTTGCGCACCTCTGGCGCGCAGGACAGCCATCATAGTGTGGATGTGATTCCGCTGGACGGCTAAGCCCTGTTCCGCAGCGGATCAGGGCCTTGCCGGGGCGATTCCGGGCCATTGTGCCCCCATGGGCATTGTGCACCCCAGCGGTCCACTGCGCCGGTTGCGCCGCCATCGTGGCGCGCAGTTCAACAATGGCGGGGCATTGGGGCCTTGGGGTTGAACCCGCGCAATTGGTCGGCAAGATGGCCTGCGTGTTCCCAATTTTGCAGTTTGCGAGGCTCTGGCCGATGGCCCTTATCCCAACAGCCCCTGGCGGCGCCCTGTGCGTGGCGCCATGTCAGCGGTGTCCGGCGTGACCGGCGCTCGCCCCTCCCGGGCAGAGCGGTGGCTGGTGGTGACCCGCGCCGGGCCAGACAGCCTGCATGGCCAATGGCAGGATGGGGCGGAGCCTGCGCGGTTTGATCTGCTGGTTTCGGCCTTTGACCCCAGGGCGCCGCGCCCGGCACAGGGCGATCTGTTTGAGTTGCGCCCAGGGTCCAAAGTGGCAGGGTATGCCGCCTTGTTCAGGGACCGCCCCGAATTGCTGCGCCAATATGACAGGATCGCCTTGCTGGACGATGATCTGGCGACAGATGCGGCGCAGCTGAACCGGATGTTCGACCTATGCGCGCGGCATGATCTGACCCTGGCGCAACCGGCGTTGAGCCATGACAGCCATTTCACCTATGCTGGCCTGCTGGCGCAGCCCGCGTTTACGCTGCGCTATGTGACATATATCGAGATGATGTGCCCCATCTTCCGCACGGATGCTTTGGCGCGGGCGCTGCCTCTGTTCGATTTGGGCTATGAAAGCGGTATCGACCTGATTTGGTGCAACCTGTTTGACGCGCCCGAACAGCGGTTCGCGATTCTGGATGCCTGCCCGGTGCGTCACACCAAACCCGTGGGTGACGCCAAGGCGTTGAACGGGTTTACCGACGGGCGGCGCTATGAAGATGACATTGGCCAGATCCTGCGCCAGTTTGATCTGCCCTGGTTGCCTTGCGTGCCTTATGGCGCCGTGGATCGGGCCGGGCGCATGGTTTCGGCCCGCACGGCAAGCGGCAAGTGGCGGTTGCGGCGGGCGGCGCTGGCCACCCTGGGTGCGCTGCCCGGCCCCTATCCGCGCGCACGGTTGCGCAAGATTCTGGTGCATTGGAAACATCTGTGGCGGGCCACGCCGCAAAACATCCTGCGTCAATTGCCCGACCCCGCAGCCGTGCAGGCCGCCCGTCAGCAGCCCGCATCCGCCGGTGACACATCGCCGGTGGCCGGGTCAGATAGCAGGCTCCACCCCGATCAGCTCGCGCCACCGGTGACACGAGACATCGTGGCCTGACCCGTCTGATTCCAGCTCTGGTTCTTCGGTGATGCAGCGTTCGATGGCAAAGGGGCAGCGGGTATGAAACTTGCACCCGGACGGCTGATTTGTGGGTGAAGGGATTTCACCGGTCAGCTTTTGTGCCCGTCCCCGGTCGTCGGGATCCAACGACGGGATCGCGGAAAACAGGGCCTTGGTATAGGGGTGGCGGGGCTGTGCGAACAGCTGGCGGGTTGGCGCGGTTTCGACCAGCCGCCCCAGATACATCACCGCCACATGATCGCAGGTATGCGCCACCACGCTCAGATCGTGGCTGATGAACATGAAGGTCAGCCCCATATCCGACTGGATCTGTTTCAGCAGGTTCAACACATCCGCCTGGATGGACACGTCCAGCGCGGCCACGCTTTCGTCTGCGACAATGAATTGCGGCCCCGAAACCAGCGCCCGCGCGATCGAGATCCGCTGGCGCTGTCCCCCCGAAAACGCATGGGGAAAGCGGCGCAGATGTTCCAGGTTCAGCCGGCATTTGGCCGCGATCTCGCGCACACGTGCGTCGGTTTCTTCGCGGGTTTTGGTGATCTTCATCACCTCCAGCGGCTCGGCGATGATGTCGCGCACGGTCATGCGCGGGCTGAGGGCGGCGTAAGGGTCCTGAAAAATCAGCTGCGCCCGCTTGCGGTAATCCTTGAGCGCGGCCCCTTCGAGTGTGGCAATGTCGAGGTCGACCTCTCCGTCGGTGTAGCGGGCCTCGCCTTCGGTGATCGGCACCGCCTTGAGCAGGGCGCGGCCCAATGTGGTCTTGCCCGACCCGCTTTCGCCCACCAGGCCAAAGAACGACCCTTTTTCGATGGTGACCGAGACGTTGTTGACCGCCTTCAGAATGTCCTTGCGGAAAAGGCCGTTCCCGATGGGGAAACCGACGCTGAGCCGTTTGGCCCGGATGAGTGCATCGCTCATGTCGCGGCCTCCGCATAGATATGGCAGGCGGTTTTATGGGTTTCGTCGATCTGATGTTCGACCGGGCGTTCGCTGGAGCAGGCGTCCGAGACGATCTGCCCGCAGCGCGTGTGAAACACGCAGCCTGACGGGCGTTCCAATGGCGAGGGGATATCCCCCGGCACCGGGGTGAGCGCGGCGCCCAGGTCGTCCAGTTTCGGCAAGGCTGCGATCAGCCCCTGGGTATAGGGGTGTTTGGGCGTGCGGATCACGCTGCGCACGGGGCCTTCTTCGATCAGGCGGCCCAGGTACATCACATTGACCCGATCCGCCGTCTGGGCCACCACGCCCAGGTCATGGGTGATAAAGATGATGCCCATGTGAAATTCGTCCACCAGATCCTTCATCAGATCAATCACCTGGGCCTGGATGGTCACATCCAGCGCCGTGGTCGGTTCATCCGCGATCAGCAATTTGGGTTTGGTCGACAGCGCCATCGCGATCATGGCGCGCTGGCGCATCCCGCCGGACAATTCAAACGCGTATTGGTCAATGCGCCGCCCCGCATCCGAGATGCCGACGCGGTCCAGCATTTCGATCGACAATTCGCGCGCCTCGGACTTGGTCATGGAGGAGTGCAGCTGCAATTGTTCGATCATCTGTTTGCCCACAGTCATCGCGGGGGCGAAACTGGCCATTGGCTCTTGAAAGATCATCGAAACGGCACCGCCGCGCACCACCTTGAGGTCAGAGGGTTTGCGCAAGGACAGCACATCCACCGGCCCGTCCTCGGTGTGGAGGGTGATCTTGGACTCGGGCGAATAGACGGCATTTGAGGCGTTGAGATGCATCAACGCCTTGGCCGTGACCGATTTGCCCGACCCGCTTTCGCCGACCAGGCCCATGACTTCGCCGCGGGCCAGCGAAAAGCTGACATTGTCGACGGCCGTGACCAGACCTTCGTCGGTTTTGAATTGCAGCGTTAGGTTTTCAACCTCGATCAACGTGCTCATTTGTTCTTGTCCGAATAGGGATCCGCCGCGTCCCGCAGCCCGTCGCCAACAAAGACAAAGGACATCACCAGAACGATGAAGAAGACAACGGGGATGAAATACCACTGATAGTTCAACAGGACGTCCGCATTGGTCGCCTTTTGCAGCATCACACCCAGCGAGCTGACCGGATCCTTCAGGCCCAGACCGATAAAGCTGAGCGCGGTTTCGCTGAGCACCATGTAGGGAAAGGAGATCACCAGGTCGACGATGATATAGCTGGTAAAGCTGGGCAGCAGGTGGCGGCGGATGACATGGCCTGCGGGCGCGCCACACAGCTGGGCGGCCAGAACATATTCCTGATTGCGTTCGGTCAGCAGATGCGTGCGCACCCGTCTGGCCAATGTGGGCCAGCCGATCAGCCCGAGGATGAGCGATATGTAAAAGAATCGCGCCTCTGATGACAGTTCGGGCGGCATGAAGGCGGCGATGGCCATGAACAGCGGAATGGCGGGCACCGTGCGCACCGCATCGGTGATCATCTGGATGACACTGTCGATCCAGCCGCCATAGTACCCCGCGACCCCGCCAATGATCAGCGCCATGAAAAAGGCAATGAACACCCCGATGGCCCCCACCCGTAGCGACGTCCAGATGGCGTGCAGCGTGCGCGAGAAGATGTCCTGCCCGTCCTCATCTGTCCCAAACAGGTGGATCTTGCCCTCGTCCACTCCGAACAGATGGATCGAGCCCGGGATGAAGCCGAAGAGTTTGTAGCTGTCGCCTTTGACAAAGAACTGAAGATTCAGCCGGGTATCTTCGTCGATTTTGGTCACCCAGCGGAAATTGGTGGCCAGCGACCGTTCGCGCGTGACCCCGTGGATAAAGGGCCGCATGGAGCAGCCGTTCTTGTCACAGAACTGCGGGATCTGAGGGGCGCCGTTGGTGTAATCCTTGTCCCGTCCGGCGATGGTCGGGTCATAGGGCGACAGAAACGGTGCAAACAGCCCGGACAGGATCAGGATGACCAGCACCACGGCGGCCACCATTGCGGCCTTTTGCTTTTTGAAACGGGCCCAGATCAATTGCCCCTGAGAGGCGGTGAAATAGGCCTCTTTGGCCTTTTGATCCTGGGTCACTGCGGTTGGGGCGGATGTTGTGCTCATGTGATCACCGGATAATGCTTTTGCGCACGCGTGGGTCCAGAATGGCCAACATTACGTCCGTAAAGAAATTCAACGCCACGATGGACGC
This sequence comes from Marinibacterium sp., assembly GCA_034670145.1. Classification (GTDB taxonomy): domain Bacteria; phylum Pseudomonadota; class Alphaproteobacteria; order Rhodobacterales; family Rhodobacteraceae; genus HXMU1420-2. The sequence continues at coordinate 325,992 of JAXMOA010000001.1, forward strand.
GGTCAGCAGAAAGATGATCGCCCCGGCCAATTGCTGATCGTTCGAACGCGCCAGCGCTTCGAGCAGCAAGGCCCCCGCCTCGGTCAATGTCAAAATCAACGCGACGATGGGCAATTCATTGAAAATGCGGTTCAGGTCGAACCCCAAAGAGTTGATGATGGGCCCCAGCGCGTGGCGGGCCGGATAGTTCCACAACAAGCGCCGCCCATGCACACCGCGCGCAGCCGCGGCGGTGACGTAGAGCTTGCCGATTTCATCCGACATCAACGCCCGCACGGTTTGCAGCGCAAAGGCGGTGGCGGACCAGCCGAGGATAAAGATGGGCAGCCAGATATGGCTGAGCATATCGAGGAATTTGTCCCAGCCCCATGGGGCGTCCCGCATTTCGGGACTGAATATGCCGGTCAGCGTATTGCCGAAATACACCGTGGCAAACAGCATGATCATCAGCGCCAGCAGGAAGTTCGGCAAAGCCAGACCCAGATAGCTGACGATACGCAGAGAGTTGTTCAGCAGCGCATTGCGCGAGGCGGCCGCGATGATCCCAACCGGAACCGCGATCAAATAGGCCAGAAACAGCGAGGCCATACACAGCCCCAGCGAGATCCAGAATTTATCCCCCAGCAACTGGGCGATGTTCACCCGCAGGATACAGCTGTCGCCGAAATCCCCCTGGAAGGCGCCCAGAATCCAGCTACCCCAGCGCAGCATATAGGGTTGATCGAGCCCCAGCCGGACCCGCTCGGCCTCGATATCCTCGACGGAAATACCGGAGCCTTGGGTGTTCTTGAATGCGAGGTAGCGTTCGGCGCAATCGCCGGGCACCAGCTCCATCAGGCTGAAAACCACGAAAGACACGATCACCAATGTGATGATCGCCATGACGCCACGTGTCAGCACAAAGCGGGCGAATTGCAGCATATCTGTCCCTGTTGCCTGGTAGCGCGAATTTCAAAGATCCGCGTCTCTTGGTGTGGACCGGGCAGACAAGCCGCCCGGTCCCATTGTTTCAGATCAGAGGCTTATTCGTCCAGCCACCACTGCGTGGCGCGGTACGGATAGGTCCGATAATATTCATATGACCATGTTTTGAACTCGGGCACATTCTTTGTGCTGTTCTTGACATAGATCGGGTTGGGCGCGGAAACCGTGCCGATGAACATGGTCTGTTCGGCCATGCTCTTGGCCAGTTTGGCCCCCAGCGCGTTGGATTCATCAGAGCCAGGAGTCGCCGCCTGGAAGGCGTCGATGTCGGCCTTCATCTCTTTGACCCATGCAGGTGGTTCAATGCCGGCAGAGCCGTCAGAGTCATACCATTCCGCCCATTTCATACCGGTGCGGTGACCAAAGTAGTTCTCGAAGGGCGGAACGAACAATTCGTTGTTGCCCAGAACCACGGCGACCGGCTGACCCTTGGCCCAGATGCCCACATCCAGCGCGTTGGAGGATTGTGCCGAACGGTATTCATCCGGTGTGACCTCTTTGACGGTGGTCTGAACGCCTGCTTCGGCCCAATACTGGCCCACCAGTTCCACGACCTGACCGGCAGCGCCCTGGGTCGAGAACTGCATGTTCAGCACCAGTTTGTCGCCATTTGGCAATTCGCGGAAACCGTCGCCATCGGTGTCAACCATACCGATTTCGTCCAGCAGCGACTTGGCCATATCCGGATCGTATTGTGCCATATGGCTGGTCAGCGTCGGATCGACAAAGCCAGGCACCGGAGAGAAGCCGACGAACTGCTGAGGGGTCCCCAGACCGAAGAACGCGCTTTCGTTCATCTCGTCGCGGTTGATCGCAACCGACATGGCCTGACGGAACCGGACGTCGCCGAACACGGCGCGCTTGGCTTCGTCATCCGACGTCACGTTGAACGAGAATGTGCTCATCGCGATGGTTGGCTTGAGCTGGATGGTATAGCCACCCTTTTCCTGGTTCTCCAACAGCAGCGGGGCCGATGGCAACTGGACGGACTGCGATTTGTAATCGACTTCGCCGTTGACCAGCTTCAGGATGCGGACTTCGTTGTCGTTGATATAGACTTCGTCCTGCTCCGAGATATAGGGCAGCTGATTGCCCGCAGTGTCCACCTGGTGGAAATACGGGTTGGCAACCAGGTGACGGCCCTCGGTGCTGTCGGCCACGTAGATGTGGCTTTCCAATGTGGGCTGGGTCGCCTTTGGCAGGGTCTTGACCTTGACCGGGTCACGCAGCATCGGCGTTGGTGTATCGGTCCAGTCCGAGTTGCCAAAGTAGAAGTTCAGCGCTTCGTAGCCATTGGCAAAGCCGTATTTTGCGGCCTCGGCATCGGCGTCCGGGTTGATGTCCGGGTGGAACTGACCCAGGAAATGCGCCGGCTGGAAGGGCTGAGCAAAGGAGTTGGCGAAATGCACCAGCAGGCCCGGCTTGGGCGCGGTCATGGTGAATTTGAAGGTGGTGTCGTCGATCACTTCGATGCCGATCGGCTCACCGCCGGACAGCACGTAATCTGACGGCTTTTCACGCACGTTTGTGTCCAGCGCCAGGTTTTCCAGCCAGAACCGCACGTCCTCGGAGGTGAAAGGCGCGCCATCAGACCATTTGTGGCCCGCGCGCAGGTGGAACGTCAGCTCTGTGAAATCATCGTTCCATTCCCAGGACTTGGCAATGTTTGGCACGATGGTTTGCAGATCATCCGAGAAGCGCGTCAGGTTGACGTGGCGCACAGACAAGAAGTCGGATGTGCCGGCCTCGGTCGCGTTGGACAGGGCGTGAAAGGTGCCGCCGTATTTGCCGACGCCATCATAAGGCACGACAACCAGTGGCTCGCTGGGCAAACGATCCGCCAGAGGCAGGATCTCGCCATTGCCCTGGATTTCACCGTTCAGAGCGGCGATGTCCGGGTTTTCAGAAAAGCTGAGTTCGCAGCCGGCGGCCGACTGGAATTCGCTCAGTTCGTACTGTTGCGGGAAGGCGCCGGGCGCAACGCCCTGCATGTCGGCGACGGTGATCGCCGGGCAGTTGGCCAGTGCTGCGCCAGGTAGCGCAATGGCAGCAACGCCGAGTAGTAGAACGCGTTTCATGATTTCTCCTGTCCGTTGGTCTTCAGTTTCATGCCAGCCCGGATCCTTGTCGCCCTTGCAGTTGGTCCTGTTGCGCCATGCACGCAGGTGCGACGCCGTCCATGCAGTGCATAGTCAGGCAATCGTCATACTGTCGCAAGGTCGCCATGGTCCCCCCGGGTGCAAGGTCAGATTGGGTTGACGTGACTAACGGGTTCCATTTGCCGTGGTTGGATGACGGTTTTATGAAGCCCGAAACAGCGGCAAGCCTTTGTCGCAGCGGGTTGGCGGCGGGGGACCGCCGCGTTGATTGGCGCAAAGCTCCGCCTCTTTGCCGGTTTGGCAAATCATTGGTTCGGCACCACAACCCGTTGTTCAAAATTGGCTTTCCCCCATTTTTTGGGCACTTATCACAGAACAGACGCATCGGCCTGCCCTGATTTTTCGTGCCGCTATTGGACACAGAGGCGCGCTCCGGCGATTCGGATCAAGAATTTTGTGTGAAAATCTTGTTTTTTGTTTTCTTTTGCAGGGATCTTGCCAGATGTTGCGCCGTCTTTGACGCTGTCTGTTGCATCGGGTTTCGGCGGGGCGGAAACATGCGGTGCACCTCCGGGTAGGGTGCGCCGCGCAATTTGCGCCTGACAAATCAGGGGCAAATCTGTTAGGCGCCATGGCATCGGATGAGGAAGGACGCGGAATGTCAGAACCCGAACGCTACGCCACCCATCGCGAGGTAGAGCTGCTGGAAACCTTGCGCAGCTTTGGTGGCACGGCGCGCACGACCGGCCTGGCCGAGGCGTTGCAGGTCAGCGAAGAAACCGTGCGCCGGACCATCAAGGCGCTGGCCAAGACCGGCGCGGTGCGGCGGGTGCACGGCGGCGTCTATCTGGTCAATGCCGAGGCCAGCAAACCGGTTTCGTCACGCCTGTCCCAACGGGCGCCCGAAAAGCTGCAAATCGCGGCGACGGCGGCCAAGCTGGTGCCAAACGGGTCCTGTCTGTTTCTGGATGTCGGCTCGACCACGGCGCATGTGGCGCAATCTCTGCGTCAGCACCGGGATCTCACGGTGGTGACCAATGGGCTGCTGGCGGCGCAGTCGCTGGTCGGGCAAACCGAAAACCGGGTGTTTCTGGCCGGCGGAGAGTTGCGGGATGTCGAGGGCGGCGCCTTTGGCGCAGAGGCGCTGGATTATGTGAACCGGTTCAATATTGATATTGCGGTGTTGTCGATTGACGGCATCGACGAGCGGGGCGGTTTTCTGCTGGCGGGCAGTCAGGAGGCCGGGCTGGCGCGGGTTGTGGCCCAGGCGGCGCGGCGGGTGATGGTGGTGGCGGATCACACCAAATTTGGCTTCAGCGCGCCGATTGTGGCGTTTGAGCCCTCGGTTGTGGATGTGTTGATCACCGACAAACCCCTGAGCGAACCTTTTGAGCGTCTGCTTGCGGGGTGGGAGATCGAAGTCATTCTCTCTCACGCCGATGACGACTAAGAGACCGCCACCCAAGGCCGACCCCCGCCCACCTGCCGAAACCACGCGCACCCGGCGCATGGAGCGCGCGTTGGGGGATGGGGTGCGCGCCCATCTGCCCCGGTGGCTGGGAGAGCTGGTCATGTTCGTGCTCAAACAGGGGTGGGCCTGTTTGTTTGGCGCCCTGTTGTTGCTGGCGCTGCTGGTCACGGATGCGATCTGGTCCACCGATTGGCCGATTGCGCGCTATGACGCGCTGGTGCTTTATGCGGTGACGGTGCAGATCCTGTTCCTGGCGTTTCGGCTGGAGACCTTGCGCGAGGTGCGGGTGATCGCGCTGTTCCATCTGACGGGCACGGCGATGGAGCTGTTCAAGGTCAACGCCGGCAGCTGGGCCTATCCTGAACCGGCGCTGCTGAAATTCTGGGGCGTCCCGTTGTTCTCTGGGTTCATGTATGCGGCTGTCGGGTCCTACATGGCGCGGGTCATTCGCATTTTCGACATGCGGTTTGCGCCTTACCCGCCGTTTTGGACCACCATTGTGCTGGCGGTGGCGATCTATGTGAATTTCTTTGCCCATCACTTTGTCTGGGACAGTCGTCTGGCGTTGTTTGCCGCAACGGTCCTGTTGTTCTGGCGCACGCGGATCTGGTTTCGGCTGGGCGCCTCTGAGTATTGGATGCCGCTGCCCCTGGCGGCGTTTCTATCCAGTTTGTTTTTATGGGTGGCCGAGAATGTGGGCACGGGCACCGGCACCTGGATCTATGCCGGCACATCCGAGCTGGATTGGGTCAGCCTGGGCAAGATGGGCTCGTGGTATCTGCTGCTTTACGTCAGTTTTGTCACGGTGACGCTGGTCTATCGCGATGTGCTGTATCGCGCGCCGATCCGCCCGCGGTCTTAGGCCCTGACACAGAGGCGGGGCAAAGCCGGCGGGTGTTACAGGTATCCCTGCCACAGCATGACCGCGATCAGCAGAATCGCCAATGTCAGCAGGTTGATGACCAGACTGGCCAGGATCCCCAGATACCAGCCCTTGCGTTCATCGGACGGGTCTATGTCGGCCAGAAAGCGTTCGACCTCGCGGATGGAGGCATCCAGCGCCTGATGATCCAGCATCATCTGCAATCTGGGGTTTTCGGCCATGGTTTCAGCCTCGATCAGCCGGTTGACCGCGCGCACGATGCGTTTGGGCAGGCGGTATTTGCCGCGCGCAAGAACAATGGGCAGGGTATTGCCCCGCACCCGCAGTTTCTGGCGCATGAGCTGGGTCAGCGCTGTGGTCTGCTCGGATATGTGGATTTCAGCAGTCATCGGCGCCGGTGACCCTATCCTGCGCCCGCCCCGGCGACAAGCCACGGCGCCTCCCCAGTGCTGCCCCCAGTTCTGGTACTGGTCAGCCAGGTTGCATGGGCGTATTCAGGAGGCATGCTCAACACTGTCCTGCATGGCGCGCCCGCCTCGTCCGAATCCTCTGTCCCGCTGGTGATTGCACACGGCCTTTATGGGTCTGCGCGCAATTGGGGCGTGATTGCCAAACGCCTGTCTGATTCGCGGCAGGTGATCGCGGTGGATATGCGCAACCATGGCCACTCGCCCTGGACCCGGACCCATAGCTATCAGGACATGGCCGGTGACCTGGCCGAGGTGATCCGCGCCCATGGAGGCGCGGCGGATGTGCTGGGCCATTCGATGGGTGGCAAGGCCGCGATGGTTCTGGCGCTGAGCCATCCCGATCTGGTCAACCGGCTGATCGTCGCCGACATCGCCCCCGTGCCCTATACGCACAGCCAGATGCCGCCGCTGAATGCGATGCGGGCGGTGGACCTGAGCCGGGTGCGCAAACGTTCGGACGCGGCGGCGCAATTGGCAGAGCTGGGGGTAGAGCCCGCATTGCAGAGCTTTTTCACGCAATCGCTGGATCTGACGGAAAAGCGGTGGCTGCTGAATCTGGATGTGCTGGCACAGGAAATGGACCAGATCATGGGCTTTCCCGATGTGCCGGGCGAGTTTGACGGGCCCGCCCTGTTTCTGAGCGGCGCCCTGTCGGATTACGTCTCGGCGCAGGACCGCCCCGCCATCCGCGCCCGATTTCCCGGCGCGCGTTTTGCCAAGCTGAAAGAGGCCGGGCATTGGTTGCACGCAGATCAGCCGCGCGCGTTTGAGGCGGCGATACGGACCTGGCTGGATGCATGATGCGGCGCCCTGCCGGCTGGCCCCTTCGCTGACCTGACCCGGCAGCGACCGTTTTCAGCGTTTCGAGTTTGACTATTCGCGTTCGACCGTATGGAAAGGCCGCGAACACGTAATTCAGTTAGTCGAGCGGACCGCCCGCCTCGGTCCAGTCCTTGAGGCCACCGATGTTATACACCTCGGCATATCCCATGTCCTTGAGCAGCTTGCCGGCCAGCGCCGCGCGCCCGCCGCTGGCACAATAGAGCACCACAGGCCGCTCTGGGTCCAGCTCTGGCGCGTGGGTGGGCATCGCCGGGTCGGCCTTGAATTCCAACATGCCGCGCGGAATATGCAGCGCGCCCTGGGCCTTGCCAGAGGCGGCCAGTTCGGTGCCGTCGCGAATATCCAGCAACACCGCCCCGTTGGCAATTTTCTCTTGCGCGGCGGCGACGTCGATCCGTTCAACAGCCGCATTTGCGGCCGCCATCATATCTTTGACTGTTAGGGGCATATCACTCTCCGGCTGATCATCGTCTGGCCCGGCTCTCGGGTGCCGGGTGGGCTACCCTAGGACGGGTCGGATCAACACTCAAGCCGTATGGGAAAAGGGGCGCGCGCGTTATTCGAACCGTTCACCGCGCAAGGCACGGATTTCCTGTTTGACGCTGATCAGCTCTTGCGCAAGGCGCTGAAAATCCGCTGCCGCCGGAGAGCTGCGCCGCCAATGCAGCGCGATGGGGTGAACCGCATCCGGGTGGTCCAGCCTGCGGACCTTGAATTCGGGGTCGCGCACGGCCTCGGCCAGAGCATAGAGCGAGGGCAGGATGGCAACGCCCGCGCCCATGACCGCCATCTGCCGCACCGCATCGAGGCTGCCGCCCTGATAGTCACGGCTGAGATAGGTGCCCGCCTGAGCGGCAAGCCGTTCAACAAGGTCATGCAGGCTGAAGCCTGCGCTCAGCGACAGCAGCGGGCTGTCTGCGAGGTCTGACAATGTGACCGGGCCGCTGCCGGCAGAGATTGGATCGTCGCTGGCCGCACAGACCCAGAGCGCTTCTTCGAAGAGGGGGGCGCTGTCATATTCGGGGTCATTCGTGGGCGCACCGATGACGGCGTCGATGGCGCCGTCCTTGAGCCGGTCGAGAAGCGGGCGGGTTGCGCCCTCTTGCACGATGAGCCGCAGATCGGGATAGAGGTTGTGCAGCCGGCGGTTGGCGATGGGCATGAAATAGGCGCCGACCGACGGCAGCACCCCGATCGACAGTTTGGCTGCGAACAGGCTGGTCGTGCCGCGTGCGACAGCTTTGAAATCGCGCACTTCGCGCAGGATCGACCTGCCCCGCGCCAGCACCGCGCGCCCCGTCGGCGTCAGCGCGACGCGGCGCGACGTGCGCTCGAACAACTTGATGCCCAGTTCTTCTTCCATGGTGCTCAATTGCTTGGACAGGCTGGGTTGGCTGACCGCCAGAGCCTCGGCCGCGGCGCCGAATGCCCCATGTTCGGCAACGGCCACAAAGTATTCGATTTGTCGTAACGTCGGGCGCATTCCGTTGCCTTTCGATCCATGCCCTGAGGCTATTGAAAGCGGGAAATCATTCAATTGGTTGTATGGACGATCATCTCCTATCTATCAATCACCAACGAACCAAACCTCTGGAAAGGAAGACAGAAATGACTGGACCCAAAACTTTCGCCGCCGCCGCAGCCTTTGCGTTTGCCGCCTCTGGCGGTGTCGCGCTTGCGGATGGACCTGCGGATCTGACGCTTGAGCAGATCACCGCGATCCAGACAGCGTGGGGTGAGGGGATCGTCAACATCGGCCAGATCCATACCGAGGATGGCGACTACCGGGGCGCCGCGGCGGATCATATCAACACGTTCTATGCCTATGGCGATGGCGATGGCGACGTGTTGTTCAAACCGACGCTGGCCGCCGAAGACCAGTTCCGCGGCACGTTCGGCGAAGCGCTGTCTTATTTCGTCGGCGGAGAGATTGCCGAGGACAATGGGTTCGCGATTGCGCCTTACACCAATGTCCGATGGGAAAACGAAGGCACCATCATCAGCGGCGATACGGCCATGTCGATGGGCAACTATTTCTTCACCAAAACGGATGGGACAGAGGTGAAGGTCGAATATACCTTTGGCTTTGAGCAGATGGAAAACGGAGAGCCAAAGATCGTCTTGCACCACTCTTCGCTGCCATTCTCGGCGAACTAAAGCACTTGGGCGAATGCCTGATACATGAAACACCATCTAACGCGTTGAAATTTATTAATTCAAGCCGCGTTGGATGATGCAGGTTTGTCACAAAGCGCTATGGCGCGCGGCAAGGGCCGGGCATATGTCCGGCCCGAAATCGTTCGGGCCCAGTAAGGTTGACGCCCCCAAGGGGGCAGGCCGGGGCGCGACCACCCGTGGCCGACGCCGTCAGTTGTCCATCTTCAACGCCGAGATGAACGCCTCTTGCGGGATGTCCACCTTGCCGAACTGGCGCATTTTCTTCTTACCGGCCTTCTGCTTGTCCAGCAGCTTGCGTTTGCGCGTCGCGTCACCGCCGTAACATTTGGCCGTCACATCCTTGCGCAGGGCTGACAGGGTTTCGCGGGCAATCACCTTGCCCCCGATCGCTGCCTGAATCGGAATCTTGAACATGTGGCGCGGGATCAGATCCTTGAGCTTTTCACACATCGCCCGCCCGCGCATTTCTGCACGGTCCCGGTGCACCATCATCGACAGGGCATCCACCGGTTCGTCATTCACCAGCACCTGCATCTTGACCAGATTGTCCGCCCGATAGCCGGTCAGCTGATAGTCAAAGCTGGCATACCCTTTGGTCACCGATTTCAGCCGGTCATAAAAGTCGAACACAACCTCGTTCAATGGCAGGTCATAGACCGCCATCGCCCGCGACCCGGCATAGGTCAGATCCTCCTGGATGCCGCGCCGATCCTGGCACAGTTTCAGGACATCGCCCAGGAATTCATCCGGCACCAGAATCGTCGCCTTGATCCGGGGTTCCTCGATATGATCCACATGGGTCATATCCGGCATATCCGCCGGATTGTGCAGATCCATGACCGACCCGTCACGCATATAGACGTGATAAACCACCGACGGCGCGGTGGTGATCAGCGCGATGTCATATTCCCGCTCGATCCGGTCGCGGATCACCTCCAGATGCAACAACCCAAGGAAGCCGCAGCGGAAACCAAAGCCAAGCGCGGCAGAGGTTTCCATTTCAAAGCTGAAGGAGGCGTCATTCAACGCCAGTTTCTCGATCGCGTCGCGCAGATCCTCAAACTCCGAAGAATCCACCGGAAACAGGCCACAGAACACAACCGGCACCGAAGGTTTGAAGCCCGGCAGCGCCTCTTCTGTGCCCTTCTTTTCATGGGTGATCGTGTCGCCGACACGGGTGTCGCGCACCTGTTTGATCGAAGCGGTCAGAAACCCGATCTCGCCCGGGCCCAACACATCAATCGCCGCCATCTCGGGGCGGAACACGCCGATGCGGTCCACGTGATGGGTGGAATTGTTGGACAGCATCCGCACCCGGTCACCCTTTTTCAGCTGACCATCCATGATACGCACCAGAACGATCACGCCCAGATAGGCGTCATACCAACTGTCAACCAGCATCGCCTTGAGCGGCGCATCCCGGTTCCCCTCAGGCGCGGGCAATTCATGTACAATCGCCTCCAGCACCTCGTGGATGCCGACACCGGTCTTGGCCGACACCTGAATCGCACCAGAGGCGTCAATCCCGATCACATCCTCGATCTGTTCGGCCACCCGGTCACAATCGGCGGCAGGCAAATCAATCTTGTTCAGCACCGGCACAATGTCATGATCCGCGTCAATCGCCTGATAGACATTGGCCAGGGTCTGCGCCTCTACGCCCTGGGTGGAATCGACCACCAGCAATGACCCCTCAACCGCCCGCATGGAGCGGGACACCTCATAGGCGAAATCCACGTGGCCGGGGGTGTCGATCAGGTTCAGCACATAGTCCTGCCCGTCATCGGCCGTATAGTCGATGCGCACCGTGTTGGCCTTGATCGTGATGCCGCGCTCGCGCTCGATATCCATGCTGTCCAGCAACTGTTCCTTCATGTCCCGATCCGAGACGGTGTTCGTCTCTTGAATCAGCCGGTCAGCAAGCGTGGATTTCCCATGGTCAATATGGGCGACGATGGAGAAATTACGGATTTGGGAAAGCTCTGTCATGAACGGGGATATGGAGTGGAAATGAAGAGCGGTCAATGGGGCGAACCGCACCAGAGCGGGCGCTGTTGTATCATCTTGCGGCCCGGCCCTGTGGCTGATGCCGCGGGTGGGCTGAATCGACGGCTGCGGCGGCGCCTCGCAGGGGCAAAGCACCGGCTGGAAAGGCCAGCGCATAACGGCCAGTGTTGAATGGAGGGACGACTTGCGACATACTATGTCAAATTTGCAGTATCGCGGGATCCGACACATAAGGCGGACCTGACAAAAACACAGGAGCCGAATCATGCCGGCATGGGGTTTCAAGACCGCTATGATCTGCGCAATTGCAGGAACGATGGCCTTTGGCAGCCTGCCCGCCGAGGCGGGGTTTATCGGCAATGCCTGCCTGAAATCAAACCGGCCTGGCAGCTCGCGCGCCCTGTGCAATTGCATCGACAAGGTCGCCAAGAACAACATGACCCGCCAGCAGCAAAAGAAGGCGGCAAAGTTCTTTGGTGATCCGCACAAGGCCCAGCAAGTGCGCCAATCCAGCCGCAAAAGTGACGAACAGCTTTGGGAAAACTACAAAGCCTTCAGCAAACAGGCGGTCAAAACCTGCGGCTAGACCGCCGGATGACACCCGGGCCGGCACTGTGAAATACCGTTGAAACATAAGGCTGCGGCTCAGATTTGCCCGCCCACACCCTGTTTGACGATCTGGCTTGCGCGTTTGACGGGTTGACGGAGCGGCGACAGAGTTTCACAAAAGGTGAAACTATCCAAGAGATGTCAGATGTTGATGAAAGGTGTGACCCTGCGGGGTCTGGAAGTGTTCGAGGCGCTGTCAGCCTCGGGTTCGGTGGCACAGGCCTCCGAAGCAACAGGGCTCAGCCAACCTGCCGTCAGCCAGCAATTGCGCAACCTGGAAACCGCCCTGGGCGTTGACCTGGTGGATCATGGCAAACGCCCCATGCGCCTGACCCCGGCGGGTCGCAGCTTCCTGACGCGCACCGAGGCCGTGCTGAGCGAACTGCGCCTGGCCCAGAGCGAGCTGACGGTGATGGACCTCACCCATCTCAGCACGCTGTCAATCGGGCTGATTGATGATTTCGACAATGACCTGACCCCGCGACTGGTGACCATCCTGGCGGACAGCCTGACCAAATGCCGGTTCAAACTGATCACAGCGCCCAGCCACGAAATCAGCGACGCCATGCAGGCCCGCCGCCTGCATATCGCCGTGGCGGCCACCACCGGAGAGATGCTGCCCGGTGTGGTCGAATATCCGCTGGTGCGCGATCCGTTCATGCTGGTCGTGCCCAAAGGTCTGATTTCGGGCGGAACCGATGGCGCGGCCAAATCCGACGTGCTCCAAGAGCTGGGTGATTTGCCGCTCCTGCGCTACTCGCGCGAACAGCTGATCAGCCGCCAGATCGAATCGCACCTGGCCCGCCAGAAACTGGACCTTGAGGAACGCTTCGAAATTGGCAGCCACCTGGCCCTGATCGCCATGGTGGCCCGCCGGGTGGGCTGGGCCGTTACTACACCGCTGGGATACATGCGCGCGGCCCGCTTCCATGACCAGATCGAGGCCTACCCCCTGCCCTGGCCGTCCTTTGCGCGCACGATTTCGCTTTTTGCCGGGGCCGACTGGGCCGACCGTGTGCCCCGTGACGTGGCCTCCACAATGCGCCGGCTGGTGCAAAGCCACATGATCGACCCAGGCGTGGCCCGCCTGCCCTGGCTCGCCGGCCAATTGCGCGTGATCGACGATTGACCCCCACGCCACCCCCGAAAATTCGCAGAATTTTCGTTGACACCCGGCGCGGACATGGCGACCTTCTTCGTTCTGACACGACGGAGCAACCCGCATGAAAATCGTCATTCTGACCGGCGCCGGCATCTCTGCCGAAAGCGGACTTGGCACCTTTCGCGACAAGGACGGGCTCTGGACACAGGTCAGACTCGAAGATGTCGCCACACCCCAAGGATTTGCCCGCGACCCGGCCCTGGTCCAGGCCTTTTACAATTCCCGCCGCCAGGAGGCCGCCACCGCGACACCAAACGCGGCCCACACAGCATTGGCCCGCCTGCAGGCAGAGTGGCCAGAGGACGTGGTGATCGTCACCCAGAATGTCGACGGGCTGCACGAAGCGGGCGGCGCGCAGGATGTCATCCACATGCATGGCGAACTGGCCTCGGCCCTATGCGGGCTCTGTGACCACCGCTGGCCGGCCCCGGCCCAGATGGCCGTTCAGGAACCCTGCCCCGCCTGCGGCGGCCCCGGTGGACGCCCTGACGTGGTTTGGTTCGGCGAAATCCCCTATCACATGGATCTCATCCAACAGCATCTGGCCCAGGCCGATCTGTTCGCCGCGATCGGCACCTCCGGAGAGGTCTACCCCGCCGCGGGTTTTGTCCACGAGGCCGCCCAGCGCGGCATTCCCCGGGTCGAGCTGAACCTCGATCCTGACGGCACGTCGCCACTGTTCACAGAACGCCTGGTCGGCCCTGCAAGCCAGGTGGTCCCTGCCTGGGTCGAGTCCCTGCTGACAACACACAACAGCTGAAAAACTCAGCCGCGCCGAACCGCCAGCGGATCCCCCGGAACACTATCCTGATCTTCGACCTGGCGCAGACGTTGCATGTAGCGATCAAATTTGCGCACCAACTCGGGCTGGCCTGGTGTTTGCTCGGCCAATAGGTCCGCCCGAAATTCCGGCCCCAAAACCATGCTGCCAGCCGGAACGTCCGCATCATCGGTCGATGTGCTGTCCTGCGCAGGCAGTTCCATCTTCACCGGTCCGACAAACATTTTACCCTCACTCGTATCGTTACAAACAGATCGCAGCGCACCCTTGGCCTGCTGGCGGGCCCAAAAGCTCGGCATTCAGAAGATGGCAGTGCAACAAAGGATTTGGGTCAGCCCGCAAGGAGCGCGAAACCACCCACAGGCGGTCTCTGAAACCCAAGCTGCATTGCCCCCCGGCGATACAGCCCCCCATTTTACCCCACCCCAACGCGCCAAGGTCAAAGACCCGCCCAGGTTCACAGTGCCTCTTTGGCACGGCTGCAATATTCACAAAAGTCAAAGCCCGGTTAACCATACGGCAAGTGAACCACGCTCGGGCTCACTTGCCGGGTTATTGGGCAAGACCAACACCTAAAACGGGCATTAGTGGCTGTGAGCGCCCGCTTTGCGTTCCTGATCGACGGGAATCTCTACGTCCATCTCGCCCGCTTTTTCAAAGATCAGCGTAACGGCAATCGATTCGCCCTGCTCCAGCGGCGCTTTGAGCCCCATCAGCATCAGGTGATCACCACCCCGTTCGAGCGCATGCTGCCCACCCGCAGGAATGGCAAAACCTTCCATGACGTGCTGCATCTTCATGACGCCATTGGCGTCCTCCACATGGGTGTGCAGCTCGGTTTTGGCGGCGATATCGCTGCGCACGCCGATCAGCCGGTCATCACTGTCGCCCGTGTTCATCAACGTCATGAACGCGGCCCCCGACTTCGCCGAGGCGCCCGAGCTGCGGGCATAGGCATCATGCACCATGATGCCGTCGGCCAAAGCCGGAGTGAAGGAAAGAGCCGTCATCAGGGCGGCATAGGCGATTGATTTGAGGGACATGGTTTGTCTCCGAAGCAAATGTTCTGTCTGAGTTTGAAAGGTGGAAATCAGACAGTCATCGGCGGGCCGCGTACCCGAATAGGCATCCGGGGCGTGCGCAGGATCGCCTCGGAGCTGGCGGCAACCATGGCCACGCGCAGGGTCCGGTCAGGCACCCGCGCAACCGGGTCATGCGTCAGCACCGCACCCAGCAGATGCAGCATACAGTCGGGGCAGATATGCGGCGGATCGACCGGCGTGCCGGTTTCGTCCACATAAACCGTTACCGATGCGCCGCCCGAACAGATCACAATCTGGTCGGTCGCGCCCGTATTTGCCCCGCGTGCAATCGCCATGCTCTGGGCGGTCAGCACCAAAACAAGGCTCAGCATCAAAGCCAGGGATATGCGGATTTTATCGGTCACTCTGTCAGCATATCGGACGCCGAACGTCCGGCTTCAAGTGCAAAAAGCCCCGCTGATGAGCGGGGCAATGTCGCATGGTCGTCAGCTTACAAAGCGAAGCGGTGCAAGGGCGAACACAGTTGCATCCGCGTCAGCCCATCCCGTCCAAGCGCCCGGCACGTGCCATATAGGTCTGGCTCATGCCAGGATGTTCAGACCCAACAGCGCCCGTACCCGGGCCGCCGGGATCAAACGGCCAGCAACGCCCGTGCGATGTCGCGCTTGATGCGCAGAGCGTTGTCGGACAGTTCCTCGTCCTTTGCCTTGACCAAAAACGCGTCCAGACCACCGCGGTGATCCACGGTGCGCAGGGCCGCCGCAGAAATCCGCAGCTTGAACCCGCGGCCCAGCGTCTCAGACTGCAGGGTCACATCGTTCAGGTTGGGCAGAAACCGGCGTCTGGTTCTGTTTTTGGCGTGGCTGACATTGTTGCCAGACATCGGGCCTTTTCCGGTCAGTTCGCAGCGGCGCGCCATGGTGTCATCCTCATGTTCAACATGCGGGATTCGGTCCCGCCTATCCAAAGACACGGGGGACATACCCCGCAAATACAAACGGGCGCCGCGTTCGGCAGCGCCCCGAATTCTGTCGGGCGTCTTTATGAGGGAATCTGCGGGACGTCAAGAGGACTCGCATCATCCGATCCGGCAAATACACCCGTCACGTTCCCCGGATACCTACACATGCCTGGCCCAAAGCACAAAGCCTGAAACCAGGACAAGGCAACAATCCGCCCGCGTGGCGCCACTGCCCTAACGTCACAGCTATATCCGGTTGATCATCGGCGCGCCCCGCAACAGGCTGAGGGCCGCAGTGAGGAGCCTGTCATGACCATGAAAAACCTGATCGTAAACCGGGCCGATTTGGCCCAGACCCAGATCACCCAGCGGCCGCTGCCACAGACGCTTGCGCCGGGGCGCTGTCTGTTGCGGATTGATCGGTTTGCGCTGACCGCCAATAACATCACCTATGCCGTTGCGCCCGAACAGCTGCAATATTGGTCGTTCTTTCCCACCGAGCCCGACGGCTGGGGTCAGGTGCCGGTCTGGGGCTTTGCCGAGGTCGAGATGTCGACTCACCCCGAGGTGCCCGTGGGCACGCGTGTCTATGGCTATCTGCCCATGGCGACCCATTTGGAGGTTGAACCGGCCCGGGTCAACGCCAACTCCTTTATGGACGGGGCCGCGCATCGCCAGCCGATGTCGCCAATCTACAATCAATACACAATCGCCGCTACAGATCCGGCCTGGGCGCCCGAAACCGAGGTTGGCTCAGAGGCCCTGATCAGCCTGTTCCGCCCCTTGTTCACCACCGCCTTTCTGCTGGACGATCTGCACCGCGCTCAGGGCTTTTTCAGCGCAGAGCAGGTGATCCTGTCCAGTGCCTCCAGCAAGACGGCCATGGCTTTGGCGCATCTGCTGTCACAGGATAGCGCGGCAGAGGATGACGCAGCCCCCCGCGCGCAGGTGATCGGGCTGACCAGTGCGGGCAATCTCGGTTTTGTGGAAGGGCTGGGGTGCTATGATCAGGTGCTGGCCTATGAGGCGCTGGAATCGCTGCCGATCACCTCCAGCTGCTTTGTCGATATGGCCGGGAATGGCGATGTGCTGCGGCGGGTGCATCAGCATTTTGGCGGCGCGCTGAAAAACAGCTGTCGGGTGGGTTTGACCCATTGGCAGGCGCTGCCCGACACGGGCGGGGACGATCCGGCCGCGCTGCCCGGGCCAAAACCCGCGTTCTTCTTTGCCCCCAGCTATGCGCAACAGCGGATCGCCGATTGGGGCCCTGCCGGATTCTTTGCGCGTGCAGGTCAGGCCTGGGCCGGGTTTGCCCAGCGCGGGGCAGATTGGATTCATGTGGTCGAGGCAGGTGGGCCGGAAACAGTACAGGCGCTCTATGAGGACATGTTGGCCGGGCGGGTCGACCCGCGCGACGGGCTGTTCCTGACAATGCAGGGGGAGTAGGAGCAGCGGGAGTAGCAGCAGGGCGGGCGCGGCAGGTCTACTCTGACGGGCCGCGCGAAAACTTTTTGCGGCGATCGGCATGGCGCGTCTGAGCGTCAGCAATGCGCGCGGCATAATCCTTGCGCTCTTGCGGTGTCATCTCGCTCACCCGTTTCAGCCATTCCTGCTGAAACGTCATCGCCCAGCTTTGCTGGCGGTCCAGTTGCTCTGATATGATGGCCGCTGTCGCCTCTGCATCGAAGGGCTCTGTTTGCAGATTGGTCACCAACCGCGCGACGGTTTGCCGGTTGGAGCTCCGCGCGCCCATTGACTTGCGGGTGGTCTTGCGGATCTCCATTCGGTCCTCTTTGGGCAGGGCCCCGATCACCGCAGCCCCGAAGGATGCTTGTCGTGGCATCCCGTCAGGTCCAAACACCCGAAACGCGGCCCCCACCGCCACACCGGCAATGGCCAGGTTCACCGCCAGCGAAACGCCCAGCGCGATTCGCATCCAAAGCGGGCTGCGTCGGGGGGTGGATTGTGTCTCAACGCTCATGCTCTACCCTTCCTCTGCCGCCCAGATCAAAGCGACCTCCTGATCCTGAAACAGATCCAAACCGGACTGATCCTGCCACACCAGCATCGCCGGGTCCGGCCAGGTTGCGGGCGGGGCGATCCCGATCCAGACCCCTGTCGCACAGGCCGCTGCCAATCCGCCCATGCCGGCCCAGCCGCCCAGGGCCTGGGTCAACGGGCGCAACCAGTCAAACCGCACCACCGAGGCCAGAACAGAACCCGGACCCGAATTGCGGGCAGCGGCCCTTTCCCCGACAACAGGCGGGGCCGCCTCTGAAACTGCGGCCTGCTGCACCGCGTCCGCATCCGCCAACACCCGCTGCATCAGCGGATCCGAAGCCTCTGGACGCGCCGCGCGCGCCTGCGCAAACAGATCCTCCAGCGGGTCAAATTTATCCTGCTTGTCAGTCATCCTGATACCCCAGATCGTCTCGTCTCTTTGCCAGAGCTGCCGTCAGCCCCCGCTTGCCCCTTGCCAGTAAACTTTCAACCGCTTCAACGCTCACGCCCAGGATCTCGGCGATCTCCGGGTTGCCCAATTCTTCGAGGTGGCGCAAGACCACGGCCTGCCGCTGCCGCTCTGGCAGGACCAGCAGGGCCGCCTGAAGCGCATCGTGGCGCGCGGTTGCCTGCATCTGCTCGACCGCGCCCGGGGCCGCATCAGCGGGCTCTGGCGCGTCGTCCAGCGCGACCGAGCCGCGCGACCGGCGACGGGTGCGGTCAATACACAGGTTCATCGTGACCCGGTACAACCAGGTTGTCACCTGCGCCTGGCCTGTGCGCCAATCCGGCGCGACCCGCCACAGGCGCAACATCGCCTCCTGCGCCACGTCCTCGGCCTCGGCCCGGTCACCTAAGACGCGTGTGGCCACGGCCAATGTGCGCGGCAACATCCGATCCGCCAGAGCGCGCGCCGCACGGCGGTCGCCGCTGGCAAATTGCATCAGCAGCGTTTCGTCCGGCACGCTCTGCGCCGCAGGCACGGGCCGGCTCACGGCGACACCCTGGGGTGCCGCCGGTCTGGACGAGGATATGGGCGATCCGCCATCCACCGATTAGTTTTTGGGTCGCTTGCCGTGTTTGCGCAACGCGGCGAACTCTTCTTCTGACAGGCCGCCGCTGTTGTCGGCATCCGCGCGCGCGAACATATCCGCGCCACGCATCGGCAACTCATCCTTCGACAATGCCCCGTCACCATTCGCATCAAACCGTTTCAGCATCCGCTCCACCCGCCGCTCGGACCGCTTTTGCCCGGCTGCCAGCAGTTCTTCGCGGGTGAGTACACCATCTGCGTTGCTGTCACTATCACCAAACCGCTTTGCGGCGCGCGCCTGCAACTCGGCCTGGCTGACCTCGCCATTTCCGTCGGCATCCAGCTGGCTGAACGACATCCGTTCGCGTTTGCCCCCGCCATTGTCATCGGCCAAAACCGCAGCGGCGCTCACCCCGAATGATGCAACAACAATACCTGCCATGAACAGTTTAGACGTCATGATTTCATCCTTTGCTCTTAACAACGGCTCAACTGTGGCCGTTCATACAGACCCAAACGCGGCGCCGCGCCGTTTCCGTCGCAAAAACTTTGACAACAGAAAATTTTGCGACATCCCGCCGCAACGTCGGTTTGCCACCTTTCATGCCCCCACGGGCTCCACCAAAGTGGCTCGAGGAGCGAGAGTTATGACCAAAATGGAACAGTTCGAGACTGCGGTGCCCGTGCAGGCCCTGCCGGAACGGCCGCTGAAAACCGCACTTTTGCGGGGCTGGCGCCGTCGCTGCCCGCAATGTGGCACCGGCCATATGCTCAAAAGCTACCTGAAGGTGAATGATACCTGCCCGGTTTGCCGCGAGTCGCTGAAACATCATCGTGCGGATGATGGTCCGGCCTATCTGACGATTTTGATCGTGGGTCACATCATGGCCCCCGCCTTGCTGACCACTTTCGAGGTCTTCCGCCCCGAACCCCTGGTTCTGTTTACCATTTTTGCGGTCGGCTGCGTGACCCTGTCGCTGTACCTGTTGCCCAGACTGAAAGGCATGGTCGTTGCCTATCAATGGGCCAAGTATATGAATGGGTTTTCGCAAGAAGCCAAAAACAAGCAGGATCAACCAGCGTCATGACCATCGACAAGACCGCAATCCGCAACGCCGCAACCGTTATCGTTCTGCGCGATCGGTTCGAGGCGCCCTCGATCCTGATGGGCCAACGCGGCGCGCAGGCGGCCTTTATGCCGAACAAATTTGTCTTTCCGGGCGGCGCGGTCGATCCGCAGGATGCACATGTGCCTCTGGTCGCGCCGGTCGGGCCACTGTGCCACGCCCGCCTGGCCGATGATTCGCCCGCTGACATGCAGACCCGTCTGGCGGCGGCCGCCATTCGCGAGCTGTGGGAAGAAACCGGGCTGGTCCTGGGTCAACCCTGGCAATGGCCCGGAGAGATCCCGCAGGATTGGCACAGCTTTGCCGCCACGGGACATGTGCCCACAGCCAGCGGTTTGCAATTTGTCTTTCGCGCGCTGACACCGCCCGGACGCCCGCGCCGCTTTGATGCGCGGTTTTTCCTGGTCGACGCCCGGGACATCCAGAACGACCCGGACGATTTTTCGGCCGCTTCGGACGAGCTGAGCCATTTGCAATGGATTCCCTTGACCGAGGCGCGCAATTTCGACCTGCCCTTTATTACCGAGGTGGTTCTGGCAGAAATCGAGGCGCGCGTGACCGACACCACGGCGCCCGACAGCGTCCCCTTTTTCAAGAACAACGACGAGGCCAGCCTGTTCCTGCGCCTGCGCGGCTACGAGATGCCCGAGACGGGTTGAAACGGCTCAGATCGCCAGAACCAGCAACAGGATCGACACCCCCAACAGGCCCATCCCGGTCAGTTCCCGCCTGGTCACGGTTTCGCGAAAGAACAGAACCGAGGCGAGGAGCGACAACAAAAGCTCCACCTGCCCCAGAGCCTTTACGTAGGCGGCATTCTGCAACGTAAAGGCCAGAAACCAGCAATAGGATCCGCCCATACTGGTCAGCCCGACAAAGACAGCCGTGCGGCGCGCGGCCCAGACGGCGCGCAGCTCGGCCCGGTCACGCCACAACAGCCACAGCCCCATGCCGATCATCTGCAAGCTGGCCACAACAGCCAGTGTCACCGCCGCCCGCAAAATCGGCTCCAGATCGCCCAGTTGCAAGGACGCCCCGCGATAGGCGACCGCCGATACGGCAAACAAAACACCCGAGGTCAGCCCGATGACCGAGGCCCGGTTGCTCAGATGGCGCCACCAGGGCCCTTCGCTGCCGGTTTTCCTGGACAGCACCAGCACCGCCGCCAGCCCCACAAGGATCGCCGCCAATCCACCCCAACTGACGTAATCGCCCAAAACGATCACACCCAGAATCGCGGTCTGGATCACTTCGGTTTTCTTGAAGGTGATTCCCACCGCGAAATTGCGCTGCTTGAACATCAGCACGACGCAGATGGTTGCCAGAATCTGGGCAAATCCACCCACAACGGCAAAGACCCAGAACATCGGCAGCAGGGCGGGCAAACTGCGGCCACTGGCCATCAGATACACCGCCAGCAGCACAACCACGATCGGTGCCGAATAGGCAAAACGCGCAAAAGTGGCTCCGGCCGCCGACAGGCGCACCTCGCTCAATGATTTTTGCAGCATAAAGCGAACGGTCTGAAAGCTCGCCGCGGCAATCGTTACTGGAATCCACAAAGCCATGCGGCCCTTTTGCGCCTATGTCAGGGGTTTGGCCAGAGCGGATGCGCCACCGGATCCTTGCCGCGCAGCAGATATTTGCGGAAAATCTCGCCATAGGACCGATAGACATAGGCTTCGTTCATCTGGCGATACCGATCCCTGGCCTTGCGATAGAGCCCGGGCAGCTCGAACCAGGCCGCGTCAGGGTGCATATGGTGGACCACATGCAGATTGTTGTTGAGGAACAGAAAGGCCAACACGCCGCGATCCTCGATAATCACGGTGCGCGCCCGGCATTTTTCGTGGGCGCGGTGCTCCAGAAAGGTGCGGATCCGGATGATCGACAGCCCGCAATAGACCGCGATCAGATAGGCCCAAACCGGCATGGAGGACAGGGCCACCAGCCACAGGACCACAACCGCCCCCGGCAGATGCAGCGCCCAGGCCCATAGCACAGCCCGATCCCCCTGCCAGATCAACCGCCAGTCGTCGCGCAGAAAGACCGCCTGTCCGATGGCCGTGCCGATCAGGATACGGCCCAGCATGGTATTGTTGAACCGTCGCAGCAGCCGCATGGGGCGGTTCAGCCTGGCCCAATATTGCGGATCCAGATAGTTGGTTTCCGGATCATCATAAGGGTCCGTCAGGTTGCTGTCGCGATGATGCGCCAGGTGCAAATCACGAAACCGGATATAGGGCACCAACAACGACAGCGGCAAAACCATTGTCGCCTCGTTCAGCCATTTCCAGGCAAACGGATGCCCGTGCAAAACCTCATGCGTCAGCGAGGAGTGAAACCCGATCAGAACCGCCGCCGCCACAATCGCCACCGCCAGGGACCAGGGCGCAATCCACATAAGCGTCGCGCCCCACAGCCCATAGCACAAGACGATCAACGCCACAGTGCGCCATTCAATGCGACCGGTAGACCCTGAATGCAGCTTATCCATCCAGAAGCCCCCAGCGCACGGTGCTCCAAAACCGTTCATAGACAAAATACAGCGTGAATCCCAAACACACATTCACCGCCGCCGTCGTCAGCCCGACCGCCCATGACCCCGTGGTCGCCAGTCCGACCAACATCATCGAGACAAAACCAATCAGGTTCCAAATCAACGCTTTGATCAGCGAACGGGCATGACTTTCCATCGGGGCTCCTGGTGTTGAGTTCCTCTGATCGCTATCGGCTGGCCGGGCCTCTGCCCATTGCGTATTTGATTAACAAAATCCAACAACTGTGATAATTATCACCTCATGGGACGTTCAGTAGACAAACGAGACCGCGCCGCTCAATTTCGCGTCAGATTGGCCCGCGCGATGCAAGATGCGCAAAAAAATCAGAGCACATTGGCCCGGGATATCGGCGTCGATCGCTCAACAATTTCGCAACTTTTGACGGATGGCGGCGCCCGGCTGCCCAATGCCCATGTGGTGGGGGCCTGCGCCTCGGCTTTGGGCGTCTCTGCTGACTGGCTGCTGTCACTCTCGGACCGCCCCGAGAGCGCGGCAGATCTGCTCTCCAACAGTCTCAGCCTCACCGAGGCGCCTCGCGCGCTGGTGGATGAGCGGATCTTTGAATGGCACAAAGAGGCCGCAGGTTACAAAATCCGCCATGTTCCGGCGGCTTTGCCCGATATGCTCAAGACGCGTTCGGTGCTGGAGTGGGAATATGCGCCGCATCTGGGCCGCACCGCCGATCAGGCGATTGGCGCGTCAGAGGATCGACTGCAATGGATGCGCGGCACGCAGTCCGACTATGAAATCGCCATGCCCATGTTCGAACTGCAAAGCTTTGCCCAGGCCACAGGCTATTATCAGGGTCTGCCGCTGGACATCCGGCTGGAACAGATCGACAGGCTGCTCCAGCTGACAGACCAGCTCTATCCGCGGCTGCGTCTCTATCTGTTTGACGCCCGCCGCCTCTATTCCGCGCCGCTGACGCTCTTTGGTCCTTTGCTGTGCGTGGTCTATGCCGGGTCGCATTATGTCGCCTTCCGGGATCGGGACCGGATCGAGACATTCACCGGCCATTTCGACAATCTGGTGCGCGAGGCCGAGCTGACCGCCCGCAATCTGCCCGCGCATCTGCATGCCTTGCGCGCCGGGTTGGGCTGAACCGCTATCGCTCAATGCGAACACGCAAACCTGCCTGAAATCAAAGATTTCGACGCGCCAGGTGACAGGTGGTGTTTCAAGGCGTTCGCATTGTGCCTTAGACCTTGGGGTCCGGGTTGACCGTGTGGCCATCCACCGCGATCACCTGCCCCGAGACCAGCCGCGCCGCGTCCGAGCCCAGGAACACCGCCATCGCCGCAATATCGCGCGCCTCGACAAACCGGCCCATCGACGTGCCCGCAGCATAGCCGGCATACACCTCGTCCCGTGTCATGCCCTTGGTTTGCGCCTCGCGGGACAGAACCCCCTCCATACGCGGCCCTTCCACCGCGCCGGGGCAGATCGCATTGGCCCGCACACCAAAGGGGCCCAGCTCCATCGCCAAAGTCTTGGTCAGGCCGATCATCGCCCATTTGGCCGCGGCATAGGGCGCGCGGAACGGATAGCCGTACTGCCCCGCCGTCGAAGACGTGACGATGATCGCGCCGCTGCCCTGCGCCTTCATCAGCGGGGTTGCGTATTTGGCCGACAGAAACGCACCATCCAGATTGACCGCCAGGCAGGCGCGCCAGTCTTGCAGGGCGATGTCCTCAACTGCGGCTGTGGGGCCGGCGATACCTGCATTGGCGCAGAGGGTGTCCAACCCGCCCCAATGGGTCGCAATCGTTGCGAACAGGGCCGCCACTGACGCCTCGTCGGTGACATCCAGCACCGTGCGCTGCCAGCTGTCGGGACAGGCCGCAAGGGCGGTTTCGTCGCGATCCGCGATCCAGACCTGCGCCCCGGCCTCGGCAAAGCCTTCGGCCATGGCCCGCCCGATGCCCGACGCGCCCGCTGTGATCAGAACCCGGTTCATGACGGTTTGCGAATAGCCGCGCCCGCCCCGTCGGGGTACGGCAGATCCGCCTGCGCCGCAGAAACCCGCGCCAGGGCGGCCTCTACCTGTGCCGAGGGCAACGACGGTTTGCGTGTTTCCAGGCTGACATGCAGCAGAAAATGCTCTCCGGTCGCCAACAGCCGGTCGCCGTCATACATGCGGTGGAACACGTGCAGTTTCTTGCCCTGCCCCAACAGCAGCTGGGTGCGCACCTCGATCCGAGTGCCGGCGTGGCATTCGTCCAGATGCTGGATATGCGTCTGTGCGGTGAAATAGCTTTGACCTGCCGCGATATAGTCGTCGTCACAGCCCAGCAGCCGCATAAAGCGATCCGTGGACAGGGCAAAGGCCTCCAGATATTTTGCCTCGGTCATATGGCCGTTGTAGTCGGTCCAATCCAGCGGAACCGCCCGTTGCAGGGTGGTCACGGGCTGGCTCAGATCGTCGATCTCATCCAGTGTCGCGGCCAGAACCGTGCCCCTGGCTGTCACCCGGTCATGCGCGTTCAGCAAGGCGCCCGCGCCATAGTCCTGCCCCTTCAGCGCGCGCATCATCGCAACCAGATTGTTGTCGCGAATCCGCTCCAGCTCGCGGATGCTGTGATGGCCGGATTGGGCATCAGACTGATCCGCGATCAGATCCACCAGCTCGTCAGTGAATTCCGGCACATCCATCAGTTTGGTCCAGGGCCATTTCAGGGCCGGGCCGAACTGTGCCATGAAATGGCGCATCCCGGCTTCGCCGCCCGCAACGCGGTAGGTTTCAAACAGACCCATCTGCGCCCAGCGAATGCCAAACCCATAGCGGATCGCATCGTCGATCTCTTCGGTTGTGGCGATGCCGTCCTTGACCAGCCACAGGGCCTCGCGCCAGACGGCTTCCAGAAACCGGTCCGCAATATGGGCGTCGATCTCTTTCTTCACATGCAGCGGGTGCATTCCGATGGCGCGGATGATCTCTTGTGCCGTCGCTATGGTCTCGCCCGGGTTCGCGGGCGTTGTCACCAGTTCGATCAGCGGCAGCAGATACACCGGGTTGAACGGATGTGTCACCACGATCTGACCCGGACGCGCCGCGCCCTCCTGCAACTCGCTGGGGCGGAACCCCGAAGTCGAAGAACCGATGACCGCCTCGTCCAAGGCGGCGGCCTGCAATTCGCTGTAAACCTTGAGCTTCAGATCCAACCGCTCGGGCACGCTTTCCTGAATCCAGATCGCACCCTCAACCGCCTCGGCAATCGTGTCGTGAAAGCTCAGCTGGCCCTCTGCGGGCAGCGACACGTCGCTGAGCCCGGGCAAAGAGCGGCGCGCATTGTCCAGCACTTCGCCAATCTTGCGCTCGGCCTCCGGGTCCGGGTCAAACACCCGCACGTCCCAACCGCTCAGCAAGAACCGCGCAGCCCAGCCGCCCCCGATCACGCCACCGCCAATAATAGATGCTGTCTGTTTCATATCTGTCTTTCCGCAAGCTCCGGGTCGAGCCCGCCCGCCGCGCCTGTCAAACCCGACAAAGACACGTCAGACGGAGCTGTCCCATGCATATTCAATTCAACGGCCTTCCCACATCCGTGGTCAGCCAGATCAAGTCCACCGGGCGCGATGCCTATGGCCTGCCGCCAGAGCGGCGCAGGTCGGATGGCGCGGGCATTCCCTGCCGCCATTGTCTGGGCCAGACACCCGCCGGGCAGGATTATCTGATCCTCGCCCACCGCCCGTTCGAGGGGCTGAACCCCTATGCCGAGACTGGCCCGATCTTTCTCTGCGCCGCCGCCTGCACCCCGCCCGCGCCAACGGATGCGTTGCCGGCGATGCTGGGTTCGCCCCAGTATATCGCACGTGGCTATACGGCGGACGAGCGCATCCAATATGGCACCGGCAAGGTGGTCGAGACCGCCGCCATCCCTGCCTATGCCCGCCATCTGCTGGCCGATCCCGGCCTTGCCTTTGTCGATATCCGCAGCGCCTCCAACAATTGTTTTCAGTGCCGGATTACCCGCCAGCACTAGGCCGCGCGCGGGGCCCAAACCCGGTCCCGCGCAGGCTATCGGCAAAGGGCCGACAGGTGGTCTCACCCCTGTGGCGCCCGTTTGACCAGCCCCAGTTTTTCACGCACTTCCTGTGGGCCAATCACCCGCGCGCCCATGTTTTCGACAATGGTGACCGCCCGTTCGACCAGTTGGTCATTGCGCGCCAGTTCGCCCTTGCCGAGCCACAGGTTGTCTTCCAATCCGACCCGCACATTGCCCCCGGCCAGCACGGCCGCTGCCGCATAGGCCATCTGGTTCCGGCCCAGCGAAAACGCCGAGAACGTCCAGTCGTCGGGCACATTGTTTACCATCGCCATGAAGGTATTGAGGTCATCCGGTGCGCCCCATGGCACGCCCATGCACAGCTGCACCAGCGCCGGGCTGGTCAGGACACCATCAGCCACCAGTTGCTTGGCATACCACAGGTGACCGGTGTCAAAGGCTTCGATCTCGGGCTGCACGCCCAGCGCGGTCATCATGCGCCCCATCGCCTGCAACATCCCCGGCGTGTTGGTCATGACGTAATCGGCCTCGGCAAAGTTCATCGTGCCGCAATCGAGCGTACAAATCTCGGGCAGGCATTGTTTGACATGCTCGACCCGCGCGGCTGCGCCGATCATATCGGTCCCCGCCTCGTTCACCGGCAGAGGCGCCTCGGGAGAGCCAAACACCATATCCCCTCCCATTCCGGCGGTCAGGTTCAGAACCACGTCCACCTCGGCCTCGCGGATGCGGTCGGTCACTTCGCGGTAAAGCTCCAGCCGACGCGACGGCGCGCCGCTTTCGGGGTCGCGCACATGGCAATGCACAATCGCCGCTCCGGCCTTGGCCGCATCAATCGCACTCTGGGCGATCTGCTCGGGCGATCTGGGCACATGCGGGCTGCGATCCTGCGTGCCACCAGAGCCTGTTACAGCACAGGTGATAAAAACATCTCGGTTCATCGTCAGCGGCATCGGGCTTCTCCTTGGTGTCTGTCTCCAATTACTGGCCGAAATACAGCGCGCGCGGAATAGGGCGCGCGGCAATTTATGCCCGCAATGGCATGTTTTTCGCCCCCCCGTCGGCCAGCCAGAAGTTCAGCTTTTTGCAGCCCCCGCCACCAGCTTATTCCTGCGCCCGCAACACCCGGGCCGGGCGCGTCACCAAAGGCCGCCAGGCAAACAACAGATTCGCCAATACGGTCGCGCTCAATCCGCCCAGAATGATGACAAGCGCCGAGGACCAGATCACGGCATAATCGGTCTCGAAGATGAACCGCGCCACGGCCCAGCCGCCCATGATCCCGGCAGCCAGGGCCACACATCCGGCAAAAGCCCCCAGAATGGCCGCCCGCAGAACAAAGCTCCACAAGATCCGAAGCCGCGAGGCGCCCAGAACCTTGAGCAAGGCCCCCTCCTGTGCGCGCGCACCTTCGCCTGCGGCCGCGGCCCCGATCAGCACCAGAAATCCGGTCACCAGCGTCGCCGCCGCGCCCCAGGACGTGGCCGCCGCCAATCCCGACAAAAGCGCAGCCACCCGGTCAATCGCATCGCGCACCCGGATCGCCGTGATGTTTGGATAGGTCCCCGCCAGATCGCGCAGGATCGCGGCTTCTGCCTCTGGCTCGGCGTAAACCGTGGCGATGAAACTATGGGGGGCTCCGGCCAGAGCCGCCGGATTCATCGACAGGATGAACCCAATGCCCGCCGTCGAAAAATCGACCTCGCGGAAACTGGCGATTGTCGCGGTGATGTCACGGCCCAGAATGTTCAGGGTCAAGGTATCGCCCAGCTTCAGTCCCATCTCGGCGCCTTCTTCGGCGGCAAAGCTGATCAGCGGCGGGCCATCGTAATCCTCGGCCCACCAGCTGCCTTGCGTGATCCGCGTATCCGGCGGCAGCGCGGCGGAATAGGTCACGCCCCGGTCGCCCTCCAGAACCCAATGCGCCCCGGCCACCTCTTGGGCCGGTAGCCCGTTGATCTGCGTGATGACTCCGCGCAGCATCGGCGCGCTCTCCATCGCCCGCACGCCGGGGTCCTGCTCCAGCCGGGCCTCGAACCCGGGCATCTGATCGCGCTGGATATCGACAAAGAAATACGACGGCGCCACATCCGGCAAATTGCCCGAGATCGCCTGACGCAGATTGCCCTCGATCTGACCGACGGCGGCCAGCACCGACAGCCCCAGCCCCAGAGACACCACAACCGATCCCGTCCCGGCCCGCGCCGATCCGATCGCTGCCAGTGCCCAGCGCAGCGCCGGACGCCCGCGCGCAAACCCGCGCCCAAGCTGCGACAGCAGCCGCACCAGCCCCGCCGCAGCCGCCAGGACCGCCAACGCCCCGGCCAGCCCGCCGGCCGTCCACAAGGTCAGCCAGACCGACCCGCTAAAGAAGGCCGCAAGCCCGATCAGCGCCACCAGGGCCAGGCAGATCGCCAGC
Source organism: Marinibacterium sp. (assembly GCA_034670145.1). GTDB lineage: Bacteria > Pseudomonadota > Alphaproteobacteria > Rhodobacterales > Rhodobacteraceae > HXMU1420-2. The sequence continues at coordinate 354,631 of JAXMOA010000001.1, forward strand.
AGATAGATCGGCCCCGGCAAGCGGCGCGCGCCAGTCAGCGCATCCCGGTACAGCGCCGCCGCGCGCACATCTGCTGCGCGCGCAAGCGGCCAAAGGGTAAAGATAAACGCCGTCAACGCGCCATAAATCGCCGATTCGAACAGGGGCTGCGGATAGACACCAAAGGCGGCAGGCACCGGCAGGCGGGCCTCGATCAAGGGCGCCAGCAGCACCGGCACCCCGGCGCCCAACGCCAGACCCAGCACAATACCCAACGCCGATAACACCCCGATTTGCAGAAAATACGTCAGGAATATCGTGTGCCGTTCCGCCCCCAACGTGCGCAACGTCGCGATCACGCCGGTCTTTTCATCCAGATAGGCCCGCACGGCCGAGGACACGCCCACCCCGCCAACCGCCAGCCCCGACAGGCCAACCAGGACCAGAAACGCCCCCAGACGGGCCACAAATTCCGCAATCCCGGGCGCACCATTGCGGGCATCTCGCCAGCGCATGCCCGAGGTTTCAAACGCCGCCCGCGCCTGTGCCTCTACCTGCGCCAGATCCACCCCATCCGGCAAATCCAGCCGATACTTGCTGGAAAACAGGGTGCCCGGCGCCAGCAGGCCGGATTGCGCCAGATCCGCGCGCGCCACCAGGGTGCGCGGCCCCAGACCAAATCCGCCGGTATTGTCCGGCTCGGTCTCTAACACGGCCATCAAAACAAAGTCCTGCGTGCCCAGACGAAACCGGTCGCCCGGCGCGAGGCCCAGCCGGTCCATCAGGACCCGCTCCATCGCGCCGCCCGGCAGGCCATCCTGCCCGGCAAATACATCCGCCAGGGGCAAATCCGGTGCCATTCGCGCCGCACCGATCAGGGGCCAGGCCCCGTCGACCGCCTTGAGCTGGGTCAGCGCGCGCTCGACCTGACCGTCCCGCTCGACCACCGCCATAGAGCGGAAATCGACAATTTCCGAAACCGCCTGGGACTGCGCCTCCATCCAGGCGCGCTCGGGCGCGGTGGCAAAGCGATAGGTAAACTCCATCTCGGCGTCACCGCCCAGCAGGGCCGCCCCTTCGCGCGCCAGACCGGCCTCGATACTGGCGCGCACCGTACCAACGGCTGCAATCGCGGCAACGCCCAGCACCAGACAGGCCAGGAAAATCCGAAACCCCCGCAGACCGCCGCGCAATTCGCGCATCGCAAATCGGATGGCAAATTGTGACCCAACCCGGGACATGGGCCGCAATATGGAGCCCTGCCTCATTCAGCGGCCTCCGCGGTGCCCGGCTCTGCGATCCGCCCGTCCCGCAACCGCAACACCCGGTCACAACGCCGCGCCAATTCTGCGGCATGGGTCACCAGAACCAGCGTCGCGCCATCGCGGTCGCGCAGCTGAAACAGCAGATCCATGATCGCCGCGCCATTGGCCTCGTCCAGATTGCCCGTCGGCTCATCCGCCAGCAACACCTCCGGGCGCGGCGCCGAAGCCCGCGCCAGAGCCACCCGCTGCTGCTCTCCGCCAGACAATTGCGACGGGTAATGCCCGGCCCGATGGCCCAGACCCACGGCCTCCAGCTCGGCTGCCGCGCGCTCGAAGGCGTCCCGCGCGCCGCTCAACTCCAGCGGGGTTGCCACATTTTCCAGCGCGGTCATGGTCGGAATCAAATGAAAGGACTGAAACACGACCCCCATGTGATCGCGCCGAAACCGCGCCAGGGCGTCCTCGGACATGGCCGTCAAATCATGCCCCAGCGCCTGCACCGATCCCGAGCTGGCCTGCTCCAGCCCTCCCATCACCATCAACAAGGAGGATTTCCCCGACCCGCTCGGACCCGTCAGAGCCAGCGTTTCGCCCCGCGCCACCGTCAGGCTCAGCCCGCGCAAAATCTCTACCGCTCCGGCATTGCCTTCCAACGTCAGCGTGGCATCATTAAGAGTAAGGACAGGTTCGGTCATCTTTGTGGCCTTTCCGACTGCGTTGCCTTCGATATGGAGCAGACCATCAGATGCACAAGCTCTTTTTGACAATCGCCGCCGCCTGGCTGTGGGCATTTTCGGCCGTGGCGGGGCCGGTCACGCTGGTCGCCCTGGGTGACAGCCTGGTGCATGGCTATGGCCTGCCACAGGATCAGGGGTTTGTGCCACAACTGCAAGCAGCGCTGCGCGAACAGGGGCAGGAGGTGGCGGTCATCAATGCCGGTGTTTCGGGCGATACCACCGCCGGAGGGGCTGCGCGGGTCGCCTGGACCCTGAGCGAGGATGTGGACGCCATGTTGGTAGTGCTGGGAGGCAACGATATGCTGCGCGGGATCGACCCGGCCACCGTCCGCGCCAACCTGGCGCAGATCCTCGACACCGCCCAGGCACAGGGCGTCCCGGTTCTGCTGATCGGAATGCAGGCCCCGGGCAACTATGGCCCCGAGTACAAACAGGCCTTTGACGCCGCCTATCCGGAACTGGCCGCACAATATGGCGCGCTGCTGCATGACAACTTCTTTGCCGCGTTTGAAGAGGTCGAACCGACACCGGAAAACCTGCGCGAGGTCATGCAGGCGGATGGCATTCACCCCAATACCGCTGGCGTGGCCCGGATCGTCCAGAATGTGATGCCCAGCGTCCTGGCCTTGCTCGCCCGCGCCGCGCCGGATTAGAGCACGATGCGAAAACCTCACTCAGTGCTCTAGCCGCCCAGCTCCATCGCGCGCAGCTGCTCGTAGGTATAGCTTGACCGGATCTCGCCATCATCGCCGGCCCGAAAATTCGGATCGCTCGGCAAACATCCGATACCGCACAGCTGCACCGCAATCCGCGCCTTCGAATCCAGATACCAGAACCGCCCGCCGGGCGTCGCAACATAGCCGTTCACGCCCTCGGCCGCGTCCATATCCATATCCAATGTCGTTGGAAATTCGGCCGGAACGCGGGGATGATAGGCCCCATGCGTGTGGATCGAGGCAATCGGCTCAAACTGCCCCTGCGGTCGCCCGGGGGTGCATCCATTGCGGCCCCCTTCGCGAAAATTGCTGACTTTCAGGCGGTCAAAACTGGTGCGTCCCAGATAGGCGCAATATTCCCGATCCCGGTCAAACGACCGTTTCTGCGGTGCCTTCAGATATCGTTTCACCATGGCCGCCTGATCGGACGGCACCTGCACGCTCTGCGCCCAGGCCGCCCCACCAAAAGCAAAGGCCAGCCCCAGCAACAGCGCCCCACACAAGCTATTGTTAGACAACAGTTACAACCGTCCCGATTGGCACCCGATTATACAGGTCGACAACATGTTCGTTCCACATCCGAATACACCCGTTCGAGGCCGCATGGCCAATCGACGCGCGGTCATTCGTGCCGTGAATTCGGAAATACGTGTCCCGACCATTCTGGAACAGATACAAAGCCCGCGACCCCAGCGGATTTTCCGGGCCACCGGGCTGGACATAGTCATTGCCCGCAAACCGGCCATACAAGCTCGGAGATCTTTCGATCATCTCATCCGTTGGACGCCATGTCGGCCATTCCTTTTTGACCTGAATCGTGGCTTTGCCAGTAAACTCCAGCCCGGCCTTGCCCACCGATACGCCATAGCGCACCGCCTTGCGTGGCTCGGTCACGTAATACAGATAAAAGGAGCGGGGCAGGATCAGGATCTGGCCCGGTTCGAATTGCTTCTTGATCCGTACAAACTGCGGGGTCGGATCATATTCGGCAGCGGCCTGGGCCATACCCGTCTGGGTGACCAGGGCCGCAGCGGCTGAGGCGGTCAAGAGAGAACGTCGCGATATCATGTGTATGCTCGTCAATCAGTTTTGGGTCCCCTTGAGTCTTACAATATTCGCGCCAAGGTCAACCTGATCCGCTCAAAAACCACGCAAATGTCATCAAAACCCAACAAAAATGCGACCTGTGGCTGTTGCCGATCACTCTGACGGCTCGCCCCCACCTCTGGAGCGCGAAAACAATCCGCGCAGCGCATTGGTCACGATCACCCGGACCGAGGGGCGATGGCGTTCGGAAAAGGGCAAGGGGCGACAGACCTCCATCGCGGCAACCCCGACCCGGGCACTCAGCGCGCCATTCACCACGCCCTCGCCAAACCGGCGGGACAGTTTGGACAGGACAGAGCCCCCCAACACAGGTTCCAGCAGGTCATCTCCGGCGGCAACCGCCCCGGTGGCCACCAGATGCGTGAACACCGCCCGCGTCAGCCGCCAGCCGCCCCAGAAACCAGAGCGCCCGCCGTAAATCTCGGCCACCCGGCGGATCATCCGCAAACTCGACGCCAGGGCGGTCACCACATCCGCAAGGGCCAAAGGCACAATCGCAGTCACCATCGCCACCTGACGCGCCGCCGCCTCAACCTCGGCACGGGCAGCCACATCCAGCGACGCCAACACCTCATCCTCTGCCAGCGCCAGAACCGCATCCGCATCAAACAGCTCGCCGCGCCGCTCGGCAAAGCGGTCCCGCCCCCAGCGGGTCTCTTCCCGGTCGCGATACAGCGTCATAAGCCGATCCGTGACCGCCAACGCCTGAGCCAGATCCCCGGATTGCAACGCCGCATCCGCATCCCGCCGCAGCCCGTCGACCCGCCGCAAACGGCCCAGGGCTGCCAGCTCGCGCACGGCCACGGCCAGACAGACCAGCACAAACACAGCCGCCAGCGCCGAAACCGCCCAACCGATGATCGGCGCACGCTCCATCAACCGGGTCACAAAATCCCACACGCCGACCGAGACGATCGCCCCGACCAACGCCGAGGCCAGCCCCCAGAACCAACGGCTTAACCGCGACGGGCGGCCGGCCGCGAATTGAGCCGCCGCGCGCATCGCCCGCCCATCTGCCTGGCCGGCCTCCGGGCCATCCTCCCAATCGCTGCTGCGGCGATTGCCGGACAGATCCACCTCCGGCACCGGCGGCGCATCGGCCACGGCGACGGGCGTGTCCGCTTCTTCCTTCACATCAAACAGGATCGGTCCCTGGCTCATTCGATCGGCCCCCGTGTCCATTCCATCGCAAAAGAGATCTCCCGGATCGAATCCGGGGGCCGCACCGCAGCCCCCTGCGGGTTCTGCGCAGACTTTTGTGGTTCAACAAACCCAAGTCGGCGGTAAAACCGCTGCGCGCCACCATTGCTGGGATGCACCCACAACCGCAACCGGTCACGGCGGGCCATGGCATCCTCCAGCAACATCGCCCCGACTCCTTTGCCAGCCAGAGCCTGCGCGACATAGAGCGCCTCGATCTCTTCGCCATCGCGCGCCAGGAATGCGGCCACCCGGTCTTCGGACATGGCCACGGTCACCCAGCCCTGATCAATCATGCGCCCGCAGCAGGCAATCGCCTCTGCCTCTGAAAACAGATCATAGATCTCCAAACCGGATTCGACATTCTGCCACAGAATATCGCCCAGCTTGCCCGCATCCGTAGACCGGGCCTGTCGCAGCCAAACCGTCACAGCCGATCCCCCAATAAAAACTCTGCCGCCCGATCCAGCCGAATATGCGGCGGCCCGTCCCCGGCCCGCAAGGACATTGGCGCCGGCGCAAAGGACATCACGCCAAAATCGGCATCCAGCCAGGCGTCGACCCCGCTGCGGGCCACGCCCAACAGCTCCATCGGGTCTTGGGGCAAGGCGCCGGGATAGAACACCTTTTGCGCGCCGGTCTCCAAAACGGTCCCCCGCACACAGGCCAGCTCCTGCGCCCCATGGGTGCGCATTTCTTCTGTGGTGGCCCGCAGCGCGGCAATCGCCATCGCGCCCGTCTGTGCCCCGGCAAACTGGGCCCGGTCGCGGGCGTCGCGGGTGATCGCCTCCATGATTGCCGTCAAACCCGCATGTTGCGTGTGATGCAGATGATCCGCCTTGGTCGCCGCAAACAGGATCTTCTCGACCCGCCGCCCGGACAAAAGCCGCGCCAGCCAGGGCGTGCGCCCGGGGCGAAACGCCCCCAATATATCGACCATCGCCTGGCGCATGTCCTCGACCGCCTGCGGACCCTGATGAATCGCGCCCAGCACATCGGTCAGCACCACCTGCCGGTCAATCCGCGAAAAATGATCGCGGAAAAATGGCTGCACCACCTTGGACTTATAGGCCTCGAACCGCCGCTCCATCTCGCGGTGCAAGGACCGGCGCTGCGAAGAGCCGGCCACCGGGATGGGCGCAAAGGTCAGCACGGGCGAGCCCTCCAGATCACCGGGCAGCAGGAACCGCCCCGGCGTACAGTCGGAAAACCCCTCTGCGCGCGCGGCATTCAGATAAGAGGTGAAGCGCGCCGCCAGATCCTGCGCCAGGGCCTCGTCATGCGGCGCCTGCGGATCTGCGGCGCGGGCGCGCTCCATGAACCCCTGCGCGCAGGCGCGTTTGTCAATCCGCGCCAGAACGTCCGCGGACCAGGCATCATAGGATTTATCCATCAAGCCCAGATCCAGCAGCCATTCGCCCGGATAATCCACAATATCCAGATGCACCGTCCGCGGCCCCTGCAACCCCGACAGCAACCCCGCCGGGCGCACCTTGAGCGACAAGCGCAGCTCGCTCACCGCGCGCGTGCTGTCAGGCCAATGCGGCTCTGGCCCGGTCAAGGCCGCCATATGCGCCTCATAGGCAAAGCGCGGCACCGTATCATCCGGCTGGGGCTGCAAATAGGCCGCCACGATCCGCCCGTCCCGCGCCGCCGACAGGCCGGTCATCCGCCCGCGATCCAGCAGGTTCGCCACCAGCGAGGTGATGAACACCGTTTTGCCCGACCGCGCCAGCCCCGTAACGCCCAGCCGGACCACCGGCTCGAACAGCGTTTCCGTCACCGCATCGCCCGCAGCCTCGATCCGGCGCAAAACTGTGTCGGCAATTGTCCCGATAACCAAAATTCCGCCCCGCCTGGTTTCGTCACCTCTGGTGACCCGCCTATTCCCGTCACCTCTGGTGACCCGCCCGTTTCCGTCACCTCAGGTGATTTGCAGACAAGATAGGCATCCCGCGCCAACGAAGCCAGAGGCTTGCAGGCCAAACCGCTGCGCGCTACCAGCTTTGCCATGCCCAGATACGCACTTAAAATCGAATATCACGGGGCGCCGTTCTCTGGCTGGCAGAGGCAGAAAGGCCTGCCCTCCGTCCAAGGTGCCATAGAACAGGCCCTCTCCCGGCTCGAACCGGGCCCCCACACGATCGGAGCCGCCGGCCGTACGGATGCCGGCGTCCATGCCATCGGACAGGTCGCCCATTGCGACATGATCAAGGAATGGACCCCCTATCGCCTGTCAGAGGCGCTGAATTATCATCTGAAACCGGCCCCTGTGGGCATTGTGGACTGCGCCCGCGTCGATGATGACTGGCACGCCCGCTTTACCGCCGTGCAACGCCGGTACTTCTTTCGCCTGCTCACCCGCCGCGCGCCAGAGACCCTGGATGCGGGGTTGGTCTGGCGGGTCGGTCATACGCTCGACACCGATCAGATGCAGGCCGCAGCCGACATTCTGGTGGGGCACCACGATTTCACAACTTTCCGCTCGACCGTCTGCCAATCGGCCAGCCCGGTCAAAACGCTGGATGAATTGCGAATCGAACCCGCCATCGGGCGCTCTGGCCCCGAGGTGCATTTTCATGTGCGCGCCCGCTCGTTCCTGCACAATCAGGTCCGCAGCTTTGTCGGCACATTGGAACGGGTGGGCGCCGGCGGCTGGACACCAGAAGACGTGCGCCGCGCGCTCAACGCGCGCAGCCGCTCGGCCTGCGGACCGGTTTCTCCGCCGCAGGGGCTTTATCTGGCCGGGGTGCAATACCCGGATGATCCGTTTAGCAACGCTTAACGGATCATATCAAAGTAAGTTTTGTAAAATCCCGTGATGCCCCATTCCATATCCGACAAGGGGCCGGGCACAAAGCGGTGGGAATTGACGCCTTGCTGGTTGTGGCGAATGATGCGTTCGTCATCCAGCGATGTGACATGCCACAACCAGGTCAGATCCTCGACGTTGTAATCGCGCCCCTCCTGCGCCTCCTCGCGCACATACCACTCGATCTGAATATCCGTCTCTTGCAGGCTGCGCGGCACAAACCGATAGCCAACCAGATGATCGCCATAGATCAGGAAAAAGCTGAGCGGGCCCACCGCCAGATCCGTCGCCCCGCCATCCAGACCGCCCAGACGTCCCAGAACCGGCGCGACCGCCGCGCCGGATTTGCTGCCGGTGAGATAGCCGGGAAACAGCGGGTAGCGGCGCCAATAGACATCCGCGCCGGGTGCGACGGCATCCGCCCCGGTCTGATTGACCTCTTCCACACTCAGGCCGATCCCTGCCATTCGTTCGTGCAAATCGGGCAGAAACGCCTGCACCTGATCGGGGTCCTTCAGTGAATGGCTGCGGGCATATTCCTTGTGCGAGGGCGCGCAATGATAGCATTCCAGATAGTTTTCCAGCGCCAGCTTCCAGTTTGCCGGAACCGGATAAGACGCCCGATGCGCCATCTTCATCCGGGCCAGTTCGAACGGCGCGGCCAGTTCTGCAATGGCGGCCAGCCCGGGCTCCAGATCCGGCGCATCCTGATCCACACAGACAAAGATCAACCCCTCAAAGATCCGGATCCGGGCCGCAAACAACCCATAGTCCGCCGGATCAAAGTCAGGACCCATCAAACGCCCGTTGCGCAATTTCCCCGACAGATCAAAGGTCCAGGCATGATAAGGGCACACAAAACTGCGCGCCGAGCCTGACGCCTCCAGGCAAACCCGGCTGCCGCGATGACGGCAGACGTTCAGATGCGCCCGCACCTGCCCCTCACCATCGCGCACCACAATCACCGATTCCTGCGCATATTCGAACACAAAGAAATCGCCCGGCTCGGCCACCTGACTGATATGGCCCACCCAGATCCAATTGTGGCTCCAGAACCGTTGGATGTCGTGATCAAACACGGCCTGCGACGCATAGAAATGACGCGGCAACGCGAAACCTTCGCGGTGCTGATCAATCAAGTCACGCATCATCGTCAGATCATCCTGGGTCATGGCGGCCTCTTTGCTGCTGACACAGCCCGTCTTCGGCCCTGCCGATAGGCTGTGATCAATTTGTCCTGGTCATAAACGGCCAAAACCAGCAGTCAGACGCCCGCGCCTGGCTGCTCGGCTTTAGCTCCGGAACTCTGATCCCAAGTTATTTGGCTGTCCAGCCCCCAGCGCCAAAAATCGACCGGGCCCTGGTGCCGCGCCCCTATTGCATGGCCCCCAGCCGCGTTGACTCGCTCGAAAACCGGTCAGACGAGGAAAACCCCATCTGTCCCAGCCCCAGATTGACCAAAATCGCGACCACGAAAATGCCCACAAACCCCGCCAACATCGCTTTCATTTCGACCCTTCCTATTGCGCCGTTTCGCGCCGTAAAAACTCTATCAGATCCATTCGATCCTGCGGCTTCACGATCCGCTGCATCGGCATTTTCGAATCCGGTATAAAAACATCCGGCCCCTCGTCAAACAGCGCATTGATCGTCTCTTCCGACCAGATGATATCCGCCGTGCGCAGCACCTGCGAATAGCGGTACCCCGGCAACGCACCGGCGCGGCGGCCAAAGACACCGTGCAATGTGGGCCCGGCCTTGCGCGCGCCAGACCCCGTCAGGGCGTGGCAGATCGAGCATTTGCGCATGAACTGGCGCTCGCCATTGCTCATGCTGTCCGCCTCGCGCAGAAAGCTGCGCCCGGCGACGTCCACAGGCTCGAACCGGTCCATCAGGGCCACCGGCCAGGCGTAGATCACATCATCCAGACCGCCCGCATAGATCGTCTGCCCATCCGGCGAAAACGCCAAGGCCCAGATCGGCCCGGCGCGGACAGCGCGGAAATCCCGGGCGATGCGCCAGGTCTGCGTGTCGATCATCATGATATAGCCATGACCATCCCCCACCGCCAGCTGGCCCGTGTCCGCATTGTAGTCCATCGCCAATATCGGCCGCCGGTCCAGCGTGAAATCATGCAATGGCGCCGCCGTTTCCGGGTCGATGACCCGCGTGCCCCCATCCACAGCCCCATAGGCCAGCCAGCGCCCCTGCGGATCCGCGATCAGTTCGTTTATCCCGAACCCGTGGCGCACCAGAAACCGGGGCGGGCGGGCGCCTGTCAGATCATAGGCCACGATATCCCCGCCCGAGGTCGCCGCAAACAGCCGCTGGCCATCGGGCGCAAAGACCACATCACTGAACCCGGCATTGCGCTGATCCAGGACATGCTCTGCCGCGCCCGCGTCGCCCTGCCCGGTCACATCCCACAACCGCACAGAGCCATCCCAGCTGGCCGAGGCCACCCTTGTGCCATCCGGCGAAACATCCAGATCCGTCACCTTGCCCTTGTGGCGTCCCAACCGGCGGCCTTCTGCACCCGCAGCGGATCCAACCCCGGACCATAGCCAAACGGCAAAGTCATCCCCCCCCGATACAAGCCGGTCCGGCCCCAGGAACAGCAAATCGACAACCGCCGCATCATGCCCTTCCAGCCACAGCGGCACGCCCTGCGTCCAGACGCCGACCGAATTGTCAAAACTCGCGCTGGCCACCTGACCGTCGACAGACACCGACAGCCCCATGACCGGCCCCCCATGGCCCTTGAAGGTATCAAACTCCTGCTCCTGCGCCTGCACCCCTGCGGCGCAGACAATCGCCGCCAGATTGGCCCAGATCACGCCCCAGCGCGCCCGCGCCAGGGTGCAACATTCTGTCAGAATGCCAGGACCGGCCCGCATTTACTCAGCAGGGGTTTGGCTGCCCGCGGGGGGCGCCTTTTGCTTGGCCTTGACTTCTTCCAGCCAGATCGAGTGATGCTGATGCGCCCAGGCTTCGTCCACTTCGCCCGACCCCATCGCATCATAGGCCCCCTCCATACCGACGGTCCCGATATAAATATGGGCGATGATGATCACCATCAGGCCAAAGGATACGATCGCATGCCACAGCTGCGCATATTGCATCTCTTCCTGCGGGCTCAGCTGCGTCGGCAGCAGATCCAGGCCGACCCAGCCGGGCACGCCAATATTGTTCAATATGCCAAAGGTCTTGGCAAAGAGCGGCATTTCGAATGGAAACAACAGAGACAGGCCAGAGGCCGCAATCGACGCTCCCAGCACGATCACCGACCAGAAAACCACCTTCTGACCGGCGTTGAACTTCTTCGCCGGCGGGTGCTTTTTGCCGATGATACCACCGGCCTGCGCGATCCAGACCAGATCGGTCCGGTCCGGCAAATTATGCGCAACCCACATCACAAACACCATGATCAGGCCCAGAATGAACGCCCAGGCCACGTTGTTATGCACCCATTTGCCATAGATCAGCAGCGCCGAGTTCACCTCGGGACCGAACACAGGCAGGATGAACACCCGGCCGAACAGGTTCATCAGACCCGTCAAAGCCAGCAAGATAAAGGAACCCGCCAGCATCCAATGGGCAAAACGCTCCACCGCCTTGAACCGGGTCACCGTCCGCCCGGCAGGCGCGCCATCCACCCGAATGCGCCCGCGCAGCACAAAGAAAACAGTCAGCAGGCCAATCATACCCAGCAAGGCGTAGCCGCCATAGGTCCGCAACGGGCCCTCGCGGAAGGTCAGCCAGGCCATGCCGCCGTCCTGCACCAGAACCTTGGCCACATCGCCGCCCGCCGAAACCGTCACATCCGCCGAGCCATAGCGCAGCGCGCGCCAGCCTTCGGCATCCGAAACACCCCCCATGGTGCCCAGCTGCTCGGCCAGCCCGGGCGCGCGCGACGGATCGCCGACATTGGTCCGGCGAAACGCGTCATCCACCTTTTCGCCACGCTGGCGCGCCAGGATGTCTTCGAGGGTCTGCGCCCCGCCCGTCGCACTCCGGTCCGGCGCAGGTGCGCCCTCCTCAGCGGCCAGCGGCTGCGCAAGGCATAGCGCCGCCAGAACTGCCATCAGCAATGCACGGATCATGGTCGTACTCCCAAAAAGCTGTGAATGAAGCAGTGAACCCGGGCGGCCTGCGACAGTCGCCCGGGTTTGTTGGTTCAGATCGGCATCAAGGCCGGATCAGCCGCCTTTTTGCTCATAGGCGGTGCCCCAGCCCCATGCGCCCGAGCCAAAGCCGCGTGCAACAACACGCTCACGGTAGATCGCCGACACAATGTCGCCGTCCCCCGCCAACAGGGCTTTGGTTGAACACATCTCGGCACAGATCGGCAATTTGCCTTCCGCGATCCGGTTGCGACCGTATTTCGCGAATTCCGCAGTCGAATGCGTCTCTTCCGGGCCACCGGCACAGAATGTGCATTTGTCCATCTTGCCACGCGATCCGAAATTGCCCGCCTGCGGGAACTGCGGCGCGCCAAACGGACACGCATAGAAACAGTAGCCACAGCCGATGCACAGATCTTTGGAGTGCAGGACGACGCCTTCATCATTCTGATAAAAGCAATCGACCGGACACACAGCCATACATGGCGCATCCGAACAATGCATACAGGCGACCGAGATCGACCGCTCGCCCGGGTCACCATCCTTGATGGTGACGACGCGGCGCCGGTTGATCCCCCAGGGCACCTCATGCTCGTTCTTACACGCTGTCACACAGGCGTTGCATTCAATGCAACGCTCTGCATCACAGAGGAACTTTGCTCTAGCCATTCTTCATTCCTCCCTTAAGCGGTCCAGATTTTGCACAGCGTTGCCTTGGTCTCTTGCATTTGAGTGACCGAGTCATAGCCGTAAGTTTGCGCGGTGTTGGTGGATTCCCCCAGGACATAAGGATCAGCGCCCTGTGGATATTTGCTTCTCAGGTCCTTGCCCTCGAAATGCCCGCCAAAGTGGAATGGCATAAAGGCCACCCCAACGCCGACCCGGTTGGTGACCATGGCCATCACTTTGACCTTGGCGCCTTCCGGCCCTTCGACCCAGACCTGCGTGCCATCACGCACACCCAGGTTGTTGGCATCGCGCGGGTTGATCTCGACAAACATGTCCTGCTGCAATTCAGCCAACCAGGGGTTGGACCGGGTTTCATCGCCGCCGCCTTCATACTCGACCAGACGACCGGACGTCAGGATCATTGGATAATCCTTGCTGAAATCGGTCTTCTGGATCGACGCGTACATCGTTGGCAAACGATAGAACTTGCGATCCTCATAGGTTGGATAATCCGCAACCAGATCCCGCCGGTTGGTATACAGCGGCTCGCGGTGCACAGGCACCGGATCAGGGAAGGTCCAGACAACCGCGCGGGCCTTGGCGTTGCCGAATGGCGAACAGCCATGCTTGATTGCAACCCGCTGAATACCGCCCGAAAGGTCGGTTTTCCAGTTGGTCTTGGGCCCTGCCACCGCATCAATCGCAGCGCGTTCGTCGTCGGTCAGGTCACCATCCCATCCCAGATCCATCAGCATCTGCATGGTGAATTCGGGATAGCCATCCTGAATCTCGGCGCCCGGGTTGGAAACCCCGTCCGCCAACAGGTTGTCACCGTCACGCTCGACCCCGAACCGCGCCCGGAAGCTCAGACCGCCTTCGGCAACCGGCTTGGACATGTCATAGAGGTTGGGCGTACCGGGGTGGTTCATTTCCGGCGTTCCCCATGATGGCCATGGCAAACCGTAGTAATCGCCGTCAGCCGGGCCACCAATGGCCTGCAACGTGGTGCGATCAAACGTGTGCTGGTTCGCCATATGCAGCTTCAGCCGCTCCGGAGACTGCCCGGTGTAGCCGATCGTCCACATGCCGCTGTTGATCTCGCGCAGCGTGTCTTCGATATTTGGCGTTACACCGTCTTCTTCGATCGAGATGTTGCGGAACATCCGGTCATGGAAACCGAATTTCTGCGCCAGCAGACCGATGATTTCCTGGTCTGGCTTGGACTCGAACAGAGGCTCGACAACCTTCTCGCGCCACTGGATCGACCGGTTCGAGGCTGTGACAGAGCCGTATGTCTCGAACTGTGTCGACGCAGGCAGCAGGTAAACGCCATCCTTGCGATCAGACAGAACCGCAGAGACCGTTGGATAAGGGTCGATCACGACGAGCATATCCAGCTCTTCCATCGCGGTCTTCATTTCCTTCATCCGGGTCTGCGAGTTGGGCGCGTGACCCCACAGAACCATGGCCCGAACCTTGTCGGGGTTATCCATGTTCTCCGGATCTTCCAGAACGCCGTCAATCCAGCGTGACACCGGAATACCGGTCAGGTTCATCAGGCTCTTGTCTTTGCCCTCTGCATCCTTGGTCATGGCGAACTGGCTCTTCAGCCAATCCTGATCTTCGCCCCAGACACGCGACCAGTGGCCCCATGCACCGGCACTCAGACCGTAATAGCCCGGCAAGGTGTGGCTCAGAACGCCCAGGTCGGTTGCGCCCTGCACGTTGTCATGGCCACGGAAGATGTTGGTGCCACCCCCGGATGTGCCCATGTTGCCCAAGGCCAGCTGCAAGATACAATAGGCACGGGTGTTGTTGTTCCCGTTGGTGTGCTGCGTGCCACCCATACACCAGATGACAGTGCCCGGACGGTTGTTCGCCATGGTCCGCGCCACACGACGCAGTTGCGTGCCCGGCGTGCCGGTAACGCGCTCGACCTCTTCGGGGTTCCAGCGTGCCACTTCTTCGCGGATCTGATCCATCCCCCAGACACGGGTGCGGATGAACTCTTTGTCTTCCCAACCGTTCTCAAAGATATGCCACAGAATGCCCCAGATCAGCGCAACGTCGCTGCCGGGCCGGAAGCGTACATATTCATCCGCATGCGCCGCCGTGCGTGTATAACGCGGGTCGCAAACGATGAGAGGTGCGTTGTTCTGCTCCTTGGCGCGCAGCACGTGCAACAGCGACACGGGATGTGCCTCTGCCGGGTTGCCGCCGATGATGAAAATCGCCTTGGAGTTATGGATGTCATTGTACGAGTTCGTCATCGCACCATAGCCCCAGGTGTTGGCAACACCGGCAACCGTGGTCGAGTGACAAATCCGCGCCTGGTGATCCACGTTGTTCGTGCCCCAATAGGCGGCGAACTTGCGGAACAGATAGGCCTGTTCGTTGTTGTGCTTGGCCGAACCCAGCCAATAGACGCTGTCAGGTCCGCTCTCTTCGCGGATCTTCATCATGCCATCGCCGATTTCGTTGATGGCCTCTTCCCAGCTGACGCGCACCCATTCGCCATTCACCAGCTTGGTGGGGTACTTCAGGCGCCGCTCGCCATGCGCATGTTCGCGCACTGCCGCACCCTTGGCGCAATGCGCACCCAGGTTGAACGGGCTGTCCCATCCCGGCTCCTGACCGGTCCAGACGCCGTTTTGCACTTCGGCAATCACGGTGCAGCCGACAGAACAATGCGTACATACGGATTTGCGGGTCTCAACCGACCCCATCGCCGATTGCGCCGAAGCTTGCGTTACCATCCCACCGGTTGCACTGATCGCAGCCAGCCCGCCAATCGCAAGGCCAGAGCCCCGCAAGAAACCGCGCCGGTCTACCGATGTCTCGGCAACCTTAGACAGGATACTTGTCCGCTGGGGGCGTCGCGCAACCCCGTTGGTCTTTTTCCTAAGCATTTATACCTCCTGGCTTGCTCGATCCGAAACCGGATTTCGCTCGCTTGGTCATGTTGTGGCATCTCACAGTCGGGCGTCACGCAACCAGTCGTTCAATGCCGTCTTCCAAAACCCTTTTTTTGGGCCATTCGCCGCCCCGCGAAATCCGGGGAACGCTCCTCCGCGCCCCAGGACAGGGGCACAGCCATCTCTCAGATCAGATCAAAGGCCGGTTTAGAACCGTGCGCTTTCGAAATAGGCCCGCGTATGGGCGGTATCCTGCATCTGCTCACGCGTCAGATCAGGCTCTGCCGCTTGCGCAGCAGTCCCGGACGCAACCGCAACCGCCGCCACAGGGGCAGCCGTACCGGCCAGCTTCAGAAAATCTCGGCGGCTGGATGCCCCCTCGGTCTTCTTGGTCATGAGTTCCTCCTCATAAAGTTTGACGGTCATCCGTCGCCTTTGCCGCCCTTTCAGGCCGCGCTCATCCGGAAGGATTCGGTTTCAATCTCCATGAAGAGACGACCAACCGTGGCCACCCCCGCATAAAAGACCGAGGTTTCCGCCCCCTCCAAATCCGTGAAAAAATGCCGTGCCCAGGGGGCAAGGTGCCGGTTGAAGAACATTTTCTGATCTTCAATCGACTCCGGCGTCCCGAAACGCCCGACGATCATCGCGCCCATCATCTCCATCAGGGATGCGATGTTGTCTTCTGGTTCAAACACGCTCTCGCTGCGCGCCAGGCCCCGGGCCGCCATGTCCCGGCGCAATTGCGCCAGTGGCTTTTCGTTCAGGAAACCGGTCAGGTAATAGCTCGCATATGGCAGCAGTTCGCCCCGCCCGACCCCGATGAACAACCGGTTGAATTCGATCGCGACGCCTTTGGGTTTGGTGCGTTTGGCGATGGCTGCCATGGTGTTGATCGCCTGGCCCATCTCGGTGTCATCACCGCTCAGACCGGCGGTCTGTTCCAGCAACAGCTCATCCGGCGGACCCGACAGGATCAGGCCAAGGTAATTATACAGATCCGCCCGCAGGCGGTCCTCTTCACTCACCGAAGGTGTCGTGTTCATCGCCGCATTCGCGGTGTTTGATGTCATGACAGCGTACTCTTCACGCTGTTCCCCCCACTATTGTTGTCAAAGGTATAGCGCATTCTGCGCGGCCGCGCATAGTGGTTTTTCGATTCAATTTCCGACACATATCCGTCCTCGACCCCAAGCTCGACCCCAGGCTGGACACGGGCGCCCTGCAAACGCAGGGTTTCTGCGGCATCCGCGCCGTTAGCGCCAACAGGCCCGCCCGAGGCTGCGATGGCCGGATCATTGTCCTCTGCAACCGCGTCGACCCGTTCCGCATCCGTGTCACCGGCTTCGTCACCGGCATCGCCGGTTGCGGGCTCCTGATCGGGGACCTCACTGTCATCCGCCTCGGCCTCTGCTGCCTCCGCCTCTGCCTGTTCGGCAGCAGCCTCAGCCGCCATCTTTTCCACATGGGTCGTCATGCCCTTGCCCACCTGATAGGCGGTCGTCATGTTTTCGATGACCGTTGCCGCATCGGTGAAATCCTCGCCGTAATCCACCAATCCATCCAGGTTTGCCAAAGCCGGGTTTGTCGACCACAGGCGACGCAGGGCAATCCGTTTCAACCGCTCGGGCACGGCGATATTCAGAAACGCGCTGAAATCATCCCCCGCTTCCAGCGTTTCGGGCGCAGGCAGGCCCAGTTCCTGCAAGACCTCTTCGTCGGATTTCTCTGCCAGTACCGCCTGCTCGGCCTGCGCCTCTTCCTCCTGAGCAAGGCGCACTTCAACCTGCGCTTCGGCTTCCACCGCCGCACGTCGGCGAGACCAGAAATCAGACCGGCTCAATTCAACCGCTCCTTGCGCGGAGCGCGATACACATCCGACAATTGCCGGATCCGCGCATCCCCGACCCCGTCTTCTTCCTGATCGGTCCGATGCTTGTCGCGCCGCCGCTTCTTGAACTCTTCTTCCTCGTAATGCTCCAAGGCAAAATCGCGGATCCACGCAATCAACCCCGGCGGCATCGGTATCTTTTCAACCTGATCGTCATCCGTGTCGTTGTAATCCTGCGCCTCATAAGGCGACGCCGTGGCCAGCAGCACATCCAGCGGCCGCGCGTCATCGCCAGAGTCCCGCAGCACCACATAGATCGAAGGCACCTGGGCCGAGATGCCGTGCAAATAGGCCTCGGCGTCGGCCCCGTGTAACTTCAACGCAACAGTGGCCGCGTGATATTCGCTCACGTCGCCCTCTTCGCGCACGATTTTCCAATCCGCAGGCCCGGCCCCCGGCAAAACCGCCACCGCGTTCCAAACCCATCGCGCCCAGCGCGTCACACCAGGCGAACGGCGCAGGATCACGCCAAGGGGCATTTCAGCAAATTTGTCCGGATTGTAATACAGCGGTCGGTCCTCCTGGAAACCTGACCTTAGTCGCACACTTGTCCCTGCGGCAAGCGACATGTTCGTGCGGGTTTACGACAGCGGCAAACCGTGACTTACTGCGCAGGCTTTGCGAGGAGATCACAACCGAATGTCAGCAACCGACTCTCATCCTGTCACACTGCTCTTGTGTGACTGCCTGAAATCGCAAACCCTCGATCCCGAGGCGATCTCTGCCGCGACAGGTTTCGCCTGTTCCCAGGTCCATACAGAGCTGTGCGGCGCCCAGGCGGAACAGGCAGCGCAGGCGCTGAGCACCGGCAATGCCATTGTCTGTTGCGGGCAGGAGCATCGCTTTTTCGAGGATCTGGCCGAGGAAATCGGTGCCGACAGCCCCCTGTGCATCGACCTGCGCGACCGCGCCGGCTGGACCGACCCCGCCGCCACGGCCAGCGACCCAACCCCGAAAATGGCCGCCCTTCTGGCCGAGGCGACCCTGCCGATCCCGCCGATCAAAACGCTGGACGTCGAGTCCGAAGGGCTCTGCCTCATCATCGGTCAGAGCGACATCGCCCTGCACGCGGCGGAGCGGCTCAAGGATGTGCTGGGCCTGACCGTTCTGCTGACCGATGACACTGCCGCAGCAACCGACCTGCCCGAGTCCCGCGCCTTCGAAGTGATCCGCGGGCGGCTTGCCTCGGCCTCCGGTGCTCTGGGCGGTTTTGAATTGCGGATCAATGCCTTGCAGCAAACCCGCGCAGGCGGGCGCGGCGCACTTCAGGCCTCTGCCCCTCAGGACGGGGCGCAGACCGAATGCGATATCATCCTCGATCTGTCCGGCGGCACACCGCTGTTTCCGGCTCATGAAAAACGCGACGGCTATCTGCGCGCCGATCCGGGCAGCGCGCCGGCCGTCGCCAATGCGATATTCGAGGCCTCGCAGCTTGTCGGCACCTTCGAAAAGCCGCTTTACGTGCGTCACGAGCCCTCTTTGTGCGCCCATTCCCGGGCCGAGCAGGTCGCCTGCACCAATTGCCTGGATGCCTGCCCGACGTCCGCCATCAGCCCGGCCGGGGATCACGTCACCATTGACCCGATGATCTGCGCGGGCTGCGGTTCTTGTGCGGCCCTCTGCCCCTCGGGCGCGATGATCTACGAAGCCCCGCAAACCGATTTCCTGTTTTCCCGCGTCCAGACCCTGGCGCGCACCTACCTCAATGCCGGTGGCACAGACCCCCACCTGCTGGCCGTCGATGCCCACGGCAGCGAGATGATCCGCCTGCTGGCCCGTCACGGGCGCGGCCTGCCGGCCAATGTCATCCCGGTGGAGGTCAGCGCCCTGAACACCTTCGGCCATGCCGAGATCCTCGCCGCGCTGGCGGCGGGCTTCTCTCAGGTGTCGCTGGTGCCCGGGCCCGGCACCGAACGCGAGGCGCTGGATCGTGAGATGACCCTTGCCCTGGCCATTGCCGGCCCCGGTCGGCTGCACCTTCTGGACACACCAGATCCCGACCTGCTGGGCGATGCGCTTTATGGCGCACCCAATCCGGCGCCCTGGCCGACACAGGTCCGCCCGATGGGGTCCCGCCGCCAGATCACCCGTCAGGCCGCGCGCGCCTTGCAGCCACAGGCAGATGTGATCCCCCTGCCCGACACAGCGCCCTATGGCGCCGTTCTGGTCGACACCCAGGCCTGCACCCTCTGCCTGTCCTGTGTCTCGCTCTGCCCCTCTGGCGCATTGGGCGACAACCCCGACCTGCCGCAGCTGCGCTTTCAAGAGGACGCCTGCCTGCAATGTGGCCTCTGCGCCGGGGTCTGCCCCGAAGATGCCATCACCTACGAACCCCGCCTCGACCTCACCCCGCAGGCGCTGGAACAATCCATCCTGAACGAAGAAGAACCCTTTGCCTGCATCGACTGCGGCACGCTCTTCGGCTCACGCTCCACCATCGAGCGGATCACCGAAAAACTCGCCGCCCATTCCATGTATCAGGGCGAAGGCGCGCTGCGCATGATCCAGATGTGCGACAATTGCCGCGTCAACGCCCAGTTCCACTCCGAGAACAACCCGTTTCAGGGCGCCGAGCGCCCCCGGCCCCGCACAACCGAAGATTACCTCAGCAAGCGTCGCGATCACTGATGAATCAAAGGCGCGCCCAGATCGGCCGGCTCCAACGCGGCCACATAGGCCAATATGGCATCCAGCTCGTCCAGGGTAATCTCGACGGGGTGGATCGGCGATGGGCGATCGTCGGGGAACGGCTCGGTCAATTCGGTGATCTGGGTAAAGGCCGGATGCGGGTTCAGGACGTAAAACACCTGAAACCGCTCGTCCCAATCCGACAGCGTGCGCAGCACGAAAAACGACGGTGTCGACCCGATGCCGACCAGCCCCTGATCCGACGCGCTGACGTGACACCGCCCGCAATGCACGGCCGACAGGGTCTTGCCCAGGGCCGCGTCTCCTTCAAAGACAACGGCCTCTTCCTCGGCCTCCTCCAGCGTCGCCAGCGCGAAAACCGGCGCCCCGCCGTCCGGCGCGTACATGGTCACAGTGCGCAGCCCCACGTCCGAGTTGATCCAATCCACAAATTTCCGCGTCCCCGGATGCTCTGGCGCCAGAACCTGCAACCGCCATGTCGCCCCGACCCCGGAAAACAACGCCTGACCCTTCTGGCCAAAGGCCGCCTCGGCCTGCGCCCCGGGCGCGACCACCTCGACCCGCACTTGCGTCTTCAACGTGAATCGCGGCAGCATGTAGGGCAGCAAACCGCTCTGCACCAGCGCATCCGGCACGGCCAGACGGACAATCCTGTCATCCGCGTGCCCCGGAGCGCCCAGCCCAATTCCCAAAATACAAAGCAAGATACATATGATAGATCGCATTCCAAAGGCTAGAAACACACGGCCGGATCTGTCAACACAAACCAAAACCAAAGGACACGCAGAATGAGCGACGCCTACAACATGTCGATGCGGAAATTTCTCAAGCAAGTCGGCGTAACCTCCCAGCAGGCCATAGAAAATGCCATCCGCGATGCAGATGGCGATGGCCCGTTCGAAGTCTCGGCCGTGGTCACCATCAAACAGCTCGGGCTGACCCACGAGGTCACCGGAACCATCAAGAAAGAGGGCTGAACGCCTGTGGCCGTATCTCGCGAAGACGTACTGAGCATCCTGAAATCCATCGCTGACCCGGCAAGCGACAGCGACATCGTCGCCGCCGGTGTGGTGCGCGCGCTGACCGTGGACGGCAGCCGGGACGGCACGAACATCCGCTTCGTGCTGGAAGTCGACCCAAGCCGCGCCGAGGCCTATAAACCGGTGCAGGCCCAGGCCGAAACCCAGCTGCGGGCCCTGGTCGGAGCAGGCTCTGTCTCGGTCGTTCTGACCGCGCACCAGAAACCCGCGGCCCCTCCAAACCTCAAACCCAACGCCCCGTCCCGTTCCCCCGCGACACAGGCCGGTCCCGACCGCATCCCGGGCGTGAACCACGTCATTGCCATCGCCTCGGGCAAGGGCGGCGTCGGCAAATCGACCCTGTCCTCCAACCTCGCCTGCGCCCTCGCGGCACAGGGACGCCGCGTCGGATTGCTGGATGCGGATGTCTACGGGCCATCGCAGCCACGCATGTTGGGAGTCTCGGGCCGCCCTTCCAGCCCGGATGGCAAGACGATCCTGCCCATGCGCAATCATGGCGTCACGCTGATGTCGATGGGACTGATGACAAACGCCGATCAGGCCGTGGTCTGGCGTGGCCCCATGCTCATGGGCGCCTTGCAGCAAATGCTGATGCAGGTGCAATGGGGCGCGCTTGACGTGCTGCTGGTCGACCTGCCGCCAGGCACCGGAGACGTGCAGATGACCCTGGCCCAGAAAACCGTGGTCGACGGCGCGCTCATCGTCTCGACCCCGCAGGATGTGGCGCTGCTGGACGCCCGCAAGGGCATCGACATGTTCAAACAACTGAACGTGCCCATCCTTGGCATGATCGAAAACATGTCCACCCACCTGTGCACCAATTGCGGCCACGAAGAACATATCTTTGGCCATGGCGGAGTCGCCGCCGAGGCCGCGCAGCTCGACGTCCCGCTGCTGGCCGAGGTCCCTCTCAGCCTCGACATCCGCCTCGCCTCTGACAGCGGTGCCCCCATCGTGGTGACAGCGCCGGACGGCCCACAGGCGGCGGCCTATCACAGCATCGCGTCACAACTGGTCGCGCGGGGCGTGGCATGAGCGAACTCAGCTTTCCTCCGCTGATGTCGGGCCTTGCCGTCACCGGAACAAATGATGCCTTCGCAGCCGCCTGCAACAAGGCGCTGCTGGGCTGCGATGCGGGGCTGGTTGTCTATAATCTGGCCTTTGATC
Source organism: Marinibacterium sp. (assembly GCA_034670145.1). Classification (GTDB taxonomy): domain Bacteria; phylum Pseudomonadota; class Alphaproteobacteria; order Rhodobacterales; family Rhodobacteraceae; genus HXMU1420-2. The sequence continues at coordinate 376,902 of JAXMOA010000001.1, forward strand.
AGATCAGCGCCGCCATGGTGCTGACCCCGGATGTCGCCCTCTCGCAGGCCACGGCCATGCTGCCGCTCTGCGCGGTTGGCTTTCAGAACGCCCTGGGCGCTCTGGCCCCGCCCGAGGTCGCCGTGCATCTGGAATGGTCCGGCGGCATCCGCATCAATGGCGCCCGCTGTGGCCGGTTCCGCATCGCCGCGAGTGATCCGGACCCGGACGCTGTGCCAGACTGGATTGTCATCGGCTTTTCCCTGCCCCTGCTGCTGGCGCAGGAAGGCGGCGAAACCCCCGATGAAACCGCCCTCTACGAAGAAGGCTGCGCCGATGTCCTGCCGGATCGCCTGGTCGAAAGCTGGGCCAGACATTGCCTCAACTGGATCGCCCGCTGGGAGGACGAAGGCAACGCCCCCCTGCACTCTGACTGGCGCGGCATGGCCCATGATCTGGGCGAAGAAATCACCCAAGACGGGCAAACCGGCACATTCCTGGGCATCGACGACACCTTTGGCATGTTGTTGCGCACCGCTGACGACACCAAACTATTGCCCCTGACAACCCTATTGGAGACCTGAGATGAATCTGGCACGGGCCATCCATTTTGATGAAAGCGACACACGGGTCTATCACGTCTCTGCCCGCACCGGCGAATGGTGCATCTCGGGCGGTTTTGAGTTCTCCAACTGGACCGAGGCCGACCTGACCGGCAAGGCCCGCCAGGCCTTTGCCAACGGCTGGTTCGGGCTGGAAACATCCGGGCGCGTCACCTTTGTCGCCGTCACCCAGATCGAGCCTGCGGAATACGAGACGCTGATTGACCTGCTGAGCCAGCATTTCGTCACCTACTACGGCGCGCCCGACCTTCAGGCCGCCCGCCCGGTCGCGGTCGAAGAGCTGCAACAAATGATCAGCCTGTGTGACGACCACGATCCAAATACATTGCTGACCGTGGCCCGCGACCTGACCCAGGCGGGCGTGCGCGAATCCTACCGCACGATCCAGCCCGCCGACGCAGAGCTGGCCCAATTCGCCGTGCACGGATCGGTCGACGACTAAACTCAGACGGTTTCGCCCAGCAGCCCGGCGATCTGATCGCGCTGCAACGCCCCGGCCAGACCCAGACAGACAACGCCGGGCTCGAACGAGGTTGCCACCGGCCCGGCCTCATGGCGCTTGCCCACGGTCTGGATCAGCCAGGGCGCGCCGTCCAGGCCCGTCACATGGCCCTTGGCCCGCACCACGCCAAACCCGCCCGTCGCCAGATCCCGCGCCAGCTGCGCGGCATCCACGGGCTGGTCAGGGCGCAGCACCATGCTTTCAAACATCCGATCCGCATGATCACCCTCCTGACCCGCGCCGGGGCGTTCGACCACCCCCAACAGAGCCTCTGGCGCCACCTGCCCAAACCGGGACGGCACCAGCGCCGCCTGCGGCGCCTGCTGGGCAAACCACGCCTCCAACACCGCCTGATCACCGGGCTGAACCAGATCCAGCTTGTTCAGAACTACAATCTCCGCATCGCTCAACTGGCGCGTGATCGTGTCCCCGATATAGTCATCCTGCACCGCAGTGCGGATCGTCTCGGCATCCGCCAGCACCACGATCCCGTCCGAGCGCAACCCCTCCAGCAAGGACAGGGTCGACACAATCGCCCCCGGAATAGCCACGCCCGAGCTTTCGATGATCACATAATCCGGACGCGGCTCCATCTGGCTCAGGTCATTGAGCGCCCCGATCAGATCATTGCCAAACGAGCAGCAGATACAGCCCCCCGCAATCGAGATCAGCGCCTCATCCTCGGCCTCGATCAGATCCTCATCAATCGCCAGGGCGCCGAATTCATTCACCAGAACCGCCAGCTTTCGCCCGTTTGCATGGCGCAGCAGGTGATTGACCAAAGTGGTCTTGCCCGCGCCCAGATAGCCGCCGATGGTCAGGACAGGCAGCATCCCGTCTGCCCCGCTCTCCATTGCTGTCACAACTGGGCAGCCGCAAAGACGCGGCCACCCTGCACCGTCCCCCAAACCGCGATATCCCGCAGCGCGTCGGGCTCCACTGCGGTCGGATCTTCCTCCAGCACCGCGAAATCGGCCCGTTTTCCGACCTCGATCGAGCCAACCTCACCATCCATATGCAGCGTATAGGCCGCCCCCAGAGTGATCGCGCGCAGCGCCTCCTCTACGGCAATCTTTTCGCCCTCGCCCTGCACCCGGCCCGAGGCCGTGATCCGGTTGACCGCACACCAGGCCGTGAACAGCGGGCCCAGGGGCGTCACCGGCGCATCCGAATGGATCGTCATCGGCACGCCCGTGTCCAGCGCCGTGCGGCAGGCATTCATCCGCTCTGCCCGCTCTGGGCCGACGGTCAGGCGATAATGTTCGTCCCCCCAATAGAAGTGGTGATTGGCAAAGAGGTTCACACACATGTCCAGCGCCTTCATCTTCTGGAACTGCGCCGAATCCGCCAACTGACAATGTTGCAGCACAAACCGATGATCCGGGCTCGGATGCGCCTTCAGCGCCGGCTCCAGCATGTCCAGCGCCATCTGCGTCGCCTGATCGCCGTTGGTGTGGGTATGCACCTGCACGCCCGCCTCCAGCGCCCGATGATACAGCTCTGACATCTGCTCTGGCGCCGTGTACCACAACCCGTTGGGCGCGCCGTTGTGATAGCCCGGCCACCGCATCCGCGCCGAAAACCCCTGGATCGAGCCATCCGCCACGGCCTTGATCCGCCCCAGCCGCAACATCTCGGTCGATTTCTTGCCCAGGGCCTGCGCGTATTCCACAACCTCCTCGGCGCTCATCCCAAAGAAGATCCGCAGCGGCACAATCCGCGCCGGGAACCGGGCTTCGCCGGTGACCTTCAACATCATATCAACGCTTTCATCGGTCAAACGCGCCGCAAGATCCGTACAGGTCGTCACCCCCGCCCGCACACAGAGCTTGGCGTAATCACGCAGGCCCTGCTCGTCACAATCGGTCATCGCCCGGTCAAACCCCACATGCGGGCCAACGGGAGCCATGGCCTCCATGCCGTAGATCTCACCCGTGGACAGACCGTCCTTGGCCAGCGGAATTCCCTGATGGTTGATCCCCGGCTTGAGCAAACCGGCCAGTTCCAGCGCCTTGGTGTTCACGTTCAGAATATGACCCGAGGCATGCAACACCCCGATCGGACGGGTGGTCGACACCCGGTCCAGATCCTGCCGCGTCACACGCTGGTTGTTCATATAGATCGGATCCAGCGCCCAACCGGCCAGGGGCGCGTCCGGGTCGCTCAGCGCCGCTTCGGCCTCCTGCAACCGCTCAACCACCGCATCAATGGTCTGCACGCCCGACCACACCTTGCCATTGGGATCGCGCCGGTCAAACCAGCCCACATAGGTGTTCCGCCACAGGGTGCCCTCCATCGTATGGGCATGCCCCTCCACAAAACCGGGCATCAGCACCTTGTCGGCAAACTGCTCGTCCAGCGTATAGCTGCCCCAGGCCGCCAGATCCTCCAACGAACCGGCGCCCAGCACCCGCCCCTCGCGTACTGCCACATGAGTCACCTCTGGCTGGTTGGGGTTCATCGTCAGGATTTTCTTGGCAACATAGATCGTCGTGTCAGTCATGAGAGGAGCCCCGAGCCGGTTGTTGATACTGTTTCCACAGCCTAAGAGGCTTTCAATTGCCCGGAAAATAGATTTATCTGGCCAATAACCTTGGTTTTTTAGGGGAATGGATGCTCAACTTCACACTCAAGCAATTGCGCTACATCGAAACCGCCGGCCGATTGGGCTCTATCTCCAAGGCCGCCAGCGAGCTCAGCATCTCACAATCCTCCATCACCGCCGCCATTGACGCGCTGGAACAGGCGCTCGACTTTGACCTCTTTGTGCGCACCCCGGCCAAGGGCATCCAGGCCACCCCCTCCGGCTCCGAAGCGCTTCAACTCATACGCAATTTCATCGACCAGGCCCGCCATTTCGAGGCCGAGATCCAATCCGTCGGCGGCGATACAAGCGGCCTTGTGCGCATCTCTTGTTACGCCACCGCCGCCCCTGCCTTCCTGCCGCCGATCCTGTCCTCCATCACCAAAGAGTTTCCCGGCATCTCGATCAAGCTGCTCGAAGGGGACATGTCCCGCGTCATCGACTATCTGACCCAGGGCGAAGCCGACCTTGCCTTCACCTACGCCGAGGCTTTTGGCTCGGGCCAGGATTTTCTGCCGCTTTTTCAAGCACCTTTTTACGCCATGGTCCCCGGAAACGACCCGCTCGCCCAATGCGAAAGCGTCACCCTCGACCAGCTTGCCCCGCGCCCCATGGTGCTGCTGGACCTGCCGCTGGCCCGCGATGTCTTTGTGTCCCTGTTCGAAAGACAGGGGCTGACCTGCAATATTGCCCATACCAGCCGCTCGTCCGAAATCTGCCGGACATTGGTGGCCAGCGGCTTTGGCTATTGCCTGCTCAACATTCTGCCTCCGAATTATCATCATACAGATCAATTGGTTAAGGCAATTCCAATCGCCGATAGCGAACCCGGGCCAACCTTTGGCATCGCCACGATGGCGGGGGTGCGTCATCCCAAAATGGTCCGCGCGTTCCTCGACAGTTGCCTGCGGCTCACAAAGGAACACGCCTTTGACCATATCCTCGTGCGCAGGCCGGATTAAAGACGCCCCCGGTATGGCCGGACCGCCCGCACAAACCTCTTCCCCGGTTTTTTGTGGGAATTGGCTTTAATAAATCTGTTTTCTGTCGAAACCGCCTTAAGCTACGCTTTGAGTCGATCAACAAAGAAAAACAACATTCCCAACTTGGAGGTACTCTCGTGTTCCATCAACTCAAGGGTCTGGCTGTCACGGCGGCGCTGGTTTCCAGCGTAGCGGCCGGGGCTGTCATGGCTGAAGAACCCAAATCCGGCGGCACCCTGATCGTGCCTCTGGGCACCAACGTGCGAAACCTGAACTCTGCTGTGCAATCCGGCATCGCCACAGGTTTCCCGGGGGCGCAACTCTTTGCATCGCCCCTGCGCTATGACGAAGACTGGACACCACAGCCCTATCTGGCCGAAAGCTGGGAGGTCAGCGACGATGGCCTCACCGTCACCCTGAATCTGGTCAAGAACGCCAAATTCCACGACGGCACACCGATCACCTCCAAGGATGTGGCCTTTTCGGTCGACGTGATCAAGGCGAACCACCCGTTCAAATCCATGTTCGCGCCGGTCGAGTCGGTCGAAACACCGGATGATCACACCGCCATCCTCAAACTGTCCCAACCGCACCCGGCGCTTATGCTGGCGATGTCCGGCCAGCTGATGTCGATCATCCCACAGCACATCTATGGCGACGTGCCGGTCGATCAGGTCAAAACACACCCCCGCAACAACGAAGGCACTGTCGGCTCTGGTCCGTTCAAGCTGGTAGAGTATAAATCCGGCGAACATATCATCCTGGAACGCTTTGACGATTTCTTCATCGACGGCCGTCCTTACCTGGACAAGATCGTCATGCGCGTCATCTCTGACCCCGCGGCCCGTGCCATTGCCTATGAAAACGGCGAATTGCACATGGGCGCGTTCGAGTCCCTGCCACGCATCATCAACCGGCTGAAAAAGGTCGACGGGCTGACCGTCACACCCGAAGGCTACGGCGCGATCGGTCCGCTCGACTGGCTGGCCATGAACACCCAGCGCGGCCCGCTTGCCGACGTCAAGGTGCGCAAGGCGATCGCCTATGCGGTCGACAAAAAGTTCATCCAGAACGCGCTGATGCAAGGCACCGCAGCCGACAGCCGCACAGGCATCCACCCCGACAGCCCCTTCTACAACGGCGACGTGGAAACCTATGACCTAGACCTGGACAAGGCAAATGCGCTGCTGGACGAGGCCGGCTATCCAATGGAAGACGGCAAGCGGTTTGAACTGACCATCGATTTCGGCTGGCCCGGGGTCAAACCACAGGTCGAATACGTCAAGGCAGCCCTGAAAAAGGTCGGCATCGACGTTCAGGTCCGCGCCTCGGCTGACTTCCCCACATGGGCCAAGCGCATGGGCGAAATGGACTTCGACCTCAGCTGGGATACCGTGTTCAACTGGGGTGACCCGGTGATCGGTGTGCACCGCACCTATGACTCCAACAACATCGGCAAAGGCGTGTGGTCCAACACCCAAGGCTACTCCAACGCCCGCGTTGACGAGTTGATGGGCATGGCCGCCATCGAAAGCGACCCTGAAAAGCGCAAAGCGCTTTATGCCGAGTTCCAGCAGATCATCGCCGACGAACTGCCGGTCTATCACATCAACACATTGCCCTATCACACGGTCTATTCCGACAAGGTCGGTAACCCGCCGCTGGGCATCTGGGGCACGTCGACACCGCTCGACATGACGTACCTCAAAGACTGATACAAAAACCAGCCGCGGCGGGGGATCCCGCCGCGGCCCAATCCTTAGTTCCGGGGGTCGTTTTGGGATTTATACAGGCCATATTGGTTCGGCTGATCTACGCCGCAGCGCTGCTGCTCGCAGTCATACTGCTCAACTTCACACTGATGCATCTCGCCCCGGGCGATGTCGCCGATACCATCAGCCAGTCCATGGGCGGCGCAGACGAAGAGCTGCTGATCCAGATCCGCGCGGACTATGGCCTTGACCAACCCTTTATCGTGCAACTTGGCCGCTATGTGGGCGGCGTGTTTCAGGGCAACCTGGGATATTCCTTCTTTTACAATCAATCCGTCGTCAGCCTGATCCTCGAACGGCTTCCGGCCACGCTGCTGCTGGTGATCAGCGCCCAGATCGTCGCGCTGTTCTTTGGCGTGCTGCTCGGCGCCATCTCGGCCCAAAAGCCGGACGGGCTGCTCAGCCACGCGGTGACGTTCATCTCGCTCTTTGGCTTTTCCGCCCCGGTCTTCTGGACTGGCATCCTGCTGCTGATCGGCTTTTCACTGAATGTGCAGTGGTTCCCCGTCAGCGGCATGCGCGATGTCACCATCGAAGGCGGGTTCTGGGCACAGGCCGTCGATATCGCCCGCCATCTTGTCCTGCCGATGATTACCCTGGCGTCGATCTTCCTGGCGCTCTACTCGCGGCTGGCACGGGCCACCATGATGGAGACCCTGAAATCTGACTTTGTGCGCACCGCCTATGCCAAAGGCCTGCCCACCCGCACCGTTGTCTACAGCCACGCCATGCGCAACGCCATGGCCCCGGTCGTCACGCTGGCCGGCCTGCAATTCTCGGCCGTATTCTCGGGCGCTGTTCTGGTCGAGGCCGTGTTCAGCTGGCCGGGTCTGGGCACTCTGGCCTTCCAATCCATCATCGCCCGCGACACCCCGACCATCCTGGGCATCCTGTTCTTCTCCTCGCTCGTCGTTATTGTCGGCAACCTGATCACCGACATGATCCTGCGCGCAATGGACCCCCGCATTCGGAGCAACTCGGCATGAGCGACCTCGATCCAGCCACAGCCCAGCCATCCCGCTCTCCTTTCCGCGAAGCCTGGGCAAACTTCCTCACCAACCGCGCCGCGATCCTTGGGCTTGCCGTGCTCACATTGATCGTCTTCGGGGCCATCTTTGGGCCGGTGCTGTATGGAACCGACCCCTACGAAATGGTCTGGGCTCCGTTTTCACCCCCGGGCGAGGCAGGCTTCCTCCTTGGCACTGACTACCTGGGCCGCGACCTGCTGGCGATGCTGCTCAGCGGGGCCCGCGTGTCCCTGCTGGTGGGGCTGGCCGCTGCGCTGGTGTCGATCTTTATCGGCGTCACCATCGGCGCCCTGGCGGGATATTATCGCGGCATCGTGGACGAAATGCTGATGCGGTTCACCGAGTTTTTCCAGGTCCTGCCAACCTTGCTGTTCTCTATGGTTCTGGTCGCGCTCTTCGGTGCGTCGCTGGCGATGATCACCTTTGCCATCGGCGTCGTCAGCTGGACCGCCGTCGCGCGCATCACCCGGACCGAGTTCATGCGCCTGCGCGAGATGGAGTTCGTGCTCGCCTCCCGCGCTCTGGGCGCAACCAACCGCCGGCTCATGTTTGGCGTCATCCTGCCCAACGCCATCCCGCCGATCATCGTGCAATCGGCCCTCATGGTCGGCTCTGCCATCCTGTTCGAGGCCGGGCTCAGCTTCCTGGGTCTGACAGATCCCAATGTTGTCAGCTGGGGGCAGATCATCGGCTCCAACCGGCAATATATTCTGGACGCGGGCTATACAGTGACCGTGCCGGGGCTTGCGATCTTTATCACCGTGCTGTCGATCAGCCTGGTGGGGGATGGGCTCAACGACGCGCTGAACCCGAAATTGCGCCGCCGCTAAACCCGGCAAACAGCGCGCCACCTGCAAGAGCACCCTGCGAAAAACCTGAGTCACTTGGCGCTGCCTGAAATCAAGGATTTCAACGCGCTGAGTGATGCCCATTATTTCAAGCCTGTCGCATTCTGCGTCAGAGCGTGGCGCGCACCCGCCCAAGGCCCAGCGCATCCTGCGCCAACACCCGGGCCTGCATCGCAGCCCCCTCATAATACCGCTCTCCGGTTGCATCCGTGAACCGCTTGAGCTCATCCAGAGTCTGCAACGCCTCGGCCGGCTGACCGCGCCGAATTTGCGCTTCGGCGATCCAAACCTCGCAATAGGGGCGCGCCAGCACCAGGCCGCTGGCCAGATACTCGGCCCGGGCCGCCTGCAAGTCACGCAGCGCGCCGGGCGCACCGGCCAGATCCGCCGTGCGTGCCAGCTGCATCTTGGCCTGCGCGATCCACTGCGCGAACTGCTTTTCTTCGGCCCCCCGCAGGGCCGCCTGCGCATGTCGGCGCGCGGCCTCGTTCTGGCCCAGAAACAGGCATTTCGTGGCCGAGAACACATCCGCAAACACCTGGCTCAGCCCGGATTTGTGGTGCCGCGCCAGATCCAGCGCCCGCCCGGATGCCGCATCCGCCGCATCCGCATCCCCCTGCAACGCATAAACCCAGCCCAGAAAACTGCTCGCCGTCAGGCCGATGTCCATCCCAAAGCGCATCCGCAGATCGTCCACCATTTCGGGCGTGCTCAATTCCTCGACCCGGCGCAAATGATGCACGGCCTCGTCCAGCGTTCCGCAATAGGCGTGGCTGACCCCTGCCATATATTCCAGGATCAAACGCCCTGCGGCCGAAACCTGATTGCCCAATCCGCGCCGCAACCCGTCCACCGTCCTGAGACAGGCGTCCATCTCGGCCACCATCAAGTGGATGCTCCACAGACCCCAGGCCGCGTTCACCATCTCTTCGACATCGGCCAGATCCTCGCTCAGCACATGCGCCCGCTCAAAAAACGCCTGCGCCTGCGCGGTGGGAACCCCCCGCAACCCGATATGCTGCGCCGCAATCTTGCGGTTCAACATCAGCTCTCGCCGCATCAAATCCTCGGACTGTGGCAAATGCCGTGCCATCTCCAGCGCCTCGCCATAAGCGCCAATCGCTTCGGCATGTGCCGCCACCCGCACCGCACGATCCCCGGCCAGCTCATAGTACCGCGCCGCTTCGCCATGCGCCCCGGCCAGGCGGAAATGCCCGGCCACCTCGCCCTCTTGCACGCGCGATTGCGCAATCAGGGCCCGGGCCGCGCGCGCGTGCATCTCGCCCCGACGCCGCAAAGGGATGGTCGAATAGATCGCCTCACCCACCAGCGCATGTTTGAAGATATAGCTCGCGTCACTGCCCCGGCGCGCCGCAAAGACGATCCCCGCAGCCTCCAGTTCCTCGAACAAGGGCGCGCGCGGCACAATCGGATGCATCAGCCGCGCCAGAACCGAGACCGAAAACCGAGGCCCCAGCACCGCCGCATGTTGCAACACCTGTATCGCGCCCGGGACACTGTCGATCCGCGCCAGCAGCAACGGCAGCAACCGCTCGGGCGCGGCGATCACCGCATCGGCAGGCACGCTGGGCGCCAGCTCCTGCCCGACCTCTCCCACCTGATCCGGGCGGCCAGCAGCGCCCGACGGACCGGCACGCAAAATGATGGCCCTGGCAAATTCCTCGATGATCAGCGGATTGCCCTCGGCCCGGCCCAGAACCACAGCCCGCGCCTGTTCCGGCATCGTCACCTCGCCCAGCAACCCGCACAGCAACTGATCCGCCGTTTGCATCCCCAAAGCGGACAGTTCGATCTGATGCATCTGCGCATGGCGCACCAGCGCGGGCGCCTGCGCCATCCGCGAGGTCAGCAAGACACAGCAATGCGCCCCATCCAGCCCCTCGATCGCACGGGTCAGCGCCTCCAGTGTCGTCACGTCGTACCAATGGACATCTTCGCATATCAACAAAACTGGCCGCTGCACCGATGCCAGACGCACCAGCCCCGCAAACCAATCCAGCGCCGCCCGTGTGACATGCGCCGGCAGTTCCTCGGCCCCGACCTTGCATCCTGTTTCCGCTGCCACGCCCCCCGCATCGCGCGCACCATAAAGCGCCCGGAAATACGCCGCCCCCGGCAACAACTCTGCACAGATCTGCTTCAGCCAGACCTCCAGCCCCGCCGGTTCGGACAGGTCCTCAAACGCGCCTTCCCGCTCCATAAAGTCGATGACCGGCGCCAGGGTAGAGCGCCGCTTGGTCACTTGCCCCTGAAAAACATGGGTTGCAAACCCCCGCGCCACCGCCCGCTCGGCGATTTCCTGAACCAGCCGGGTCTTGCCCTCGCCAGGTCCCCCCAGAACCGAGATCGCCCCGCCAGCCCCATCCGCCGCACGTTCCAGCCGCGCCATTGCCTCTTTCAACGGATCGTCCCGTCCCACCAACATATGGCTGTGCGCGGGAAACAGCGTCGACACAGACCGCGCCTGCCCACGCCGCGGCATCACCCGCCCCGCGCCCGGCAACTGCGCCACCCCCTGCACCTCCAGCCCCGAGGCCATCGCCGCCTGCGCATCGCCCGAGACCAGAACCGCCCCCGCCGACGCCGCCCGTGCCAGAGCCTCCGCCGCGCGCACAACGGCCCCCGACACTGCAAAAGCCGCATCACCAGCAGGCGCGGGCGACACCAGAACGACGCCCTGCGCCACCCCCACACGACAGGTCACCCCCTCTGGCAAGTCCTGAACCGCCACAACACTGTCCAACCCCGCCGCAATCGCCCGGTCCACATCGCGATCATGCCCCACGGGATAGCCAAAACCTGCCAAAACCTGGCCGTTGAACATCAACAGCGGCGTGCCGCCCTGATCCTCGACCACGCGCCGCACCGCGTCGCTGAACGCCAAAACCGCCTGTTCAAACAGCTCTGGGTCATCAATATCCAGATCCGCCTGAACCGCCAAAATGACCATCCCCCGCCGCTGCGGCAGCGCGGCCGCCGCATCGGGTGCCGCGACCGGATCAGCCTCTGCTCCCGGCGGCGTCTCGGTCCCTTTCACCCGGGCTTGCAGCGCCAACATCTGCGCCGAGGCCCCACCATCCGGGTGCTGGCGCATGGCCTCCTGAAACTGGCGCATCTGCCGCCGCGCCATGGTCAGATTGTCCTGCTCCAAATAGCGCTCAACCAGGGCCCGGTGGGCCGCCTCAACCGTCCCGTCAATCCGCAACACATGCGTGGCAATTTCAGCCGCCCGCCGCGACTCCTCCATCGCCAGGGCCTGCGTCAAAGCCCCGTCACCCAGGGTCAGCGCCTGAGTCTCCAACGCCTGCCCGACGGACCAGATCCAGTCCGAAAACGGCTGGCTCGAAATGCGGAATGTATCCAGAAAAGGCGCCGCGCTCAGCCCCAGGGCCGCGATCGCCGCGTCCAATCCGGCGGTGCTGTCAAACGTGGCGTCCGCACAGAGCTGACGAAACCGCGCCACATCCACATCCGCCGCAGTGGCCGCCAGACGGATACGGTCTCCATGGGTCTCGACCGCGCCAGCCGCCGCCGGGCCCAGAACCCGCCGCAACACCGACATTTCCTGACGCAGGCTGGCCCGCGCCTGTTCGGGGCCACTGCGCGGCCACAACAGATCCGCCACGCCCTCGCGCGACACATCCTCGCCCAGGCGATTGGCCAGATAGGCCAGCAGGGCCTCAGACTTGCGCGTCGGAAACCGCATTGTCACGCCATCTGCGCCACAGACAGCGAAACGGCCGAATAGCCTGATCTCCAATGTCATGCCCGACTCACCGCCCTCGCCCTTCTGCCCCCTTGGTCCGAACCACCCAAACCAGTCCACACAGATCGCTCCTTTCAAAGCTTTGTCCGTGACGCCCCAAGATCAAGACCAGAAAACATGCGAAAGCTCAATGTTTGGTCAAATAGCTGTGACCTTGTCACGCTAAAGGAGAGTGTTTGGCACCAAAACCCGCAAACACCCGGCCTCATTGCATTTTTTACGTATTTCTTATGCCGGGATCACGGCAAAGGGGACTAGCCTTGGGCAACAACATGCAAAACCAGCGGATCGCCCGAAATGTCCAAATCCGGCCTTTGGATCAACAACAAACCGCTTGGGCGCAACCCGGCGGCCTTTCTGTCTCAACTCAAATATGCCGCCGTGTCCCAAACGCTCTGGTCCGACCCGGCCTTTACCTCAAACAGCCTCGAAGACATCATCGCCCTGGCCGACCCTTTCGCGCTCGAGGTGATCGACGCAATGATCTCGGACAATTTGCTGCACAGCTTCGAAACCCTGGATGATCTGCGCGAAAACATCGCCCTGCGCAGCGCCGTGGTCTCGGCCATGCATGCCATCTGTTCCGGCCAGATCGACGCCGATTATGCCGAACCGCCCGACGGCGTCCCGCCCACACTGGGCTTTCTGGACACGCTTCAGGCCCTCTGGGCCCCGGGTGCTGACACAGGCCAAAGCGTGCTGACCGCGCCCGCGCCGGTCCCGGCATCTGACGCCCCTTGGGTCCATCTCCCGACGCTCAGCCCCTGGACCGGCTTTGTCTTCAAACTGAAATCCGATGTCCCGCTTTCTGCGGCGCTGGCCTCTGTCTATCCGTTCCGGGGCGAATGCGCAGGCGCGCTGCAATTGTCTGTCCTGCTGGGCGCGCTCTCTGCACTGGGGCCAGAGCGCCTGGATGCGCTCAACCACCACTACGGCCCCGCCTATATCGGGCAATGGTCGCTCCACGACCCTGACGCTCAGGGCCATATCCAGACCCTCGCCACCCGGTTCCTGACCCAGATCACCCCGATCACGCCAGACTACAAACGCGGAGACGTGATCGCCGTGCCGGGCGACTATGTCTATTTCAGCAACAAGGACGATTACCCAAAACACGCCCCAGACGGCGGCTGGACCGGGGAAAACTGCATCTACATGGGCCAGGACGCCCTGGGCGCGCCCCATTACAGCGGCCTCGGGCTGGGCTGGAAAACCGAGTTCGCCCTGCGCATGTTCCTGGGCAATGCCTATTTCCACGATTGCAACCTGGATCACCTCGCCGCCATGCGCGCCGGCAAACATCCCACCATGTTGCCCCATATCCTGGAAAACCCCATCGCCCAGACCCGGTTCGTCGTCCGCGCCGTCCTGCGCACCCCGCAGATCGAAGACCAGCCCCCCGTCACGCTGCCGGTCCCCAACCTGATGCCACCGGCCCTGTCTGACGCTCAGATCTATGCAAAACTCCTCGCCCTGGGGGCCACCGAAACGACACCCCACCGCTATACGCTCCTCGACCGACCGCTGGGCGCCCTGCTCGACAATCTGGAAATTCCACAGGCCGCGCTGCATCAAACCGGCAGCAGCCCGCTCAACAGCGCCGCACTGACGGTTAGCCTGCAAAACTGGGCGCTGCTGATCCGCCCGCTGGACCCGAACATCTCTCATCTGCAACGCGGCGATGCCGTCACCCTACAGGCCCGGTTTCAGCCGCCGCCCGACTGACCCCTTTTCCCATTCCCGCAAAGTTTTACCTCTTCACGGGATAACTGGCGGTCCTGCAAAGGACCGCCTTTTTTTCGTCTGGCACATCCAGAAAGCAAGACAGGCGCACAGGAAAAGATCGGCGCTGAAAGCAAAGACAGGGAAAACGAAATTCGGGCCATTTCCGATCCGGCAGCTGGTCCGAGACCAAAGCCCCGAACCAGCATACCTTTGGACCGAAAATCGCCCGAATACCCAGAGTCCCCGGAACAGAACACCCAGGTCGAACAAAAGCCTTGGCCCGCTTTGAGGAAACGGGAAAATGCTTGGTTTAAATACCCTCGCATGCACGGGTTCGACCCTTAAATACGACAGAGCCATCGCCACGTGCTACAGTATTTCTAACGCAAGACATGCCAAATCACCGAGTAAGAAATGCGTAAAAAACCTCTTATACCCGTAAAAAAATCGCAAAAACTCCACAAAAACCTGCACACAGCGGGGCAATACGCGCTGCGAGCGGCGTCAGGGGAATCAATTCTGCGATAACACCGCCCTAATCTGAGACGTCGATTTTGCGGAAGGTTTCATGGGGCCTGACGCCGCCAAGTCCACCGAAACGCCGCGCGCGCAGCCCCTGCCATCCGTCCAGACCAGCGGCGCACGCCCGTTTGGGTCAACTGTCGGCTACAACGCTTTGCCGCGCGGAATTGCGTGGTCCGGATCATAGAGGCAGGCATCCACCACAGTTGCCCCAACCGTTTGGCCCACCAATAGAACGCTCAGCTTGCTGCCCACATGCGCCCGTGCCGGATCGACATAGGCCATCGCAAGGTTCTTTTTGACACGATATCCCCAGGACGCCGACGTGATCGTGCCAACAGGCACCTCTGCATCAAACACGGCCTCGCCCGCATGGGCGGGTGCGGTTGCGCTGTCCAGTTCGATCAGCACCCTGTTGCGTCTGTTGCCCAGCGCGATCTGGCGTTTCAACCCGTCTTTGCCAGGAAAGGTCTTGGACATATCGACAAAGCGGTCGACACCTGCCTCCATCGGATTGAACTCGGTGATGAAATCCCCTTTCCAATGGCCATACCCTTTTTCCATCCGCATGGATTCAATGGCATACATCCCGAAATGCGTCAGGCCATAGGCCTCGCCCGCGCGGGTCAGCGCCAGATAGGCCGCGTGCAGCTGAATGTTCGGGATATGAACCTCAAACGCCTGCTCGCCCGAAAAACTGACGGCCATGACCGTCGCCTCGACATGGCCGACAAAGCAGGATTTCGCCGTCATCCAGGGAAAATCCGCCTGGGCAAAACGGCTGCGAGGGCAAGCCGCATCCATCAAGGCACGCGCCTGCGGCCCTGCGATGATCAGAACCGTGTGGCTATTGGTCAGGCTGGTGATCTGTATGTCTGATCCGGCAGGCAGCCGCTCGCTCAGCCAGTCCATATCGTGATATTCCGCAGCTGCGGCCGAGCAATACCAAAGCCGGTCTTCGCCAAACTTCACCACCGTCGCCTCGGCATCAATATTGCCGTTATCGCTCAGGAAATAGCACAGCCCGACACGCCCCGCCGCCTTGGGCAGCTTGGTGCAGGTCAGGCTGTCCAGCCAGCCGGCGGCCTCTTTGCCGGTGATCTCAAACCGGTTAAATCCCGAGAGCTCCGCGATCCCGACCTTTGTCT
Source organism: Marinibacterium sp. (assembly GCA_034670145.1). Taxonomy (GTDB): domain Bacteria; phylum Pseudomonadota; class Alphaproteobacteria; order Rhodobacterales; family Rhodobacteraceae; genus HXMU1420-2. The sequence goes on from JAXMOA010000001.1 coordinate 392,403, forward strand.
GCACGGCGTTGACCTCGGCCCCGACAACATCGTGCCAATTGCAAAAGTGATAGCTGTGTTCTTCGACAAAATCGGGCGTGGGTTTGTAAAAGCTTGTCCGCTCCCACCCGTTCACGACACCAAACTCAGCGCCCTGCGCCTGCAACAGCGGGTAAAGAGGCGTGGTTTTGGCGGGGCGACCGGCGGGGCGGTGTTCATGTGGCATATGCCACTGAAACTCCATCTGGTAATCTTCGATGGACTTCAGCGCGGTATATTCCGTGTTGGCAAAGCTGGTGATCCGGCGCGGGTCAAGCTGCCAGGTGTCCCATTCGGTTTCGCCATGCACCATCATCTGCGCCAGCATCTTGCCATAGCCACCGCCTTCGCCGATCCCCACGCGGATGCCATTCATGGACCATAGATTGCGCCGCCCCGGTTGCTTGCCCACCAGAGGCCCCGCGTCTGCGGCATAGGCAATGGGGCCGTTCACCACGGATTTGATCCCAACGTCCTGCAGGCAAGGAAGACGGTCAAAGATCGGCTCCATCTTGGGCAAAAGACGGTCCAGATCATCCGGACACAGCGCATTCACAAAGTCGGGGTCAATGCCGTCCATCCCGAAGGTCTTGCAATCATACTCGTAGATGCCAACCAACAGCCCCTTCTTTTCCTGCCGCATGTAAAACGTATCGCGCGGGCAGCGTACCATCGGCACACGGGACTCGCGCGCGACAAGGTCGGGGATGTCCTCGGTCACAAAATACATGTGCTCCATGCTGATGACCGGATAGGTGAGACCCAGCATGTCACCGACTTCATTGGCGCGATATCCGGCAGCGATCACCACATGTTCGGCCGCAATGTCACCCTTGTCCGTATGCACGATCCATTCGTCGTTTGGTTTCTGGGTCAACCCGGTGACAGGACAGTTCCGATTGATCTCTGCCCCGGCCTTGCGCGCCCGCCGCGCCAGCGCCTGACACAGTTGCGCCGGGTCGATATCACCGTCCAGATCATCCCACAAAGCGCCCAGCAAACCGTCCTCATTCACCAGCGGGTTGCGCCGAACAGCCTCGGCCGGATCCAGCAGATCAAAGTCGATGCCCAGCCCCTTGGCCACCGAGATGATATGGTGTGACGCATCCATGTTGTTCTGATCCGTCAGCAGCCGCATGCCGCCCGTGCGGTGGTGGTAGTTGATCGGGTAATCCGGATCCTCCGCCAGCTCTTTGTAGAGACCAATGGTATATTGACGCAAAAGCAGCAGCAGCTGGTTGAAGGCGAGCTGTGGGCATTGCGCAGCCGAATGCCAGGTCGTGCCCGACGTCAGCTCGTTGCGCTCCAACAACACGACATCGCTCCAGCCCTCCAGGGTCAAATGGTATAGCGCTGACAGTCCGCTGACACCCCCACCAACGATAACAACCCTTGCTGAACTGCGCATCCCGGGACCCCTTTTGGCCTGTTTCACCGGACAGTATCGGCGAGAATTTGACTTTCTAAAATCAGAATTAATGGAATATTGTATTCTGGAATTCAGAATATAAAGGACGCGCAATGACCGGCGACATCACCCTCAAGGCCCTGCGCTATTTCATGGCCGCCATCCGCGAGGGCAGCATTACCGAAGCCGCCAAAGTGGTGAATGTCGTGCCCTCTGCCGTTCACACGGCCATCAATCAGGTCGAGGCGGGGTTTGGCCTGAAACTGACCCTGCGCAGCCGGTCCAAGGGCATAACCCTGACCGCGACGGGCCAGCAGATGGTGGCCAAAATCCAAAGCCTGCTGGACGAATACGAAATCCTGATGCGCGACAGCGGCGACATGCGCACCCAACTGACCGGCACGCTGCGCGTCGGCTATTATGCGCCGGCCGCGCCCGCCTTCATGCCGCAAGTCGTCAAACAAATGCTGGCCGACAACGATGATGTATCCGTCAAATTCTTTGAATGCGACAACCAAAGCGCTCAGGACGGGCTTGTTTCGGGCGCTTATGACGTGATCGTCTGCGTCGCCAATGCCATGAAACCCGGCATCACATATGAAACCCTGCTCGAGGTGCCCGCCTACGTCCTGGTGCCCGCATCCCATCCCTTTGCCACGCGGCCCAGCATCGCCTTGGGTGATCTCTCCGATCAGAACCTTGTGCTGCTCGACCTGCCCGTGGTCAGCGAATATTACGCCGCCCAATTCGATCAGGCAGGTGTCCGACCCAATATCGCCGCGACTGCAACCTCGCTGGAAATGGTGCGCAGCCTTGTCGGAAACGGCGTCGGATGCTCCCTGCTCCACATGGTCACAGCGAACGAGGTGACCTACGCAGGTGACAAGGTCACTGCCGTGCCGCTTTGCCCGGCGGTGGAATCCTTCAAGATCGTGTTCGGCCATCTGCCCGACAACCCGCGCCGCCTGGTCAAGATGTTTGTCGAAAACCTGCGGGCCTACTTCCAGGAAGAAGACGCACAAAAACTGACGACCAATTCATAAGCAGACAGCTCAGACCGCAATCTGAGCGTCTGCTTTCGCCCAAACGCGCCCCCGTTCAAACACCGTCTGGCTAATTCCGAAACATCTCGGGCCGCGCATCCACCCAGGCCCCATCCGCCCGGCCACTTTGCGCCACAGCGAACACCGCCGCCATCGAGCGCAACCCGTCCTGCGCCCGTGGATACAGACCCGCCGCCGGATCCGGCGCACGACCCGCCTTGGCGGCCGAGATCTCCTCGGCCAGATCGGCATAGATATTCGCAAAGGCCAGCGGCATGCCCTCTGCATGGCCAACCGTCACCCGGCTGGTGCGATCCGCCTCCGGGCTCAATCCGGCCTCGCCCCGTTCAATGGTCTGCACCCGGCCCCCCAAAGGCATCCAGGCCAATTGATTGGGATGCTCCTGCGCCCAGGCCAACCCGCCCTTTTCGCCAAACACCTGCAACGTCAAACCATGCTGACGCCCCAAAGCGATCGAAGAGGTCCACAAACGCCCCACCGCGCCACCGTCAAAGCGCAGATTGACCATCGCGTCATCCTCCAGCTCGCGGCTTGCAATGCAAGACACCGTATCCGCAGACAAACGCTCTGCCTCCTGCCCGATCACGAAACTGGCCATATGCAGCGCATGAATCCCGCAATCCGCAAATTGTGCCGACACACCAGCCTGCGCCGGATCATAGCGCCAGCGCACGCGCGGATTATCCGCATCCGCCGCATCCGCATGATGGCCATGGGCAAACTCGGCCTTGACCAGACGGATCGCCCCCAGATCCCCCCGCGCCACCATCGCCCGCATATGCCGGACCAAAGAATAGCCCGAATAGCCATAGTTCACCGCACAGATCCGCCCGGTCGACTGCGCCAGACGCACGATCTCTTCGCCTTCCTCCAGGTTCATCGTCATCGGCTTTTCACACAGCACATGAAACCCGGCCTCCAGATAGGCCCGCGTGATCTCGAAATGAGTCGCATTCGGCGTGGCCACAGTCACCAGATCCACACGATCCTCGCGCGCGACCTCGCCCGCCAGCATCTCGCGCCAGTCCCCATAAGACCGATCCGCCTGCAACCCCAGCCGCTGCCCATAGGCGCGCCCCGCCTCAGGGCGATGATCCAACGCGCCAGCCACAAACTCAAACGCCCCGTCCAGCCCGGCTCCCAGCCGATGCGCCGGCCCGATCTGACTGCCTTCACCGCCCCCGATCAGGCCCCATTTCAACTTTGTCATATCCGCTCACCTCAAAATTCAGACACAGGCACCCAGGCCTCTACCTCTGCCGAGCGCAGCGCCGCCGCCACAACCCGAGACACATCCAACCCATCCCGAAACGTCGGCCAGACCGGCGCTCCGGTCTCGATCGCACGCAGGAAATCGCGCGCCTCGATGATGATCTGATCCTGATAGCCGGTCCCATGTCCCGGCCCCTGACAGAACACTTCGTAATCCGGATGCGCCGGGCCCGTCAAAATCTTGCGAAACCCGCGCTGCGCCTCGTCCCCATCCGCCCGGTACAGCCACAGCGCATTCTGATCTTCCTGATCAAAGCGCAAGGCGCCCCTGGTGCCATGCACCTCATAGGCATAGCCCATCTTGCGCCCGGTCGCGATCCGGCTGAAATACATATGACCAATGGCGCCACTCTCGAACCGGCACATCATCTGCGCGTGATCGTCATTGGTCACCGTGCCGCCCGGTCGCTGCGCATGCACCGTCTCGACCTCGGCCATCACCCGCGCCACCGGGCCGATCAGGGCCAGCGCCGCATTGATCATATGCGGCGCCAGATCCCCCATCGTGCCATTGGACATATCCCGCGCCCGCCAATTCACCGGCAGGCCGGGATCGGCATAAAAATCCTCGGTATGTTCCCCGCGAAACCAGGTCACATCGCCAATCTCACCCTGGGCGATCAACGCCCGCGCATATTGGCTGGCGGGCGTGCGGATATAATTGAAACCCACCATATTGGCCTGCCCAGAGGCCTCTGCCGCCGCAACCATCGCCCGCGCATCCTCCAGCGAGGCCCCCAAAGGCTTCTCGCACAACACAGGCTTGCCCGCCGCAAAGGCCGCCAGGGCAATCTCGCGGTGATGGCTCTGCGGCGTTGCGATCACCACAGCCTCCACCGCAGGATCCGCCACCAGTTCCTGCCAACTGGCCGCCCCCCGCGCAAAGCCATAGGCCGCGCGATACCGCTGCGAACTCTCGGCGGATTGGCCACAGACCATCTCCAGCCGGGGCCGCAGGCCGGTGTCGAACACCGCCCCGACCGAGGCCATGGCCACCGCATGGGCCTTGCCCATATAGCCACCACCCACAATGCCAATGCCAATATCACGCGCCATCGTCGCCTCCCCGCCACGTTGGACCAAACTCTGATACGCGCTCTACTGTCCAGAGGTCCGCAACGCAATCCCGGTACTATCCCGGTGCAACCCCGCCTGTTCCCAACGGCTCCGCGCCCGTCAAGCCGCCCGTCAAGCCGCCCGTCAAGCCGCCAGATCACGCCCCTGGATCACGCCTAAATCACAGGGCAACCAAATGATTGTCCCACCGCATGGGATGGCGCATCTGCCAGGACGCGCCCATGTCGGTCACCAGCCCATCACCCGTCGTCAGCCAGAAACCCTCGCTCCCATGCCTCAGGGCCGCAACCCCGCAGACATCCGCCAGCGCCACCCGCGCCTCCAGCCTCCCCGAGGCACCATAGACCCGCGCCACCCCACCTTTCGGAGAGGTCACCGCCACCTGCGCCCCATCTGCCAGCACGGCCACACTGCCCCCATAGCCCTGCATGTCCGCGCCATCGGCCTCGGTCCCGATCAACCGCGCTGCACTACCGCGCTGATGCATCCCCACCAGCGGCGGGCTGTCATAGATATCCCCCTGCCATTGCATCGCAAAGGCCACCGTCCCATCCCGCGCCACCGCCAGATGCCGGATCGAGTTCTGGTGCAGGTCAGGCGCCAGCGCCACCTGCTCCAACATCATCCCGTCCAGATCCACATAGCTCAGGTTCGGCCGCATCTCGCCCAGGTTCAGCTTGGCGCGCCCGGTCTCCAGATGGGTTTCGATCCCGCCATTGGCCACCACCAGGCTCTGGCCATCCGGCATCAGGCGGATCTCATGCGGGCCAACCCCGCCAGAGCCAACCTCGCCCATCCGCCGATAGCCCCGCGTGACGTCCCAAAACCCCAGAACACCGCGCGCGCCCTCATAGTCGTTTTCGGTCGTGACCAATATGCGCCCATCACCGGAAAACGCGCCGTGCCCATAGAAATGGCGCCCGGCCGGGGCCTGCAACCGGGCCCGTTCGGCTCCGCTCACACAATCCAGAATCAGCGCAAACCGCCCCGGCCGACGGGCAAAGGCCACCGCCTCCGCACGCTCCGGATGCGCCGCCGCCGCGTGGCCGCGCGCGGGCAAGGGCACGGTGAACCGCAGCCCGCCGTCGCGCCCCAGACCGCACAGCACATAAACGCCATCCGGCCGCATCCCCGCCGCCAGAACAACCGGCTGCCCAGCCTCGGCCCAGCCCGCGCGCGGCGCAACGCCGGTCGCCAGCAACCCGGCCAGAAACCCCCGCCGATCCGTCATCAGTCACCATCCAGCGAATTGAACCCGGCCTCCAGGCCCAGCTGCGGCCCCAGCTCCAGCGCCAACTGCGCCCGCAGATCATCTATCCGCTGCTTCAACGCCTCGATCCGCAGCCGCTCCTGCGGGTCAACCACCCCGGCAAACACCGGATCCTCCAACCGCGCCGCCTGCGCCAAAGCGCGATCAAACCCGGCCAGCATCGCCGCATCACCCCCCGACAAACGATCCGCCAGATCCCGCGTTGCCTCCAGCGACAACACCACATTGCGCAAGGACCGCCCCGATCGCCATGCCTCGGCCCGGCGCGGACGCGGGCGGTCAAAACTGCCCAAAGGCCGCCCCAACCGGGCATCCGAGGTAAACTCCAACCCAGTGATCAACGCCGTGAAAATCTGGCGCGCGGCCTCGGTCTCGGTCCGATAGGTCTCGTTTCCGGGGTGGCTCATCCTGTCGCCATAGCCTGCGTCCCAATCCTGCCAGATCGCATCGGCCGTCCCCGCAATATCACGCGCCACCGCCTGTATCAGCTGACAGCGATAGGCCGCTTGCGGCGCCTCGACAAACTGCGGATCAAACAGCAGGTAATCCAGCGCAAAGAACCCGCGCGCCGCAATCGACACCGTGCGGAAGGTCGCCGCCTCGGCCACCACCGGATCCTGTCGCTGCATCAACCCCGCCAATGCCTTGGGCGTCTTGCCCCGGGAATCCGGCCAGAACACCAGCGCAAACGCCCGGTCCCCCTGCTCGGAGGGACCAAAACGCAAATGGCTGACGCCCATCCAGGCATCAAACGCCGCGCCATAAGCCGCGCGCAAGGTATCGCTCTGAGGCGCGCAATCCGCCTGCGCCGCCTGGTCCAACGCCTGCGACGCCTCGGCAAAGGCCTGATAACGCGGCAGGATATGGCCCTCGACGATGCCCTTGATATCAGGTGTCCCGGCCCAGACAGGCACCGCAAACAACACAAACAGACCAATACAGAAACGCCGCATCACAAACTCTCCAAAAACCGAAGCAACGCCGCACGATCCGCCGCCGGCATCTCCACCACAGAGTCACGCTGCGCCTGCGCCTCGCCCCCATGCCACAGGATCGCCTCCAGCAAATTGCGCGCCCGCCCGTCATGCAGGAAATAGGTATGCCCCGACACCTGCCCGGTCAGACCAATCCCCCACAGCGGCGCTGTGCGCCATTCCATGCCCGTCGCCCGCGCCTCGGGGCGATGATCCGCCAATCCGGGGCCCATGTCATGCAACAGCATATCCGTATAGGGCCAGATCAGCTGAAAACTCTGCTCGGGCTGATCCTCCAGTCGATGGGTCACAAACGCAGGCTGATGGCAGGCGCTGCACCCCGTCTCGAAAAACACCTGCTTGCCGCGCAGCACCTCGGGCGCGCCCACATCGCGCCGTTCCGGCACGGCCAGATTGCGGCTGTAGAAGGTCACAAAATCCAACCCCTCCGCGTCAATCTCGAAACCGCGACTGTCCTGATCCCCATGCGGCGCCGCCCGGCAATCCTCTTGCGCAGCCGAGCATTCACCCCAGGGCGCCGGGTGCAGCGGGCTCGAGATGCCGATATCCCCGGCAAATGCCCCGGCAGATTGCTCGCGGATCGTAGGCGCCCCGGCCTTCAACCCAAACCGGCCCAGCATCGGCTGATTGAACGCGTCAGACCAGACCACATTGGGCCGCCCCGAAATACCGTCACCATCCGCATCCTCCGGATCCGCCAGCGCCAGGATATCGGCCGCCGGGATCGCCTCCAGCAGACCCAGACCAATCATCTGCGGCGCCACGCGCGGGCTCAGCATCGCGCCCGGGGCCAGCGGCCCATAGCCCAGATCCGCCGCCTCATAGGTCGGCACCCGCAACTGCGCCTGCTCGCCCTCGGACAGGGCGACCTCCACCTCTTCGTAGGTGATCCCCAACCGATACTCTGCCGCAATCCCCGGCAAAGAGAAATCCTGCAACTGGGTGCCATAGACCGGGTCAGGCCGTGTCGCCAGATACCCTTCGATCTCGGCAATCCCATCTTCTGGCCCGCCGGGCACCGAGACCCTTAGAAACATCGAAATCGCATTGTCCTGCGGACCCTCGGGCGGATGCCCGCGCCCGTCTTTCACATGACAACGCTGGCAGGACCGCGCGTTGTACAAAGGCCCCAGCCCATCCGACGCCAGCGTCGAAGACGGCGCCGACACCCAAAGCTTGCGAAACAGCCCGTTGCCGACCTTGAAATCCAGCTCTTTTTCAAAGCTGATATTGCCCGATGGCAGGGAAAACGCATTTGCATCCGGCGTCACCCGCACCGTCGCAGCGCCAGCGGACAATTCCTCGAACTTCTGTGGCGCGGTAAACTCTGTGGCAACCGCCGTCACCCCGGCCACCCGCGCCGCCTCTTGCGCCGTTCGGGGCACAACCCTCAAATGCGGCTCATCCAAAGGGCCCGCCGAAGCGGCAGACCCCAAAATTGTTACGAAAACAACAGCTTTACTCAGTTTCATTCTTTTACGATGCCAATGGCCGCGCCGTGACTTCCGCTCAGGCCGTAATGTCATAGCGCAGCTCGGTTTCCAGAATTTCAATCAGCCACAACAGTCTGCACCCCAGTTTCGCTCATCCAAGCCAGAAACTGAACACGGACACATCGTCGCCACCGACCCGCCTGATCTCATCCGATCACAGGTCGCCCAAGTCACCTCCTGTCTAGCCCCCCAATGGGATCACCAGGTTCACACCAATGATATTGTTCTTGGTGCCCGCCTCGTCCACATAGGCCAGGGCCCCGCCCAGCGTCATGCCGTTGCCCAACTCATACTCTGCACCGACAGAGGCCAGATCGGTCCGCCCGGCACTGTCCAGATCCCGCGTCGCCAAAGTGCCCGAGAACGACCAGGGCCCCATGTAGTAGGCCCCGTTCAACGTCGCATAGGTGGCATCATCGACGCCGCCGCCAAAGTTGTTGAACCGGGCCAGCTCGGCAAACACGCCGACAGTGTCGCCAAAATTATGGCCCAAACCCAGCAGGATGCCATTTTCGTCACTCACATCACCGGTTCCCTTGGACAGATGCCGCGCGCCGATCTGGTAGAAGGTATCGCCAATCTCCTGACGCCACTGGATCGCAACATTGTCCAGCGTGCCTGTGTTGCCAGCGCCACCCGCCGATTCCTGATTGCGCCCCCGGTCAAACCCGACCGACTCGCTCAACACCGTCGTATCGGCAAAGAACGCGCCCATGGACAAAACACCGCCCGCCATCACTTCGACATCCGCCAGAATACCGATCTGCTCGACCAATTCATAATCCTCGGCCAACGACCCACCAAAGAAGCCCGCCGTATCATCCCAGGCGCTGCCAAAGACCGGATGCAACTTGCCCAGCGAAACCGTCACCTGATCTCCGACAGCAAATTGCAGGCCCAGCTCTTCGACATAGATCCCCATATCCTTGAACGCCCGATCCGATACCGGATCGGTCAGCGACTCGGCAGTCAGCGTCCCAAACGCCGCAATGCCAGGGCCAAACCGATAGGTCGCGCCCAGGCTGATCGTGGCGTAGGTGTTGCTGATCTCATTGCCAGCAACGTCAGAGTGAAACACGGACTCATTGCCAATCTCGATCTCACCCTCCCATTCAAACTGCGAGGTGCCATCCTGCGCCAGCACCGGCGCCGCGGTCAGCATCGCAAAAGAGGAGGAAAAGGCCAGCGTCCGACCAAGCATCTTGTTCATTTCAGCGTCTTTCATGCAGAGAAAAACAGTGGCGACGCTGGCGAAAGCTGGCTTTGCTTCTGTGTAGTTTTGTTAATTTTCAGGTCAGTGGTTCAGAGTTGCTTCACTCAAAAACCGCACTGGGGTTGTCCAGACTATCCGAGCCTTCGAATGCAATCGCATCCGCGCCCAGCACCGCAACAACACGCTCGATGCTGCGGGTCTGATCGACCAACCCGTCAACGGCCCCCATGACCAGCATCTCACCGGCCTGATTGCCCTGCTCCAGCATCATGTCATAGCTGAACCCAGCCTCAGCCGCCGTCTTGATCCGCGCGAGCGAAAACATCGTATGCGACAGCTTGGTCTGCATCTCGGTATCCAGCGCCGGATCAACCGCCGCCACCAGATCCGACAGGGACGGACCCGTCACCAGCGTGCCGTCGATCCGCACATATTCGCCCAGATACACATTCTGCACCCCCAGCCCGTCAAAATAGTGGCTGTTGTGCGTGTTGTCGGAAAAACAATCATGCTCTTCCTCGGGATCGTTCAGCATCAGACCCAGGCGCATCCGCTCGCCCGCCTGCTCGCCGTAAGAAAGCGAGCCCATGCCGGTCAGCATCGCCGTCACCCCGGCATCCGCATCCGAAATCACCGCTTCGCGTGCCGCGCCGCCTTGCGCCCATTGCTCGGCCATCCAGCCCAGATCAGACACCAGCAAGGCAGTCGCAGCCTGCAAATAGGCCCCGCGCCGGTCGCAATGCCCGCCGGTACAATCCTCGCCCGTCGCATAATCGGTCCAGGGCCGCTCGCCCGCGCCATAGGCGTGACCATTCAGATCCTGACCCCACAGCAGAAACTCTATCGCATGATAGCCGGTGGCCACATTCGCCTCGACCCCATCGGCCTCCTGCAACTGCTCTTCCAGCAGCGCCGGCGTGATCTCGCTGGCATCCACCTCAGCGCCCGACAGCGTGAACTGCGCGTTCGCGATCACATTCAGAACCGCCGCCTCATTGTCATCCGTCGGCCCACCATACGAGGCGTCCACATAGTCAATCAGACCCTCGTCCAGGGGCCAGGCATTCACCTTGCCCTCCCAGTCATCCACAATCGCATTGCCAAACCGGAACACTTCGGTCTGCTGATACGGCACCCGCGCCGCCAACCAGGCCGTCCGCGCCGCCTGCAATGCCTCAGCCGATGGCGCGTCAATCAACACCTGAACCGCCGCCTGCAACCGCTGGGCCGCCACCAGACTGTCACCATAACCGGCCTCGGCCATATTGGCGTAATTGGCCAGCACATCGGCCTTGCTCACCGCCTCGCCCGCCTGAGCAGCGATCCCAAATCCAACAGTCAGGGCGAGCACGCTCGCCGCGGGGGTAAAATACGTCATGGTAGACGAGTCCTTTTTTACGAAACCAAAGCCCCCCGACAGGTACAGGATGACACGTCACATGGTGCCTGAATCGGGGTGATGTGCTTAGTTGAGTAAATCCATCAGGAATGTCAATCCGACAATTTTAGTCAGATTAACATTTCCGCAAAATCTCACATGAATTCAAACCGCTCTACCGGTCCGCAGGCTGCACATGCAATGCCAGGCTGGCGCGGTTATCAATGTCCAGCTTGCGATAGATCGACTGCGTCTGATTGCGAATCGTCGAGGGCGCAACCCCCAGAACCTTGGCCGTCTCCTTGTGGCTCAACCCATCCGCCAGCACCTGCGCCACCTGCTGTTCGCGATTGGTCAGCAAGTCAAATTTGCGCAACGGGCGCAGGGTCAGCTTGTGCCAGGACAAACCATCCTTGCCCGACAAGGGCTCGCAGGTCGCCACCAGGTTCTGGTCCAGCAACACATGCTCGCCCGGCTGATCCACATAATCCGCCAACCAGCGCGGCACCCGGTCACCATCCCCGCGCGACCACAAATGCCCAAACCGGTCATTCATCGCCCCCAGCCCCAGGATCGTCGCCCCGTATTCACTCAGAAACACCGAGGCCTGCCCCCCATCCGGCGCCTTCAGATCATTTTGCGCCGCCACCTGCGCCGCAGACGAGATGTGGTCCACAGCACATTGCAAAAACTCGCCATCCTCTGCCGTCCAGGGACGGCCATGCTTGCCACCGCGATAGGCCGACAGATAGAAAGAGGCCGTCCGATCCGGGCGCCAACATATGGCCGTCAGCATCTTGCTCAGGCCAAAGGCATCCGCCAGATACTCCATCCCATCCGTCTGGCGATTGCCGAACCGGTCATAGGTGGGCACACAGCTGGGGTCTTTCACAAACTGATCGACCAGCAGATCCTGATCAGCCATCTCCGTCCAGAACTCGAAATAATTATCCGGCAGGTTCAGCGTCGCACTGGCGTGGATCACACTGCCCTTGGCGCGGATTTGCCCCCAGCCATACCAGGCACAATCAAACCCCAGCATCTCGGCCAGGTTGGACACGGCCCACCCCACAAGGCTGGCCGCGCCCCTTTCGCGCGCCTGTCCATGCAGTTCCAGCACAAAGGCCGAAAGGTCACTAACGGTGGTGCTCATGAAACGGTATTAAAGCCCGCTACGCGCCCTATCGCCAGTGTTTTTCCTCCCCCGAGAACTCGGACCCCGGCAAAACACCGTCTTTTGTAAAGGCATTCAGCACATTGCGCATAACAGTGGCAACGTTGTTTTCGCCGCCATAACAGGGCAGGGCCTGGCTCCAGGCAATCGAACCCGCCGCAAAAACCGCCCCGTAATTGGCCGTGGTGAAATAGATCATGTCACCGCGCACCTGCGGATCCTGCGATCCACCGCGCCCCGGAAAGGCATAAGAGATCTCTTCGGACACCAGCGGATAATTGTCCGTGTGATTGATCGAAGCGGCCAGCAGCATCGTATGCGGCGGCGTGCCCAGCGCCAGATCATAACGATCCAGCTCGACACCCGCCGCGCCACCCAGCGCCAGTCCGAAATCGCCAATCAGCTCTTCGTCCCCAATCCCGTCAAAGATCCACGCCACCCGCTTGTGGAAACTGTCCGGCATCCGCTCGAACGGCTCGGACCGGTCCATGCCCTCGGTGGTAAAGCCCAGACCAACCAGCTTTTGCGGAGGCCGCCCGCGCGACCGCCACAGACCCGACCGCTCGCCGGTTGTCGCCAGATAGCCCTCGCCCGGCTCTGCCTGCCAGGCGCGCGACCCGACGTCCAGCTTGCGCACCTCCACGCAGGCCGGATCATCCGGACAGGCGGCCGTGACCCAGTAGTAGCCGTTTCCGCCCAGATACATCATCCGGCCCCCATCCCGCAGATAGGCCTCGGTCGCATCCAGCATCCCTTCCGAGTAATACTCCGGATGCGTCACATTCAGCACAACCTTGTAAGGTTCCATCGCTGAAACACCTTCACGATCCACATCGTGATCGCAGATCAGATCATAGTCATATCCGGCATGTTCCAGCCACCACAACAGGCTCAGATCCGCAGGCAGCGCCCAGGGAAAGTTCATCCCCGCCATGCGATAGCCAGGGCGAATATTGATGATCGGCCGCTTCCACGAAGAATAACAGACCCCCGCCCCATCCGTGTGATGGTCATAGGTCGACAGGCCAAATTCCTGGAGTTTGTTATACTCCAGATCATCGCCCGAAATCACCGGCGTATGGGCCACAATCGCCTGGGCGATCTGCGCGTCGAAACTCATATGTTCATTGGCATAGGCCAGATAGGTAAAGGTCGACATCTGCACCGCGATCTTGGCCCGCGGCCGATCCGGACGCAGGATCACCGGCACCCGGTCCACCGCTTCTCCCGAGGTGATCTTCAACGCATAAACACCCGACCGCTGCGTCGCTGGCGGCGTCCAGGTCACGCTCACCTGCCAGGCACAATCGGTCAGCGCGTCACTGTGAAATGCAATGCCACCATATTGCGACGGATCCAGCCGGAAACTGTCCTCCCGCCCGCGCCAGTTCCAGCCCGTCATCGCCCGCACCGGGCGGTTTACACCCTGCGCATGCAGCCCATTGGGCCCCGTGTCGACGATCTCGGTCCCGACGCCGCGATCCGTATAGCCCGCCGTCGTATCCCAATAGGCAATCGGATCCGCCGGCACCTCGCCCGCTGCAATCGCCGCCATCTCCTCCGTGCTCAGCGCCCGTCCCACCACGCCACAGCGGTCAATCTTGCCCTCATACAGCATCGACACAAACGGGCCGCGATCCGGGTTCTCCTCGTAGGCGCCCGCAATCAGAAACGGCGTCTCCAGCGCAGCCGGCGCACAGCGCAACCGCTCCACCACATGGCTGTTGTGATCATAAGGCACCACCGGCCCGATATGCGAATTCCACGAATTCTGCACATCAATCTGACGCAGCCGCGCCTCGCCCGTGGCCGGATCAAAACTGGCCGCCACCAACACCCAGACCTTCGGCACCAGCGGCGCGTCCGAGGTCACCTGATCCACCTGCGCCCCGTCACCGACCCAGAACTCCAGCTTGCCCTCCGGGTTGATGCCCAGCCCATACCCTTTGGAGCCATTCACCGACCAGCGCCCCAAGATGGTCTGACGCTGCCCGCCGGGCATGGTCGGCCAGATAAAGGCATGCACCGTAAACGCCCCGGTCGGAGACAACAGCCCGCCCGCATCCGCAACCCGCGCAAAAGATCCCAGCTGCGTATACTGGCGCCGCACGCTCAGGCGCGCGGGCACATCCGAATCCACCGGCTCTTCGATGAAACCCGGGCCAGCCGGGTTGAAATCCCCATGCACCAGGCGCACCATCTGCGCCTCTACCTCGGTCACCCCTTCGGCAGACACCATAAAATCCACGGGCTTACCGGCTTGCGCCGCCAACGGATCGCAATAGCCAAACAGTCTGATGTCAGTCAATTCAGGTCTCCAACAGGTCGTTCACACGCAACAGGAACACGGCGTGATAGGCGTCTTTGATGTCATCATATTCCCGGTCATCCACCACACGCGGCGGCATGCCCCGCACGCCAGAGACCGCCATGATCCGAAACTTTTCTTCTGCCGGAACCATCCGGTGAATGATGTATTTGTCTGCCATCTCACCGCGCCGGAAATAGTTCAGAACCCGGCTCAACTCGTCCGAATGATGGCCCAGCGGATCGCGCTTGTGCTCTTCCATCAGCTCCGGCGTGATCAACAGCTTCAACCGCTCGCGCAGCCGCTTGTTGAAACGCCGGTAATACAGCTCCTGCTTGTCGTGAACTTCCGTGGCCTCTTCGGGCATGGCTTCGCCTCCCTTCTCAGTCCGATGCGCACGGCGCTCGCCGGACTTGCGTTTGCGGAAATCGCGGAACTGCATCCGCGCCCCGGTCAGCCCCTCACGGGCAAAAATCGTCACTCCGATCATGATCACGGCAATCAGGATCACCCGAGGCGGACCCATCTCGATCAGCCCCTTGTCGATCGCCGTCACAATCGCCGCCCCCAGAACCGCACCCTCGGCCCGGCCCAATCCGCCAATCACCATCATCGCAAACAGCAACAACAACTGATCCAGCGAAAAGATCTGCGGCGAAATCGAGCGGTAGTACATCGCGTAAAACGCCCCCACCACGCCCAGCGCGGCCGAGGAAATCATAAAGACCTCCAGCCGCGCCCGACGAAAATCAATCCCCGTCGCCTCGGCAAAGGCCTCATCCTCGCGCGATGTCCGCGCCACGCGCAACAACATCCCCAACCGTTCCGAGTTCACCAGCCGCCAAACCAGCAGCGCGCCCAGCAACAACAGGAAGGCCCCGGCAAACCCCAACAGCAAACCGGGGCGCTGCAGGAACCAGTCTTCGGGGATAAAGCTGTCGACTTGGGTGATCGCCCCGTTGGTCTGGGTCAGCGCCCGCAGCTGCGTGACAAACACCCGGCAAATCTCGGCCACACCCATGGTCAGCAAGGCATAGTACAACCCGTCCAGCCGCGTAGAGGGCGCCGCCAGCAAGGCCCCGAACCCAAACCCGACCGCAGGCCCGATCAGCAACATGAACGGCCAGGGCACCCCCAGATAGACATTGGCCGCCGCCGCGCAATAGCCAGACACCCCAACCACAGCCAGAGTCGCCAGCGAAAAGATCCCGGCCGTGCCCACGATCAGCGTCCACAACACATTGATCGCCGCATAAATGCAAAAGATCGACACAACCGAAATCAACGAATTCGGCATGAACGGCGTCACACAGACCACCGCCCCCAGCCCCAGCGTCCACCACAAGGGCATCTTGTCGACCAGCACGCGTTCGCGCTGCAACGTCTTGGGGTTATGCCTGTCGCGCCATTTCAGCCAATGACGCTTTGTGCCCGGCGGGCGCAAACGCATCCGCTGCGCCCCCCCCTCTGGATGCAGCTTCCATTCCCATGGGCGCCGCCCAACCTTGTAATATCGTTTTTCACTCATTCGCGTGTGTCATCCAAAAGACCACCAATCCCGCGTGGGCGAATGATCAGAACCGCAATGATGAACAGGAAGGTCGCAAACAACACGTACCGCTGCCCAAGGAAGGGGATCACCCCCACTGTCGCCTCCAGGAAACCCACCAGGATCGCCCCAATCACCGCCCCCGAAACGGAGCCGAGCCCGCCCAGCAAAGCAATCGTCAACCCCTTCATCAACGGGATCACACCCGATGTGGGGCTGACAAAAATCGTCTGGCTCAACAGCGCCGCCGCCATGCCCGCAAGCGCACCGGTCAACATCAACACCGGCAAGGCCGTAACCTGCCGCGAGATCCCGGAATAGGCCGCGCCCTCGGCGTTCTGCATCATCGCGCGAATTTCCAGACCGCGGCGCGAATAGCGCAGCCAGGCCAGCGTCAGCCCCATGATCACCACGGCCCCGATGATCGTACCCGCCTGATCATAGCGAATCCGCGTGCCCCAAACCTCCCAGCGGCCAAACCCGAAAATCTTGGGCAGTCCCTGATTGCGCGGCCCGAATGTCCACAACAACCCCTGCACCGCCGCAATGTTCAAACCCAGCGTGATGATCAGCGCCCGCACCGGATAGTTCGGCTTGTCATGTATCGGCAGGAAAGCCAGCAGATAGATCACCACCCCGCACAAAGCCCCCGCCACCAGCGCCGATCCGACCAGCGCGCTGGCCATCACGAAACTCGCCAGCGCGGTCTTGCCAAAGGCGGCGGCGATCAGCGGCTTCAACGCGCCCGTCACCAACCAGGCCGCATAGCCCGAGACCGCAAACGTCGCCCCATGCGCCATGTTGATGATCCCGACCGACGACCACAGGATCGAAATCCCGATTGCCATCAGCGCATAAATCGCCGCCAGGTTTAACGCGTAAACCACCAGTCCAAGATCCATCACTTCAACTCCACATGCCCGACATCACCGCGCATCCGCCCGGCATGCATTCCAATCATCCGATCCACACGACCCGTCAGCAGGTTCACGTTCTGCTCGGCAATGATCATCGCCCCGCTCACCGTGATGTCCCACAGCGCCTCCATCACCCGTTGCGAAATCTTTGGCGCCAGGCCCAGCGACGGCTCGTCAATCAGATAGAGCCGCGATTCTGCCATCAGCATCCGCCCGATCGACACCATCCGCCGCTCGCCCCCCGACAGCTTGCCCACCAACGCATGTTCCAGCGGGCGCAAAGGCGGAAAGATGTCAAACACCCGGTCAATCCGCTGACGCCGCTCGCGCCAGGCCACCCGCGTATGCGCGCCACATTCCAGATGCTTGCGCACCGACAGGCCCGGGAAAATCGCATCCCCCTGTGGCGCCACCCCGATGCCGCGCCGAACCAGCCAGGGCGTGCGCCGCCCCGCCCCTTGCGACCGCGCCCCGCCAATCTCGACCCCTTCCAGCCGGATCGAGCCATTCTGCCACCCCGCCATATGCGTCAGTGCCCGGATCAGCGTCGTCTTGCCATGACCGTTCAATCCAACCAGACCAATCCGCTCGCCCTCGCGCACCGTCAGGTCAATCTCGTGCAACACCCGCAGAGGCCCGTACCCGGCGCTCAACTGGCGAATTTCCAACAGCTCAGCCATCCACCACCTCAAAATACGCCGCCCGAACCCGCGGGTTTTCAAACACATCCGCCGGTGACCCCGTCGCGATCACCTCGCCCAAATCCAGAACCACACAGGCATCCGCCACCGCCGAGAGCAGCTCCAGCCGGTGCTCGATCAGCACAACGCCGATGCCATATTCATCCACCAACCGACGAATGATCAGATCCAGCTCGTCAATCTCGGCGTTGATCAGCCCCGAGGCAGGCTCGTCCATCAGAATCACGCGCGGGCCGCGCATCACCAGACAGGCCAACAACAGCTTGCGCCGGTCAAACGCGCCCAGACCCGCCGCAGGCACATCCCAGGCGACCCCCAGCTGCACCAGCCGCGCCGCCCATTCCGCATCATGCCGGCTCAGATAAGGCGCAAAGGCCTTGCGTGCGGCCCTGAATGTCTCACCAACCGTCAAAGACGCGGGCACAACAGGGCTCTGATAGGTCCGCCCCAGCCCGATCCGCGCCCGCTTGTGAAACGGCATCTGCGTCACATCCTGATCTTCCAGGACAACCTTGCCCGATTGCGCCCCGTATCGCCCGCACAGCACTTCAAACAACGATGTCTTGCCCGCTCCGTTCGGCCCGACCAGCCCCAGGATCTGCCCGGGCTCTGCCGTCAGACTGACATCTTTCAGGATCTGCCTGCCGCCCAGCGACAAGCAGATCCCCTCACACCCGAAATACATTCCGCGTCCCGCCTCAGCTCACCACCAGGGCGGCGCAACAAACGGAACCTCTGCAAAGGCCGCCGGGCCAATGATGCGGTGTTCGTCGTTCTGCACCTGAAAGAACAGATGCGCCTGACCGCCCTCGGGATCATCCGTCATATTCGGATAAGAAATCCCCGAGTTGGTCTCCGGGTCGATCTTGTAAAGGCCATTGACCCCGCGATACTCAATCTTGCGGATCGCATCACCCACGGCATTGAAATCGCTCGGATCACCGACCTCTTCCCAGGCTTTGGCCAGGATTTGCACGGCATCATATCCGCCACCGGTATAAACCATTCCCATCGTGCCGGGATATTTGGCGCGGTACTTCTCGCGGAAGGCCGTGCCCATTTCATCCGCATAGACACCATAGACCGTGCCCCAGACCATGCCCTCACCCGCGCCTTGCGCCAGATCCAGGAACTCGGGCTGCGACGGACCATACTGCAAATAGACCAAGGACCCGGGCACCGGATCATAGGCATACTGCTGCGAAAACGCCGCCAGCTCGGCCGCAACCCAATGGTCGATCATGATCGCCGCCGCATCGGTATCCTGCAAAGCGCGAATAACCGGCGCCCAGTCCTGCACCGGGAACTGAATATCGGTGATCGCACCGATCTCCCATTCGCCATTCGTCGCCGCCGCGGCCTCTTGCGTCGCCTGCGAGATAAACTGCGTATAGCTGATCTGACCCTGCACAATATGGATCTTGTTGTTCTTCGGCTCCCACTGACCAGAGGCCACCATTTCCTGCAGGAACTTCACAAAGCCCGATCCATACCAGACCTCAGGCACATCCAGCTGAAACACATTGCGGTATTTTTCCGGATCGCCCTGATACAGGGTCACATTCACCGACGATGTATTCCCATGCAGATAAGGAATGCCCGAAGGCGCCGCCGTATCCATCGCAGGCTGCGGGATGATCGTAAACGCCGAGGCGATGGCATGGCTGCCCCCCTCGATCAACGCCTGCATCCCGGCCACATTGCCTTCGGGCGATAGCATATCCAGGTCCACAATCTTGGCTTCCAGCTGCCGGCCCAGGACCCCGCCTGCGGCGTTCAGCTCTTCAATGGCCATCATGACGCCATTGGTCCAATCCTGATGGTCGGCCACACCCACCGGCCCGGACTGGGCTGCAGGCACCCCGATAATAATGTTCTCGGCTGACACAGAAGAGGCCGTGATTCCCCCCGCCAGCATCACACTGGCCACGGCCAGCGAAAACGCACGTCTCGTTTGGTTCAACATGTCACACTCCAGATCTCTCGACGCTGCAATTGAAGGCCCGCGCACGCGCATCTGTCTATGATCCAAATGCACTACACGGCCGCAATCACTGCGCAGAACCTGTCCGGATTACGGTCACCACAAGCGCCACGATGGAAATTGAGGCAAAGATCGCGACCCGCAGACAACCAGCGGCCCCGCCCATCAGAACCCGGCAAAACAGCTCAGAAAACAGTAATGCGCGGGCAGCGGATGCCCATCAAAGACTCGCCCCGCATTGCCCAGGGGCAGTCTTGCAGGGCATGCAGATAGGGATCAATCCGCCAGGCTCTGCCCAGCCAGGAACATCGCAGCCGTCAGAACACTGGCAACGGCCAAAACGATATAAAATACCGCAAAACGCTGCCAAACCGCCTTGTTCCCATGACATGCGCCACATTGTGAACCCGCGTTCCTCATGCGATGCCCACACTCTTTGCATCTGAACAGTCTGAACCTCATCGAATCAACCTTGGTCTCACGATCACTCTCCGATCGAGTCTCGGTCACGTCTACTTACACGGTATCGGGCGTTCAGCGCCGAACAAGGCAAAACCAGCTGCTTTCATCCGAAAATGAACGCAATTCCCCCGATACATACGAAAAACATCAAATTGATTACATCTTGGGCAGCAGATGAACGACAAATCGCAAATCACGCTGCGCATTCAGGCTAACATATTGATATTTAGGCAACAAGATCCTGAAAAAAGTTTCCCCAGAGTTCACCCGCAGATTTTTCCACTTGCTGATCGCACAAAAATTACCATCTGCGCAGGCCATTTCCCGCTGACCAAAGATCTGTTTGCTTGACGGCGTTTTCCTTCGGCCTTCCCAGGACAGCCTCCGCGCCCCACGTTCAAATCCCAAAACTCAAATCAACCTAAACGGGCAATTCGCCCTCTCAAATGCCCAATCAAAACCGACGCTGTCCCGAACACTCCAACCACCCCGGCCCAAACCAAGGCCAAATGACCATTCCGACGCGCAGCATGACAAAAGCGGTCAGCGCCTAAGGCTCGGACAGACTCCGCAAAACACCCCGCGCCGCAGCCGTCGGGGTCAGCTCTCCCTCAGCCACCCGATCCCCCTGGGCCGACATGGCAGCCACGGCCTCTGGTGTGGCCAATTGCGCCAAAAGCGCCTGACGCACCTCTTCTTCGAACCACAAACGGGCCTGCTGCGCGCGGGTCTGATCCCAGACCCCCTGATCACGCCGCCATTGCGCCAGCGCCTGCATCTTGTCCCAGGCCTCGTCCAGACCATTGCCCTCAACCGCCGAGACCATCAAAGCCATCGGATAGCCCGGCGGATCCTGCGGCCGTTTGCGCATCAGTCGCAACGCCCCCGCATAGTCGGCACAGGTCCGCGTGGCCGCCGGTTTCAAAGCGCCATCCGCCTTGTTGACCAGAATCATATCGGCCATTTCCATGATCCCGCGCTTGACCCCCTGCAACTCATCACCGCCCGCCGGAGCCAGCAACAACAGGAACAGATCGGCCATCTGCGCCACCACCGTCTCTGATTGTCCAACGCCAACCGTCTCGATCAAGACCACGTCAAACCCCGCCGCCTCGCAAAGCGCCACGGCCTCGCGCGTGTGGCGGGCCACGCCGCCCAGATGGGTCCGGCTGGGGGACGGGCGGATAAAGGCCCCCGGCGCCCGCGACAACAGCTCCATCCGCGTCTTGTCCCCCAGGATCGACCCGCCCGACCGCGCCGAGGAAGGATCCACCGCCAGCACAGCCACCCGCAGCCCGCGCTCCAGCAACGCCAGACCAAAGGCCTCGATAAAGGTAGACTTGCCCACACCCGGCGTCCCCGACAGACCAATCCGCAACGCCGACCGCCCGGCACGCTGCACCTCTTGCAACAGCGCCTCGGCAGCGGCCCGGTGATCCTCCCGGCTGCTCTCAACCAGCGTGATCGCCCGCGCCAGGGCACGGCGATCACCCTTTATAATCTTGTCACTCAGACCGTCTAACTGCATCGTGATCGTTGGCCTCGCCGTTTTGCGGGTTTAAATGACTGTGACACGGGGGCGATGTCCAGAGGGCTTGGCACCAAAGGTCACAACATATGGAGAAGTTCAGTGAAACGGGTCACGATTGCCATTGGAACCGCCGCCGCGCTGCTGCTCGGCGCCGCTGCCAGCACCGCTCAGGAAACAGACGGACGCTACTCGGTCCACGCGCTTGGCGTCAAAGTGGGCGATCTGGCCCTCGCCGGTGAAGTGACCGAGCGTCAATACGCGGTGACCTCTCAATTCGTCACCAGCGGGTTGGTTGCCACGGTGGCAGGGGTGCGGTTCGTGATGCAATCCTCGGGCGCACGCAAAGGCGCGACATTCGCACCCCGCAGCTACAGCGAAGACATGGACACCGGCAAACGCCAGTCACGGGTCAAACTGCGCTGGTCCGGCGGCGTCGCACGCGCCTCCGGGTCCGAGGTGGGCGCACCCGGACCCTATGCCGTCACCCCCGCCCAACAACGCGGGGCCGTGGATCCGCTCACCGCCATGTTCATGGTGATCCGCGACCAAGACCCCAAAGACGTCTGCAAGATGACACAGAAAATCTATGACGGCGAACGGCTGACACAGATCACCCTGACCAACCGGCGCACCCAGGGCGACAAACTGATCTGTAGCGGCACATTTCGCCGCCTGGCGGGGTATTCCCCCGAAGATCTCAGCGCGCGCGGCCAGTTCGCCCTGACCGTCACCTATGAAACCGCCGGAACGCTGATGCGCGCAACCCGGGTGCAGGCCGACACGATCTACGGCAAGGCCCGCATCCAGCGGCGCTGAGGCAGGGCCAGCAGCCCAAGCAGGCTGGACCCGGCCTGCCACCTGTCCCATAAGGCCCGCCATGCCCTATCGCCTGCCCATCGACGATGCCCTGCCTGACCTGCTGACCGCCCTCCGCCAGACTGGGCGCGCCGTGCTTCAGGCCCCGCCCGGCGCCGGGAAAACCACCCGTGTTCCGCTGGCCGTGTTGCAGGCCAGCACCGACCAGACCCTCGCCCTCCAGGGCCGCATCCTCATGCTCGAACCGCGCCGCCTGGCCACCCGCGCCGCCGCCGAGCGTATGGCCGAAACCCTGGGCGAACCGGTCGGCCAGACCGTCGGCTACCGCATGCGCGGCGCCACCAAAGTCTCGGACCAAACCCGCATCGAGGTTGTCACCGAAGGCATCCTCACCCGTATGCTGCAATCAGACCCCGAATTGCCCGGCGTCGGCATGGTCATCTTCGATGAATTCCACGAACGCTCCCTCAACGCCGATCTCGGCCTCGCCCTCTGCCTCGAAGTCTGCGCCACCCTGCGCGACGACCTGCACCTGCTGGTCATGTCCGCCACGCTGGACGCCGCCCCCGTCGCCGCCCTGATCGACAGCCCGATCATCACCTCCGAGGGGCGCGCTTTCCCCGTCGAAACCCGCTGGCTCGACCGCCCCCTGCCCGCCCGCGCCCGCCGCCTGGACGCGCTGGTCGATCTGGTCGCCCAGGCCGTGCATGACACCAGAACCTTGCCCGCCAGCCAAAGCGGCGTTCTGGTGTTCCTCCCCGGCGAAGGCGAAATCCGCCGCGCCGCCAGCCAGCTGGCCGGGCGTCTGCCCGCATCGTGCCAGATCCGCCCGCTCTATGGCGCCCTGCCCTTTGGCGAACAGCAACAGGCCCTCGCCCCGCTCAAACAAGGGCGCAAGGTGGTGCTGGCCACAGCCATCGCCGAAACCTCCCTGACCATCCCCGACATCCGCGTCGTCGTGGATGGCGGCCAGTCCCGGCGCGCCCGTTTCGACCCCGGCTCGGGCATGTCACGGCTGGTCACCGAAAAAGTCACCCGCGCCGAAGCCACCCAGCGCGCCGGACGTGCCGGGCGCGTGGCCGAGGGCACCTGCTACCGGCTGTGGACCAAAGGCGAAGAGGGCGCCCTCATGGCCTTCCCCCCGGCCGAGATCGAGGCCGCAGACCTCGCCGGGCTGGCGCTGGAACTGGCGCTCTGGGGCACCTCCGAAACCGAGCTGGGCTTTCTCACACCACCTCCCGCCGGCGCTCTGGCCGAGGCACGCGCGCTGCTGGAAATGCTCGGCGCGCTCCGCGACGGGCGCATCACGGCGCATGGCCGGGCCCTGTCAGCCCTGCCCCTGCATCCCCGCCTGGGCCATATGCTGCGGATCTGCGCCACAGCCGACCGCACGGCCGATGAACGCCAGACAGCCGCCCACCTGGCCGCCCTCATGGCCGAGCGTGACCCCCTGCGCCGCGCCCCGGTGGACCTGTCCCTGCGCCTCGAAGCCATCCGCGATCTGCGCCAGTTTCGCGACCGCCGCCCGCATGAGGTGCACAGCGCCACCATCGACCGCATCCGCTCCGAAGCCAAACGCCTGCGCGCCCAGACCAGCAACACCCGCACAGCCCCGGCATCAGACGCCACCATATTGTCAGACCAGCCGCCGCTCGGCCCCGCCGCCATGGCCGCCCTGGCCTACCCCGACCGCATCGGTCAGCGCCGCAAGGGCGAGGCCCCGCGCTATGTGCTCTCCGGGGGCAAAGGCGTCACCCTGCCCCAGGGCGATCCGCTCTCGGCCGCGCCGTTCCTGATCGCCATCGACACCGACGGCAACCCCCGCGAAGCAACCGTGCGCATGGCGGCCGAAATCTCTCTGCCCGACCTGCGCCAGCTCTTCGCCGACCAGATCGCCTGGCATGATGTCTGCGCCTGGTCCCGACGCGACCGCCGCGTGATCGCCCGCCGTCAGGAAAAGCTGGGCGCCATCGTGCTGGCCGATCAGATCTGGAAAGACGCCCCGCCCGACCGCGTGGCCCTCGCCATGCTGGACGGCATCCGCGACCTGGGCCTGCGGCTGGACGGCGCCGCCGCCCGCCTGGCCCGCCGGGTCGAAATGGTGCGCGCCACCGGCGCGGACCTGCCGGACATGTCGCTCTCCGGGCTGAGCGAACATCTGGAACAGTGGCTCCCGGCCATGCTCGGGCCGGTCCGATCCGCCGAAGACTGGAAACGCTTCGACCCGCTGCCCGCGCTCCAGGCCATGCTCAGCTGGGACCAAAGCCAGACATTGGACCGTTTGGCGCCACCCTCCTTCGTCACCCCCCTCGGGCGCAAGGTGGCCATTGATTACCGCGACGAAGGCCCCGAGATCGCCCTGCGCCTGCAGGAACTCTTTGGCGTCACGCAGCACCCCACAGCGGCGGGGGTCGCGCTCAAGATCACGCTGCTGTCACCCGCCCAACGCCCGGTGCAGGTGACACAGGACCTGCCGGGCTTCTGGTCCGGCTCTTATGCCGATGTGCGCAAGGACATGCGCGCCCGCTACCCGCGCCACCCCTGGCCCGAGGACCCAACGATCGCAGATCCGACCTTGCGCGCCAAACCGCGCAGTTAGAAAGTTTTGCGCCAAACCGCGCAGCTAAATTGTTTTGCGCCAAACCCCACAGGTAGATAAATTTGCGCCAAACCCCGCAGAAAAAACTCCGCGCCCAATCGTCGCCTTGCCCAATCGCCGGACCAGAGATAGGCCACCGCCATGCAGCTCTACTTACCAGTCGCAGCCGTTTCGGTTGATGGTTTCCTGTTACTGGGCATTGGCCTGTTGGTCGGTGTCCTGTCGGGCATGTTCGGCGTCGGCGGCGGATTTCTGATCACCCCGCTCCTGTTCTTCATCGGCGTCCCCCCCGCTGTGGCCGTGGCCACCTCAGCCAGCCAGATTGTCGCCTCCTCCTTCTCGGCCATTTTGGGCCATATCCGCAAACGCACGGTCGATTTCTCCATGGGATGGGCCCTCTTGGGCGGCGGCCTGGCCGGATCGGTCCTGGGAATCGCCGTGTTCAACATGCTCAAGGCGATGGGCCAGATCGACCTGTTCGTACAGCTGCTCTATGTGGTGTTCCTCGGCTCTGTCGGCACGCTCATGTTCGTCGAAAGCATAACCGCCCTGCGCCGCGCCCGCCACGCCGGCCCGCACAAGGCCCCGGCACGGCGGCAACGCGGCTGGACCACGGCCCTGCCGTTTCGGTTTCGCTTTCGCGCCTCCGGCCTCTACCTGTCAGTCATCCCGCCAGTACTGGTCGGCTTCGGCGTCGGCTTTCTCTCGGCCATCATGGGGGTCGGCGGCGGGTTCGTGATGGTGCCCGCCATGATCTACCTGCTGGGCATGCCAACCAAAGTCGTCGTCGGCACCTCTCTGTTCCAGATCATCTTTGTCGCCGCCGCCAACACGATCATGCATGCGGTCACCAATCAGACGGTCGATATGGTCCTCGCGGTCATCCTCATCGTCGGCGGCGTCGTCGGCGCCCAGATCGGCAGCCAGATCGGCATCCGCCTCAAGGCCGAACAATTGCGCGTGCTGCTGGCCCTGCTGGTGCTCGGCGTCGGCATAAAACTGGCCACCGACCTGATTTTCGAACCGACCGAGCATTATTCGCTCGAATGGGTGCCCGCCCACTAAAGCGTGCCGGGTTTCGCTTGGATTCCTTGTTCGCGGCCTCTCCCGACGGTCCAAGGCGAAAAGGGATCCGCACTGCCTCAAGTCGAACTCGAAACGCTGTTAAAGGCCCCCTCGCACGCCCACGTTGCCCACCCCCGCCGCTTGCCTTAGGCTGACCTCAGCACAAGGGCAAAGACAGGCAGGACAGGATGACGGCAATTGTGATCGGCGCAGGGCCGGCCGGCCTGGCCATGGCGGCCTGCCTGAAACGCAAAGGCGTGCGGGTCACACTGCTCGAACAATCCCAGGCGGTGGGCAATGCCTGGCGCAACCACTACGGACGGCTGCACCTGCACACGGCGCGCGAACGCTCCGGCCTGCCCCACAGGCCCATGCCCAAACACTTCGGACGCTACCCGTCGCGGCTGAACATGATCGAATACCTGCAAGACTACGCCGACCATTTCGACCTGCACCCGCAATTCGGCATCCGGGTCGAAACCGTGCGCCCCAACACCAGCGTTGACGCCACATCAGCCACAGGCCCGGACACCCCCCGCTGGCGCGTCGAACACACCCAGGGCAGCCACCTTGCCGACACAGTCATCTTTGCCACCGGCCTGAACGGCACCCCCAACCTGCCCGACATCCCAGGCCTCGACAGCTTCCCGGGCCAAATCCTGCACTCCAGCGCCTACCAAAGCCCTGAAACACTCCCCCCCGGTCCCGCGCTGGTGGTCGGCTTTGGCAACTCCGGCGGAGAAATCGCCCTCGACCTGGCCCAATCCGGCCGCCCGGTCTCCATGTCCGTCCGCGGCCCCGTCAACATCCTGCCCAAGGAATTCCTCGGCGTGCCGATTACCTCGCTGGGCCTGCTGCGCAAACTCTTCGGCCACCGCCTGGCCGACCGGCTGACAGCACCGCTGCTGCGCGCCAAGATCGGCCGCCCCGAGGATTACGGGCTCATCAACCCCGGCAAAGGCCCCGCCTCCCAGGTGGTCGAAGACGGCCGCATCCCGCTGATCGACATCGGCACGCTGGACGCCATCAAATCCGGCCAGATCACCATCCGCCCCGGCCTCACCGCAATCGACGGCAACACCGCCCGGTTCACCGATGGCCAATCCGCCCCCTTCGACACCCTCCTGCTGGCCACAGGCTACCGCGTCGACCTGCACGCCCTGCTGCCCGACAGCCCCCAGGTGCTCGACCCCCAGGGCCGCCCCCATGTCTCAGGCGGGCCCAGCGGCGCAGACGGCCTCTACTTCTGCTCTTACCAGGCCTCCGCCGAAGGCCAATTGCGTCAAAGCGGCATCGAAGCGCAGGCCATCGCAGATCTGATCACCACCTGACCTTCTTTTTGGTCCAAATACTCAAATCCGCCCCCGCCCCGCACGCCACCGGCACAAGGCAAAATGCCCCGCTCAGCGAAAATCCAGCGACCCGTCGTCAAACGAGACCGTCGGCAATAGCTCGCGATCGGTAAAATAATCCTGACTCATCTGCCAGGGGTCCGCCTGCCCCTGCTTGGGCAACATCGCATGCGCGCGCAAAATATACCCGGCATTGAAATTCTCCGGATCAATCCAGGGCCGCAACGGACCTTCCGCATCCTGCGGATACTGCGGCACCACCGTCCTGGCCTGATGCAGATCCATATGCTCAAACAACCGGCACAGGTAATCCGACACCAACCCCGCCCGCAACGTCCAGCTCGACCGCAAATACCCAAACACCATGCCCAGATTCGGCACCCCCGACAGCATGATCCCGCGATGGGTCACACAGTCCGCCGGCGCCACCGGCACCCCATCCACCTCCAGCGCTATCCCGCCCAGCGCGTTCAGCGTCAGCCCGGTTGCGGCCACCACAATATCCGCCTCCAGCACCTCACCCGATTCCAGCGCGATGCCCCCGGGCACAAACCGGGCAATCCGATCCGTCACAACCGAGGCCGCCCCCGAACGGATCGCCTGGAACATGTCACCATCCGGAATCACAGCCACCCGCTGACGCCAGGGCTGATAGCTGGGGGTAAAATGCGTCTCCACATCAAAATCCTGCCCCAGATAGGCCCGCGCGCCCTGCACAAACTCCGCCGCCAGCGCATCAGGCTCCTCTTGGGCACGCGTGATCAGCGTCCGGGTCATATGCAGCATCTTGCGCCGCATGATGTCGTGAAACATCTCATCCGGCAGATCCAGCGCCTTCAGCGTCTCGTTGAACTCATCCGTCTTGGGCCGCGGATAAAAATAGGTGGGCGAGCGCTGCAACATCGTCACATGCCCGGCCTCTTTCGCCATCGCCGGAATCAAGGTCGCCGCCGTCGCGCCCGATCCGATCACAACCACCCGTTTACCGGCATAATCCAGATCCTCGGGCCAATGCTGCGGATGCACCACCGTGCCCTCGAAACGGTCCATATCAGGCCAGTCCGGCACATGCCCCTTGTCGTGATCGAAATAGCCGCCACAGAACCACAGGAACCCACAGCTCAACCGCCGCTCCACCCCGTCTTCGACAATATCCAGCACCCAACGGGCCGCGCCACTGTCCCAGGCCGCCCGCGCCACATGCACGCCATAGCGGATCTTCTCCTCCAGCCCGGTCTCGGCAATCGCCTCGCCCAGGTAACTCAGAATCTCATCCGCAGTCGCAATCTCGGGCCCGGTCCAGGGCTTCCACGCAAAGCCAAAGGTAAACAGATCACTGTCCGAGCGGATGCCCGGAAACCGATGCGTATGCCAGGTGCCGCCAAAACTCTCCTTGCGCTCCAGCAAGGCAAAACTTTTCCCGGGGTGGCGCTCGGTCAGATGATGCCCCGCATCAATTCCCGAAATCCCGGCCCCAATCACCAGCACATCAAAATGTTCGACATCCTGCGCCTGCAGGTCTTCGGTCCTTGGCATCTGTGTCATCGTCGCGTCTCCCTCTGGGCACAGGCTAACACGCCCAGCCAAAGGTGAAACCCGAACCCTACGTCCGCTCGCCCAGATCCCGATCCAGCCGCAGCCAACGCAGCGCATATACAAAGATCAGCGCAAACCCGCCCGCCGCCAGAAGATAAGGCAATTGCAACGCCGCCACGCGCCCCAACCCAGGCTCGGCCAGACGCACGATCCACCCGCCCAGCAAGGCACCAAAAGGCATCATCCCCCAGCCAAAGAACCGATAAAGGCTATTCACCCGGCCCAGCAACGCATCCGGAATCAACCGCTGACGATACGACACCGTCACAACATTCCAAAGCAGGGCCGCGAACATCTCGACAAACAAGGCCAGCGCCACCAACCAGGTCGATTGCGCCAGCCAGATCACAAACACCGCGCCCCCCATGGCGGCCAAAGCCACCAACAGCGCCCGCCGTTGTCCCAGCACAGCCGCCAGCCGCGGGCACAGCAACCCACCCAGCACGCCGCCCGCAGCACCCGCCGTCAACAACAATCCATGTCCCGCCGCGCCCAGCCCCAGAATTTCCTGACTGAACAGCACCAGCAAAGTCACCGTCATCAGCGACAGCGCATTCATCAGCCCCAGAATCACCGCCAGCTGCAAAACAGTCCGATGCCCCCACAGCCAGGCAATGCCCTCGCGCGCCTCAATCTTCATCGACCGGCGTGCCGGCTGCAAACGCGGCGCCAGCGCCATACAGCCCACCAGGGCCGCCGCAATCCCGAACGTCAGCGCATCCAGCAAAAACGGTGCCGGCACCGCATAGGCAATCAACAGCCCGGCCAGCGGTGGCCCCACAAACGCGCCCATTACCTGCTCCACACTCCAGATCTGGCCGTTGGCCTGCTCCAGCTGCGCCCGCGGCACAACCGACGGCAACACTGTCTGCGCGGCATTGTCTCGAAACACCTCCGCCACCCCCAGCAGAAAGGCCAGCCCCGAGATCGCCCCGATATACAGCGTCTCATGCGCCGGCGGAAAACTGGGCGTGCTCAGAATCACCGCAATCACCCCAGCCGTCAGCACCAGACGCACCAGATCCGCCTGCACCATCATCCGCTTGCGATCCAGCCGGTCGGTCCACACCCCCGCCGGAATCGAAAACAACAGCCAGGGCAGCCGCGTGGCAAAGGCCACCAGCGCAATCAGCATCGGATCGCGGGTGATCAAACTCGCCAGCCAGGGAAAGGCCAGCGCCGACACGCCGTCCCCCAGATTGGAAATGGCCGAGGACGAAAAAAGCAGGCGAAAATCGCGCAGAACCCATAATCTTGTCATGCCGGCATCAGCCGATCCGACCCGCAGATTGTCAAGCCAGGCCGCGCATTCCATCCCCCGATCACAGCCGCCCGCCCCTGAAACCACCGCCCGCGCCTGCGCCTTTGGCACAATTATTCTGCTTTACAGCCCCCCCATTTCGATCTAGGCCAGCGCCATGATCACTCAGATGCATATCCTGCCCCTGCGACGCCGACGCTTCTCCGCGTAACGGCCCCGATCCCGATTCGCGTCAAAAAATGGCGCAATCCGCCCTCAAAACCCAACCATGTTATTGACGAAACCGCCCTTCGTGAGTCACTCACTAGGGCTTGGAACCGAAAAGGGAAGATCCTATGATCCCGTCTGTTTTGCCGACCTATAACCGCGCCCCCTACACTTTTGTCAAAGGCGAAGGCACTTGGCTGATCGAGGCAGACGGACGCCGCTTTCTGGACCTGGGCGCCGGGATCGCCGTCAACGCCCTGGGCCATGCGCATCCCGCGCTGGTGCAGGCGATCACCGATCAGGCCGGGGCGCTGTGGCACACCTCCAACCTCTATCATATTCCCCAGCAACAGGCGCTGGCCGACAAACTGGTGGAACTGACCTTTGCCGACACCGCCTTCTTTTGTAACTCCGGCACCGAGGCCTGCGAACTGGCCGTCAAAATGGCCCGCAAATACTGGACCGAGGCCGGCAACCCCCAGAAATTCGAAATCATCGGCTTCGAAGGCTCCTTCCACGGCCGCTCCTCCGCCGGCATCGCCGCAGCGGGCGGCGAAAAGTTGACCAAGGGCTTCGGCCCGATCCTGCCCGGCTTTCAACATGTGCCCTGGGGCGACATGGAGGCCGTGCGCGCCGCAATCACCCCCGAAACCGGCGCCATCATCGTCGAACCGATCCAGGGCGAAGGCGGCATCCGCCCCCTCGAAGATGGTCAGCTCCAGACCCTGCGCGAGATCTGCGACGAAAATGACCTGCTGCTGATCCTGGACGAGGTCCAATGCGGCGTTGGCCGGACCGGGCGGCTGTTTGCCTATGAATGGGCCGGAATCTCTCCGGATATCATGATGGTCGCCAAAGGCATCGGCGGCGGCTTCCCGCTGGGCGCCGTGCTGGCCACCGAACGGGCGGCCTCGGGCATGACCGCCGGCACCCACGGCTCGACTTATGGCGGCAACCCGCTCGGCTGCGCCGTCGGCTGCGCCGTGGTCGACACCGTGGCCGATCCCGATTTCCTGTCCGACGTCAGCCGCAAGGCAGGCCACCTGCGCCAGCGGCTCGAGGCGCTCGTCGCCGCCCATCCGGATGTCTTTGACAGCGTGCGGGGCGCGGGGCTCATGCTGGGCCTGGTGTGCAAGGCGCCAAATATGGACGTGCTCACCGCAGGCTACGCCGCCGAAGTCATCACCATCCCCGCCGCCGACAACGTGCTGCGCATCCTGCCGCCGCTGACCATCTCGCTGGATGAAATCGACGAGGCCATGACCCGCCTTGACGCCGCCGCAACCCAGGTCGAACAGGGCAGCTGATCTTTCCCCCGCTCCGGCGGGGCAACCCCATCCAAGGGCCCGCACCCCCCGGGCCCAGCGCCCGCCATTTCCCGGGCAAAACAGATAGAAACCTGATGACATGAACCATTTCCTCGATATCCACAAAACCCCCGCCGATGACCTCAGATCCATGATCGACTCGGCCGGCCAGATGAAATCCGCCCGCGCCGGACGGCCCAAAGGCGCCCCCGATGACGAACAGCCGCTGGCCGGCCGCATGGTGGCCCTCATCTTCGAAAAACCCTCCACCCGCACCCGGGTGTCCTTTGACGTCGGCGTGCGCCAGATGGGCGGACAGACCATGGTGTTGTCCGGCGCCGACATGCAACTGGGCCACGGCGAAACCATCGGCGACACCGCCCGCGTCCTGTCGCGCTACGTCGACCTGATCATGATCCGCACCTTCGACGAAAGCGTCCTGACCGAAATGGCCGAAAACGCCGACGTGCCCGTGATCAACGGCCTCACCGACCGCACACATCCCTGCCAGATCATGGCCGATGTCCTCACCTACGAAGAACACCGCGGCCCCATCGCCGGGCGCAAGGTGGTCTGGACAGGCGACGGCAACAACGTCTGCGCCTCCTTCCTGCACGCCGCCGGCCAGTTCGGCTTTGACCTCACCTTCACCGGCCCCGCCCAGCTCGACCCCGAAGAGACCTTCGTCGGCCTCGCCCGCCAGCAGGGCAGCACCATCACCATCGAACGCGACCCGGCCAAAGCCGTCGCAGACGCCGATCTGGTCGTGGCAGACACCTGGGTGAGCATGCATGACGCCCAATCCGCCCGCGAACGGCGCCACAACATGCTGCGCCCCTATCAGGTCAACGAACAGCTGATGGCACAGGCCAAACCCGACGCCCTGTTCATGCACTGCCTGCCCGCCCACCGCGGAGAAGAAGTCACATCCCAGGTCATGGACGGCCCCCAATCCGTGATCTTCGACGAGGCCGAAAACCGCCTGCACGCCCAAAAGGCCATCATGCGCTGGTGCCTCGACCTCTGACCCAACAGGGCGCCCTTCCCAGAAAATTCGCAGAATTTTCGTTGCAGGAAGCGCCCGACAAACAGGCAAGCCCAAACAGCTGGAAATCCTTTCCGCCCCGGGGCTTGCCTTTGCCCGCCGACGGGTTCACCACTGGCCCCATGTTCACCCCACGCGCGCAAAACCCCGCCCTGGCGGCCTTTCTGATTCTGGCTGCAACCGCCTTCATCGCCGCCAGCACAACCGTGGCCAAAACCCTCAGCACCACAGGTTGGGGCACAGGCGCCGCCGGGCAATCCGCTGACCCGCTCAGCCCGATACAAATCAGCCACGGCCGCTTCCTCGCGGCCTTCCTGGTCTTCTCCATCGCCGCCACCCTGATCCGCCCGCGCTTTACCAAAGTGCATTGGGGCCTCCACCTGGGCCGCTCCAGTTTCGGCTGGGGCGGGGTCACGCTGATGTTCACCGCCGTCGCCTACATCCCGATGGCCGATGCCACCGCCATCAGCTTTCTGAACCCGGTCTTCGCCATGGCCCTGGCCATTCCCCTGCTGGGCGAAACCGTCGGCCGCATCCGCTGGAGCACCGCCGCCATCGCCCTGTTCGGCGCCGCCATCCTGCTGCGCCCGACCCCGGCCAGCTTCCAGCCCCAGGTGCTGTTTGCCTTCGGCGCGGCCCTCATGATGGGGTTAGAGCTGATCTTCATCAAGAAACTGGCCGGACGCGAACCGCCCTTCCAGATCCTGCTGGTCAACAACGCCATCGGACTGGCCATCGCCAGCGCCGCCGTCCTGCCGGTCTGGCAAATGCCCAGCGCGCCACAATGGGCCGGCCTGGCCGCTGTCGGCGTGTTGATGGCCTGCGCCCAAACCTTCTTTGTCAACGGCATGGCCCGGGCCGACGCCAGCTTTGTCGCCCCGTTCTCCTATGCCACACTGGTCTTCGCCGCCCTCTATGACTTTTTCCTCTTTGACGTCGTCCCTGACAGCATCACCTGGCTCGGCGCAGCCATCATCCTCAGCGGCGCATTGCTGCTGGCCCTGCGCGAGGCCCATCTGCGCAAATCCGCCACCCCCGGCTAGGCCGCGCAATGGTTGCCCCACCCCGTCACCCCGCCTATAGTTTGCCCAAACAAGACAAGGTTGCGAAACAGGCAACCGGCAAAGAGGCATCAGCATGAAAAAGACCCTCCTGCGCCTGCTCGTCATCGTGCCCGTCGCGCTGGCCTTTGGCTACATCCTGGGCACCGGCGGCACCGAGATCGCAAAACGCGCCGCGCCGCAATTGTTTGACCGCTACACCGATAATATCGAGTGGGAGGCCGTCGGCGTCGAACCAACCATCGAAACCATCTTTGTCTCGCTCGATGTCACCCCCCTCACCGAACCCGTGCCCAAGGACCGGCCCGGCAGCGGCGGGGCCCTCACCTCGGTCGATGACCTGCTCATGCTGATGACCCATTCCGGGCAGTTCTACGACGTGACCGGCGACACCGCCCAGATCCTGTCCATCGCCCCGCCCGACAATGGCTGGGACGCGATGCTGGCCTTTCAGGAGGCCAACCCGGATTACACCTGGGGCAATTACTTCTTTCGCTACAATGATGTCGACTACTACGACGGCCAGCTCTTTGTCTCCTTCACCGAATGGGTCGCAGATCAGGATTGCTACCGCACCACCATCGCCGCCGCCCCTTACAGCGAAACCATCGCCACCACAGACTGGCGCAAGGTGTTTTCCACCACCCCCTGCCTGGCCCCCAAAACCCAGGGCCGCGCCATCGACGGGCATATGTCCGGCGGCCGTTTCCGCATCGACCGGACCGGCACGATCCTGCTCGCCTCGGGCGACTACGCCGTTGACGGCACCTATGCGCCCGTCGCCCTGGCCCAGGACCCAGACCAGCAATACGGCAAGGTGCTGGCCATCGACCCGGCCACAGGCCAGGCTGTCACCCTCAGCCAGGGCCATTCCAACATGCAGGGCATCACCCAGGATTCCGACGGGCGGCTCTGGGTCGTCGAACACGGCCGCCGCGGCGGAGACGAGCTGAACCTGATCCGCGCCGGCGCCGACTATGGCTGGCCCAAAGTGTCCCTCGGCACCCGCTACAACCGCCTGCCGCTGGCCGATACACTCGCCTATGGCCGCCACCCCAGGTTCGAAGCGCCCATCTTCGCCTGGCTGCCCTCCGTCGCCATCAGCGCCCTGACCCAGATCCAGGATTTCCACCCCGCCTGGGATGGCGACCTGCTGGCCGGCACCCTGGCCGGGCAAATGCTGATCCGTATCCGTATCCGCGACGGGCGCGTCCTCTTTGCCGAACGCATCGACCTGGGCCAGCGCATCCGCTACGTGCACCAACATGGCGACGCCATCACCCTGTGGACCGACCAGCGCCAGGTTCTGAAACTGCGCGTCGGCGCCTTTGACGCCAGCCAGCAATTCGCCGAGGCCAAGATCGACGACCTCGCGCTCAGCGACAAACAGAAAACCGCCACCCGCCTGGCCCTCGCCCAATGCAGCGAATGCCACGCCCTCGGCGCCATCAGCAGCGACAGCGCCCCGGCCCTGGGCACCGTATTTGGCCGCGACATCGCCGCAACCGCGTTTGACTACTCCGACGCCCTGCGCGCCCAAAGCGGCACCTGGACCCGCGACCGCCTCAGCGCCTATCTCGACGCGCCCGAAACCGTCGCCCCCGGCACCCTGATGCCCAACCCCGAAATCCAGGACCCGGCCATCCGGGACGCTCTGATCGACCTGTTACAGGCCCTGCGGGAACAACCCGAATAACTCTGCCCCGCATTCCTGCCGGAACGCCTTGTATCTCCGGCTCAAGACGCTAATATATGTCCCTTACTGAGGATCTGGAAAAGCGGCCGTAAAACAGGGCCGCTTTTTGGCTGGAAAGGGTACGAATGTCCTGGACTGACGAGCGCGTCGAGCTCTTGAAGAAAATGTGGAGCGAGGGCCAATCGGCCAGCCAAATTGCCAAGGAACTGGGTGGCGTCACACGCAACGCAGTGATTGGCAAGGTGCATCGCCTGGGCCTGTCCAATCGCAGCACCGGTGCAAGCTCTGCCAAAACCGAGGCCAAGGCCAAATCGGCCCCGCCCCCCGAGGCAAAGCCCAAACCAGCCCCCAAACCAGAGCCGGTCCGCGCCGCGCCCGCAGCCGAACCCGCAGCCGCCGAACCACCGGCGCCGGTGGTCGTGCCCCATACGCGCAAGGCGATCATCCCGGCCGGTCAGCCCCTGCCGCCCCAACCCTCCGCAAACGAGGTCAGCCCCGAAGCGCTGGCCAAAGTCAGCGAAGTGGAAAAGAAGGCGCGCAAACTGTCCCTGATGGAATTGACCGAACGCACCTGCAAATGGCCCGTCGGCGATCCCGCAACAGATGACTTCTGGTTCTGCGGCCTGCCCGTGCAACCCGGCAAACCCTATTGCGAAGCCCACGTCGGCGTCGCCTTCCAACCGATGAGCGCGCGGCGCGACCGTCGCCGGTAACACCCGGCCCGAAACCGCCACGCCCAAAGCCACTCATGCCCCGGCCCGCTTTGCGTCGCCGGGGCATTTTGCCTTATTAGGGGTCAGGCCCGCTTGCGCGCGTCCATCTGCGCCAGCTGACGCAACAGATCCTCCCGTTCCGCCCCCGCACGCACACAGTCCCGCATCACATCAGCCTGCGATTGTGGCGCCAAACCTCCCACCGGTGGATCCAGATCCAGATTGGTCGGAAAACTATACCCCTCCGCCGTCGCCGCAATCACAGCCGCCAACCCGGCCGCATCCAGCCCTTGCGCCTGCCACGCCGCACACAGCGGATCATATAACGCCGCGCACATCGCCCCCCGATCAACCGTTTCCATCGCCCGCCCAAAGGGCGAAGACACCTGCAACAGGTTCACCATCCGCTGCACCGAAGCACTGCGGTTCTCCCCCGCCGCATGAAACAGAGCCGGGCTGAAAAACAACGCGTCCCCCGTCTCCAGCGGCAATTGCACCATATTCGCCTCGAAACAGGCGCGGAAATCCTCCCGCCGCCAGGCCGCATATCCGGGCCGGTACAGCTGCGAAAACGGCAACAGCTTGGTCGGCCCGCTCTCGACCGGCATATCGCAATGCGCGATCCCCCCCTGCAAGGTCATCAGCGGCGACAGATCATGCACATGCGCCGGATAGGCCGCACTGACCTCAGCCGTCTGAAACCCCAGATGGTAATCCCGATGCGCCTGCTGCGCCTGCCCGCCGGGATGCACCAGATTGATCTGCGCCGTCATCTGATAATGCGGCCCCAGCCACGCCTCGCAGGCCGCATCAATCGCAGGGGCCGCAAAGTAGCGCACATAAGTCTCGGGCGCAGCCAGACACAGCTTTTGCAGCGCATTCCAGATCCGGTCGTTGCTGCCCGCAGCCGCAAAATGATCCGCCCCCTGCCCGCCTGCGGATTTTTCGGCGCGGATAATGTCCAGATACACCTGCGTAGCTGCGTCGATCGCCGCATGATCGGGCTGCGCCTGTTTCAGCACAAACACCCCGGCACCGCTGTGCAGCACATGCGCCCATTCCGCCATCAACGCCCGGCGCGCCTGCGGATCCGCCAATGTCGGCATCAAGGCCGGAACATCGTAAATCGGCACATTGCTGCGCACCCGCGCCGCATGGGGCACATCACTGGCCTGAACCTCCTGCGCAATCAACGCCGTGAACGCCTCCAGCGAACAGGCCTCTGGCGCGTAATACCCGCCCTGCACACCCATCCTCTTGTCTTCAACCTCTGACATGGCAACTCCTCCGTTGCCGGCAACCCTACCACCATGCCCCCCTTGCCCGGACGCCAAAACACATCAATAATCCATCAAATGACCCACCGCTTCCCGATCAAGGAAATCGCCCGCCAGGCCGGTCTGGGCACCGCCACGGTGGACCGCGTGTTGAACAACCGCGCCCATGTCAGCGACCAGACCCGCGCCCGCGTCACCGCCGCCCTGGCCGAGCTGCAAGCCCAGGAGGCCCAATTGTCCGCCCGGGGCCGACGCCTGTTCATCGACATCGTGGTCGAGGCCCCCCAGCGGTTCACCAAACAGATCCGCAGCGCCTGCGAGGCCGTGCTGCCGCAAGTCTCGCAGGCGGTCTACCGGCCCCGTTTTCTGTTTCAAGAGCTTATGCAGCCACGCGAAATGACCGCCACGCTCACCCGCATCCGCAAACGCGGCAGCCATGGGGTGATCCTCAAGGCGCGCAATACCCCAGCCGTACATCAGATGGTCGACGCGCTGACCCAGGCGCGCATCCCGGTGATCACCCTGGTCACAGACCTCCCCGACAGCGCCCGCCTGGCCTATGTCGGCCTGGACAACACCCAGGCCGGACGCACCGCCGCCTACCTTCTGGCGCAGATGCTGGGCCCCACGCGCCCCGGCACCGCGCCCGACCCGATCCTCACAACCCGCAGCCAGCAGGAATTTCAGGGCGAAGCCGCCCGCTTCTCTGCCTTTGCGCACCACATGTCCCGCGCCTGCCCGGGCCGCGAGATTGTCCAGATCACCGGCGGCGCCGGGTTGGACCGCGCCACCCGCGCCGCGCTCGACCAGCAGCTGATCACCCTGCCCCGCATCGGCGCAGTCTATTCCATCGGTGGCGGCAACCGCGCCATGCTGCGCGCCCTGCAAGAGGCCGACCGCCTGCCGCAATGTTTCATCGCGCATGACCTGGACGCCGAAAACCGCGCGCTGCTGCAACAGCACGATATCACCCTGGTGCTGCATCACGACCTGACACAGGACCTGCTGCGGGCCTTCCAGGCACTCTCGGCCTGGCACGGGCTGTCCCCGCCCATCGACGACTCACCCCGCACCAGCGACGTACAGATCATAACCCCGCATAACCTGCCCTCAGCCCGATAAACCGCCAACACCGCCCCTATCGCAGCCAGAGGTCGCGACAGACCCTTTCCGTGTCGCACATCTTCTGTTTTCCGGGCCGCCACTGATGTAACCGGGCAGAGGATACAACGCCCCAAACGCCACATCCGCCTGCTCGCCCC
Source organism: Marinibacterium sp. (assembly GCA_034670145.1). Classification (GTDB taxonomy): domain Bacteria; phylum Pseudomonadota; class Alphaproteobacteria; order Rhodobacterales; family Rhodobacteraceae; genus HXMU1420-2. Next base: position 431,474 of record JAXMOA010000001.1, read on the forward strand.
GCCACAGCCACGCCCCATCCCAGAGCCCGCCCCATCCCAGAGTCCACCCATGTCCGATATCCAGCATCACGATTTCACCCCAGCCGCCCAGCCCGCCCCCGATCCAACAGCCCTGCGCCTGTTCGAGCGGCCAAACTGGCTCTACCTGCTGCGCGAATTCGACAGCCTCTACCGCAACGGCTCTGCCGGCGGCAGCCGCCTGATCCGATCCCACCGCAAACGGGTGCGCGACGCGCTCTCCTCGACCATCGACAAAAACCCCCAGATCCTCTCCCGCCCGCCCGAGCTGAAACCCGTCTGCGCCCATCTGGACCGCGCGCTGGACCTGGGCGACCGGGGCGCCGTGCACGACATGGCCCGCACCCTCGCCCGCGTCCGGGACGAACTGACATGGGAATACGGCTACCAGAAAATGCCCCGCACGCTGGAACGCAAATACGCCTATTGCGAAATTCTCGGCCCACGCGGCCCGATCCAAAGCGACCGGCTGATCCTGGGCTTTGTCCTCTTCGCGCCACGCACCACCTACCCGCAGCACAGCCATCAGGATATCGAGGAAAGCTACATCTCGGTCGCCGGTCCCTGGTCCGAAAACGATGTGGCGGTCCATGCCCCCGGATCGCTCATCCTGAACCGCTCTGGCGATGAACACCGCATCACCACCGCTGACCGCGACCCCTGCCTGCTGGCCTATGCCTGGGTCGGCCCGCCCGAGCGTCTGGACGCCCCCGACATGCGCCTCTCTCCCAAAAAACGCAAACCCCGCGCGCCTTAACGGCGCTGCGCATAGACCGCGCAGGTGTTCGAGCCGCTGCCAGAATAGCTCTGTCCATCGGGGGACAGGCGACCGACAAACGTATTTGTGACGCCGGGGAAATACTCGGTCGAATTGATCGTGCGCCCGTTCAGGTAAACCTCGGCCGTGCCCTTGTTGCCCAGATTGTCGCTGATCCGGGCCTGATAGAAATTGCCGCTGACATGGCGGAACCGCACCGTGCCCTTGCTCTCGATAAAGAGAGCGCATTTGGCGCTGAAACTCCAGGTGCCCGCCAGGCTCAGCGCCGGCGCAGCAGCAGGCGCCGCCTGGGCCGTGCCCGACCCGCCTGAGGCGCCCGAACTCGCAGCCGAACCCGAACCACCGCCTGTCGCCGGGCTCTGCCGCCCCGTTCCGGCCACAACAACCGGACAGGCCACCAGCCGATCCGCCATCACCGCCCGCAAGGCCGAGGCATAGCCCAAAGCATCCGCCGTCAGATCCGTGTCATTCACCTCGGCAAAGCGCCCGAACGCGGCCCGCGTGCGCCGCCCCAGAATGCCATCCGCCTTCCCCGCCTTACAGCCCAGCGCATTCAACCGCTCTTGGGTCATGCGAATGATCTCGCGCCGCTCTTTCGGCAGCTCTTCGACCGCCACAATCTCTGTTTCCCGCTTCTCACGCGGCGCGGTGACAATCACACGCTCCGCCGCGCTGGCCTCAGGCTCCGCCGCCTCATCCGTGGTCAGCTTGCTGCGCAGCTGACGCGCCAACTGCACGGTGAAATCATCCTCCTGCCCGCCATAGCGCGCCAGAAACGCGTCATAGGCCTCTACAGTTCCGACCCCCTGCGCCAGGGCAAAATCCGCGCGGATCGGGCTGCTCTCGGGCTGTTCCTGCGCCTGCTGCACAACCCGCTGCGGCGCCGCGCCCGAAAAATAGAACTGCCCCAGCAACTCATCGTAATAGGCCGGGAACTGATCATGCCCCACCGTGCGCGCCAGATCCCGCACATCCACCCGCAAACCGGCCATCAACGCCCGCAGCTCCAACCCCGGATCCCGCAAACGCGGCAACAACAGGCGCGTAAAGACCGAATTGGCCGCCGTGTCAGACTCGCTCAGCCGATCCAGCGCCATCTGTCCGGCCGCCGCGGAAAAGATCACAAACGTCCCTTCCGGCGCCGAGATCCGCCCCAACCCGCGCGCCGTGCCAATGCTGCGCCCGGTCGAGGTTGCAAACGGATTGTCCCGGCAGGCGTCAATCACCGCAATCGTGGTCCGCGCGCCGGTCGCCCGGATCCGATCCAACAGCGAGGACAAGGCAATGCTCTCGGACTTTATGAAATCCCGCTCCCCCGAGGACGGCGCCAGAATGTCGGTCGGCAGCAGATAATTTTCGCCGTCAATCTCCACCCCGTGACCGGCAAAGAACACAAACGCCGTGTCGCCCGGCTCCAGCCGGTGGGTAAACTCTGAAATCTGACGGTTCATGTCCCGCCGCGTGCCGTTCAGCAATGTGGTGATCTCATAGCCCTGCTCGCTCAGCGCCGCAGACACCGCGCTGGCATCGGCCATCGCCTTTTCCAGCTTGGGCACATCCGCATAAGCGTCATTGCCAATCACCAGCCCCATACGCTTTTCCGCCATGACCACGGCGGGCAATGACGTCAGAAAAACCAGTCCAAGGATCAACAAGCGCATGACATATCCCTCGTTTGCGAGTCTGGGTTGACTATACCGCAGCCGCGCCCGCACGGCACCAAAATGCGACGGGTGGGGGGCAAAATGGGGTGTTGACCCCAAGGGTCACGCTTAAAAGACCCCAAGAGATCCCTAATGTTTCACCCCCTACGCAGTGCACCCTAGCAAACCGTATCACGGGACCCCGACACGTCGCCCGAGACCAGAATCCGCAGGTTCCGCTTGACCACATTCGTCCAGATCAGCCTGGGCAGCCCCTTGAAGAAATCCGCCGCAGACCCTTTGCCGGCCTGCCCCAGGGTCCGCAACGCAACCGCCGGGGCCGCAGGGCGAAAATAGCTTTTCACCCGCACCTCCTGCCCGGCCATCAGCGCAATCAGCGCCTTTCGTGTCGCGGACGGGTTGTTCCAATCCGACCGAAACACCACACAGCCATTCCTGTTGATGATAAAAACAGCGTTCGGCATGCTCCCATAGGCCCGATGCGCCCGCCCGTCGAACCCATCCACAAAAACAACCCGCGTCTCACCATCCCCCGTCCTCAGACGGGACGCACAGGCCCTCTTGTCCTCAAAGTCCTTGTGGCTCGGAATATCCGCGCCGGGATGGGCCTCCCGCACATATAAAACAGCAGTGCTGACGCCCTCCACCACGCGATCCAACGCTTCCATCGCCGGGCGGCGGCTCTGGAACAACGGGCAAGTGATGCTACCCATTTCCAGCACCAGAAACGCTCCGTCAAACGCCAGCAAAGACCGGATGTCCCCGTCAATCGTGGTCAGCTCAAAATCAGGGGCCTTCTCTCCGACCAAAGGGCCAATGACGGTGTCGAAATCATAGTCACCGGTTGAAAACTGATCGTAATTATACCCAGACATCGCACGCTCCATCACTCCACACCGCCCCAATATACCACAGCCAGGCGCGCGCAGGACACAACCGTTATCCTGCAGGCGACCCAAAATGGGCCAGCCACAGGGCCGTGCGCGCCGCGTCGCGGGCCTCATAAGCCGCCAGAACCGCTGGCAGGTCTTGCGTCGCAGGCGGCGCGCGCCCCTCACTCAGGGCGCTGATCGCCATCGTATACCAGGCAGTGATCCCACCCTCGGGCGGGGTGGCAAAACGCGGAAAGACAGGATCACCCGCCCCATCCGCCCCCTGCCAGAGATTGGGCAGATCCGGCTCCAACACCAGGGCCCGCGCCAGCCCGACAACATCCACCGGCCCGTCCAGCACCGCCGCCTCGGCCTGGGCGCGGGTCTTGAACCCACCGGTCAGCATCAGCGGCCTGGAGCTGATCGCACGCGCCTGCGCGGCAAAGGACAGGAAATAAGGCCCGCTGCCCGTATCATCCGACACCGCCCGCACACCCGGCAGATAGGTGCCACCGCTGATATCAATCAAATCGACCGAGCTCTCCTCCAGCGCCGCAACCACCTCCAGCGTATGCGCCTGCGTCTGGCCACCCTCCAACATATCCGTCGCATTCAACTTGACCGCGATCGGCCAATGCGGGCCAACCGCCGCGCGCACCGCGTCGATGATCTCAAACAGCAGGCGCATCCGTTTGACACTGCTGCCGCCATAGGCATCGCTGCGATGGTTGAAAAACGGTGACAAAAACTGGCTCAGCAGAAATCCATGCGCCGCATGCAGCTCCACACCGCCAAACCCGGCCCGCTGCGCCAGCGCGGCCGTGCGGGCGAAGGCGTCAGGCAGGGCGCGCACCTGTTCCAGGCTCAGCGCCTCGCGCTTCAACCCCGGCAGGTCCAGCGCACTGGGGCCTCTGGGCGTGCTGGTCGGGCCATAAGACAGGGCACCGGCATGGCTCAGCTGCAACCACAACCCGGCGCCATTGCTGGCCCCCTGCGCCGCCAGCGCCTGAAACCGGGCCAGATCCGCCTGCGGGGTCAGCACCAGATTGCCGGGTTTCTCGGCATAGGCCGGATTGCCCTGCACCTCGCCGATCAAGGCCATGGCCAGCCCGCCCTGCGCCCAGCGCGCATAAAGCTGGCCCTGCGCCGGCGTCGGATGCCCGGTGCCATCGCCCAGCGAATCGGACATGGCCGATTTGACGATCCGGTTCTTCAGCGTCACGCCACAGGGCAGCGTCAAAGGGGCAAACAGGCTGTCAGGGCGCAGCATCGGCGTCTCCGTCACGTTTTGAAACAGGCAGGCGGGTGGGCCGTCCGGCGCGACACGCCCGACCAAACCACCCTAGCCACCCCCGCCGCCCCAAGAAAGCCGTATCAAACGACAAGATCCCGCCCGATAGTACGGGCGGGATCTGTGATCGTTGTTTGGGCAGGCACCCGGCACAGGCACCCGGCACAGGTCAGAATAGGTGCCGCTAAGAGGCCAGACTGGGCAGCCACAGCACGATGGACGGAAAGGCCACCAGCAACGCGATGGTCACACCATCGGCCACAAAGAACGGTGTCACACCCTTGAAAACATCCTGCACGGTCAGATCATCGCGCACCCCGGCCACAACAAAACAGTTCAGACCGATGGGCGGCGTGATCAAACAGAACTCCGCCATCTTGACCACCAGAATCCCGAACCAGATCGCACACATCGGCCCGGACATCCCAAAGGTGCTCTCGGCCGCCGAAACCGCCTCGCCCCCGTTCAGCGCCATGACCGCCGGGTAAACCACCGGCAAGGTCAACAGCAGCATGCCAATCGCATCCATGAACATGCCCAGCACCGCATAGGCCAGCAAAATGCAGACCAGGATCAGCATCGGAGACATCTCCAGCGCCGTGATCCAGTCCGAAAACGCATCCGGCAATTTGGCAAACCCCAGGAACCGCACATAGATCAGGACGCCCCAGATGATGGTAAAGATCATCACCGTCAGCTTCGCCGTATCAATCAGCGCCGCCTTCAACTGTGGCCAGCGCATACCGCGAAAAATCGCCATGCAGAAAATGATGAACGCCCCCACGGCCCCGCCTTCGGTCGGCGTGCCCCAGGCATCCCCAAAGGGGTTGTAGACAAAGAAGATGATGATCACGACCACCGCCACAATCGGCAAGGCAGGCGGCAGCGACTCGAACCGCTCGCGCCAGGTGAACCCGGTGACCGGCGGTCCAATATTCTTGAACACAACCGCCATACCGATGATCAGAATGGCATAGACAACCGCCGAAAACGCCCCCGGAATAAACCCGGCCAGCAACAGCTTGCCCACATCCTGCTCCACGATGATCGCATAAATCACCAGAATCGCCGAAGGCGGGATCAAAGACGCCAAAGTCCCCCCGGCCGCAACCACGCCGGCCGCGAACTGCTTGTTATAGCCAACCTTCAACATTTCCGGGATCGCAATGCGCGCAAACACCGCCGCCGTCGCCACCGAGGCCCCCGACACAGCCGCAAACCCCGCCGTGGCAAACACCGTCGACACCGCCAAACCACCCGGCACCCAGGCAATCCAACGCTTGGCCGCCTCAAACAGCGCCACCGTCAGCCGCGCGTGATAGGCCAGATAACCAATCAGAATAAACACCGGAATCAGGCTCAACACCTGCGCACTCACCTTGGAATGCGGCGTCAGCCCCGCAACCCGGACACTGATCTGCAACGCCTTGCCAAACCGCTCGGGATCATAGTCAAACCCGTTCCAGCGCAGCCAGACCAGACCAACAAACCCGGCCAGACCCGCAGCAAAGGCCACCCGCATCCCCAGCACCACCATCACCAGCAGCCCGGCAGAGACCCATAGTCCGATTTCAATGGCTTCCATCAATCCGCCCCTTCCAGTGCTTCAGCTTCCAGACGGGCCTGCTCGGCCACACTCAGGTTCAGCGGCACAGCAACCGGGTTCTTCAACCCCAACACCAGCGCACGCGTATACCCCGCCGCCTGAATCAACAGACGCAACACCAGAACCCCAAAGGCCACCGGCACCACCAGCTTGCTGGGCCAGATCGGAATACCCACATCAATCGAACTGTCGCGGCTGCACAACGGGCGGCTGCAATCAAACGAGCGGTCAAAATGATCCCACGCACCCCAGGTCAGCGCGATGATCAGCACCAACATCAACATCACCGAGATCAGCTCGAACAGCCACAGCGCCCGCCCGTTCAGCTTGCTGACCACCATATCCATCCGGATATGCGTGCCATCACGCTGCACATAGGACACCCCCATGATCGCAATGATCGGCATGGCGGCTTCGATGTAATCAACATAGCCCAGCATCGGCGAAGAAAAGAATTTACGCCCTGTGACGGAATAGACAGCCAGGAACATGAGCGAGAATATCGCCAGCCCGCTCATCATCGCGCAGATACGTTCGATTGGTAACAATGCCCGATCCAGCCTGCTCAGCAGACTGGAATCCTCTAGCACCGCAGCGGATCCCGCCATGGTCCTGACCTCCGTTTTGTAGGAAAAAGGGCCGCACCCTCAGGTGCGGCCCTATTGTGTCAGCTGCCTGACTTTGCGTCGGCCAGCGTCTTGGCGACCAGATCATACAGCTCCTGACCCGGCAGGCCCTGCGCTTCCATGTCCTTGATCCAGGCATCGCGGATCGGATCAGCCGCCTTGGCGCGGAATTCAGCGATCACATCATCGCTGATCACAACCTTCTCAACGCCTTTTTCTTCCAGAACCGAATCCCAACGCTCCAGCAGCTCGGCATAATTGGCCAGATAGTGGTCAATCGCTTCCCCGACCGAGCTGTCCAGCGCCTCGCGCTCCGCATCCGACAGCGACTCATATGCGTCGATATTCACCACAACAGGGCAGTTCACCGTGCCGGGGTTCAGGTTCGCTGTCCACCAATCCGCCTGGTTGATGGTGCCAAAGGACAGATGCGCGTGCTGGGCAAAGGCCACAGTATCCACAACGCCGCCTTCCATGGCCTGATAGGCCTCGGTCGCGGTCACGGATGTCGGCACACCCCCAACAGCGCTAAAGGCCTGACCGATGCCGCCTGTCGCACGCACACGCATGCCGTCAAACTCCGCCAGCTCGTCGCGCGGCTCGCCGGTACCAACCAGGTTGTACTGTGGCATGGGCGAGGTCATCAGCAGCTTGGCGTTCCACTGGGCCATCTCTTCGGCAGCCGCAGGATGCGCATAAACAGCCGCCGAAACAGCAACTTCCTGCTCCAGGTTCTCAACACCCAGGAACGGCAGTTCCAGAACGGTGATCACCCGGTTCTTGTCGCGGTGATATCCGGCACAGAACTGCGCCATCTCGAACGCACCAATCGAGATCCCGTCCAGGTTCTCGCGGTTCTTGGACAGACCCCCATAGCTGATGTTCATCGTGAACTCGCCATTGGTCTTTTCGCTGACCAGCTCTGCCAGTTTTTCAACATGCTCGGTAAAGGCACGCCGCTTGCCCCAGACCGATACATTCCATTCAGTTGCCATCGCTTCAGTGGTGAATGCGACTGCAAGCGCAGTAATGGCCACACGGCCAAGCAATTTATTCATGAGACGTCCTCCTCCAGACTTTGATGTTTTGGTGGCGGCACTTTGACCTATTCACGCGCAAAAAGCACATGAAGAAAACCGCGCACCCTCTTTGCCCGGCCCTGCGGGTTTCCGCAAGGCACCACAAAGCCCCCCTTGCCCGCCCTCCTGCGGGCAGTTAGCGCCGTGGCACATTCAGTCCTGGTTCATTCCACATGCTCATTCAGAACCTGATGCCCAAGGTCCTGAAACCTCCGCCAGCTTCCCAGATGTGTGATATCCTCAGCGCCTTGTACCCCGGCTGTTTCAACCAGAAACCCATGCGCCTCGGAGCCGTCTTCAAGCTCTATGGTGCCAATGGACAATGGGGCCGGGATGCCCTCCAGGAATGCACCCACGCTTGATTTCGGCAGCGCCCAGACTTCGATTTCAATCTTTGCGCCTTTTTCGATCCGCAGCAGCCCCGGCCGTTGCGGCGGCCCGCCCGCCAGCGCATACAGGCGATATCGCGGCGCTGTCTGCGTAGCTTCCAGCAACCGCCCGCCGCGGGACGTCAGCTCGTGGTTCAGCACCATGCCAGACATATGGGCGCCGCAGACCGCAATCGCGATTTCCGTTTCGGCCAGATTCTTCGATGGTTCAGAAACCGTCTCATCCGCAAAGGCCGCCGCCAGGCTTGCCACCTGTGCGTCCTGACCGCCGGGGGCCAGCAATGTGACAGAGCCTGGTCGCCCGTCGCTGCGCGGTGCTGATGGCACGGCAATACCGCACATATCCAACAGGTTCACAAAATTCGTATAGGTCCCCAGGTTGGAATTGGGCGTTACCGGATCGGCTTCCAGATCGGCAACCGAATAGAAGGTCGGGATCGTCGGAACACACAGCAGATCAACCTGCCCCATCAGCGCGTTTGCCGCCCGCTCCAGCTCTTTCAACCGATAGATGCCCCGGAACGCATCCGCTGCTGACAGTTTCTCGGCCGCGCCGATGATCTTTGCCGTTGTCGGATGCAAGGCATCCGGCCTGTTTCGCATGAGCTCTTCGACAACCGTATAACGTTCCGCCACCCAGGCCCCTTCGTACAGCATTTCCGCCACGCCATAGAGTGGCGCAAAGTCGAGTTCGACGATCGTTGCCCCCAGCGACGTCAGCCGCTTGATGCTGGTTTCGAAACTCGCCGCCTGCACGCTGTCTCCAAAGAAAATCCGCGAGCCCGCATCCGGGACCCCCACCTTGAAATCAGACGGCGGAACGCTCAGCTGCCCGGCGCTGATTGCCTTGGAATAGGCATCCTTGGGATCCTCCGCGCAGGCCACCTGGAACGCCGCAAAGGCGTCAGTCACAGTCGCGGCAAAGATTGAGATGGTATCAAGGGTGCGGCACGCAGGCACAACCCCGGTCGCAGACAGGGCACCCAAAGAAGGTTTCAGCCCGACAATATTGTTCAGCGCCGCCGGAACGCGGCCAGAACCTGCCGTATCCGTGCCAAGCGAGAATGTGACAAAGCCATGACCAACGGCAACGCCAGAGCCGCTCGATGATCCACCCGGGACAATTTCGGGATCAACCGCGTTCCTGGGCACACCAAACGGAGAGCGCACGCCAACCAACCCGGTCGCGAATTGGTCGAGGTTGGTCTTGCCAATGACCAATGCACCCGCTGCCCGCAGCCGCGAGACGACAAAGGCATCCTCCGCCGGTGTATAGGCATAGGCCGGACATGCGGCGGTTGTCGGGACGCCCGCCACGTCAATATTGTCTTTTGCAACGAAGGGAACACCCCAAAGAGGCTGCGCATCAGAGCGTACAGGCAAGGCCCCGGCCTCGGCCAGCACCTCTTCCATGGGCCGAAGATGAATGAAGATTGCCGGGTCGCCTATGGCTTGGATGCGCCGGTACACCTCGCGCACAATGTCAGATGGGGTCGCGCCTGTGTCATAGGCTTCGCGCAGGGCGTCGAGGGTCAGGGGCATATCTTTGGTCATGGTCTTTGTCTTTCCGATTCAGGCGGCAACAGGTTCGGGCGGCTGCGGGGCAGCCTCTATCAAGGCCCGGGTGTAGGGGTGGCTGGGGTTGTCCATCACAGTCGCGGTCGGACCACGATCAACGATTTCTCCCTGCTTCATGACAAGAACCTCATCACACAGCAGACGAACAACATTCAGGTCGTGGCTGACGAACAGATAGGACATGCCCATTTGCGCGCGCAGATCCACCAGCAGATTGAGGACAAGCGCCTGGATAGACACGTCAAGCGCGGCGGTCGGCTCATCCAGGATAAGCAGCTTTGGCTCCAGCGCAATGGCGCGTGCAATGCCGACACGGGCCTTTTGACCCCCCGACAGCTGGTGCGGGAAACGGCTCAGCAGCGGTTGCGGCAGTCCGACAAGATCCGCCAGCTCCGACACGCGCGCGCTCAGCTTTGCGCCGCGCATCCGATCAATCCGGGCCAGCGGCTCTGCAATCGCCGAAGCCGCCGTACCACGCGGGTTCAGGCTGTCAGTCGCATCCTGAAACACCATCTGAATGTCGCGCCGCACGGCATGGCGCATGAATCTACCAGATGGGGTCGATGCGATGTCATGACCCTCAAACAGGATATTGCCCGAGGTCGGATCCTGCAGACGCACCACCATTTCCGATGTCGTGGACTTTCCGCTGCCGCTTTCTCCAACCAGCCCGAGCGACTGCCCCGCTTTGATGTCAAAGGAAATGCCCTTCACCGCCTGAACCGGACCAGCTTTGCCCGGGTAGGTTTTCACAAGGTTTCGCACTTCCAGAAGCGGTCGCGTATGGACCCTGTGCTCGGGTTCGGGGCTGCGCACCTCGGCCGGCAAGAGGCTTCTGATGGAGGCGCCCAGACGGGGCGTGGCATCCACCAGCTTGCGCGTATAGGCGTGCTGCGGATCCGTGAAAAGCTTGCCCTGCGCGCCTTCCTCGACGATCAGCCCGTCTTTCATCACGACAATCCGGTCGCAATACTGCGAGGCAAGCCCAAGGTCATGGGTGATCAGGATCATTCCCATGCCACGCTCTTTCGCAAGCGCCCCGACAAGGTCCATGACCGCCTTCTGCGTGGTGATGTCCAGACCCGTCGTGGGCTCATCCGCGATCAAAAGCTGCGGTTTACAGGCGAGCGCAATGGCAATGACAATCCTCTGGCACATACCACCAGACAGCTCGAAGGGATAAGCGTCATAGCGTGCGGCAGCATCGTTGATCTTGACATCTTCCAGCGCGGCAATGGCTTTGGCCTTCGCATCCTGCCGGGTGGCCTGCGCATGACGGATCAACACGTCCTCCACTTGATGACCAACGCGCCGGATGGGGTTAAGGGCAGCGCGCGGGTTCTGAAAGATCATCGAGATTTCGCGCCCCCGAATGTCACGCATGTCCCGCTCAGATGCCGCGCGCAGGTCGATCCCGCCATAGGTCACATCCCCGGTTCGGATGTCCCCCCCCGCATCGAGGATGCGCATCAGGGCATAAGAGGTCACAGACTTGCCTGACCCGCTTTCGCCCACAATCCCCAGCGTTTCGCCCTTCCCGACTTCGAGCGATATTCCACGCACAGCGTTCACTTCGCCTTTTCGGGTTTTGAACGCAACAGACAGATCCTTGATTGACAGCATGGCTTCAGGTCCTCTTTCGTGGATCAACCATGTCGCGCAGACCGTCGCCGACAAGGTTGAAGGTAAAGACCGCCAGCATCAGCCAAAGGCCGGGGAAAACCGCAAGCCACCATTCGCCCGACACGATAAAGTTCGCGCCTTCGGCGACCATGATCCCCCATTCCGGGGTCGGTGGGCGCACCCCAAGACCAATAAAGCTGAGGCCAGCCGCGTTCAGGATGGCCCAGCCCAGGTTGAGCGAGACCTGCACCATCATCGGCGGAAGGGCATTGGGAAAAATATGAACGGCCAGCACGCGCAGATCCGAATTGCCTGCCAGCTTTGCCGCCTGCGCAAAACCGGCGTTCCGGCGGATGTTGACCTCTGCCCGCACAAGCCGCGCATAAAACGGGATGTTGATGATCGCCGTGGCGTAGATGATGTTTTCTACTGTATTGCCAAGCGCCGCGACAACACCCATTGCCAGAACGAACAGCGGGAACGCCATGATCGTATCCAGAAAACGGTTCAGAACAGCGTCCAGCCAACCGCCCCAATATCCAGCGATAGAGCCAAGGACAGAGCCGAGCACAAAGCTCAGCGCCACAGCCGCAACCGAGATCGTCAGGTCCAGCCGCGTCGCCACGATGACCCGGCTGAACACGTCACGCCCCAGATTGTCAGTGCCAAACCAGTGATCCCAGCCCGGCGCTTCCAGCGCACGGGCGGCATTGGTTGCCAGCGGGTCATAGGGCACCAGCGCAGGGCCGAAAAACGCACAGCCCAGAAAAAAGGCCAGCATCGCAAAGGCCAGCATCGTAACCGGGTTGTCCCTCAGGACATAGGCGATGTGCCCGAATGTCGTGTCGCCTTTGCGCTTGGGCTGGGATGTCGTCATATCAACCATCAGTTCAATCCTATGCGGGGATCGATCAGCGCGTAAGCGATATCGATGATGAGATTGAGCGCCACGAACAACAGCGCCATGGCCAGAACAAAGCCTTGCACCGCGGCATAATCCGAGACCACCAGCGCCTCGACCGCGTAGGACCCGATGCCGGGCCAGGCAAAGACCTTCTCAACCAGGACATTCGCGCCAAGCGTAAAGGAAAAGACCATGCCAAGTGTCGTCAGCACCGGCAGCAGCGCGTTGCGAAAGGCATAGCCATAGAGAACCTTGCCACGACCAAGGCCAGCGGCGCGGGCGGTGCGGATAAAGTCAGACGACAGCGCCGACAACATGGCCGCGCGCGTCATGCGGGCGATGGGGGCCAGTGTGAAAAGCGCAAGCGTCGCCGCAGGCAGGATCAGCTGCTTGAGCGCGCCCAACCACGTCTCCCAATCCCCCGCAAGCGCCGCGTCGACCAGGTAAAATCCGCTCACATGTGGGGGCGAAAGATAGATGAAGTCGAGCCGCCCCAGAGGCGATGGCGCAAGGCCGGCAAGGTAATAGAACACATAGATCAACACGATCCCGGTGAAAAAGGTCGGCATCGAGACACCGGCTGTCACCAGAACGCGGCACAGGTGGTCAACCCATGTTCCGGGCCGGGTGGCCGCAAGGACCCCCAACGGAATGGCAATGGCGCAAGACAGAAGCAGCGCGACCAGTGTCAATTCCAGCGAGGCCGGCAAACGGGCTGCCAGATCGGCCATTACCGTCTGACCCGTCGTCAAAGAGGTGCCCAGATCCCCGCGCAACAAATCACCAACGTACAGGAAAAACTGCTGAAACAGGGGCTTGTCGAGGCCCAGCGCCTCACGGACTTCGGCAATCGACGCCTCATCCGCTGCCGGACCCGCAAAATATGCAGCAGGATCCCCCGGCAGCGCCCGTGTCAGCAGAAACGAGATCACAACAACCCCCATCACGACGGGGATCGCCTGGGCCAAACGGCCCAGGATCATTTTCGAACGTGCGTCCATCAGGCCGTCGCCGTGGTCAGCGGGCGCACATCAAGCTGGCGGTGGAACCAGAACTCATACCCGGTCGCCCCGTTCATCGCCACGTTCAGCGCAGGCTGCCAAAGCGGAATGCGCGGAAGGTCTTCAAAGGCGATTTCGAACATGCGTTTGATGTTGGGCGCATAGGCCGGGTCATCCATCGGAATGTGCAGCGTGCTATCGACAAGCTGTTCAACTTCCTCGTTCAGATAGTTCGAAGAGTTGAACAAATGCCCGTGTTTGTAGGCCCAGAAGAAATAGTAGTCCGGGGTATTCAGCCAACCGCCGAAATTCTCAAGATGCAGCGGCAGACGTTTTTCGACCAGGGCCGCTGACCGCCAGTTCGCACCGGGGATCTTCTCGATCTCGGTCTTGATCCCGATCTCGGCGAAGGCCTCCTGCATCAGCAGCGCAGTCGGCTCCATCCAGTCCGCCAGACCAAGGCTTATCGACAAAGGCACTTCAAAGCCGGAGGCAAAACCAGAGGCGGCCATATGCTCTCTGGCTTTGGCCATATCGGTCATATAGGGCGATTTACGGGGCCAGGCGATGTCCTTGATGTCGGCCTCGCCCCCCCACATCGGCGCCCCCCGACCATAAGCGGCAGTCTGAAAAATCGCCTCATAGGGAATGGCATAGGCCAGCGCCTTGCGCACATTGGCATCCTGGAACGGCTCAAAATTGAAGTTCGGACAAAGGCAATGAATACAGTTCTCGATCGGCGTCGAATAGACATCCACGCCCTCCATCGCGTCGAGTTCAGCGGCATCCTTGTTCGGAATGTTGAACGACATTTGCACGTCACCGCGTTCGACCAGCGCACGGCGGGTCGCCGGGCTGGGCACTTCGCGGACAATCACTTGCTCGAAACTTGGCAACGGTCCACCCACCCAAGCGTCATTGCGTTCATAGACCAGCTGTTGACCCTGATCCCAGCGCACAACTTTGAAGGCCCCGGATCCTGCCGGCGTCGTATGAAGATACTCCATCGCCCAAGGATCGTCTGCCGTCGCATTTGCCTTGGCCACCTCCGCGTTGATGATGAACGGCACCGGCACGGCAAGATCCGGCAGGGTCAGCTTCGAAGGCTGGTCGAGCGTGATGACAAAGGTTTCGTCATCAACCGCTTCGAACTGATCGGGGCGCAACAATCCGCCCGCCTTCATTTGAACCGTTGGAAAGCCACCGGCCGAAACCGCGCGGTCAAACGACCACTTCACATCAGCCGCCGTAACCTTGCGCCCGTCCCAAAAGGTCGCGTCCGGCTTGATCTTGAACGTCATGGTCAGGCCGTCATCCGAAATCGTCCAGCTTTCGGCCAGTTCCGGTTCGATCACATTGTAATCATAGGACAACCCGCCACCCGGCGCGTCCTTGGTGCCAAAGCTGACCAGCCGGTCATAACAGTTCACCGCCACCTGATAAGAGGCCCGGTTTGTCCCGGTGCGATGCAGATCAAGGCTGTTGATGGTCTGGCCCGACACAACAACAATCCGCCCGCTCGACTGAGCTTGGGCCGGCATCGCCTTCAGGAATGGCAGCATGGCGGCACCAACCGTGCCGCCGGTGAGTTTCAGGAACGTTCTGCGGGAAGTGTCTGTCATGGCGCGTCCTTTGCGAAAGAGAAGGGATTGCCGCCAAACTGCCGCTTTCAAGCGATGCAAACAAATGTTAAGAATGAAGCATACCGGTGCATTTTTTGCACCACTTCCATGAACCCATTGCCCAGGCAGGTTTGGCGCCATGCGACATCTCTTGATCTACGACATGATCGAAGCCGTGCATCGCTCGGGCTCGATCAGGAAAGCGGCAGAAGATACCAACATCACGGCCTCCGCGCTCAACAGACGTATTCAGGCCTTCGAGAAAGAATTCGGCTCAGAGATCTTTGAACGCCTTCCACGCGGAATGCGCCTGAACCCGGCCGGAGAACTCCTGCTTCACCACATCCGCCTCCAGCGGCAGGATATGGCCCGTGTCCACGGCCAGGTCGCTGACCTCTCGGGCATCCGCCGGGGCCATGTCAGGATCGCCTGTTCACAAGCGTTGTTGCCCTACTTCCTGCCGCGCGAAATATCCAAATACCGCGCAGAGTTTCCCGACGTCACGTTCACAGTGAACGTCCGCGACCGTATTCAGGCCGAACGCGATCTGGTCAACTTCGACAGTGACCTCGCCCTGGTGTTTGAACCCGCTCACATGGTGGATTTCGAAGTGCTGCATGCCGTGCACCAACCTGTCATGGCCGTCATGTCCGCCGCGCACCCATTGGCCGGGCAACAGATCCTGCGGCTGCGCGATTGCCTGGAATACGATCTTGTTCTGCCCGCCTCCCAATTCGGAGTACGGCTTCTGCTGGATCAGGCCGCGGCGCGAATTGGCCGAAAACTCGAACCCGCTCTTGAGACGGACAGCTTCGACATGGTGCGCCATTTCGCAGCCTACGGGCAGAGTATCGGTTTCCAGATCCCGGTCGGGCTGAATGCGCTCGCCCGCCCCGAAATGGCGTTCGTCCCCATCGCCGAAAGAGACGTCGCAGGCGGGCAACTCTACCTTGGCCATCTGCGCGGCCGGACATTGCCGGTCGCCTCGCTCAAATTCGCCAATCAAGTCGCCACCGCACTGTCCTAGCTGACAGAGGCAGGATGTGCCCTTTCGCCCGGCCGACCTTGCGGGTCAGCTCGGCCAATGCCCGGCTTGGGTGGCCGTCCGGTTAGAGCCCTAAAACATTCTTCATTGACTTGCAGAGGTAACCATGCGCCCAATTCCAAGACCTCATTTGGAAAAGATCTCATGCGCTCAATCATTCTGGCAACTGCATCAGTCATCGGGCTATCCGGACCGGTTGCTGGCGAACTCAGTTCATTACAACATGACCTGATTTCCCGGCGCGCTTGCGAGGCTGCAATCTGGGCGATGCCGGCCGTAGCCGCCTATGACATCGAGCTTTCTTTGCAGCGTGACGCAGGTGCCGCCCCCGGCGTCGTGGGCTACATGACCGCGCCGATGGATGCACGTCACGGCTTTCTGACAGCAAACGACGTCACGCCCTATACATTTGCCGGACTTACAACAAAGGACGGCCCCCTAGTCATCCAAGTGCCCCCCGCCGGAGAAAAGGCTGCGTTCTTTGGAACCATAGTGGACGCCTGGCAAGTACCGATTGTTGATGTGGGCACTACTGGTGAAGACGCCGGTTCAGGAGGCCGATACTTGATCCTGCCTCCGGGCTATGACGGTGAGGTGCCCGAAGAAGGCTACATCGTACATCGCTCCAAAACCTTTGGCGTGCACTTCGCCTTCCGTCCCGTCGCCAAGAACGGCGGAACCCACGCCGATCAGGCCACCTATGCTCGAAAACTGCAATGGTACCCCTACGCGCAGGCGGATAACCCACCACCGACGGAATTTGTGGACACCAAGAAAAACCCGGTGAACACCCTGCCAGTTTACGACATGACCTATTTTACCGACATGAACACCGTCGTTCAAAGAGAACCGGTTCTGGAACAAGACAAGGTGATGATGGCAATGCTCGCGTCACTTGGCATTGTCCGGGGCCAGCCATTCGAACCCGACGAAGAAACGAAATCTGCCCTTCTTGAGGGTCTTGCCTGTGCCTATGACTATTTGCAGGACGTGTTTGTGACCGAGGGTGGCGGCTTCAAGCAGATTTGGGCCGATCGCCAATGGGGTGCTTTCGCAATAAACCCGGAACAGGCCAAACTTGGCTTCCCTTTCGTGAGTGACACAGAAGTGCTGATCGACCAGCGGGCGGCGCAGTATTTCTATCTCACCTATCTGCCCAAAAACCTCGGCGGCGGAACCTTCTACCTTGGCGGATTGCGCGACAGCAACGGCGAGATGCTGAACGGCACAGACACCTACAAATTGAACATTCCCGCTGACACGCCGGCACAGGATTTCTGGTCAGTCATCGTCTACAGTATGAAGACAAAAGGCTTTTTCCAAGGCGCCCAGCGGGTGGGTCTGGCGACGCCGAACTTGCCTGATATGCAGGTCAATGACGATGGATCAGCAGATGTCTTCTTTGCACCACAACCGCCAGAAGGAATGGAAAACAACTGGATACCGACTGGCGAAGACTTCTTCCTGCTGTTCAGGCTTTATGGACCAACCAAAGGCTGGCTCGAAAGCGGCTGGAAACTGCCGGATATCGTAAGACAATAAGGACAAATCGCGGACACCAAGCCCACTTCGTCCCGCCTGAAACCAGGACCATATCACCGGCCCAAAGCGCCCCCGACGCCCAAACACCTCCGCGCAACCCCCGCGCGACCCGAACTGGCAGAAAACCCTCACGATCTCACGCGGTTCGATATGGCCAGGCAATAGGGTGTTGAGTTGAAAGATGTTCTTGCCATCGCAGACGCCACTGAAACCCAAAATCAACGGTCCGCTCTCACTGGCGGCCCGAACCGGTCGTTGGCACTTAACGCGGCGAATGGCTGGAACGAGCCCAGACCTACCCAGATGCCGCACCATGGCGAAGGTCTGCTTTTGCAATTGGTCGTTGGCCTACAAGAACCGTCGAACCGTTGCCCTGTAGTCCTCAAACGCGGAACCATAATGCTCCTTGAGCCATGGTTCCTCGGCGAATGGCGCGGCCATCAGGACGACTATTCCGGCAAAACCAATTAGAGCCGCGCCATACGACGCACAAAGCACGACCCAGCCGACAATCATTGCAATATCGGCGGTGTACTGTGGATTGCGGGAATAGCGGTACATGCCTCCTGTTCGGAGTGACCCTTTTGCGCCGCCAGTCTGGGCTATCCCGAACTGCGCGACCTCTGACCACACGATGACGTTGCCAGCAACGATAAGTGGAATGCCAGCACCGAACCGCAGCCAAGTCGGGATTGGCAGGCTTCCCCAATTCATGAACCCAAGGACGATCAGGATGCCGAATAGCGTGAATGTCGGAACCCAAACCAAAACGGGAGTCGCCTTGGTGTAGCGCTTTGGCGGCCAAAGGCGGCGCTCAGGGTATGCGATGGACCAAAGTATCGCGGCTATGGGGCCTGCCGCGATCACAAGGCCGACGACGATCAAGACCGCCTGCATCATACTTCCACATGCTCATGGTCGGTGATGCCCCGCCGCTCTTGCGAAGCTTGGCGCACAATTTGGAAGGCCGATGACAGGAACAATCCGGCCATAATGGTTGCCACGATCAGGTCAGGCCAACCCGTTGCCGTGCCCCATACGCCAAGTGCTGCAAACATCACGGCCACGTTCCCAATCGCGTCGTTGCGTGAACACAACCAGACGGACCGGACATTGGCATCACCGTCCTTGTAACGAACCAACAGCAATACGCTTGCCAGATTTGTGAGCAGCGCAAGAAAGCCGACAACGCCCATGATCTCTGCCGTCGGGACGCCAGCATAGAAGACGCGGTAGACCGTCGATCCGAACACCCAAAGGCCCATCAAAAGAAGGCTGACGCCTTTGAACAGCGCCGCATTCGTTCGCGCGCGGAGCGAAGCCCCGATGACTGCAAGTGAAATCCCATAGGTCAGCGCATCGCCTGCAAAGTCGAGGGCGTCCGCTTGTAACGCTTGAGACTTGGCCAGATGGCCTGCTGTCATCTCGACAAAGAACATCGTCGCGTTGAGCGCAATGACGATCCACAGCCGTCTTTTGTAATCATCTGAAACGCCGTCAAACTTGGCATCATGTCCGCAGCAACCAGCCATGGGAATCCTCTTTCATCTTTGCTTGCTCATAGTGTAATGTCTCTAGTGACTAGAGGTTCAAGAGGTATCTTCATGTTTTCTATCGGCGAGCTTTCAAAGCGCACAAAGGTCAAGGTTCCGACCATACGCTACTATGAAGAAATGGGACTTTTGCCCGAAGCTGAGCGCACATCAGGCAACCAACGGCGATACAACAAAGCTGGGTTGGAGCGACTGAGTTTTATCCGACACGCCCGTGATCTTGGGTTCTCCATCGAGGCCATCTCATCTTTGATCGAACTCCAAGATCATCCGGATCGGTCGTGCGAGGCTGCAACGGACATTGCCACGTCTCAACTTGAAGAGGTACGTGCCAAGATCAAACGTCTCAGAACACTTGAAAAGGAACTCAGCCGAATATCCAAAGGCTGCGACGGTGAAGGTGTATCCGGGGATTGCTACGTGTTAGCGTCACTAGCTGACCACAATTTGTGCGACCGCGAACATTAGAAACCGCGAATGCCGACATTGGAGTGTTGAGAACGAACGGCAGGAAAGTCCACATGATGGTCATCCGATCAGATTGCAGTGAATGACCGGTTTCCACCCAAGACCCAAAAAGTAAAATGAACGGCTTGGATGACCAAAGGCGAAAATCACTGCGATGGATGAGTTATCTGCGACAGCATGGTTCACGCGTTCCCACCAAATTCGACGACATTCCGCAGACCGCCGGACCGCGCGATCATGACCTCTGCGTCGGCAGCATCAAAAGCCCGGTTCACGGACACCCAGGGCGCACCCGATCTCAGGCAATTGAAACAATCGCGTTGCGTCCCACCTAATTAGGTCAACATCGAATTTTCACCACGCAGCTCCCCGCTTCAGAGCGCCCGCCACATCCAGGCCCTACAACAAGGCCTCCTTGTCCAGACCCAGCTTGACGATCTTCTCGTTCAACGTTCGCCGCCCAATGCCCAGCGCTTCGGCCACCGCGTCCATCCGGCCCTGATGCGCATGAATGGCCTTGGCGATCATCTCCCGCTCGAACGCCGCCACCGCCTCGCGCAGCGTCGGCGGAATATCCGGCGCCTCATCCTGCGGGCCCATCGCCTCGGCCAAAGACCCCATGCCCCGACGCGCCATCAACACCCGCCGCTCGGCCACATTGCGCAGCTCGCGCACATTCCCGGGCCAGTCATGCGCAATCAACGCCGCAATGTCCTCTTCCGCCAGATCGGGCGGCGCCACCTCATAGGCCTGCGCGATCTCCGCCAGGAAATGGGTCGCCAGCATCACAATATCCGCCCGCCGATCCCGCAAAGGCGGCAACGTCAGCTGCATCGTGCCCAACCGATAGACCAGATCCTTGCGCAGCTGACCGCTCTCCACCGCCTGCGCCACATCCTCATTCGTGGCCGAAATCACCCGCAGCTCCAACCGCACCGGGCCTTCGCCGGGCACCAACAGCTCCTTGGCCTCGATCAGCCGCAGCAACATCGCCTGCACCGCAGGCGCACAGGCCGCAATCTCGTCCAGAAACAGCGTCCCCCCCTCGGCCCGGCGCACCAGATCCGGCAACAGCTCGGGCGTCAGCTGCGCCGTGTTGAGCGCCACAAACGGTCCCTCCGCCCGTGGCCCCAGATCATGCAACGCCCGCGCCACCAGATCCTTGCCCGTCCCCGTCTCTCCCTGGATCAGCACCGCCGCCGCATTATCCGTCAGGGCCGCCACCTCGTCGCGCAAATCGCGGATCGCCGGCGTTTCCCCCAACAGCAACCCGGCAATCCCCGACAGCTGAAACAACCGCGCCCGCAACCGCGCATTGGTCTGGCGCATCCGGTGCTGCTCGGCCGCATGTGTCAGGATCGACAGCAACCGGCGCGGCTCATAAGGCTTTTCGACAAAACTATAGGCGCCCAGCTGCATCGCCCGCACCGCCATCGGAATATCCCCATGCGCCGAGATCAGCACAACAGGCGGCGCCTCCCCCTCCTGCAACTGCTCCAACAGCTCCAGACCCGACATGCCCGGCATCCGCACATCGCTCAAAATCACATCCGGCCGGAACGAGGCCAGCCGCCGCGCCACCTCGGCCGCCCGGGACAAGGCCTGCGCCTGACAACCGGCCGCCTCCAGCAAATCCACCAGCGAATGCCGCATCTCGCGATCATCATCCACAATCAACACACGCCAATCGCTCATGCGGCCTCCCCTGTATCCGTCTGTTCCAGATCAACCCGCGGGAACCGCACCCGAAACACCGCGCCGCCCCCGGCCCGGTTCTCGGCTGTCATCTGACCATCATGGTCATTGATGATCCCCGCCGATATCGTCAGACCCAGCCCCATGCCCTGCCCGCTTTCCCGCGTCGTGGCAAATGGTTCCTTCAACTCGTCCAGCGACTGCGCGCCCAACCCATGCCCGTTGTCCACCACCTCGAACCAGACAGAATCCGCCTCCTGCCCCATGGCAATCTGAATCTCGGGCGCATCCGTGTCTTCGGTCGCATCCAGCGCATTGCGCAGCAGATTGGTCATCACCTGCTCAATCCGCAGCCGGTTCGCCGTCAGCCGCACAGGATCCTCAGGCAGGTTCACCTGCAAATCCACCCCCGACACCTGCAAATTCGGCTCCACCAACCCCAGCGCCGCCTGCATCGCACTGCGCAGATCCAGCGGCTCGAAATTGTCCCGCCCCTTGCGTGAAAAGAACTTCAACTGCCGGGTGATCCCCTCCATCCGGTCCGTCAACGCCTGCAACCGATCCGTCAGGGGCGAGGACGCCCCCTGCAATTCTGCCGCCGCCAGATGGTTGCGCATCGCCGCAATCGGCTGGCCCAGCTCATGCGTCACCGAAGACGCCAGCTGCCCCAGCGCCGCCAGACGCCCGGCCCGCTCCAGCTCGGCCTGAGTCTTTTGCAACCGCGCCTCAGCGGCCCGGCGCTCCTCGATCTCAACCGCCAGCCGCTCGTTGGTGGCCCGCAACAACGCCTCTTCCCCCTCCGACCGTTTCAACGCCGCCCCGATCCGCCGCATCCGCTGCACCTGAAACCCGATGAACAAAACGCCACTGATCAGCAACATCGCCCCCGTGGTCAGCCAGGCACTGGTCTGCGCCTGATCGTCCGAGGCAAAGTAATGCAGCGTCCAGTCATTCGGCAGCCCCGCCGCGCTCAGATACAGGAACCGGTCACCGCCAATCACCGCGCTCTGGCCACTGTCAGACACCTGCCAATCCAACAGCGTCAGCGGCCTGTCCCCAAATTGACGCGACAGATCAATCCGCGCGCGCTGATCCTGATCCAGCGCCTGCAACGCCCGAAACCGCCAGTCCGGGTCCGACGCCAACAGCGCCACACCATCCGAATTGGCCAGAATGATCCGCGCCCCCGCCTGAAACCAGCTGTCCTGCAAGGCCGCCAGATCAATCTTGATCGCAATCACCCCCAACACGGCCCCCTCCGGGTCGCGCACCGGCTCGGCAAAGAAATAGCCCGGCACGCCCGTGGTTGCGCCAATGCCGAAAAACTGGCCCTGCCGCCCGGCCAGCGCCGACTGGAAATAGGGCCGAAACGCATAGTTCTGACCGACAAAGCTGGCCGGCGTACCGGCATTTGACGCCGCCAGCGTCAGGCCGGTCGTATCCATCAGATAAATCGCATCAATCCCGGCCCGCCGCGCAAAGGCCGACAACCGCGCATTCACCCGCGCCGACCGGCCCGAGCGCAGAGTCTCGATCACCACCGGGTCCAGCGACAGCACAAAGGGCAGATGCGCGAACCGCTGCAATTCGGCCTCGACCGAACTTTGAAACAGCGACATCCGCGCCGAGGCTTTCGCCACATCCTGCGCCCGGAAATAGGTGTAAGAGCTCCAGAACACGCCAGTGGCGCCGGTCAGGATCAGCAAAAGGATTACAGGAACAAGCCGCCGCATGCCCTGTCCATGTCCGATCCCGGGGCAAATTTCAACACTGACCGCCGGGCAGGCCGCACAGGCCTAGGCCCCCACGCACCGGTGAATACCGGCTGTGTCCCGGGCCTCTATTTTTGGATTATACTGTTAAATCAAAGACTTAACCATATGTCCCAGCTGGGACATTTTCCTGTCAGCCGCCTTTCAGGCGCTGCATCAGCCAGATTTCATTCTCCGGCGCCACCGCTTCGGACAGGCCCGAGGCGATCACCTTACCATCAATCGCAACCGAAACGCCGCTCTCGACGATATCCTCCAGCCCCGGATGCCGGGCCACCAGACCGTTCAACAATTCCCCAATCGTGGCGGCTTCCACCTCCACCACATCCTCGCCGCCCGTAAAGGCGCGCAAACCGGACCAAAGGTGAATTTTGACGACAGGTTTCAGGCTCATATCCGCTTCCAGACAGGGCGGGGCAGACCATCACAGCCCGCCCCGCCCTTGATCAATCAATCTCAGTCATGCGTGCCCAAAGCGGCCAGAATCCGGGGCGGCGACATAGGCAGCTGCTTGAGCCGCACACCCGCCGCAGCAGAAACCGCATTGGCAATCGCCGCCAGAGGCGGACAGATCGAGGTCTCGCCAACACCGCGCACCCCATAAGGATGGCCCGGGTTCGGCACTTCGACAATCACCGCATCAATCATCGGCAGATCGCTGGCCACCGGAATACGATAGTCAAGGAAACCCGCGTTCTGCAAACGCCCGTCCTCACCATAGATGTATTCCTCGTTCAGCGCCCAGCCAATGCCCTGCGCGGCACCGCCCTGGAACTGGCCTTCCACATAGGTGGGGTGAATGGCCTTGCCGGCATCCTGCACGACAGTATAGCGGCTGATGGTGGTCTTGCCGGTTTCCTTGTCGACCTCGGCATCCACAATATGCGTGGCAAAGCTGACGCCCGCGCCTTCCGGAGTGGCCTCGAAATGGCCAACAATCGGTCCGCCCGTCGCGCCCATCTTGGCCGTGATCTTGGCCAGAGGCAGCGGCTCATGATCGCCCGCATTCGGTCCCGAAGGCACCGCACAGCCGTCTTCCCATTTGACCGCGTCTTCCTCGATGCCCCATTTCGCCGCCGCGCGCGCGCAGAGCTTTTTGACAGCATCCCGCGCCGCCTTGATCGTGGCCAGGCCCGAGGCATAGGTCACACGCGAACCGTGGCTGATCTCGTTATACCCCAGCGTCGCGGTATCTGCGATGGTGCAGCGGACATTCTCATAGGGGATGCCCAGCTCTTCAGCCGCCATCATCGCCATAGAGGCCCGCGACCCGCCGATATCAGGCGTACCAACAGCCAGTTGCACGGTGCCATCCTCGGACAGCGCCAGGCTAACGGCCGTCTCACCGCCATGGTTGAACCAGAACCCGCAAGAGACCCCACGGCCCTGCCCCTCTTTCAGAGGTTCGCTATAATGCGGATGGGCCTTGGCCGCCTCCAGGGTTTCCACCAGACCGATACGATCCCACTTGGGACCAAAGCTGGCCTGCGTGCCCTCGCGCGAGGCGTTTTTCAGGCGGGTATCAATCGGATCCAGCCCCAGCTGATTACACAACTGATCAATGACACTCTCCACCGCAAAGGCCGCCATCGGCGAACCCGGCGCACGATACGCGGCCTGCTTTGGCCGGTTCGTCATCACGTCAAAACCGGTCTGCTTGACGGCCTGCAGGTTATAGGGCGCAAAGGCGCACATGGCGGTGAATTCCATCGGCGCACCCGGGAAGGCGCCACCCTGACAACGGAACAGGCCCGAAGCGGCGGTGATGGTGCCGTCCTTTTTCATGCCGATCTTGATGTCCATCGAGGTCGACGCTGTCGGCCCCGTCGCCCGGAACACATCCGCACGGTTCATCACGATCTTGACCGGCTTGTTTGCCTTACGGCTCAACGCCAGCGCAACAGGTTCGATGAACACAGCCGTCTTGCCGCCGAAACCGCCACCGATCTCAGAGGCCGTGACCCGCAACTGGCTGGTCTCCAGCCCCAGCAGTGCCGCACAGACCTTCTGCACGTTCCAGTGCCCCTGAGTACAGCACCACAGCTCGCCCTTGCCGTCGCCGCCCAGCGTTCCAAGGCAGGCGTGAGGTTCGATATAGCCCTGATGCGTGGCCTCGGTCTTGAAGGTGTCTTCGATGACCAGATCCGCCTCGGCAAAGCCGGCCTCCAGATCACCATGCCCGCTTTCGTGATAGCGTACCACATTGGGGTGCATGCCCTCGGGCACGGATTTTTCGGTTGCGCCCTCGCGGATCACCGGCGCGTCGGCGGCCATTGCCTTGTCCACGTCCGTGACATGGGGCAGGACCTCGTATTCGACAACAATCGCCTTGGCCGCATCCCGCGCCGCCAGTTGCGACGTCGCCGCAACCGCTGCCACCGCATGCCCGTCATAAAGCGCCTTGTCACCCGCCATGACGTTTTCAAGCACGTTCCACATTTCGCCACGCGGACCTGCCGCAGGCTGAATCGCATCCGAAAAATCGGCGCGTGTGACGACAGCTTTGACACCATCCATCGCTTCGGCTTTGGAGGTGTCGATCTTGACGATCTTCGCATGGGCATGTGGGCTGCGAACGATCACCCCCCACAACATGCCGGGCGCTGTCACGTCCGCGCCATACAGAGCGCGGCCCGTCACCTTATCCAGGCCATCGGGCCGGTTGGGACGTGTCCCGATCTGCTTGAAACCGTCGGTCTTGAGAGAGTCGAGTGCCATTACGAGGCCTCCCGCATGTCTGCGGCTGTGTCCATCACAGCGCGGATGATCTTGTCATAGCCCGTACAGCGGCAGAGGTTGCCAGCCAGCCAATAGCGGACTTCGGATTCGGTCGGGTCCGGGTTGCGTTCCAGCAGGTTCTTGGCCGCAACCAGAATGCCCGGCGTGCAGATCCCGCATTGCAACGCCGCATATTCGATGAACTTCTGCTGGAGCGGGTGCAGTTCTGCTTCTGTGGCGATCCCTTCGACAGTCGTGATTTCCTTGCCCGCTGCCTCGACGCCCAGCATCAGACAGGAACAGACCAGGCGACCATCCACAGTGACCGAGCAGGCCCCGCAGTCGCCGGTGCCGCAGCCTTCCTTGGCACCGGTCATGCCCAGACGGTCCCGCAGGACGTCCAGCACGGTTTCGCGCGGGTCGCACAGAAAATCGACCTCATCGCCATTGATATGGGTGGTGACGTGTACCTTGCTCATCAGCTTAGCCTTTCGCACGGTCATAGGCGATTTTGGCCGCCCGTTTGGCCAGAACCCCGGCCACGTGAGTGCGGAACTCGATCGTTCCGCGTTTATCAGATATCGGATTACAGGCCGCCGCAGCAGCGGCTGCCAGCTTGTCCAGAGCCGCATCATCCAGGGTCGAGCCAATCAACGCCTTGGCGGCATCTTCGACCAGCAAGACAGTCGGCGCAACAGCGCCCAGCGACACGCAGGCCTCGGTGATTGTGTCACCTTCGACGCGCAGGTTGACGCCACAGCCGACGACCGCGATGTCCATTTCGGTGCGCGGAATAAAGCGCAGGTAAGCGTCGCCGCCCCCTGTGCCGCGCGCTGGAACATGCACTGCTGAAATCAGCTCGCCCTTGGCCAGGTTGGTTTTGCCAGGGCCCGCCGGGATCTGATCGACCGGCACCTGACGGGTGCCATCCGGGCCGGTCACTGATACGGTGACACCCGCCGCGAACATCGCCGGGACGCTGTCAGCCGCAGGAGATCCGTTGCACAGGTTGCCGGTCAGCGTCGCGCGCCCCTGAACCTGTGTCGACCCGATCAGGTCCATCGCCTCGACAAGGCCGGGCCATTGCGCGCACAACTCCGCATGTTCGGACATTTCAGCGCCGGTCACAGCCACGCCGAGCGTCCAGCTGCCATCCGCGTTTTGAACGATGTCGTGGGTTCCATCGATATGTTTGATATCAATGAGGGTGTCAGGCTCGACCAGGTCCGAGCGAAGCTGGACCAGAACATCTGTGCCGCCTGCCAGGAACCGTGTTGTGCCTTGGGCTTCCGCTGCGATTGAAACCGCGTCAGAGAAGCTCGTCGGTGAATGATATTGCATGACGTCTCCCTGCAAAATCTGCATCTGGATGAACTGTCTCAGAACCACGCGAGATGGGCAATCGGATTCGTATGCCAAATGAGGATCCGGCGCAGGAACGAACGCTATTGTCAAATGCGGTCAAAGCGGCCAGCGTCGGGCGGACTGGATGAGCAGGAGAGCGAAATGGACCGACCGATGTTGTTTTCACCCTATCAGCTTCGGGACGTGACGC
The DNA here is from genome assembly GCA_034670145.1 of Marinibacterium sp. GTDB lineage: Bacteria > Pseudomonadota > Alphaproteobacteria > Rhodobacterales > Rhodobacteraceae > HXMU1420-2. The sequence continues at coordinate 458,873 of JAXMOA010000001.1, forward strand.
TGCCGAACCGCTGCATGGTGTCGCCCATGTGTCAGTATTCGGCGACCGACGGGATCGCCAATGACTGGCATCTGGTGCATTTGGGCGGGTTCGTGAATGGCGGGTTCGGCGCGGTGATGGTCGAGGCCACCGCCGTGCTGCCCGAGGGGCGGATCACGCATGGCGATCTGGGATTGTGGTCAGATGCACATGCCGATGCCATGCGTCCGGTCGTGGATTTCATCCGGGGCAATGGCGCCGTGGCCGGCGTGCAGTTGGGTCATGCCGGGCGCAAAGCGTCGATGCAGCGCCCCTGGCGCGGCAATGGCCCGCTGGGAGAGGCCGACTTTGCCCTTGGCGATCACCCCTGGGCGACAAAGGGCGCCAGCGCGTTGCCGGTTGATGACAACTGGATTGTCCCCCAGGAAATGAGCCGCACCGACATCGCCGAACTGACCGATGCCTTTGTGGCCGCGGCCCGGCGGGCAGATGCCCTGGGCTTTGATTTCATCGAAATTCATGGTGCGCACGGCTATTTGCTGCAAAGCTGGCTGTCGCCTGCCTCGAACCTGCGCGGGGATGAATATGGCGGAGACCTCAAGGGACGGATGCGGCTGGCCCTGGAACTGGCCGAGGCCGTGCGCGGCGTTTGGCCCGAGGGCAAGCCTCTGTTCTTTCGGGTGTCGGCCGTGGATGGGTTTGACGGCGGATGGGAGCTGGCCGACAGCGTCATTCTGGCCCGGGCGTTGAAAGCGGTTGGCGTGGATGTGATCGATTGTTCCTCGGGGGGCAATCAAGGGCGCACAAAGGTCAGCATTGGGCGCACTCTGCCCAAAGGGTATCAGATGGAATATGCCGCCGAGATCCGGGCACAGGCCGGGATTGCGACACAGGCCGTTGGTATGATCCTGGATGGCCCACAGGCAGAGGCCGCCTTGCAGGCCGGACAAGCAGATATCATCGCTCTGGGCCGTCAGGCGCTGTTTGATCCCTTCTGGGTGCGCCATCAGGCCTATCAGATGGGCGTGAATGACTACGCGGATTGGCCAGAGCAATACGGTTGGTGGCTGGAACGGCGCGAACCCAGCATTGCAGCATTGAAGGAAACAGAATGAAGATTTTCCCAGTGGGCAGCCGCCCAAGCAAACAAGCACCGTCAGAGTATTTTACCGGCACGGTTTGGCAGGATCCCATCATCCAGGCACCAGAGCCCGCCCGGATCAACGCCCTGCGGGTGGCCTTTGAGCCCGGCGCACGCACGGCCTGGCACTGGCACCCTCTGGGGCAAACTTTGCATGTGACCGATGGCTGTGGTCTGGTCTGTCTGCGGGGCGAGGCGCCTCAGGTGATCCGCGCCGGCGATACGGTCTGGATCCCACCAGAGGTAGAGCACTGGCACGGCGCTGGGCCATCGACCGCGATGGTGCATCTGGCGCTGCAAGAGGCCGATGACGGGACGGCCGCAATCTGGCTGGACAAGGTGAGCGATGCGGAATACGCGCAGGCCCCTGCTGAGGACCAGTAGCGCGATCCTTCCAAAAACGCCTGCGTCGCTACCAATCAGGCAACCCAGCGCGCCACAGCTGTAAAGGCGCGCTGATCTGCCAATGGCTCAGTCCAGCGTAAAGCCCTTGGAGCGAATGAAGGCCCCGAAATCGGCACGTTCAACCGCGATGTATTGGCGCGTCTTGTCGTCAGACCAGGTATAAGGATCAACCTGGCCAAACTGCTCGGTCTGACGCTGGGATTGCACGGGGCGATGCGCATTTCGGGCGGCGTCATAGGCCGCGACATCCTCCTGCAAACCCTCCGAAGAAAAACGATCTGTGTGAATTGTGGCTGTCACCGGCAAACGCATGGAAATGCGCGGCTCTGGAAATTGCGGATAGCCGACCGCCACCGCCGCCACCACAAAGACATGATCCGGCAAACCCAGCAGATCGCTGACCTCTGCCGAGCGGTTTCGGATGGAACTGATCGGGCAGCTACCCAGCCCTGCGGCCTCTGCCGCGTGCACAAAACTGGCCAAGGCTATGCCCGCATCCACAGAGGCGTTGAAGAACGCATCCAGGTGGTCATTCTCGAAGCTCCGCCCGTGCCACTCGTGCATGCGACGCTGGCGGTGATTGTTGGCACATATGATGACCATGCTGGGGACTTTCTGGATCCAGTCCTGGTCTGTCATCAGGGCCTTGACCGCGTTCAACCGGTCGGGATCGCGCAGGATAATGATGTCACGCTGTTGCAGGTCGCTCTTTGACGGAGCCGAAAGCGCAATTGCGGACAGCGCCTCCAACAGGTCGTGCGGCAGGGGTTCCTCCCGAAACCAACGGCAGGACCCTCGGGCGGCCAGAGTGTTCAACGCCTCGATCCCGGCCAGGGTCTGCGGCACCTCGAACGCGGTGCCATAGCGTTCAGCCAGGGCGGCGGTGAGTTTGCGTGTTGTCATGGCTTTGGCTCCGTTGAATGGTGGCACCTTGCCCCCGCTTGCTGACCGGGACAAGAACGCCTGAACCAAAGCCGCCCCTGTGCAGCGGCAGATGGGCATGGCATAAGGCGGGTATGACCAAACGCGCCTTGACACCTGCCGCCTTCGGCGACGCTGCGACCCAGTTCAAGTTTTCAGCCGGGGTCGTCTCGGGCGATCATGTGTTCCTGACCGGAATGACCGGCAGCGCAGCCGATGGCACGATGCCGGGCGAGCTGCGCCAGCAATTCAGCAATGTCTGGGACAAGATTGCTCTGGTGCTGGCCGAGGCCAATCTGGGCCTGGACGCGATTGTCGAAATGACCAGCTATCATGTGGGCCTGCGTGACCATTTCGACCTCTTCGACACGGTGCGGCTGGAACGATTGTCGCTGCCCTACCCCGCCTGGACAGCGGTCGAGGTGGCGGGCCTGCGGCGCGAAGGTGCGGCTGTAGAAATCCGGGTCATTGCCTCTTTGGGCCAAACCAGCCAATGAATGGGGGCATTACCCGGCGATCTGACAGCCGGATCTGAGAATGGGACTGACCTTGCTATGAAACTCTCTGCTGATGACCACGCGGCCGCGGCGCGCGACCTTTTGCAAGCCGAAACAACGGGACAACAGATCGGATTGATGTCGCTGCGCTTTCCGGACATGGACATGGACGATTGCTACGCCATTCAATCCAGGCTGATCGCCGCCAAACAGGCCGCCGGTCGACGGGTGATTGGCTGGAAGATCGGGCTGACCTCCAAGGCAATGCAGCAAGCGCTCGGGATCGACATTCCCGACTCGGGTGTTTTGTTTGATGACATGTGGTTCGAAACCGGCGCCGTGGTGCCCCAAGACCGCTTTATCCAACCCCGCATCGAGGCCGAGATCGCCTTTGTCATGAAAACCCCCCTGGCCGGAGAATCCGTGACCCGCGACGATGTCCTGGCGGCCACGGATTATGTGGCGCCAAGCCTGGAAATTCTGGACACCCGGATCCTGCGCAAGGACCCGCAAACAGGTCAGCCCCGCGTGATCTTTGACACGATCTCGGACAATGCGGCCAATGCCGGCATCGTCCTGGGCCGCGAACGGCACGGCCCCGATGCGGATCTGCGTTGGACCGGCGCCATTGTCAGCCGCGACGGCGCAGTCGAAGAAACCGGATTGGGCGCCGGCGTCCTGAATGACCCGGTCGAAAGCGTGGTCTGGCTCGCCCGGCGCATGGCCACTTATGGCCAACAGATCGAAGCCGGTCAGGTCATTCTCTCGGGGTCTTTCATCCGCCCCGTTGAATGCCCCCCCGGCACCGAAATCACCGCCGATTTCGGTGCATTTGGCCGCGTCGACCTGAGCTTTGCCTGAGCCTTCTTTTGTTTCCAAATACCTCGGGGGAGTCTCGCCCCGGGCGAGACGGGGGCAGCGCCCCCATTTCCCGCTGGGCTTCGACCGGATCACATGATTTCCTGTTCCCGATGAGGGGAGAACAAAATGTCGACTGTCGAATATGAAAAGGATGGGCGCATCGGGCGGATCACATTGAACCGGCCGGATGTGATGAATGCGATCAACGACGAATTGCCTGTCGATCTGGCCGCCGCCGTGGCCGAGGCAGACGCCGACCCAGGGGTGCATGTCATGGTGCTGTCCGGGAGGGGCAAGGCGTTTTGCGCGGGCTATGACCTGAGCTATTACGCCGAAGGCAATGGCAATGGGCAGGCCACGCAGGAAATGCCCTGGGATCCGATCCAGGATTACCGGTTCATGTGGACCAATACCCAGCATTTCATGTGCCTCTGGCGCGCGATGAAGCCGGTGATCTGCAAGGTCCATGGCTATGCGGTGGCCGGGGGCAGCGATATCGCGCTTTGTGCGGATCTGACGATCATGGCCGATGATGCCCTGATCGGCTACATGCCGGCGCGGGTCTGGGGCTGTCCGACGACGGCGATGTGGGTCTATCGGCTGGGCGCGGAGCGGGCCAAACGGATGCTTTTTACCGGCGACAAGATCACCGGGCGGGAGGCCGCTGAAATGGGGCTGGTGCTGGAGGCCCCGCATGCGGATGCGCTGGATGATCGGGTGGAGGCCCTGGCGGCGCGGATGGCGGGCGTTCCGATCAATCAGTTGGCGATGCAAAAGATGGTCATCAATCAGGCCATTGAACAGACCGGCCTGATGCAGACCCAGCGGCTGGCCACGATCTTTGATGGCATCACCCGGCACAGCCCCGAGGGGATCAATTTCAAGGACCGATCGGAAGAAGTGGGGTGGAAACAGGCGGTGCAAGACCGCGATCAGGGGACCTGGGATTGGACCGAAAATCACGAATTGCCACGGGGAAACCGATAATGTCCCAGCTGGGACATATACTTAAATATATGATTTAATTATATAATCACAAAATAGAAGGCCAGGACATCATGCAAAATCCACCCGATCAGATCGCCACGCAGATCACCCGGGCCCTGCTGGAGCCGCACCAGATCGAGCCTCTCTCGGCCACGCCGGATCGCCTGACCCTGACCCAGGCCTATGACATTGCCAACCGGGTGTGTCGCCAGTTGGGCCGCACCCGGGCCGGGCGCAAGGTGGGGTTCACCAATCGGGGGATCTGGGACAGCTACAATGTGGATCGCCCCGTCTGGGGCGAGGTCCACACAGAGGGCCTGTTCGAATCTGGGCAGCCGGTTGCGCTGGCCGCGTATTCGCAGCCCCGGATCGAGCCCGAGATCGTTCTGGGTCTGGCACAGACGCCCGAACCGGACATGGACCGCGCGGCTTTGATGGCTTGCGTGGCGTGGGTCGCGCCGGGGTTCGAGATTGTCCAGTCCATCTATCCCGGCTGGCGTTTCGAGGTGGCAGACACGATTGCGGCTCAGGCGCTACACGGCGCGCTGGTGCTGGGCGAAAAGCACGCGATGAACGCATCCGGGCTGGAGGCGCTGGCCGAGGTGCCCGTGACCCTGCTGCGCGACGGCCAGCACGTAGAGACCGGCGTGGGGGCCAATGCGCTGGACGGCCCAGTGGAGGTGCTGATGCATCTGGTCCAATTGCTGGGGCCAGATCAGGCGCTGCAAGCGGGCGAGCTGGTGACAACCGGCACGCTGACAGATGCCTGGCCCATCCATCCCGGCGAGGTCTGGCAGGCGGACTATGGCGGCGTGATGGATGTGACGCTGGAGACGCCGTTTACCTGATATCCGCCCGGCCCCGGGGGTTACTTTTTGCCGACACCAGGAATAAGCATTCCCACCTCTTTTTGATATTCGATGTAATCCGGCCCGATTGTTGCAACCAAATCCCTCTCTTCAAAATATCTGACGGCGATATAGATATAGAGTGTTGTTGCAATTGAGAAAAGCAGATGACCGACTGTCATATGGGGCGCAGCCCAAAAGGATATGATAAACCCGGTCATAATCGGGTGACGCACCAATCTGTAATACAAACGCTTCTGAAACCCCATCTGATTGAAATTGCGCTGATTGAGATTCATATAAACCTGTTTCAGTCCAAACAGGTCAAAATGGTCGATCATAAAGGTAGAGGTGAGCACGATCACCCATCCGGCCCAGAATAAAACAGAAAGACCATACCCCAATGGCGTGCCGCGCGCATCCCATATGACCGCAGGCATGGGTTGCCAGAAAACGACCAAGAGAATAAGGGCGATACTTGACAGCCAGACATAGGTGCTGCGTTCTATGTATTGGGGGATAACCTGTGTCCAGACCCGTTTGAATCCCGGGCGCGCCATTATTGTATGCTGCAATGCGAAAATTGAGAGCAAAACAGAATTTATTATGAGCGATAGAATAAACGGCCCCTCGGCGCCGGTATTGATATCCTTGGGCACCAGAAAACCGCCAACAAAACCGACGATATAGAGAAATGTAACAAAGAAAACCATATACGCCAAAACACCATAGATGAATCCTGAATTACGTCCCACTTGCTTCTTCCTTTTTTGTTATATGTTACGATAGCAGTGTTTTTCAGGATCAACGCACGCCAAATCTGGTTGGTTTTCATGCGGCTGCGTGTTTTTGGCGGGAGGTTTTCAGGTACAAGGTGAGATGGGTGGGAAGTTTGGAATTTCTTAGGATTTGTGGATTACATACTTTTTATCTTCGATTTTTGGATCCAGATGTCAGTGTTTGAAGGAGGGTTTTGATAACGTTTATGGCGAGTTTATACGGCCGGGCGCAGCGCGCGTTGCCCGGGTTTCGATAGCGCTGGTGTCGGGCCGCGGTTGGTTGGGGCGAGATGAGTCCCGGTGGTATGCAGGGGCACCGGAGCCGGACTGACGGGAAAGGCTGTTGCCGGCGCCTTTGAGCGATCTGCGGATAGGGCGCAGGGGATCGGTGGCTATAAGGCGTAGCGGGTCGGTCTATCAGGCGTAGGGATCGGGCGTTTGTAGGGCGGAATGCCCGGCGTCTATAAGGCGCGGGGGCTGGGCGCGGGTGTCTGGATCGGCGGCAGGCGGCTGTTCGTCAGATGCAAACAGGGCGTCGCGATCAAAGGATTGATAAGGCCGTGTCCATAAACTGGTGCGGGACCGGGCTTACTTGCAATAGGGCCCGGAACGATAGCGCGCGGTGTCCAGGTGGAAATGATCCTGATGATAGCGGTCGGCTGTTGGCCCGAGTGTTGTGCCAAAGGGACCGCAAGCGGCGGCATAAGACTGTTGGATCGGTTTCTTGCCGCGTCCGCGCCACCAGCTTTCCTGAACGGTGTAGACTTTGCCGTCTTTCATGACGAAGCCAGAGATATCAATGGCGCGGCCTTTGCCATGTTCAGAGATCTTGGCCCCTGCTTTGTTATTGCGGGTGCGGCAGATGTAATGGGCGGCGACCTTGAGCTCGACAACTTTGCCGCGGCGTTTGAAGGCGGGGATGACTCCGTTGGCGACCCAGGTGTTCAGGGCCTGGGCGGTTTCGCAATTCATCACCGAAGGGGTGCTGAGTTTGACGCCCGAGACAGAGCGCACCTTGACCGCGTCCGGAACGCCGCAGCCGGAGCGTTTGCCGGGGACTTTGCCGACCCGTTCGCCCTGAATGGCGATGTCGCCGCAGACGGAGGTTTTGCGCAGTTTGCGTTTGGCAAAGAGGCCGCCCGTTTTGGTTTCGTCGGAGCGGGATTTGGGTTTGGTTTTGGTTTTTGGTTTTGGGGCGGTCGCTGCTGCGGCGGCGGCGGTTGTGGTCGCGGCGGCGGCAGCTGTGGTTGCCGAAGCGGCGGTTGCGCGCGCCGGACGCGCGGCGGGGCGCAGCGAGCGGCCAATGGCGCTGGCAGAGGCCGCGCTGGCGGAGGCTGCGCCGGAGGGTGTCGCGCTGGCGGCGCTGCCGGTGGAGGTGAGCGGCACGGTCGAGGCCGCGCGTGCGGCTGCGGCGGCAGAGGCGGCGGCCTCGGCTGCGCTGTCAGTGCCGGAACCGGCGCGCAATTGTGGCCGCAAGGAGCGTTCGGGCGCGTCCTGCGCCATGGCGACGGTTGCGATGAGGCCGCAAAGAAAGAGGAGCGCGGCGCGTTTCATGAGCTGCCCTTGCTCCGCCCGAAATCCGGCGCTTCGGTGTCCTGGCCGGCCTCGATGATGCCTCGGCGGATGGCGCGGGTGCGGGTGAAATAGTCGTGGAGCAGGTCGCCGTCTCCGGTGCGGATGGCGCGTTGGAGGGCGAAAAGCTCTTCTGTGAAGCGACCGAGGATTTCGAGGGTGGCGTCCTTGTTGGAGAGGAAGACGTCGCGCCACATGGTGGGGTCGCTGGCGGCGATGCGGGTGAAATCGCGAAAGCCGGCGGCGGAGTATTGGATGACTTCGCTGTCAGTGACGCGGCCCAGGTCATCGGCGACGCCGACCATGGTGTAGGCGATGAGGTGGGGCGCGTGGCTGGTGACGGCGAGGACCAGGTCATGGTGGTCGGCGTCCATCAGGTCGACGTTGGAGCCCATGCCCTCCCACAGGGCGCGGACGCGGGCGACGGCGGTGTCGGGGGTGTTGTCCAGCGGGATCAGCAGGCACCAGCGGTTGTCAAACAGGCCGGCAAAACCGCTTTGCGGGCCGGAATGTTCGGTGCCTGCCAATGGGTGGGCCGGCACGAAGTGGACGCCCTCGGGCAGATGCGGCGAGACGTCGTCGATCACGTGGCGTTTGACGGAGCCGACATCGGTTAGGATGGCGCCCGGTTTGAGATGGGGCGCGATCTGGGCTGTCACCGCTGACATGGCCCCGACGGGCACGGCGAGGACGATGAGGTCGGCGTCCTGGACGGCCTCGACGGCGGTGTCGCAGACCGCATCACACAGGCCGATCTGGCGGGCCGTTTCGCGGGTTTGGGGGCTGCGGGCGTAGCCTGTGACGCAGGTGGCTAGGCCGCCGCGTTTGATGGACCAGAACATGGAAGAGGCGATGAGGCCCAGGCCGATCAGCGCGACGCGTTCAAAGATGGGGGCTGGATTTGCAGTGTCGGGCATTTATGCGTCCTCGCGCCAGCGGGTGAGCGCGTCAATCACGCGGCCGGTTTGTGCGGCGTCGCCGACAGTGATGCGCAGCCCCTCGGGAAAGCCGTAGTTTGCCACGTGGCGCACGATGATCCCCTCTGCCTGCAAGGCCGCGTCGGCAGAGCGGGCCTGATCCGGGCTGTCAAAGCGGGCGAGGACAAAGTTGCCCTGGCTGTCATCGCAGGCCAGCCCCAATTGGCGCAGCGCCCCGGTGAGGCGGGCGCGTTGGGCCGCGTTGAGGGCCGCGCAGTCCTGGACCCAGGTCTGATCCCGCACGGCGGCCTCGGCTGCGGCCATTTGCAGTTCTGACAGGTTGAAGGGTTGGCGCAGGCGGTTGAGCACGTCGATCATGGAGCGCGCGGCATAGCCCCAGCCGATACGCAGCCCGCCCAGCCCGTAGATTTTGGAGAATGTGCGGGTCACCAGCACGTTGGAGCGATCCCCCAGCAGAGAAATGCCGCCATCATAGGCGTCGGCATATTCGGCGTAGGCGCCATCGAGCACCAGCACCACATCCTCTGGCACCGCGTCGATCAGGCGTTGCAGATCGTCCTGCGCCAGCATGGTGCCGGTTGGATTGCCGGGGTTGGTGATCAGGATCACCCGGGTCTTATCTGTTATGGCGTCGATGACCGTATCCACATCAACCATGCGGTCGGTTTCAGGCACGCAGATCGGGGCTGCCCCGGCCATGCGGGCCAGTATGGGATACATGGAGAAGCCATGCGCGGTGTGCAGGATCTGGTCCCCCGGGCCGGCAAAAGCCTGGGTGACAAATTGCAGGACTTCGTCACTGCCAACGCCGCAGATAATGCGATCAGGGTCGAGGCCGTGGACCTCGGCGATGGCGCGGCGCAGGGCGGCGTGATCTGTCGAGGGATAGAGGTGGACCTGCCCGGCACTGTCCCGAATCGCCTGCATCGCGTCGGTGCTGGGGCCGAGCGGGTTTTCGTTCGAGCTGAGCTTGAGGATTTCAGCTATGCCGTCCACATGGGATTTGCCGCCCTGATAGAGCGCGATATCCATAATTCCGGGTTGTGGAACAAGTTTGGTCATAAGGCAAAATCCAATTTATGCCGTTTTAGCGGGACCGGTCCCCGGAGGCCAGTTGGATTCGGCCTGTTGGATCGTGATCCGTCAGAACACGCGGCGTCTTGCGGGTCCGTTCGGGGCAGGCTGTGGCGCGGCAAAGCGGTGAAGCCGGCACTGAACAGAACGGGCCGCCAAAAAAACAGGCGGCTGAGGCCGCCTGTCCGCATTCCAGAGTGGACGGTGTTTAGCGGCCAAAGGCGCTGTTTGGCACCCACGACAGTTTTTGACCGTTTTTCGCCCAGCGCATCATCAGGCAGGAGGTCGAGTATTTCTGGAAATAGGAGACTTGCAGCGGGTACCAGCCCGCCTGGGGCACGTCGACTTCCATGATCACATTGCCCTGGCAGCCCTGACGGGTGGAGAAATAGCCCACACGCTGGCCGGAAATACGGGCGTCCACGCCGTCGTTCGACCAGACCTCGATCTGGTAGATGCCGGGCGAGTCGAATTTGATATAGCCGCGAATATCGGCGGCGACGTTGTAAGGCTTGGGATAGGTGAGGACGGGATCGCCGTCATTGGTGTCGCGGTAATCCAGGCCGCGCAGAGGTTTGCCCGGTTTGGCCCCCGAGGACAGCATGGATTTTGCGGCGCTGAGGGTTTGAATCTTGGCTGGTGGTGGTCCGGCGTAGGCGTAGCTGACGGACAGACCTTTTTTAAATCCCGACTGTTTGCTTGCCGGTGTCAGTTTGGCTGGCGCGGCGGCAACCGCTGTGGCGAGAGCGAGGCTTAGTACCATCGCGGCCCCTGCAACAAAACGCTTCATCAAAAAGCTCCCTATGACTTGTCCGCATTCTGGTGCGGCCATGAAATGAATCCCCAGGTCAGACTAGGTCGCTTCGGAACGAGCGGCAAGACAAAGCTCTGATTACTGCGATTGGGCCTGTTGGATTGGGCCTGTGAGATTGAACCTGTGCGCTTGACCCGGCGGGGGCGGATCGACTTTAGTCACAGTTCAGATTGGTTCGGCATGCTGCCGGGACCGGGGGAATCGACGTGCCAAAGCTAACCTATCAGATAACGCGGGAAATTTTGCGGTTTGAGGGGCAATCGCGGGTCGCCTATTGGCGGCGATTTTCCATGCTGTTGGCCCTGGCGGTGATTATTGCGACGATGGGTTTGATCCGCAATTCGGGGGCGGTTGTGATTGCGGCGATGTTGATTGCGCCGTTGATGACGCCGATTCTGGGGATTGCCGCAGCTTTGGTCACCGGGCGGGCCCAGCGCACGATGCTGTTGTTGCTGAGCGTTTTGGGCGCGGCGGCGATGAGTGTTCTGCTGGCGTGGCTATTGGTGTTTGTGGCGGATTTTCCGCGTGGGATTCTGATACCCGAGCAGGTGCTGGCGCGGACCGATCCGGGGATCGAGGATCTGGTGATCGCCTTGGCCTCTGGCGTGGCGGGGGCTTATGTGCAGATCAACCGATCCGAGATCAGCCTGTTGCCTGGCGCGGCGATTGGGGTGTCTTTGGTGCCGCCTCTGGCGGCGGCGGGGGTCTTGCTTTATTTTGGGGAACCGTGGTCGGCCTATGAGGCTTTGCTGCTGTTTGTGACAAACCTGGCGGCGATCGTTTTGTCCGCCAGTGCGGTTTATGTGGTGTCAGCCTCGGGTGCGGCACGGCGGCGGTGGCGGGCGCGGTTTGCGCGGATGACAGTTGGGTTGACGGCGATGTCGCTGGTGTTTTGCCTGGTGGTCTATCAGTTGGGCAAGGCCACGCTGGAACGCTACAACGAGGGGCATCTGGAGGAGCGGCTGGTCAGGGCTGTGCTGGACTGGGCCGATCCGGTGTCGATTGAGATCATCCGGATGGAGGTCAAGCCGCATCGCAAACTGGCGGATTTGTGGTTGATCGTGGATCTGCCGCTGGATGCCGAGAACAAGGTCAGCAGTATCGCGGATCTGTTGCCAATAGAGCTGCGCGAGAGGCCGTTGCCGGATGTTCTGACCTCGGTTCTGGGGCCCGAGTATCGGGTGGCCATTCGTTATCAGACGCGGATTGCCGGGTTGATTGATCTGTCCACCGAGCGCACCACAACCGCGCCGGCGGTTGAGGATGTGGTGGGCGAATAGTCAAAGGGGTTGGCGGTACATGCAAAAGGCCGCCCCGGAGGACGGCCTTTGGTGTCTGTGGTGTGACGCGGCAGCAACGCTGCGCGCGTCTGAGCAGAGGGATCTCTGATCAGTTTTTGGCGTAAAATTCGACCACGAGGTTTGGTTCCATCATGACCGGGTAAGGCACATCGCCCAGCAGGGGGGTGCGCACGAATGTGGCGGTCATTTTGGAGTGGTCGGCGTCGATGTAATCCGGCACGTCGCGCTCTGGCAGTTGGACGGCTTCGAGCAGCGCGGTCATTTGCTTGGAGCGATCCCGGACCTCGATCACGTCGCCTTCTTTGACGCGGTAGGATGGGATGTTCACGATCTTGCCGTTTACGCGCACATGTTTGTGGTTCACGAACTGACGGGCGGCGAAGACGGTTGGCACGAATTTGGCGCGGTAGACGACGGCGTCCAGGCGGCGCTCCAGCAGGCCGATCAGGTTTTCACCGGTATCGCCTTTGACACGCTCGGCCTCGGAGTAGATGCGGCGGAACTGCTTTTCGGTCATGTCGCCGTAGTAGCCCTTGAGCTTTTGCTTGGCGCGCAGCTGGATGCCGAAGTCGGACAGTTTGCCCTTGCGGCGCTGACCGTGCTGGCCTGGGCCATATTCGCGGCGATTGACGGGAGATTTGGGGCGGCCCCAGATGTTTTCGCCCATGCGGCGGTCGATTTTGTACTTGGCAGACGTGCGTTTGGTCACGGCTGATCTCCTTCTTTGGGTGCAGGTCCGCGAGAGTCCGGCCAAATTGCCGATGCGCCACGAGCGTGCAGTGAAGGGCGTTGTCCTCTTCCCGGATTTTGCCGGGATGACAGGCGGGTCCTTGCGGAGGCCACCAACACCAATGAAGGCGCGCTTATAGTGGTCTGGGGGTGGGTGTCAACACGCTGTGGCGTGCAAAGATGCGGGCGGGCGGATTGGAGGCGGCGCGCCCTGGGGTGTGGGGCCCCTGCCCTGCCCTTTTGCGGGCCGAGAATGGGGCGGTGTTCGCCAATGCCCCGCCCTGATTGGCGCGCGGATGCATTGGCAATGTTTGCTGTGGCCATTGTCGTTGTGGCCATTTTCGTTGTGGCCATTGTCGCTGTGGCGAGGCCCCCTGCGCTCAGGCGGCCTCGTGCAGGAGGATTGCGGCCTCGCTGTCGGTCAGATTGCGCCGGGCAAAGCTGCCGTAGCTGTGCGGGTCGCGGTCCAGTCCGGGGAACAGCCCGTCCAGGCGGATGCGGTCCGGTTCGCTGAGCTGGGACAGCAAGGCATTGGCGGGATGGAAGCTTTCGGTTTCGACGCCATTGGCCCAGATGATGTTGTGGCCGCTGAGCAGCAGGTGAATATATGTCACCTCGCGAATGTTCAGATCCTGACGGATGGTGTCGCCATTGACCATGCGCCCGGCCGAGACCAGCACTTCGGGCGTGTTGAACAGGGCCTGCGCCGAGGGCCCGCGTACCAGCATCCGGTGTTCGGGCGAGACCAGCAGCGATTGATCCGGCCGCTCAATCCCCAATGCGCCCGGAGATATCCGTATCGGACGCAGGTTGGGTTTGACGAACATGCGCGCACCTGTGATCCGGCGCCGGCCAATCCATGCGATTTGCTGCGGACCGTTGTCACGGCTTTGGACATAGTCGCCTTCGCACAGATCCTCGATGCAGACGGGGCCGTCCGGCGTCGAGATACGTGTGCCCGGGGTGAAACAGATCACGCCGCCATCAGCAGGTTCACCCGGAGCCCGCATCGGTCGGTCGAGTGTGACATGCACGATCCACAGATCGACGTTTGACGGGGGAATCTTGTCCAGGAACATCAAAAGCGGCCTTGCGCCCTGCCCCACGTCAATCACGGTCACTGTGTAGCTTTGCACCCCATCGGTCACCACAAAATGGCTGTCCAACAGTGGATCATCTATTTCCGGTCTTTCGAGGTTTGGCATATCTTTCACTGCCGCCCCAACCAGGCGCCGCACGCTGCGCGCCGCCCGTGTCCTCATACTTGTATCGTCACCAGCCTGGTCCAGCTGCCACAAGCCTTGCGGCCCATCCACTCGCACTACGTCGCCCGTCCATACCCAAGTTGCCCCAACCGCCAAAGACTCGGAAGGGGCGGGCCGGAGCCCGTCTACATACGTTTGTGACCAGGAAATGACGAACGTGCCGCTAAAGCCCGTCCCCATCTGCCTAATTCCTGCCTCGGTTCGTTTTTTTATTACTCAACAGTTAACAAAACCGATTCGATCTGAGAAGGCGTTTGTCAACCAAAGGCTGCAAAATTTCAAAACTGAAACTGAAGACGCACAGATCCGACTATTTGTTCAGCACGTTGGCCTTTGAATTCCTTGCCCATCCAGGTGGCCCCGTAAAAGACCGAGCGGCCATCGCCCTGCCAATGGAAACCGGCGCGAATTCGGTCGCGGCTGTCGGTCAGGTTATAGCCGCGGTTGGAGGGGAGGTAGACGCTGTCAAAGACCTTGGCCATGTCCGCGCCGAGCACAAAGCTGACGCCGGGGACCTCCTGGCGGACCACGCGGTAGCGGTTGCCTGTGAAGCTGTCGCGGGCCAGCAGTTCGTCCAAACCGAAGCTGCCCCAGGTGAAATCTGCGCCGACACGCAGGAGGCTTTCGTCACCGACGCGGAATTCTGCGAAGGGGCGCAGGCGCGAGGATGTACCCAAGGCAATGGGCTGGCCGACTTCGCCTGAGACGGTCGGGATGATCTGGTTCTGGATTTGTCGGCTGAGCACGGCATTCGAGGGGATTGGCGCGCCAAAGATGTCGTGGAGCAGTTTCTGGATATGGTCCAGCTGGGTCTGGGGGCCAATCATGACGATGTCGCCGCCCAGGTTGAATTGGGTTTCACCCTGGCTCCAATGTGTGTGCAGGCCAAAGAACAATTGCCCGGCCCAGGGGCGGTCAGAGGGCACATAGGCGCGCAGATGTTCGGGGGTCATGATCTGGCCGCCGAACCGGAGTTCCAGCAGGTTGCCAAAGCTGGTGGGGGCCTGTCCCTGCCATTCTTCCCAGGCCCAGGCGCGCGAGGCGCTGTAAGAGCCGCTGCGCCAGCGGTCTTTGCGATCGCCAAGGAAATCATTGGTGAACAGGCGGCCATGGCCGACGTGACGTCGGTTGGAGGCTGGCGGAAACAGGGATTCGTCCAGCTCGGTCACGGGTTCGATTTTGGGTGTGTTGGCGAATTGCGCCAGCACGGGTGTGGTGATCAGCAGCCAACCGATTATGGCGGCCTGGAAACATCGCAGCATGGGTGCCCCTGTCTATCTGTGCCCCCAGACGACAGATCGGGGGTACACTGCTGTTCTTTGGCTGACTAGTGCGTGGGGGCCACGCTGTTTGGAAATCTGTGGTTTTGGGGCCGGAAATTGGGGACAGAATGCACGAGGTCGGGAAGGAACTGTGCGGATAACAAAATCGGCCGCCCCGGGGGGCGACCGATCTCTTGGGGGGCGGCCCGGTGATCTGACGATCCGGGCCGGACAAACCTGTGGGCGTTTTAGCCGATCAGCCCGCCATCCTTGCGCGAGACCGCGATGATGGCCGAGCGGGGAACAGCATTGCCGCCTTCGGGCCAGTTGCTGTTGCCGCGTTCACCCGGGTGCTGGATGCCGACGAACATGGTGCGCCGGTCGGGCGACCAGGACAGGCCGGTGACTTCGCATTCTTTTGGTCCGACCAGAAAGCGGCGGATTTCACCGGTGACCGGATCGGCGACGAGCATCTGGTTGTTGCCCTGTCCGGCGAAGTCTTCTTCGTTCTTGTAGTTGCCGTCTGTCTGGATCCACAGCAGCCCGTCGGAGGCGAATTTCAACCCGTCGGGCGAGTTGAACATATTGTCGGCGGTGATGTTATCGGATCCGGCTCTGGCATCATCATGCACGGTGGGGTTGCCGGCGATGACAAAGAGATCCCAGTCGAAACCGTCGGCGGTGTGGTCTCCGGCTGCGGGCCACCAGCGGACGATCTGGCCGTATTTATTGGCCTCGCGCGGGTTGGGACCGCCTGCGGGGGTGGCGTCACCACCGGCGTTGGGTTTGATGCCGCGGTTCTTGTTGTTGGTCAGGCAGCAGTAGACTTCGGCCGCGTTCGGATTGGCCGAGATCCATTCAGGGCGGTCCATCGTGGTGGCCCCGACGGCAGAGCCCGCCTGACGGGTGTGGATGCAGATTTCGGCCATGCTGGCCATGCCGGTGGTCTCTGGCGTCAGGGCCAGCCATTCGCCGGTGCCGTCATCGTGGAATTTGGCGACATAGAGCGCGCCCTTTTCCAGCAGGTCGGATGTATCGGCGCCGGGCGCATAGACGCCTGCCGAAACGTAGCGGTACATGAACTCGCCCCGTTCGTCGTCGCCCATGTAGACCACGATGCGGCCGTCATTGTTGATCACGGCCTCGGCGTTTTCGTGTTTGAAGCGGCCCAGGGCCGTCAGTTTGCGAGGGGTCGAGGTGGGGTCTGTTGGGTCGATCTCGACCACATAGCCGGCACGGTTGGGTTCGTTGGGGGTTTTGGAGACGTCAAAGCGGTCGTCGATCTTGGCCCAGCCATAGCCCCAGTCCTTGGACGAAATTCCGTAGCGGGCCAGTTCGGGCGACACCTCATGCGCCTCGTCAGCGGCAGAGAAATAGCCGTTGAAATTTTCTTCGCAGGCCAGATAGGTGCCCCATGGGGTCTGGCCGTTGCCGCAGTTGTTCCAGGTGCCTTTGGACAGGGTGCCGGTTGGATCGGCGGCGGTCTTCATCAGGTCATGGCCCGCTGCGGGTCCGGTCAGCGCCATGTCGGTTTCCGGGGTGATGCGACGATTGAAGGGGCTGTCGAGCACCAGCGACCATGCACCATCCGTGTCCGCCAGCTCGATCACCGAGACGCCATGGGCCATCATGCCCTTGGCGATATCATCATCCGATGCGGGTTTGCCATCCGGGTTGTTGCCCCAGAGGATGGCTCGGTTGGTGTATTCATTGTTCACGACCAGCAGGGTGTGACCATCGTAGAGAAAGATATCCTGACCGTCGGTATTGTCCCCAAACGCGCGGGCCTGCGTAGCGGCCGTGCCCCGGGTGGCCGGATCAAAAGCGGCGGCGTCGGACCAAAGCGGATCCCCCCAGCGCACCAGAACCTCAGATGTGTAACCCTCTGGCACCTGAACCGTATCTGCGGTCGAGGTTGGGATACCCTGAAACGCGAAACGGTCCGCTGCCGCCTTGGCCGACGTTGGCATAAGCGTGCTGCCCAAAGCGGCAACGCTGCCAAAGGCAAGCACGCCGCCCATCAGGCCACGGCGGGAAATCGCGGATTCAACAATATCATCGAAGTCACATTCATCCGGGCGCGGTGAAATGATCTCATCGTAGTCGTCAAACGAGAGCGGTTCGTCGTTATGGCTGGTCATGAGTGTGTCCTTGGCTTGCTGGCAGAATCTGGCATGAGACAGAATATGAAAGCGTCACGCACCGAAACGGGCGCGGCGACAGGCTAAACATTTATGGACCGCCTGTCTCAAAATGATGACATCCTGGCAGCGGTCAACCGATTTTTCGCCGAAAAATCGTGGCGCGTCTGAACGCAACGGTGGGGCCGACAAAACCGGCGTGGCCGGACCACTGAACGTTCCGTAGAGGGGGTAACCAAGACAGAAAGACACCCGGGTTGCCGTAGACAATCATATGGTTAGTATCGTTTCAGGACAGTCAGGGAGGGGTCAAAATGAACTTCGCAGCAGCAGTAAGTCATTGCTTTCGAAACTACATCACGTTTTCTGGTCGCGCCTCGCGGTCAGAATTCTGGTGGTTTACCCTGTTTATCTATGGGGTCATGTTTGTCTTGTCGGCGATCGACATGTCACTTTTCGGCGAAACGCAAACGGTGGTGACGGACACCAGTGCAAGCGTTTCCTCCGAAACGGAGTTTTCGCCTTTGGCTTCGATTTTTGGGATCGTGACCGTCCTGCCGTACATCTCTGTGACTGTAAGACGGCTGCATGACACGGACCGTTCGGGGTGGTGGTATTGGTTGGCGTTGATCCCGCTCATCGGGATCATCGTTCTGATCGTCTGGTTCGCGACGAAGGGAAGTGACGGTCCAAATCGTTTCGGTGAGGATCCTTTGACCACGCGCTGAGTGATACGCGGAACTTCACGAACTCCACACTGAGCTATGGCGCAACAAACGATCTTGCTGGGTGGTTCGGCGGTGGTGCCGCCGGACGAAAGTGTTTGATCCCATGGTGATACGCGCCACACGAAACGACCTTTCTCATAGATTTTAGCCCTTGTTTTTAGGCGGTTTCCGAAACTAGCGTCATACTAAAGTGACTATCCGAGTCATAAAAGATGTCCTTTCGTTTTTAGAACGTCTGCGACAAGCCAGCCGCTGCTGCCGCGCGAAATTGGAAACACGCTAAAGAAGTGGTTATCAGTTTCTTTGGATCAGCTACATTCATTGAATTCTTCCTCATGTGTAAAATTGCTTGAACCGGCAACGTTACAAACTGCGTTCAACATCGCTGTACCCACATCGCTCGCGCGCAAGTCAACTTTCGCAAAAATCCGGCCCCGACACCCCTCTGGCATTTCGATTGGTTGTACACCTAGCTTTTCCAACCTGTTTGCAATCGTTCGTGTGTTCGCCAACAACGCTTCCGCAAGGGTTTTTGCTGGCGCATAAGTCTCTACGAACTGGTGCATATCGGCAAAAGAAACGATTGATATCGCCTTTCGTGAAATCGGATGCCGCGACTTAGTTATCGGCAACAAGCCACAGGTAGTCAGGTATTTCACGGCTGGATCATTCACTCCCAGAAGCCCACCCAGCTCATGTTTCATATAGCCCTTCGGCGCCGTCAGCTGCATCTGCTCTGCCACTTCAATGGGATCGATCAAGACGGAGAGATATCCCGTTTGGGTTGGATCTCGCCCGACAAATTTCAGCCTGCCATCTAGGATCAAGTTGACGACCTCAGCAGCACTCGACACCGTTTTTCGACACGCAGTTTGGATATCGACATACTGATCGGATGGCAGCTCAACGATTACAGCCCCGTCCAACAGCCGTTTCAGAAAGTTGTCGATTTCGGCGACATCATAACTAGGCCGCGCATCACCAGCGCCACCGATCGACTTGATAATGTTGTGCGCTAGCAGAACATCAAACTGCGCGCGTGGAGCATTGACTCGTCGTCTCGTCGCCACCTGACAGATCGACCCATTGAACTTACGCAAGATCGGATCGATATCGTCAGCGCAAAACAGGACATTCTTTTCAAACTGCCCTGTCTTCGGATCCTTATCGAGGAATCCATTTGTATGGAGAATGTGCTTTATCTTCTTCGGCTCGATACCAGTCGCAGCTTTCGCAGTTGCGATACTGTGGACAAGCCGACGCTTGCATGGCGCACCCAAGACGTCCTCGCCTTTGCCGATTGGATAGGTCGCGATAATATGCTCACGCATAATCTCTTTGATGGGCTGGTAGAGTTTAGATTTAGACGCCTCGAGCCAAAGGAAAAAATAGCCATAGAACCGCCGCTGAAACCATGTCGGCCCACCGCCTCGAACATGTAGATCGTTCAGGCAGGCGCGAATAGCGGCCTCGCCGTTACTTACAACTTGAAAGCCCGCTTCTCCGACTTTGCAGCGCTGGCCTGGAGATAGCCCGCCAATCTGTTTGTCCGGACCGAATGCCAACATGAGGCCCAATGCTTCACTCGCCATTGCAACTGCGTTGAAGGGTAATTTGTCCAGCCAAGGGTCTTGGGAAGCTCCGTCTATGCGCTTGATCAGATAGCATTCAAGCTGGGTCGGAGATCGTGGGCATCTTTCTTTGGAAAACCAATCTTGGCTGAATTCAAGATCGCGCAACCGTCCCGAAAAATCATGCGGTCCTCTTGTGTGACAGATTTCCGCGATCTCCATGATAGGGATCTGATGTCGGCAGCATGTCCTTATGAATGGCACATGCCAGTATGCTTGGAGGGCCGCACCCTGCCGTGTTAGATCACTCAGATCGTCCGCGACGCAATATGGGCAGAAACGAAGTCGCGACCTTTGGATCCAGCGCTTTTCGAGCTCCTGCCCCGCCACCGCGTATTGCGTGTCGCCGATGCGCTCGACAGCAAAACGGTTGAGAGACTTCAAATCGACACCGCCAAGCTGGGCGAGAGACGAGAGGGCATTTGCCCTCCCGTCTGCAACGTCCTGCAGGCGAAATCCCATATCGAGACAGAAGTCCGTGCCATATTCGATCCCATTTTTGCGACCCAATCGTGCCGCAAAAGATGCTGGTGTTTCTGCAGGGAGTAGATCGACGTTCAAAGGGAGTGGCTTCGCCATCAGCTCGCCCTCCGATAGCTATCGATTGCCTGGTTCAACTTTTCGGGCATGAGGTTATCGACACCGCCCAACAACTTGCCAGCATCAACGACTTTGAAGTCGTCTGTCACAAAGGGGTTAAGCGCATCAACGCAGCCGACCCGAGATCGATACATCTCAGCAAAGTTGTCGATACTGACGGTTTTACTGCCTTCAAGAAGAGCTTCTTCGATCGCACCAACAATCATTTCGACAGCAATGCCGAACTCGGACGATGCAGCATGTATCAACCGGCGCAGGAAGAACTTGTTATCGATACCCTGTCCAGTTTTGAGTCCCACAGCGTCGATGTAAGATTCAAAGACACCCATGATTTCAGGTCCGTGGGTGGTGTATGAAATTTGAGGAAAGTGGATAGGTTTGAAGCGCCGCCAAAGCTGAGGATCGAGGTTCATCAGCTCCTTGAGCCAAGGCAGGCCGGACAAGATAAGTCCAACCGGCCAGTCCTTGTTTTGCATGAACGATTTCAGCGTATTCATGACCGGTTTGATCTCGGTGCCCTTGGAATTTGAGATGAAATCCTGCGCTTCATCGTAGTGTACGAAGAGCGTACCGCGATTGCGGGCATGGAACTGCACCTTATCCCACAACCAGTTACTGGTCTTATTGCGTTCGATTTTAAGACCGAAACCATGCAACGTTTTCTCGCCCACGAATTTCAAACTCGCTGGGCTTGGAACCCGAACTGACAAGGCCTCCAGCTTCACAGACCCATCTTGTCCCAAATTGAGCTGCGGGTGGCGCGCTGTCAGCCGATCGACGGCAGTAGTCTTTCCGCTGCCGGAATTCCCGACGACGATGAGCCCGCGACCTTCTGGTGTTCGACCTGCAGAAATGTCGGCGCGGCGTCGCCACAAGAGACGGTTGAATTCCGTTTCAAGCTCTTTGTAACCAGCGTGGCTAACGAAACGGGCGGATAGATCAGCCACAATGTGGCTGACCTCGTCAAGACGTCCGATATCCATTACGCGTCCTCCAGACGCCACGTCGGCGCACGGCTGAAATCTGGTGTCGGTTCATCCACATCTGCTGCAATGACCGGCGTTGGAGAAGTTGCTGTCTTCCCACCCCCAGCAAACCGCTGCCCAAGCATGTCGCGCGGCTTGGATTTCCCGGTAACAGCTTGACCCGCAATGACATTCAAACCGAGGAAGAGCTTCTTGCGGTTCTGATTTACCTGTTCAGGTGTCAAAGCTTGCGGGGTCACACCAATGCGCAAACAGGCCTGCCGATCCAACTCGGAAATGTCATCAATTGCCTGATCAATGCAGCTTTGGTTGATGTCAGCCTCGGCTTTATACTTGCGCCGCAGTATCTGGCAGGCGTGGGTCCAGGCCTCCAGCGACATGCCGTCAAACCCGGTCGCTAGGGGCTTTGCTGGAATCCAACCACCGTCAAGGTTCACCTCAATGCAGCCTAGATCACTGCGGTCCACTCGGATATCGATTTTGCGCTTGTTCGATTTCAGGAAATGGTCGCGCAACTCGGGGTTCGTATAGTGAATTCCGCAGAACCGAACGCCTCGGCCTGATACGGTTCTCGAGTACTTTTGACCAAGAGCTGCCAAACGATGGCGTCGATCGGGCGGCGCTAGCCGCCCCACCTTTTCAACTTGCTCCACCCAACAGTTGGCAGGCGTCTGTCCGTTCAGGCCCGCATGAGGTTTCTGGTGGTAAATGTCGACCACAAAACGAATGAGAACCTCCGCAAGTTGGTCGTCGGTCAGTGCCGCGATCTTTTCAGGTTCAAAATCCCCTTTCTGCACAACGTTGGAGAATGTTCTCGCTGAGAGCAAAGGCATGAGCTCGAGGGCAAACGTATTGAAGAACCGCTCGACGTGCCCCCTAAGCTTGGGAACACCCGCGGGAGGAAATGATACCGTTCCCATCAAGTCTACGACAGCACGCTTAAATTCCAAACTGATGAACGCTGATCCTTGATCTGTCGATACGCCGTACACACCGCCGAACTGGTCCCACGGCTTTTGGCAGCCAAAGGCTTGTGCCAGTTCAGTTTTATCCCGCGTTGCCATTTCCATTGCGGCGATAGCATCTACTGGGCTGTATTCTGCGGCAACTTTAAGCCCCAGCACGCATCGCGTTCGAACATCTATCACGATGTATACCCAGCGACGTCCATGAGGCAGGGAATTGATCTCCTCTACACTGAGGTGTCCAAAAATGCCTGCCTTTGCAAAGAGAGTTATGAGATCAACTTTCCATTCGTCGATTTCGATCCTCTCCATCGGTCGCAGCACATCGACACCTTCTTCCACGATCGCGAAATGACGGTTTGCCGCGTCGACGCCCTTTCGTTCGCACATCACATGATAAGGCTCCAAATCGTTGATTGCCCGGATGATTGTAGACTGCGAAGGGATCACCAATGGATCGCGACCATCACTGATGCGCTGGACGTTCTCTTTGCGAAAAGCGCGTTGGGTTTCCTTGGCAGTCATGACCTTGGATGGCCGCTTATAAGACGCATAGCCAAGCACTCCGGCATTCAGCAACATCTGAGCGTCGTAGGTCATCTGGGGACCGCAACGTCCAGAGAGATACCGTTTATCGACAAAGGCTAAAGGCGATTTGCCCATCTTTTCGTATTTACGCACCCATTTGAGCCCTCGCCCAGCACTGGGTAGTTCAAAACGTTCGCAAAAACTCAACTTGCCAGCGTATTTTTTCTGGTTCCCACCATCACTGGAAGTCGAGAAACGCAGGACTGTTTCGCTTTCAATTTGATCATGGTTAGCCTTGATACTTTTCTCTGTACGTTTGAGCTCACCTTGACCTTGAATCGCTATGATTGCTTCACAATAGGCCTGCATGAAGAACATTTTCTTTTGCGCCGAAACGGGCATATTTGAGACCAGTTCAGTTTCAAATATTGCACGCGCCTCTGCGCTAGACAGCCCAAAATACGCATGATCAACTTCGACGCGCCCGTTCCCGAGACCTTCGATAATCTCGTCATAGGTATGGGTGTCAAAACCGCCTGTTTCTGAGCAGCAGGTGACCATGGCATCGCTTTCGTAGCGCACTACATGCTTCGAAATACCGTCGATTTTTGCTTTCGATTGGTCTGCGAAAATTACCTTGTCTGTCATTGTACTGTTCCTTTTTCTACGATTGTTGTGAGATTGATTGTGCCGTTTTCGATCTGGCGTAGAACGCCAGAGTAGATTGCCCGAAAAATGGCCGGGAACGCCCGACCTCCCAGATTTGCGTGCTCGACGAGGTGACCAATCGTGGTCGGCGCTGTCATGCAATCAGCAAGTCGTTCGATTGCAGTGTCGGCATGTTCGTCAGGTTCGCGACGCATTTCGAGCAAGCGCTCAGCATTGATCGCCTCCCAACGCTCAAAGGACTCGTCTGTGACCAAGATGATCTCATCGGCTTGATCGGGCTGCAGAAATTGGCTGAAGAATTCCAACTCCTGTTCAAACTCGAGTGCTTTGACTCGCGACATCGGCTTGACTTCAATTGCGGACGAAGACCCGTCGACAAACTTGATCCAGAAGTCAGGGATCTTTGTGCAGGGCTTGCCCTCATCATCGACGGCCAGGATCTCAAATGGCTGATCAATGATGTCGACGACATCCGGTCTCACCAAAAACAACGCCCGAACTTGGCGTTCCAGACCACTCTCAAAGCCGAGTATGAATGGGTCCGGATGCGACGCTGTTGCCACAGGCCCTTCGCCACTGAGCCTTCCTTTTGATTTGTTGGAATATCGACGTTTTTGACGACTCTCAGACGGTAAAAATATTGGATCGTACACTTACGTGCTCCTCGTAAATCCGAGGACGCTGCAAAGCGCGATCACACAGGTTGTGCAAAATCTTCATAGACTGCTCCGCCCCCGGTTGCCGATAACGGCATTGAGATTTTGCAAAGCCAAGATCGATCGCCGCCGTTTGCACGGAGCACTTGACTTTTGCGCGATTTCACGAGATGAAGCTTGTGCAAACATTGCAGACACCTCGTGTCGGAATACCCCGTGGAAGCACCAACTTCCGTGGGGTTTTTCTTTTGTATTAAGTCATGGCACTGTCCTTTCGGTTGATCGGTTTGCCGGAAACAATTCGCTCACATCGTGTTTCAGGCGAGCACAGATTTCAGATTCGATGGCTTCGCTTCTTCTGCGTCCCGCCAGGACATTTTGGACAGCGCTGGCACTGTAACCAATCTCCGACGCGAATTCCGAAACCGTAGATCTCGTCACCGCAAGGTATACTCTGAAGAGCGCAGATACTGCCGTTTGGTCAGTCATGATTGCCCCCATTACGACATCGATTGTTTCCAATGGCCGAATCGGTAGCACTCGAGAATCGCGATAGTCAAATGAGAAAGTGCTGTTCGCTGCATCTACCTCATTGCGTCAATACAGCAGCCGTCACCGATGAGCGAAAACCCGCTAACTTGTTGAGTTAATTGCTATTTCTAACTTTAACTTTAGTTTCTCTTAGCCGTCAATATTATCAAGCACTTCAAACTTTCGCCTAACCTTTACGCATATGACTGTTTTTTAATCGCAGGCGGATTTGTGCCAAATTTCAAAAAGTTCACTCAAGATTGCGAAAATTCAATTATCCAGTTCCAGCATCGAAAATTACGGAGCCAAAACCTGAATTCAAACGTTTCCGGCAACCGAAGAAACGTATTCAAGCTGGGTGTTGTAGGCCGGATCAGATTGAGGAGCATTAGCATGGATCTAATAGAGTTCGCCCGCACATTGCCTAAGGAACCGTCAGATCACGTCTTCATCAGTCATCTGAGGAAAGTTCTAGACCTCGATCAAATCCGCAGTCTACCTGAAGGCGAAACTCAAAACCTCTTCGATGCCGTTCAATTTCTTACTGACTACTTGCTTTTGCAGCAAGAATTCCTCGGCGTTGAAAAGCGGCATAAGGGGCAACTCATGATTGAATATTCGGGGCCATATATCGAGAATCGCTTGACCCGACCTCCTGGCACTCAACCTGATTTTAGTTTTCTTGAAACATTTGGGGTCTCTGCTGACTAGCTTAAGCCTACGACTAATGATCAACCGGCATGGGCTGCCTGCGTTTCGCCTCAGTCAAGTAACACGCCGATTGAGTGGATGATACTTGGTAGGTTCACCCTTTGCAGACATTGACGCATCCTCGGTAATGCTACGACGCGACCCGTCGAACCGGCCGTTCGCTGCACACGCAAAATTGGCGGATGGTTGAATTTACAGTTCGCGGACTTTCCCGACATTCGTTTTTTCTACTTCGCTGACGCAGCATTTCCTCGCAAGTGCGGCACGCTTATCGCTGCGTTGCGGCCGATGTCGCCATACCAGTCATTGAAAGCCAGTCTGACGCGCGAAACTCAAACCGCCCTTTCGCTGCAAGCGAGATCGACGATCGAGGAGCGGACAAAACAGTCATTGGTTGTTTTGACTGCGATGACTGCTATTGGCGAAAGACGAAACATTGTGTGAGTTTCAATTCGGCTAGTTTCCTTTTCCCACAAGCTGGGAACCTTGAACTTCGTAAGCCGCTCTGTCTATCGTACAACGCTCCCACGGTTCTTCGCTAAACGCCCCGCCGCTCCAGTTTCCAGATGACGGAATGAACCTGTCATTATTGAATGACCAGATGGCCTGATCCGAGCCGGCGTAGCGATCGTTATCAGGCCGTCGCAGTATGTGCAGCCCAAGGTTTGCCGTATAACCTTGGCATCGGCCCTTGAAACGACGCACCCAGATGAGCTGGCGCAATGCCCTAAAATCATATTGATCCGGGGCCGGAACGATTGCCAAGCGAGCGCGATCGTCGCTACAGTCCAAAACGTAAACACAGACGGCAGTCACGTCGTTTGCTTGGCGGGCTCTGTTGGCGATGTACCACTGCGTAGCGGTTAAGACATGTGCGGGTGATAATGAACGCCAAGATTTGTAACGCGCGAAACCACCGGTCAATAGAAGCGATGCGCCCAAAACCAGGGCAGCAGCTGCAGCGAACTTGGCAATTGTTATCATTACTCAAATGCCTCGGTGTAGTTTTGCTAGTAACCTATTGGCTGCAAGCCGAAAACAAAACCCCGTCACAAGCAAATCTCGTCATGTCCGCTTCGAACCGGACGTTTGAGCGAGCTGCAGCATCGGTAAAAGTGGGCTCGTACAGAACGTTCGCCGCGGCGGTCTCGAAAGGCCGGTTCGGGAAATATCGCCGTTCGCTGCGCCGAAGATGAACTGGTAAGATGCGGACTTTCCCGACATTCGTTTTTTCTACTTCGCTGACGCAGCATTTCCTCGCAAGTGCGGCACGCTTATCGCTGCGTTGCGGCCGATGTCGCCATACCAGTCATTGAAAGCCAGTCTGACGCGCGAAACTCAAACCGCCCTTTCGCTGCAAGCGAGATCGACGATCGAGGAGCGGACGAAGCGAGCTTTCGCTGCAAGTGCGCCAATGGCTGGTTTTGCGGTCAGCTTTGGTAGGCTAGCCCAAACCGCGGACTATTTGAGACCATCAAAAGCAAGACGCAAAGTCTGCTCTATAACGTCATTTGCAATACCTTCTTTTTGCATGCGCATTGCACATCCATTTTGTGCGTCAAAATAGAGAGCTGCCGTGTCTGATGGGATCTCCAATTTCAACTGGCCTTTAGACTTGGCGCGATTGATCCAACTTTCGTAGGCATCCAGGGTCTGTTGCCGCAACTGATCCACCTTTGCTCGCGTCAGGTCTCCAAGCTCGTCCTTGTGCGCGCGCATTGCAAAGAAAAGGCACCCATCAGGGAGGCTAAGCTGCTGACGATCTTGCACAAAAAATGAAATCAACGCCTCGACGACTTGCCAGAACGACTGGTCGCTTGCCAAAATGTTGTGCAGCGGTGTCAGGACCGCATCGTGATAGGCTTCAAGAGCGGCCTCTTTCAGCCCATCGTCGCTGCCGAATTCACGATAGATACCCGGCTTGGATGCGCCGGATCTGCGACAGATTTCGTTGATTGGCACGGCTGTGGGCCCATCAGCCCAATAGCTTATCATTGCTGTTTGCAGAACGTCATCGCGTCCAAGTGTTTTTGGACGCCCGCGCTTGGACTGAGGATGCATAGATGCCACTTTCGGACCTATCGGTATTTTATGATTGACGAGTGCTTTTCGTACCGATAGTTACGAAAAAAATCACCGCAGCGCCAGCCCCTATTACTGGCGCTCAATTTTTCGCCTGACCGACCAAAAGAAGGACCCAACCCATGATTGCTGGACATTATGCAACCGCCCTGATCGCACATCAAAAATTCCCAAAGGGCACCTTGCTGTTCTTCCTTGTCGCGTCACAGTTTCAAGACGTTTTATGGTTCATCTTTCACTATCTGGGTCTTGAGACGACGAGCCCGCCGGACGTATTAGACGCAACTATCAGCAACATGGCCGTCGATATGACTTATAGTCACGATGTTCTGCCACAGGTCATTTGGGCTGGTGCGATATTTCTGATCGGGCGCTACCTGTTTAAAAGCACGACGATTGGCCTAGTTGGGCTAATATTGTTCATTGGCCACTTCATCATGGATTTCTTCTCGGGCCATCCACACAATATTTACGGCACCGACACCCACAATTTTGGCTTGGGGCTCTATGCAACGAATGCTTATCTGGCGATCCTAATCGAAACCGTTCTTATTGTTGCAGTAATGACCTATTATTTCCGCAAAGAGGCGACGGCAGGGATTATGCGCACGCGAACAAACGTCGTGGTTATAATTGGCGTGTTCGTCTATGGCATTATTTTCATGTTATCGGTCGCGACGGTTTCATTCCGCGAATTGCTTGGCATTCCTGAATTTGACTTCGGATTTAACACCACAGTGCCCACCATCATTTTCACATATGTCGCACTCGCCGCCGCGCTGTACTGGGCGGTTCCTAAAACCAGCAATGCCTAGCTGATGCGCGATTTTTCATAGCTCGGCGGAACCACTTCGTCGTCGAAGCGGTCATTCATTGTTTGCTCAGCAGTCGACACTTTGGGCTCGCAGTTAGGTTTCGCCGCTCAGAGCGCGAACGACAGCCGCTGATCTGCCAACGAGTGCTCTTCGCAGGACCAGCTGCGATTTCAGTGGCTTGGCCAAACGATCAGATGGCCGGTCTTGGTCGGCCTTCCGCACCGGCATTGCCGCGTCAGCATTAGGCGGCTCTGAGCCCATTTTGACAGATGCTGCGTTGGCCACAAACGATCTCGAAGCGCAGAAAGCGGACCTTTATGAACTAAGGAAAATGTCCAAATTTCGAAATTCTGAACTTCAAATACTTTGCTGCTATACACATAACCGAGCTGACCAAAGAAGATAGAAATGTGGAATTCACGGATTTCGGCTTCCCGCAAAAAATACTGCGGTCATACCAAAACCAACTACGATCACTAATGAACGAATAACTGATGCTGGTAGCTTCCTGGCAAGTTTCGCGCCGACATAGCCACCGATTGTTGCGGCTATCATCATAATTACGCCTTCGCGTAAATAGACGATGCCAGCCAGCAAAAAGGTTACGACTGACGCACCCGACAGAATGAATGACAGCACATTCTTAAGGCCATTCATCAGGGTGATGTCGCGAAACCCCAGGCCGGAAAACAAAGCTAGCAAAACGATGCCCAAGCCACCATTGAAATAACCGCCATAGGTGGTCACAGCCAATGTGGCTACGGTCTTGCCAACGGGGTTCACGCCATTATTGCCTTGGGTCCAATTACGAATTTTCCTGTCGAATGCGAACAACAATGTTGCAAGAAGCAAAAGCCACGGGACGATGAAACTGAACACCACGGATGGCGTGACCAGCAACAGCAGCGCACCCGCAACACCACCCATGACAGACAAGCAGAGCAGCGAAAACAGCTCGCGTCGGTCAAGGGAGCGGATTTCAGACTTGAAGCCCGCCGCTCCGCTCAAATAGCCGGGGAATACAGCAACCGCGCTTGTCGCATTTGCGGCGATGGGAGGCACGCCAATGAAGACGAGTGCTGGAAACGTTAGAAAACTGCCACCTCCGGCAATGGCGTTCAACACACCCGCGAAAAAGGCCGCCCCTAAAATGATGGCAAGATCAAACAATATCAGAATCCGATTGACTGGTGGTTGTGAGTGATCGTGAGTTCTCTTTCCTCGCTTGAGCAAGGATTATTAGTTTGGGAACCTTCGACGGCCTCTTCAAATGGCGGCATCTACCATTCCCAGTGTCAGACTAAGCGCTGCCAGCATTTCATCTTCTAACACCATTTCCCGCGTATCCGCCTCAGTCAGCACATTACGCAACCGGCTATTCTCGTCTCCGAAGCCAGCAATCAATCGCATGGCTGGGACACCTATTATCGCAAAGTTGTAGTGATCAGAATTCTTGAGAAGCGGTTCAAAAACTTGCACATCGGCACCTTGGGTTTTTGCGGCCGCTTCAACGATTGTGGCGAGGATCGGGAACTTACTGATCATTGCCCCGAACTTGGCGCTACCCGCAACACAATCAAGATTGAAAACGGCGCGAATGGCATCACGCTTGGGTTGGCTTAGCCCCGCGACGTAAACCTCTGATGCGCAAAGACCAAATTCTTCGGCAGAGAAGACAAGAATCCTCACGGTGCAAGGGATGCTTTGACGATCGGATAGTTCGAGCGCGACGGCCATAGCGACGGCCAATCCAGAAGCGTTGTCCATTGCATTTTCAGAGCTTTCGTGGCCATCAAGATGGGCGCAAACGATAATTTCCTGACCAGTGTAGGCAGGGTCTGAACCGGACATGCTCCAATCAATTGTTTTTGTATGGTGTTCTGATTGTTCGCTTCTCAATTGAAAATGAGCCTTTGATCCGCTCTTTGAAACCTGGCAAAGCGCTTGCCTTGTCGCGTGGCTGATGCCGAATCCCGCCAACGTGCCCCCCACGCCACCTGAAACGCGTCCTGTGTTCGGATCAGGGTTGGCAATAATAAAGGCCGCTGCCCCAAGTTGCTCAGCGCGTTCAACCTTTTTCATACGATGAACATGATCAGTGCCAAACATGAATTCGTGTGTGACGACAACCGCTCTGCCTTCAATCTTTGACGCAAGCCTCTCCAACTCTTCGGGAGTGCCACGGCCAGCATCCACAACCTCAAGCCTCGCCCCACCTTCAGGCAATGTCCCGCCACGTGGCAGGGCAAAGGCTGTATGCCTCTTGCCGTCAATTTCGATCCAGCATTCGGAACTCGACCAACCAGTGTAAGGCACGTCATGCAGTTGTAGTTGCCCGGTTGGCAGGTTTGCGAAATACTCCTGCACATAGTCTAGCGCGTCGGTCTCGCTTTGTGTGCCACTCAATCGACCACCGAAATCACAAATATGATGGAAGATATCCATGACGTCAGTCTGAGATTTGCTGCTGTTGGGCAAAGTACTACCTCTTTGCTAATAGGGATTTACTGAGGGGGAGTGCAGAGACCAGAAATGCGATCACAAACAGCACAAGTGGAATGGGTTGCGTATACAGTGGTGACCAATCCCCGGCGGTCATCTGCATACCGGTCCTAAGTTTTGCCTCGGCAATGGGACCTAGAACAAACGCAATCGCAAAAGGGGCCAGCGGATATTCGAGCCACTCCATCAGCAATCCAAGCAAACCAAAGGCCAACATTACCCATAGGGACATCGGCGTGCCTTCTAGCGCAAATGCGCCCACGACGCTGGCGGCAATTATGATTGGCAGCAGCAGATACAATGGTACTTTTGCAATAGCAGCCAGCCAACGGGCAGTGGCCAGAACGATTACTGCCATGGCAACGGTCGCGATCAGGTAGGCTGCGATCAACCCATAAGCCAGATCACCGCTGTTGACGAACAACAGCGGACCCGGCTGAATGGCGTGAATCGTGAGGGCCGTCAGCAACAAAACATCGACAAGACTGCCCGGTACACCAAGTGCCAAGGTCGGGATCAATGCTCCGCCGACAGCCGCATTATTGGCGGTTTCCGAGGCAACGACGCCCTCTTCAGCACCCTTGCCAAATCGCTCCGGCGTTTTGGAGAAATTTCGGGCCAACGTGTATGAAACAACAGAGGCAATGTTGGACCCAATCCCCGGCAGGATGCCGACCCCCGTACCAACGATAGAACTGCGGACCAGATTGCCGCCGTGGGTTTTGAAGTCTTTCAGAGTCAACGACTGACTGTCGTCACCATCTTTGGTTTCAGTTGGTTTCTTCAGGTGCGTGCCGTTCAGGACATCGCTTAAGACTGCGCCAAATGCGAACATTCCGACAAAGAACGGCATGATGCCGATACCGGCGTTCATTTCGACAAAACCAAAGGTCATGCGGGCCTGCGCCGAGGATGGGTCGATCCCCGGCAAAGCCAGCAAAAACCCAAGTGTGGCTGCAAGCAGGCCTTTGACAAACGCCTGTTCACTCAGCGTGACCACAAATGCTAAAGCCAGTATAACAAGGGCAAAGTAGTCAAAGGGCGTAAAACGCGTGGCCCACCGTGAAATCGGCTCGGCCAACATAGCTAGCACTAACCAGGATGCCAGGCCGCCGACAACCGATGCAGCTACAGACAGGGCGATGGCACGACGTGCACGGCCTTGTTGCGCCATCGGATAGCCATCCAGCATCGTCATGAGGTTAGAAACCGTTCCAGGCATCCGCAACATGATCGCGGTTATCAACCCACCCGAAACGCTGCCAACGTAGACGCCGACAATGGCCACAACCGCATGAAAGGGCTGCATGTAAAACGTGATCGGCAACAGGAGCGCGATCAACATAGCCCCAGTCAGGCCGGGAATTGCACCCACGACGATTCCGACGAAAACACCGGCCAATGTCAGCAACAGCGAAATTGGTTCCAGAGCGAGGGCGAAGCCTTGAAGAAGATCATACAATGGTCAGAACCCCGGGAATGGCAAAGGCAGAATTTCGGTAAACACATAAGCACAGCCGCCTCCAACCGATACCGAGAGGCCGAAGATCAACCACCAGCTCCGCTTGTCTTTTGGGGCAAGGATCGTCATGCAGCTAGCCAGCATCAAGATTGTCGAAACCGCGTATGGCACCAGTGAAAAATTGATGGTCACAACATAGGCAATGCTGATTGCGCCAATCCATAACAGTTGAAACGTGGTCGATATGCTGCCACTTTCCAAATCATCTACCGGCTTTTCGGCTGCCGCTGTTTGACTTACGGTAATCAGTGCGAACATCGACCGCACCAACACGATAGAGTTCAGAACAATCAAAGCCCAGCACAGAGCCGACGGCACTGCTGAAGAGGCCAAATAGTCAAATGGCGACATTTTGACTTTGCTCAAGTCGTTCAGTAGAAAAAATGACAGGGCTATGAGGAAGCCGCAGAACAAAATATTCACGGCTTCCTTTTGAGCTTTGGGTGACAATGGCTTCACGAGGCTTACTGGCCAGAAGCCTGCGCCAGCGGTTCCAGAATAGCCCAGTTTGCATCGAGGAACGCGGGGAGTTCTTCTCCAGAAACAAACAGTTCAGTCCCGCCAATGTTGCCAAAGAATTCTTTGAGCCCGCCCTCCTGCCCATAAGACACTTCAAGCGCCGCAGCCATTTTGGCAACGATCTCATCAGGCGTATCTTTCGGTGCAAACACCAGATTAGGAATGCAAAGAGTCTCGTCAGAACCGACGTCCTTCATCCCTTCAACATCAGGAATGGAGGGATGAGAGTCAGCGCCGAGATAGAGAAGCGGAGTTGCCTCTGGTTCCTCCAGTGTATTGCCATCTTTGTCATAGACATAACCTTTGGCACCAACCGGAGCGGTAATCATCAGATCAATCTGGTCACCAAGTAATGCTGCATAAGCATCGGATGATCCCCCGACCTGCACCGGACGGATGTTAAAGCCGCCCAATTGCGCGGCCTTTATAATGCCCATATGGCTTGCACCACCAATGGTTACGCCCGCGATCAGAGGCTTGTCACCTACGCTCGCCTCAATATCCTTGATGGAACTCCAGCCGCTATCTGCCCTTGCAACGACAACCAGACAAACTGAAGACATTGCAGCGACTGGCTTCAGATCTCGATACCCAAAATCCTGTGTGCCAGTGGCCTCCGCCGTCATAATACCTGTTTCGTGCACCAGAAACTCGTACCCATCCGGTGCTGCATCGACCACGCGGCGCGTACCAACCGACGAGTGCCCGGCGACGTTCAGGACAACAATTTCCTGCCCCAGTTCCGATGCAAGGCCCGGTTCCAATTTGCGGGCGACAATGTCTGTAATGCCGCCAGCTCTAAACGGGACAACAAGCGATACAGGTTTTTCAGGCCATTCGTCTGCCATCGCTGTGGTCGTTGCAGCAGCTAAAGCCGCCGTCGAAAGAAAAAGGTTCTTAAGGTATTTCATATCGTCCTCCCAAGGAATTTCATGAAAGGTTACAAACTAAAGTCAATAATGATAATAGAAATTACCTTACTTTTGATAACCTGAGGTGATGAAGATGTCGTTCTATCGTCAGATTGAAGTCTTTCGCACGGTTATGACGTCTTCCAGTCTCAGCGCAGCGTCAGGTCGGCTTTTGATTTCTCAGCCAGCAATCACGAAGCAACTGAAAAACCTCGAAGACTATGTCGGCACGAAGCTGTTTCACCGTGAAGGGCATCGTCTGCAACCGACAGAGCATGCACGCAGGCTATTTGGTCAATCCGAGACCGCGATGGAAGGGATGCAGAACCTCGACAGATTCGCGAAATCGCTGGAACAAAACACAATCGAAACACTTCATATTGCAGCCATGCCAATGATTGCACGGCTATGGTTGCCCGAGCGGGTGAGTGGTATCCTCAAACGATACCCGAATGTGAACGTAACCGTTGAAGTTACAAGATCTTCGCGCATTCTTGACATGGTAGAAACCGGGCAAATCGACATTGGGCTGGCGTTGCCAGTACGACCGTCCGGTGCAATCGTTTCCAATCACTTGCTTGGCAATCCGGCTGTTTGCGTATTCCCAGTCGGACATGCATTTGAAAACAAGGATTCTATTTGTCCATCAGATTTAGTTAACGAGGACTTCCTCCTGCTTGGCCCGTTGTCACATACTCGGAAAGACATTCTTGCGGCATTCGATCAATACGACACTTCTCCAAACATCCGCGCTGAAATCGAGTTGGAAGAATTGGCTGTGGCAATGGTGGAAACCGGGGTGGGTGTGTCTATCATAGATGAGTATTCTGCCCGCAAACGTCAGGAGCAAGGTGCAATCATCGCATTCAGGCCGTTTACACCCACCATCAAGATGGACATTCAAATAATGCACAATACCAACCCCAAAAGCCCTGATCTTGTCAAAACAGTGATCAATCACTTTCTGAATTGATATCGCTACGCACTTCGGTGGTGCTGCCGTGTGTTCTGCCACGAGTTTGTGGCCAGAAACTCGCCCCACAAATGATAGAAAGCTCGAACTCTCTGGAAGCCCGTTCTGCAGAAGCAATGTACCAACAGCGGTCGTTGGTGAACCTGCGGCGAAAGCACCCTTAGTCCGCGACTTGATCTTTGACCTGCGCTTCCATGCTGCAATTTGAATGAACGGCTGGTCTTCATGCCGCGTTGCGACACCGAGGTCTTAGCAGTCGCAGCATGAACCGTGCTGCGAGCGCACACAGCGAAGATTCTGTTGGTCTCCTGTGGGCTGATACTGTTGAAAAAGTCGAAAAATCTGTAGCGGCATTTTTCCGCCAAAATCCAATTCATCAGCAAAGTCGATGCTGCATGCACCGTGTGAGCCGAGAGAGCTTCAAGCACAGCTAATCCAGCGTTTTGGCAGACCCCCTCGACGAATTTTTCGTAGGGCCTTCTATGGGCAATATTTTCAGCCATTTTCGTCAAAACTGGAGTTTTTCAACGAAATCGGCTCTCTGCCGCCGTTAGATCGATCGCAGCATATCGCAACCTCGGCAGAACTGCTTCAGCAAGGACGGCCCATTGCTGCCGTTGGACACAACTTGGCAGTTCTGTGGTGCAGCCCGTCGAAGCAGCCATTCGCGCATTATGCAGCATTTTTCCAACTTCGTCGCTGTCAACCAAGCAAGTCTGTTGTTTGGCAGATGCAGTTGAGCGTGCCGACTGGACTCCTCGGCGAGCGGAGTGCAGTCTTGAATTGAGCCATCTCCCAGAATGGAGCAGCCTAGGTTCAACAATAGGGTAATATAATGAACAAAAAGAGCGCTGAATTCCTTTGGTTAGTCCAAATGATAATGACCAAACATATGGATGTAATTGAAGGTTGGTCTGGTATCGCAGGAGACGCCGTGGCAGCCAGCCATCGTATTCCGAATGACATGACTGTTCGTGATGCCGCGCTAGGCTTTTGTAGCGTTTTTGTTAAGGGTTTTTCTGGTGACGAATCCGCTCAAGTGCCGAATTGGATGGCTGAGCTACGTGACCCTTCGGGATCGGCCTATAACGACTGAAAATGAGTGATAAGATTTTAGGTATGCAATTTGCGTCTTGGCGAAAATGTGATTTTCAGCTTCATACACCACGCGACCCTAATTGGCAGGGGAAACGTCCTGTTGGGATTGGTGACAAAACCGATGCCAAAGTTGCATCGCAAGCTGAAGTAGACGATCAACGAAAGAGTTGGGCCAAGGATTTTGTCGACATTTGCGTGAAGCGGGAATTGCGTGCAATTGCCATTACCGATCACCATGAAATGGTCATGATACCCTATGTTCAGGCCGAGATTTCCGAAAGGCTGTCCAAGGATATTGATTTTGATCTATGGCTCTTTCCGGGAATGGAATTAACGTGCCGTAACGGCGTTCAGTGCCTTATAATTTTTGATGCGGACCTGTCCGAGGAATGGCGTCGCGATGCACAATCAAAGCTGGGAATCACTGTAGCATCTTTAAATGAGGCTGCGCGTCAGGGGCCTAAAGTCACACAACTGGGTTTCCCTTACCCCGATATAGCCACTCGACTTGATGTTGAGCCGAAGCTTCGTAGCCGTTACATCGTGTTGCCGAATGTATCGGAGGGTGGACAACATACTGTCGTAACCGCAGCTGCGCACGCCGACTTTAAGTCTATGCCCTATGTTGGAGGGTATCTTGATGCAGGTAGGAATATTGAAACGCTAGGAGGAAAGCATAAGAAGCGCTTATCCGGTGAGAAGGAAATTTGGGGAGATCGCTATATCTACCCGTTGCCCACATCCGACGGCCGGTCTGCGGATTTTTCAAAAGTTGGAACTAACAACTGTTGGATTAAGTTGGCAGAGCCAACGGCCGAAGCAATAAGGCAAGCATTCTTAGGACACCGCTCACGAATTGCGGTTGAACCCCCTAAAACCTCTATGCTTAGTGTTAATTCGATTACAATCAACGGTTCGGCAATTTTGGCAGATAGTGAAATCGCCATAAGCCCAGAGCTTAATTCCCTCATAGGCGGTCGAGGCAGCGGCAAGAGTACCTTGCTTGAGTACGTTGCGTTCGGACTTGGTCGAAGTTGTTATGATTTTGAGAAGAAGTCTTTTTCCGGTGCTGAACGTCTGAAAGAATTGATCACAGAAACTCTAGTCTCGAAGGGTGCCGCGTTAACGCTGGGTGTGTCACAGGACAACGCACTTTTCAAAGTCCGTCGAAGCGGCGCGAACGCCTACCAACCTGAAGTGACCTATCCTGACGGCACGACGCAGATGCTCAGTACCAAAGAGTTGCGCGCACTTTTTCCTTCGGTTGTTTATAGTCAAGGCGAGCTATCGGAGATTGGAAAACAAGCTGGTAAGCGCACACAATTATCTGATCTTTTGCAATTTGTAGATCAGGAGTTCAAACGCGAAGATGAGCGCTTCGAAGTGGAGATAGACGCGGCGAAATTACGTGTTCGACAAGCAGTTCAGAAGCTAGCCTCCGCATGGTCGCTTCAAGCCAAAGCCAACAAGTTCGGTGCATCCAAATCTTCATTGGAGCAGAGAATTGCAGCTCTGCAGAAAACGCTTCCTGAATTGTCCAGCGCTGACAAGATAACAGTTGCTCGATATGAGGACCTTTCCGCACTCGAAGCCAAACGACAGCAAGCAACGGCGCAAGTCGCTTCTATTATGGATGAGGTCACGCAGCTTTGGCATACATCCCGCGCGCCAGTTGATTTGACTTCTAAACTTCCTGAAGCAACCAGCTTTCAAAAGGCTTACTCAGAATTCAATGAGGCATTTTCAAAGGGGATTGAAGCGCTTGGTATTGAGTTGGGGAAGCATCGTGATGCCATTGTCAAAAATGGCGGTGACAT
Organism: Marinibacterium sp.; assembly: GCA_034670145.1. Classification (GTDB taxonomy): domain Bacteria; phylum Pseudomonadota; class Alphaproteobacteria; order Rhodobacterales; family Rhodobacteraceae; genus HXMU1420-2. The sequence continues at coordinate 496,631 of JAXMOA010000001.1, forward strand.
AAGTTCTGCTCTTGAAAAGGCGAAAGTGGCACGCGATTTAGCGATGGAAAAGCTCACAGAACATCGAGCTGTTACAGCACAAATTGCGAGCCTTCAAACTGAACTTCAAGATATTCTTAAGCAAATTGGCGAGCTATCGGTTTCGCCTATTTCTGTGGATGAAGTGTTTGATCGGCTTCAGGTCGAAGTCGAAGCATTGAAGTCTTCTGTTGTTCTCAAGGGGAACAAAACCAAGGAGTGGGCAGACAAGATCGAATCTTTGTCTGGGAAAAGGATCGAGGCCCGGCTTGATGCGGAGGGCAATTGGTCAGAGATCCATGAGGCCGTGGAAGCAATAACAGCTAAAGCAGGTTCTAAGGAGGCGACAAGACGGCAACGCACTGATGAGCTCATACAAGATATCGGTGTTTGGCAGTCAATTGACGGGCTGCGTACCGACGCATTAGCGGCATTGCGCTGGAATATCCTGTCTCAATCAGACAGTGGCAGTCCCCCTTCTATGGAGACTTTGGGAAAGGCTACGGGAGCAACTCCTAGATCCTTATCGCAGTGCTTGGAATTGATGGACCTTCAACGAGTGGAAGCTATCACCACTGCTGTTCCCCGAGCTGATATCTCCTTGTCCTACAGCGACGGGGATCGGAAGATTTCCTTCGAGAAAGCATCAGAGGGTCAGCGTGCTGCGGCGCTATTATTCATGTTACTAGAACAACCGGGAGGACCACTTCTTGTTGACCAACCGGAAGGTGATCTTGACAATAAAATCGTGTCGGCACTTGCTGAAAAGCTTCACGACGCGAAACAACGTAGGCAGATCATATTTGCCAGCCACAATGCCAACATCGTGGTAAATGGCTCTTCCGAGTTGGTTTTGGGCCTCGATGTAACAGAAGATGCAAAGAGGGGCATCGCATGCGGTGGAGCGATTGACTCCTCTATAGTGTGCGACAAGATCACTGAGATCATGGAAGGCGGCCCGCAGGCATTTCGGGATAGGAAGGAAAAATACGGCTATTGATTTTTCAGTCGATCCACCTGAAAAAATCATCTGGTACAGTGAAGAGCCTTTGTCCTTGCGAACGAGCAAACCACTCAGGAGATTTTCAATCTGGGTTTCTTGGTTCGTTGTATGTCTGCACTGAGAGCAACAGCTCCATCACTTGCCAATATCAGCTGACGTCCGCTTCCCGCTCGACGGAGTGATTCTTCTACACCCGCAGCGAATGTCTGCTTCCCGCCGATACTGTTGAAAAAGTCGAAAAATCTGTAGCGGCATTTTTCCGCCAAAATCCAATTCATCAGCAAAGTCGATGCTGCATGCACCGTGTGAGCCGAGAGAGCTTCAAGCACAGCTAATCCAGCGTTTTGGCAGACCCCCTCGACGAATTTTTCGTAGGGCCTTCTATGGGCAATATTTTCAGCCATTTTCGTCAAAACTGGAGTTTTTCAACGAAATCCGCCCATTCTGTGGAAAAACGACGTTTTGCTGGCGCAGAAAGTAGTGCGTTGAACGGCGTGCGAGCGCCTTTCTGATCAGGCTTTGCACTCTTGCTGCGGCGCAGGAAAGATCTTGGCCAGTTTGCGAAGGTTCTGGGCGGTGGCGGCGAGGAGGAATTCGTCATTTGCCCCGCATGGGCCGCGCAATCGCAGCCTTCCCAAGCCAAGAATGCGTTTGAGGTGGGCGAAGAGCATTTCCACTTTCTTTCTGAGCTTCATAGAGATGTCGTACTGGCGGGTCTTGGCGATGTCGCGTGCGACCTGGCGGGCGTCTTCGGTTTCTTCACGGGTGATCTTACGCGCATTAGCGTTCGGGCAGCATTTGGCTTTGGATGGACAGGCCTGGCAGATCTCTTTCAACGCCCGATATCTAGCAGTGCCCTTGCCGGTCGGCCCTCGGTTCGGGTCTGAGTAGTTGCGACGGAACTGTTTGAGCTCATGCCCCTCGGGGCAGATGTATTGATCGTTCTCCGCGTCCCATTGGAAGTCTGCACGAGACCATGCCATCGGATCGGCCCGCCTTATCAAAGACCGGAATGTGCGGCGCGATCTTGCGGTCCACTAACCAGCCAAGCAACGGCCCGGTGCCGTACGCGGTGTCCGCAATCAGACGTTCGGGATGCAGATCGAACCGTTTCTTCACCCGCTTCAGCATGGTCTTGGTCGATCCAACCTCGGCCTGCCTGATGGAACGTCTGGCTTCGACATCCACAATGACACCATGATCCGTATCGATCAGGTAATTGTCGGAATAGCTAAAGAATGCGGGCCCTTTGCGTGCTGCCGTCCATTGGCTCGCTGGGTCGGAATGAGACGTGAACTTCGGCTGCACCTCGCTTGCAGCGCCGAACGCGGCCTCATCTAACGTGTCGAGATACTCGCGCACAGCACGGGGCGCATCGTTCGGATCAATGTCTGCAGCATCCCACTCTTCCTTAGGAGTAGAGTTCTGTTTGTTTGCATCAGCTTCGATCAGGCTGGCATCGATGGCCATACGCTGACCACTGACAAGGCCTTCCTCAATGCACCGCGCCACCGTCGTCTCGAACAAGTGGCGCAGCAGTTCGCTGTCGCGGAAACGCCCGTGCCGGTTCTTGGAGAAGGTGGAATGATCCGGGACTCGGTCGGCCAAATCCAGGCGGCAGAACCATCGGTAAGCGAGGTTCAGATGCACTTCCTCGCAGAGCCGTCGCTCGGACCGGATGCCAAAACAATACCCAACCAGCAGCATGCGGATCAGCAGTTCAGGATCGACCGACGGGCGACCGGTGTGACTGTAGAAGTCCGCAAGATGCGCTCGGATGCTGCTCAGATCGACGAACCGATCAATCGACCGCAGCAGATGGTCTTGAGGCACATGGTCTTCCAGCGAGAACTCGTAGAACAATGCCGCCTGGGCTTCCTGTGTCGGTCCCATCATCGCCAACCCCTCCCTATGGGAAGAATTGAATCAGCGGTTCATGCGTCGATCAAGTCATAGTTTTTCAACAAAATACGCCCCCTCAACTTTGATTATCTGTACCCTCATTTATGTTGGTATGGTCTAGCGCGCGTCGTATTGATTCAAAGTGCTCGTGTGACATCAGCACAAAGCGCGGTTTTCCATACCCAGTGATCGTGACAGGTTCACATTGAGCAACCTCAAGGATCGCCATCGTGCTGCGCCTCAATTGGGTCATTGAGAAGACCTTCATATCTCATCCTCACTGCCGATTAAGTGCTGAGTTCTGCCCCATGTTCAACATCGCCCCAGTGCTTGTTTGGAGGCAATTTCTTTGCCCGCCGCGCGATATCGGTATAGGTGACTGGCATGAAGTTCCACACATCAACGCCAACATTCACGGAATTGCGCGACCCACGCCAGTTGTCGTGAACGTGACCGAAGAACTGCAGTGCGCCTCTGCGGGCGTGGTTCCAAGTGATCATTGGGTAGTGGCTAAGTGTGTTGAGCTGGTTGTGCGGCCCGTCTCGCAGCTCTGCAAAATGGGAAACTGAATCCCAGGGTAGCTCCAGTGTTGGATTGTGATCGTGGTTGCCAATAACCAGATGACGTTCTGCACCCGGCAACTGGTTGAAAATTTGCTCGACATAAGCACTGTCCTTAGCCTTGGAGCCAAAGGCAAAGTCGCCCAGAATCCATAGCTGGTCTTCTGAGCCAACCACCTTCCACATGTTTTCCAGCATCGCTGCATCCATCTGTGATGCTGACACGAAGGGGCGATTACAAAATCGCATGATATTTTCGTGGCCGAAATGCGTGTCGGCTGTATACCAGATTGTCATTGAACATTCTCTCGGTTTGGTCAGCCCGTCAGAGCCCGAAATTCTTCGGGGGTGTAGTCTAGGGCCAGTAATTTTAGAAAGAGCAGATCCAGAGGCAATTGTGTTTCCATCGAGCGTATGTCCTCAGATCGGATGCTCAGATTATATCCGCCACGTTTGTTGACGCTGACGCATATCTCACGCCCATTGAAAAAATCCCAAAGCACCAGCGTGAGAAAGGTGTCCTTTTGGTCTGTTTGGATCGTTATGCCCGAACATTGCGCCAGAACTTCTGGAACAACAGACACCAAAACGTCCCATGCCTGCTGCTGCTCAGTCTCACTTAAGGATTTTGCAGTTAGGGACGAATCTTGAGCAGCCGACATCAACGCCAAGACTGGGGCAAATCTCGTCCGGAATGATTCTACGGAATCTAGCGCTTGAGGAGGAACCTTATCCATCATTCTGATCTTATTTGAGCGAAGACCGCATTTTGCAGCCTAGGCTCAGGATGCATTGATCTTCCGGTAAGGTTCTGATTCACGGTTCCCAAAAAGGAGCGGTGTGATGAGTGATCTTTACTGGTTGAACGATGCGCAAATGGCGAAGCTTGAGCCGTTCTTTCC
>JAXMOA010000002.1:0-405799 GCA_034670145.1 Marinibacterium sp.
CTTCAACAAGATCAAGAACTACCGCGCGATTGCAACCCGATACGACAAACGCGACGACAACTTCCTCGCCTCGGTCCAACTCGCTTCTATCCGCATCTGGTTGCGGAGTTATGAGTCGGTGGCCTAGTGTGGGGTAAAATAATACCTTTATTTTAACAGTTTGAATTCAAACGTTTATTTCTATTGTCCCGCACTTGACCCGGTATCTGCCGTTTCATATACCGCGTCCATTCGAATTTGGGCAGGTGCCAGGTGTGCGTGTCTAGTGAGACGATACAGTTAGATCGACACAGTTGGATCGACACAGTTGGATCGCCCCATTGGGGTCGACCAGGCCGGGTCGCCGAGACAGTCAGACAGGACGACAAAGATGAAAACCTTTTCTGCAACCCCTGCAGAGATCGACAAGAAATGGATCCTGATCGATGCCGAAGGCGTCGTTCTGGGCCGCCTTGCCTCGATCGTGGCCACGCGTCTGCGCGGCAAGCATAAGCCTTCGTTTACGCCGCATATGGATATGGGCGACAATGTCATCATCATCAACGCTGAAAAGGTGCAGATGAGCGGCAAGAAACGCGAAGAGAATTTCTATTGGCATACCGGCTACCCCGGTGGGATCAAGAGCCGCACCAAGCAGCAGATCCTCGAAGGCGCACACCCAGAGCGTGTTGTCGTTCAGGCGGTCAAGCGCATGTTGCCGGGCAACCGCCTGTCGCGCAAGCAGATGACCAACCTGCGCGTCTATGCCGGCGAAGCGCACCCACATGAGGCGCAGAGCCCTGAAGTTCTGGATGTCAAATCCATGAACAAGAAAAACACGCGGAGCTGAAACCGATGGCTGATCAGATCAATTCTCTTGAAGACCTGAACGCCGTTGCTGGCGTCGAAGACCTGGTGTCGACCGAAGAGGTCATGACACCACGCGAACCAGAGCGCGATGACCTGGGCCGGTCCTATGCCACTGGCAAGCGGAAGGACGCTGTTGCACGCGTCTGGATCAAGCCGGGCTCGGGCAAGGTAACCGTGAATGGCAAGGACCTGGACACATATTTCGCACGTCCCGTGCTGCAGATGATCCTGCGCCAGCCCTTTCAGGTGGCCGGTGTCGAGGGCGAATTCGACGTGATGGCGACCGTCAAAGGCGGTGGTTTGTCGGGTCAGGCCGGTGCGGTCAAGCACGGCATCTCCAAGGCGCTGCAGCTTTATGATCCGTCCCTGCGCGGGGCGCTCAAGGCAGCCGGGTTCCTGACCCGCGACAGCCGCGTTGTGGAACGCAAAAAGTTCGGTCGTCGCAAGGCGCGTCGGAGCTTCCAGTTCTCCAAGCGCTGATTGCTGGACACAGTATTCAAAGGGGCTGCCTGTCGGGCGGCCCCTTTTTCGTTGGTGTGTCAAAAAACGGGACCGCTAGAAAATTCGCAGAATTTTCGTGTGTTTCAGGCGGACCAAAACCGGCCCATAGCAACATCGGGATGATCCGGTGCACAGGGTTTGTCGAGCGGGTGCGGAAAGCTGTCGTTCGGACGCAGCCCCAAAGCCCAATCGCGCCGCAGCAGGGTGGCCTCAAAAAAAGGTGCGATTTTATGCGGTCCAACCCCGACCGGGCGGGCCACGTTATTGGGGTGCAGGTGAACGCAGACAAAATCCCGTCCGAGATTGAGCAATGCGGCTTCGAACCTGTCGAAATCCGAGGGTCTGGGAAAGCGGTGCAAATGATGAAATTCGATCACCATCAGGCGAAAACGGCCTAAGGTTTCCGCCGGAGTATTTGCAAGCACATCGAATTCATGCCCTTCGATGTCCATTTGCAGCATGAGATCGCCCGAATCCGGCGCATGTCGAGCCACCCAATCGGTCAGAGTGATCCAGTCGCCCTTGGTCTGCGCGCCCAGAAACAAGGAGTCAAAGCTTGCGCCACAAGGCAGGTTGTCCGGTTTGGAGACGGAGGCATCTGCCATGTGAACCGGGATGTTGCGGTTCAGCAGGTCCATGTCAAAGCCGAACTCAAAAGAGACACCGGGCGAAAAGCTGGCCGTTAGTCCGTCCAGGCAATCAGGCACCAGATATCCGCCATCTGCTTCGGGACCCAAGCGGATAAGGGGGTGATCCACAGCGAAAGGGCGCAGCATGTCCAGTGCCTTTGCCATGCGCTGGCGTTTGGCTTTGGGCATAGACCAGTATCGGGCGGTTGACTGGATACTGCGTTGCAGGGCGTGACGTGTTTTCGACATGATTCAGCGAAGAGTGGTAGATTGATGTTCAGCGACGTCCTGAGGCCGCTCATTTTTGCAAAGGGACCACGCAGATGCGCGGTCCCTGAGTTCGATCGGATGCGATCAGCCGTTCATCGAGGCGTAGCAGGCGCGGGCCATTTCGATGCCCTTTTTGGTGCCCGTCAGGTCAACTTCGACCGAGTTTTCGGCCGTTGTATGAATGGTCATGACCTGACCATTTTCAACGTCGGACACGAAATCCGGGTTGTTTACATACATGTACCCACCGGTCAGCCCTTCGGAGACGGTGCCTTCATTCGCTGCGGCGACGAAGGTGTAGCCGTTGCCGTCCACATCCAGGCTCATGTCACGGGTTTCGCCGGGTTCCATGATAGGGGTGTTGTGGTTCCAGATGCCAACAAAGCCCAGACCTTGTTTGTTTGGCGTCAGGCCCATTTGCACAACGTTGCCGTTGTTGTTGCGGTTTTCCAGAAAACAGCCTTTGGTGGTTGTGTTGGCCCAGATTGTCCAACCATTTTCTTCACCGTATTTTTCGTAAGTGTCAGCGGCGAAGGACGGGGCAGCCAAAGCAACAACGGTGGCGGCAGCAATTGTAAAGGATTTGAACATTTTTCTCTCCCAAGATTTATTTACGCAAATGCGCAGTCGGCCCGTTAAGGGCCTTTCGTAATGCTGATACGACAAAATGGCGCCGATATGGCGTATTTTTTGGCACCAGCAGCAATCACCTAGCGTTGATTAACCCTGCGGCAAGTTCCAAAATAAGTATTTCGCCTATTCGAGTGGATCGCTGTCCTGCGGGATCAGGCCAAGGCCGCGCAGGTAGATGCCAATTCCGGTTTCAAGCAGATCTTCTGGGGGGAAGGGGGACTGCGTGCCGGGGGCGTTGCGGGCGTAGAGTTCGACCACGCCGTGGCTCATCGCCCAGATATGGGCCGAGAACATGGAGGCCGGCGGGCGGCGCTCTGGTGGGATGTGTTCAGAGAGGTCTGCGGCCGCTTTTTCCAGCACCTCCCGGGCGCGGGCGGCGGCGGTGGCCAGTTCTGGCGTGCGATTGACGGCGATGCCGCTTTCGAACATGGCGATGTAGTGGCCCGGATGTTTGCGCGCGAAGGCGAGATAGGCGCGGCCGGTGGCCTCGAACGCGGCGAGCGCGGAGGGTTGTCCGGTTTCATAGGCGTATTGCATCAGATCGGCGAACATGCCGAAGCCCTGGCGGGCGGCTTCGGCGATCAGGTCTTCGCGGCCTTCGAAATGGCGATAGACTGCCGCCGGGGTGACGCCGGCCTGTTTGGCGGCCTCGGAGAGGGTGAAGCCCGTGGGGCCTTTGGTCTCGATCAGTTGCAGGGCGGCTTCGACCAGCGCCTGTTTGAGGTTGCCGTGATGATAGCCGCGTTTACGCATCCCAAATGTCGGGGCCTGCGCAGATTGAGGTGTCGATGTCGCCGATGGCTTTGACGTCCTTGTTGTCATAGTCCAGCGCATGCAGCACGGTGCGGATGGCGTTGAGGCGGGCGCGTTTCTTGTCGTCCGAGCGGATGACCGTCCAGGGGGCGATCAGGCTGTGGCTGCGGGTCAGGGTTTCCTTGATCGCGTCCGAGTATTCGTCCCAGAGGGCGAGCCCGTCTACGTCGATCGAGCTGAGCTTCCACTGTTTGAGGGGGTCGGCCTCGCGGTCGAGAAAGCGTTGCAGCTGTTCGGCGCGTCCGACGTTGAGCCAGAATTTGAACAGGTGGATGCCGTCGTCGACAAGCGCGTTTTCGAACGGGTTGACCTGATGAAAGAAGCGTTCGCGTTGGTCGTCGGTGCAAAAGCCGAACACTTTTTCGACCACGCCGCGATTGTACCAGGAGCGGTCAAAGAAGACGATTTCGCCGGCGGCGGGCAGATGCGTGATGTAGCGCTGGAAATACCATTGGGTTCGTTCTGTATCGGTGGGTTTGGACAGGGCCACGACCCGGGCGCCGCGCGGATTGAGGTTTTCGCGGAACCGTTTGATGGTGCCGCCTTTGCCCGCTGCGTCGCGCCCTTCGAAGACCAGCGCGATCCGGGCGCCTTTGGCCTTGCTCCAGGCCTGCATTTTGACCAACTCGACCTGGAGCAGGTCGATTTCGGCCTCGTATTGCTGTTTGTCCATCAGCTCCCGGTAGGGGTAGTCCGGGTTCAGGATGTCGCCTTTTTTGCGATCCTTGATGGCGCGCCGTACCTGTTTTGGGGCGTCGTCCTTGTAATACCTGGTGATCGCGCCATCGAATGGTTTGGACATAGGTCACCCTTTTTCCTGTTTCCTGACAGTATGTAATGTTAATCGGCTTAACGCAAACCTGCACGGGTGGCGGCGCGGTCGATTGCGGCGGTGACCTCGTCTGTTGAGACGGTCTGGGGCATGTGGCCGATCCCGTCCAGAGTGGTCAGAACAGAGCCGGGAATGGCGCCGGCCAGCGGCTGGGAGTGGATGGTCAGGCTGACCGTATCATCGGCGGTGCCATGCAGGATCTCGGTCGGGACGGAGATATCCGGGTAGCTGGGAATCTGGGCGCGCAGCTCGTCCAGGAGATTGGCCCGTTGCAGGGCGTTTTCGCGCAAGGATTCGCGGCGCAGGGTGATGCCGGGGCCGAAATGGGCGGCATAGCCTGCGGGTTCGGATTGCGGGCGGAACACCGAGGCGACGCCGGATTCCACCGTCGCGTTCGGCACATAGGCGGTGATCAGGGGCACGACGAACGCACTGCCCAATGGGTTGGAGGTGACCCGGTAGAGCAGGTCAAGCGGCGTGTCCCAGAGGTGCGAGGCCCCGGCCAGCGTGACCAGCGCCGAGATGTGATCAGGATGATGCACGGCCCAGGCGAGCGCGACGGCGCCGCCATAGCTTTGCCCGACGACGATGGGTTTGTCGGCCCCCAGTTGCGCCGCGGTGGCGACCAGCAGCGCGGCCTGTTCAGGCAGTGTGGCACCGGATCTGTTGAGCCGTTGGGTATAGCCCAGCCCCGGTCGGTCGATGATGATGACCCGGTAATTCCGGGCCAGTTTCGGAGCCAGGGCAAAGGTCATGTCGCGGGTGCTGCCGCTGGCGCCGTGGATCAGGACGACATCGGGCCCTTCGCCCATGACCACCGCGTGCACGCGGACCCCGTCTACATCCAGGATCTGGCCCTCGGGGGGGAACGCGGCCTCGGCGCGCGCTTCGTTGCGGGCGGCGCGGTATTGGGTGAAGACTGCGAAGGCGGCGAGGGCCAGCAGCAGTGCTATGGCGATTTTAAGACCCAATTTCATTCATGTCATATGGGGTTGATTGGTAGATTTCATTGATCCAGTTCCCGTAAAGCAGGTGCGCATGGCTGCGCCAACGGTTTTGTGGCGGTTTGGTCGGGTCATCGTCCGGGTAGTAGTTGATCGGCACGTTTATCGGGGTGTTATTGGCGATATCGCGGTCGTATTCCTGTTTGAGCGTGTCGCTGTCATATTCGAAGTGATTGAAGATATAGAGCGCGCGGTGGCCCGGATCCACGACCAGCCCGGGGCCGGATTGCGGGCTGCTGAGCAGGGTGCTCAGACCCGGGGCGGCGTCGATCTCGGATTGGCGCATTTCGGTCCAGCGGCTGACGGGGATCACGCAATCATCCGAAAAACCGCGCAGAAACGGCGAGGCTGGCGCCAGGTTCTGGTGCCGGAAGCAGCCGAACTCTTTGGCGGGCAGAATGTGTTTTTGCACGCCATGGAAATGGTTGATCATGCCCATGCCGCCCCAGCAGACGCCAAAGGTCGAATGCACATGGGTTTGGGTCCAGTCAAAGATGCGGCACAATTCGTCCCAATAGGTGACGGCGTCGAAGTCCAGATGCTCGATCGGGGCGCCGGTGATGATGAGCCCGTCGAATTTCTCGCCGCTGGCTTCGACCTGCGAGAAGGGGCGGTAGAAGCTCTCCATATGTTTGGCGGCGGTGTTTTTGGTCTGATGCTCGGACATACGGATCAGGCTCAGCTCGATCTGGAGCGGTGTGGCGCCGAGCAGGCGGGCGAATTGGTTTTCGGTCTGGATCTTTTTGGGCATCAGGTTGAGCAGGCCAATGCGCAGCGGGCGGATGTCCTGACGGGCGGCGCGGTCCTGTGCCATGACCATTACGCCTTCTTCAGTCAGCACGTCGTAGGCGGGCAGATCGGAAGGGAGGGTGATGGGCATTGGATTGGTCCTGATGTTGAAATGGGTGGTTTCGGGAATGGCCGTCGTGGTGGCCAAGCTGTGGGGTGTTGCGTTTGGTTGAAGGGTGTCAGGTGGGGGCTGGTGCGGGATGCGCAAGGGCCTGGGCGATCACATCGTCGAAATCGGCCGGTGTCCTGACCCGGGCCATCTGGTCGGCCGGGACGGTCACGCCCCATTTTGCCATGGCCTGATAGCGCGGCTGGCGATGGGCCAGCGCCCGGGCGTAGGTGAAGCGCAGGAAGTGCTGCGGGTCGACCTTGTCGGGGTGCACGTCATGTTCGTCCAGATAGGCCTGCCACATGCGGTTGAGGAAGGCGGGCTGATAGCTCATCGGTTTCGGGTCGCGGTCAAAGCGCTCGATGAGCTCTTGGGTATGGGCCTCGTCGCCTTTGATCCAGATCATCAGGGTGTTTTTGCTGAGCGATTTCAGGATCGGGTCATTGGGGTCCTGGGGGTCGACCCATTCGCAGATGGAGCCGCCGGTGTCGCAGATGAAGTTGGGGTAGTCATAGAGCCGTTTTGCGCGGTCTATGAAATACTCGGTATCCATGAGCGCGTTGATTTCGGCCTGGCGGAACTGGTCCTGGCGGCGGTTGTATTCGTCGATGTTGATGCCGCCCTGGGCAATATTGCCGGGCGCGCCCAGGTAGGTGGCGACGGGTTTGAGGTTGGCGAAACTGATGTTGGAGCCGATATAGATCGAATCGCTGAGCAAAAGCGCGCGCAGGAAGGGGACCTTCATCGCCTCGGCCTTGGCGTTGTCGATGATGTATTCGCCCATGTAGCGAGTGCCGATGCGGTAGTCGATGGAGTAGTGGAACCAGGTGCCATCGCCGCGCAGGATGTTGGAGATATGGGTTTTGCCGAGGCCGGACATGCCGAAGAACAGCACTTGTTTGCGGGGCGCGTTGCGCCAGTCTTGTTCGGAATTATAGAGCATTGCGGGCCGTTTTGCTGGTGTTTGACCCTAGCTATGCGTGTCGGCCCTTTAGGTCAATTGCGGTGGGGGTGTTGGTCACTTGCGGTTGGGAAAGAGGGTGCCGTTGAGCACAAGCAGGCCGAGGGCGAGCAGGGCGAAGCCGAGGAAGGCGGAAGGGTGCAGGGTTTCGTCGCGCACCAAGGCGCCCAGGACGATGGCGATTGGCGGGATGAGCAATGTGACGAGCGAGAGGTTGCCGCTGCCGGCGCTGGCGACGATGCGGTAGTAGAGCACATAGGCCAGCGCGGTGGAGCATAGGGCGAAATAGGCGATTCCGGCCCAGGTGGCGGGGGCGAGGTTGACGCTGGGCACGCCGTCGACCAGCAGCACGGCGGGCAGCAGCATGAGCGTGGAACCGGTCAGCATGCCAGCCGCGGCGACCAGGGGGGGCAGGTCAGAGAGACGGGCGCGGGCCCAGCTGCTGGCCAGCCCGTAGCTGATCGCGCCGGCCAGGACGGCCAGTTGCGCGGTGCTGCGCAGGTCAAACCGCAGCAGGCTGTCCAGACCGATGGCGAGGATCACGCCGCCAAAACCCAGGGCGACTCCGATCAGGCGGCGGGGGGTCAGACGCTCGTCCGGGAAGACGGCCGCAGCGATGAGCACGCCGAAGACGGCCGTGGCGGCGTTGAGGATCGAGGTGAGGCCGCTTTCGATGTGGAGCTGGCCCCAGCCCATGAGGCCGAAGGGGATGATGTTGTTGAGCAGACCCATGACAACAAAGCCGACCCAGGTGCGCCCAGACCGGGGCAGGGGCAGACCCAGGGCGAGCACGACGCCCCAGAGCACCAGCGCGGCCCAGCCGGTGCGGTGCAGCACCATGGTGAGCACCGGGACTTCGTCCAGAGCGATGCGAATGGCAAGGAAAGAGCCGCCCCACAGCAAGGCCAGCAGCAAAAGGTCAACCCAGGCGCGGGGAGAGAGGGATTTTTGAGTTGTCATGGCCGCCTTGTCGCAAAGGGGGCCGCCGTCAGGCGACCCGGTTCTTGCGGGTTTCGGTCAGGATATTCATGTAGTTGGCGCCGAAAATCACCAGGGCGCCGATGGCGACCCAGATGTCGACCTGTTCCTGATAGAGCAGCACACCGACCAGCGTGATCACCGGCAGGCGGGCGAAGTCCAGCGGGATGACGACTGTGGCCGGGGCGATGGACAGGGCATTGGTGATGCAGAAATGCGCGATCAGCCCGCCACATGCGATGACGGTCAGCCAGGGCAGGGTGGCCAGCGTTGGCAGGGTGATATCCATGTCATAGCCCGCCGCAATCAGGCCCAGACCCGCCTGAATCACGGTCATCCAGAACATGATGCCGCCAATCGGGATATCCCGGGTCAGGCGCTTGGTGGACATGGTTGTCAACGCAAAGAAGAACGCGGCGGCGGCGGCGGCGAGGATGCCAATGCTGAGCGTGTCCGTTGTCGGGCGGGCGACGATCAGGATGCCGACAAAGCCGAGCAAGCCACACAGGGCCCGCATCCGCGTCATCGGTTCCTTGATCAAGAGCGGCGCCAGGACAATGACCCAGAGCGGCTGGGTAAACTCCATCGCAAAGACAACCGACAGCGGGACCGCCCCGACCGCGTAGAACCACAGGTTCTGGCCGCTGAAATGCATCAGATTGCGCACCAGATGCAGTTTCATGCGCCGGGTGGTGACCTGATGCCAGTTGCCGGTCAGGGAGAGCACGCCCGAGACGATCACAATGCCCAGCAGGCTGCGAAACAGCATCATTTCGAAGGTGTCATGTGACGTGCTGAGTTCGCGCCCGGCGACGGCCATGGCCGTAAAGGACACGATGGCACCCGTCATCCACAGCGCGGCGCGGCCGACCTGGTTGTCATTTTGGGACATTGGGCTTGGTTCTCCTCGTGGCGATAGAGGCCCTAAATTTCAAGGAGATGCAAGGGGGCGCGGGGCAGGATTGATGGGCTCAGGTCTCGGCCGCGCGGGTCAGCGAGAGGCGCGCGGTTTCCAGGTGTTCCTTCATCAGATTGGCCGCAAGTTCGGGTTCGCGGGTGCGGATGGCGTTCAGGATCTGACGGTGCTGGATGTTGTATTGGGCTATGATTTTGTCGTCCAGAGTGAGGTGGCGCATGCGGGTCCAGTCATCGTTGGAGCGGACCGAGTTGATCTGTTCGATGATCCAGATGAGCAGCCCGTTGCCTGTCATCAGGGCAAGCTGATGATGGAAGGCGGCGTCGGCCTCGGCAAAGGCGGCGGCGTTGGTGTTGGGGTCTTCCATCCGGCTGCACAATTCATCCAGCCGGTCAAAGGTGACGCGTTTGCCATGCAGCACGCAGAGCCGGCAGATATGCGGTTCGAGGGCGAATCGCGCGTCGATCAGCTCTAGTGGATTGGCGTTTTCGATGGAGTCCGGTGAGGGCGTTTCCGGTTGGTAGCTGACGTAAGTGCCGCTGCCTGGCCGGATTTCGACAAACGCCTCGTCGGCAAGACGGTTGAGCGCCTCGCGCACGGTGTTGCGGGCGACGCCATAGGTTTCGGCCAGCGTGCGTTCTGATGGCAATCTGTCGTGCCGCGCCAGGCTGCCTGCGAGAATCTCTCGTCTCAGGCGGGCCGCGATATCCGCGGCTCCAATTTTGTGCATTCTGACCTCTGACTGCTCAGTTTCTGTCTGGATTTGATCCGATTCTATACCAATATAGGCTGTCATCAAGTAATTTCCACACTTTGGTTCAAAAGAGGTTGCTTTTTGGATCGGACCCGGCAGTATCCTTAGGCACAGCGGTCCGGTCTGGGATCCGTGCCGCGCCAGTCATTCTAAAGCGAAGCCCTGGGGGCAATTCGCCCCGCGATGTGACCAGCAAGGAGATTTGAACGTGGCCGAAACCGATCTGGAACGATTTGTAGAGACCCCCGGGCGGGATGAGAAAATTCGAGCTGTGCGCGAGATGATTGACAGGATGGGGATTGAATACCTCTATCTGCAATTTGTTTCGGTGACCGGCAAGGTGATGGGCAAGGGTATTCCGGCGGATCACTGGGAAAGTGTTGCCAAGAAGGGTTTCCAGCTGGTCTATGGCGCGACGGTGAACCTGTTTACGGATCGGGCCGGAAATTATATGGGCTACGGTCCCGAGGCGGCCGAGCTGGTGGGGATTCCCGAGCCTGAGACATTCATGCAATTGCCCTGGGCGCCGACGATCGGGCGGTTCTTTTGCACGTTGTTCCGCAATCGGGAGGAAAAGGAAAATCCGGGTGGGTATCTGACCTCGGATTGTCGGGGTAACCTGCGCCGGCTGCATGAGGAATTTACCAAGAAGCACGGCACGAAGCTGCGTATCGGGACCGAGCCGGAGATGATGTGGCTGAAGTTCGATGAGAACGGCAAGCCGAAGGACGGGTATTCCAAGCCGTATTGCTATCACATCGACCAGTTCGAAAGCCTGCGCCCGGTGTCGATGCAGGTGATCCGGTATTCCCGCAAGATGGGTCTGGATATGATCCAGGGCGATCACGAGGATGCGCCCGGGCAGCTGGAGCTGAACTGGATGTTTGACGATGTGCTGCGCAATGCGGATCGTTTGACGACCTATCGTCAGATCTGTGCACAGGTGGCGCGCGAGAACGGGATTTTCGCCTGTTTCATGACCAAGCCGTTCATGGGGGTTTCGGCCTCGGGGTGTCATCACAACATGTCGCTGTGGCATGGCGGCGAAGATGAATTTGTGCGCACGGGCAATGATCCGGACAACCTGCCGGGGATGGCGGAGAATTTCATGTATGTGCGGGGCGGGGACAATACGTTCATGCCGGACACGGATGATCCGCAGATGCCGGGTGCGGAAGGGTTGAAGGCCATTGGTGGCGTTGTGACTCATTTGCAGGCTTTGACGGCGATTGGGTGCTCGACAGTAAATTCGTATCGCCGGTTGTGGGATACGGGGTTCTGGGCGCCTGTGTTTGCGGATTGGGGGTTCCAGAACCGGACCACCGGTCTGCGGGTTTCGGCGCCGGGGCGGTTTGAGTATCGGTCTGTGGATTCGATGGTGAACCCTTATCTGATGGGCTCGACCCTGTTGGCGGCAATGGATGACGGGTTGGACAACAACCTGGATCCGGGCGAGCCGGAAGAGCGCAACATTTATGATGCGATGGCGGAAGGCAAGGAAGTCAAGAAACTGCCGATGTCATTGGGCGATGCGCTGGACCATCTGTCCGGAAACGAAGTGGTCAAGAAGGGTCTGCCGGGCGAAATGTACCGTCTGTATGACGAGTACAAGCGCGATGAATACGCGCGCTTCATGTCCACGGTGACCGATTGGGACAATGAAATGTACATGGAGTGTCTGCCGTAAGCGGCAGGCCAAAGATGCGCTGAGACGCGCATTTACCCCCCCTGTAGGGTGCGCCGGACTGGCGCATCTTCCATTCAGAGAGGAGATCCCGCGCATGTGCGGAATTGCAGGACTTATTCACAAGGGCAAAAGCAGCAATGTGGGTGGTGAAATGACCGCCATGTTGCAGGCCTTGAAACATCGTGGCCCGGATTCGACGGGCTATGCGGTCTATTCCAAGGGTGCGGCGCCTGAGGATTACATCATGCGCATCAAGGTGGCCGAAGCGGAAGACCGCGCCATCGGGCATGGTGCGGCCAAGCTTATGGCGGACCGGATTGCGCGGGTTGACGCTATTCTGGAAGAGCATGGCGCCGTGGTGAAGACCAAGGAAGCGCCGCAGGAACATGCGCTGCGCTATGTGATCACCCATGATGGTGACACGGCGGCTATGGCCAACCACATCGAAGAGAACAAGGGCACCGAGATCCTGTCGATGGGCAATGCGCTGGAGCTGATCAAGGATCTGGGGGACGCGACGGATGTGGCGGATGCCTATGGTCTGCACCAGTTCCAGGGCACGCATGGCATCGGCCACACGCGCATGGCGACCGAGTCGGACGTGGATATCAAATCGGCGCATCCCTATTGGGCCTTCCCCTATAACGACATCTCTGTCGTTCATAACGGGCAGATCACCAACTACTGGATCATGCGCCGCGAGATGGAGCGTCGGGGCCACCGGTTCCAGTCCAACTGCGACAGCGAGCTGCTGGCGGTCTATACCGCGCATAACATGGCCAATGGGGTGAGCCTGGAGGAAAGCCTGCGCCGGTCGATTGACGAGATCGACGGGGTGTTCACCTATCTGGTGTGCACCAAGGATCAGCTGGGCATGGCCAAGGACACGATGGCGGCAAAACCGTTGGTTTTGTACGAAAGCGACGATTTGATCGCCATGGCCTCGGAGGAGGTGGCGATCCGCGCGATCCTGCCCGAAGAAATTGACACTTATGACCCCTATGATGAGGAGGTTCGCGTATGGCAAGCGTAACCGACGCCAGCAAGTTCAAGGACATGTCCCAGGAGGAGCGGGTCACCGCGCTGGGCATGCGAACCGAGCAACTGACGGGCAAATCGCTGTATGTGGAGTTTGATCCGGATGCAGAAGAGCGGTTTACCTACCCCTGGGCACCCGAGGTGGACTATAACAAGCGCACCGAGGTGGATTGCGATGGCAAGACCACCACAGAGGTGAACAGCCAGATCCGGGATCTGATGGCGCAGGGTTATGGCACGGTTGTGCTGCAAAACCCGCGCGGGATGCACAGCCTGGGTGTCGGCATTCTGAGCCGTCTGAACCTGATCATTGAAGGGTCCACCGGATACTTCGCGGTGGGTCTGATTGATGGGCCCAATGTGCGCATCACCGGCCGGGTCGGCTGGTCCTGTGGCGAGAACATGATGGCGGGTACCATTGTGATCGAGAAGAACGCCGGGTCCACCTTTGGTGCGGCTTTGCGGGGCGGTGATCTGGTCTGCAAGGGCTCGGTCGGGTCGCGCACGGGTATCGACATGAAGGGCGGCACCATTCTGGTCGGTGGCGACACCGGGGCGCTGTCTGGCTTTATGATGCAGCGGGGCCGGATGGTTGTGTGCGGCAATGCCGGCAAGAACCTGGGCGATTCCATGTATGACGGCACGATCTTTGTCGGTGGCGAGATCAAGTCGCTGGGCGTGGATGCGGTGACCGCAGAGCTGAGCGATCTGGACAAGGCCTGGCTGACGCGCAAGCTGACGCAATACGGGATGATGCCGGACAAAGGTGTCGATCATTTCACCAAGATCGTCGCGGGTAAGCAGCTGTGGAACTACGACAATCTTGAGCCAACTGAGAAGAAACTGATCCTGTGACCCGATTGGTGGCGGACGTTTGTGACAGACGTTCTTTCGCGACAGATGCGCGAAACATTGGCCACACCGGGACGGACGGACCCTGTATGACAAGGAGGCACCATGCCTGACGGGAGCCCTACCAGCAAGAAACCGCTTGATCGCGATGTGAACCGCATCGGTGACAGCTTTATCTTTCCGCCACGCGTTATTGACGACATCCATATCAAGTCCGAGCTGGGCCGGTATCGGATGCGTGGCTTTTCGCTGTTCAAGAAGATCCCGCATTGGGACGATCTGACCTTTCTGCCCGGAACGCTGACGCGTTTTGTGATCGAAGGGTATCGCGAGAAATGCGAGACCAAAACCGTGATTGGCCCGCGGGCCAAGCGGCCACTGGAGCTGGATATTCCGGTCTATGTGACGGGGATGAGCTTTGGCGCGTTGAGCTATGAGGCCAAGACCGCGCTGGCGCGTGGTGCGACCATGGCGGGCACGGCGACCTGCTCGGGCGAAGGCGGGATGATCCCGGACGAGCGGCGGTTCAGTTCCAAGTGGTTCTATCAGTGTATTCAGTCGCGCTATGGCTTTAACCCGAACCATCTGGTTCTGGCGGATGGGTGCGAATTTTTCATCGGTCAGGGCTGTAAGGTGGGTCTGGGCGGGCATTTGATGGGTCAGAAGGTGACGGATCAGGTGGCCGAGATGCGCAGCCTGCCGGCGGGGATCGATCAGCGGTCACCGGCGCGCCATCCTGACTGGCTGGGCCCGGATGACCTGGCGTTGAAGATCCAGGAGATCCGCGAAGCCACGGATTGGCAGATTCCTATCCAGCTGAAACTGGGGGCTGCGCGGGTCTATGACGATGTGCGCATGGCGGTGAAATGCGACCCGGATTCAATCTATATTGATGGTATGGAAGGGGGCACGGGTGCTGGTCCGCATCTGGCAACCGAAGACACTGGCGTGCCGGGTATGGCGGCGATCCGTCAGGCGCGCAAAGCGATTGACGATCTGGGCAAGCGGGGCGAAATCTCGCTCGTATATGCTGGCGGGATCCGCAACGGGGCCGATGTGGCCAAGGCCATTGCGCTGGGCGCGGATGCGATCGCGCTGGGGCATTCGGTGATGATGGCGTTGAACTGCAACAAGGATATTCCGGAGGCGAATTACCCCGAAGAGATCGGCGCGGAGCCTGGCTATTGCTACAACTGCCATACCGGGCGTTGTCCGGTGGGTGTGGCGACGCAGGATCCGATCCTGCGGGCGCGGCTGGATCCGGATGAAGCGGCGGAGCGTGTCTACAACTTCCTGCATACGCTGACCATCGAGGCGCAGCTGTTTGCACGGGCCTGTGGCAAGACGCATCTGCATTCGCTGGAGCCGGAAGATCTGGGCGCGTTGACGATGGAGGCCTCGGCCATGGCGGGGGTGCCATTGGCGGGGACGGATCACACCGTGGGCATCCCGGATTATCATCATTTCTGAGGGGGCAACCCCGGGTCGGGTGCGCAGGCGTGAGCCAGAGGATGCGCACCCCCCTTACCACAGGAGAGACTAATGGCTGGAACACAATATCGCGGCTCTGAGATTACGGACGTCAATGAGTTTCTTGAGGATGCGGATGGCCTGAAATCCGAGCGCGAAAAGGAAATCGGTCAGCATATCGGGTATCGCTATGATGTGAACCTGGTGCCTGATTATGAACGTATCACCCCGTTTTTGAGCAAATATATGGAGGTGATGGGCTGGGACGATCTGAACTGGCTGGAAGACGTGCATATGGGGTATGAAGAGGGCAGCCCTGCTGTCTTTGACCGCAACAACAATGGATGGGTGCGAATCCCTGACAGCATTGCGTTGCCCGACAACCAGCAGGATCGTGACATGATTGCGCGAGAGTTGCTGGTGAAGTTTCAGATGTCGGATCGTCATCCACTGACCTCGTTGCGCATGGCTTATATGAAGTTCTGACCCTTGAGAGGACCTGAAATGCCGCGCTCTTTGAACCTTGCCTGTCTTCAAACCCGGCCGATGCCGGATTTCCAATCAGCGATAGATGAGGCGCTGCCATTGGCGGAGGCTGCGGTGCAGGGGGGCGCGGAATTGCTGGTGCTGCCGGAGTATTGCGGGGGCCTGAAGTCTGAGGGGGCGGCATTGCGGCCTCCGTTTGCGCCGGACGATGCACATCCGGTGATCGAGGCGTTTCAGGATCTGGCCCGGGCGCGCTCTGTCTGGGTTCTGGTCGGTTCGGTCGCGGTAGAGGGCCCGGGTGGCAAGATCATCAACCGTGGGTACATGATTGATGATACGGGCCGGGTGCGCGGCACTTACGACAAGATCCACATGTTCGACATTCAGCTGAGCGAGACGGAAGTCTATCGCGAGAGCGCGGTGGTGACGCCGGGCAGTCAGGCTGTGATCCACGACACGCCCTGGGGGCGGATCGGGCATACCATATGTTATGATCTGCGGTTTCCGGATCTTTATCGGGCTCTGGCACAAGCGGGGGCGGAGATCCTTGTTTGTCCGGCGGCCTTTACCAAGAAAACCGGCGAAGCGCATTGGCATATCCTGAACCGCGCGCGTGCGATCGAGAACACCTCGTTCATGGTGTCGCCCTGTGCCACAGGCCCTGTGCCGGGCGGAGGGGAGAGCTATGGCCACTCGCTGGTGGTCAGCCCCTGGGGCGAGGTGATGGCCGATGGCGGAACAGAACCCGGGGTGGTGCACGCCTCGATTGATCTGGACAAGGTGGCCGAGGCGCGCGGCAAGGTGCCCAGCCTGAGCCATGATCGCGCGTTTGAATTTGGTCTGGAAGAGGGGCGCATGAGCGCATGAGTTCACTGGCGGCGACCCTGGGGGTGAGCACCCCGCATCCGTTGCGCACGGCATTCATGAAATGGCAATGCCATGTGCGCCAACTGGCCGCGCGGGATTCTCAGGGTCGCCCGGATGATGCGATCATCCCGGCCCTGACCCTGCCCGGCGAGAGCGAGCCGATGGGCCATATCATCACGGTGATGAACAAGGCGCCGGGGTATTCGGTGACGCCCGAGTTGCGCCATATGGCGGCGCAGACCAATGATCCGGCCCAGGTGCGCGACACGGCGTTGCGCTATCTGTCGGCCACCTACTACCAAAAGCACAAAGAGTTCTCGGACATCCTGACGGCGACGTTTCCGCCCCAGTCAGAGGGCGCCGCGCAGATCCGTGACGCGGGGCACTGCATGTTGCGGTTCGAGGCTTATGCGCAGCGTTTTGATCTGACCTGCAAGGTTTGGCGTCTGGCGGCGCATAATCCGCTGTATCAGGCCACGATTGCACATAATGCGCTGTTCAATCCGACGCTGCCTCCGGGCACCGAGGTGTTGGGCTTTGAGCCGGATTGGTCCGGCTCAAGCTCTGAGCCGAGTTACGGATAGGCGGGAGATGACATGCGGGTTGAGCGAAATACGAGCCGTGCTTTGGTCAACCCCGCTTTGCACAATTGAACCCAACGACAAGGAGACCCTGGTATGACGAAGCGAGTTTGCATCATCGGGGCCGGGCCGTCCGGTCTGGCACAGTTGCGGGCCTTTCAATCTGCGCAGCAGAAGGGAGAGGCCTGCCCCGAGGTTGTCTGTTACGAAAAACAGAGCGATTGGGGCGGGTTGTGGAACTATACCTGGCGCACGGGTGTGGACGAATACGGCAACCAGTGTCACGGGTCGATGTATCGCTATTTGTGGTCCAACGGACCCAAGGAGGGTCTGGAATTTGCCGATTACACCTTTGAGGAACATTTTGGCAAACCGATCGCATCCTATCCTCCGCGTGCGGTGTTGTTTGACTACATAAAAGGCCGGGTCGAAAAGGCCGGCGTGCGCGACTGGATCGAGTTCAATACCATCGTGCGCGATGTGCGCACGATGGAGGATGGCAGGTTTGAGGTCACCACCCGCAACGAGAAAACCGATACGGAAAAGCGTGAGACCTTTGATCATGTGATTGTCGCCTCGGGCCATTTCAGCGTGCCGAATGTGCCGGAGTACCCCGGGTTTGACACATACAACGGGCGGATCCTGCATGCGCATGATTTCCGTGATGCGCGGGAATTCGAGGGGCGCGATATCCTGATCCTGGGGACCTCTTATTCGGCCGAGGACATCGGCTCGCAATGCTGGAAATACGGCGCCAAGTCGATCACCAATGCCTATCGGACCGCGCCGATGCCATATGAGTGGCCCGAGAACTGGGACGTGAAACCCAAGCTGGATCGGGTAGAGGGCAAGACGGCCTATTTCATTGATGGCACCTCCAAGGATGTGGACGCGATCCTGCTGTGCACCGGGTACAAGCATCACTTTCCGTTTTTGCCCGATGAACTGCGCCTGAAGACGGCCAATATTCTGGCGGCGGATGATCTGTACAAAGGGGTTGTCTGGAACCGGAACCCGGATCTGTTCTATCTGGGGATGCAGGACCAGTGGTTTACCTTCAACATGTTCGACGCGCAGGCGTGGTATGTGCGGGACATCATCATGGGCAAGATCGCCGTGCCGGATATGGCCGCCCGCGAGGCGGATGTGGCCGCGCGAAAAGAGGCCGAAGCGGCACTGGCGGATGACTATGCCTGCATTGACTATCAGGGGGATTATACCCTGGAGCTGATCAATGAGACGGACTACCCATCGTTTGACGTTAAGGCCGCGTGCCAGGCGTTTTACGAATGGAAAAAGCACAAGAAGAAGGACATCATGACCTTCCGCAACAATGGCTATACCAGCCCGATGACAGGCACCCGTGCGCCGGCGCATCACACCCCCTGGAAGGACGCGTTGGACGACAGTCTGGAAAGCTATCTGGAGGTTTGATCGCCCGGATTTTGCGGCCCGTAGCGTTTGCGGGCCGCACTATGTTCCAGCAACCAGTGTTCCACGGCAGCCTGTCCGGAGAACGGCTTTTTTGACTGGTGTTTCAACAGGTAATAGCCCGAAGTGGTTCTGACATGTGTTTCTGCCAGCGGGCGCACCAACGCGCCGGTTTCGAGCAGCCGGTCCACCAGATGCCCCCAGCCCAAAGCGATGCCCAACCCATCAACAGCCGCCTGAACCGCCAGGGGATAGGTGTTGAAATAGACGGCGCGCATGAGCGCGGCCTGGGGGATATGCTGACGCTCTAGCCAGGTTGTCCAGTTCATCCATTCGGTATGGGTTGAGCTGATCTCGATCAGGTCCAGGTTCGGGAAAAGGTCGAGTTGGCCTGCCTCTGGATGTTGCGCGAGGTAGGAGGGGGCGCAGACCGGAAAGATGGTTTCGCCAAACAGCAACTGCGCATGAAACCCGGGCCAATTGCCTTCGCCGCGCAGGATGATCAGGTCATTTTCCTGGGACATGCATTCTTCGTCATTGTCGCTGCTGACCAGCATGATGCGGAGGGTTTGGTCGTTTTGGTTGAACTGGCCCAGGCGCGGCATCAGCCAAAGCGAAGAGACCGAATTGGTCGCCGCGAGGGTGACGGTGTCGGCCTGATGGCGGGCGACAAGTTCCTGTGATGTGGCGCGCAAATCATCGAGGGCGCGGCTGACCGATTGCAGCAGCGACACGCCCTGTGGCGTCAGCGAAATGGAGCGGTGGCCGCGCACAAAAAACTGGCAATCAAAATGTTGTTCCAGCAGGCGGACCTTGCGGCTGATCGCGGTTTCGGAAATGTTCAGGTCGGCAACAGCGCCCGCGAAACTGCCACGTTTTGCGGCGGCCTCGAAGGCGAGGAAATAATCCAGCGGTGGCAATAGCTTACGCTTGGTTATCATCGGGGTTGTCCATTTGGGACCGTGCGGCTGGTGGCGGGTAAGGCCAAGGCAGAGTGTAACAGTTTCAGCCGCTAATTTCTATGGTCAATGGCTCTTATAATTCCGTGCAGGGAATGCGGCGGGATGGGTCAAACTGAACGCGTCCGGGATGCTTGCCTCTCCGGTAAGAAACGTAATCAGGGAGATAACATGAAACTTAAACTTACAATGTCTGCCGCCGCGATCGCGCTTGCTGCCGGTTCTGGTGTTGCTGTTGCCGATAGCAGTGATCCGATTGTTATTCCAATTCACAACTGGTCGAGCCAGATCGTGATGTCCAATGTGGTTGGGCAGATCTATGAGGGCATGGGGCTGAGTGTTGAATTTGTGACCACAGACAGCCAGGCCGTTTATGAATCGGTGCGTCTGGGCGATGTGACGCTGGAGCTGGAAGTGTGGGAGGGGGCGTTTGGCCATTCGTTCCGTACTGCGCTGGAAAAAGGTGGAATCGTTGACGTCGGCGACCACGATGCGGTGACCCGCGAAGATTGGTGGTATCCGGCCTGGACCAAGGACGCCTGTCCGGGGCTGCCGAGCTGGGAAGCTTTGAATGATTGCGCGGCGGTGTTCAAAACTGCCGAGACCGGTGACAAGGGCATGTATCTGGACGGCCCGGTTGACTGGTTGAAGCACGGTAAGGAACGTGTCGAAGCGCTGGGAATGGATTTTGTCGTGGTGAACGCAGGATCTGCGGCGGCCCTGTGGGCGGCGATCGGCGCGGCCGAAAAGGACAAGACGCCGATTGTTGTCTTTAACTGGACGCCCAACTTTGCCGAGGCTGTTTGGCCGGGCGAGTTTGTCGAGTTCCCGGCCTGGGTCGATGGCTGTGACACGGATCCGTCCGTTGGGCCGAACCCGGATGCGCTGTATGACTGTGGCAACCCACCGGATGGGTACCTGAAGAAAGCCGCCTGGGAAGGCATGGAAGAGAAATGGCCAGACGCCTATGGGGTGCTGAGCAATATCTCGTTCACGAATGCGCAGATCGCGGCCATGGCCAAGCTGGTTGATGTCGACGAAATGGAGCCGGAAGAGGCTGCTGAAGTCTGGCTGGAAGAGAACGAAGACGTTTGGAAGCCATGGGTTGAAGGCAACTCCTGATCCAATTTGACTAGAGCAAAAAGACGTGATCGCCCTGTCCGTTGTGACGGGGCGGTCGGCCCACAGGAGGTAAAGTTTGACAGACCAGCAGCCGGTTATTTCTGCGCGCAATGTGTGGAAGCTTTTTGGGTCAAATCCTGAGCAGTACCTGTCGCGGATGGCGGGCACAGAGAGTTACGATCAGATCCGCCAGGATGGGTACATCGCCGGGGTGAAGGATGTCTCGATCGAGGTGTCGCGCGGCGAGATGTTGGTGATCATGGGCCTGTCGGGATCCGGCAAGTCGACGCTGGTGCGGTGTTTTTCGAGGCTGCATGACATTACCGGCGGCACGATTGAGGTGGACGGGCAGGATATCATGAGCCTGGACGAGCGCGCGTTGATTGAGCTGCGGCGCTCCAAGATGGGCATGGTGTTTCAGAGCTTTGGCCTGTTGCCGCACCGAACGGTGCTGGACAATGTGGCGTTTCCACTGGAGATGCGCGGGCAGGACCGGCACGAGCGGCGGGCGCGGGCGCTGGAGGTTATCCGGCTGGTCGGGCTGGACGGGCGCGAGGAGTATTTCCCCCGCGAGCTGTCTGGCGGACAACAACAGCGGGTGGGAATCGCGCGGTCTTTGGCGATTGAGCCGGACATCTGGTTTCTGGACGAACCGTTCTCGGCCCTGGATCCGCTGATCCGGCGGGAAATGCAGGATGAGTTTTTGCGTCTGCAAGCGATGCTGGGCAAGACGATTGTATTCATCACCCATGATTTTGACGAGGCGCTGCGGCTGGCTGATCGGATTGCGATCATGAAGGACGGCGCGGTGGAACAATGTGATACGCCCGACAAGATCGTGTTGAACCCGGCGACAGATTACGTGAGAAAGTTCACGGAAGAGGTTGAAAAAGCAAGAGTTGTTCGTGCGGCCTCTTTGGTTGAGGCCGGGTTGCACGCAGAGGGAACGCCGGTTGCGGATGATGCGACGATCCATTCCATGGCGCGGCGGCTGATTTCGGAGGCGGCCGAGGTGATACCCGTGGCCCGGGATGGTCAGGTGATAGGAGGTCTGTCGCGCCGCGCCGCGTTGAATGTGTTGTTGGGGGAACAGCTGTGAGTGCGACGGCCGAGGAGTCACCTGGCGGATCGGCCGCGGCGCGTTTGAGCGACGCGGGCAATCGCAAGGTCGTGCTGTGGGGGCTGGTTGGGTTCGCCATCTTGTTGATGCTGTTGAAGCCGGTCTTGCCCGGACTGAGCCGTTTGCCGAACTGGATGATCCTGCCTTGGGATGTTTGGCTGGATGCGGCATTTGACTGGGTTCAGAATGACCTGAAACTAACTGTTTTAACGCGAAAAATCTCGGATGGATTGGCTGTTTTGATCGATGCTGCCGGCAATGTTCTGTACGGCAAATCGCGTTGGCCGAATTTGGGACAGATCCCCTGGTCTGCGATTGCGGCGCTGGCTGGGATGGTTGGGTATCATCTGGGCGGGTGGCGACTGGCGCTTTTGTCTGCGGGCACTTGTGTGTACGCGGCGCTTATGGGGCAGTGGAAATGGACGATGGAGACGATGTCGGTCATCGTTATCGCCGCACCGATTTCGTTCTTTCTGGGGCTGTGCCTGGGGATTTTAGCGTGGAAGTACAAAGGGTTTGAGAAGTTTATTAAACCGGCTCTGGCCGTTTTGCAAACCTTGCCTTTCCTGAGTTACCTGTTGCCTGCGGTGATCTTTTTCAAAGTGGGTCCGACTGCGGCGGCGGTGGCCACGATTGTCTATGCGATGCCGCCCATGGTTTTGATGACAACCATCGGGTTGAAGAAAGTGCCGGCCGAGGTGGTTGAGGCCGGGCTGATGTGCGGCTGCACACGCTGGCAGATGTTGCGCAAGGTCTATTTGCCGTCGGCACGTACCGAGATCCTGGTGGGGTTGAACCAGGTGATCATGTTGTCGCTGGCGATGGTGGTTTTGACCTCGTTTATTGGCATGCCCGGTTTGGGGGCCAAATTGCTGGCGATGATGAACAGTTTCAAACTGGGTCGATCCTTTGAGATTGGGATCACCATTGTGTTGCTGGCGGTTGTGCTGGACCGGTTGACCAAGGCCTGGGTGACCAATCAGCCAGAGCATTTTGAGAAGGGCACATCGTGGTGGCGGCGCAACTGGGGCTTGTTGTCCAGCCTGGCTGTCTTCTTGTTGTTTCTGGTGTTGGGGTATTTCTCGAACCAGATGCCGAATTACACATTGGGGGCAGAGAGCAAGACGCCGGGCACGGTGTTTCAGTATCTGTTTTCCGTTCTGGGCGATGTGCATCGCACTCAGGACTGGTCGATGGGCAAACCGATGGACACGGCGATCAAGACGTTCCTGGGGTGGGATTGGGTGCAGGCCATTACGGGGGCGGTGCGCTATGTTTTCAACATCTGGGTGCTGATCCCGACGGAAAAGATGATGTTGTACGTGCCGACCTACGCAATGATTGCGTTGATTTCGGCCTTTTGTTTTGCCCTGGGGGGCTGGCGCCCGGCGGTTTTGGGGGCCGTATTCTTTGCCGCTGTTGCGCAGTTCGGCTGGTGGGACCGGGCGATGTTGACCTTGCATTCCACGCTGATCGCGGTGTGTTTGTCGATGCTGTTGGGGATCCCGTTGGCGATCTGGGCGGCGCGGGCCGAAGCAAGGGCCAATGGTGCGATTTTGGTTTGTGATACGTTTCAGACCTTTCCGAGCTTTATCTATCTGCTGCCCGCAATCATGTTGTTCGGGATCACACCGGTGACGGTGATCATGTCGATCCTGATCTACACAATGGTGCCGGTGGTTCGGTACACGATTGAGGGTCTGCGGGCGGTTCCCAAGGAGCTGACGGAGGCTGCGGAAATGTCAGGCGCCACACGGTCTCAGAAGCTATGGAAGGTCGAGCTTCCGCTGGCGATGCCGACCATTGCGGTGGGTTTGAACCAGGCTTTGATGTTTGCGTTTTTCATGGTGATTATCGCTGCCTTTATCGGCACCCGCGACCTGGGTCAGGAGTTGCAAAGGACGATGGCTGGCACGGTGTTGGGCAAGAATTTTGTGTTGGGCTTTTCGGTGGTTTTGATGGCGTTGACCTTTGATATCGCCATAAACGCATGGGCCGAGCGGCGGCGGCGGGCCCTGGGGTTGGCGTGATGGAGGTGGGTGTGAGACAACAGGTGCGCCCGGTGTTTGAAACACCATATGAGCGGCGTGGGGTGATTTCGCCAGGCTTGCCGATATTGCCACATGGCGTAGAGCGGCATCCAGTGCCCGGGGGCGGATCTCGTGCAGTTCCGGTCTATCGGGGTGACGAAATCTCGGTTTTGGATCGTGAGGGTTTGCAGCCGGGGGAATTGGTGATGTTCGCGCCGGATCGTCGATCCGATGCCGGCTTTCTTGGCGCGCGCGGCATTGGTCGACCCGATCAGGTGATCGCGACATTGAACAACGGGTCTGCCTCTGGAGCGAAGGTTTTGGCAGCGCTCAAAGCTGCGGGGTTTGATCTGTCGCAGGCGGACGGTGTGCGAATTTTCGGCGAAAATTCGAGGGCAGGAGATATGGCGACGTTTGTCGCGCAGGCCGATGGTTTGCTGATTGTTGCTGCGCCTGGAGGGCCGATGTCGCCGGAGGCGCAGGATGCGCCGAGTGAGTTGATACTATACTTGCGGCGGGCGAATCCCGCTGCGGCCAAGGCCGATCGGGCGCCGCCCGATCCTCTGGCGGATCCACTGGTGGATCTGAATATTCAACCAGGGCAGGCGGTGACCTATGAGGTCAAGAAGGGTGAATATATCCAGGTTCTGGATGTCAAAGGTCGCGAATGCTCTGACTTTCAGGCGTTTTCGCGGCGCGCACTGGATGCCGGGATAGAACGCGAGATTGACCCCACGACGACCCGCTCTTTGATGGGCAGCCTGTATCCGACACCAGGGATATTCTCGAAATACTGGACGGTGGATCAGGAACCCCTGGTGGAGATCGTTCAGGACACCTGCGGGAGGCACGACACATTTGGCTTGGCTTGCACTGCACGCTACTACGAGGATTTAGGCTATCCTGGGCATGTAAACTGTTCGGATAACATGAACCGTGAACTGGAAGCCTATCAGGTGCGTCCGCGTGGAGGTTGGCCGGCGATCAATTTCTTTTTCAATACGATGCTGGATGAAACCAATGCCCTGGGCATGGACGAACCGTGGTCGCGGCCGGGTGACTATGTCTTGTTGCGGGCGTTGAGTGATCTGGTGTGTGTGAGTTCGGCGTGTCCGTGCGATGTGGATCCGGCAAACGGCTGGAACCCTACGGATATTCAGGTGCGCACTTATGGTGCGACGGAAACATTCAGCCGCTCTGTCGGCTACCGGAAATCTGCGGAGGCGGATGTGGAAGAAACAAAAGAAACGGCATTTCACGCGTGTTTTGCACGTCATACCCGCGATTTCGTCGAGTATAATGGCTATTGGTTGCCCAATACCTTTACCAATCATGGGACGATTGCCGAATATTGGGCTGTGCGCGAAAAGGCGGCGGTCATGGATTTGTCGCCTTTGCGCAAATACGAGGTCACTGGCCCCGATGCTGAGGCGCTGCTGCAATTGTGCGTCACCCGGAACATCAAAAAGCTGAGTGTGGGGCAGGTGGTCTATACGGCCATGTGCTATGAACATGGTGGCATGATCGACGATGGGACGATCTATCGTCTGGGTGAGATGAATTTCCGCTGGATTGGTGGCAATGATACCTCGGGTCTGTGGTTGCGGGAGCAAGCAGAGAAGCGGGGGCTGAATGCCTGGGTGCGCAACTCGACCGATCAGTTGCACAATATTGCGGTACAGGGCCGGTTCAGCCGCGAAATTCTGTCCCGGATTTTCTGGACACCGCCGACACAGCCCACGATCGAAGAGTTGCCCTGGTTTCGGTTGACGATTGCGCGGCTCAAGGATTTTGGCGGAAAATCGGTGGTGATTTCGCGGACGGGCTACTCAGGCGAGCTGGGTTATGAAATTTTCTGCCACCCCAAGGATGCGGTCGAGATTTTTGACCATGTCTGGGAAGTCGGACAGGCCTATGGGATGAAGCCGCTGGGGCTGGCCGCATTGGATTGGATGCGGATTGAGGCGGGTCTGATTTTTGCCGGATCTGAATTTGATGACACGACGGACCCGTGGGAGGCGGGGATCGGATTTACCGTGCCGTTGAAATCCAAGGAGGATGATTTCATCGGGCGCGCGGCCTTGGAGGAGCGAAAGGCGCATCCGCATCGCAAGCTGGTTGGATTTGAGATCGAGGGCGGTGTCGTGCCTTCGGCCGGGGACTGTATCCGCATTGGCAAGGCGCAGGTGGGCGAAGTCACATCTGCGATGAAATCCCCCCTGTTGGGCAAGGTGATTGCCCTGGGTCGGGTGGCGGTGGCCCATGCGGAAATCGGCACCGAGATAGAGATCGGGCAGTTGGACGGCCAGCAGAAGAGATTGCGCGCCCGGGTTTGCGCGTTTCCGCATTTCGACCCCAAGAAGACACGCGTCAAAGGAGAGTACCCGGCGCTTTGACGGTGTTGTCCTGCGGGCGGATGTTGGTCAGTCTTCGGGATTGTCGGTTTTCAGTTTGAGTTCGCCCGCGACCTCGAGGCGGCGAATCGCGGCTGTTATGACGGTCATTGCGGCCTCTGCCTCGGATTGTCGGACTGCGCCGCGGTCGGCAATTTCCTCGCGCAGGTTGTCGGCCATGCGGGTGGAGAGGTTGGACAACAGGAAGTCGACGGTGGCCGCCATGTCAGGCGCGGTCGCGCCGGCAAAGGCGGTGATGAGCGTGTCTGTATCCACCTCTTTGGCGATTTTGGGCACATCGCGGGTTTCCAGCCGGTCGGGGATGTCGGCGAAGGTGAAGATTTTGCTGCGCACGGCGGAGGCGAAGGGCTGGTCAGTTTCGTCCAGCGCGGTGAGCATGTCATCCCGGGTCTGAGGCGCGGATTGGTTGAGGATGGCGCCGAGCCTCTCTTCGGGGCTTTGACCAAAGGCCGTTTCGGGTTTCAGGTCCAGCTGGCTTGCCAGTGCCAATCCGATCCGATCGACAGCCTCGGGAGAGACCACGGCGGTTTGTGACACCGCATAAGTCACGCGACGCGCCAGCGGGCCGGGCAGGGCGTTCAGCAGGGCAGCGGCCTTGTCCACCTCCAGCTTGCTGAGCAGGACAGCGGAGACTTCGATGGATTCGGCCTCGATGATGGGCACCAGATCCTCGGGCGGGAGGTCACGCAGGCGCGACCAGGGATCACCGTAGAGGCGCACGCCAGCCTCTTTGCGCAGGCGTTGGGCCGTATGGGGGCTGATCTTGCCATCCAGGGCGGAGAGGGCGCCTGAGAGGTCCCCGGGAAAGGTAAGGCCGATGCCATCCAAAGCCTCGGCAAATTCCTGTACAACGGCGGCAAGCGTGTCGCGAGAGACCAGCCCCATGCGCCCCATCTGATCCGCCAATCGCCCCTGCAAATCATCCGGCAGGTTTTCGATGGCGACATCCGCGCCCTCGTTCAGCAGGAAGCGCACGATGATGGCTGCCTTGGCCGGACCGCTGAGGTCCGCTGGCAAACTGGATGTGCCGGGTTGATGTGGTGTTGCCTGTGTGCCGCTGCGCGCGTCTGGCGACGCTGTGCTGCCTGTGCCGACAAGGTTTCTTGGTGGCACCGCCGCCAGCGCCTGATTGTTTGTCATCTGCCCCTCGAGTCCCGTAACACGATCCGAGAGGCAGGGTATTGCAAGAGCAGTAAAGAAACGCTGAACTCAGTAGCTTTGAGTGACCCCGGTGCGCAGAGCTTCGCGCAGGGAGGTTTCGGCCCAGGTGCCCTTGCCGCCACGGGCGGTGATTTCACGCCATTGAGCGACGGCTTCGTCCATGCGACCCGATTCCACATATCCCTGAGCCATGTAGGAGCGGGCCAGGATGTTGTCCGGGTTGCGCGCGATGGCGTCCTGGTAGAAGGCGTTTGCCAGCTCCAGATTGCCCAGTTTGCGATGTGTGAAACCCCAATACGTCAGCACGCGGTCATCGGATTGATCGGGCATTGCCTGCAGCACGCCCTGGGCGTCCATATAGCGTCCGGCATAGGCCAATTCGCGCACAGCCCCGTAAAGCGTATCTGTGTCGAGCCGCGATTCCTTGGGCTTGACGCAACGATTTTTCTTTTCATCCCAGACCTTTACGCCTTTGCAGGTCTTGGTCGTTTCGGTTGGCGTGGGGGGGTCGCCATCGCCGCCGCCGGCTGCAAATGCCAGAGTGGGTGCCATCAAAATGAGAGGTAACAAAATACGCATCGTAATCTCCGATACAAAGGATCCAGTATGGGCCATATTTGGCTCAAACGGCCAGAATTGCCAGACCCAAGCGAAGGTCGGCATTTCACATAAACTTGATGGGCGCGGTTCGATGCGGGCCCGTCGGCTGACGGAAAGCGTCAGCTGGTGGCTTGTTCGACGCAGGCCTGCTGGGCCCCGTCCCAGGTGAAACCTGGCGCGCAGCTTTGGGCCTGTTGGTCACTGTGGATACAGCCACCGGCATAGCTGATGATTGGGAAAAGCGTGAGAATTGCGGCGGTTGCCATGGTTTTAAGGGTCATTTCAATGCTCCTTGGGTCGATCTGCGGCACGGCAGATATCCGGAGGGTACATTGAAACGGTCATTCCCCAAAGCCGAATTTTGCAACACGGCAGCGCGGTCGGATCAGATCAGGCCGGTTTCCTTGAGCAGGCCGCGTTTTTTGGCCTCGTAATAATAGCCGCGCGCGTACCAGCCTATGGCGGTGTCCATGTTGCCATCCGAGACCATCCAGGCACCGCGCAGGTATTTGCCCGCGTATTTGAGGTTGGTTTCTGCGTCCAGCAGCCCCTCGGCAGAACCGGTGTAGCCCATGCCCCGCGCGGTGTTCGGGTGGATCTGCATCAGGCCCATATAGGGCGGATTGGTGGCCCAGGGGCGATGGGTGCTTTCGCGAATACAGACCTTGTGCACCAGTTCGCGCGGAATTTCGTAGTGATCCGCCCATTTGTTGATCTGGCGTCGGAGCTGGGCCGTTTCGTTGGGGTAGAGCGGTGGATCGAAGGAGGAGAAGGATTTGCTGGGTTTTGATGCCTTGTGTTCCTGACGCTCCTGGCGGCGTTCACGCCGAGAGCCGCAGGCGCTGAGTGGGAGCGTGGCCAGCGAGAGGGTGGCCAGTGATGAACGCAGGAGGATTCTGCGGGTGAGGGTCATTCGTCTGCTCCGCGATTTTAGGGGCATTGTAACGGGTGAAGGCTTGACGCGGAACCGAAATTTGTCTGCTTTGATCAGGCGGCCCGGCGGGGTTTTGCCCATGCGGCGTGAGGAGAGCAGAGAATGGCGCATCTATCATTCGACCGGGAGGGGGTTGAAGCGTTTCGGGCCAATGATCGTGGTCCGATCCATATGTTGAACCTGGTCCAATTGCATGAAACGGCGCGCTATGAGGATGGGCGTGCGGCCACGGGGGCGGAGGCCTATGACGCCTACGGGCGGCTGAGCGCGCCGGTTCTGGCGCGGGTTGGCGGGCGGATTGCCTGGCGCGGCGCGATGGAGCTGATGTTGATCGGGCCGTCGGACGAGGCCTGGGATGTCTGCTTTATCACTGAGTTTGATGGCCCCGAAGGTTTTGTGAACATGATCAAGGACCCGGAGTATCAGGTGGCTGTCGTCCATCGGCAGGCGGCCGTGCGGGACTCGCGGCTGATCCGGATGGCCCCTTTGCCCTTGGGGACAGATTTTGCGGCGGCGGTGGATTGAGCCCGGGATGTGCCTGCGGTGCGGTGTTCGCATGGCCAAGAGGCCGACAAACGGCCCCCATGGTTTGAGGATATGGCAAAGAAAAAGGCCACGCAGAAGCGCGGCCTTTTGTGATGTCGTGCGTTTGAAAGCCGCTTAGCGTGGCTGTTCTTCGTCCGATGTGCCGCCTTCGTCGGTGGCAACCGGGCCATCGTCGTCTTCGGAAGCAGCAGAGCCGATATCGTCGAAGAGTTCCGCGATTTCGAATTCCGCGGCGGCCTCTTCTTCGGCGGCCAGTTCCTGGATCGACTTACCGGAGGCTTGCAGCTCGGCCTCTTCGGGCGAGCGGGCAACGTTCAGTGCGATTTCGATATCGACCTCTGGGTGCAGGACAACCGAAACGCTGTGCAGACCCAGCTCTTTGATCGGACCGCGCAGAACCACCTGACGGCGATCCAGCGAGAAGCCACCTTCGGTTGCCACGTCGGCCGCGTCACGCGGTGTGACGGAACCGTAGAGCGAACCGGCCTCGGAGGCGGAACGAATCACGATGAACTGCTGACCGTTCAGACGCTCGGCCATAGCCTCTGCTTCTTTCTTGGTCTCTAGGTTGCGCGCTTCGAGCTGGGCTTTTTGTGCGGCGAAAGCAGCGACATTGGCCTCGGACGCGGTCAGCGCCTTGCCCTGGGGCAGCAGGAAGTTGCGGGCGAACCCCGATTTGACGTCAACAACATCGCCCATCTGGCCAAGTTTGCTGACACGTTCGAGAAGGATAACTTGCATGTGAGCCTCCTTACTTCACGGCGTAGGGCAGAAGGGCCAGGAACCGGGCGCGTTTGATCGCACGGGCCAGCTCTCGCTGCTTTTTCGCCGATACGGCGGTGATCCGGGATGGAACAATTTTGCCGCGCTCGGAGATGTAGCGTTGCAGCAGGCGGGTGTCTTTGTAGTCGATCTTGGGCGCGTTATCACCCGAGAATGGACAGACTTTGCGACGGCGGAAAAATGGTTTTGCAGCCATGACTTATGCTCCTTAGTGCCGACGTTCGCGGCGTTCGCCACGGTCGCGGTCGTCACGTTTTTGCATTTGAACCGAAGGACCTTCTTCGTGCGCGTCGACCTTGATGGTCAGCACACGCATGATGTCTTCGTTCAGACGCATCAGGCGCTCCATTTCCTGCACGGCAGGAGCCGGGCTTTGGGTGCGCATCAGGGCATAGTGGCCCTTGCGGTTTTTGTTGATCTTATAGGCCATTGTTTTCAGGCCCCAGTATTCGCTGCTGACCAGTGCACCACCGTTTTCGGCAAGCACTTCGCCGAAATGTTCGATCAGGCCTTCGGCCTGCGTGTTGGTGATGTCCTGACGTGCGATTACGACATGCTCATAAAGCGGCATGTTCGCTCCTTTTTTATCAAGGCGCATTTCAAAGGTGGGGCCAGAAGCCTTTCGCGGCCCCGCCACGAGAGTCTGCGCGGTTCAAGTGGTTGCGAAAGGATGGCGCTGTATACACGGATGAGGCGCGCTGGCAAGTGGGCTGTGTCGTGCAGGTGCGCGCCGGGTTCTGATCGGGTTCAGATCAGGACGGTGGGATGTGAATGCCTGCCAGTTTCCTCATGGTTGCCGCATTGCTGACGTTTTGTCTGCTCACTATCGAATCAAGGTTGGCCCATTTGGGATGACGCCGCCCGCTGCCAGAAACGAGACAGCAACGGATCTGTATGATGACCGCGACGAACGAATTTATCATGGACCACGTGTCCAATTATACCCCAAGCCGCCAGGGGCGAGAGCCTGAGATGCCGGTTATGCTGGGCTTTAGAGGAAATCGCGTCTTTGTGCGAACTCTGTTTCAGATTGTGGGCACGGCCCTGATTCTGACGGCCCCGATGATGTGGGTTCTGCCCGGATCTGCGGGCGATGCGAATGTCATGTTGATGAAATTCGTGGTGTCGATTTTTTTCTTTCTATGCGGTCTGGCGCTGTTGATGCGCAACCATGTGGATGCGATGCCTGAGGCTTACTTCGATCCGATCCGCCGCGAATTGCGGGTGTTGCAGAAAAATGACCGGGGGCGGCCGCAGACGGTGTTGCGCCGCAGCTATGACAGCCTGGGTGGCGCCCGGATCACGTCGCGCTCGATCGAGCTGTGGGATGTGGATGGCAGCGTCTTGATGCGTCTGCCGATCGAGGATCCCGAAGTGCGCCAGGCGTTGCGGATGCAGTTGAGCGGTTTGATGCAAAGCTCTGCCTGATCGGACATTGCCGCTGTTATGTGCCACAGCGGTTCATTCATGTTTTATGTTACGAGTTGATCCACGCGGCCCCGGCTTGCGTGGTTTGTTTTTTGGTGCTGATTGGCACGCGTGGATTTGATGTGTTGTGCCAAGGCGGGTTGCCTGCGTGCATCCTGCCCGTTACACACCGCCAGATTTCTCAAGCGGAGTATCGGATATGACAACCGCATTTGTGTTTCCCGGGCAGGGCGCGCAGACCATCGGTATGGGCAAGGCCCTGGCCGAAGCCTACCCAGCGGCCAAGGCCGTGTTTCAGGAGGTTGACGAGACCCTGAAACAGGATTTGAGCGGGCTGATCTGGGAGGGCGATATTGAAACCCTGACATTGACGCAGAATGCGCAGCCCGCGTTGATGGCCACTTCTCTGGCGGCGTTGCGTGCGCTGGAGGCCGAGGGCGCGTCGGTTTCGGATGCGGCCTTTGTGGCGGGGCATTCGCTGGGTGAATATTCTGCACTGGCCGCTGCCGGCGCGTTGAGCATTGCCGATGCGGCGAGGTTGCTGCGGGTGCGTGGTCTGGCGATGCAGCGGGCTGTGCCTGCGGGCGAGGGGGCAATGGCCGCCTTGCTGGGGCTGGATTTTGCCGCGGTAGAGGCCGTTGCGGCCGAGGCGGCGGGCGAGGAGATTTGCGCGGCTGCCAATGACAATGATCCAGCTCAGGTTGTGGTTTCGGGCCATCGCGGGGCGGTGGAGCGTGCGGTCGAGATTGCCAAGGCGCGTGGCGCCAAGCGGGCGGTCCTGTTGCCGGTGAGCGCTCCGTTTCATTGTGCATTGATGGAGCCGGCGGCGCGCGAAATGGAGCAGGCCCTGGCGGACGTCGGGTTGAAGGCTCCGGTGGTGCCTGTGGTTTCGAATGTGGAGGCAGGCCCGGTGAGCGATCCGGAGCAGATCCAGAAATTGCTGGTGGCGCAGGTGACAGGGCGAGTGCGCTGGCGCGAAAGTGTTCTGGCCATGGCCGGGGCCGGTGTGACGGAGATCTGGGAAATCGGGGCGGGCAAGGCTCTGTCGGGGATGATCCGCCGGATTGACCGGTCGATCACATGCCGGGCCATCGGAACGCCCGATGATGTGCAGGCCGCCTTGTCGCGCTGAGTCGCGCGGCTGCGCACCGGCGTGCATGCAGGTGAAAAAGTGACAGCATACCGGCCCGAAAATTTGATTTTTCGGGCCGTTTCGTTTCATAGACGAAGTGACATCCTCGAAATTCGTTCGAGAAGAGGCAGGAGAGAGACATGTTCGATTTGACAGGCAAGAAGGCGCTGGTGACTGGCGCGTCGGGCGGTATTGGCGGGGCGATTGCCAAGGCGCTGCATGGGGCGGGGGCCTCGGTTGCGCTTTCGGGGACGAGGACCGAGCCGTTGGAAGCCTTGGCTGCGGAACTGGGCGAGCGGGCCTATGTTTTGCCGTGCAACCTGAGTGATATGGAGGCGGTCGAGGCCTTGCCCAAGCAGGCGGTCGAGGCGATGGGCGGGGTGGATATCCTGGTCAACAATGCCGGGATCACCCGGGACAATCTGTTCATGCGGATGTCGGATGATGAGTGGCAGAGCGTTTTGAATGTGAACCTGACCGCGACGATGAAGCTGTGCAAGGGTGTGATGCGCGGCATGATGAAGGCGCGTTGGGGCCGGATTGTGAATATTTCTTCGGTGGTTGGCGCGACGGGCAACCCCGGGCAGGCCAATTACGCGGCCTCCAAGGCGGGGATGGTGGGCATGACCAAATCCCTGGCTTATGAGGTTGCCAGCCGTGGGATCACGGCCAATGCGGTGGCGCCGGGGTTCATCACCTCGCCGATGACGGACAAGCTGACCGATGATCAGCGCGGCGCGATCCTGGGTCAGATTCCGTCAGGCCGGATCGGGGCACCCGAAGAGGTTGCGGCGGCGGTCTTGTTCCTGGCCAGTGCCGAGGCGGGCTATCTGACCGGCTCTGTGCTGCATGTGAACGGTGGCATGGCGATGATTTAGGGCCTTGCGCTGAAAAAGTGGTGGCATTGGCCAAAGGTCGTACAGAGTTTGGGCAGCGTTCGGGCCAGTCCCGGGTTGGGCGCGGCCCGTGGTTGACAAGAGCCCAGCCAGAGCGAAAGAAGACCTAGCGAAAGCGTTTGCCTATGGGGTTGTCTGTGCTATAGGCGCTCCATATCTCGGCGGGGAGGTGCGATGCACCGATCTCTACAGCCCGGTTTTCCGGGTCCGAGCCGCCCGAATGGGCAAACGTAGGCCCTAAGGGGACAAGGGCAGAACGGGCAGCATGCCCCTGAAAGACGAGGATTACAGTATGAGCGACATCGCAGACCGCGTGAAAAAGATCGTTGTGGAACACCTGAGTGTTGAAGAGGACAAGGTCGCTGAAAACGCGTCGTTCATCGACGACCTGGGCGCGGACAGCCTGGACACCGTTGAACTGGTGATGGCGTTTGAAGAGGAATTCGGTATCGAAATCCCTGATGATGCGGCTGAAACCATTCAGACTTTTGGTGATGCGGTAAAGTTTATCAGCGAAGCATCGTAAGCAGCGATACTCGCGACAGAGTTTTTGAACCGGCGCCTTTTGGGCGCCGGTTTGCGTTTGTGGGCCATTGTGCGGGGGGATCACCGCCTGGCTGCGGCGGGGCCTTTGCGCCGGGGTGAGGTCATTGCGCAGCAATTGCCCAGGGCCTGCGCGCAGTGAAATGGCGCAAAATGGCTGTGTCTGGGCGCAAAACCGCGCCGGGTCTGGCCGGGAATCAGTTAAAACGGGATCAGCCGCGACGCTTGGGTGCGGCCCGAAATGGCCAGAAACGGCCAGCCTGGAGGGACTCCGATGCTGATCTATCCAACCTTGGAATTGCAAAACGGGCGCTGTGTGACGCTGACGCGGGGGCGGCTGGAGCAGCCGATGATCTGGCATGTGGATCCGGTGGAAACCGCGCGGGGGTTTGCCTCGGCCGGGGCGGCCTGGATGCATGTGACCGATTTTGATTCTGTCCAGGGGTCTGACAATAATGCGGGCCTGGTCGAAGACATCATTCGCGCTGCCGGCATTCCGGTGCAATTGGGCGGTGGGTTCCGGTCGCGCGAGCAGGTGGAGCATTGGCTGGACAAGGGCGCCGGGCGGGTCGTGATTGGCACGCTGGCGGCGCGGGATCCGGCGCTGGTGCGTGAGCTGGCAAAGTATTACCCCGATCAGATCGTTCTGGCCGTGGATGTGTGGCAGGGGCAGGTGATGACCGAAGGGTGGCGCACACCCTGCGCGTTCACCCCTGAGGATTTTATCGCCGCCTTCAATGACGCGCCGCTGGCAGCAGTGATCATCACCGATATTGACAGCGACGTCGAAGACACCGAGGCGGGGATGGGGGTCATCTCGGGGCTGGCGGCTGTGCCCCGGTCGCCGGTGATTGCACGCGGCACCGTGCGCACGGCGGATGACATTTCGCGGTTGAAGTACATCCCCAACATCAGTGGGGCGATTGTCAGCCGGGCCCTGTTCCAAAAGACGCTGGATCTGGAAGAGGCATTGTCGCTGGCCCAGCCCGAGCCGGAGGCGGTGGCGGATTTTCGCTAAGGTATTCCGGGCCTGCGGGATGGTCGGCCGAGGGCCCGTAGCGGCGCAGGCTCGACAGCCCTGTGCAGGCTGGACATCCGAGTATAAGATCCGGGGGCAACACCCGGACCGCGACCGGTCTGGCCCTCGGAGGAGATTTCGGTGCCCGGATTGAGAGACATGTTGGGCGGCAGCCCGTTGGAGACTTTCCTGGGTCTGCCCGAGGGCGGCGCCGGTGCTGATATTGTGATTTTCGGGGCGGATTGTGCGACGCCTTATCGCTCGGTTGGGGCTTATTGCGCCGGAGGGCCGGCGGCGATCCGGGCCGGGTCTGCGGATTATGCGGGGGCTGTTGAGCGGATAAACTTTGATCTCATGGGGCCGATCCTGCCTGCGGGGGTGCGGGCGGTGGATGCGGGGGATCTGTCGGTGGATCCGTCGAATCCGGCGCAGAATCGCGCGGCTATTCAGGCGATGACGGCGGATATTCTGGCCGGGGGCGGGGTGCCTGTCCTGCTGGGGGGCGATGATTCTGTGCCGATTCCGATGTTGCAGGCCTTTGCGGATCACGGGCCGGTGACCATCGTGCAGATTGATGCGCATATTGATTGGCGCGATGAGGTCCTTGGCGAGCGGTGGGGGCTGAGCTCGACCATGCGACGGGCCAGTGAAATGGCGCATGTAGAGCGGATTATCCAGATTGGCGCACGCGGGGTCGGCAGTGCGGGACCAGAGGCGCTGGCGGCGGCCCGGGCCTGGGGGGCGCATCTGATTCCCGCGCATGAGTTGGATGAATGGGGCATGGCGCAGTTGCCGGGATTGATCCCCGAGGGGGGCACGGTGGTGATCTGTTTTGATTGCGATGCGCTGGACCCGTCAATCATGCCAGCAGTGATCGGGCCGACCAGTGGTGGGTTGAGTTATGGCCGCGTTTTGGAGATTGTTAAACTGATCGCAGGGCGGGCCCGGATTGGCGGGTTTGATATGGTTGAGTTTATGCCTGCCAACGAGCGGGATGGGCAGGGCGCACGAACGGCGGCTCATCTTTTGACCTCGGTATTGGGGCTGATTGGGCGCCAATCCGCAGGAACGTAACATAAGCAGGCGCTGTGGCTCTTGCCCCGGTTTGGTGGATCGGGATATGAGCGTGCGTCAACGAAAGAGGGCAGGAGGGCAATCCATGCGCAGAGTCGTCGTCACAGGACTGGGCCTGGTCACGCCATTGGCGTCAGGTGTGGAAGCAAGCTGGTCACGTCTATTGGACGGGCAATCGGGTGCGGGAACGATCCAACGTTTCGACGCGAGCCATTTGGGCACGAATTATGCCTGCGAAGTGCCTTTGGGCGATGGCAGCGATGGCACGTTCAATCCAGATGACTGGATGGTGCCAAAAGAACGCCGCAAAGTGGATGATTTCATCTTGTTTGGCCTGGCCGCCGCGCAAATGGCGGTTGAAGATGCCGGGTGGACCCCAACGCAGGCCGAAGACCAGGAGCGTACGGGCGTCATGGTCGGAGCGGGCATTGGCGGGTTGAGCTCGATCGCCGATACGGCCATCTTGCTGCGTGACCGTGGTCCGCGCCGGGTGTCGCCGTTTTTCATCCCCGGGTCTCTGATCAATCTGCTGTCAGGTCAGATCAGTATTCGATTCGGTTTCAAGGGCCCCAATCATTCACCCGTGACAGCCTGTGCGACGGGCAATCATGCGATTGGCGATGCGAGTCGCCTGATCATGTTCGGCGATGCGGATGTCATGGTGGCAGGCGGTGGCGAAGCGGCCATTTGCGAACTGGGCATTGCCGGTTTCAACGCGTGCAAGGCGCTTAGCACCAAACGCAGCGATGACCCAAAGTCAGCCAGCCGCCCTTATGACGCAGACCGCGATGGTTTTGTCATGGGCGAAGGCGCTGGTGTGGTGGTGTTGGAAGAATATGAACATGCCAAGGCGCGCGGCGCCAAGATCTATGCGGAGGTCTTGGGATACGGGCTGTCGGGGGATGCCTATCACATTACGGCCCCGGCCGAGGATGGTGACGGTGCACGCCGGGCCATGCAGAGCGCCTTGCGCGCCGCCGGTCTGGAGCCGGGGGCGATTGACTATGTGAATGCGCATGGCACCTCGACCATGGCTGATACGATCGAATTGGGCGCGGTAGAGCGAATGCTGGGCGATGCGGCGTCCAAGGTGACCATGTCATCCACCAAGTCGTCGACCGGGCATTTGCTGGGCGCGGCGGGGGCGATCGAATCGATCTTCTCGATCCTTGCGATCCGCGATCAGGTGGCGCCGCCGACGATCAATCTGGACAATCCCGCGGTGGAAACGGCGCTGGATCTTGCGCCCAATGCCAAGCGGGAAAGAGAGATCAACGTGGTTCTCAACAATTCGTTCGGATTTGGCGGCACGAATGCCAGCCTGCTGTTTGGAAAGATCAGTTGATGTGGCGGCACCTCGCTTCGAACATGGTTACCCTTTTGATGGTTGGGATGTTCCTGTTGGCGGGGGTCGTTCTGTGGGGGCAGTCGCAGTATCGCTCTGAGGGCCCTTTGAGCGAAGCGATTTGTGTGCGTGTGGAGCGTGGTTCGAACATGGACCG
Organism: Marinibacterium sp.; assembly: GCA_034670145.1. GTDB lineage: Bacteria > Pseudomonadota > Alphaproteobacteria > Rhodobacterales > Rhodobacteraceae > HXMU1420-2. Next base: position 37,713 of record JAXMOA010000002.1, read on the forward strand.
GGTGAGCCGCGAACTCGAAGCGCAAGGCGCGATCACCAGCGGCGCGATCTTTCGGATCGGGGCGGACTATTCTGACAAATCCTCGAAGTTGAAGGCGGGCAGCTATCTGGTGTCGCCGGGCGAATCGATGGAAGGCATCATCGATGCCGTCACGCGCGGCGGCGCCAGCACCTGCGGCACCGAGATCGTCTATCGCATTGGGGTGACCCGCACGGTTGCAGAGGTGCGCGAACTGGACCCGGCGACAAATGCCTTTGTCGAGCGGGCAGAGTTCAACCCCGCGACGGACGAAGTGCCGGAAATCTACAATGCCAAGAAGGCCGAGCAGGACACGCGGTTTCGGATCGCAATGGCCGAAGGCGTGACCAGTTGGCAGGTGGTTGAGGCGCTCAAGGCGATTGACGTGATGGAAGGGGCCGTCGAGGAGATCCCGGCTGAGGGCACTCTGGCGCCGGACAGTTACGAAGTGACCCGGGGCGCGTCCCGCGCTGCCTTGTTGCAGGATATGCAGGCTTTGCAGGTCTTGCGGGTCAATGCCGCCTGGGAGAGCCGGGCAGATGATGTTGCGGTCAGCTCGCCTCAGGAATTGCTGATCCTGGCCAGCATCATCGAAAAGGAAACCGGCGTGGCAGCCGAGCGCGGCGTTGTGGCGAGCGTGTTCTCCAACCGGTTGGAGCGGGGCATGCGCCTGCAAACGGACCCGACGGTGATTTACGGCGTGACCGAAGGGCGCGGCGTGTTGGGCCGTGGTCTGCGCCAGAGCGAGCTGCGGCGTTCGACTCCCTGGAATACCTATGTGATCGAGGGGCTGCCGCCCACGCCAATCGCCAATCCCGGCATGGCCAGCCTGGAGGCTGCGGCGAATCCGGATCAGACCGACTATGTGTTCTTTGTCGCCGATGGCACCGGCGGTCATGCCTTTGCCACCACCCTGGCCGAACATAACCGCAACGTGGCCAAATGGCGCGAGATCGAGGCGCAGCGCAGCAATAACTGACCGGTCGCGGGCGGGCTGCTTTGGCCTGCCTGCGCGGGGCGCGTAGCGCGCGTTGCTGTGTTTTCGCGCAACGCCTTGCTTTTCAACAAAAAACACGTCATAGTTGCGTAAGGCTGGAAGGCAAACCAAGCGGGCCGGGTCAACCGGATCGCGCCTGTCTCTTGTGCGGAAACCACTCTCGCAGGAGGTGAAACCAAATGACGACGTCGATCAAACCGGATGCGCGCATTGCGCATGTGGCCGATCTGCTCCGCTCTTTAAAAGAGTCGGTCTGGGACCTGAGGCAGTCTACCGAGAAACTGCGTCACGACATTGAGGCCGGGCAGCCGTCGGAGATTGCGAGTGGGAGCAAAGAGCTGTCCCAGGCCAAGACCCTGGTGGTGGCGTGTCAGAAACTGGAGATGCAACTTGCACAACTTGAAGCGGACCGAGATGAAGATGCCAGCTCAGCAGGGGCGCAGCTCGATCTGGAGGTCGCACGGGCTGAAATCGGGCTCAGACTCGCTCGCCTGCGCGCCGCAATCGATTCAAGATGAGTTTCTGGCGGAACTGGGGGAGGGGGGGCTGGTGGCCCTCCCTTTCCTTTTCGAATTTTGGGCGCTGCCGCATCAGGTGCCGCCTGGGGGAAACTGGCGGGTCTGGGTGATCATGGGAGGGCGCGGCGCAGGCAAGACGCGGGCCGGGGCGGAATGGGTGCGCGCCCAGGCCGAGGGCGCGCGGCCGCATGACCCGGGCCTGTCGCGTCGGATCGCGTTGGTGGGGGAAACCTATGATCAGGTCCGCGACGTCATGGTGCATGGGGACAGCGGCCTGATCGCCATTTCCCCGCCGGACCGGCGACCGGTCTGGAAAGCCTCGGAGCGCAAGCTGATCTGGCCCAATGGCGCCGAGGCGCAGGCGTTCTCGGCCCAGGATGCCGAAGCGCTGCGAGGGCCGCAGTTTGATGCGGCCTGGGCGGATGAGCTGGCCAAATGGCGCCGGGGGCAGGAGGCCTGGGATAATCTGCAATTTGCGTTGCGACTGGGCGAGGATCCCCGGGTGTGCGTGACGACCACACCGCGCAATTCGGCCTTGCTCAAGGATGTCCTGCAGCGCGACAGCACGGCGACAACCCATGCGGCGACCGAGGCCAATCGCGCCAATCTGGCCGAAGGGTTCCTGGAGGACGTGCGCGCGCGCTATGCGGGCAGCTGGCTGGCCCGTCAGGAGCTGGACGGTCTGTTGCTGGAGGAGGTGGATGGCGCGCTGTGGACGGCGCAGGGGCTGACCAGCGCGCAGTTGCAGGCGGCACCGGAACTCGATCGGGTGGTCGTGGCGGTGGATCCTTCGGCCAGCGAAGGGGGGGACGCCTGCGGAATCGTGGTGGCCGGGGCGCAAACCTCGGGTCCGCCGCAGAATTGGCGGGCTGTGGTGCTGGCCGATTGCACCCTGGAGCGCGCCAGCCCCCTGGCCTGGGCTCAGGCGGTGGTCGATGCCTATCGCGACCAGGCCGCGGACCGGGTTGTGGCCGAAGCCAACCAGGGCGGGGCGATGGTGCGTGAAGTATTGCACAGCGTCGACCCGCTGCTGCCATACACAGCCGTCCACGCAACCCGCGGCAAGGCGGCCCGGGCGGAACCAGTGGCCGCCCTGTACGAACAGGGCCGCGTTTCCCACTTACCCGGGCTTGGCGCGCTGGAAGATCAAATGTGCAAGATGACGCAACAGGGATATACCGGACAAGGCTCTCCGGACCGGCTGGATGCGCTGGTCTGGGCCATCCACGCGCTGCTGATAGAACCCGCCACCAAACACAAGGCCCCCAGAGCGCGCGTTTTGTAACGACCTCGGGACAAACCGATTCCAACACCCCGGGGACTGGTCCTGCAGGATGGAACCAATTCAGACGGCCCGGCTTCTTTTTGGTTCAAAATACTCCGGGGTCTGGGGCAGCGCCCCAGTTCCTCCGTGGTCCAAGCCAGATGCCGGTGAAATGAAGGCGCCTAGAGTTGCGCCATCACCTCATCGGAGGCTTCGAAATTGGTGGTCACGCGCTGAACGTCATCATCATCTTCCAAAGCGTCCACCAAGCGCATCAGTTTCTCCATCCCATCCACATCCATCTCGGTCGTTGTGGAGGGTTTCCAGATCAGCTTGGTGCTTTCGCTCTCGCCCAGGGCGGCCTCCAGCGCAGAGGCGACGTCATTCAGATCGGTGTCTTCGCACCAGATGACATGGCCATCTTCGGTGCTTTCCACATCTTCGGCGCCGGCTTCGATTGCGGCCTCGAAAATAGCATCCGCATCGCCTGTTTCCGCCGAGTAGGTCACTTCGCCCTTGCGCTCAAACATGAATCCGACCGAGCCTGTCTCGCCCAGATTGCCGCCGTTCTTGGAAAAGGTGGAACGCACGTTCGAGGCGGTGCGGTTGCGATTGTCGGTCATGGCCTCGACGATCACAGCGACGCCATTGGGTCCATATCCTTCGTACCGGATCTCTTCGTATTCATCCCCGTCGCCGGCAATGGATTTCTTGATCGCCCGTTCGATGTTGTCCTTTGGCATCGACTGCGATTTCGCTTCCTTCACGGCCATGCGCAATCGCGGGTTCTTGTCTGGATCCGGATCGCCCATCTTGGCGGCGATCGTGATCTCCTTTGACAATTTAGAAAAGAGTTTGGCCCGCACGGCGTCTTGGCGCCCCTTGCGGTGTTGAATATTGGCCCATTTTGAATGGCCTGCCATGGTCGCCCTCTTCGTCCTGATCCGGTCTGAACCTGTCCATAGCCCAAGGGTGAAGGCAAGGGCAAGCCTGTGGCGGGATCTGGCGCACAACGGATCTGCGCGGAAGCGGGTGGTTCGACCGGTCCCGCGTGCTAAAACAGAACCGGAAACGCAGGAGGCCACCATGGGCGTGATGATCGAAGGCCGGTATCAAACCGACGACCCGGGGGCTCAATCCGATGCGGCCGGCCAATTTGAACGGGCCAGGGCAACAATCCGTGACTGGATCGCAGCCCAGGGGCCATTCCTGCCCGAGCCGGGGCGCTATAACCTTTATGCCGCCTGGAACTGCCCTTGGGCGCATCGGGCTCTGATCGGGCGGGCGGTTCTGGGGTTGGAACAGGCGATTTCAGTATCTTATGCGCGCCCAAACCGGACTGAGCAGGGCTGGGTCCATGACGTTGAAGGCCCGTTTTCGGATCCCAACCTGCGCGTCACGGCGCTGCATCAGGTCTATGCCCGCCAGGACCCGCCCTTTACCGGCCGCATGACCGTGCCTGTCCTGTGGGACAAGGCCACCGCGCGCATCGTCTCGAATGAAAGCGCGGACATTCTGCGGATGCTGCTGACGGCGTTCGATCCCACGCGCCGCTATTGCCCGGCGGCGGAGCTTGCCCAGATCGACAGCTGGAACGCGCTGATCTATGCCAAGGTCAACAACGGGGTATACCGGGCTGGTTTCGCTCGAACCCAGGCCGCGTATGATGCGGCTGTGACCGAGCTGTTTCAAACGCTGGACCAGATCGAGGCGCATTTGCAGGAGAATGCCACGTTGACAGGTGATCAGCTGAGCGAAGCGGATTTTCGTCTGTTTCCCACGCTGGCACGGTTCGATGTGGCCTATCACGGCGCGTTCAAATGCAACATCCGCCGTCTGAGCGACTATCCGCAGCTTTGGGATTATGCCCGGGCGCTCTTTGCGATGCCGGGGATTGCGGGCACGGTGGATTTCGACATCTACAAACGCGGCTACTACTCCAAATCCGAATTGCGCAATCCATTGGGCATCGTCCCGATGGGCCCGGTTGTGGACTGGTCCGGCCCGACGCAGCGGGATTTCACGGCCGGCTAGGTCATGCATTGGCGTGCAATCACTTTGACAAGCCGGTCAGGGTGCGTAGGGTCGCCTCATGACGCAAGATCAGATCATTCTATTTGCCCTCTTTGTTGCCGTGTTCGCCCTGTTGCTTTGGGGCAAATATCGATACGATCTGGTCGCTTTCTCGGCCCTGATGGTGGGGGTTGTCGTGGGGGTCGTGCCGGTCAAACAGGCGTTTGACGGTTTTGGTCACCCCGCAACATTGGTGGTGGCGCTGGTTCTGATCGTCTCTGCCGGGCTGGTGCGTTCTGGCGCGGTTTACTTCATCACGCGGACCCTGGTTGATTCGAGCCGGGGGCTGGGGCGCCATATTGCTCTGATGGGCGGGGTGGGCGCGGTGTTGTCTGCCTTTATGAACAACGTCGCTGCGCTGGCCTTGCTGATGCCGGTGGATATGCAGACCGCGCGCAAGGCGGGGCGAAGCCCTGGGCTGAGCCTGATGCCGCTGTCCTTTGCGACCATTCTGGGGGGCATGGCCACATTGATCGGAACGCCGCCCAACATCATCATCGCCACGATTCGCGGTGATGCTTTGGGCGAGCCGTACCACATGTTCGATTTCGCGCCGGTGGGCGGGGTGGCGGCGCTGGCCGGTCTGGCCTTTGTGGCGTTGTTTGGCTGGCGTTTGATCCCATCGCGGGACGCGGAAAAGACGGCCGAGCAGGCCGCGAACCAATATGTGGCCGAGCTGACGGTTCCCGAAGGCTCCAAGATGATTGGCGAGCGGCTGGGCACCTTCGAGCCAGAGGCAGAAAAGGCTGATGTGGCGTTGCTGGGGCTGATCCGAGGCGGCAAGCGGCGCTATGGGCGGGCCAGAAACGCCTTGTTGGAGGCCGGAGATACACTGGTTCTGGAGGCGACACCCGAGGCGCTGGATGAATTTCGCGCGGCGATGGAGCTGGATTTCTCGGATGTGCAGCGCGAAGAGCGGCTGCGGGCGGCCGGCGAAGGGCTGGAAGTGATCGAGGTGGTTGTTCCGGCCGAGTCGCGGATTGCGGGCAAGACGGCGCAGGCGCTGGGGCTCAGCTGGCGGCGCTCTACGGTTTTGATGGGGATTTCGCGGTCAGGTCGCCGGATAAGCGCGCATGTGCGTCAGACCGAGGTGGAGCCGGGCGACATCCTGTTGCTGCTGTGCCCAAGGGATCAGGGCTCTGATGTGATCGAGTGGCTGGGCTGTCTGCCTCTGGCTGAACGCGGGTTGAGCGTGACAGCCACCGAAAAGATGGGGCTGGCGATTGGCCTGTTTGCGGCGGCGGTTGTTGCGGCCTCTTTTGGGTTGCTGGATCTGCCCGTGGCGCTGGGGCTGGTGGCGATTGGCTATGTTCTGACCAAGATCCTGCCCGTGGCCGAGATTTATGACCATGTGGAATGGCCGGTTGTGGTGCTGTTGGGCTCGATGATCCCGCTGGGGGCGGCGTTGGAAACCTCTGGCGGAACCGAGTTGATTGCCGGGGCACTGACCGGGCTGACGCAGGGGTTGCCGGCCTGGATGGTTTTGACCGTCCTGATGGTGGTGACGATGACGCTGTCGGATGTGTTGAACAACACCGCCACGACGATTGTGGCCGCCCCCGTCGCGATCCAGATGGCCCATGCGCTCAACGTCTCGCCTGATCCGTTTTTGATGGCGGTTGCGGTGGCGGCTTCGGCGGCGTTCCTGACCCCGATCGGGCATAAGAACAACACTCTGATCCTGGGGCCGGGTGGATATGACTTTGGCGATTATTGGCGGATGGGCCTGCCTCTGGAGATTATCATTGTGGCTGTGAGTATCCCCACCATCCTGGTTGTCTGGCCGCTATAAGACACCCCGGTGGGGCGCGGTCTGCGCCTGATCTTGTCGCGGCTTCAATCGGTGGGTGTGGTGGCGATCAACCCGGTCTTGGCGGCGTTGATCACGGCCTTGGTGACCGGCTCCAATGCGGGGGCCAGTACACGGCTGACCTGCCAGTCCAGCGCCACGTCAAACGGCAAGGCCGGGTCCAGTGCCACAAGCCGACCATTGCGGATCGGGCCCCGCACCAGCGCTTCGGGGTTCATCCCCCAGCCCAAACCGGCGCGGGCAGCATCTACGAAAGCATGTGTCGAAGGCAGCATATGGGTGGGCGGTACCAGGTCGCGCCCGGTCTTGGCGCGGATCCAGGCCCGTTGCAGCCCGTCGCGGGCATTGAATTGCAGGCACGGCGCCTGGGCCAGCGTCTGGTCCGTGACACCACCTGCAAACCAGGTTTGCGAAAACTCGGGGCTTGCGGTTGCGATATAGCGCAGCACGCCCAGCGGATGGCGGGTGCAGCCGGGGACATTGACGTCCGCCAGGGTGACGGCGGCGCTGACTTCGCCGCGTTCCAACCACTCCGCGCTCCAATCCTGATCGTCGATGACAAGGTCGAACAACAGGTCGGGTACCGCCGCCAGAGCAGGGATCAGCCAGGTTGCCAGGCTGTCAGCATTGACTGCGATCCGCAAGCGGGAGCCCTCGGCCGCATCCAGCGACAGATCCCGCCCCAGCTGCGCTTCGAGCAGGCCGACATCCTCGGCATGTTTGGCCAATCGCAGGCCGACCGGCGTGCCCGCGCAGGGCGTGCCGCGCAGGATAAGCGTGGCGCCCATACGCTCTTCGAGCGCCTTGATACGTTGAGAGATGGCCGAAGGCGTCACCGCCAGTTCGGCCGCGGCCTGCTCGAAACTGCCGGTGCGCAGAATCGTGGCCAGAGCATTCAGATGGTTTGGATCGAATTGCATTAACACGCCTAACTCGGACTAAGAAACATTAACTGGATTAACGAGATGAGCGCGGCTAGTCAAACCGCAATGTGGCGCGTCCGGTCTGGTGGCCACCTTGTGGAGACGGGTTGATGATCGAGATTTTTGCCGCCGGATATTTCCTGGGCTTTGGGTTGATCCTGGCGATCGGGGCGCAAAATGCCTTTGTCCTGCGGCAGGGCTTGCGGCAGGAGCATGTTCTGGCGGTTTGCCTGACCTGTGCGGTTTCGGATGCGTTGCTGATTGCGGCGGGGGTGGCGGGGTTTGGCACATTGGCGCGTCAGATCCCCTGGTTCGAGCCGGTGATGCGCTATGGCGGAGCGATGTTCCTGCTGTGGTACGGATGGGTCAACTTTCGCAGTGCATGGCGCGGCGGGCAGAGCCTGCAAGCAGCCGGTGGCGGGGCCGAGCGGCTGGGCCCGGTTCTGGCCAAGCTGTTGGCGTTTACCTGGCTTAATCCACATGTCTATCTGGATACGGTTGTTCTGATTGGATCGGTTTCATCCCAATCTGACGATCCGCGGCTTTTCGGGGTGGGCGCGATCACGGCGAGTTTTTCTTTTTTCTTTGCCTTGGGCTATGGCGCGCGGCTGCTGGCGCCGATTTTTGCGCGCCCGGGGGCCTGGCGTCTGTTTGAGGCCGGGGTCGGAGTGGTGATGTGTTTGATTGCCGGTAAACTGCTTCTCATGTGAAGGGCTTGCCACTGGTCGCGAACGGGTGTTCAAGGGGTGTATGGTTTCCCCTCGTCCAATTCGCCCAGTTGTCGGTATCTTATGGATGCTGCTGGCGGGTCTGTGTTTTGTCGTTGTCACGGCCCTTGTCAAAGGGTTGGGGCAGGGCATTCCTGCGCCGCAGCTCGCTTTTGTGCGCTATGCGCTGGGGTTGATCTTTTTGTTGCCGCTGATCAAGTCGATCCGCGCGACCCAGATGAACCGCAGGCTCTGGACGATGTTTGGCGTGCGCGGGGTACTGCACAGTTTTGGGGTCATGCTGTGGTTTTATGCCATGTCGCGGATCTCTATCGCTGAGCTGACTGCGCTGAATTACATGGCACCGATTTATGTCACCGTGGGTGCGGCGCTGTTTCTGGGAGAAAAAATGGCCTTCCGCCGGATTGCGGCGATTGTCTTTGCCTTGATTGGTGCGTTGATCATCCTGCGTCCGGGCGTGCGCGAGGTCAGTTCGGGCCATACGGCGATGTTGATTGCGGGGCTTGTTTTTGGTGCGGCCTATTTGTTGGGCAAGGTCACCACGGACGAAAGCTCTCCAGAGATGGTGCTGGCGCAATTGTCGCTTTGGGTGACCCTGGCACTGGTTCCCTTTGCCATTGCCACATGGGTGCCAATCAGCTGGCATGTGGTGGGGGTTTTGTTTCTGGTCGCGTTTTTTGCCATGTCGGGACACTATGCCATGACGCTTGCCTTTGCGGCTGCGCCGGTGACGGTGACGCAGCCGGTGACGTATCTGCAGCTGGTTTGGGCCACCACATTGGGGGTGGTCGCCTTTGGGGAACCGATTGACATCTGGGTGCTGGTGGGCGGTGGTCTGATCCTGTCCGCTGTCAGTTTCATCACCTGGCGCGAAGCAGTGTTAAAGCGGCGCGCAATCACACCGACGCCGCCGTCTATTCGGCTCTGACCGGCAGCTCTGATGGGCGGCTCTGGCGGGCAGGTTGCGCCAGATCAGATCAAAAACCCGTCAATTCGTTCTTTGAAACGAAACACCATGCTTTGGCTGTGACTCAAAATCCCCTGTTTGTGACCATTCGACCTGTCACGCTTGAGAGGCGCGCCAGAGCGCGACAATGTACTGCATGAGGCATCCGGCCTGCCAAAAGGTCGGGGCGAGCAAAAAAGAGGGCAAAAGCCCTTATAAAAAGACGTTGGTGCAGGATGGATCAGACAAAACAGCCACTGGGTGTGGCCACTATGGTGTATGAGGACTATTTTTTCCTCAAACGCTGGTATGATTACTATGCGAACCAGGTCGGGCCGGAAAACCTGTTTGTCTTCAGTCATGGAAATGATCCGATCCACCGAGAGATCGCAGTCGGCGCGAATGTGATAAACACGCCGCGCGATGAATCCATGTTCAAATTTGACCGTCGCCGTTGGAACATGATGAGCGACTTTGTTTCGGGGCAACTCAATTTTTACAATTGGATGATCCTGTCGGACGTGGACGAGATTGTCGTTGCCGACCCGGACGTTTCGCCGAATTTGTTGACCTATCTGACCACACGGTTTGCTGGCAAACGTCGTTCGCCCAGCAACATTGCCCCGCTGTGTTTCGAACTGGTGCACTACCCCGAGGACGAACCTTTGCCGATCGAAGAAGGCAAATCGATACTGTCGCGGCGGCGCACCTACAGGCCCAACACCAATTACAGCAAACCCTGCCTGATCCGCAAACCAGCCCATTTCTGGCCCGGTGGCCATGTCAACAGCGGCGGCGCACGGCATCTGCCAGATGGTTTATACTTGTTACATCTGCGCTATTTTGATCGTGAGATGATGGAGGATCGGGCCCGGCAAAGGCGCGCTTCAATCCAGAGTTTTCAGCAGCTCAATCCGAACTACGGCTCTTTGGAGACATGGTACGAAACTTTGGCGCTGCACAGCAAGATTTTGAAAGAGACCGAGTTTGCGGGTGAAGGGATCGAATTGCCCGGGTTTCGTTCCAAAATGCAGGAGCAGGTTCAAAAGACCGAGAAAAGGTTTGCGTGGAAACGCGTGAAATCCCGGTATTTGTATCGGATTCCGGGTCGTTTCGCCTCCGTGTTCTGAAGGCCGCAGCGGGGGGCGTTGCGCGCCTGACAGCAGGTCAACGCAATCCGCCGTGTTCCGGTGGGTTTGGGGGTGGTCCTGACAAACATGCGACAGGACCAACCAGAGCGTTTGGCGCTTTCGCGCTAGAGCGACGTGCGCAAATGCCAGAGTTCGGGGAACAGTTCGACCTCTAGCATGCGTTTGAGGTAGCTGACGCCGCCGGTGCCGCCGGTGCCGCGTTTGAAACCGATCACCCGTTCTACCGTGGTAACATGGTTGAACCGCCAGCGGCGGAAGTAATCTTCGAGGTCGACCAGCTTTTCTGCCAGCTCATACAGTTCCCAATAGGTGGTCGGGTCCTGATAGACTTGGGTCCAGGCGGCGGCGACGGCGTCATCCGGGTCATGCCGCAGGCGACGGTCGCGGGTGAGGATCGCATCGGGCAGCGGATGCGCCTTGTGCAGCAGGTCGAGCGCGACATCATAGAGGGAGGGTTGCGCCAGCTCGGCCTCGAGCAGGGCGAGCAGATCTGCGCGGTGGGCGTGCGGGCGGAGCATGGCCGGATTGCGGTTGCCCAGCATGAATTCGATCTGGCGGTATTGGTAGGATTGAAACCCCGAAGACTGTCCCAGCGCTTCGCGGAAGGTGGTATAGTCGCTGGGCGTCATTGTGCGCAGCACGTCCCAGGCATTGTTGAGCTGTTCAAAGATGCGCGACACCCGGGCCAGCATCTTGAACGCGGGGCGAATGTCCGGCGCGGCCAGGGTTTTGCGCGCGGCGTCCAGTTCGTGCAGGGCCAGCTTCATCCATAATTCAGAGGTTTGATGCTGGATCACGAACAGCAATTCGTCATGGGCGCCAGACCAGACGTGCTGGGCGTTCAGGATTTGGTCAAGGTGCAGGTAGTCGGAGTAGGACAGGCGGCCGTCAAAGGCCATTTGCGCGCCTTCGGTGGCCGGATCATATGGGTCGTCAGTCATGGGGTATCCTTTCTGTGTCGCAAGAGGGGGAGCGGTTCAGAAAGGGCCTCTTTGATTCAACGAGGCGCATTGGCCCAGCCGCCGCCACAGGGCAATCCACCCCGCAGGGCGGCACAGAGGCAGCGGCAGTGGCACAGAGAATGACATGGGGCTATGCGGCTCCGCGCAGGTGGGGGCCTGTGCGTGGGGTCATGTGACTGCGGCCTTGATCTTGTATTCCGGGCGGTCCCAAAGGTTCTGATCCATAATCTCGGCCAGTATCGCCACCGCGCCATGGATATCGGCATCGTCGGTATAGAGCGGAGTGAAGCCAAAGCGCAGCGTGTCCGGCGCGCGGAAATCGCCGATCACACCACGCGCGATCAGCGCCTGCATGATCGCATAGCCTTCGGGGTGACGGAACGACACCTGGCTGCCACGGGCGGTGCCGTCACGCGGAGAATTCAGCGTGAGGGCAGGGCAGGCGCGTTCGACCTCGGCAATGAACAGGTCGCACAGGGCGATGGATTTGGCCCGCACATCCGCCATGTCGGCCATGTCCCAGACATCCAGCGCTGCTTCGAGTGCGCGCATCTGCAAAACGGGCGGGGTGCCGACGCGCATCCGCTCGATCCCGGCGCCCGGGCGGTAGTCCAGGTCAAAATCAAACGGGGCGGCGTGGCCCAGCCAGCCGGACAGGGCCGGCACGGCCCGGCCCGCGTGGCGCGGCGCGACATAGATAAAGGCCGGGGCGCCTGGGCCGCCATTGATGTATTTATAGGTGCAACCGACCGCAAAATCGGCCCCTGCACCGGCCAGATCCACCGGCAGCGCGCCTGCGGAATGCGCCAGATCCCAAACGGTCATCGCACCTGCCGCATGGGCCTGTTCGGTCAGCGCCGCCATGTCATGTTTGCGCCCGGTGCGATAGTCGACCTCGGTCAGCATCAGGACAGCCACGGTGTCATCAATATGCGCGCTGACCTCTTCCGGTGCGACGGTTTTCAGCGTGTACCCCTTGTCGAGCATCCGCAGCAGACCTTCGGCCATATAAAGATCCGAGGGGAAGTTGCCGGTATCGCTCAGCACGACGCGGCGCTCCGGCACCAGTTGCAGCGCCGAGGCCAGCGCCTGATACACCTTGATGGACAGCGTGTCGCCCACCACCACATGGCCCGGCTCTGCGCCGATCAGCGTGCCGATCCGGTCGCCCAGACCCACGGGCAATCCCATCCAGCCGGCCTTGTTCCAGCCGGTGATCAACCGTTCACCCCATTCCGCCTGCATCATGTCGCCGACCTGCGCGACGGCTGCTTTGGGCAGAGGCCCCAGTGAATTGCCGTCCAGATAAATCATGCCCTCGGGCAGGTGGAACATGGCTTTGGTCGCGGCAAAATCAGTCATCGGGGCCTCCGATTGGGGATATGTCAGATTTATTTTAGGCTTAAAGCTTATCCTCAGTTAGCAGCCGATCCGGGACAAGTCCAGTGTCATCACATCTGACCGCCCGCAATTTCGATGGCCTGACCGTTCACGCTTTCAGAGCCGGGGCCCGCCAGCCAGAGCGCGGCGGCGGCGATCTCTTCGGGGGCGATCAGGCGCTCGTGGCGGTTCATGCCGACCATGATCTGGCGGGCTTTTTCCTCGGACAGGCCGGTGCGCTGGGCGATACTGTCGGTGTTGCGCGAGATGATGGGCGTGTCGACATAAGCCGGGCAGATGGCGTTGAAAGTGATGGGTTTGCCCAGGTAATCCTCGCTCAGCCCCCGGATCAGGCCGATGACCCCGTGTTTGGTGGCCGAGTAGCAGGGCGCGCCCTTCAACCCTTTCAGGCCCGCGACCGACGAAATGGCGATGACCCGGCCCCAATCGGTCTGACGCATGGAGGTCAGGCTTTCGCGGATGGTCAGAAACGTCCCGTCCAGATTGGTCGCCATCATGTCGCGCCAGAAATCCATGGTGGTTTTATGCAGGGATTTACCCTCGGCGATGCCGGCATTGGGCACGCAGATCTGGATGGGCCCGTTCTTGTCCACCGCAGCGGCGATCTTGGCGACCACATCCGCTTCGTCGCGTACATCCATGGCCAGAGGGGTCATGTTGGGGCCTGCCGCCTCTTCCAGAACGGCTTGGCGTCGGCCGGTGATGGTGACATGGGCGCCCTCGGCGGCCAGAGCGTTTGCGATGGCCAGCCCAATTCCGGTGCCGCCTCCGGTGACGATTGCGTGTTTGCCTGTAAGTGACATGGGATCCTCCTGAAGTTCGCAGGCACCCTATCCGTGGCGCGCCCGAGGACAAGCCGCCCAATCGCCGACGTTGCGACATATGCGGGCCGCATCTGGCCGGGTGCGGTCACGCCTGCGGTAGAAAACGGGTGGAATTTGCCCAAGGTTTAGGCCGTGTTACGCAGCGTAGTCCGCTTAAACAGAGGGTGCGGCGCTGGGTCTGGTTCCGCCGTGGTTGCGCATTGGCTAAAATCTGATCAACCAACACCAGTGCGCAGGACCGGGGATTCCCCCCGCGCCCTACATTTTGCGTGCCGTTGAGACGGTGGAATGAGATAGGAGATGGCGGAGTGAAAATCGGAACTCCCAAGGAGACATTCGAAGGCGAGGCGCGGGTGGCAATGACACCTGACAGCGCGCGGCAACAGCAAAAGCTGGGGCATGAATGCGTGCTGGAAACCGGCGCGGGCATCGCAGCCGGATTTTCGGATGCGGCCTACGAAGAGGCCGGTGTTGAGATCGTCAAGACCGCTGCGGCCCTGTTCGAGGCGGCGGATGTTGTGGCCAAGGTGCGCCCCCCTTCGGACGCCGAGGTCGAGCAGCTGAAGGACGGCCAGACCCTCATCTCTTTCTTTTACCCGGCCGCCAACGAAGAGTTGATGAACAAGGCTGCCGAGCGTGGCGCCTCGGTGATTGCAATGGATATGGTTCCGCGCATCAGCCGGGCGCAGAAGATGGATGCGCTGTCTTCTATGGCCAATATCGCCGGCTATCGCGCCGTGATCGAGGCAGGGAGCAATTTTGGCCGCTTCTTTACCGGGCAGGTGACTGCTGCGGGCAAGGTGCCGCCGGCCAAGGTGTTGATTGTCGGGGCGGGGGTTGCCGGTCTGGCGGCCATCGGGACGGCGACCTCTTTGGGCGCGATCACGCTGGCGTTTGACGTGCGGCCCGAAGTGGCCGAGCAGATCGAAAGCATGGGCGCCGAGTTTGTCTATCTGGACTTTGAAGACTCTGTGAGCGACGGGGCCGCGACGGGTGGCTATGCGGCGCCGTCTTCGCCTGAATTCCGCGAAAAGCAGCTGGAGAAGTTCCGCGAGCTGGCGCCGGATGTGGATATCGTGATCACCACGGCGCTGATCCCGAACCGTGACGCGCCCGTGCTGTGGACCGCTGATATGGTCGAAGCGATGAAACCGGGCTCGGTCATTGTCGATCTGGCCGCCGAGCGCGGCGGCAACTGTGAGCTGACTGTGCCGGATGACAAGATTGTCACCGACAACGGCGTGACCATCGTTGGGTATACCGATTTCCCCAGCCGGATGGCGGCGCAAAGCTCGACCCTCTATGCGACCAATATCCGGCATATGATGACGGATCTGACGCCCGAGAAAGATGGCGTGATCAACCACAACATGGAAGATGACGTGATCCGGGGCGCGACCGTGACCCATGAAAAGGCGGTGACCTTCCCGCCGCCGCCGCCCAAGGTTCAGGCCATTGCGGCCCAACCAAAGAAAGAGGCGCCCAAAGAGCTGACGCCGGAAGAACGCCGCGCGCAGGAAGCGGCTGAATTCAAGGCCCAGACCCGCAGTCAGGTGACGCTGTTGGCCATTGGTGGCGGTCTGATCCTGCTGGCCGGTCTGTTTACGCCCGCCAGCTTCATGCAGCATTTCATTGTGTTTGTGTTGTCCGTGTTCATCGGCTTCCAGGTCATCTGGAATGTCGCACATTCGCTGCACACCCCTTTGATGGCTGTGACCAATGCGATTTCGTCCATCATCATTCTGGGCGCTTTGATGCAGATCGGATCAGGCTCTTGGCTGGTTATTCTGCTGGCAGGGTTGAGTGTGTTCATGGCCGGGATCAACATCTTTGGCGGCTTCCTCGTCACGCGGCGCATGCTTGCCATGTTCCAGAAATCCTAAGGAGACGCGCAGATGGATTTTGGATTTACCACGGCGGCCTATGTGGTCGCAGCCGTCCTCTTCATTCTTTCGCTGGGCGGCCTTTCGGGGCAGGAAAGCGCCAAACGGGCCGTATGGTACGGGATTGTGGGCATGGGGCTGGCGGTGTTTGCCACTCTGATCGGCCCCGGTTCGGGTCTGTGGCTTTTGTCGCTGATCCTCATCGTGAGCGGTGGCATTATCGGCACCTATGTGGCGCAGCGCGTGCAGATGACCGAGATGCCGCAACTGGTGGCGGCCATGCACTCTCTGGTTGGTCTGGCCGCGGTTTTTGTGGGCTTCAACGCGCATATTGAACTGGGCCGTGTCATCGCGATGGAGCCTGAGGCCCAAAAGGCGCTCGAAGGTTTCGCAGCCGTCCTGGCCAAGAAGGATCTGGTGGAACAGAACATCCTGCGGGTAGAGCTGTTCCTGGGGGTCTTTATCGGTGCGATTACCTTTACCGGCTCTATCATTGCCTTTGGCAAGCTGGCGGGCAAGGTCACCTCTTCGGCGGAAAAACTGCCGGGCGGTCATGTCCTGAACGCGGGCGCGGCGGCGATCTCGGTGCTCTGTCTGGTCTGGTACATGAACACCGGTGGCGCGTTGCCGCTGCTGATCATGACTTTGGCGGCGCTGTTCATCGGCTATCACCTGATCATGGGGATTGGTGGCGCGGACATGCCGGTGGTTGTGTCGATGCTGAACTCCTATTCGGGCTGGGCGGCCGCTGCGATCGGCTTCTCGCTGGGCAATGACCTGTTGATTGTGGTCGGCGCGCTGGTTGGCTCTTCGGGGGCGATCCTGAGCTACATCATGTGCAAAGCGATGAACCGGTCGTTCATCTCGGTCATCCTGGGCGGCTTTGGCGGACCTGCGGGTGAACAGATGGCTGTGGAAGGCGAGCAGATCGCAATCGAAGCAGACGGTGTTGCCTCGGCGTTGAACGACGCGGACAGCGTGGTCATCGTGCCGGGATACGGCATGGCGGTGGCGCAGGCCCAACAATCGGTGGCCGAGCTGACGCGCAAACTGCGCGCGGCGGGCAAAGAAGTACGCTTTGGCATCCACCCGGTTGCCGGACGTCTGCCGGGGCATATGAACGTGCTGTTGGCAGAGGCGCGGGTGCCGTATGACATCGTGCTGGAGATGGAAGAGATCAACGATGATTTCCCGGAAACAGATGTGGTGATCATCATCGGCTCCAACGACATCGTGAACCCGGCGGCGCAGGATGACCCGAACTCTCCGATTGCCGGTATGCCCGTGTTGGAAGTGTGGAAGGCCAAGCAGGTGTTTGTGTCCAAGCGCGGCCAGGGCACCGGCTATTCCGGCATCGAAAACCCGCTGTTTTACAAAGAGAACACGCGGATGTTCTATGGCGATGCCAAGGCGTCGGTGGACAAGCTGTTGCCGATGGTCGACTGAACGTTCTGATCAGGGCTTTGGCCTATGGCGCGTCCCGGCTCGGGGCGCGCCTTTTTTGTGACGTCTGGTGGGTTGCCTTCGGCGATTGGCCACACCGGATTTGCGGCGCCTCTGGCGTTCGCGACCGGCAAGACCCGGAGGGTGTGTGCGCCAGTGCATTTTTCTGCTTGAGCTGGAGTGCACTCCAACACCTATCCTGAATTTGCACCTGAGTCGGGGACAGCCCCCGCATGCTGCGAAAGGACTGACATGCAAATAGGAGAGGTGGCGCGGCGAACCGGGCTCAGCGCGGATACGCTGCGGTTTTATGAAAAGATCGGGCTGATTGCCCCGCCCGCCCGCGATCAGGCGGGGCGGCGGGTTTATGACGCGCCTGTGTTGGGCTGGATCCGCTTTCTGGAGCAGCTGAACGCCACGGGGATGAAGCAGGCAGACCGGGTGCAGTATGCCGCCTTGCGACGGCAGGGACCGGCCACCAGTGCCGCGCGCCGTCAGATGCTGGAACGCCACCGCAGGCATATCCAGGCGCAGCTAGAGCAGCTGACAGAAACGCTGGCGCTGATGGATCGCAAGATTGCTGATTATGAAAGCACAGAACAGGCCATGGGCCAGACAGGAGACTCAGATGAATGATGCTTTGGACAAGGGGCGGGCGCTGATCCGTGACATGAACCCGGAATTGGAGCGCACACTGTCGGAACGCTATGACGATTTGTTGCCTGACATGGCGGAAACCCTGATCGAGTGGGCCTATGGCCGGATCTATGCCCGCGACGGGTTGGATTTGCGCACGCGCCAATTGTGCACGGTTGCCGCCCTGACCGCGATGGGCGGGCAGACCGCGCCGCAGCTCAAGGTCAATATCGAACATGCCCTGGCAGCCGGCGCGCAACAGCGCGAAGTGCTGGAAGTGATCTGGCAGATGGCGGTCTATGGCGGCATGCCGGCGGCCATCAACGGGCTGAACGCTGCATCCGAGGTTTTTGCCCAAGCGGACGCCGCCTGACAACGGTTTCAGCGCGGCGAATATGCACGATACGAATGGCGGTGCCCCAATACAAGGCAGCGTCAGCCCAGGGCGCGCCTGCCGCGACTCTGGGCTTTTCTTTGAGTTGCGCCACCAAAGGGACGCGAGTTCCAAAGGAAACTCTGTCGATTGGATTGTGACTCTCGCGTCAGTCTTTTAAACATATAGCAAGGTGACCATTGTGGTGAAGCCTACCGCAACTGATCGCATCTTAGTTGTTTAAAATGAACGGACCCCAGGAGATTGAGTTATGAGTGACGCCCCGACGGACATAGGACATGTCCCATATTTCATAACGCCGCCGGGCGAAACGGATACGATGCTGGTCGCTGTCATTGTGGTCTTGGCCTTGGTCGCATTTGGGTTCGGTGTGTTCTATCTGCGGCTGCACTCGCTGCCTGAAAAGATGGCACATCACGCCAATCACACGCAGTTGCAGATGGTCGCCATACTGGGCCTGATCGCGTTGTTCACACATAACAACCTGTTCTGGATCGCGGCTTTGCTGCTGGCCGCGTTCAAACTGCCGGATTATTCCGGGATGCTGGGATCGATTTCGAATTCACTGGATCGGATGGCCGCCAAATACGAAGGTGTCGCGCCCACCAACCCGGATGGCAGTGATGAAAAAGACGAAAAGGCGGGCCACTGACATGCTGGAACTGTTTATTTGCTCGTGTTTTACGTTGCTGCCGGATTACCTGTATCGCCGCTATGCCCAGGGCAAGCGGTTTGGTCATGAACTGGACCTGTTTTCGGTCTGGTATGAACTGCGTTGGGGGATTGCCGGATGCACTGTCTTGACCATCTCGCTGATCACCGCAGTGTTCTTTTTTCACCCGACCACAACGAATGTGACCTCGTTTTTCCGCACGGTTACGATTTTGCCAGAAGGCACGGGCCGGGTGGCTTCGGTGCAGGTGCGCAATGGTCAGTCCGTAAAGGCCGGAGATCAATTGTTCACGATTGACGACTCGACCCAGCGGGCTGCGGTTGAAACCGCGCGCAAGCAGGTTGATGAGGTTGAGGCGGGCTTTACCCTGGCTGAATCCGAGTTGGCGGCAGCGGAAGGCACGCTGAAACAGGCGCAGGGCGCTTTGGAGCAGGCTCAAGAAGAGTATGACACGCGCAAGGCACTGTTGGACAAGGGCTCTCCGGCGGCGAACAAACGCGAAGTGGAGCGGGCTGAAAACAATGTTGACAGCCGCAAGGGGGCCGTTGAGGCCGCCGAAGCCAACAAGAAAGCTGTCGAAGACAAAATCGGCACGCTTCTGCCCGCTCAAAAGGCGACAGCGCTCGCAGCCCTGGCTCAGGCCGAGGCGCAGCTGGGCAAGACAGTGGTCTATGCCGGAGCAGACGGTGTTGTGCAGCAGTTTGCCTTGCAGGTTGGTGATGTGGTCAGCCCGGTCTTGCGGTCTGCCGGTATTCTGGTGCCAGAAGACCTGGGAGCCGGTTTGTTCGAAGCGGGTTTCAATCAACTTGCGGCTCCGGTGATCAAAGAGGGTATGGTTGGAGAAATTTCCTGTGCCACACAGGCCTTCAGGATCATTCCGATGCGGGTTGTAAGCGTGACGGATTTCATCCCGGCGGGTCAGTTCCGGCCCAGCGATGTGTTGCTGGATGTGCAAGATCGTGCGCGTCCCGGGACAGTCGGGGTCGTCATGGCCCCTTTGTATGAGGGCGGCACGGATGATGTTCCGCGGGGGAGCAAATGCCGGGCCACCCTCTACACGGACAATCATGAACGGCTGGAAAGCGATGAGGAGATGGGCACGCTGAAGCGTATCGGTTTGCATGTCATCGATACGGTGGCGTTGGTCCCGGCGATCCTGATCCGGTCCAAAACCATCCGCCTGCCAATCGAGGTCTTGGTTCTGTCCGGCCATTGATCCGGTTTTGTATACCGTGGTATCCCGTTAACTTGTTGTAATTGCGGGTTTATTTGACTTGTGTCTGGGATTGGGTTAATCGCTGTTCGGAAAAGGAACTGTGATGCATCCGATCCCAGATCATTCCCAGCGTTATGCGCTGGCCAACGAACTACACGCGCGGCCGTTTCCCGCGCCTGAGGTTCCTTGTCGTGTCGGCTATCTGGCTCTCAAACAAGAAAGCGGAGCTGCCGGGCGCGATCGTGAGGCGGATCGGGCGCTGCTGAGGCAGCTGTTGGATCGGTATGGCATTGCCCATCCTCCGCCTGAGGCGACCCATTATTCCGGTCAGATCGGGCGCAATATGCTGAAATGGGAACAGCATTCAGAATTCGTGACTTATACCGTGTTCCTGGATGGGCCGACGGAAAAGCCGTTTGATGCGGATGTTTTTGACATTTTCCCGGCCGATTGGCTGGATCAGGTGCCTGGGGTTCGGATGACCTCGGCTGTGATCTGGGTTGGCATGCGATCCGAGGATGAGGAGATTGCGGCGGATCTGGACAATTGGTTCGTTTCCGAAAGCCTGGCGGCGGCTGAGGTGCTGGAGGGGGCGGCTGTGGCGGCGAGCGATTTTCGGATTGATCCGGCCGGGCATATGCGGTTCGCGATCTTTGTGCGACCGGGGGCCGAATCCCGGCGGGTCGGGCGGGTTGTGCAGCGTCTGTGCGAGATTGAAACCTATAAGGCGATGTCGATGCTGGGGTTTTCGCGGGCCCGTTTCCTGTCGGATCAGATCGGAGCGTTGGATGGGCGTCTGACCCTTTTGATGCGCGATATGACGGCCCGGCAGGTGCCCGGAGAAGAGACGCTGGGGCATTTGCTGGGGGTTTCTGAATCACTGGAGGCACTGGCGGCGCAGAGTAGTTACCGATTTGGCGCGACCGGAGCTTATGAGGCGATTGTCAATCAACGGATCGAGGCCTTGGGCGAGGCGCGGTTTATGGGGCAGCAGCGTTTTTCGGAATTCATGATGCGCCGCTATGAGCCAGCCATGCGGACGGTGCGGGCGACGGAGCGGCGGTTGGAGGTGTTGTCGGATCGGGCGATGCGGGCCGGGCAGCTGCTGCGGACGCGGGTCGAGGTGGAACGCAGCGCGCAAAATCAGGCCTTGTTGGAAAGCATGGACCGGCGGGCGGATTTACAGCTGAGATTGCAGCACACGGTTGAAGGGCTGTCGGTGGTGGCGATCAGCTATTATGCGGTGTCTCTGGCGGGGTATCTTCTGTATCCGCTGGCCGGGGCTCTGGACCTGTCCAAAGGGGTGATGCAATCCATTGTGACGGTGCCGGTTGCCCTGGGGGTCTGGTGGGCGATCCGGCGCATCCGAAAGCGGCTGGGGTGAGATGTCCCAGCTGGGACATATATCTAAGTATCTGAATTTAAAAAAGTACCCCAAAATTCATGCCTGGGACATAACCACCATTCGCGGGATAAGGTGGCGAGTGGGACGGTTGGCGTCGCATAGGGGTGGCGGCGACGTTTTCGGATAGCTGCCCTCCGCTTCAACCGGCTTGAATTGGTGAGATGCGGGGCATAGCCCCCTTTCGCTGCAGCCGAGCCAACGTCGGCTTAAACGATTTGGCAGTGCCAGAAACTGTCGTTATCGCCGGTGACACAAACGGTCGAGTTTTGGCACATCCTGCGGTGCAGAGAAGGTCTGGCTGCGGTGCAGAGAAGGTCTGGAACGAGCCCAATGCGGCCCCTTCCAAAACTCCTAGTCCTGTTGCAAGAGTTGCGTCTTTGCGTTTTATTGTCGGGAGATGCTAGATTTCCACTTTACAGATTTTTAGGACTGACAACCATTGTGCGCATAATCCTAAGCAGAAAAGGTTTCGACAGTGGTGCCGGAGGAACTCCTTCTCCGATGTCAACAACGTCAATGACATCGCTGCCTATCCCCACGAACCGTCGAAGCGAAACGACCTATGAGGACTTGCATCTAGGCGCTGTCGTCGAGAAAGCCACATCGGGCAAAATCGCCGCTGATCACTTGTGCCATGCGGATCCGTTTTTCTTCGAGAGTCGCTGTGCGTTTGGCCAAACAGGATCCGCGCAATCTCATCTGGCGAACAATGGCGTCTGTCCAGGCGACGTTTTCCTGTTTTTTGGCCTGTTCCAAGCGAGTGGCGGGCCAAGAGAACATTGGATCTTCGCTTGGCAGCGTATCGAAGAGGTCGTGCCGCTTGGTGCGTTGCCAGCTAGAGACCAGTCACCTGATTGGCTGCCCATTCTGCACCCTCATACCATCGGTGAATGGAACGCCAACAACACCTTGTACCTTGGCGATGGCGGCGTGTTTTCCAAGCCAGAACCAACGTTACGGCTGACACAGGCGGGCGGCCCGCTTTCAGTCTGGCATGTTCCAGCTTGGCTTAGAGAGTGTGGGCTAACCTATCACGGCAACGCGGAAAGATGGTTGCCCGATAATCGGCTAAAGGCGGTTGCACGCGGTCAGGAATTTGTCAGTGACATTGGTGACCGCGAAGATGCGAAAGACTGGTTGAACATGATCATATCTAAGGACCAGAGCGCGTGAGGCTGTTTCGCTACATACTAGCACATGATACTGGTCGCGCTCCGTGCGTGGACAACAACCTTGTGACACTGGCCACATGTAAACCACTCATTCGACGTCGTGCGCGGGTTGGTGACTGGGTTGCCGGTTTCATGCCCAGACCTCACGCACGTGGCGAGTTGGTTTATGCCGGCCGCGTGGCTGAAGTGTTAGAATGGTCGGAGTATTCCAACCGGTTTCCGGATAGAATTGACGCGGTCTACGCCGTAACTGATGAAGGCGCCGTTCAACGGCTTGATCCAGCGTACCACGATAATGCCGAAGCCCAGAGGAAGGACCTATCCGGTCCAATCCTCTTGTTGGACGAGGATTGTAGCTGGTATTTCGGTGGCTCGCCAATTTCGCTGCCTTGGGAGTTGCAACATCTCGCAGCTGCTGGCCGAGGCCATCGGGTTTCAGGAACAAGTGCTGAAGATATCGTGGCCCTCGAGAAGTGGTTGCGCGATGGTTCCCGACCGGGTGTACACCATGTGCCTCGCAATCCGGATCACCGGTTTGTAGCGCCGAAAGAAAGAGTGATCAGATAGCGAAGATGTTGTAGCGGCGGCTTTGTCCGCCAAGCGGACATAACCCCCCTGACAGAACCTCAGGGCCAAAAAACGATTGAGTTTTGGCACTTTCTGCTCTGGAAGGATGGTCAGGCGTGGGGTCTTTGGTGCGCTCTATGGCACCATCGACAGGTTGGTTGGCTCTGGCTCTAGGCCTGCCGCTGTCAGCATGGCGTGGACCTGACCGCGGTGGTGGGTCTGGTGATTGAACAGCTCTGCTGCGCAGAGGGTCTTTGGTTTCTCGATACGGGTTGCGCCGTCGTCTGGATACCAAACAACCACTCCGTCGAGGTCCGCGTCGACGATCCGGGCCGCCCAGTTTTCAATTTCCTCGTCGCGTTTGCAACGCAGGGCTTTGAAGTCGTTCCAGTCTGATGGGTGGGTCAGAGAGTGCTGGACGCTTTCCTCCGGCCGCTCGTTTCCCTTCAAGCGCTGCAATATCAGGGCGTCAGCCCAATACAGGTGGTTCAGGGTGGCCGCTATGGATTGGAAGAATGCGCCGCGATCTTTGTGGCGCGCAGCTTCGGTCAGGTGGTCAGCGGCAGTTACCAGTGAGGTATTCTGCCAGGTGTTATAGCGGGACATGAGACGGCAGTATTCGGCTGAGATCATCTTCTCAGACTCCTTTGATTTTCGATGTGGGATGATACCGGGACGCTGTTGCGAAGCGTCTTGTCCGAGGGCTTGGGTTCGCTTGGCTTTGAGCAGGGGGCGACCTAGTCAGGATACCGGTGCGGACCGATGACCTGACAGTTTGTTGTTTCGGGCGGGACGTCAAGCATAGGTATTTCTGCGCATCCTGGCACTCTGGACACATACCCTTGGCAAAACCCGGTTTGATTTTGACACGTTTTTTTGCCGAGATCTGAGGGAGCCGAGCTTCGCAGGTGAAGGTGGCGCATGGGTCGGTTGGCGTCGCATTGGGCTGGCGGCGAAATCTTATGTTTGCAGCGCGCCTTAGGGGGCGAGGCTGGCTGAGTGCGGGACGGCCGGTTTTCGCTTCGCGCACTTCATTTGTCCGGTGCGTCGACCTTCTCAATGCGGCGGCGTTTTCGGATAGCTGCCCTTCGCTTCAACCGGCTTGAATTGGCGAGATGTGGGACGGAGCACCCATTCGCTGCGGTTGCCCCAAAACCCGCTCTATGTTTGAATATTTCGCTGGATCTTCAAGCCCGTTTATACAGGATGGGAATGGCTGCTGTGTTGTTTTGCTCGAAATTATCCAGCACGAATGGCTTGAACGACCTGTTGAAAAGTAACGCGGGTAAGATATCGCGCAGCCGGTCCCAGCGACAGTGATTGATAATTGTATAGGGGACTTGGGCTGCGTCGTCGGGCAATAGAACGGTGGAATTGTCGAGGTTGGTCTGATCCTGAAACCAGCCCGCAGTGTAATTCCACACTTGCAGATTGATATCCAAACTGTCCGCGTAGAAGTAATTAAACAAGAAGACACCGTTGGTTGCGTGATCGACCGGACCGATCCGGCGTATGTTGGACGCGGCGATGCTTATGACATTGTATGAATTATCCTTGGTGTCGGCCACGAGTTCAGCCCAGTCAGCCGTCGCTTGGTATTCTTTTGCGGCTTCGACGGTTTTGAATTCCACCAGCAAGACCACGTCAAACTTTGCGATTTTGACGTCTGGACGTTTCTTTAAAAACGCGCCTCGCCCCGGGGGAATGATCAGGGCCTTGAAGACGGTGGCGTCCAAGACGTCATCAGCCGAAACCAGCGCCTGTGACAGAGCTTTGAGCGTGTTGAGCAGTTTTTTCTTTGAGGCGCTTTCCACGAAAAAACCGATCGGCGGGCGGTGATCAACCTCGATTGCCAGCAAGAGGTAGCCGGATTGCGCTGGCTCCATCAGCGACACTTTGGGGAATGTGTTCTTGGGGCCAACGATTTGTAAGGCGTCGCTTTGATTGGTCATTCTTCTTGGCTCTTTGGTGGGGTGAGTGTTTGCGCGACAATCTGCAAATGAGCCTTGGCCAACGATGTGGCCTGTGCGACATCCGCTTTGGATGCGTTGCCGTGCAAATACGTGATCCGAAGCCCCGCAAGCGGCCCGATAACCTGCCAAATTGCGACGTCGACTGGAATGTCTTTCCGCAATTCTCCTCGTGTCTGCCAAGCCGTAAAAACCGGACGCAGCCGCGCCGATACATCTTGCAACATATTGCCGAGCCCATCTGGCCCCATACGCAAGACGAGTGAAGCGAACGCTCTGGCACGCGGGGTAGACCAGGTTGCAACAATGTTTCCAAATATGTCCGGGATTGCGACCTGCATAGGCGTTTCATCGGACGCCAGAGACGGTCCTGCACTTGCCAGCAGATCAGGCCCGGCCAATTTCAAAAGGGCTTCAAATATCTCTTGCTTGCCCTTGAAGTGGGCGTAAAGAGCGGGATCGCTCACGCCAACTTTTGCAGCAATCTGGCGCACCGTCGCGCCGTCGAAACCACGTTCGGAAAAAACCTCCAACGCTGCGTCCAGGATGCGATCTCGCGTTTCTGGACGATCAGATAGAGGTGGTCGTCCGCGCCTTGGCTTGGGTGTTTCAATCATCTCATTAAATTAGCGCTTATTAATATTAAGTACAGCCCCGTGCGCGCAGTATTTGCGTCTTGAATGGGCTATGTGCCCGGGCTGACCTAAAGGTGGAGCAGCAAAACAGACCTACATACCGTCTGCAGCAGCCGGTACATCCCATTAGTGTATGAAGCTGCAATCGCCACAGGCGGTCGTTTCAGGTCCTTAGCTGCGCTTAAGATCGTTCACTGGAAGTTTGAGAGCCCTTCGCGCACCGTTTGTTGCCGCAAGCACTGTCCATGTCTGTGTCGATGACCATGGGCCCAAATAGTTTGATCCGTTTAAAAGATTGATGATTGGCTTCTAGCTGATGTTGGCGTTCACGAACAAAGCCGCTGACCCGAATGACGCGATCTATAACTAATTGTAGAGCACTAAGCCGACCGATGGGCGACACGAGTCCAGCCAACATCGCGCGACGGATCGTAGTGCAAGAAGCGAGCGGGTTTACTTCGGGGGTGATTGGTCCACATTATGACATACTCATCACACCTGTTGACAATATGACTGGCAGTCGAAATGGTAGCATTCAATCAGTCTTGCGCTCAGCTGGCTGAGTCAAAGGGAGGACTACCAATGAAAACCAACCGTCGTATTTTTATGTCCGGGCTCGCGGGTGTCGTAACGCTTGCCAGTGCGCAAATAGGCTTTGCACAAGGCAAGGGGTTGATCGCTATTATTACGCCCAGCCATGACAATCCGTTCTTCAAGGCCGAGGCCGTTGGCGCGGAAAAACGCGCGATCGAGCTGGGCTACGAAACGATTGTTCTGGTTCACGACGATGACCCAAACAAACAATCTGAGCTGTTTGACACAGCCATCGCACGTGGCGCCCTCGCGATTATCCTGGACAACGCTGGCGCAGACGCGACTGTTGCCGCGGTTCAGCGCGCAAAGGATGCGGGTATTCCGTCGTTCCTGATTGACCGCGAAATCAAAGAAACAGGCATTGCCGTCAGCCAGATCGTTTCCAACAACTACCAAGGTGCACAGTTGGGCGCCGAAGAGTTCGTCCGGATCATGGAAGAAGAAGGTAACTATGTTGAGCTGGTTGGCCGTGAAGCCGATACCAACGCCGGCATCCGGTCTGCGGGCTATCACGACATCATCGACCAATATCCTGATCTGGTCATGGTTGCGCAGCAGTCTGCGAACTGGTCCCAAACGGAAGCCTTTGAAAAGATGGAATCTATCCTGCAGGCAAACCCTGACATCAAGGGCGTTATCTGTGGCAATGACACGATGGCAATGGGTGCCTGGGCTGCTTTGGAAGCCGCAGGACGTGCCGATGTGATTGTTGTGGGCTTTGACGGTTCCAACGATGTTCGCGACAGCATTCTTGCGGGTGGCATCAAGGCGACTGTTCTGCAGCCTGCCTATCGTCAGGCGCAACTCGCGGTTGAGCAGGCGGATATGTACATCGAGACCGGTTCCACTGGGCTCGAAGAAAAGCAGCTGATGGATTGCGTTCTGATCAACGCGGACAACGCAGCTGATCTCGAAACATTCTCCCTTAGCGGGTAAATCGCTTCACCTGAAACTGTTGAACCCGGCTTCGCGGCCGGGTTCTTTCCTGATGAACTGGGGGCTCCATGCGTTATAATATTCTGATTTCCGTCATCGCATTAAGCGCATTCACGGCAACGACAGCCTGCAAGGTCGTGAAAAACGTGGACCCGAACGATGCCGTTGAGGTTGAAGCGTCGCTGACGGATGAAGAACGCATGGCAATCTATGCCAGTGAGATTTGGGATACCGAAGTGATCCCGACGATTGCGGCACATCTTGTTCCGCTTGATGAATTGCGTACTGCGCTGGCGCGTGATGTTGATGCTGCCGGCGAAGAATATGGACTGCGCCCTGAAGGCGAAGCAAACCCGTGGAATTTTGCAATCTCGGGCACGGGCACCGTTATCGAAGCCAAAACGGAAAGCCGCGCCGCCAAAATACATCTGGATACAAGCGGCGACGGCGAGATTGATGTGACCCTGCAACTTGGACCAATCATGCGCGGAACCACGCTGCGCGATGCGATGCCATTTCTACTTTTCAGTAATTTCCGCGACCAGATCGAATTCGCCAAACTTGGCAAGGGTCTAAACGCGATGGCCCATGAACGGCTAACGATCCCAGAGGGTGATCTCGTCGGTCAAACCGTAACGTTTGAGGGCATGTTCACCTTCAAAGACCTGAACAGCACGCTTGAGGTGGTCCCCACCGCAATGACCGTCGGGGAGTGACGATGAAACACCCTATTGGTCTTTCCATTCGAAACGGTACCAAGGTCTATCCTGGCACGGTTGCGCTAAGCGCTGCGGATTTTGACCTGCACATGGGGGCGGTCAATGTCCTTGTCGGAGAAAACGGCGCTGGCAAATCAACGATGATGAAGGTCATCTCGGGGGTGGAACAGCTGACCAGTGGACAAATTCTGATCGACGACAAATCAGTCACGTTCAAAACCACAGAAGAAGCACGCCGCCACGGTATCGGGATCGTTTTTCAGGAACTAAACCTGTTCCCGAACCTGACGGTTGCTGAGAACATCTTCATCGCCCGTGAAAAAACCCGTGGTCGCGTGGACATCGACAAAGCTGCGCAACGAGAACAGACCCGGGCATTGATGGAACGTCTTGAGCAGGACATCGACCCTGATGATCTGGTCGGTGACCTGCGGGTCGGCCAGCAACAGATTGTCGAAATCGCTAAATCCCTGGCCCATGATGCCCGCATTCTTATCCTTGATGAACCAACATCCGCGCTGTCTGCTGCAGAAGTTGAAATCCTGTTTCGGGTCATCGCCGATCTAAAGGCCAATGATGTTGGCATCGTTTATATTTCGCACAGGCTCGAGGAATTGATCCGCATCGGAGACTACATCACGGTTCTGCGCGATGGAGTCATTACAGGCGCGCGGTCAATGAAAGGCGTCGATGTCGACTGGATCGTGCGCAATATGATCGGTGAAACTGGCAAGGATTTTGCCAAAGAAATTGATCACCCGTTTGGCGAAGAAGTGTTTCGGGCCGAAAATGTGTCACTCGGCAGCTCCGCAGGGGGGCTGTTGGTTGATGACGTTTCACTGTCCCTTAAACATGGGGAGATTTTGGGCATTTATGGCCTTATGGGGGCGGGACGATCCGAGTTCCTTGAATGCGTCATCGGCCGTCACCCGCACGCGCGGGGCCAGATGTACGTGGACGGTGCTCCCCTCAGGGAAAAAACTGTCGCCGGCCGGATTGGCCGCGGTCTCGCGCTTATCCCAGAAGATCGCAAAAACGACGGGCTGGTTGAAATTCTTTCAATCCGCGAGAACATGACGCTGTCTAGCCTCAAGAAATTCACCCGAGGTCTTTACATGAGCCTGGCCCGCGAACGTCAAACCGTTGCGGAATTTGTCAAGCGCATGACTGTCAAAATCGCCTCGGCGGAACACGCGGTCTCGTCACTGTCAGGTGGGAACCAGCAAAAAGTTGTCATCTCAAAGGCGTTGATGACCGACCCCAAGGTCTTGCTGATGGATGAACCCTCGCGCGGGATCGACATTGGCGCCAAGGCCGAAGTCTTTCGCGTCATGCGCAAGCTTGCCGCCGATGGGCTTGGGATCATTTTCGTGACCTCTGACCTCGACGAAGTCATGTCTCTGTCCGACCGTATCTTGGTGATGTCCAACGGGCGTGTCACCGGTGAATTCAGTCGAAACGACGCAACGAATGGCGCATTGGTCGAAGCATCGGCCATTGGTCATGCCACCTCCAGCCGCAAAAAGGAGCCCGTTTAAATGGCCGATCAATCTGTTTCTGCCCCATCGTCGCCATCAAGCCCCGATGCACTGCTGATCTTGCTAAAGGCGCGCACCTTCATCGCGCTGATCCTGGTGTTTGCCTTCTTTGCCTTCAACGCGCCGAACTTTCTATCGACCGCGAATATGGTGATTATGTCCAAACACGTGGCGTTGAATGCCTTTTTGGCGATCGGAATGACATTCGTCATTGTCTCCGGCGGCATTGATCTGTCGGTTGGGTCTATTGTCGGGCTTTGCGGGATGGTCGCCGGATACCTCGTGCTAAATGGCATAGATGTCGGGCTGGGCTGGTCCATTCAGTTCAACACATTCGAAATTTGCTTGCTGGTCATTGGTGTGGGTGTGTTCATCGGCGCGATCAACGGATTCCTGATAACGAAGCTAAACGTGGCCCCCTTCATCGCCACGCTGGGAACGCTTTACGTTGCACGTGGGGCTGCCATGCTCAGCTCTGATGGGCGGACATTTCCAAACCTGAACGGCAATCCAGAATACGGATCAGATACGTTCCGCTGGATCGGTGCCGGTGAAATTCTGGGCATACCTGTTTCGATTGTCATGCTGATCTCTGTCGGACTCTTGGCGGCCTACATCGCCACACGCACTCCGCTGGGCCGCCATATCTATGCGGTTGGCGGGAATGAACGTGCGGCGGGCCTGTCCGGTATCAAGGTCAATCGGACCAAGTACTTTGTATATATTTTCTCTGGTTTTTGCGCCGCTTTGGTCGGGCTTATTATTTCGTCGCAACTGGTCGCGGCACACCCTGCAACCGGCAACACATTCGAACTTAACGCGATTGCCGCGGCGGTTCTTGGGGGGACGTCAATGTCGGGCGGTCGTGGCCGTATTGGTGGCACGATCATCGGTGCCTTCGTTATTGGCGTCCTGTCGGACGGGTTGGTCATGATGGGCGTGTCCTCGTTCTGGCAAACTGTCATCAAGGGACTTGTCATCATCGCCGCTGTGGTCATTGATCAGGCCCAACAAAAGGTGCAGGCCCGCGTCGCACTGCAAGCACAATCGGCAATCGACAACTAATGGAGAAGCCATGAAAGGCGCAGTTATCGGGTGCGGGTTTTTCGCACAAAACCAACTGGAGGCTTGGCGCGATATTAACGGTGTTGAGATCGTCGCACTTTGTGATCAAGACGCGGAACGGCTGAACGCCAGCGGGAGTGCTTTTGGTGTTCAACGCCGCTACACCGATGCCGCGAAAATGTTCGATGAGGGTGGCTTTGATTTTGTCGACATCGCAACGACCGTTGGATCGCACCGCGGTTTGGTGGAAATGGCCGCGAAAGCGGGCGTTCATATTATTTGCCAAAAACCTTTCGCTGAAAATATGGCGGACGCCCGCGCCATGGTTGATGCCGCGCAGACGGCCGGAAAAACCCTCATGGTGCACGAGAATTTCCGTTGGCAGTCCCCCATTCAGGCTGCCCTGAACATTGTAAAGGCGGGCACAATTGGTGAACCCTTTTTTGGGCGCGTGAGTTTCCGGTCTGGATATGACGTGTTTTCAGGCCAGCCTTATCTGGCGGAAGGCAAGCGGTTCATAATTGAGGATCTCGGCATTCACATCCTCGACATCTCGCGCGCCTTCTTTGGAGATGCCACGCGGATCGCGGCGACCACACGGCGGGTAAACGCCAAGATCAACGGCGAAGACGTCGCAACGATGATGTTGACCCATGAGAATGGCGCCACGAGCGTTGTTGATTGTTCTTATGCCACACAACGAACACCCGAGACCTTCCCGCAATCCTTGCTGGAAATTGACGGCACCCTCGGCACGTTGCGTCTTGATGCAGGGTATCGACTAACCGTGCAAGCAGATGGAGAGACGCAAACCGATGTCTCTCCGCCGCTGCTGCCTTGGGCGCAAAAGCCGTGGCACAATATTCAAGAAAGTGTGCTGACCATCCAGCAGCATTTCGTTGATTGCATCAATTCAGGCCGTCAGCCAGAAACATCCGGCGCCGACAACCTCAAGACACTGGCCTTGGTCGAAGCCGCTTATATGGCCGCCGAACAAGGGTGCACCGTGTCACTTGCAGAGGTTTGAGCGACGCTGTTCCCCTTTTCGGGACCGACCAGCCCCGCGTTGCCGGTTAAAACGGGTGAAATTGGCGCCATCTTCCCGGAAATGGCACGGGTCATTGGCGCGCAAGATGCACTGCGATTGGCCGATAAACCCAGTGACATTGCGGTTGTGAATCCTCAGCGGCTGCTCTGCCATTTTGATGCGGAACTTGGCGATACAACCGCGCAATTCGAGGCATTCGCAGCGGCGCAGCATGCTTGCCCCGATCAGGTTTTCGATCTTGAATTGATCTGCCTTATCCCAAACCCCGACAATGAACGTATTTGTATGGCCCATGATGATCCGCGCTATTGCGGCACGTTTGGCGCTGCTTATGTAATCGGCCTGGCTTGCGCAATCGCGTCGGTCGGACTGTCTGTTTGGACACCCGCTGCCCTTTACGGCTCGCGTGGTGTAACTGCCGCTAACGCGACGGAGACGATGTAAACCTGGTGTTTGCACGATTGAGGTGATCGTCCATCGCGCGGGCCGCGCCTTCTTCGTCATTGGCGCGTAAGACGTTAACAATCGCCACGTGCTCGTCCAGTGTCTTTTGTTCCTGTCCCGACCACAACAGCAACGAGGAATGGTATTCAAACAACCACGTCAGCATCATCTCAGTGATGGAATGGATCAGCGGGTTCGCTGTGATCAACGCCAGACGCGTGTGAAACGCGATGTCGGATTTCATAAACGCCTCGGCATCGCCAAGATTGGCGCGTTGCTTGTCGATAAGCGCGACAAGATCATCAGCATCTGCTGCCCGGCACTTCTGTGCAGCAATACGCACCGTCCCCAATTCAAGGAAATGTCGCACTTGTTTGAGGTGTTCGACGTTGGACGGTTCGCTGGAGAGCAACAGTTTTGCGATGTCATCGACTTGACTGAACGCAATACCCGCGGTCAATGCGTTAACGCGGCTTCGCCCGCCGTGCGTGATCGTAATCAGCCCCTTGCTTTGCATCGCTTGCAGGGCTTCCCGAACCGCAGGTCGACCAACACCAAAGCGTTCCATCAGTACACGTTCCGATGGGACAACGTCGCCTGCCGCAAGTTCGCCGCTCGCGACGAGTTCTCGCAAGCGCTCGAACACCTGATCAGACAGTTTCATGCGGACGATTTTGCCGTCAGAGTCATCCATATTGCGCAACCTGATTCGTTAGATGTGCAGGTGCTGCATGCCCCTCCAAATCGAAACTTATCAACTGGTGCTATAAGTGGATCAGAATTGCAAGGCTAGGTGATCCTCTCAATGCTCGCAGCAATCTCGTCCGGTTCAAATACACGCTTCCAGTCATCGCGCATCAGAACAGGTTTCCCGAACTCAATTGCCTTGTTGCAAGCATCCGAAAAGACGCCGTCGGTTACCCCCGAAAATGACGGCGCCAAGGATGTTCATGTGGCCCAGCGAAAATCAGTTGCGGTTTGTTTTGGAACACCGCGTACGACAACCTCGTCAATCGCTTCGTTCATCAAAAAATTTGCTCTACATTGGAGTCTTCACCCGAAATCGGGTCCATCGGGCGAGCCATCGAAATTGGCGCAGACTTGACGGAGCAACAGATGGTTCCGGTCTTTGTCACGGCGCCGCAGATGCAACGTTTTCAGGTATTCGGGCATTTGTTCGCGGGTCTTGGTGATCAGGTTTACCGTCTGGACGGACACCCCGTCATGGCACGACATCCTGTTACGCCTATGGCTGAATCCGATGTCGCACGTCACATCGCTACTCAACTCAGCCAAAATCGACGCGACACTTTGGTCGGGCGAATGATTTGGGACGGATGTGATGCGAACAGGTTTGTAGTCGGCTCTCAGGGAGTTGAATACGCGCTGGTGCGTCACTGGGTCGAAACAGGGGAGATAGAACCGACAACGCATTGTTCGCAGAAATAGACCAGATCGTGCATGACGCCCTTGCGGCAATTGTGGCGGGGCGCGACCCCTTGATATTCATCGCCGAAGGGCCCGATGATCCCGACGTTGCAAGCCTGCATGGCGCCGTTAAAAACGCGGGTTCTGACATGGCAAAAGTGAACCGGAAAATC
This sequence comes from Marinibacterium sp., assembly GCA_034670145.1. Classification (GTDB taxonomy): domain Bacteria; phylum Pseudomonadota; class Alphaproteobacteria; order Rhodobacterales; family Rhodobacteraceae; genus HXMU1420-2. Next base: position 71,267 of record JAXMOA010000002.1, read on the forward strand.
GGTCAGGCCCTGGGCGAAGTTCTCGATCATATTCTAACCGAAAGCGGCTGGGGTGAGATGCCCCAGCTGGGGTGTGTATCTAAGTAATTGAATTTAATGGGTAAAACCAAAATTCATGCCCGGGACATAACCACCATTCGCGGGATAAGGTGGCGAATGGGACGGTTGGCGTCGGATAGGGGTGGCGGCGACGTTTTCGGATAGCGGCCCTCCGCTTCAACCGGCTTGAATTGGTGAGATGCGGGGCATAGCCCCCTTTCGCTGCAGCCGAGCCAACGTCAGCTTAAACGATTTGGCAGTGCCAGAAACGGTCGTTATCGCCGGTGACACAAACGGTCGAGTTTGGCACAGCCTGCGGTGCAGAGAAGGTCTGGAACGAGCCCAAAGTTACACTTTCTGCACCACTCATTTATGGCCGCTTTTGGTGATTTCCTTCATTGCTCTTCAGGGTATGGCTCCGGCACGCTATCCTTAGGAATGTTTGTTGTTCAAAATGCGATCTAGACAGCCACTTGAGGTATGAGATGCCGGAAACGCGTGGCGACCTTCTTGAAGCCGCCACGCATATTAGTCAGTTCAGAGTATTTTTGTAGATCACGCCATCTTTCATGATCAGTCGCATCGTCGGGATGTCACGAGGACGCGGTTCGGCGTCGTACCATTTCTCGTTGCCGCCGATGACACTGATGTCTTCAAGTGGGTTTCCATCGACAATGAGAACGTCGGCGTAAGCGCCTTCGGCAATCACACCAAGAGGACCTTCGAGGTAAGGGTTGGCTTTTCCTGAGTATGCCAGAAGTTCACCGGCCGAAGAGGTTGCCGCAACAAGCATTGCATGATTGCCGAAGAGTTCAGCGTGGAACCACTTTTCGTGATCCATTTGTGTCCTGAATAGTTCAGCAGGAGCAAAAACGATGTCAGACTGGAACGCCATTTTTGGTTGGATTTCCTTGACGTTCTCGACAAAATCCTTTGAAAATTCAGTTGCCAAAGCGAGTTTCGCTTGGTTTTCCTTGGTTTGAAGGCCCGGGTTCTGTTCGATATAAGGGGATATTCCAGTCATCTGAGAGACAAGGAAGATATCATTGTCCTTCATCAGCTGAAGTGTTTCCCGGCTGGCGAAAAAGCCGTGTTCGATGCTTTTTACACCCGCCTCAATGGCACGCGTAATTCCCTCGTCAGAGAAGACGTGAACTCCGACATAGGTATCCCAATCGGCTGCAACGCGTACCGCCGCTTCGAGTTCTTCGGGTTGGTATTGAAGTGTGTGAAGTGGATCGAGAATCGAAGCGACGCCACCTCCCGCCATCATTTTGATCTGAGTGGCCCCCTGAGACAGGTTCTGACGAACAGCCGCCATGACACCATCTACACCGTCTGCCACATACGTGATTCCGAGACGTTGCGCATTGCTGTCATTGGCATAGGGAGGCAAGTTCGGGTTGCGCATGGATGCGGTCCGAAAGTCGCCGTGGCCCGATGTTTGTGAGAGAAAGGCACCGGCCGGGTAAATGCGTGGGCCATCTATCAGACCCGCATCGACCGTCTTCTTCACACCCGACCCTCCGCCGCCCATTTCGCGTACGCTGGTAAACCCGCTATACAGGTATTCATTGGCCATGTGCGCCGCGCGCACTGCAATTTCGTCCCAGGTTGCAGCCTCCACGGCACCAAGGCCGCCACTAATGTTCAGGTAGAGATGCGAGTGCGCATCTATCAGCCCAGGCATCAAAGTGCGACCATCGCAGTCAATCTGGTTTGCACCTTTTGCCTCAAGTGACGTATCGCCGACAGCCGAAATCAGATTGCCCTCAATCAGAACATTTTGCCCTTCAATCAAGGTTTCGGTGAAACCATCAAACACCGCACAGTTCGTGAATAGAACCAGTGCCGGTGAAGCCTCTTCCTTAGCCAGCGCCGACGTAGCCGTTGCTGTCACGAGCAAAACACCCACAACAGATTGCAGAGTACTTTTCATATCCATCTCCCATTGGATCAGCCCCTGTGCTTGGGGCGTTTGAACTGAGAGACAGTATAACGATTGACGGAACCATCGCCTGTCTTCGAGGCGCGGTTGGGGCAGTTTCTTGCCCCATAGGGACTACTTAGAGCAATTTTTTTCCCTTTTGGTCGTTCTGAGGCGCTAGGATGAAACTGACAATCAAAGCGAACACTGAATCTATGAAGCACATTTTACCACTCGTAAAACTGAGCATTTTGCACCCCTTCGCCGCGGAACTCCGTGAATGCGGTATTGACCCGGAACCAGTGTTTGAGAGCGTCGGGTTAACTGAGGGTGCAATCTTTGAGGCCGACCTCTCAGTTCACGTCATGGTCATCCACCAGTTTGTCGAGAACGCTGCCAAGTCTGCCGAAGATCCCTTTTTTGGGGCCCGCGTTGGAAGCAAACTCGATGTTCAGGGTTGGGCGATACTTGAGGACGCTGAGGCGCGCGCGTCAACGGCGGGAGACTTCCTGTCGATCTTTATCGCGCGGTCCAACGAGATTGCCAGTTCTGTCACAGAACATCTCAATATAGTCGGCCAAACAGCAGTTTTTGGAGAAACGCGCTCTTTTGCGCCCCAGATTATGCCCGCTCAGAACGATGCATTCATGGTGGCGCTCGGCCTGGCCGTTCTCCGGCGGGCTTTGCGCAATCGGCTGGACCCATCGAAACTAACAGTGACCGTGAGCGACCCCAAGGTTCTGCCATCGGAATTCGACCTGATGCATCCTATGAAGGGGAACAGAATGGGGTTCCGCATTCACTTTCCGTCGTCTTGGTTGTCCCTAAAACTGGATCCTGTGTCGTCCAGTTTAGCTACGGAGAAGATATCCAGCACGGCTGCCGACGGGTTTGTTCAATCCTTTAGGAAAATGCTCCGGGCGCACATCGAACAGATTGACCTGAGCGCTTCAAAATGTGCGGCTCTCGCATCGATGAGCCAGCACAAGCTGAAACGACGACTGGCTGAGAACGGGACCAATATTGCCAACGAGATAAGCTTCGTGAGGCAGCAATACGCAAGAGAGGTTCTATTCACGACCAGTAGATCGATTTCCGATATCGCGACCGTTCTCGGGTTTACGGATGCCGCCAATTTCGCCCGAGCCTTCCGCCGCGCAAACGGCATGACGCCAACCGCTTTTAGAAAATTGCAAGAAGTCGAGGACGGCGAAAAAAACTGAGTTGTTCGCCGAACCAGACACTCATCCCGGCAGGACCGCCGGCTGCTTCGTCCGCCAAGCGGACATAAACCCCCTGACAGAACCTCAGGGCCAAAAAACGATTGAGTTTTGGCACATTCTGCGCTGGAAGGATGGTCAGGCGTGGGGTTTTTGGTGCGCTCTATGGCACCATCGACAGGTTGGTTGGCTCTGGCTCTAGGCCTGCCGCTGTCAGCATGGCGTGGAGCTGACCGCGGTGGTGGGTCTGGTGATTGAACAGCTCTGCTGCGCAAAGGGCCTTTGGTTTCTCGATACGCGTTGCGCCGTCGCCTGGATACCAAACAACCACTCCGTCGAGGTCCGCGTCGACGAGCCGGGCCGCCCAGTTTTCAATTTCCTCGTCGCGTTTGCAACGCAGGGCTTTGAAGTCGTTCCAGTCTGATGGGTGGGTCAGAGAGTGCTGGACGCTTTCCTCCGGCCGCTCGTTTCCCTTCAAGCGCTGCAATATCAGGGCGTCAGCCCAATACAGGTGGTTCAGGGTGGCCGCTATGGATTGGAAGAATGCGCCGCGATCTTTGTGGCGGGCAGCTTCGGTCAGGTGGTCAGCGGCAGTTACCAGTGAGGTATTCTGCCAGGTGTTGTAGCGGGACATGAGACGGCAGTATTCGGCTGAGATCATCTTCTCAGACTCCTTTGATTTTCGATGTGGGATGATACCGGGACGCTGTTGCAAAGCGTCTTGTCCAAGGGCTTTGGATTGCTTGGCTTCGAGCAGGGGGCGACCTGGTCAGGATACCAGTGCGGACCGATGACCTGACGGTTTGTTATTTCGGGCGGGACGTCAAGCATAGGTATTTCTGCGCATCCTGGCACTCTGGACGCATGCCCTTGGCAAAACCCGGTTTGATTTTGACACGTTTTTTGCCGAGATCTGAGGGAGCCGGGCTTCGCGGGCGAGGCCGGCTGAGTGCGGGACGACCGGTTTTCCCTTCGAGAACAGCAAGTCAATGTGCATTGTCATGTTGTACCTTCGTCGTGCACGATGAGAGCGGAGAACTTCGGCCACCCAACAGAATGACCTGAATTCATGACCACGCGACGCGATTTCCTGGCAACAACATTAGCGGCTGGTTTTTTCCAGTTTCTATCTACTGTTAGGTCGAATGCAGACACCCAGGCGCCGATTTCCCGAATTGCATTCGGATCCTGTGCAAAACAATGGGAGCCGCAACCAATTTGGGACTTTGTCAGTCGGCGTGATCCGGATGTTTTCCTGTTCCTCGGAGATGCGATCTATGGCGACTGGCATGGAGAAGAGGTCTTTTCGCCAACGCGGGAAAGTCTGATTGCAGATTGGGAAAGACTGGCTGCAATCCCGGAATTTGCGGCGTTCCGTAGTAAAACTCCGATTCTTGCGACGTGGGATAACCACGACTATGGCAAGCATGACGGCGGCGCGGAGTTCGAACTCAAAGACATTTCCAAAGAGATTTTTCTGGACTTCTTCGGCGAGCCGGTCGCGTCAATCCGGCGAAAAAGGGCCGGTATCTATGATGCCGCGATGTTTGGGCCAGAAGGACAACGCACTCAGATCATTCTGCTGGATACGCGCAGTTTCAAATCGCCGTATCTGATTGATGCGCGAGACAAGGCGGTGAAGGCCGCCCTCAACATTCGCGGCCAATATTTGCCGTCCACTGATCCCGACGCCACCCTGCTGGGTCAGGAGCAATGGGATTGGTTAGAGCTAGAGTTATCCAAGCCAGCGGAAGTCCGCTTTATCTGTTCAAGCACACAGGTTGTTGCTGATGAGAAAGCCATGGAAGAGTGGGGGAACTATCCTCTTGAACGTCAAAGGCTGTTCAAGTTGATCGAAACAACGCAGGCGAATGGAGTTATTTTTCTGTCCGGAAATGTGCACTACTCGGAAATCTCGGGGACAGATGAAGGCCCCTATGTGTTGACGGATTTCACATCGAGCGGGATGACGCACTCGGAGCCGGCATATGCTGAACTCAACAACGCCAAGCGAATCCAAGGACCATTTACAGGTTTCAACTTTGGCGAAGTGTCGATTGCCTGGAACGATCCAGCGGGAGCTGTCGTGACCCTAAGGTGCTATGATGCGGTCGGTCGCCAACAGTTTGAACACATTGTTCATGCTTCTGAATTACGCCTCGATTAGACGTATGTTTTTGCATCGCCGCATGTCGGGTTACGGCCCCAACCGACCTTCTCGGCAGGTTGGCCGAATGGCCGCTCTGGCGTTGGCGTCGTGATCGCCCCAGCCGAAAGCGGCCCCCGGTTCAGCCCTTGGGTTTGACCGAGGTCTGGCGCATGACGCCGCCATCGTAGATGCGCAGGCTTTTGCCGTTTTCCAGCAGCTCGACATCGACGCGTTCGAGTTCGCCTTTCCAGCCGTTCTTGGTGCGGGTCAGGGCAGTTGTCTGAGGCTCGTCCACCCGTTTCCAGACCAGCTGTGTGCAGTCGGCGTTGACGTCGAGTTCGCCGTAAATGCCGTTTTCCTTGAAGTCAAATGAGCCACCGGCCCAGGGGCAGGTGTCAGCGGCCAGAGCGGGTCCGGCGGTGACGCCGATGCAGAGGGCGAGCAGGGTGAGGGGGCGTTTCATGCCAGATCCTGAATGTGGGTTGCGGGGGGTCAGGATATAGCAGGGGGGAGAGATCACAAGACGGTTTCTGGCGCGGGGGCGGGAGATACGCGGGATTGTGATCGGGGGTGTTTGCCCATCCCATGTGGCAAGGGGCATGGGATGGGCGGTGTTTCAAGCACTTCGCAATGTGCCTTAGCGGCCGCGAATGCGGGGATCGAGCGCGTCGCGCAGCCCGTCGCCCAGGTAGTTCACGGACAGCACGGTGAGCGAGATCAGCAGGCCGGGCCAGATCACACGTTCGGGGTAGAGGTCCATCCGGTCGACGCTGTCGTTGAGCAGGCGCCCCCATGTTGGGAAATCCGGTGGGAAGCCGAAGCCCAGGAAGCTGAGCGCGCTTTCGGTGATGATGGCCACGGCGATGCCCAAGGTGGCCGAGACCATGATGGGGGACAGCACGTTGGGCAGCAGGTGGCGGGCCACCAGTTTGCTGGGCGAGGTGCCGATGGAGCGGGCGGCCAGGATGAACTCGCGCTCTTTGAGGGCCAGCACGTCGCCGCGCACGATGCGGGCGGTCTGCATCCAGCTGGTGATGCCGATCAGGCTGACCACGAGGACAAAGACGCCGCCTTCGACCCCGAATGTGGCTGACAGCGGTTCGCGGAACAGCAGCGAGGCCACCAGGATGAGCGGCAGCAGGGGCAGGGCCAGGAACAGGTCTGTGAGGCGCATGAGCACGCCGTCCAGACGTTTGACAAAGCCGGCGAGTACGCCGACCAGCGTGCCCAGCAGGATCGACAGGGCCATGGCGGTGAGGCCCACGGCGATGGAGACGCGCCCGCCTGACAACATGCGGGCCAGCGTGTCACGGCCCAGGTTGTCTGTGCCCAGCGGGTGTTGCCAGAACACTTTGGCCTCGCTGTCCCAGATCAGGTGATAGATGGGGCGGGCATCGCGATAGGTCAGGAAATCCCGTCCGGTGGGCAGGTAGGTGGCATCGACCCACCACAGGAATGGCCCGATGACGACCCCTAGCAGGATCGCGAGGAAGACAAAGCCACCGGCCATGGCGCCCTTGTGGTGCTTGAACTGATCCCAGACGTCCAGCCATTGGCTGCGCGGCGGAGAGGTGGGCACCGGGTCGGGCAGGGCGCCGGCATTGGTGATCTTGTCGGACACGAAATGTGTGGAGGAGGACTCAGTCATAGCGGATCCTTGGGTCAAGGATACCGTAGAGCACGTCGGCGATCAGGTTGAACAGCACGATGAGCACGGCAAAGATAAAGGTCAGGGTTTGCACCATGGGCAGGTCATTGGCCTGGATCGAGGTGATCAGCAGCTGGCCGATCCCGTTCACCTTGAACACCTGCTCGGTGATGATGGAGCCGCCAAACACTGCGGGCACGGCCAGCGCGATGACGGTCACGACCGGGATCATCGAGTTGCGCAGCACGTGGACCAGCACGACGGTGCGTTCGCCCAGGCCCTTGGCGCGGGCTGTGCGCACATAGTCCTGATTGAGGTTGTCCAGCATCGAGGCGCGCATGAAGCGGGCGATCTGTGCCGTGATCTGAAGGGCGAGCACCATCATGGGGAGGAACATTTGTCGGAACTGTGCCTTGAGGCTTTCCCAACTGTTGACCTCGAGTGTGGTGTCATAGATCGAGGGGAACCATCCCAGCCAGACCGCGAAGATCACGATCATCAGTGGCCCGGTGAAGAAGGGGGGCACCGAATAGCCGATCATGGTGACAAAGGTGCCGGCCTGATCGAAGATCGAATATTGTTTGTAGGCCGAGTAGATGCCGACCGGTATGGCGATCAGGATGGCGACCACATAGGCCATGCCGACGACCCACATGGTCTGAGGCAGGCGCTGGACCACGATATCCATCACGGGCGAGCGGGTTTGCCAGGAGATAATACGGAGTTTGCCTTCGGAGAGCGAAGTGCCGAAGAGGGAGTCAATCAGCACCTGAGGCTCGATCCAGAAGAACTGTACCAGCCATTTCCAGAAACGGACATGCACGGGTTCGCCCAGGCCCAGGGCCAGGCGCATTTTCTCTTTCACTTCTGGTGGGACGGTCAGGGGGACCTGTGCCATCGGATCGCCCGGGGCGAGCTCTAGCAGCAGGAAGATAACCAGACTTATGAAAATCAGCGTGGGAACCGCCAGGACCAATCGTCGTATCGTATAGGTCAGCATTCAGCGTGCACTTTGCTTTTAGTGTTTTTGTTTATTGCCCTGCGCGGGAACGGACCCTGCCCGGCGTGAACCGGGCAGGGTGTGAGGGGTCTTAGGACCCTTCGGAACGGTACCAATCGGCGATGTTCCACATTTCTGTGTCCCAGACGTTCATCTTGTAGCCGCCCAGGGTGGTCGCGATGGCCGAGACGCGGCCGCGGTGAACCAGAGGAACAATGGTGTAGCTGTCTTTGGTCAGCATGTTGTTCATCTTGATCGCGATTTCGCCGCGCTTGGCGATGTCACCGGTCGCTGCCAGTTCGTCGATGAGCGCGTCATAGGCCGGATCGCAGAAACGGTTGATGTTTTCACCCTGCCACTGGCTGGATGGTTTTGGTTCGCCACCACAACGGTAAGCCGCCAGATAGGCCTGCGGGTCTGTGCCGTTGAAGGTGTTGGCGTACATTTCCACGTCCGAGTAGAACTTTTGGAATGTGTCTGGCGAACCTGGGTCACCACCGAAGAAGACCGAGGCCGAGTAGTTGGCCAGGTTGGTTTCCACGCCGATTTCGGACCACCACTGTTTGATCAGCGCCTGGAAGTCCTGACGGACGGCGTTGGTGGAGGTCTGATACTTGAGCACCAGTGGCACGCCGTTGAATTCGCGGATGCCGTCGCCGTCTGTATCCACTGCGCCTGCTTCGTCGAGCAGGGCCTTGGCGCCTTCGATGTCCTGCGTCATGCAGAAATCGTTGTTGGCGGAGTAGTTTGGTGGCGATGGAACCAGGTCACAGGTGACCTTGCCGGCCTGACCATAGCCCACTTCGACCAGCAGGGACCGGTCGATGGCCATGCTGAGTGCCTTGCGGATTTTCATCTCGCTCAGGAAGGGGTGGGGTTCGGCCTCGGTTGCGCGCGTTTCTGGCGGCAGGTCCGGGGACGGGTTGGTCATGTTCATTTCGATACGCTCGACCAGTGGGCCAAAGCCTACGACGACTTTGCCTTTGCCGCCGGCTTCCATTTTGGCAAGCACGTCGGGGGCCAGCTGGAGGTTCCAGCCGTGGTCGAATTCGCCGGTTTCCATAACCGCGCGGCCCGCTGCTGTCGCGTCACCGCCGCCTTTGAAGTAGACTTTGGCAAACGCAGGCTTGGCCGGGTCACGATAGTTCGGGTTGGCTTCGAACTGGATGACGTCGTTTGGTTTGAACTCGGTCACGACAAAGGGGCCGGTGCCGATCGGGCCAAAGTTGGCGTCTGTGCATTCCGGAGCCTTGGCGCCGGTGCAATCTGCGAACTGTGCCATCTGGATGATGGGCGAGGTGGCGCCAACGAACGGGCCGTATGGGTTTGGCATCGCATCCGAGAAATGAACCACAACGGTCAGATCATCGGGCGTTTCGATGGATTTTACACCGTCAAACCGGCTGAGCTGCGCGCAGCCGCCATCGGGGTTCATGCAGTAGTCGGCGGTGAACTTGACGTCGGCCGAGGTCACGGCTGTGCCGTCGGACCAGAGCAGGCCGGGCTGCAGTTTCCAGGTGATGGATTTCAGATCTTCGGCAACGCCACCATTGGCGAGCGTTGGCACTTCGCTTGCGAGATAGGCAACGATGTCGCCGTTTTCGTCATAGCGCGCCAGCGGTTCAATCACGATGGCCGAGGCGTCCTGATCTTTGGTTCCGCCCGACAGATAGGGGTTCAGAATCGAAGGGGCCTGCCAATAAATGATATTGACCTGTCCATCTGAGCCGCGCTCGGCCATGGCCGCGCCGGTCATCGCCACACCGGCTGCTGCACCGAGCAAGATGGTTCTGAGCTTCATTTTACACTCCTTGTTGTGCGTTTTTAACACGCTTCTACTCCATTTAGCCGCAAGCTGTGCGACATCGTTGGATCGTTTAGATCTGCATTAGGGAGACGTCGATACGAAAACACGAACCTTTGCGCCAAACGTGGCCTGAACCTGCAGGCCACTGCCCAAAAATCGTGCATCTATTCCCCCCAGCGGATAATATTGCATCGAAACAGAGTTTGACGAAAAAGCAAGCCTTGCCGTGGGGAAATCTTTAGACGGCATTTGACATTTCGATGACGCTGACACTACCGTTTCGAACAAAAGATCATGGAGTAACCACGCGTGCTGGATCAATCCCCTGAAGCCTCGCCAATGATGTCGCAAGACAAACCAATCGCCAAGATAGACAAGCTGCGCGTTGAATTTGAGACCAAGGACGGCACGGTCGTCGGGGTTGAGGACGTCTCGTTTGAGATCAAAGCCGGCGAAACGGTCTGCGTTGTGGGCGAATCCGGGTCGGGCAAATCGGTGTCGTCGCTGTCGCTGATGCGTCTGGTGGAATTCGGCGGGGGTAAAATTGCATCGGGGCGCCTGCTTTTTGATCGCCGCGAGGGGGGCGAGCTGGATATTGCGCAGGCTGATCAGGATTTGATGCGCCATATTCGCGGCAATGAAATCGGCATGATCTTTCAGGAGCCGATGACGGCGCTGAATCCGGTGTTCACGGTGGGCCGGCAGCTGACCGAGGGTCTGCGCATTCATATGGGCATGAACCAGGCCGAGGCCGAAGCCCGGGCGTTGGAATTGCTGCGTCAGGTGCGCATTCCAGAGCCGGAGCGGCGGCTGGAGCAATACCCTCACGAGCTGTCGGGCGGGATGCGTCAACGGGTTGTGATTGCCATGGCGCTGGCCTGCGAGCCGCGGCTGCTGATCGCGGACGAGCCGACAACAGCGCTGGATGTGACGATTCAGGCCGAGATTCTGGCCTTGATGGATCGGCTCAAGCGCGAGACCGGCACAGCGGTGATGTTCATCACGCATGATATGGCCGTGGTGGCGCAGATGGCGGACCGTGTGGTGGTCATGTATCGCGGCAACAAGGTCGAAGAGGGTCCGGTCGAAGAGATTTTCGAGAATCCCGGCCATGATTATACCAAGGCACTGCTGGCGGCCGTGCCCAAGCTGGGCGAGATGCGGGGCAAGATCGCTCCGGAGCCGATGAAGCTGATGGGGGTCGAAGGGCAGACCATCGAGCCTATTCTGGGCAGTGACGAAAAGCTGTTGGAGGTCAAAGGGTTGACCACGCGGTTTGCGGTCAAGGGCGGGTTTTTCCGCCGGACCGTGGCCAATGTGCATGCGGTGGAGGATCTGTCCTTTACCCTGAACAAGGGGCGGACCCTGTCGCTGGTGGGCGAATCCGGCTGTGGCAAATCCAGCGCCGGGCGGTCGATCCTGCGGCTGGTCGAGCCGATGTCAGGCTCGGTCATGCTGGGCGATACGGATATTCTGGCGCTACAGCCCGAGGCGTTGCGCAAGGCGCGTCAGGACATGCAGATGATCTTTCAGGATCCGTTTGCCTCTTTGAACCCGCAGATGCAGTTGCTGGATCAGGTGGCGGAGCCGATGCGGAACTTTGGCGGCGTCAGCGCGTCCGAGATTTCGGACCGGGTGGCGATGCTGTTTGACCGGGTGCACTTGCCGCGCAGCTTCATGCGGCGGTTTCCGCATGAAATGTCGGGCGGGCAGCGGCAACGGATCGCGATTGCGCGGGCTCTGGCGCTGAACCCGAAGCTGATTATCGCGGATGAGGCGGTGAGCGCGCTGGATGTTTCGGTGCAGGCGCAGGTGCTGAACCTGATGATGGAGCTGCAGGCGGAACTGGGGCTGAGCTATCTGTTCATCAGCCATGACATGGCGGTGGTGGAACGGGTGAGCCATGATGTGGGCGTGATGTATCTGGGCCGCATTGTGGAAATGGGCCCGCGGGCGCGGGTGTTTGAAAACCCGCAGCACCCTTATACGCAGGCCCTGATGAAAGCGGTGCCTATTGCGGATCCACGCAACCGAAAATCCGAAAAGGATTTGAATTTCAAGCCGATCCCGTCGCCAATTCACCCATTGGGTTATGTGCCCGAACCCTCGCGCTATGACGAGGTCGAGCCGGGCCATTTCGTATTGACCACCGACAGCGGCTACTGATCGCAACAATCAGGCGGGCGGGGTTGTCCGGATCGCGCTCACTTGCATCGCGCGGTTGTCTGGACGGCCCGGCTGCCTGAAACGCGCCACTTTCCGCCCCGCACCAATGTCCGAAACACAGTCTGGACCGGGCTGCCGCTTGGATTGCGCCGCTGGCCCTTTGACCTGGCGATTCGAACCGGCGGTCGGGCGCGCCTGTGCCCGGTGCTTGCGCCTTTTCTTGAGTGCGCACGACACTGGCGCGACTGAATATCGGCGACCCGCGCCTTCACACAAAGTGGACCCCGCGCCTGGCCCATCCTTTTGGAGGCAGGGCGCGGCAACGGGGCTTCTCTTTGGGCGGTCATCGGCTCTCCAGCCTGTACCGCCGCTTGGTTAAACCCCATCAACCTTAACATTCGGTTAGCAGCTGGCCACGCGCGCCTGCTTCTTTTTGGGACAAATACTCACCAACGCGACATTGGCCCCAAACGCATCGCTGCAATTCAGTGCGATGCGGTTTGCGGCGGTCCTGTCGCGAAAACCGGGAGAAGGCAAAAACGGCTCTGTTGCATCTGCAAAGGCTTCGCTAGTTTGACGGCAATATGCCAAGGGGGCCCAAATGACCGACCATCTTTCACCACGCGAAATCCTCGCCCGTCTGATCTCCTTCCCGACCGTGTCGCGCGACAGCAATTTACCGTTGGTGGATTGGGTCGAGTCCTATCTGGCGTCGCATGGGATCGAGAGCCATCGCTGGCCGGATCCGGATCAGCCGCATAAGGCGGCGTTGTTTGCGCATGTTGGTCCTTGGGAAGAGGGGGCCGTGGTGCTGAGCGGGCATACGGATGTGGTGCCGGTGGACGGGCAGCCCTGGACCTCGGATCCGTTCGAGCTGACCGAGCGGGACGGCAAGCTGTACGGTCGGGGCACGACCGATATGAAGGGGTTTGATGCGCTGGCGATCTGGGCCATGGTCGAGGCGCATCGCAACGGGGTCAAACGGCCGCTGCAACTGGCGTTGAGCTTTGACGAAGAGGTTGGCTGCACCGGCGCGCCGCCGATGATCGAGGCGATGCAGCCCGTTTTGCCCAAGGGCGAGGCGGTGATTGTGGGCGAGCCGTCGATGATGCAGGCGGTGACGGGTCACAAGGGTGGCACGGGGTTCTGGGTCGATATCTGGGGCTTTGAGGTGCACAGCTCGATCCTGCATACCGGTGTCAATGCGATCATGGAGGCGGCCAAGATCATCGCCTGGTCGAACGAGGTGAATGCGGTTGAGCAGGCCAGGACGCCCAGTGCGGTGGCGGCGATGTTCGAGCCGCCCTGGACCACGTTGCACACGGGCGTGATCGAAGGCGGCACGGCGGCCAATATCACTGCCAAACATTGCCGGTTTGATATCGGATTTCGCGCGGTGCCGGATGCGGACATCGCGGCCTGGCGGCAGAAGATTCTGGACAAGATCCGCGAAGTCGAGGCCGAGATGCAGGCGGTCCGGCCGGAGGCCTGGATCGAGGTGGATGCGCGTTTTGCCGTTCCGGGGCTCAAGCCCGAGGAAAACGGCCCGGCGGAGGCTTTGGTGCGGGCGATCACCGGCGACAATGCCACCCATGTGGTCAGCTATGGCACCGAGGCGGGACAGTTTCAGGACGCGGGCTATTCGGCTGTGGTTTGTGGTCCGGGCGATATTGCCCAGGCGCATCAGCCGGATGAGTTTGTCACGCTGGAGCAGTTTCAGGCCGGGCATGACTTCATGCGCAAGCTGGTAACGCGTCTGGCGGCCTGAGGGCATCCGCATAAATCGACGCACCCTGCGTCATTGCCTTTGGGGCCTCTTGTCCCGGCGTCTGGTTTGGCTAACCTGAGCACAATCCGGGCCGGGGTGTCCGCCTGGGATGACGGAGCATCAGAGCATGAATTTTCCTTTCGCGTTGCCGGCGACGCCGGAACATGGCGCAGATCTGCCGGAGGCGGCGGATGTGGTCGTGGTGGGCGGCGGCGTGGCCGGAGTCTCGGCGGCGTTGTTCCTGCGCCAAAAGGGTCTGTCGGTGGTGTTGCTGGAAAAGGGCCGTCTGGCGGCCGAGCAATCCTCGCGCAACTGGGGTTGGGTGCGGGTGCAGGGGCGCGATCCGGCGGAGATACCGATCGCGATGGAATCCCGGCAGCTGTGGTCCAAGCTGGATCAGCGCGCCGGCGGGCGGACCGGGATTCGGCAGGTGGGCGTCACCTATCTGGCGCAGAACGACAAGGATGTGCAGGGGTTCCACGATTGGCTGAAACAGGCTGAACCCTATCAGCTGGACAGTGTTTTTCTGGACCGGGCGGGCGTGCAAGCGCATTTGCCCGGCGCACAGGCGGATTGGCGCGGTGCGCTGTTGACGCCGTCGGACATGAAGGGCGAGCCCTGGCAGGCGGTGCCCGAGCTGGGCCGTATGGCGGCTGAGGATGGGGTGATCGTGCGCGAGGCCTGTGCTGCGCGGGCGCTGGATATGGAGGCCGGGCGGGTCACTGGCATTTTCACCGAGCATGGGCGCATTGCGACCAATGCGGTGGTGCTGGCGGCCGGGGCCTGGTCGCGGCTGTTTCTGAAGCGGCACGGCGTGGTGATCCCTCAGCTGGCGGTGCGGTCGAGCGCGATGGCGACCAAGCCTTTGCCCGAGGTACATGCGGGCGCGGCGGCGGATGGCGATTTTTCGTTTCGTCGCCGCGATGACGGCGGGTTCACGGTGACGCCCTCGGGCTATTCAGAGCTGTTCATCGGGCCGGATGCCTTTGCGTCGTTTCGGGCCTATCTGTCGGTCATTCTGGAGCCGGGAGAATACAACTATCATCTGCGCGGACCGGCGCCGCGCCATTACCCGGATGCCTGGGGCACGCCGCGGCGGTGGGCCGAGGATGCCGAGAGCCCGTTTGAGCGGATGCGCATTCTGAATCCGACACCGAGCCAACGCAAACTGGACGAGGCGCGGCGCCGGTTTCAGCAGGCCTTTCCGGCGTTGGGCGAGGTCGAGATCAAGGCGAAGTGGGCGGGGATGATTGATGCCTTGCCGGATTTGCTGCCGGTGGTGGACCATGTGGAGGCTTTGCCCGGGTTGACGGTTTGCACCGGTCTGAGCGGTCATGGGTTTGGCATTGGCCCGGCCTATGGGCGCATTGTGGCGGATCTGGTCACGGGTGGATCTGTTGGCTATGACATGCAGCCTTTGCGCATGTCGCGGTTTTATGATGGCAGCAAGCTGGTGCCTGGCCCAGGTTTGTAAGTGCGGGCTGTGACTCTGGCACTTGTGGCGCGGTTTTGCGTTTTGCCGGGGTCGGGTGCGCCAAAGGTTTCTTTGCTGGCGCACGCGCGCTAAGCTGTTGCGAACTGGCGCCTTGGCCGGGCGAACTGTGATATGCGAGGTGATCTGCGATGAGTGTTCCTGAGGCGTCTTCTGCGATGGCGCAGATCAATGAGTTGCGTGAACGGATGGGGCAGTCGATCATCGGGCAGCGGCCGGTGATTGAGCGGTTGATCATTGGTCTGCTGGCCAATGGCAATCTGCTGGTCGAGGGGTTGCCCGGTCTGGCCAAGACGCGGGCGATCAAGGCGCTGGCCAAGAACATGGAGTGCGATTTTTCGCGGATTCAGTTTACGCCGGATCTGCTGCCTTCTGATGTCACGGGGACCGAGGTTTATCATCAGACGGCGGAGGGGGCGGAGTTTCGGTTCGAGAGGGGGCCGATTTTTGCCAATGTGGTTCTGGCGGATGAGATCAACCGCGCGCCGGCCAAGGTGCAGGCGGCCCTGCTGGAGGCGATGGAAGAGCGTCAGGTGACGGTGGCGGGGACCACGCATAAGCTGCCGCCGCTGTTCATGGTGATGGCGACGCAGAACCCGGTTGAGCAGGAGGGCACCTATCCGTTGCCTGAGGCGCAGATGGACCGGTTTTTGATGCATGTGATGATCACCTATCCGCCGGTGGAAGATGAGGTGGAGGTGATCCGTCTGGTGCGCAACGAAGAGATTGCGGCCGGCGGGGGCGGGCCCAAGGCCGAGACGCCGCCGGCGATTCCGCAATCGGTGGTGTTTGAGGCGCGCAAGGCGATTGGGCAGATTCACGTGTCGGATGCGATGGAGCGGTATATGGCCGATCTGGTGGATGCGACGCGGTTCCCGGAGCGGTTTGGCGATGACTTGAAGCGGTGGATCGAGATCGGGGCCTCTCCGCGTGGGTCCCTGGCGCTGGATCGCTGCGGGCGCACCCATGCGTGGCTGCAGGGGCGGGATTATGTGGACCCGGAGGATGTGCGGGCGATTGCGCCGGATGTGCTGCGCCATCGGTTGGGGTTGAGCTATGAGGCGCAGGGCGAAGGTGTGAGCGCGGATGACGTGGTGGCCGAGCTGCTGCGTCAGGTTGCGTTGCCCTGAGGCCGGGGGTGGGACGCTCTGCCTCTGTGGATCGGGCGGCGCGCAGCCGCACCGGCACCTTGCGGGGTTTGCCGGCCGAGCAGGGTGCGGCGGCGGATCCGCGCATTCACGCCACGCTGGCGCATTTGCGCAGTCTGGAGGCGCGGGCGAAGAGTTTGAGTTTTCTGCCGCATCAGCCGGCCCGGTCGATTTTGAACGGGCGTCATGCGTCGCGGATGCGGGGGCGGGGGCTGAACTTTGAGGAGTTGCGGACCTATCTGCCGGGGGATGATATCCGCTCGATCGACTGGAAGGTGACGGCGCGCACGGGTGAGGCCTATGTGCGGGTGATGTCCGAAGAGCGGGACCGTCCGGCGCTGATCGTGGTGGATCAGCGGATGTCGATGTTCTTTGGGTCGCGGTTGAACATGAAATCGGTGACGGCGGCCGAGGTGGCGGCCTTGTCCGCGTTTCGGATGCTGGATCAGGGGGATCGGGTTGGGGGCATTGTCTTTGGCGATGCGCATGTGGCCGAGATCCGCCCGCAGCGCAGCCGGGCCGGTCTGAACCGGTTTCTGACGGCGCTGGCGGATGCCAATGGGTTGCTGCGGGCCGAGGCGCCTCGGGTGGATCCGATGCCGCTGACGCAGGTGTTGCGGGCGGTGTCCAATATTGCGCGGCGGGATCATCTGATTCTGGTGCTGTCGGATTTTGATGTCATTGATGACGAGACGCAGCGGCTGGTGTCGGGGTTGGCGCGGCGCAATGATCTGGTGTTGGGGCTGGTGACGGATCCGACGGCGCAGGAGGTGCCCGAGGGGTTGAACCTGGTGGTGTCGGATGGGGAGTTGCAGGCCGAGATTGACACCGGTGACCGGGCCACGCGGCAATCCTTGCAAGAGATGTCCGAGGGGCGTTTGGCGCAGGTGTTGGACTGGCAGCGGCGGTTTGGTGTGCCGGTGATGCCGTTGACGGCTGCGCAGGAGACCCTGCCGCAGGTGCGGCGGTTGATGGGGCTGGGGCCGCGCGCGCCTGGTGGCGCGGGGCGGGCGCGCGGATGAGTGAGACAGAGCCATCCGGGGCCGAAGCCACAGGGACGCAGAGTGCGGACAGTCTGGTCGGGTTGCTGGATCAGTTGATCCTGCCGCCAGAGCCCGCGCCGGTGTCGATGATGCCCGAGACGGCGGGCTGGTGGATTCTGGCGGCCATTGTCGGGCTGGCGCTGGCGGCTTTGGGCTGGCGGGCGTGGGGCCGCTGGCGGGCGAATGCCTATCGCCGGGCGGCTCTGGCCGAGCTGGACAAGGCCGGAGAGGATGTGGCGGCGATTGCGGCGGTGTTGCGGCGCACGGCGCTGGCCGCCTGGCCACGCACGCAGGTTGCGGGATTGGTCGGGGAAGAATGGGTCGCCTTTTTGCGCAGCAGCGGTGATTTTCCCGAAGCGCTGGCGTGGCGGCTGGTGCAGGCGCCGTATCGTGCGCAAGAGGAGGATGAAGAGGGCGTCAGCAATGCGGCGGAGGCCTGGATCCGGCATCATCGGGTGACGCCTCCGGAGGGGTCCTATGGCCGGGAACCGGGCGAGGTCCGGGCATGATCACGCTGGGTTTGCCCTGGGCGCTGGTGCTGCTGCCGCTGCCGTTTGTGATCTGGCGGTTCATGCCGCCGATGCGGGACAGGGTGCCTGCCTTGCGGTTTCCCTTTTTCCGCCGCCTGACGGAGGCCACGGGCGCGGATCCGCGTGCCGGGGCGGTGGTGCGGGCGCGGTCGCGGTTTCAGATGCTGGTGGCGGTGGCGATCTGGGCGCTGGTGGTTGTGGCGCTGGCCCAGCCCGAGCGGGTGGGCAAGCCGGTTGAGCGGACCAAGGCGGCGCGCGATGTGGTTTTGGCCATTGATATCTCGGGCTCGATGGATGCGCGGGATTTTCGCGGGCAGGATGGCAAGCCTGTGCAGCGGTTTGAAGCGGTGCGCAATGTTGTGCAGACCTTTGTGGAGGGGCGTGACGGCGACCGGATGGCGCTGATCGTGTTTGGATCGAAGGCCTATGTGCAGGCGCCGCTGACCGAGGATCTGGATACGATCATTGCGCTTTTGAACCGGACCAAGGTTGGCATGGCGGGGCCGCATACGGCGCTGGGGGATTCCATCGGTCTGGCCATTCGGACCTTTGAGGCGAGCGAGATCGAGGATCGTCTGATGATCCTGTTGTCGGATGGGTCGGACACGTCGAGCCGGATGAGCCCGGTGAATGCGGCCGAGATTGCCCGGGGCGACGGGGTGGAGATTTTCACCATCGGGGTGGGCGACCCCGAGGCCTCGGGCGAAGACCGGGTGGATCTGGCGGCGCTGCAAACCATCGCGACCCAGACCGGGGGGGCCTATTTCTATGCCTCGGACGAGGCCGCCTTGCAGTCGATCTATGACCGGATCGATTCCATGGCGCCGCGGATCACCGAGACGCAGTCCTATCGTCCCAAGCGGGCGTTGGGCCATTGGCCGATGGGGCTGGCGGTGGTGATCGGGTTGCTGGCGGTGGCGATCCTGCATCTGCGCAGTGTCGGGCGGAGGCGGGTGACATGAGCAGTCTGGCGCTGATGGCTGAGGCGTTTCATTTTCTGCGCCCTCTGTGGCTGATCGCGGCGCTATGTGCCGTTGTCTTGTGGGCATTGGTGCGTCGGCGTCAGACCCGGACCGCGCCGCCGCCCGAGGGGTTGGCCCCGCATTTGCGGGCGGCGCTGACCATTGGTGAGGATGGCAAACGCCGTGTTCTGCCGATTGATGGGGTGGCCTTGGCGCTGGTGTTCCTGGCGGTTGGCGCGGCGGGGCCGACCTGGTCGCGCCAGCCGGATCCGTTTGTGGCGCAATCGGCGCCTTTGGTGGTGGCGCTGAAGGTGACGCCCTCGATGGAAGAGCCGGATGTGGCGCCCAGCCGGTTGGAGCGGGGCAAGCAGAAGATCCGCGATCTGCTGGAGATGCGCGCAGGCGGGCGCACGGCCTTGGTTGCTTATGCCGGATCGGTGCATGGGGTGGTTCCGATGACCGAAGATCCCAGCGTGATGGTGCCTTATCTGGAGGGGTTGGCGACGGACATCATGCCCAAGCCGGGCAATCGTGCGGCGGCGGCGCTGGAGCTGGGGCAGCAATTGCTGGAGCGCGAAGGTGCGGTTGGTGGGGTGTTGTTTGTGACCGACGGTCTGGATCCTTCGGATGTGGCGGCGTTGAACGGGGCCGAAACCGGGGTGGCGGTGTTGCAGATGTTGCCAGCGGGTATTGATGACCCCGGGCTGGATGGTTTGACTGTGCCGGTTTTGCGGGTCAGCCCGGACGACAGTGACATTCGGCAGGTGGATCGGATGCTGGCGGCGGCCTATCGGCAGGCCTTGTTGGAGGACAGCGACCAGCCCTGGCAGGATCGCGGGCCCTGGCTGGCCTGGCCGGCGGCCTTGTTGGCGTTGTTGTGGTTTCGGCGGGGCTGGACCATGCGCTGGGTGATCCTGGCGGCGGCGCTGATGCTGCCGCCTGCCGGGGCGCGGGCCGATGGTTTGGCGGATTGGTTCTTTACCGCCGATCAGCAGGGGCAGCGTGCGTTTGACCGCAAGGACTTTGCCGAGGCGGCAGAGTTGTACTCGGACCCGTTTCGGCGGGGATATGCGCAGTTTCGCGCCGGGCAATATGCGGAGGCGGTGGAAACGCTGTCGCGGGTGGAAACGGCGCAGGCGGCTTTTGTTCAGGGGATCGCGGCGATCCGCAACCGGGCGTATCGCGATGGGGTGCGGGCGTTTGAGACGGCGCTGACGCGGGATCCGGATTACCCCGGCGCGGCCGAGAATCTGGCCAAGGCGAAAGAGATTGTCGCCTATGTGGAATCGGCGCGCGAGCAGTCTGACACTGGCGAGGACACCGGGATTGGTGCGGATGATGTGGTGTTTGACAATGAGGCGGGTCGCGGGGCGGACACGCAGATGGAGGTGGCCCAGGAGGGCGGCGAGGGGTTGCTGTCTGCGGATCAGTGGATGAACACGGTGGATACACGCACCGGCGATTTCCTGCGCCAGCGGTTTGCGCTGGAGGCGTCTCAGGCGTCTCAGGCGTCTGATGCAGAGGAGGTGTCGGAATGATGCATCGGATCGCTTTGGGTTTTGTTCTGCTGCTGATGCTGGGTTTTGGCATCGGGTTGGCGGGGCCTGTTGGGGCGCAGGATGCGCCGACGGTGACGGTTGAGATCAAGGAGACCGAGGCGATCCCCGGTCAGCCGCTGACCCTGCGGATCACGGTTCTGGTGCCAACCTACATGCCCAAGCCACCTGTCTGGCCGAGTTATGAGGCGCCCAATCTGTGGGTGCGTTTGCCCGAGAAGTCGACGACCTCGACCAGTCAGCGGATTGGCGGGGGGACCTGGGCGGGGCTCACGCGGAAGTATCAGATCTCTCCCATGGTGCCGGGGCGGTTCACCTTGCCCGAGGCTGAGATGGTGGTGACCTGGGCCGATCCGCAGACCAATGCGCCGCGTCAGAGCACGCTGCGCGTCGCGTCGGTGACGTTGACGGGCATTCTGCCGGAGGGGGCGGAGGGGCTGGATCCCTTTGTGGCGGCGACGGGTTTGACGCTGAGCCAGGAGATCGAGGGCACGCCGGAGCAGATGGTGCCGGGGGACAGTGTGGTGCGCACGGTGCGGGCTGAGGTGGCGGGCAGTTCTGCGATGTTTTTGCCGCCGCTGTTGGCGCCTGCCGAGGTGCCGGGGCTGCGGGTGTATCCGGATGAGCCGCAGATGGAGTTGAAGGATGAGCGCGGGGTTCTGTCGGGGGAGCGGCGGGAGCGTGTGACCTTTGTGGCTGAGGGCGGCGGGGCCGGGATGGTGCCGGGTGTGACGTTGGCGTGGTTCAATCTGGAAAGTGGCAAGGTGGAGACTGCGACGCTGGACGGGTTCGCGGTCCATATTGACGGGCCGCCGGTTTTGCGGGCGCAGGATGGGTGGCCGGATTGGGTTTTGCCCGTCGCCGTGGCGGCCCTGTTGGTGGCGGTTCTGGGGGGGCTGGCGCTGTGGATGCGGGCGCCGTTTGGACGGTGGCTGGCGGCGCGGCGGGCGCGGTATCGGGCGTCGGAGGCGTTTGGATGGGCGGCTGTGCAGCGGGCGGTACGGGCGCGGGATCTGGGGGCGTTATACCCGGCGCTGGATCTGTGGTCGGCGCGGGCAGGGCGGGGCGATCTGTCGGCTGACCCTGCGGTGCAGGCGGCATTGTTGCAGTTGGGGCAGGCGCGGTACGGCGTTGGTACTGAGGGCTCGGCCCAGGCGCGGCAGGCCTGGCAGGCGTTGGCGCATGGTCTGCGCGCGGCGCGTCCGACGGGGCGTGGCGGCATGGCCGGAACGGCGGGGCGGGCCGGTTTGCCGGATCTGAACTGAGCCGGTTGCGAGGCGAGGCTGACCCGGCCGGTTTTCTGCTTGACCTCAACCTAACTTGAGCTCGTAGACCTGTTTTATATTCGGATGCAGGAGACGGCGATGGCACAGGCAAGTGAGGGGTTTGATTCGGGCGGTGACACCTATGTGTCCTGGCGGGCTTTTCTGACCAGTGGCTATGCCTCGCCCCTGTTGCTGGTCTGTCTGGCGGTCTGGCTGCATGCGGCGGATTCGCTGATCGTGGCGACGATGTTGCCGTCGATCGTGGCCGAGGTCGGGGGCGCGGGGCTGGTGGGCTGGTCGGTGTCGCTGTACCAGATTGCCTCGGTTGTGGCCGGGGCGGCGAGCGCTCTTTTGACCTTGCAATATGGGTTGCGCCGCCCGATGAGCCTGG
The DNA here is from genome assembly GCA_034670145.1 of Marinibacterium sp. GTDB lineage: Bacteria > Pseudomonadota > Alphaproteobacteria > Rhodobacterales > Rhodobacteraceae > HXMU1420-2. Next base: position 93,378 of record JAXMOA010000002.1, read on the forward strand.
CGGCGGTGCTGTTTGGGCTGGGCTGTTTGCTGAGCGCGGTGAGCCCGACGATGGCGATGGTTCTGGTCGGGCGGTGTTTGCAGGGGCTGGGCGGCGGCGGGCTGGTGGCGATGGCCTTTGTCGCGGTGGGCGCGATCTTCCCTAGGATTTACACGGCGCGGGCGCTGGCGTCCGTGTCGATGTTCTGGGGGATTTCATCGTTTCTGGGGCCGTTGATTGGCGGTGTCTTTGTCGAGTTTGCAACCTGGCGCTGGGGGTTTGCGTTTTTCGCGGTGCAGGCCATGGGGCTGGCGCTCTGGATTGCCATGCGGGCGGATCAGACGGATGGACCGGCGCAAAGCGATGCGACGCGGGGAGAAACCGCTGCGGTCGGTTTTCCGGTGCGTCGCCTGGGTCTGCTTTTGCTGGCGGTGTTGCTGGTGTCCTCGGGCGGGATTGAGGTGGAGCTGCTGCGGACCTCGGGTCTGGTGCTGGCCGGTGTGGCCTGTCTGGCGCTGTTTGTGCGGCTGGACAGCCGGGCGGGCATGGACCGCTTGTTGCCGCGCCGCCCGTTCAGCCTGCGCCATACCACCGGAGCGGCGCTGGTCATGATCCTGTCCCTGTCGGTGGCGACGGTGGCATTGGTGGCCTATGGGCCGCTGTTGATGACGGCGATCCATGGCACCTCGGCGTTGACGGCGGGCTATGTGGTGGCCTGCAGTTCGATCGGCTGGTCGTTCGCGGCGGTATTGGTCAGCGGGTCGCCCGAGCGGTTGGATCCGCTGATGATTGCGGGTGGGATCGTTTTGGTCGTGATCAGCATTCTGGGGCTGCTGGTGGCGGTGCCGCATGGTCCGATTTGGCTGATCGCGGTGTTTGCGGCGCTGGATGGGGCGGGGTTTGGCATGTCCTGGACGTTCATTTTGCGCCGGACCTCGGCGCTGGCGGATGCAGAGGATGTGCAGCGGTTTTCGGGGGCGATGCCAACGATCCAGAGGCTGGGCTTTGCGCTGGGCGCGGCCTATGTGGGGATTGTGGCGAATGCGGTCGGGTTCGCCTCGGCCGGATCGCCGGCAGAGGCGGTCAGGGCGGCCTGGTGGATCTTTGCGGCGTCTTTGCCTTTTGGAGTGCTGGGGCTGATGGCGATGGTGCCCTTGGTGCGCGGGACGGGGGCGCGATAGGCGGGGGCGGCTGAACCCGGGGCTTTGCGTGGGGCGCGATGGCTGGCATGATCACCAGGATCTGTGAGTGGTCCGGGAGTAAAAAGTATATGGAAAATTATGTTTTCAACCGTTTGAAGGCCGATGCTGCCGCAGCCATTGTAAAGGCCCGCCATCAGGAAGACGTCAAGCATAAGGGGCTGCGCGGTCGGTTTCGTGAAATCCTGATCGCGGATCTGTTTCGTCCCTGGCTGCCGCCGACCTGCAGCTGCGGCACAGGGACGATCATTTGCGGAAAAACCGACGTGCGGGTGCAAGGCACTCAGGACGATATCATCATCTATGACCGAAGCCTGATGCCGCCCATCCTGGCGGGCGAACAAGGTGAGGAAGGCGTTTTTTTGTTCAATAGTGTTCTGGCCCGGGTGGAGGTCAAAACCACATTGGACGCGGGCGGGATAAAGTCATTTGCGAAAACCGCCGTTGAACTGTCCAATACAAGGTTTGTTGGGCTACCCGGTACGAAGAAAAGACCGGACGTCTATCCTTGTCTTAACTTCCTGGTTGCTTTTGGAAGCGATTTGAAAACGGGGCCTGACGAAGAGTTTGAACGCTTCAAGGGTTACTTTGAGCGGACCGCCGGCTATCGACCTGGGAGGGTCAGTTTGGTTTGTGTTCTGGGAAAGGGGTTTTGGCGCCTCGGTATGGACGAAAGCGAAACATTGTTCTGGGAACGGTTGCGGAGCGACGACGAGAGCGAACAACTGCTGCAACTGGTTGCCATGATGTCCAGCAGTGCCGTCAACGAACGCATAAAGAGGACCGGTCGCGATCCATTTCAGACGCTGGAAAACGGCATTGGCCTTTATATCGCGCAGCAGTTCGAGCGCATCGCAAACGCCTGATTTTCAGCCCCGTGATCCGGTGGCCCTGCCGCCCGGTCCTTGCAAGGCGTGCGCTATGGAAGCTGAACAGCAGGCCCGGGTCCGGGAGCATCGGCGGCCTGTGGATGATCAGAGGGGACATGGTCTTGGCCAGACGACGGGGTGGCGCCGGTCGCCCATTCTGGGGCTGATGGCGATGGTGCCCTTGGTGCGCGGGACGGGGGGGGGCGCGATAGGCGGGGGCGGTTTTTGCATGGGGCGCGATGGTTGGCATGATCGCCAGGATCTTCGGGCGTTTTGAGGCCCATTCGGCAATGGCACCGGGTTTGCAAAGCCTTGCGGACTCGTTGGGTTGAAGTCGACGGAGGGCCGGTCTGAGCCCAGAGCACCTTCCAATATCAGTTCAAAAGATAGGTGCGCCCTACCTATTTGTGACTTGCCCCTATACCTTTGGTTTCTTTCGACGATCTCTACAGCCCGGTATCTTCATCCACTTTAGGATACGCGGGAATGTCAAATGATGTCGGTTGTTCCAGACTCTGCCAACAGTGAACTGAAAACCACTTTTGTTGCCAAAATGGTGCTTTTGGTCACGCTTGTCGGGACCATTGCCAACGCTGCGATGCCGAATGTTTTGCAAGCCAGCCATGACGTTGGTGGCCTTCCGGACATTGGCGTCAGCAAACTGGTGCTGATCTGCGCAATGCTGGGAATGTTCCGGCTGCTTCAAACGTCGAACCCCGCAGATTTACTGCCCTCGCTCCTTCCGGCGGCAATTGGAGCGGTTACGCGTAGCGCTGATGCAGCATGGCTTGGCCTGGCCATATCGATGTACATTCTGTTGAAACGCGACGACTTGTGTTCGAAGGCTCGCGATGGCGCGTTGATCTTGTTGGCCGTCGGTTTGCATGGGCCCGTGGTTTCGATGTTCGGTCTTTTCTTCGGAGCGGACATCCTGACGTTCGATGCCAAAATTGCGGCTGCGGTCCTGTCATTGACGGGAACACCCGTGTCCGCCAGCGCAACCAGCCTGTCCGTCAAGGATGGCATGGATCTTGTTCTGGTCTGGCGTTGCGGAGTCTTGAACAACCTCTCGATCGCGTTGCTGCTATGGTATTCGGCAACCCAGTTTGTTTTGGGTCGCATCCCGTTGCAGGCGTTGACCGCAGCGGTACTGGTGATTGCAGTTATGGTGCTTGCGAACTCGCTCCGCATTGCAGCCATGGCGCTGAATTCCGTCTACTTCGAGTATTTGCACGACGGTCAGGGCGCGACGCTGCTGCGAATAGCGACCATGGTCTGCATCGCGTTCATCATATCAAAAAATCTCAGGAGGCTGGCGCGATGATCCGTGTTGCGACCGCTTTGCTGCTGTTGCCCTTCGCAGGCATTTTTCTAAAGATTGCTCAGCCGGCAGCGCCCGAGTTTGACAGATCCAAGGGCGTCAAACTGGCAGAGCAAATGCTTGAAACGAATGGCCTCGAGCAGGATTTGACGTCGAACATTGCGATCAGCGGCCAAAAGGCGGCAGTTGTGTTTACGTCTTCATCCGGTTGCAAGGGCGCTCTTGTCGTCGTTCCTCTCCCCCCAACCGCTCAGCGCTTTGACACGATCGTGACCGGACTCGACTACGCGGTTGCTGCTGAGGGCTTCGTTTTCCGGGGTCAGCGCAGCGACAGCTATCCTTACCGGCGCCTACTCCTGCACCGTCTGGGCCATGCGCTTTATTTGCCTGGATCAGACCACAATGCCTGGGCAAGCACTGTTTTCGCATACCGGGAACTCGGTCACTGCGGCATCGCTCCCAAACTCGATTGGAACTTGGTAACATGAAAGGACACCTTACCATGAAACGCATATTTGCTACATCCGCAATCTTTGCGGCAAACATCGCGGCCTATACCGAAATGGCAGTTGCGCAATCAGCGAAGGCTCACGCAAATGCGAATTGCAATGCCAGTTTTCTGAGCTGTTCTGGTGGCGGCAACGCGGCGCCATTCGGCGCAGTTGGGTCTGGCGGTCTCGAATTGTTGCTGGTTGGGGCTGTTGTCCTCGTTGTGGCCTGGCGCCCATTGGCACGGAAAATAGCTGCTCGTTGAAGAGACGTTTGGGGTGGCCCTGCCGCCCGGTCCGCGCGCTATGGAAGCTGAACAGCAGGCCCGGGTCCGGGGGTATCGGTGGCGTGTGGGTGATCAGAGGGGCCATGGTCTTGGCCAGACGATGGGGCGGCGTCGGTCGTCCATTCTGGGGCTGATGGCGATGGTGCCCTCTGAAACCTGCTTGGATTAACTCAGTTGCGGCCACCAAAAAGTGGCGGCTCAGTTGCAGAGTTGTCGACATTTGGCGCGGCTGCCCCAGTTTCTGGGGAGAAAGCAAAGATACAAAACACCAAAATGTGCAAGGAGCGAACCTGATGGCGGGACAAACGCGTAGATCGTTTTTGAAGGGCACCGCTGCCGCAGCCTCTGTTATTGCTGTGCGGCCGGGAGCAGGCGTGGCGCAGACACGCGTTATGGATGAGCTGGTCGACGAGGACGCGACCGGGCTCGCCCAGCGTTTGCGCGCCCGTGAGTTTACGCAAGCGGAATTGGTCGAGACCTTTGTGCGCAGGATCGAAGTCATGAATCCGGCACTGAACTTTATGACCAACGCTGCCTTTGATCGCGCGCGTCAAAAGGCGGAGACAATCCCGCTTGATGCGCCTTTTGCCGGTGTTCCGATCCTGATGAAGGATATGATCGACATCGGTGGTTTACCCCGCACGGACGGATCGCGGTTCATGTTGAACAACGTACCCGAGCGCAGCGTCGATTATGTTGAGGGTGTCGAAGCGGCCGGGTTCAACATACTCGGCCAGACCAATGTGCCTGAATTGGCCAGTTTCATCATCACAAACAATGATGTTTTTGGGGCCACCAGAAACCCGTGGAACCCGGATCGCTCTGTTTTCTCTTCCAGTGGCGGCTCTGCTGTTGCGGTTGCGGCGGGTGTTGTTCCGATGGCGCATGGAACGGATGGCGCCGGGTCCAATCGGCTTCCGCCTTCTGCGACGGGCATTTTCGGCATGAAGCCGAGCCGACGGCGAATGCGATCTGGTGAGGCTGACGGAGCCCACGATGTTGCAAAAACGAACCAGATGCTCAGCCGCACGGTCCGCGACAGCGCACTTGCGTTTTCTCTGACGGAGTCTTTGACAGGCGATCCGTTTCCGCCGGTGGGGTTCATCGCCGGCCCGTCCAGCCGACGATTGAAGATTGGTCTGATTGTGGACGACGGGCAGTTGATCAGGACGGACCCGGAAATCGTGGACGCGCAAAACAAGGTGGCGCGACTGATGGAGAGTCTTGGCCATGTTGTGGAAGAAACGCCCTGGCCGATCAATGCCGATGAAATGGCCGAAGCCTATACATTTTTCTTCAACGGCAAGGTTGGTCCGCTCAAAGCGGCCGTGGAGGCCGTCTCTGGCAAATCCGTGGCGGATTCCGGTTTGCTGACACCGTTTCTGGCGTCCAGTATCGAAGCCGCAGCGGCCACCGCGCCCGAAGATATCGCGAGGGGGCGTGCCTTCCTTGATGGGCTGGTGTCGGTTTTCGCGGATGTGTTTCAGAAGTATGATGTTCTGTTGGCACCTGTCGCGCCTGTGGTGGCGCCGCCTTTGTATGAACACACGCCGGATGAGCCGTATACCGATGAGCTGTCGCGATATGTTGCGGGGCGCCTGAAGTTCACCTCGCCGATCAACTTTGCCGGATGCCCGGCGATGTCTGTACCGCTGTCCTGGAGCGCAGACCTGGGTATTCCGATTGGGTCACAGTTTATCGCGGCAGAAGGGCAAGACGGGCTTTTGTATGAACTGGCCTATGAACTTGAAGCGGCCCGTCCGTGGCGGAACATCTGGGCGCCGTTTTCGTTGAAATACGTACCCGTTTGAGTGCACGCAGCTGCGTTTGAGGCGCGCAGATTGCGGTTTGCTATGCTGATGTCTGTTTGGGTCGCGTCCAAGGTGACTTTGTCAGGGCGGATGGCGATCAACCCTTTGAGGATTTGCCTGGATTGGGGGCTGGAAAAGGGCATCGCCCTTTGGTGTTCCAGAGAATCCTGGGCGTGTCACAGGCGCCTGATTTTCAGCCCCGTGATCCGGTTGCCCTGCCGTTCGGTCACTTCGAAGCGGAAGCCATGGAAGCTGAACACCAGGCCTGGGTCCGGGATCATCTGAGCCTCGTGGATGACCAGACCGGCGACCGTATTGGCCATATCGTCGGGCAGAGACCAGTCCAGCGCGCGATTGAGGTCGCGGATGGTGGTGGCACCTTCGACCAGATAGCTGCCATCGGCATTGCGCTTGATCCCCAGATCCTGATCCGGGTCGAATTCATCGGTGATCTCTCCGACGATCTCTTCCAGGATATCCTCGAGGGTGATCAGCCCCTGGAGCGAGCCATATTCGTCAACAACCAGGGCAAAATGGCTGCGCAGGCGCAGAAATTCGCGCATCTGGTCGTCGAGCGTAGTGGTGTCGGGGACAAAATAGGGCGGGGTGATGACGGTGTTGATGTCCAGCGATTTCAGCTTGGCCGCTTCGCCTTCGGGGCCGCCGATCTGCTGATAGACCGCGCGGAACAGATCCTTGGCATGGATGACGCCGGTGATGTTTTCGGGATGGTTGCGGAACATGGGCAGGCGGGTGTGCGGGCTTTCCAGGCATTTTTGCAGGATGGTTTCAGGCTGGGCATCCGCGTCGATCATGGCGATGTCCGAACGGTGCAGCATGATTTCCTCGACCGTGCGGTCGCTGAGATCGAGGGCGCCCAGAATGCGGTCGCGGTCTTCTTTTTCGACGACGCCTTCGGAATGACCCAGTTGCAGCGCGCCGGCGATTTCCTCGCGCACGGCCATGATCTGGCTGTCCGGGTCAATCTGAACGCCAAAGACGCGCAGCACACCGCGCACCAGCAGACGCACGGCGCTGACAACCGGGGCAAACAAGGTGACGATAACGCCGATCGGGCCGGCCACGGCCGAGGCGGCCCGCTCGGCATTTGTAATGGCATAGGTTTTGGGCAGAACTTCGGCAAAGACCAGCACCAGCACGGTCATCACAAGGGTGGCGATGGCCACGGCATTGTCGCCCAGGACGCGGGTGAACAGGGCGGTGGCCAAGGCGGTGGCCAGGATGTTGACCATGTTGTTGCCCAACAGAACAGACCCGATCAGCCGTTCGTTGTCTTCGGTCAGGGACAAGGCGCGCTTGGCCCCTCGCGCACCTTTGTCGGCCTGGGCACGCAGTTTCCCGCGCGACGCGGCGGTGAGCGCAGTTTCCGAGCCGGAAAAGAACGCAGACAGCACCAGCAGCAGCACGATTGCCCCTGCCGTTAACCAGAATGTGCCGTCTGACGTGGCCAAAGTCGTTTCCATGTGAGGATGAGCCTATTGGGTTGCTATGTCGGTCTATGAAGCTGGGTTATGGGGATCAGGCGGGCGGCAATCAAGGGCATCTGGCCACAGCGTCGCAGCTCTGGCCGAAAATTCGCAGAATTTTCGTAACCGGTTCAGTCTTTCAACACGTCCGGCTGGGCCAGAGGATGATGATCCAGAACCAGTTTGCTCAACCGCTCTTCCAGCACATGGGTATAGATCTCGGTCGTGCCCACATCCGCATGCCCCAGCAAGGTCTGAATCGAGCGCAGATCGGCGCCATTGGCCAGCAGATGCGTGGCAAAGGCATGGCGCAGAGTATGCGGCGTCACCTTTTGCGGGCTGACCCCTGCCGTGACGGCGATCTCTTTGATCAGCAGATAAAACCGATGCCGCGTCAGATGCCCCGCTGCCCCGCGCGAGGCAAACAGATACCGCGATTTCGGCTTGCCCTTTGCCTGGGCGCTTGCCTCGATCTCATCGCGGGTGCGCAGCCAGGCGGCCAAAGCGGCGCGGGCAGGCGGAGACAGGGGCACCATGCGTTCCTTGCCGCCTTTGCCCAAAATCAACAACATCCCCGGATCGCCCCGTGCGGCTGCCATGGGCAAGGACACCAACTCGCTCACCCGCATGCCAGTGGCATAGAGCAGCTCCAGAAGGCAGGTGTTGCGCAGCCGGTCGGCCGGGCTGCGCCCGGTCTGGGCCGCGGCCGATAGCAGGCGATCCACTTCCTCTACACTCAAGGTCTTGGGCAGGCGTTTGTCCTTGCCGGGGCCACGGATTTGCAGGGCGGGATTGTCGCTGCGCCAGCCTTCCTCGAAGGCAAAACGATAGAGTTGCTTGATCGAGGACAGGCGGCGCGCGCGGGTCGAGGTGGCCAGGCCCTGCGCGTCGCAATGGATCAGATAGGCCTCGATCCCGGGGCGGTCTACCTGATCCGGAGCGCTGCCCTGGGCGCCGAGCCAATCCAGGAAGTCGCGCAGGTCACGGCCATAGGCCATCAACGTATTGTCGGCAGCGCCAAGTTCGGCGGCCTGGGCCTCCAGAAAGACGCTGATCCAGCCGTGCGCCGCTGCCGGTCCTGAACCTGCCATCAACTCAGCCCGGTCCGATCAGCAAGACCTGAAGCGCTGCACGGCGGGCGCTATCCTCTAGCCCCACGGCGCGGAAAAAGCGCAAAGCGTCTGTCAGTTCGGCCAAATTGCCATTGCGGCCGCTGTCAAAGGCCGAGATGGCGTGCAGGATGGCCTCGCCCAGCTGGCCGGATTCCAGATATGCCTGATAGGCCCGGGGCGCGGTGGCCGGGTTGGCAAACCCGTCCGAGACGGCCTGTTGCCGGGGTTTGACACCCACAGCGGGGGGCGTGCCCTGCGCCAATTGCGCCAGATAGCCCTGTGCGGCGCCCTGGGGCGGGACTGCGGTTTCGTAATCGGGGGACAGCAATTGAATCCGATAGGCCAGATCCTGGGCGGCGGGATCGCTCAGCGTGATCTTGGACAGAGGATCGGAAAAGATGGTGGCGAAGGGCACTTCCAGACCGGCGGCCTGCATCGCGGCCCAGGCGTCTGGCAGGGTCTTGGAGACCTCGGGCGCATCGCCTGCGGTAAGCGCGGAGTCGAGCCGTTGGATGGCGTCTACCCGGTCCCAGACCATGCCGGAGGCGGCGGGCAGCCGGTCGGTATAGATGCCAAGCAGCCGGTTGGGGCTGATGGCGCCACTGCGGGCCAGGCGCTCGGCGGCTTCGAGCTGGGCCTTCCATCCGACGATGTCGCGCAGATCCGCCACGGCAAAACGGCGCGGCAGCGGCGTGGTTGGCAGCGGCTCTCCGATGGCTTCGAACAGGCGAAAGGTCAGCGGGTCCGGATCTGACGGCAGCGCGAGGGGCGGGGCCATTTCATAGAGATCCGGGTTCAGGAAGCGGTCCAGCAGAAACAGTTGGTCCTGTGGCATCAGGGACAGGGCGCGGGCGGCGTCCAGCATCACGGCGGCGGCGCTCCAATCGCCCTTGCGCAGGGTGCAGAACATGCGGGCGGCATAGTTCTCGCTCAGATGCGGCGCGCGGTTCAATGCGGCGCAGCTGACGTGTTCGTCGCCGCTGAGCAATGTGGCGTCGAACCAGGTGGCAAACCGGGCGGGGGTGTCTTCGGGGCCGGCATTTTCGACCATGGCCTGCGCCGGTTCCACGGCCCCCAGATCAAACAGCCGGTCCAGGCGGGCCAACAGAAAGGTTTCGCCCGCGTCCGACCCGATGGGGGGCAGGGTTTCGGCCAGCAGCAGGGTGTAGAGCAAGGTCTGCATTGCCGGTGTGCGGCTGACCTCGGCCCGGTCCAGACCGCGCAGCACGTCCTCCATCCGGGAGGTTTGCCACATCTCCTGGGGCAGGCCGGTCACATGTGCGGGAACCAGCCCCAGCGGGCGTTCCAGGCTGGTCAGGGGGGTGACCGTGATTTCGGGGCCGCGTCCGCTTTCGGTGACGGGGGGTTCCAGCAGCACCTGTCCGGCGCGGTCTCCGACCGGGGGGAGGGTGAGCCAGTCGATGACCGACAGCGGCTCTTGTGCGAAGACGCTGATCGGCAGAAATCCGAGGATGGCGGCCAGACTATTTCGCATAGAGCGTCACGGGTTGGCGCATTTCAGACTGCGGGGGCGCGAAATCGACGCCAAAGAGGGGCGCGGCATAGGTATAGGCCGCGAGCGCTGCGAATCCCAGGACCGCAAGGAAAAACAAGTATTTAAGGAGTCGCCCAATCACGTTGGTTTGCCTCGGCATTTTGGTTTTGGTTTAAGTTATATATGGCCTTTTGGACAAGATCACGTCATTCACAACAGCATGAGCGAAATAAAGCAAACGATCGAGGAAGAGAATGCCGGGCCAGGCTACCGGTTGCTCAAGACGGTGGTCATGGTAGGCATGATGGGCGCGGGCAAGACGGCTGTGGGCAAGGCGTTGGCGGCGCGTTTGGCTGTGCCGTTTCTGGACAGTGATGCAGAGATCGAAGCGGCGGCGAATATGACGATCCCCGAGATATTCGAGCGCGATGGCGAGCCGTTTTTCCGCGACAAGGAGAGTCAGGTGATCGCGCGGCTGCTGGAGTATGAGCGCGGCATTCTGTCGACCGGGGGCGGGGCGTTTTTGCGGGCTGACAATCGTGAGATGATCGGGCGGATGGGCGTTTCGGTCTGTCTGCGGGCGGATCTGGATGTGTTGTGGCAAAGGGTGCGCCACAAGGAGACGCGCCCGCTGTTGCAGACCGAAAACCCGCGCGCGACGCTGGGGGCGCTCTATGAGGCGCGGGTGCCGTTATATGCCAAGGCGGATATTATTGTGCAGACCGATAGTCAGGTCACCATCGAGGCGATGGTGGACCGGGTGATTGAAGGGCTGTTGACGCGGCCGGATGTGTTGGAGCGGATGGGATGATCGAAACGGTTCGGGTGGAGTTGGGTGCGCGGTCTTATGACGTGCGGATCGGGCCGGGGCTGTGTGCGCGGGCGGGGGCCGAGATTGCGCCGCTGCTGCATCGCCCGCGTGTGGCGGTGGTCACGGACGAGACGGTGGCGGATTTGCATCTGGAGGCGTTGCGGGCCGGGTTGACCGAGGCCGGGATCGAGATGGTGTCGCTGGCCTTGCCGCCGGGAGAGGCCACCAAGAGCTGGCCGCATTTTGAGCGGACGGTCGAGTGGTTGCTGGCCGAAAAGGTCGAGCGCAATGATGTTGTGATCGCTCTGGGGGGCGGTGTGATCGGGGATCTGGCGGGATTTGCCGCGGCGGTGCTGCGGCGGGGGGTGCGCTTTGTGCAGATTCCAACCTCGCTTCTGGCGCAGGTCGACAGCTCGGTCGGGGGGAAGACCGGGATCAATGCGCCACAGGGCAAGAACCTGATCGGCGCGTTTCATCAGCCGGCGCTGGTGCTGGCGGATATTGATATGCTGGACAGTTTGCCCGAGCGGGAGTTTCTGTCGGGCTATGGCGAGGTGGTGAAATACGGTCTGTTGGGGGACGCGGCGTTCTTTGACTGGCTGGAAGAGAACGGGCCGGCGATGGCGGCGGGCGATCAGGCCGCGCGGGTGCGGGCGGTTGCGCATTCGGTGCAGATGAAGGCGGATATCGTGGCGCGCGATGAGACCGAGCAGGGGGATCGGGCGCTGTTGAATCTGGGCCATACGTTTTGCCATGCGCTGGAGGCGGCTACCGGGTATAGCGCGCGTCTGTTGCATGGCGAGGGTGTGGCGATAGGTTGTGGTCTGGCGTTTGCCCTGTCGGCGCGGCTGGGTCTGTGCGCGCAGGAAGATCCCAGCCGGGTGCGGGCGCATCTGGCGGCGATGGGCATGAAGAAGGATCTGGCGGATATTCCGGGGGATCTGGCCGGGACCGGGGCGTTGATGGATCTGATGGCGCAGGACAAGAAAGTGCTGGATGGCAAGCTGCGGTTTATTCTGGCGCGCGGGATCGGGGAGGCTTTTGTCACTTCGGATGTGCCGGGGGATGCGGTGCGGGCGGTGCTGGAGGATGCGCGCGGGGTTTGAGCGGCGCTTGTTTGGAGCGCTTGCGCCGAGGGGCGTGGATTGATAAGTCCGCCAAGGCCCGACGGTTTTGGTCGGGATTGCAAGAGGCCTGTCGTGCATCCGGTTACACCTAGGTTAGAAACCCGCAACCTGACCCGCCATTTTGATGGGCGGGCGGTGGTGTCGGGTGTGTCGCTGACGATTCAGCCCGGTCAGGTGACCTGTTTGCTGGGCCCTTCGGGCTGTGGCAAGTCGACCACGCTGCGGATGATTGCCGGGGTTGAGCCGCTGGATGACGGGCAGATCTATGTGAATGGCACCCAGATTGCCGATGCGGCGATGGCCTTGCCGCCGGAACGGCGGGGCATTGGGTTGATGTTTCAGGATTTTGCGCTGTTCCCGCATCTGAGCGTTGCGGAGAATGTCGCCTTTGGTCTGCGCGGCCCCAAGACGGAGCGGCGGGCGCGGGTTGAGGATTTGCTGGGGCAGGTGGATCTGTTGCGGTTCATTGACAGCTATCCGCATCAATTGTCGGGCGGGGAGCAGCAGCGGGTTGCTTTGGCCCGGGCGCTGGCGCCGCGTCCGGGGGTGATGTTGATGGACGAGCCTTTCTCGGGGCTGGACAACCGGCTGCGCGATGGCATCAGGGACGAGACGCTGGATCTGCTGAAGGCAGAGGAAACCGCCGTGTTGCTGGTGACGCATGAGCCGGAAGAGGCGATGCGGATGGCCGATGAGATTGCCTTGATGCGCGATGGGCAGATTGTGCAGATTGGCGCGCCCTATAATGTGTACACGCGCCCGGCGGATCGGGCGGCGGTGTCATTTTTCAGTGATACCAATGCGTTGCGCGCGAAGGTGAACGGGGCGTTGGCGCATACGCCTTTTGGTCAGTTTCTGGCGCCGGGGGTGCCGGATGGCACCGAGGTGGACATTGTGTTCCGCCCGCAGCATGTGCGGATTGATTTTGATCGTCATGGCAAGGGCCCTTTGCCCACGCCGACCGATGGGGTTCCGGCGCGCGGCGTGGTGCAGCGGGCGCGGTTCCTGGGGCATGAGAGCCTGGTGGAGTTTCGGATGGATTATGACGGATCAATCCTGAAGGTGACGGTGCCGAATGTGTTTCTGCCCAAGCCGGGCAAGGTCATGTGGCTGACCATTCGCCGGGACCGGTGTTTCGTGTTTCCGGCCTGACCCGGCGATTGCGGCCCGGTCCCTTTGGGCCTGAGGCCCTGCTAGCTGATGCCCTGCGGCTGGCTCTGGAGGAAATCGGTCAGGGTTTTGCCGGGTTCGTCCACGAAGAGTTCGGGCAGGGGGCTGACCTGTTCGATCAGATCGACGCGCAAGGTTGTGAAGGCGGTTGAGTCTTCGCTCCAGCCGGACAAAAGCCAGATGCGGCCCCAATGTTCCAATTGCAGCGGACGCAGGGTTTCGCTGCGTCGCTGCGGCGGGGCGCTGTTTTGGGTGTCATTATGGGTGAGGCGAAGCTTTTGGCGTCCGCGTATGGCGGCGCGCAGGGGCGCGAGATGGGCAAAGGCGCGGGCGGCGTCGGCAAAGGGGTAGGTGGCCAGCATCCAGTCTGGCGGCGCGGGACCGGTGGTGAGCGCCGCGTCGATTTTGGCGCCCAGGCTGTTTGCGGCCATTTGCAGGTCTGGATCGGTGGCCTGACTGACGATGGCGATGCCCAGTTGCAGGGCCTCCATTTCGGCGTCGCTGAGCGAGAGCGCGGGCAGGGGCGTGCTGTGTTCGGCGCGATACCCGGTGCCACGGGTTCCGGTGACGGCGACGCCGGAGGCCTGGAGCGTCTCCATATCCCGATAGATGGTGCGCAGGGACACGTTGTGGCGCTGGGCCAGATCCTCGGCCCGGTGGACCGCCCCGTCGCGCAGGGTGCCGATCAGGGCGTATAGTCGGTCAGAGCGGCTCATAACTGCCATTATTCTGTCAGGAGTGATGGGCGGCAAGCAAAAAGTGCAAAAGCGGGCGTGAATTTGCACTGGCGGCGGATGGTCGGGCTTTCAATTTGGGAAGCGGTTTCAGTACACCATGCGGTGACACTTGATGTGCGCCCCCAGGACGGGAGCGCGAACCTCGTAAGGAGAACCTGTTATGGGTATTGGCAATATCGGCCTTCCTGGCCTTCTGTTGATCGCTGTTGTCGTGTTGGTCCTGTTTGGCCGCGGCAAGATCAGTTCGTTGATGGGCGAAGTGGGCAAGGGCATTACCGCGTTCAAGAAGGGCGTGAATGACTCGACCAAGGAGCTGGAAGAAGAAGCTGCTGCAGATGTCGCCGCGGGGGACAACGCCAAGGACGTGACGCCCGAGGCGGCCAAAGACAAGGTATAAACGGCAGATGTTCGATCTGGGTTGGGCCGAGCTGCTGGTCATTGGCGTGGTGGCGTTGATTGTCGTCGGGCCGAAAGACCTGCCGGTGTTGTTTCGCAATGTCGGCCGTTGGGTCGGCCGTATCCGGGGCATGGCGCGGGAGTTTTCCAGCGCGATGAACCAGGCGGCGGATGAAGCGGGTGTGAGCGATATTCAAAAGACGCTGAGGACGGCCACCAATCCGATCGGGTCGGCGATGCAGGGGGTCAAGGATGCCACCAAGGATCTGACCAAGGATCTGACCCCGAACCTGGATCCGACCAAATACGACGCCGATAGCGAGACCGGCAAATTGTCGGCCGAGCGGGCAGAGCAGGCCAAGAAGATCCAGGCCGCCACAGCGCGCAAGGCAGCCGAGCGGTTGCAGCGTCAGGCTGCGGATGCGATGGCCAAGGCCGAGGCAGCCGAGGCGGCGATTGATGCGCCTGATGTCCCTTCCAAACCGGCAACAGCGCCGACGCTGGCGCCTGTGATGCCGCCGGCTACTCCTGCGTCAGATGAGTCCAAATCATGAGTCAAACCGATGACATCGAAGACAGCGCCGCGCCGCTGATTGAACATCTGGCGGAGCTGCGTACGCGGCTGATCCGGGCTGTGATCGCGTTCATGATTGCGATCTGTATCTTTTTCATCCCGATTCAGGGTGATTTCATCGCCGAGCATATGTTGCAGTTCCTGGTCCGTCCGATCACGGACACGCTGCGTCATCTGGGGGATCCTTCGCCGTCGTTGCAGTTTACCAGCCCGCAGGAATACCTGTTCACGCTGTTTCGGATTTCGATGGTGTTCGGATTTGGCCTGGCCTTTCCGGTGATTGGTTTCCAGCTGTGGCGCTTTGTTGCGCCGGGGCTTTATCGCAAGGAAAAGAACGCGTTTTTGCCGTTTCTGGTGGCCTCGCCGCTGATGTTCATTCTGGGCGCCAGCTTTGCCCAGTTTGTGGTGACGCCTTTGGCGATGACGTTCTTGCTGGGATTTGCGGATGCGTCCTCGGTTGTGGCGAATGTGCTGGGACAGGTCAGTGATACGGCAGAGGTTGCCGGTGCCGCAGCGGTGCAGGAAAAGCCGACCATTGTTTTTCACGGCAAGGTCAATGAATCGCTGGATATCACGCTGAAGTTCATTTTCGCCTTTGGTTTGTGTTTCCAGATGCCTGTTTTGCTGACCTTGATGGGCAAGGCCGGGCTGGTGAGCAGTGCTGGTCTGGGCGGGGTGCGCAAATACGCGATGGTGGCCATTCTGGTGCTGGCCGCTTTGGTGACGCCGCCGGATGTGATCACGCAGATTATCCTGTTTGTGGTGGTTTACGGGCTGTACGAAGTGTCGATTTTCCTGGTGCGTCGGGTTGAGAACAAGCGTGAGGCGCAGTTGCGTGCCGAAGGTCTGTGGTTTGACGACGAGGACGAAGAAGATCTGGAAGATGCTTTTGCGGCGGATGACCACGTGGAAGACGAGCCCAAATCGTCCTGAACTTCAAAGTGAGAGCACCGAGAGTACATGGCCAATGAAACGAGCCAAATGCGGGATCTGATCCGTGCCGCGCAGGATGCGGTGGATGCGGATAACCCCGAGGCCCTGCGTGGATATCTGCAGCGTTTGCAGGCGCTGGAGGCGGCAGGAGATGCGATGACGCGGGTGGCCGAGGCGCTGGAGCGTATGGCGCCCGCGCCCCTGGCCGCGCCGGAGTTTGACGCGGCCTCGGCCTTTGTCTGGCAGGTGGAGCCGGACCGGCTGGAGCCTGTGGCGCGGGTCAACCGGGTGGGCTTGCCCTTGCTGGTTGGGATTGACCGGTCGCGCGATACCTTGCTGGCCAATACCCAGCGGTTTGCGGCGGGGCATGGGGCGAACAACGCCTTGTTGTGGGGTGCGCGGGGCATGGGAAAATCCAGTCTGGTCAAGGCGATCCATGGAGAGGTTCAGGCGCAGTATGACCGGTTGAAGCTGGTTGAATTGCAGCGCGAGGATCTGCCCTCGGTCGGGCGTCTGCTGAACCATCTGCGCGGGGCGCCGCATCGGTTCATTCTGTTTTGCGATGACCTCAGCTTTGGCCATGATGATCAGCATTACAAATCGCTCAAGGCGGTTTTGGATGGCGGGATCGAGGGGCGGCCGGAGAATGTGGTTTTATATGCCACCTCGAACCGCCGGCATTTGATGCCGCGGGATATGATCGAGAATGAGCGCTCCAGCGCGATCAACCCGTCCGAGGCGGTCGAAGAGAAGGTCTCGCTGTCGGATCGGTTCGGGTTGTGGCTGGGCTTTCATCCGTGTTCGCAGGATGAGTATCTGGCGATGATCGAGGGCTATTGCGCGGCCTATGGTCTGGTGATCGAGCCTGAGGCGCTGCGCGCGCAGGCGGTTGAGTGGCAGGCGACGCGCGGGTCGCGTTCGGGCCGGGTGGCGTGGCAGTTCTTTACCGATCTGGCCGGGCGGCATGGTGTTTCGCTGGATCTGCAAAACGGTTGATCGGTGCTGACATCCCTTGAAAGATCAAGGGATTTTTCATGCGACCGCTTGGATTTACCTGCGCTTTGCTGATGCTGTTGCGTAATCTTTGGCGGCGCAGGCTGATGTAGCCATGGTGTTTCATGCGGGACGTGGGATCGAGATTGCGGGCAGGCACGATGAAGGCGTCCCAAACCTGTCTGAACCGGAAACACAGCGGAACGTTTTACACGCCTGCCTGTGTCGCATACCGCAAGAAACTGAAGGCTGGAGGCTAGGCTCGACCATGTGTTGAGCGTATGGTCGGCGACATGTCCCTGGCGGTTGAATGCAAGGGGGGGTGCCCTGTTTCGCGTACAAGGGCGTCGCGCCTGCCCGGGATTTGCGGCCCGCTGCCGGGTCAAAGTGGACAAGATCAAATTGGGAGGTTGGCGGATGCAGAAACTACAGGTGCAGGGCGTGCATCACATAACGCTCACGGGTGCGGATCGGCAGACCTCGATTGATTTCTGGGAGGGTGTGCTGGGCATGCCTTTTGTTTTTGATCAACCCAATCTGGATGATCCCGAGCAGGGGCATTTGTATTTTGATCCGGGCGACGGGCGTTTGATCACGATCTTTACCAATGAATCCCGGGTGCCGGATCCGCGGCGCACGCCGATGGAGCCGGGCTGTGTGCATCATCTGGCGTTCAACGTGAGCCGGGCGTCTTTCCTGCAGGCGGTTGCGCGGTTGGATGCGCGGGGGATCGAGCATTCTGGGGTCAAGGATCGCGGGTTTATGGAGTCGATCTATTTCAAGGATCCGCTGGGGTTGTTGATCGAACTGGCGTGTTATGTGTTTGAGCCGCCAGCCGGGTGCAGCCATGCGCTGGTTCTGTTGCGGGCGCATCGGCGGCGGGTTGCGGCGGGCGATCACAATATCTTGCCCGTGCATCTGGCGGATGCGATCGAGGAGCTGGTGTTGGAGCGGCAGGAATCCCTGTCAGAGGGGCGCGGACCGAAGGACCCTTATGCGCGCGGCGAGCATGGCTAAGCCATTGTCAGAGGCTGTTTTGGCGCGTCTGGCCGAGGTTGGGGCCGCGCCGGAGGGGTTGTTGGCGCATGAGGTTGGCGCCTTCGGGCAGATTGCGATTGCACGGACGGGTGCAGATGTGGTGATGGCGTTTTGCCCGCTGGGCGTGCCGCTGAGCAATCAAGCGTTGAGCGGGGTGATGGCGCGGATTGATCCGGCGGATCCTTTGGTGCTCAAGGGGCAATACACGCAGGTCATGATGGCGGCATTGGTGTTTCGGCCTGATCCGGGGCGGGTCTATGTGATGGGGGCCGGGGGCGGGCGTGTGCCGCTGGTTTTGCATCATCTGGTGGGCGTGCCCGAGGTTTTGGGGGCAGAGCTGGACCCGCAGGTGATCGCCCTGTCGCGTGCCTATCTGGGGCTGGAAACGGGTGACGGGTTGCAGATTGACTGTGCGGATGGGCGGGCTCATCTGGCGCGGCAGGCCGAGGCGGGGTTTGATCACATTTATGTCGATTGTTATTCGGCGCATGGCCGGGTGCCAGCGGCGCTGTCGACGGTGACGTTTTTTGAGCTTTGCGCGGCAAAGCTGGCCCCTGGTGGGGTTCTGGTGATGAACCTGATTGCCAAGGATGACTTGTATCCGGCGCAGATGGCCGGGATTCTGGCCAGTTTTGCCGAGGTTTATGCCTGGGAGCAGGGCGGTTCGGTTGTGGTGTTTGCCACGGCCGGGGCGGCCCCGGATGCGGGGGAGCGCGCGGCGCGTGCCGCCGGATTGGCGCAGCGGTTGCGCTTTGGGTTTGATCTGGAGGCGCATGTGGCCGGGCTGCGCCGGATACCGCGTTTGGGGGCCGGGGCGCCGATCAGCGACGCGCAGGTGTTTGATCCTGATCAGGCCTGGCGGTTTTTTGCGCCTGATGCCTTTGCGGGCTGTGCGCGCAATGCGGCCTGTCCCTGCGGCTCTGGTCGCAAGTTCAAGGTGTGTCACGGGCGCAAGTGAGGAGAGGCGCGGCGGGTTGGGCCGCGCGCTCTGGTCGATAGGCGCTCAGCCGCGTCCGCGCCGGACAAATCGCGGCAACATGGCCGAGAAATCCCGACCGGCGCCATCCTCTTCTTCGACAAAGGTGGCATAGAGGGATTGGGCCATGGCGCCCATTGGGGTATCGGCATCGGCGCTTTGGGCGGCCTGTTGGCTGAGGCGCAGGTCTTTGAGCATCAGGTCTGCTGCAAAGCCGGGCTGGTAGTCATTGTCTGCGGGCGAGGTTGGGCCGACGCCGGGTGCCGGGCAATAGGCGTTCATCGTCCAGCTGTAGCCGGAGGATGTGGAGACGACGTCGAACATCTTGTCCCGGTCTAACCCGAGTTTGTCGGCCAGGGCGAAGGCCTCGCAGGTTGCGATCATGGTGACGCCGAGGATCATATTGTTGCAGATCTTGGCCGCCTGACCGTTGCCGGATGCGCCGCAATGCACGGCCTTTTGGCCCATGATGTCGAACAGAGGTTTGGCGACGGCAAAGGCGGCATCCGAGCCGCCGGCCATGAAGGTCAGCGTGCCCGCCGCCGCGCCGCCGATGCCGCCCGAGACGGGGGCATCCACCGCCAGCAGCCCTGCGGCCTGGGCCTGATCGGCCACGGCGCGGGCGCTGTCCACATCGACGGTGGAGCAATCCACCAAAGTGGCGCCCGCCTGCATGGCCGGGATCACCTGGTCGGCGACGGCGCGCAGGATTGCGCCATTGGGCAGCATGGAGATGACAACCTCGGCGCCGCTTGCGGCCTCGGTGGCCGAGCCGGCCATCTTGACGCCTTCGACCGCGACCTCGGCCATGTCAAACCCTGTGACTGTATGGCCTGCCCTGGCAAGGTTGGCCGCCATTGGTGCGCCCATGTTTCCCAGTCCGATAAAGCCGATATTCATGTCAGTTTCCCCCTCAGATCACCAGTTCATCTGCGCCCAGAGGGGCCAGCATTGCGGCGACCTCTGTGGCTGTCACATTTTCGGCGGCGTCATGCAGCCAATGCGGATTGCGGTCTTTGTCGATCACTTGTGCCCGGATGCCTTCCAGAAAATCACCCTGGGTCATGCAGCGCCAGACATAGCGGTATTCCTGTGCCAGAGCCTGATCCAATGTCATGGAGCGGGCCGCCTGGATGGCGCAGAGGCCGCAGGCCACGGACAGGGGCGATTGTTTGCGCAGCGTTTTCAGTTGCGTTTGGCTGGTGTCAGAGCCGTTGGCCAGCAGTTCGGCGACAATTGCACCGATGGTGGAATTGCTCCAGACGGCGGCGGTGTCCAGATCGGGGTTGGTTTCGCCAAGCGCGGCCTGTGGGCCCGGCTGGGCCAGAGCGGTGATGGCCGACACGTCGCCGGTGTGCACCAGCGCCTCGGTCAAGGCGGGCCAATCGGCGCGGGGCACAAAGTGGTCGGCAAACCCCATGAAGATGGCGTCTGCCGGTCCCATGCGGTGACCGGTCAGCCCGACCATTTCGCCCAGTCCCGCAGGCGCCCGGGCCAGCAGCCAGGAGCCGCCCACATCCGGGATCAGCCCGATGCCGCATTCCGGCATGGCGATCTGCGCGGATTCATCCACGATCCGGTGCGAGCCATGGCAGGACACACCGACGCCGCCGCCCATGACGAACCCGTGCATCAGCGCCACATAGGGTTTCGGATAGGAGGCAATGCGGGCGTTGAGCCGGTATTCCTCGGCCCAGAAGCGGCGCCCGAAGGCGACATCGCCGGATTTGCCGGTGTTGTACAGATCCACGATATCGCCACCAGCGGCAAAGGCGCGGTCGCCGGCTGCGTCGATCACCACGAGGGAGACGGCGCTGTCGTTTTCCCAGGCGTCCAGGGCTGCATCAATGGCTGTCAGCATCTCCCAGGTGACGGCGTTCAAGGCCTTGGGCCGGTTCAGGGTGATGCGTCCGGCTTTGCCTTCGATCCTGATCTCAACATCGCTCATCTTGGGTGTCCTGCCATTGATCTGTGTCCGGTGATCTGTGTCTGTGTCTGGGTCTGTGTCTGGGTCTGGGGATGGAATGGCGATTGCGCGCCTGGTCCCGGGATTATCCTGGGCCCGCTGTTATGAAGACAACATATGTCGGGCAGTGATCAGGCGCATGATTTCATTTGTGCCTTCGAGGATTTGGTGCACGCGCAGGTCGCGCACCAGTTTTTCGATCCCGTAGTCCGCAAGATAGCCATAGCCGCCGTGCAGTTGCAGGCATTGGTCGACCACATTGGAGCCGGTTTCGGTTACGAATTTCTTGGCCATGGCGCAGAATTTGGTGGCATCCGGTGCGCCCTGGTCCAGTTTCCAGGCGGCCTGACGCAGGAACACGCGGGCGGCTTGCAGTTCGATCTCCATATCGGCCAGGCGGAATTGCAGGCCCTGGAACTGGTTTATGGATTTGCCGAAGGCTTTGCGCTCGTTCATGTATTGCAGGGTCTGGGTCAGGGCGGCCTGGGCGGCGCCGAGGCTGCAGGAGGCGATGTTGAGCCGCCCACCGTCGAGCCCGATCATGGCATAGCGGAACCCGTTGCCTTCTTCGCCGACCAGATTGTCGGCCTGGACCGCGCAATCGTCAAATTGCACCTGGGCGGTGGGCTGGGATTTCCAGCCCATTTTCTCTTCCTGGGCGCCGAAACTCAGGCCGGGGGTGCCGGTTTCGACGTAGAGGGTGGAGATGCCTTTGGGGCCGTCTTCGCCGGTGCGGACCATACAGACATAGGCATCGGAATAGTCGCCACCCGAGATGAACGCCTTGGTTCCGTTGACGCGGTAGCCGTCATTGGTGCGATCTGCGCGTGTCTTGAGCGCGGCGGCGTCCGAGCCGGAGCCGGGTTCGGTCAGGCAATAGCTGAGCACGGTTTCCATCGACAGGACCTGGGGCAGGACCCGGGCCTTGAGCGCGTCGGAGCCGAAGCTGTCCAGCATGCGGGCACACATATTGTGGATCGACAGGAAGGCGGCGACGGAGGGGCAGGACATGCTGAGCGCTTCGAAGACCAATGTGGCATCCAGGCGGCTGAGGGCGGATCCGCCGGAGTCTTCGCTGACATAGAGGCCACCAAAGCCCAATTCGCCGACTTGCAGCCAGAGCTGTTTGGGGATCGTGCCGTCGCGTTCCCACTGGCGGGCATATGGTGCGATATGTTCCTGTCCGAACGCGAAAGCCATGTCGAAGATGGCTGTCTGTTCTTCGGTCAGCGCGAAATCCATGGCTTTCCTCCCGGTCCCTGGAATTGAACACTTGTTCGAATATGCCCCGTCCGGGCGCGAATAAGCAAGCGGGGAAGTCGCAAATTCGTTTTGCACGGATTCAGGGGCTGCCTGTCTGTTTTGGGGTCTGTCCGTTTAAAAGGCCTGTCAACTTTTGGGAAACGGGTTTGGTTTATGCCTGTGGTCAGGTTGAGCGATCTGGTTGGGGCGATTGCGCCGGGTTGCGCGGCCGGACGGGCAATGCGGGCAGACAGATGCATCTTATCCTTCATATCGGGCCACCGAAAACCGGGTCGACCTCGATCCAGCGGGCGTTGTGGCAGAACGGTCCGGGGCTGGAGGCGGCGGGGTGTTTCCATTTCAAGGCGCGCAAGCCGGCTGAATGGGCTTTGCAGTTTCTCTATAGCGGGCATTGCGAGAGTCTGCCGGCGGTGTTGCGGCGGTATTTCGATACGGTTGCCGAGGCGCGGATGTGGAGCGAGGGGTGCTGGCAGCTGTTTCGCGCTCAGGTCGATGAATTGCGCCCGGATGTGGTGATCGTGTCGAGTGAACATTTTGCAAATTTGGCGGAGCCGGAGGCGTTTCTGGCCAGGATCATGCGCGGGTTTGACCGGGTGAGTGTGTTTGCCTATGCGCGGGATCCTGTGGCGCTTTATGTGTCGGAGTTGGCGGAGCTGATCCGGGGCGGGCGGCGGTTTGAGGATCTGCCGCAGGTGCATCGGGCGCGGTATACTGTGATGGAGAACCTGCGCCGGTTCGAGCAGGTGGTGGGCGCCGACGCGCTGGTGGTGCGGCGGTATGATGACCCCGATCAGGGGCGGTGTGATGTGGTGCGCGATTTCTTTGCGGCGGTATCGGACCGCACCGGATGTGTCTTGCCAGATCCTGGGCGGTCTGAGGATGGGGCGCGTCCGGCCAATCGCAGCCTGTGTGGCGCGGCGACGGCCTGGCTGCTGACGTTGAATGAGGTGCAGGATATTCAGGGCGCGGAAGGGGCGGTTTACCGTGGTTTGATGCGGGACCGCGACCGGGTCATTTCGGCCCTGTCCTGGTCGCCGGGGCTGTCACGATTGCCGCCGCTGACGATGACGGATCCGGTATTGGACGCTGTTCTGCGCTGGCAGGCGGATGATACCTTGCGCTGGTTGAATGCGCACCATCTGGCGGTGCCGATGCGGCGGGCGGCGGCGCCAGAGACCGGATTGGCCCCCGGACGGCTGCGGGCGCGGTTGCGGGACTGGATCATGGGGCACATCACGCCGGAAGCGATGCAGGCTGTGGCGCGGGCACAGTCCAAGAGTCGCCAGATCCGATCCGGGGAACCGGCAGCGTCCCAGCCGGGCGCTAAAGGGGCGCAGGTGGAGGCTGCGCCGCTGGCGGGTCATGCGCTGTAGCTGCGCGGTCTGGGCCGCAAGGGGCGGCGGGCAGAGCGGGTTTTGGTTCAGGTCAGACGGACCTGGGTGCCGACCTTGACCAGTTCGAACAGTTCTTCGACATGCTGGTTATAGAGGCCGATGCAGCCAGAGGAGCTTTGACGTCCGATTTTGCGGGTGTCATGGGTGCCATGCACCAGATAGGCCGGCCAGGTCAGATACATGGCGCGTGTGCCCAGCGGATTGCCGACGGCCCCGCCATCTATCCGCACAGGCAAGGTGGGGTCACGCTCGCGCATGCTGGAGGTCGGTGTCCAGCTGGGATTGCGGGCTTTGCGTGTCACTTCGGTGTAGCCGCGTTTTGTCAGCTCTTCTGACAGGGGCACGGAGGAGGGGTAGAGTTTGTAGGTGACATCGTCGGGGCCCCAGTAATGAACCGCGCGGCTGGTGATATCCGCCAGCAGGCACCCATCGCCAAGCCGTTCGAAGTGATCCTGCCATTGCTGCCTCTGAAACGAGGAGATGTTGCGCCGGACGGCAACCGTATCGCGGATGGCGGGCTCAACCTGGGGGAAGGCATCAGTTGATTGTGCCCGCAGCAGGGTTGGAGCGGAGAGAGTGGCAGCGACGCCCAGCAGGGCAGAACGACGAGTCAGTCGCGCATTGGACATTGCGGAGGCTCCTGTTTTCAGAAGAGAGTGCCCCCTTTTAGAAACTCTTTTGTCGGGTTGCCAGAGCCTGTCGGTGAACCTTTTGTGAGCGATGCTGCGTAGCAGCGAAATTCCGCCATATTGCGCGCCGCCGCGCATGAATAATGAGGCGCGGCGGCGCGCATGAGTTTACGGGCGCCCCGTTGTGTCAGGGCGTGTCAGGGCGTGTCAGGGCGTGCCCGGGTGGCTGACGATATGGGCTGCCAGGTTTTTCGCATCGACCCAGACCCCCCAGATAAAGGAGGATCCGCGCATGCTGAGCCAGGGCAGGCCAAGGAAATAGACGCCCGGTTCGGTCGAGACGCCATCGGTATGGGCCGGCTGGCCCTTGTCATCAAAGGCATCAACCTGGAGCCAGCTGAAATCCTGCCGGTAACCGGTGGCCCAGACGATGCTCTGCACGTTTTCGGCCGCCAGATCCAGATCTAGCAGCGGATTGAGGGCGCAGTCGGGCAGGGGTCCAAGGTTGTGGGCCTGCGGCTCGGGCGGCAGATCGAGGTTGTTGGCGGCGGCATAGGCGTCGGCCTCGGTCAGGACGGAGAGGAGGTTTTCGTCTCCGGCGCGGATGTTGTCGGCAAGGTCCGGGCGGAAGCTCAGGACATGGTTGTCATAGGTGTCGGCCATGCCGACCAGGGTCATGCCGCGATTGGCCAGATCGCGAAATTCGACCGTTTCGCCACCATGGGCGCCGCTGACTGAAATGGTCACATGCTCTTTGCCTTCGGGGGGCGCTTTGGCCTCCCATTTGCCCAGAACGCCCAGCCACCAGCAATAATCGTGCCCGCGGTAGGCCCGCGGCGGGCGGTCGTGCGGACCGACGGACAGGTAGACCTTGCGCCCGGCGCGCAGCAGTTCATCCGCGATCTGGGCGCCTGAAGAGCCGGCGCCGACCACGAGAACAGCACCTTGCGGCAGCTGGTCGGGATTGCGATAGGCAGAGGAGTGGATCTGGGTCAGCCCGGCGCTGTCGGGCACAATAGGCGGGATGACGGGAACCTGGAACGGCCCGGTTGCGGCGACCACATGGCGGGCCTGAACCGCCCCGGCGGAGGTCTGGGCCAGGAACTGGCCATCGGGCTGGCGGGTGACCTGGGTGACCTCTACGCCGCAGCGGATGGGAGAGCCGATTTCGGAGGCAAAATCCTCCAGATAGCGGGCGACGCTTTCCTTGGGGGCGAAACCGTCCGGGTCGGTGTCGTCAAATTCCTTGGGCGGGAAACGGTCATGCCAGGCGGGGCCGTTTGCGACCAGGGAATCCCAGCGAAAGCTGCGCCAGCGTTCGGCGATCCGGTCGCGTTCCAGCACCAGATGGGGCACGCCGGCGTCGGTGAGATGTGCGCTCATCGCGAGCCCGGCCTGGCCACCGCCTACGACGAGCGTATCCACGGTCTCTGTTGTCATCACATGGTCTCCTGCGTTTTGCGGCTCTGATCCGGGCCCTGTTGGTGACAATATGAGAGCGTCTGGTTCGTCAAAACCATCCTTTCCTTAAGCCTTGGTTGGCTTCTGGCTAAGCTGCGCCGGAAAATTCAGCAGGATCTTAGGCAATCCCTAATCAACGCTTTCGCAGGCAGTCTTTTGCTTTCCACCCGTCCGCCCATATCGTTTCAAGGGTCAATCCCAAAATGGAGAGCCCGGTGCGAGACCCCCGTTATGACATCCTGTTCGAGCCGATGCAGATCGGACCGGTCACCGCCAAGAACCGTTTTTATCAGGTGCCCCATTGCAATGGGGGCGGATATCGCGACCCCTCTGCGGCGGCGGCGATGCGGGGGGTGAAGGCCGAGGGCGGTTGGGGCGTGGTGTTCACCGAACAGTGCGAAATGCACCATACCTCGGAGATTACACCGTTTATCGAGCTGCGCCTGTGGGATGACTCGGATATTCCGGGCATCGCGCGGATGGCGGATGCGATGAAGGCAAACGGGGCGCTGGCCGGGTTGCAATTGGCGTACTCGGGGATCAACGGGCCGAATTTTTACAGCCGCGAAGTGCCGTTGGCGGTGACGGGCATGCCGATCCGGACCTTTACCAATGAGCCGGTGAATGCGCGCACGATGGATCGCAGCGACATTCGGGATCTGCGGCGCTGGTTTGTGAATGCCGGGTTGCGGGCCAAAACGGCGGGTTTTGACCTGTTGTGTCTGTATGGGGCGCATGGGTTCGGGATTTTCCAGCATTTTCTGTCGACGGCCACAAATCACCGCAGTGATGAATATGGCGGGTCTTTGGAAAACCGGTCGCGGTTTGTGCGCGAAGTCATTGCGGATCTGCGCGATGCGGTGGGAGAGACCATGGCGCTGACCCTGCGCCTGTCGCTGGATGAGATGGTGGGCGAATTGGGGTTTGCCAATTCCGAGGTGCGCGATTTTGTGGAGATGAATTCGGATCTGCCGGATTTGTGGGATCTGGCGCATGGCGCCTGGGAGGATTGCTCGGGTCCGTCGCGGTTCAAGGAAGAGGCGGCGCAGGAAGATCTGGTGCGGGGTATTCGCGAGCTGACCTCCAGGCCGGTGGTTGGTGTCGGGCGGTTCACCTCGCCGGATGTGATGGCGCGCCAGATTCGTCAGGGGGTGCTGGACTTTATCGGGTGTGCGCGGCCGTCGATTGCGGATCCGTTCCTGCCCAGGAAGATCGAGGAAGGGCGGATCGAGGATATCCGCGAGTGCATTGGCTGCAATATCTGCATCACCGGGGATATGACGATGTCGATCAGCCGGTGCACGCAGAACCCGACCTTTATGGAGGAATGGCGCAAGGGCTGGCATCCGGAGCGGATTGAACAGAAGGGCGAGAGTGAAACCGTTCTGGTGGTTGGCGCCGGGCCGGCGGGGATGGAGGCGGCGCTGGCCTGTGCGGCGCGCGGCTATGACGTGGCGCTGGCCGAAGCGGGCACGACGCTGGGCGGGCGTGTGGCGCGCGAACGTCTGTTGCCGGGTTTGTCGGCCTGGGGCCGTGTGGCCGATTATCGCGAATATCAGCTGTCCCAGCGGGCCAATGCAGAGGTTTATCGGGACAGTGAATTGAGCGCCGGGCAGATCCTGGAGTTCGGGTTTGAGAATGTGTGTATCGCCACAGGCTCGACCTGGCGGCGGGACGGGGTTTCGCGTCAGCATGTGGTGGCGATGCCGATTGATCCGGCCATGCCGCTGTTCACGCCGGATGACCTGATGGCGGGCAATATGCCGTCGGGGCGCGTGGTGCTGTGGGATGATGACCATTACTACATGGGCGGTGTTCTGGCCGAGAAACTGGTGCGTGAGGGGTGTCAGGTGACATTGATCACGACGGCGCAGCGCGTGTCGGACTGGACCTATAACACCCTGGAGCATCATGCGATTCACAAACGTCTGGCGGATCTGGGTGTTGATATCGTGCTCAACCGCGGGCTGGTTCGGATCGAGGCGGGGCAGGTTGTGAGTGACTGTGTCTTTACCGGTGGTGAGCGGCTGTACGAGGCGGATGCGGTGGTGATGGTGGCGTCGCGCAGTGGCGTGGATGCGGTCTGGCAGGCGTTGCTGGCGCGGCAGGCGGAATGGGGCGACCACGGGATAAAGTCGATCAGGGTGATCGGCGATGCCGAGGCGCCGGGCCCGATTGCCTGGGCGACCTATGCCGGCCATAGATATGCCCGAGAGCTGGATGCGCCCGATCGCGGTGATGCCTTGCCATTTCGCCGTGAGGTGACGGCTCTGGCCAGTCTGTAGAGAGGCGGGGCCGCCGATGGAGGGTGTTTTATTGGTTCAAAAAAGCGGCCTATCGCATGGAAATTTATCGAAAATTGCCGAAAAATGTGGCGGAGGATCTTTGGTCTGCGCGATTGGCTTGTCCATGGGCAAGATCGGCGGTGTGGTGTGAGGATTGGGCCGAAGAGTTCCCTGTTGAGTGAGAGGATCATGTGAGCGTGACAGACAGCACAGCCGCCGTCAGCATCCAGGCCGCGCAAAAGAAATATGGTGATTTCACAGCGCTGCGCAGCGTGTCTTTTGACATTGCGGACAACGAGTTTTTCACTCTGCTGGGTCCGTCCGGCTGCGGCAAGACCACTTTGTTGCGGATGATTGCCGGGTTCGAGGATGTGACGGCGGGCGGTATTTTTCTGTATGGGGACGAGATTGAGAAGCTGCCGCCGGACAAGCGGCCGGTGAACACGGTGTTTCAGAACTATTCCCTGTTTCCGCATATGACCGTGTCGGAAAACATCGGGTTTGGTCTGCGGATGTTGGGCTGGTCGCGGATTGATATCGAGGCGCGGGTGCTTCAGATGGTTGCAATGGTCAAGCTGGACGCCTTTGCCCACCGCCGACCTGCGCAGTTGTCGGGGGGGCAGCAACAGCGTGTGGCGCTGGCCCGCGCCATGGCACCGCGGCCTAAGGTGTTGTTGCTGGACGAGCCTTTGTCGGCGCTGGATCTGAAGCTGCGTCAGGAGATGCGCGAAGAGTTGAAATCCTTGCAGCAGGAAACCGGGATCACGTTCATCTTTGTCACCCATGATCAGGAAGAAGCGTTGAGCATGTCTGATCGGATTGCGGTGATGTCGGCGGGAGAAGTGCAGCAGATCGGGACGCCGGAGCAGATTTATGAGGTGCCAACCAATCGGTTTGTGGCGGATTTCATTGGCGAAACCAATTTGTTGGATGCCGTTGTTGAAGTGGATGAAGGCGCGCGGGTGACCTGCCGGCTGGGGCGCAATGCGGTGTCTGCGGCGACGGCGCAGGCGGTGGAGGTGGGCCAGCGGGGCTGGCTGTCGATCCGCCCGGAGCATGTGATGCTGAGCCCGCAGGCCAGCGCCGAAAGCCTGCCCGCGCGGGTCAAGCAGACGGTGTATCTGGGCACGGATACGCAGCTCCTGGTGGAGCTGGACAGCGGCGACAGTGCCGGGGCGGATGGCGGTCTGGAGCTGAGGGCGCGGGCGCAGAATACGCTGGGCGACGGGCGTCTGGCCCCCGGCGACGCGGTGCAGCTGACGCTGGTGCCGGGCGCGGCCCGGTTCCTGGTGGAATAGAGCCATGGCAGCAGGAGCAGGCAGCGGCAGAACAGTTTCAAGCGCTTATGCGCCCATCCGGTTGTGGCTGTTGCTGCCCAGCTGGCTGGTGATCGGGTTCTTTTTGATGATCCCGGTTCTGGTGATGCTGGTCTATTCATTTCTGACCAAGGAATTCCGGGGCGGGGTGATTTGGGAATTCTCGATGGCGGCCTATGACCAGTTTCTGTTTGACCGGGGGCTGTTCGGGGATGATCCGCCGACGATTCAATGGACCTATATCACCATCTTTGTCCGGTCGATCCTGCAGGCGGGGGTGGCCACGGTGCTGTGCCTGCTGATCGGGTTTCCGACGGCCTGGTATATTGCCACCCGCTCGGACCGGGCACGGGCGGCCTGGCTGTTTCTGGTGACGGTGCCCTATTGGGTCAACCTGTTGATCCGCACGGTGTCGATGAAGTTTCTGATCCGGGAGAACGGCCCTTTGAACGAGTTTCTGCTGGCCACCGGGGTGATTGATGCGCCGCTGGCGATGATCAACACCAATTTCGCGGTGCAGCTGGGGCTGTTTTATTCTTATTTGCCGTTCATGGTTCTGCCGGTCTATGCGGCGGTGGAACGGTATAACTTTGGCCTGTCCGAAGCGGGGGCGGATCTATATGCCGGGCGCTGGACGATCATGCGGGAAATCGTGCTGCCGGTGGTGAAACCGGGGATCATTGCGGGCTGTATCCTGGTGTTTGTGCCGTCCCTGGGGGCGTTTCTGGCGCCGGATCTGTTGGGCGGGGCCAAGAATTTCATGATCGGGTCGCTGATTGAAGAGCAGTTCAAGGGGCAGGCGGGCAATTGGCCATTTGGGGCTGCGGCCTCGATGATCTTGTTGAGTCTGGTCCTGGTGGTGCTGTTTTTCTACGCCCGCGCCCAGGCCAGGGAGCAAGTATGATGCGCCGGTTTGATCCGCGTCGGTACACCGGGTTCATGGGGATCACCCTGTTTTGTCTGGTGATCCTTTATGCGCCGCTGATCGTGGTGGCGGTTTATTCGTTCAATGACAATGTGTCGATCACGCGGTTTTCCGGCGTGTCGCTGCGGTGGTATTGGGATGTGTTTTTCGGGCTGGAGGCGGCGAAGTTTCGGATCGCGGCCTGGAACTCTTTTACCATTGCAATCATGGCGGCCCTGTCGGCCACGATGATTGCCACGGCGGCGGCGATCGGCATGGTGCGGGGCGGCAATTTTCGCGGCAAGCCGGCCAGTTTTGCGCTGATCTCGATGCCGATCATGGTGCCCGAGATTGTGACGGCGGTTGCAACGCTGATCTTTTTCTCGACCATCGGATTTTCGCTGGGCTATCTGTCGATCCTGGTGGCGCATGTGGTGTTTTGCATCCCCTTTGCGTATCTGCCGATCTCGGCGCGGTTGCAGGGGATCGAAGCCTCGTTCGAGGAGGCGGCGCAGGATTTGTATGCCAATCGCTGGAACGCGTTCCGATATGTGCTGGCGCCGATCATGGCGCCCGGGATTTTGTCGGGGTTCCTGTTGGCGTTTATCATTTCGCTGGATGATTTTATCATCACCAACTTTGTCAAAGGGGCGGGGGTGGAAACCCTGCCAACGGCGATTTTTGGTGCTGTGAAACAGGGAATCAAGCCTAATATCATGGCGCTCAGCACGTTGTTGCTGTTGTTTTCGGTATTGATTGTAACCCTGTCCTATCTGATCGGACGTTCGGGCGAGAAGACCCAAAAAACCTAAAGACCAACAGAGGAGTACGGATATGAAACATCTGAAATTTGGGGCCGCGGCGATTGCGCTGATGGCGATGACGGGGGCGGCCTCGGCTGAGAAGCTGTCGATCTATCACTGGTTCGAATACATCCCTCAGGAGTTGTTGGACAAGTTCACCGCCGAGACCGGGATTGAGGTGGTGATGGACACGTTTGACTCCAACGAGGCGCTGCTGGCCAATCTCAAGGCGGGCAAGATGGGGTCCTATGATGTGGCTGTGCCGGGCGACTATATGGTGTCGATCATGGCCAACGAAGGCATGTTGGATACGATTGCGGATGGAGAGCTGAAGAACAAGGGCAACATCGAAGACCAGTGGTTGAACGTCGATTTCGACGAGGGGCGGATGCATTCGATCCCTTATCAGTGGGGCTCGACCAGTTTTATGGTGAACCGGGATGTGTATTCGGGGGATATCAACACCACGGATATGATCTTTAACCCGCCGGCGGAATTGAAGGGCAAGATCAACGTGCTGGATACGGCGGGTGAAACGCTGGTTCTGGGGTCGATCCATTTGGGTATTCCGCAGTGTTCGACGGATCGGGCGCAGTTGAAGGCGCTGGATGATCTGGTGCAGGGGGCCAAGGCGGATTGGGCGTCGTTCAACTCGGATGGTGCCAAGGATGTGCTGGTTTCCGGCGATGCGGCTGTTGGCATGATCTGGAACGGGTTTGGTCAAAAGGCGCGGCTGGAAGGGGCGAATGTGGAATATGCCTATCCAAAGCAGGGCTATATCGTCTGGATGGACAATGTGGTTTTGCTGAAGGATGCGCCCAACCGGGATGCGGCGATCAAGTTCATGGATTTCCTGCTGGAGCCTGAAAACGCGGCCGCTGTGACCAATTTTGCCCGGTATACGGCCGGGGTGAAAGGCGTGGGCCCGTTGCTGGATCCGGAGTTGCAGACTTCGCCCGAGCAGAACCCGCCGGCGAGCGCGCCTGCCGGGACATTTGTGCAGGTCTGTGATGAGGCGACGCAGAAGGTCTATGATCAGATCTGGACGCGATTGAAGCAGTAGGTTTCAATGTGACAGTCTTGCGGGGCCGTTTTGGCCCCGCATTGGACCCGGAGGATGCCCATGGACCCGATTTCTGACACAGACCGCAAGGTTGCCAATATCTCGACGGGGGAATTTGTCCCGTTTCTGAGTGACGATGGAACGCCGGATGGCGAGGTGTTGCAGGTCAATGGCGGGCGGCCGGGCTATGGGTTTCATATCTATCGGATGCAGCCCGGAGACACCACGGTGGCGCATACGCATCTGGGGGATGAGGAGTTTTACGTGATCGAGGGCGATCTGACCGATCACGACGGGTATGAATACGGACCCGGTGATATTGTGTGCCTGAAATCGGGAACGCATCACAATTCGCATTCAAAGTCGGGGTGTACCCTGGTGGTGTTCCTGCGCGACGCGGCGCCCTGATGCAGTTGGGGGCATATCAGGCGTGCTCTCCTGCCGGGGATTTGCAGGCGGGGCTGGCCCAGATCGAGGACGGGTTGCGCGCTGCGGCTGGGGCGGGTGTCGATATGGTGACGCTGCCAGAGGTTTTCCTGCCCGGATACAACACGGATCAAAGCCCGCCGCCAGAGGGGTGGGAGGATGCGATTGCTGCTTTGCCCGGTCTGGTGGCGCGGTATGGCGTGGGGCTGACCATTGGGCTGGCCGAGCATCGTGATGGGCGGATTGGCAATGCGGCCTGGGTTTATGGCCGGGATGGGACGGTTTTGGCGCGCTATTGGAAGGTGCAGCTGTTCGGTCCGCGGGAAAAGTCGATTTACGTGCCGGGTGATGAGCTGGTGACCTTTGAGTTTGAGGGCGTCCGGTTTGGGCTGTTGGTGTGTTACGATGTGGAGTTCCCCGAGCATACCCGCGCGCTTGCCCAGGCGGGGGCGCAGGCGCTGTTGGTGCCGACGGCGAATATGAAGCCGTTTGTGAATGTGCATGAGGTGACGGTTCCGGCGCGTGCGTTGGAGAGTGCGCTGAGCATTGTCTATGCGAATTACACCGGGGATGAGGGGGATCTGACCTATACGGGCCGGTCCCTGATTGCCGGGCCGGATGGTCGGTTGCTGGCTGGGATGGGCGAGGACGTGGGGCTGATCCATGCGCAATTGCCTGCGGTGGATGATGCCGGGCTGGAGACGCCTGTGTCGACGCAATTCGAGGATTTGCGGCCCATCGGGCGGGTTGTGCAGGCCGGATAGGGCGCAGGGTTTCTGTAAACACTGCCTATAACTCTGGCCCGGAAACTGGCCCGCATCCTGGCCGCGGCCGGGGTTGAGTTGTGCAGGCATCGCGGCGACAGTGACACGAGGGCGGGGCAGTTGAGCGCATCCGGCCCGTGCCAGGGAGGGCCAGCGATATGCGTGATGTCACCAAAGACAATATTACCGATGTATTCATGGGGTATCTGGGGCAGGACGTGGACCCGCGTCTGCGCGAGGTTCTGGGCAGTCTGGTGCGTCATCTGCATGGCTTTGCCAAAGAGGTGAACCTGACCCATGAGGAATGGCAAACGGGCATCGCGTTTCTGGAGAAGTCGGGCGAGATCTCAGATGCGGAGCGGCATGAGTTCGTATTGCTGTCCGATGTTCTGGGCCTGTCGTCGCTGGTGGATATGATCCACAACCGCGAGACGGGCACCTCCTCTTCTGTATTGGGGCCGTTTCATATCAGCGGCGCGCCGCCGCTGGCTGTGGGGGGCGATATGTGTCAGGGGGTTGAGGGGCCTTTGTTGCTGGTTGAGGGGCGTGTGTTGAACGCGGATGGTCAACCGATCCCCGGAGCGACGCTGGATATCTGGCAGACCGCGCCCAATGGGCTGTATTCGAGCCAGGACCCGGAGCAGGATACGTATTCCTTTCATGGCATTCAGACGGTTGGGGAGGATGGGCGGTACAGGTTTACCACGGTGCGCCCGGTGGAGTACCCGGTGCCGACGGATGGCCCTGTGGGCGATATCCTGCGTGCCAGCGGGCGGCATGCCTGGCGGCCCGCGCATTTGCATTACATCGTCAAGGCAGAGGGTTATGCGCCGCTGGTGACCGAGATTTTCCCGGAGGATGACCCCTATCTGGATCAGGATACGGTGTTTGGGGTGCGTTCGGATCTGGTCATGACATATCAGACCCGCCCGGCCGAGAGCTTCCCGGCCAGCGGATTTGAGCTGTCCGGGACGGTCAGCGAGGATTACCAGTATGTCGCCTTTGATCTGGTCCTGGGGCAGGCGTCATAGCAAGATCTGATGCTCGGCCTGGCCGGTTGTTTCGGTGGCGATGGTAAAGGTCATGCCATTGCTGGGCTGGCTGTCCAGAATGGCCTGATCCAGACCATTTCGGGCGGATGTGCAGAACAGGGTGCGCAGGTCCGACCCACCGAAGGCGGGGCAGGAGCTTTGGAGGGCGTCGACCGAATAGGCGCGCAGGAAGCGGCCTTGGTCATCGTAGACGGCGACGCGCGCGGCCCCCCATTTGGCGACCCAATAGGTGCCATCCGCTGCGATCACTGCGCCATCGGGGTTCAGGCCCTCTGCGCTGAAGTCGATGAACAGTTCTGGTTCGCCCTGGGGCCAGCCGGTTTCCGGGTCGAGGGCCTGGCGGTAGACCTTGCCATAAGGGGTATCGGTGAACAGGGCGAATTGACGGTCCGGGTCAAAACAGATGGAGTTGGGGACCCAGATCGGGCTGTATAGCTGGCGCAATGTGCCTTGGTAGTAGCGATAAATTGCGCCGGCGTCGCGCTCCATTTCCTTGCCCATGGTGCCGATCCAGAGCCCGCCCCAGGGGTCTGCGCGCCCGTCGTTGGAGCGGGTGGTTGGGTTGTCCGCCTCCAGATCCACCAGTTTTTCGCGTTCGCCGGTGCTCAGATCAAAGCGCCAGAGGCCGGTTTCGGAGGCGATGAGCAGGTGGTCCTGGTCGATCCAGCCTGCCGCAGAGACGCATTCACCAAAGGACCAGTGCTGGGGGCCATCCGGGCCCTGGGTCAGCAGCAGGCCGTTGGGGATGTCGAACCAGAACAACTGGTTGCGCAGGGGGTGCCACAGAGGACCTTCGCCCAGCAGGCAGGGGCGGTCATCGAAAATCTGCATGGTCATATCGGTGGTCATGTCAGGGCCTCGTCATAGGCGGCCACGATGCGGGTGGCGCGGGTTGCAACATCTTGGGGGGTCATGCCGGGTTTGTAGAGGGCCGAGCCGATGCCAAAGCCATCTGCGCTGGCCTTGAGCCATTCGGCGAAATTCTCGGGGCCTGCGCCGCCGACGGCGTAGACCTGTGTGCCCTGTGGCAGCACGGCGCGCAGGGCCGAGAGGCCAGCGGGGCCTGCCATGGTGCCGGGGAAGAGTTTGAGCCCGCTTGCCCCGGCCTTGAGGGCGGCGAAGGCCTCGGAGGGGGTGAAGATGCCCGGCCAGCTTTCCAGTGCGCGGGCGCGGCTGTGGGTGATGACCTCGGGGTCGCAGTTCGGGGAGACGATCAGGGTGCCGCCGGCCTCGGCGACGGCATCGACATCCGCGACGCTGAGCACGGTGCCGGCGCCGATCTGGGCCTGATGGCCAAAGCCGCTGGCCATCTGTGCAATCGAGTTGAGCGGGTCGGGCGAGTTGAGTGGGACCTCGATCCGGGTGATCCCGGCCTGGATCAGGGCCTGCGCGACGGGCAGGGCGTCATCCGGGGCAAGGCCGCGCAGGATGGCGATGAGGGGACGGTGGGTCATGGGTGGTCCTTTAGATATGCGTGCGCGGCGCTGAGGCCTGCGAGGGTCATCGCCTCGACCGAGGCCATTTCGGTCTGGGCTCCGACCAGTTTCAGGGCGGTGGCATAGGTGGCGGAAATTTCCGGCGCGCCGATGATGACGATGGGCTGACCCAGCCAATAGGGCCGCGCGGCGGCCAGTTCGGCGCCGACCAGCAGCCCTGACAGATGGGCGCGGTATTGGCCGGGCGGGGCGGTTTGCAGCAGGTCGCGGGCGCGCAGGCTGAACAATTGGGTGGCCATGCGTTCGGGGCGGGCCAGCATGTCGTTGACGGAGGTTTCGAAGGCGGTGTCATCCCAGCCGGGGCCGATGGTGTGGCGCAGGATGGATTGTTTGGAGAGCAGTTCGAACAGTTCGCCGGTCATGAAGGTTTGAAAGCTGACGACCTCTTGCGCGCTGATCTGGGCCCATTTGGTGTGGGTGCCGGGCAAGCAGATGACGCCGTCCCAATTGGGATTCTGGTTCACGAAGCCGGCGATCTGGGTTTCTTCGCCGCGCATCACGTCGCTGGGGGTGTCCTGTTTGAGGCCCGGGACAATCCAGACCCGGATGCGGGGGCTGGTGCCGGGCACGCGGACCAGAGCGGCGGGCTGCGCCGGGGCGGGGACGGCGGTATAGGGGGCCTCGATCCAGCCCTGGCGTGCGCCGACCATGCCGCAGGCCACCACGTCAATGGGGGGATTGTGGGGGCGGTTTTCGATCCAGTGACCGGCCAGGGCCATGAGCGCCGGTTCGAACCCCTCCGGGTCCAGCCGTGCCATTCCGTCTTCGGACTCGGCCTGGGCCAGCACGCGTGTGCCCTGCATTGCCCAGGCGCGCAGGCGTGATGTACCCCAATCGACTGCGATCCAGTCTGCTGTCTCTGTCATGGTCTATCCTGTTGTCACGACGCCGCCATCGACTGGCATGCATTGTCCTGTCATCATCCGGCTGGCCTGTGAGGCCAGAAACAAGACGGGCTGTACCACGTCCGCGGGCACCATGTGTTCCTTGAGACATTGGCGGTCCATATGCGCGGCGAGCCCTTCGGGTGTGGCCCAGAGCTCCATCTGTCTGGGGGTCAGTACCCAGCCTGGTGCAATGGCGTTGACGCGGATGTTGCGCGGGCCGAGGTCGCGGGCCAGGCTGCGGGTCATGGCGGTGATCCCGGCGTTGGCGGCGGTGTAGGAGGGGTAGTCGGCCATGCCCATCATGTAGCTGATCGAGCTGAAATTGACGATGGCACCGCCCTGCGTGGTGCCCATTTGGCGGGCGGCGGCCTGACAGGCAAAGAAATAGGCCTTGAGGTTGATCGCCAGCATCTGGTCCCAGAACTCGGGGGTGGTTTCGTCCAGGGCGTGGCGTTGGTCATTGGCGGCATTGTTGACCAGAACGCGCAGGGGGCCATGTGTGGCGCCGGCCTGGGCTATGCTGTCTTGCAGGGCCTGTGTGTCGGTGATGTCGCATTGCAGGAACAGCGGGGCGCGGCCGTGTTTTTCGGCCATTTCGGCGACGAAAGCGCTGGAGTCCTGGAGGTCGACAAAGGCGACCTGAGCGCCCTGGGCCATGAAACCGTCGGTGAGCGCGGCGCCGATGCCAGAGCCGCCTCCGGTGATGAAAACACTCGCGCCGTGCAGATCGTGAAACGTGGCGGGCTGTGTCATTGTTCTGCCTTTCTGTTCAAGCGCATGGGGCGCCCCGGGCCTGGGTTGGTTCCCGGGGGCGGCGATGGGGCGACATGGCAGAGTGATAGAACGGCGCGGCGGGATCGTCCAGCGACGCAGGCCGGGTTTGCGCCCGCTTGTCGGTCTGCGGGGCGCGCCGGGTGGTTTGGTCGCGGGCAGGTGTGAGGTTGCTAGGTGGTGGCGGGCAGGTGTTGGCCCAGAAAGTTCATCCAGTTTTCATTGCAGATCTTGGCGATCAGGGCCGTGCCAAATCCGGCCTGAACCATGGCCTCGCGCAGAACATCCAGATCGCCGGCCGAGGTGATCGCGTCTGGCATGGGCGCGCCGTCAAAGTCCGAGCCGATGGCGACGTGATCTTCGCCGGCCTGTTCGATCATATGGGTCAGGTGGCGGATGCAGGCATCGACGCTGCATTTGCCGGTGGTCCAGGCGGCTTCGTCCAGGAACATGGTGGCAAGGTTCAAGCCGGCGACGCCGCCTGTCTGGCCCACGGCCTGCAGTTGCGCATCTGTCAGGTTGCGGCTGGAGCGGCATTGGGACCAGGCATTGGAGTGGGTTGCGACCAGGGGCAGCCCGGCCTCGGCCACGTCCCAGAAGCCCTTCATGGTCAGGTGCGAGGTGTCGACGATCATGCCCAATGCGGCACAGCGGGCGACCAGACGTTTGCCCTCGGGCGTCAGGCCGGGGCCGGTGTCTCCATCCGTGCCGGTCTGGAATGGGACGCCTTCGCCAAAGAGGGTGGGGCGGGACCAGACCAGCCCGAGCGAGCGCACGCCCATGGCATGGAGCGTGTCCAGTTCCAGCAGTTCGGGTCCGATGCCGTCGGCGCCCTCTACATGCAGCAGGCAGGCGAGCCGGTCCGAGGTGAAAGCCTGTGCCAGATCCCGGCCGGTGGTGGCGATGGTCAGATGTCCGGCGGCCTGGAGGCGATAGGCGATCCCGGCCTGTGCGATCAGGGCGGCGAGCGCCTGGGGCTGATCCAGCATGGGGGGCAGCGGGCCGGAGAAGTCTGTTGGGTCGAAACTGGCAAAGTCAAAGCTGGCGCGGCGGGCGGGGGAATAGAGCGCGAAGAACCCGCCCCCCATGCCGCCCCGGGCGCAATCGGGGATGTTCACGTGGTTGTTGGCGCCGGCAAACCGCGCCACGGGGTCGGTGCCGGACTCTGCGCTGTCGCCCCACAGGCGGGAGAGCACGTCATTGTGTCCGTCAAAAATCAGAGCTGCCATTTCTCACCTGCTTGCTGTGGTTTGCTGATGGAGGGTAGGGTGGGTTTTGTTGGTGTTCAATGGGTTACGTGAAGATGTTTCAGGGCGTGCCTGTTTCATCCCCGGGCCCGCCCGGCGCCGCCCGATAGGGCGCGGCCTGTCCGTATGGCACATTCAGCCCGCCATAGCGGCGCACCCGCAGATTGCATTGTTCGGCGTGGCCGACGAAGCCTTCGAGCATGCACAGCCGCGAGCCGTATTCACCGACCATGGTTGCGGCCTCGTCCGTGAGGATGCGTTGATAGCTGTGGGTTTTCAGGAATTTGCCGACCCAAAGCCCGCCGGTGTAGCGCCCGGCCTGTTTGGTGGGCAGCGTGTGGTTGGTGCCGATCACCTTGTCGCCATTGGACACATTGGTGCGTGGCCCCAGAAAGAGGGCGCCGTAGCAGGTCATGTTTTGCAGGAACCAGTCGTCGCGATCTGTCATCACCTGCACATGTTCATAGGCCATGTCATTGGCCACTTGCAGCATTTCGTCATAGCTGTCGCAGAGGATGACATCACCATAATCGCGCCAGCTGGTGCTGGCTGTTTCTGCGGTGGGCAGGATCTGGAGCAGGCGTTCGACCTCGGCCAGGGTCTCTTCGGCCAGTTTGCGCGATGTGGTGATCAGGCAGGCCGGAGAGTTGTAGCCATGTTCGGCCTGGCCCAGCAGGTCTGTTGCGCAAAGTTCGGCGTCGACGGTGTCATCTGCGATGAGCATGGTTTCGGTGGGGCCGGCAAACAGGTCGATGCCAACGCGGCCAAACAACTGGCGCTTGGCCTCGGCCACAAAGGCGTTGCCCGGGCCGACCAGCATATGCACCGGTTCAATGGTTTGCGTGCCCAATGCCATCGCGCCGACGGCCTGAATGCCGCCCAGGCAAAGGATCTGATGCGCGCCACCTTCTTTCATTGCGGCCACGATTGCGGGGTGGGGCGCGCCTGCGACCGGTGGGGCGGCGGCGACAATGCGGGCCACTCCTGCGACCGAGGCGGTGAGGACGGACATATGGGCCGAGGCGACCATGGGGAATTTGCCGCCGGGCACATAGCAGCCGACGGATTGCACCGGGATATTCTTGTGCCCCAGAATGACACCGGGGAGGGTTTCGACCTCGATATCTGTCATGGAGGCGCGCTGGGCCTGGGCGAAATTGCGGATCTGGGTCTGGGCGAAACGGATATCCTCCATGTCGCGGGTCGAGACCTTTTGCATGGCGGCCTCGATTTCGCTGTCGGTCAGGATGAACCGTTCGGGGGCATAGCCGTCGAATTTCTGGCTGAGCGCGCGCACGGCGGCGTCACCGCCGGTTTGGATATCTGCGAGGGTCTTTTCGACCACGTCGCGCACCTTGGCGTCATCCTGGGCGCGCTCGTCCTGGGGTTTGGAGGCCTTGAGAATTGTGATCGTCATGGGTCATCCTTTTGCGACTTGGGCCTGCCGTATTCCGGGTTCTGGCGATGGCTGGCGGCCGGGGGGGAGTATGTGGGGGCGGCGCAGGGCGTACAAGATGCGCGCGGGCATCTTTTTTGTGTTTTACGGCGCTGAAACTGTGGATGGCGGGGGTCGATTTTTTGTGCGGGATGCCGCAGAAATGAAGTCAGCCGGCCTTGGGAGGGGACAGGAATGAAGATCGACGCACATCATCACCTATGGGATTTGAAGGCCGTGCATTACCCTTGGCTGATGGCCACCGGGGTGGAGCGGTTTTTTGGCGATCCGACATCGATCCAGCGCGACTATCCTTACGAGGAGTTCCATGGGGAGGCGTCGCAGGCGGGGTTTGAGGCCTCGGTCCATATACAGGTCGGGGCGGCGGATGGCTGGGCGGAGGCGCAGTTTGTGCAGGCGGTTGCGGATGCGCATCCGGAATGGCCGCTGTTGCAGGTGGTTTTCTGTGATCTCACGGCGGAGGATGCGGAGGCGCAGTTGGACCGTTATCAAACGTTGCCCACGGTGCGCGGTGTGCGTCAGCTGGTGGCGCGCGCGCCTTGGGAAGAGGTGGATGGCGGGACAGAGACCCTGTTGAGCGATCCGCGTTTTGCGGAGCGTTTGCAGGGGTTGGGCGCCCGTGGGTTGAGCTTTGATCTGCAATTGATACCCGAAGTCATGCCGCGCATGGCCGAAATCCTGCAGGATGCGCCGGATACGCAGGTGGCGTTGTGTCATCTGGGGTCACCGCATCGGGCGGTGCCGGGGGGTGTTGCGGGCTGGGCCGAGGCGCTGAAATCGCTGTCGGCGTTGGACAATGTGACGTGCAAATTGTCCGGGCTGGCGATGTTTCGCAAAGGCTGGCAGCATCCGGATACGGCGCGGATTCTGTCGACCTGTTATGAACAGTTCGGCGCGCAGCGGTGCATGTACGGGTCAAATTTTCCGGTCGACAAGGTTTACTCAGCCTATTCCGAGGCGGTTGAAGCGATTGAGGCGGCGTTGCCGCCGGCCTCTCATCCGCAGATTTTTGGGGGTGTGGCGCGCGGTTTTTACGGGTTTGATGAGGCCGGATCGGGGTAGTCCGAGACCAGCGCGTAGAGGGGTGGTTCATCCTCGGTCACGGTCGAAAAGCGTTTGATCGGTGCTTCGAAGACGTTGTCGGTTTTGTCGTCATTGACGGTCGAGACCTCGCCGATCACACAGTCGGAGCCTTCGGCCCAGAAGGCGTGCCAGTCGCCGGGCATCAGCGTAACGCTCTGACCCGGGCGCAGGCGCAGATGGCCGCCTGCGGGCAGGGTCTGGGGGACTGCATCGCTGAGCACGGTGATGTCGCTGCTGCGGTCGATGCCGCCGTCCGGGTCTGAGGCGTAGAGCTGGATGATCAGGTCGCCGCCGGCCTTGTTGATGATATCCTCGGCCTTGAGCAGGTGGCGGTGCATGGGCGACAGTTGATTGAGCCGCGAGATCAGCAGTTTTTCGGCGTATAGCATGCCACGGCCATGCTGGAGATCCTCGACCGCGCCGTTGCGCAGGGTGAAGAGGAACAGGCCCATTTCGTCAAAGCGCCCTTCGCCGTAGTCGGTGATATCCCAGCCCAGGCCGCGCGCGCGGATCAGGTCGCCCTGGGGCGACAGGATCTGGTCGGGCTGCCAATAGGCAAAGGGGGGCAAGGCCAGGCTGCTGGATTTGAGTAATGCATCAGCATTGCGCAGTATCTGATTGATATCAGAGCGTTTCATTGAGTTTCCTTGGGGTTTGCTCCGGTCGTGTCAGGCGGGGGGCAGCAGGGTTTTGTCCATCATCATATGCACGCCCTTGTTGCCGTTTACCGTTTGCGTGATACGCAGATCCCCGGCCAGGCTACAGAGCATATAGGCATCTTCGCGCGTCAAACCGCTGCGTGTGACGATTGCGTTGATCATCTGGCGCAGGGCGGTTTCGGCGCAGCGGTCCAGATCTGGATCTATGCCCATGGTGATCAGATGCTGAGGTGTCTCGGCGCGGGGCAGATCGAGGGTCAGATCCTTGTGCAGGATGAATTCAAAGGTCCCGGTCAGGGCGGTTTCGATGGCGGTGACATTGACCTCGCCATCGCCCTGGGCACCGTGCCCGTCCCCGCAGCTGAACAGGGCGCCTTCGGTCAGGACGGGCAGGTAGAGGGTGGTGCCGGCGACCAGTTCCTTGAGGTCCAGATTGCCGCCATGGGCGCGCGGTTGAATGGACGAGATCCGCCCCCACAAGGGCGGTGGCGCCACGCCCATCACGCCAAAGAATGGACGCAGGGGCAGCTCTAGCCCCCAGGGCAGTCGCCCGATCATCCGCTGCTGATCCAGCGGGATATTGACGTGGCGGCGGATCGGGAAATCCTGTGGCAGGGTGCCGGAGAGCGGACCGGTGATGTTCCAGCCCCAATCCTGACGCAGCGCGACGTCTTTGATCCGCACTTCGAGCACATGGCCCGGGCGGGCCCCGGCCACGGCGACCGGGCCGGTCAGGATATGGCCGGGCAACATCCGCTCGGCCTGTTTATGGATGTCGTGGAGTTCGGGGGGGACATGATAGCTATCGCCGGGCAAAACCTCGGGTCCGCCCGAGACCGTGTCGATCACGACGGTTTCGCCGCTTTCGATTGTCAGGGCGGGGGCGCGCTCGGCCTCGAAGAAGCCCCAGGCGCAGGTTTCCGGCGAGGCGGGCAGGTGATGCGCCATGATTTATTCCAACCGCATCAGCAGGCCAGCCATGAGTTGCGCCCGTTCGATCAGGCTGGCGACTTCGATATGTTCGGTCAGCGTGTGCAGCCCGTTGCCGCGCACCCCCAGCGAATCCAGTGTGGCGATGCCCATCGCGCCGGTGAAATTGCCGTCTGAGCCGCCACCGGCGCTGTCGCAGCCCATGTCAAAGCCGATCTCTGCGGCGATCTCTTTGGCCAGGGCGTACATTTCCATGGTTGCGGGTTGGTTGGGTTCCCAGACCGGCCGGGTGACGCCGCGCGTGACCTGAAATTCGACGCCGTCCTGCTCTCCGGCCAGGGCCAGCATGCGTTGGACGCCATCGTCCAGATCCTCTTGCTTTTTGGCCATGCTCAGGGCCTGACCGTCGCAATAGGTCGAGACGCAATTGACCCATTGCCCGCCTTGAATGACGCCGACGCTGAAGGTGCAGTCGGGGCCTGTCATGGCCTCGATTTCCAACAGTTTGCGGGCCATTCCCGCGATGGCAGAGCGCCCATCGCCCAGCCGCGCGCCCGCATGGCTGGGTTTGCCTTTGCTGCGCAGGTTAAAGCGCGCGATCGCGTAGCGTCCGATGGCCGCGGCCCCGCCTGGCAGGCAGGGTTCCGGCACCAGCACATATTTGTTCTTGGCGGCTTCGGCCTCGATCAATTCGCGGGTGGAGGGGGTGCCGACCTCTTCGTCTGGTGTGAACAGGATGGTGACGGGCAAAGGCGTCTGCATCCCGGCGGCCATCAGTTTGCGAAGGGCCTCGAAGCTGACAAAATTGCCGCCTTTCATGTCCTGGATGCCGGGGCCATAGCAGATGTCGCCGTCGCGTTTGAAAGGCAGCACCTGCAGGGTGCCGATGGGGTGGACCGTGTCCATGTGACCGGCAATCAATATGCCCGGCTTGCCGAAATCCGGATGCGGCAGGCGGACCCGCAAACAGCCACCAAAGCCCATCCGGCCTGGGATCCGCTCGATCATGCCCAGTCCGGCCAGGTCATAGGCGGC
Source organism: Marinibacterium sp. (assembly GCA_034670145.1). GTDB lineage: Bacteria > Pseudomonadota > Alphaproteobacteria > Rhodobacterales > Rhodobacteraceae > HXMU1420-2. The sequence continues at coordinate 137,071 of JAXMOA010000002.1, forward strand.
CACATCCATCATCCGGTCCACGGCGGCGGCGTCCATGGTGGGGCTTTCACACTCGATCCAGGGTTTCAGCCCGGCCAGCATTTCGTCGATATCAAACGGCAGATCCAGATAGGACATGTTCTCTCCCTCAGAGCGGAAGGCGGCGTTCAACCACGCGCGCCATGATCGAGGCGCCAATCGGGAGCACCTCTGGGTCCAGCACGAAGCCGGGGTTATGCAGGGGCAGGGTGCCGGCGTGTCCGACCCGACAATAGGCGCCTGGCACCACTTTCAGCATGTCGGCGAAATCTTCGGAGCCGGTTGCGGGTTGCGCCTGATCCGAGATGTTCTCGGCCCCGACGATATCGGCTGCGGCCTCCAGGTAGGCGTCTGACAGGCTGTCGTCGTTCACCAGCACGTCAAAGATGTTGCGCAGATCGACGCGGATTTCGATACCGTAGGCCTTTTCAAAGCCCTGGCACATTTCTTTCATCCGGGTTTCGGCGATGGCATACACGTCGTCCTTGAAGTAGCGGATGGTGCCGGACAGGACAGCGGTGTCGGGCACGATGTTATAGGCGCTGCCGGCGTGAAACTGGGTTACGGACAGAACGCAGGTGTCCAGCGGTGCCACGTTGCGCGACACGATGGTCTGCAATTGCGAGACCAGGGCCGAGCCGATGACCAACGGGTCGCGGGAGGCCTGTGGCATCGCGGCGTGGCTGCCGCGGCCCTGAATATGGATGTCAAAAAAGGCAGCCCCCGCCATTGCGGTGCCTTTGCAGATATCGACCTTGCCGGGGTTGCCTCCTGGAGAGTTGTGCATGCCGTAGACTTCGTCGCATGGGAATTTGTCAAACAGCCCTTCGGCCAACATGCCGCGTGCACCACCCAGGCCCTCTTCGGCGGGCTGGAAGATCAGCACTGCGGTGCCGTCGAAATCGCGGGTTGCGGCCAGATGCTTGGCCGCGCCGAGCAACATGGTGGTGTGTGAATCGTGACCACAGGCGTGCATGACGCCGGGGTTTTTCGACGAATAGGGCAGGTTGGTTTCTTCGTGGATGGGGAGGGCATCCATATCGGCGCGCACGCCAACCCGCCTGGCCCCGTCCCCCTTGCCCTTGATCAGCGCTACGACGCCTGTTTTGGCCAGGCCTTCGTGCACCTCGTCCACGCCAAAGCTGCGCAATGTGTCGGCCACAACCTTGGCCGTGCGTGTTTCGGTGAAGCCAATCTCGGGATGCTGATGCAGATCCTTGAAGATTTCGGTCAGCTGGTCGGTTGCATCAGCGATAATGGGCAGCACGGGCATTGGGGGTCTCCTGTTGGGCGTCACAGTGTTTGGAAAGCGGATCGAACGTCAGTCAAGTCTCAGGCAAAGGGATTGTCCACCCTTGGCCAGAAATTTCCGTCCCGTTTGGTGAAAGGGATATTGGCATAATCGGGTGTGATGGCGCCGGGACCGGCGATGTAGATCACTTCGGAGGCAATAGGGCCAAAGCCCGCATGAAAATGTTGCGAGGATTTGACGATCACGGCGCGCATCTGGGTCAGGTCAAGGCCAAGATCGGTGAAGGCGACAGGGTGAAACGCCTGGGTGCGTTTGTCGTTCAGCACGAGGTGTACGCCGTCAGCTTCGAGCCAGACGCCGGTGCCCATTTCCATGCGGGTCTCGCCCATCCATTGGTGCATATGTTCGCGTACACCGCGCACGGTGACCCGCAGGTCGACGGGGTCGCCAGACATCGCGCCGACCTTGCCACCCAGGCGGATCTGCATCGTGCCGCCGACGCCGACATCGCGCACCATCGAGACAACGACCGGATCCCAAAAGATGCCCATGGCCACATCGCGCATGCCCCGATCCAATACATCGCGCAGGACATAGGTGGAATCCGCCGGCGCCCCCCCGCCGGCATTATCTGCGAAATCGGCCAGGACAACCGGTGTGGCATTGGCGGCCTCGGCCCGGGTCAAAGCTGTGCCAATGTCCGGCCAATCCTGCTGGATCTGATCACGCAACTCCCAAAGGCGGGTGCCAAACGCCTTGGCGACGGCCTGGGCCTGGGCGTCATCGCCATCAGATATGGCCAGCATGCGGGTGCTGACATCGGGGCTGTCGCCCCAGGGGAAGCCGTGGCTGAGGGACAGCGACAAGATACCATCCTGCCCCTCTTGTGCCTTCATAGCTGCCACAAACCCCTGCATCGGCGCGCGGGTGGTGTGGTACATGTTGATCATGCGGCAATCATAGGCGTGCATGACCGGCTTGATCTTGCCCTCGGCGGTGTCGGCGGCCATGGTGAACAGCTCGCGCGCCCTGTCGGGGCTGTCGATATGGGGGTACTCTTTGTAAGCGACGATCAGATCTGCGGCATTCAGCATCGCAGGCGTCAGGTGATTGTGTGGATCCAGTTCCAGCCCGATGACGGCATCCGGCCCCATAACGGCGCGGGCACGGGTCATCATATCGCCCTCACAATCATTGTAGCCTTCGGCAATCATGGCGCCATGCATCGACATCAAAAGGATATCGGGACGCTCGGTCCGGATATCCGACAAAATTTCATCGCGAAATTTTTCATATACGGTGCGGATGGTCGGACCGGCTGGCTGCGCAAAGGCACACAGGCTTTCGACCACCTCCCAGCCCTTCGCCTCCGCCATCGCCCGCCATTCATGCAGCGGAGCAGAAAACAGGTTCGCGGGCAGGGCGGTGGCCTCTCGGCTGACAAAGCTGCTCTCAAATGCCAGCTGTCCCGTGGGGATGGGCGAAAAAGAGTTGGTCTCGGTGGCAAGGCCGGCAATCAATAGTTTCATTGGCGGGGCAGTCCTTTGCAGGTTTGGGTGCCCCCATCAGAGCGGAAAACCAGGGCCACTGCCAAGCATAATCCGCACCAATCGCCTCAAAGACCATCAGCAGGCCGAGAAAAACGCGTAAACCTCGAGGATCCCCGAAAATTCGCAGAATTTTCGTTTCCAGCAGGCCCCAAAAAACCGAGGCCGGACATCCGACGGATGCCCGGCCTCAACATATCCCGCGCTGAGCCGCCCAAGCGGGCGCGCGCAGATGCGTTTAGTCCATCGCTTTGAAGTTGAACTCGCCACCTTCCTTGATGCCAGACGGCCAGCGCGCCGTCACGGTCTTGGTGCGTGTATAGAACTTGAAGCTATCCGGCCCGTGCTGGTTCAAATCCCCGAATACCGATTTTTTCCAGCCGCCAAAGGTATGATAGGCCAATGGCACAGGGATCGGAACGTTGATGCCGATCATGCCGATATTGACGCGGCTGGCAAAATCACGGGCGGTATCGCCATCGCGGGTAAAGATCGCGGTGCCGTTGCCGTATTCATGATCCATCGCCAGCTTGAGCGCTTCTTCATAGGACTGCGCACGCACGGTGGCCAGAACCGGACCAAAGATTTCCTGCGTGTAGATGTCCATCTCGGGTGTCACCTTGTCAAACAGATGCGGTCCGACAAAGAAACCATTTTCATACCCCTGAAGCGAGAAGTCGCGGTTGTCCACAACCAGCTCTGCACCCTGTTCCACGCCGGATTCGATCAGGCCCAGAATGCGCGCCTTGGCGGCAGCGGTTACAACCGGGCCCATGTCGACATCGTCGCCAGCCGTATAAGGGCCAACCTTCAGCTTTTCGATGCGTGGAACCAGAGCGTCGATCAGCCGGTCAGCGGTATCCTCGCCGACAGGCACGGCGACGGAAACCGCCATGCAGCGTTCGCCTGCCGCGCCAAAACCGGCACCGACCAGAGCATCTGCGGCCTGGTCCATATCGGCATCGGGCATCACGATCATGTGGTTCTTGGCACCGCCAAAACACTGGGCGCGCTTGCCGTTGGCGCAGGCGCGGGCATAGATGTACTGTGCGATCGGGGTTGAGCCGACAAAGCTGACCCCTTGGATGGTTTCGCTGTCCAGCAGGGTGTCCACGGCCTCTTTGTCGCCATTCACAACCTGGAACACACCGGCGGGCAGGCCCGCCTCGACGAACAGTTCAGCCAGCATCAGCGGCACCGAAGGGTCGCGCTCGGAGGGTTTCAACACCACCGCGTTGCCGCAGGCCAGCGCCGGGCCGACGTGCCACAGGGGCATCATCGCCGGAAAGTTGAACGGCATGATCGATGCCACCACGCCCAGGGGCTGGCGCATGGAGTACATGTCAATGCCGGGGCCGGCGCTGTCGGTGTATTCGCCCTTCAGCATCTGCGGTGCGCCGATGCAGTATTCGATGACTTCCAGCCCGCGCTGGAGATCGCCCTTGGCGTCCGGGATCGTCTTGCCGTGTTCGCGGCTGAGCGCCTCGGCCAGCTTTTCCATGTCACGATGCATCAGGCCGACCATGGCCATCATCACGCGTGCACGACGTTGTGGGTTGGTTGCGCCCCAGGCTGGCTGGGCCGCTGCGGCGCTGGCGATGGCTGCTTCGGTCTCGGCCACGGATGCCATTGGGCACTTGTACTGCACTTCGCCGGTTGCGGGGTTGAAGATATCGTCATATCGACCGGACGCGCCTTTGACTTGTGCGCCGTCGATGAAATGGGTCAATTCTTGCATGGGGGATGTCCTCCGAAATTCCTCAGGCTGCATCTTAGGCTTGCGCAAATCAGGTGAACAGGGGCAAGATTTCAAAAAGGCTTTGCAAAATAGCAGAGCAAGGAGAGCAGATATGGAGCCACATTGGGATGACTTGCGGATCTTTCTCGCCGTTGCACGCGAAGAAAGCCTGTCTGGAGCAGGGCGGATCCTGAAACTGGACCCGGCCACAGTTGGCCGCCGCATCGCGCGTTTGGAAGAGGCATTTGGCGTGCCTTTGTTTGTCAAATCGCCTCAGGGCTATGCGTTGAGTGCTGCGGGCGAACGTCTGATGACCCATGGCGAGCAGGCCGAACAGGCCATGCGCAGCGCGACCGAGGCGCTGGGCGGGCCGTCTGATACCCTGTCGGGCCAGATCCGCATTGGCGCGCCGGATGGTTGTGCGACTTATCTGCTGCCGCAGGTCTGTACCCAGATTTCGGCTGAAAACCCTGATCTGGACATACAAATTGTGTCTTTGCCCCGGGTGATCAACCTGTCGCGGCGCGAAGCGGATATCGCCATCACCGTCAGCCCGCCCAGTTCCGGGCAATTGGTTGTGCAGAAGGTCACGGACTATAAGCTGCACCTGGCGGCCTCGCGCAAGTTCCTGCGCCAGACCCCGGCGATCGAGTCTGCGGCGGATCTGCGGGATTTGCCGTTGATCGGCTATATCCCTGATATGATATACGATAATGAGCTCGACTACCTGTCTGACCTGGGTCTTAAACGGGTGATGCTGGCGTCCAATTCGGTTTCTGTGCAGCTGAAATTTGCGCTCAACAATGGCGGGTTGTGCGTTGCCCATGACTTTGCGCTGGCGGAACACAGTTTCTTGCGCAAGGTGCTGCCGGAGGTGATTTCGCTCACGCGGAGCTTTTATCTGGTGCGCCACCAGGGGGATCAACGTTCGGAGCGGCTGAGCCGGTTTGCCGATAAACTGACCCAGGGTTTGCGCCAGGAGGTTGCGCGGCTGGAAAGTCAGGTTTGACGCCCGGGGTTGACAGACCCCCACTTCACCGTGACACTTCGACGCATATATGGCGTTACAGGAGGCACGGACATGCAGGTTCATCAGATCCTCAAAGGCAAGGCGACAGACCCGGTGGTTTGCGTTGCTTCAACGACATCGGTGGCGGATGCGGCTGTGTTGCTGTCGGAAAAAGGGATCGGGACGGTTCTGGTTTCGGATGACGGAGAGACCGCGCTGGGAATCCTGTCAGAGCGCGATATCGTGCGCCATCTGGGCCGTCAGGGCGCGTCTTGCCTGTCCAATCCGGTTGCGGATTACATGACCCGCAAACTTGTCACCTGCACGTTACAAACCAGTGCGCAGGATCTGTTGCAGACCATGACGACCGGTCGGTTTCGTCACGTGCCGGTGGTTGAAGAGGGGGTGGTCATCGGTTTGGTGTCGCTGGGGGATGTGGTCAAGGCGCAGCTGGCCGAGCTTGAAATGGAAAAGGAGGCGCTTCAGGGCATGATCATGGGGCACTGAGCCGGGTTGAACCCCGCTTGGATCCATGCTTGATGCCTGCGTACATGACAGGGTAGGGGAAGGGTTCGTCATGCGCGTTGCGCTTTATCCAGGTACTTTCGACCCGATTACATTGGGACATATCGACATCATTCGCCGGGCCGCTGCCCTGGTCGACAAACTGGTGATTGGTGTTGCGATCAACCGCGACAAGGGCCCTTTGTTTTCGCTGGAGGAGCGGGTTTCGATGATCGAGGCGGAATGCGCTGCTTTGAGCGAACAGACCGGTACCCAGATTGTGCCGCACCCTTTTGAAAATCTGTTGATTGACTGTGCCCATGACGTGGGTGCGCAGCTGATCGTGCGCGGGCTGCGGGCGGTGGCGGATTTTGAATATGAATTTCAGATGGTTGGCATGAACCGGGCGCTGGATGACAGTGTCGAAACCGTGTTTCTGATGGCCGAGGCCCGGCATCAGGCCATTGCGTCCAAGCTGGTCAAGGAAATTGCCCGGTTGGGTGGGGATGTCTCGAAGTTTGTGACGCCGCGCGTTCATGATGCGCTGGTGGAGCGTCTGGGCTAGGGCACGGCCGCTTTGATCCGGACCGGATTGATCTGGTTCGGATTATGCCTGCAAGACGGGGGCGATCCGGCGCGCCCGGGGGGCGGTTTTATCCGGCAGATTGACAGCTGCGATTGCCCTTTGTGTTTTTTTGCCCGTAAATTTTGTTTTCTGAGGTAACCTCTCAGAACGACGGTGTGGTCTGACGCGCCGTCCATGGGAGGTAATTATGCTGAAACACTACCTGTCTGTGGCGCTTTGCGCTGCATTACCCATAACGAGTTTTGCCGATGGCGTGCCCAGCGAAAAGGCCGCCGAAGGCACATTTCCGGATCGACCCTTTTCGCCTTATGCCAATCGCACGTTTCCTGAACGACCGCTTTGGGGTGACACCCATCTGCACACGGCTTTGTCGCTGGATGCCGGTGCATTTGGCAATACGCTATTGCCGGACGCCGCATGGCGGTTTGCCAAGGGTGAGCAGGTCATTTCCTCGACCGGGCAGCCGGTGCGTCTGGCGCGTCCGCTGGATTGGATGGTTCTGACCGATCATACCGACCTGATGGGGTTCGCCCCGGATCTGCAAGCGGGCAAGCCCGGAGTGCTGGCCGATGCAAAGGGGCTGGAATGGTACGAAGGCTATAAGCAGGGCGGCGATGCTGCCGGGCGGGCGGCGTTCGATATTATCGGTAATTTCTCGCAAGGGACGTTGCCTGAGACGCTGTTGAACTCTTACAGCCCTGGCGCGGATGCGTTTGCCTTTACCTGGGAGCATATTGTCAAAGCGGCCGAGACCCATAATGATCCGGGTCGGTTTACCGCCTTTATCGGCTTTGAGTGGACGTCGGTGCCTTTGGGGTTCAACCTGCACCGCAATGTGATGCTGCGCGATGATGCCATGCGGGCGTTGCAGGTGGTGCCGCCGGTGACTCAGCCGCCTTTTGGCAGCACGGATCCGTTCTCGCTCTGGCAGTGGCTGGAGGATTATCAGGAGAAGACCGGGGGGCGCGCCATTGCCTTTGCCCATAATGGCAATTTGTCCAATGGCTGGATGTTCCCGACCGAGGACACCTATCATGGTGGCAAGGTGGACGAGGAATACGTCCGGCTGCGTGCCAAGTGGGAGCCGCAATATGAAGTCACGCAGATCAAGGGCGATGGCGAGGCGCATCCGTATCTGAGCCCTGATGATGCCTTTGCGGATTACGAAAACTGGGATGTTGGCAATCTGGACATTTCGCAGTTGAAGCAGCCGGAAATGCTGGGTGGGGAATATGCCCGCGAGGCGTTGAAACGGGGGCTGGCGCTGGAGAAGAAATTTGGCCTCAACCCCTATAAGTTCGGCATGGGGGGCGCGACGGACAGCCATACATCTTTGGCCACTGCTGAGGAGGACAACTACTTTGGCAAGTCGGTGAGCGTCGAGCCGTCGGCCAAGCGGGTGCTGCATCCTTTTGTGGAGACCGAGTTGGGCGCGTTTGAGGGCCATACGCTGGTTGCATCGGGCTATACGGCGGTCTGGGCTGTCGACAATACCCGCGAGGCGATTTTCGATGCGTTCAAGCGGCGTGAAACCTATGCCACCACGGGGCCGCGCATCGGGCTGCGTTTCTTTGGGGGATGGGAGTATTCCGATGCGGATCTGCGGACGCGTTCGGTGGCTGAGCCGGGGTACACCAAAGGGGTGCCCATGGGCAGCGATCTGCGCAAACGCGACGGGGACGGCGCGCCGAGCTTTTTGATTGCGGCGTTGCGCGATCCGGTCGGGGCCAATCTGGACCGGGTTCAGGTGATCAAAGGGTGGATGGACGCAGAGGGGGCGTTGCACGAGCAGGTCTATGATGTGGTCTGGTCCGATGATCGCACGCCGGACGCCAATGGCCAATTGCCCGCAGTGGGCAATACCGTGGATCTGGAGACGGCCAGCTGGTCCAATACGATTGGGGCCTCTGAGCTGGCGACGGTCTGGGTGGATCCTGATTTCGATCCGGCGGAATCGGCGTTCTACTATGTGCGTGTGCTGGAGATTCCGACGCCGCGCTGGGTGGTCTATGACAAGCTGCGCTTTGGGACCGAGCTGCCACCGGAGGCGCGTCTGACCCATCAGGAACGCGCCTATTCCTCGCCGATCTGGTATACGCCGGAAGGCTAGGAGACGCTTTGCAAAAAAGAGAGCCCCGGGAACCTGCGTTTCCGGGGCTTTTTGCTGTGCCATGGGGTGGTCAACGGTCCTGGGTGGGTCAGCTGTGTTGTGCGGGGGCCTGCCCGCGTGGGGGCGTGGTCTGGTGCTGGCCCCTCACCGCCAGAAGGCGAGCCATTCCATGAATTCAAAGAATTTCTTGCTCAGGAACAAGAGGTGCTCTGTGCCATACATGAACACGTCGATCCCCAACGCAATCACGATGATCAGGCCCAGCCAGAACGCGAGCTGATTTGTCATTGGGCCTCACCCATTAGAAAACGCCCGGCCAGAGTGCCTGACCGGGCGTTGATCTGCAAGTCGAACCGGCTCAGCCGTTCAGGCGGCCCATTGCGACGGCGACATCGGCCATGCGGACCGAGAAGCCCCATTCGTTGTCATACCAGGCCAGCACGCGCACCATGCGGCCATCCACAACCCGGGTCTGGTCCGGCGCAAAGATGGAGCTGTGTTCGGTGTGGTTGAAGTCAATCGATACTTTCTGTTCGGGATCATATGACATGACGTGGCTCATCCGCGAGGCCACGGCGTTGCGCACGACTTCGTTCACTTCTTCGGCGGTCACTTCGCGGGCGGCGCGGAATGTCAGGTCGATGCAGCTGACGTTTGGTGTGGGTACCCGGATCGAGGATCCGTCCAACCGGCCCTTGAGGTTTGGCAAGACTTCGCCAAGGGCCTTGGCGGCGCCGGTTGTGGTGGGGATCATCGCCATGGCGGCGGCGCGGGCGCGGTACAGATCCTTGTGCCGGCGGTCGATTGCGGGCTGGTCGCCGGTGTAGGAGTGCACGGTTGTCATGACGCCATGTTCGATCCCGATGCCTTCGTCCAGGACCTTGGCCAGTGGCGCCAGGCAATTGGTGGTGCAGGATCCGTTGGACACCATAGTGTCGCCTGCGGCCAGCTGTTCATCATTGACGCCGAACACGATTGTTTTTTGCACGTTGGTGGCAGGGGCCGAGATCAGGACCGATTTGGCGCCTTGGTCCAGGTGGACCTTGGCCTTTTCCCCATCGTTGAATTGTCCGGTGCATTCCAGGACAACGTCGCAACCGGACCAGTCCAGTTCGCTGGGATCATAGGTCGAGAACATCTCGATTTCGCCGCGGCCCAGATCCATCATGTTTTCAGTCACGCGGATGTCATGTCCAAAACGGCCATGGATGCTGTCGTAACGCATCAAATGCGCGGCAGTTTCGATCGGGCCGGTCGCATTTGCCTTTACCACCCGGATATCATTGCGCCCCGAAGACGCGATATGCGAGAGGGTACAGCGGCCAATCCGCCCGAACCCGTTGATTCCTACATTGATGGTCATTGAAAAAGCTCCAAACTCGGCTGTTGGGTCGCATATAGCTGTCGGGGTGCAGGGCCAAAAGTGAAAAATGGTCACTTTTTAAGGTGTTAGCGCAAACGGCGACACTTCGCGCTAATGCTTGCGTGAAAACGACTTTTCGCTAGGCTGCGCGCGGATGTGCGAATGAAAAGGGGCGGGCGATGAGTGGTCTTCTGGCATTGTTGGATGATGTGGCTGCCATTGCCAAAGTGGCGGCTACGAGCGTTGATGACATCGCTGCGGCAGCCGGCAAGGCGGGGGCCAAGACAGCGGGGGTGATCATCGACGATGCGGCGGTGACTCCGAAGTATGTTCAGGGGTTTGCGCCGGCCCGCGAATTGCCCATCATCTGGCGGATCGCGCGTGGCAGTCTGATCAACAAGGTGATCATCCTGTTGCCGGTGGCGTTGTTGCTGGCCAACTTCGCGGATTGGCTGATTACGCCATTGTTGATGCTGGGCGGGTGCTATCTGTGTTTTGAAGGCGCGGAGAAGATCTTTCATGTGCTGTTCCCGCATGGGGACAAACATATCGAGGCGGATATGGCCGTGGGTGATCCGGGGCATCTGGAGGAGAAGAAGGTCAAGGGCGCGATCAAGACGGATTTCATCCTGTCGGCCGAGATCATGACCATCGCGCTGTCCGCGATTGAAGCGCCTAATGTCTGGATGCAGGGGGCGACGCTGGCGGTGGTTGGGATCATGGTGACGGTTGTTGTTTATGGGGCTGTTGCGCTGATTGTGAAGATGGATGATGTCGGCCTGTTCCTGTCGCAAAAGGCGCGTACGGGTTTGGTGCGCGGGCTGGGCCGTGGGCTGGTCAAGGCGATGCCGATGGTGATGAAGGTTCTGTCGACCGTGGGCACGGCGGCGATGTTATGGGTGGGCGGTTCGATCCTGGTGCATGGGTTGCATCATTTCCACATTGATGAACCCTGGCATACCATCCACGTCTGGGCCGAGGCGGCCAGCCTTGCCGTGCCCAACGCGGCCGGCACGGTCAAATGGGCGGTCACGGCCGGGCTGGACGGCGTGTTCGGGCTGTGCGTGGGGTTTGTGTTGATCCCGATCGCGACCCGGGTTGTCGGGCCGATTTTGGGAAGCGGCAAGGCAGCGCACGATTGAGGCGTTTCGTCTGATTTTTCAAAAGTGATGTGCAAGTGGTTGGTTCTGAATGATTTCAGGGCCTGTTTCGCGTGGTTCTGTTGAGCGCGGTGCCCGGCAATAAAGAGCGGAGTGGCCGACCCCGAACCGGCAAACGCCAGCGGCAGGGAAGCGGCGCAAATGAAAAAAGGCACCCCGGGTTGGGATGCCTGTAAGATTTCAGTGAACTGCCAGTTGGGCGGTGCCTGCCCAATCAGCCGAGCAGTTTTTTGACAGCCGCGACAGTCTCTTCCACGGTGATCCCGAACTTTTCGAACAGGGTCTCGGCGGGGGCCGATGCGCCAAAGCTGTCCATGCCGATAAACGCGGCCTTGGATTCGCGCCCACGTTCGCCCAGCAGCCAGCGGTCCCAGCCGCCATCGCGCAGGGCGGCTTCGATGCCGACGCGTACTGGACCGCCGGGCAGCACCCGCTTGCGATAAGCCTCGTCCTGGGCGGCGAAGAGTTCCATGCATGGCATGGACACGACCCGGGTTCCGATGCCTTCGGACTGCAACACGTCCCGCGCGGCCAGGGCCAGGGACACTTCGGACCCGGTGGCAATCAGGATCGCCTGACGTTTGCCTTCGGCGTCGGCCAGAACATAAGCGCCCTGGGCGGTCAGGTTCTTGGTCTTGTGTTCGGTCCGCACGGTGGGCAGCCCCTGACGGGTCAGGGACAGAACCGATGGTGTTTCTTTGGTGCTGAGGGCCAGTTCCCATGCCTCGGCGGTTTCCACCGTATCGGCAGGGCGGAACACCCATGTGTTGGGGGTTGAGCGGCTGATGGCGAGATGTTCGACCGGCTGGTGTGTTGGTCCGTCTTCGCCCAGTCCGATGCTGTCATGCGTCATCACGAACACTGTGGGCACTTTCATCAAGGCCGCCAAGCGCATGGAGGGGCGTGCATAATCGGTGAAACACATGAATGTGCCGCCATAGGGGCGGATGCCGCCATGCAGCACCATGCCGTTCATCGCGGCGGCCATGCCGTGTTCGCGGATGCCGTAATACACATAGCGGCCCGCGCGGTTTTCCGGGGTGAACACGCCCAGATCCGAGGTTTTGGTGTTGTTCGATCCGGTCAGGTCGGCCGAGCCGCCCAATGTTTCGGTCAAGACGGGGTTCACCGCTTCGAGCACCATTTCCGAGCTTTTGCGGGTTGCCACTTTGGCCGCATCTGCGCTGGCCTGTTTTTTCAATGCGCGCACGACCGAGCTCAGCTTGCTGGGGACGTCGCGTTCAAAGATCCGGGTGAATTCGGCCTGTTTGCGCTCGGACAAGGTGGCCAGACGGGCGGACCAGTCAGCTCGGGTTTCGACGCCACGGTTGCCGATGGCTTCCCATGCGGATTTGACATCTGCGGGGATCTCGAAGGGGGCGTCGGCGGTCCAGCCATAGGCGGCCTTGGTATCTGCGATCAGGGTCGCATCAGTGAGCGCGCCGTGGCCTTTGGAGGTGTCCTGTGCCGAAGAGCCCAGGGCGATATGCGTTTTGCAGGCAATCATCGAAGGCGTGTTGGTGCGCTTGGCCGCTGCAATCGCGGCGTCGATGGCAACCGGATCGTGGCCGTCGATTTCCTGTACATCCCAGCCGGCGGCAACAAACCGCGCGACCTGGTCGGTGCGGTCGGCGATATCTACGGTGCCGTCGATTGTGATATTATTGTTGTCCCAGAGCACAATCAGATGCGATAGCGCCTGACGACCGGCCAGGCCGATGGCCTCGTGGCTGATGCCTTCCATCAGGCAGCCGTCGCCGGCGATGACATAGGTGTGGTGATCGATGACCTTTTTGCCGTAGCGGGCGCGCAGGCTTTCCTCGGCCATGGCAAAGCCGACGGCGTTGGCGATCCCCTGACCCAAGGGGCCGGTTGTGGTTTCAATACCGCTTGCGTGGCCATATTCGGGATGGCCTGCGGTGCGATAGCCCCACTGGCGGAAATTGCGGATCTGATCGAGTGTCATATCCTCGTACCCGGTGAGATACAGCAGGGAATACAACAGCATAGAGCCGTGGCCTGCGGACAGGATGAACCGGTCGCGATCTGGCCAGAGGGGGGCGGTTGGGTCGAATTTCAGGTGTTTCTCAAACAGAACCGTTGCAACATCGGCCATGCCCATTGGCATACCAGAATGTCCGGAATTTGCGGCGGCCACGGCATCCAATGTCAGTGTTCGGATGGCGGTCGCTTTGGACCAATGGTCAGGATGGGCAGTGCGTAGCGCAGTCAGATCCACGAGAATGGTTCCTTTGAGTAAATGGAGGCAGCAAACTAACGGTTGAATACCAGCCGTGTCGCAAAGTGCAACCGCTGCGGCCTGCTTCGGCGAAGACTTGAGGAGCAGCGTTCAAGTGCTTGAAACCCATGGCACTCACTCTGTAGACTCCAGAGGAGCCAGGCATGTCAGGCCCTGGGGGCGATTCGCGCCCTTGTGCCCATGCCAGAGACAAAAGAACGAGGTGTGGCCAATGAGCCAGATTGAGGAGCTGCAAAGTCGGATCACCGCTGCCATGGAACGGATCGGAACGGGTCTGGTGAGTTTGGCGGCGCAGGAGCCGGAACCGGCAGCGCCTGATCCAGCGGTTTTGGAACAGTTGGAAGAAGAGAAGCTGGCCAATGCTCAGTTGCAGGAGCGGTTGCGGCGCGTCAAGGCGCGCCATGCGGCCAGCCTGGAACAGTTGGCTGCGGATCTGGCCGTGCAGACCGAGGCGATGGCCCGGCTGGACATGGATTTGCAACGGTTGCGTCAGGCCAACGAACAGCTGCGCAGCAGCAACGCCGATTTGCGCAAGGCCAACGAAGAGGGGGTTGGTGATCCGGCTCTGATCAACAAGGCGATGTTGGCCGAGCTGGAAGCGCTGCGCGCCACGCATGCGGCGGACGGCGCCGAAGCGGCGGCTGTTCTGAGCCGGCTGGAGCCGCTGTTGGCGGCGGCAGCCTCTGCCACGCAAAGCGACGAAGAAGAGGATGCATGATGCCCGAGGTTGATATTCAGATCGGTGGTCGCACGTTTGAGGTGTCCTGTCAGGAAGGCGAGGAAAGCTATCTGCAATCTGCCGCCGGGATGTTGAACGAAGAGGCGCAGGTGTTGTCGGATCAGATCGGGCGGATGCCCGAGGGTCGGATGCTGTTGATGGCGGGGCTGATGCTGGCGGATCGTACGGCCGCGTCCGAAGATCGCATCAAGGAGCTGGAGGCCGAGCTGGAGACCTATCGCTCGCGCCCTGAACCGGAGCCGCAGCGGGTCGAAGTGCCGGTCATTCCGGAGTCTGTGACGGAAACCCTGGCCGAACTGGCCGCGCGGGCCGAATCCCTGGCGGCGACTGTCGAAGAGCAGCTGTCGGGCGATTGATACAGCGCGGCGGGATTGTGTGATGGGCTACGGCGCACTAGCCGATCCTGTGTATTCAGATACTGAAAAATGAAAACGGGGGGCACATGGCCCCCCGAATTATCAATTCAACTTTGTGCGGGATCATGGTCAGGCCGCACGCTGAAAGCTGCCTGGCTTGTGCCGCAATGCGAAACCCTTGCATCACTTGACGCTGCCTGAAATCAGAGATTTCAACGCGCCAAGTGATCGGAGGTGTTTCTGGTCTTTGGTGTTGGGCTTTAGCCGTTGGCTTCGCGGATCTTGTTGGCGGCGTCTTTGTCATAGGTGACGCCGTTGTCTTCGAACAGGGTGTCCAGCTCTCCTGACAGGGTCATTTCGGTGATGATATCGCAGCCACCGACAAATTCGCCTTTGACGTAGAGCTGTGGGATGGTGGGCCAGTCGGAATATTCCTTGATGCCCTGACGGATCTCTTCGTCGGCCAGCACGTTCACATCGGCGAAATCCACGCCCATGTAATTCAGCACCCCGGCCACGCGGGAAGAGAAGCCGCATTGCGGCATGGATTTCGTGCCTTTCATATACAGCACCACATCCGAGGCTTTGACGGTTTCGTCGATACGGGTTTTTGCGTCGCTCATTTTCTTGTCTCCTACGGCGCTGTGTCGCCGTTCCATTAAATGCCTGTGCCAGTCGGCCCGGGTCGCGGGGCAGGGTCAGTCGGGTACTTTGGTCGTCAGTGCCAGCGCGTGCAGTTCGCCCTGGGCCCCGTCCATCTTGCCCTTGAGGGCAGCATAGACCGCGCGCTGTTGTTGCACCCGGTTCTTGCCGCGAAAGCTTTCGTCAATCACTTCGGCTGCATAGTGATTTCCGTCACCTGCCAGATCGGTGATGGTGATGCTGGCGTCGGGAAATGTTTCGCGGATCAACGTTTCAATTTCGTGGGCTTGCATAGCCATGCGGGCTGCTCCTTGGTCTTTCGCAGAACTTAGGGCGTGGGGCAGGGCACTGCAAGGGATGCGCGCAGGAATAGGGGCCCTGAATGCCAAGCCGGAGGCGCGAACAGGCGCGGCGGATGCCGTTCCTGTCGCTTTGGCGTTTTTTTGGTCCTGCGGCGCCGCATCCGCAAGCAGGCGGTTCGAATGCACGTAACGGAAGCCGCGATGTATTAACCGGTGGGTGTCAGCCAAACGTCTCTTCGAAGGAGGACCGGTAGATAGCGGCGAGTTCAGCCAGCGGTGCCTCGGAGCGGCCGGCGCGCACCGTGTCACCGGTGAAACGGCCCACGCTGTTCAGGGTAACGCCGGCCTGAGCGGCGGCGCCCATCAGCGCTTCGGCCCGATCAAACCCACAGGCGACCAGATATCGGCCCTGATCTTCGCCAAACAGGGTTGCGGTGTCATCGGTGTCGAGGGAGATGCCGACGCCGGCGGCCTCGGCCAGTTCGAAGGCGGCCAGCATCAACCCGCCATCGGACAGATCCGTACAGGCGGTGATCAGCTCTCGGTTGGCGCGGATGAAGTCGCCATTGCGTTTTTCGGCCTCCAGATCCACGGCGGGCGCGTCGCCATCCTCGCGGTTGAACACCTCGGCCAAGAGGGCGGATTGGCCCAGGTGGCCTTCGGTGTCACCCACGACCAGGGCGAAATGCCCATCGCGCACATCGCAGCTGATCATTTCGTCCATCGAACGCAACAGCCCCACGGCGCCAATTGTCGGGGTTGGCAAAATGGCAGAGCCATCGGTTTCATTGTACAAAGAGACATTGCCCGACACGATTGGCATGTCCAGCGCCGTGCAGGCGGCGCCGATGCCTTTGATCGCGCCAACAAACTGGCCCATGATTTCGGGTTTTTCGGGGTTGCCGAAATTGAGGTTGTCCGTGCTGGCCAATGGTGTGGCGCCGATGGCGGTCAGGTTGCGGTAAGCCTCGGCCACGGCCTGTTTGCCGCCCTCTTCGGGGTTGGCGCGCACATAGCGGGGGGTCACATCGGAGGTGAATGCCAGCGCCTTGTCCGTGCCATGCACCCGGATCAGCCCCGCGCCCAGACCCGGTCCGCGGGCAGTGTCGGCCATGACCATGGAGTCATATTGGTCGTAGACCCATTGTTTGGCGGCGTAATTCGGGCAGCTCAGCAGGGCGCGCAGGGCGTCGATCGGGTCGATGCCGGGCACATCTGCCAGCGGCTCGGCCGGTTCGGTTGGTACCCAGGGGCGGTCGTACTCCGGCGCGCTGGACGACAGTTTGGACAGGGGCACATCTGCGACAACCTCGTTGCCATGCAGGATGAGGAACCGGTCATCGGCCAGCGTCTCTCCGACGATGGCGAAATCCAGATCCCATTTGTCGAACACGGCCTTGGCCACGGCCTCT
The DNA here is from genome assembly GCA_034670145.1 of Marinibacterium sp. Lineage (GTDB taxonomy): Bacteria > Pseudomonadota > Alphaproteobacteria > Rhodobacterales > Rhodobacteraceae > HXMU1420-2. Next base: position 154,069 of record JAXMOA010000002.1, read on the forward strand.
TTTTCGGGGCGCAGGACCATGAGCATACGCTCCTGGCTTTCGCTGAGCATCATTTCGTAAGCGGTCATCGCTGTTTCGCGCTGGGGGACGTGGTCGAGGTTGAGCTGGATACCCAGACCGCCCTTGTCGCCCATTTCGACCGCAGAGCAGGTCAGCCCGGCGGCGCCCATATCCTGGATCGAGATCACGGCGCCGGTCTGCATCAGTTCCAGACAGGCCTCCATCAGGCGCTTTTCGGTGAAGGGGTCGCCAACCTGGACGGTTGGGCGTTTCTCTTCGATGGTGTCGTCAAATTCGGCCGAGGCCATGGTGGCCCCGCCAACGCCGTCGCGTCCGGTTTTTGCCCCCAGATAGACGACGGGCATGCCAACCCCGGATGCGGCGGAGTAGAAGATACTGTCCACATCTGCCAGACCTGCGGCAAAGGCGTTTACCAGGCAGTTGCCGTTATAGGCCGGGTGAAACCGGACCTCTCCGCCGACGGTGGGCACGCCAAAGGCGTTGCCGTAGCCGCCAACGCCTTCGACCACGCCATGGACCAGCTGTCGCGTTTTTGGGTGGTCGGGTTCGCCAAAGCTGAGCGCGTTCATCGCCGCGATCGGACGGGCGCCCATGGTGAATACATCGCGTAGAATGCCGCCCACGCCGGTCGCCGCGCCCTGATAGGGTTCGATGTAGGAGGGGTGGTTGTGGCTTTCCATCTTGAAGACAACGGCCTGCCCATCGCCAATATCCACAATCCCGGCGTTTTCGCCCGGCCCGCAAATCACCTGAGGCCCTTCGGTGGGCAGGGTGCGCAGCCATTTCTTGGAGGATTTGTAGGAACAATGTTCGTTCCACATGGCCGAAAAAATGCCCAGCTCTGTCAGGGTCGGCTCTCGCTCCAGGATCTTGAGGATCTCGGAGTATTCTTCGGGTTTCAGCCCGTGGTTTGCGATGAGTTCGGGCGAAATGGCAGGATCTGGCATGTGGTCTGGCGGCCTTTGGTTGTGCGGCGTGGGGGTCTTTTAGGGCAAGGGGGCGCCCGGGAAAAGACCAAGGAGCCGCGTCAGAAGCGCTGACCGACCGAAATATAGAGCAGTTTGTCGTGTTGATCGTTGTAGGAGGCGTCAATTGCGAAATCGACGGGGAATTTTTTGCTGACCCGATAGCGCACGCCCAGCCCTCCTGCGGCCCCGGATGTGTTCAGCTGGTCAAAGCTGGTGCCCGCTGCGCCCAGCCCGCCGAAGAGGACAACACCCAGCCGGGTTCCGAACCGCTGGCGCAGCTCGATCTGGGCCGACAGCGACCGGGCGTCGAGGATCTGGGTGGCATTGAACCCGCGCATGGCGTCGATCCCGCCGACCGAGCAGGAATCAAAGAAAGGCGCGTTTTGGGTTGCCGCGCATATGGCCGAGCGGGTGGCAATGACCGTGTCGGTGCCCAGGGCGTAGTAGGCATCCAGCAGGGCGTAGCTTTTGTTGTACTGCGAGCCTGGCCCATCCACGATGAAGCCATGCTGCCAGGAGGCTTTCAGTTTGAACCCTTCGGTCGGATAGATGGAGTCGTCGCGTTTGTCCCAGGTGCCTTCGAGACCGGCGTTCAGGATGGTGGCATTGAGATTGGGCTGAAACCGGGCGGGCAGGTTGGGGAACAACTGGGATTGGGTGGTGATCCGGGTGTCCAGATACCGCGTCACCACGCCCAGGCTGATATCAGGTGTCCAACCATAGGCGAGAGAGGCGCGGGCCAGGGTGCCTTTTTGGCGCAGCGGGATGGCGGTGGTGCCGGAGTACAAATCGTATTTCACATCGGCCTTGCCGCCGCCCAGCGACAATTGCCAGCGGTTGTCGTGGAATTTGAAACTGACGCCCGCGGCCACGGCCTGGGAGCCATTGTCAGAGCGCAAAGCGCCTGCGCCAATGATGGACGGGTCCGAGCCTGCATCCAATTGGAACAGGTATCCGGCCCCGAGCATGAGGCCTGATCCGATCATCGGGTTGCTAAAGGGGATGGGCGCGATGATCAGCGATCCGCTGGTAAAGCCCAATCCCGATTCCTGCGCCTCTTCGGGCATCAGCCCGGCGGTTTGCTGTTCGAGCAGGCTTTCTGTTGCCAGTGCGAAAGGGGCTGCGAAAGGGGCTGCAAGAAACGCCAACGCCGCACCCAGAAGGGCGCGGCGTTGACCGTTGTTTTTGACAGTTTGACCTTCGAACAGTGATTTTTTCAGGTCAAACATGATGCTTCCGACCCACTCAGGCCTTAGTTTCTGTCGCGGCCTGTATGGCGGCGGCGGCGCCACCGGCGGCGGCGGCCTTGTTGAAGTCGGAGAGGTCTTCGCTGTTTTCCATGCCCGGAATGGCAACGCGCACTTCGCGACGGGCAAAGTCGATCCCGGCTGTTTCAAATTCGCGGATGACACGGTTGTAGATCTCTTTGCGGATGGTGAACTGTGTCCCTGGCTTGGCCATGAACTTGCCTCGTACCACCATGCCGACGTCATCGAACGAGAAGACACCCTGGCTTTTGAAGGGTTCCAGGAAGCCGGTGGAGTGCACCGGATCGGCCATCATTTCGGCGCCGATTTTCTTGAAGATCTTCTTGATCTTGTTGGGGTCGGTGTCGAACGGCACGGTGAACATGAGCTTCATGATCACCCAATCGCGGCTGTAGTTGGTCAGCTTGGCAATTTCGCCATAAGGGATGGTGTGAACGGCGCCCCGATGGTGGCGCAGCTGCATGGAGCGGATCGAGATCTTTTCGACCGTGCCTGCGGTGCCGCCAACATCAATGTATTCGCCCACGCGGAAGGCGTCATCAATCAGGAAGAACACCCCGCCGACGATATCGGAGACCAGTTTCTGTGCGCCAAAACCAATGGCCAGACCCAGGATACCAGCACCTGCCAGGAGCGGCGTGGTGTCGATGCCCAGATTGCCCAGAGCGAGCAGCAGGAAGATGACCGCTACAGCCGACTGCGCTGTCACCCGTACCAGCGGCAGAACCGTGGCCAGACGGGAATTGCCGGCACCACCGCCGCCTTCTCCGGCGGCTTCGTCCTCGGAAACTTCGCGTGTGGTCTGTTCGCGCGCCAGACGGCGGTTGACCCACAGGGCGATGCCTTCGAAGACTACATAGCCAATTGCAAGCGTGATCAGGAACTGGAAGAAGTCCGCCCCGGCGCTTTCCTGGCCGCGCAGCGAGATCAGATCAACCTGCCACGCGTTTGCGATCATGATGACCACAATTGCCGCCATGATGACCCGGCCAATGCGGATGAAGCTGCGTTTGGTGGATTTATACGCCCGTTCGGCCACAGGGCCTTCGCCGATCATCGGAGGCTGCAGATGGCGCACCAGACCGCGAATGGCCGCGTCCAGCAATGGTGCAAGCGTCAACCAGAACATGGTGGTGTAATGCGGCGCTGTCACCAGCAATCCGAATTGCTTGTACACGATGGCGATCTGGACGGCGATCCACATGACAGCAGAAACACCGACGGCGAAATACGGGTAGATCCATGCGGCCCATTCATCGGCGGGCGTATTGTCAGGGTCGGTGCCACGCATCATGGCCGCCAGACCATCGCGGGCGATCCAGGCGATCAGACCGACATAGATATGGACAGCTGTGTTCAACCAGAAGCCCAGACGGGTTTCGCCCATCGCGATGCCGTTGCCCGCGTTGAACTGGATGATCCAGAGGGTGAATCCGCCCATCAGAACCAGGCCAACCAGATTGCGATGCAAATATTTGGCCCATTTGTCCGGTACGCTGACCAAGCGCAGGTCGGGGCGGTTCGGAGCCAGGACCATCCGTGCGAAACAGGCGGTCAGACGTGGAATCCAGATCAGATACACGACAAACGGTGCTGCAAAGGCGAGTTGATGCGGATCGAGCAACAAGCGTCCGACAATCCGCAGGCCAATGTAGAAACCGATCAGTCCGATAACTTCGCGCAGCATGCGGAAGAACAGGAAGCGCAGGGCGCCCCAAAGGTTGTCCTCTGCTCCGGCGACATCATCACCCTGCCAGTTGCGGGTGAGGAAAATGACCAGTCGCTCTACGGCGAAACCCGCAGCCAAGGCGACGGCGATCAGCGCGAAGAGCGTCAATACACCAGTCATTCCACCGTAGTTTTCGAAGAAATTGGCGAAGGATTTTGACTGATTGACCAGCAGCAGCGGTACTTTTTGAACCGTGTACTGCAGTTCCAGGCCAATGCCGATGATCAGATCGCCGACTTCGCCGACAAAGCCTTTTGGCGCTTCTTCCGCCGTGCCGGCCACGGCGTTGGCCTCGAGCTGACCCAACAGCATGTCGCGCACTTCGGCGTCGGACATGCGGGCCACCAAGGCATCAATCGCCTCGGGGGTGAGTGGATCCGGCAATTCTGCCGTTCCGGTTTCAGAAGACCCGCTGTCGCCGCCGACGACGGACAAGGGGACTTGGGCAAGAGTGGCCGTGGAAAAAAACACAACACACATGATTGCGCCCAAAATGGCGCTGATTGTCCGGGTCACGACGAAACTCCAATTGTAGACCGAAAGCGACGATACCTTATCAATGTCGGTTCGATATTGCACGACGTTATCTGCTCTGGCCTTGCAACATATACTTATTACCATGCCCTATACTTTTGCATACACCGGGTTGCGCGCTGGCAATGTGGCAAAAAAAAGGCCGAGCACTAAGCTCGGCCGAAGTCCAACAGGGAGGTATGAAGACCGCGGACCAGCCGCCGTCTTCGAATACTGATTTAGTTAATTAAAACTGCCCAATCAAGCGGCAGGGTGCCTGAAATCGGGCATTTCCGATATGCACTCAGTGCATAGCTAGGCATTCGCCAAGGATTTCAGGTGTCTGCGGTGGGCGATGATCTCGTCCTGCACAAAATCCCTGAAGGCCGCCACGCGCTTGGAGTGGCGCAATTCTTCGGGGTAGGCCAGAAATACGGGCACCTCTGCTGATCCGATGTCGGGCAGGATTCGGACCAGTTTGGGAAAGTCCTGTGTGACATAGTCAGGCAGCACGCCAATCCCCAGATCGTGCAGCACGGCCTGAAGAACACCGAAGTAGTTGTTGACGGTCAGCAGCGAGCGCGGATTCTGAGTCATCAGCTCTTGCACCAGACGGGCGCCTGCGCCGACCTGGGCCGAACTGGGGTTTTGGCAGATCAGCCTGTGCTCTCGCATGTCAGAGATCACTTCGGGGGCGGGGCGTTCCTCCAGGTAGCCTTCGGACGCGTACAAGAGCATCTGTACGCTCATCAGCCGCTTGCGGATCAGATCGGCCTGACTGGGTTCTTTCATGCGGATCGCCACGTCGGCCTCGCGCATGGGCAGGTCCAGCACGCGTTCTTCGAGCATGAGATCGACCTTCAGGTCCGGGTAGATCTCGTAGAGTTTGGGCAGGCGGGGAGCGAGCCACAATGTGCCAAAGCCGAACGTTGTGGTCACGCGCAGTTCGCCGAACACTTCTTCTTCGCTGTCGCGGATTCGCGCGGCGGCCGTTTCCAGCCGCTTCATCATCGCTGAGGTTGCGTCAAACAGCAGTTCGCCCTGTTCGGTCAGTATCAGGCCGCGCGCATGGCGGTGAAACAGCGTTGCGTTCAGGCTGTCCTCGAGCGCGCGCACCTGGCGACTGACCGCGGATTGCGACAGATGCAGTTTGTCCCCTGCATGAGTCAGGCTGCCGGCATCGGCCACAGCGTGAAAAATTCTGAGTTTGTCCCAATCCATCGCATTCAAATTCGTTTGTGAGGTCACTTTGCGTGCAGAGGTTACAGTATTAGAGCCATTTCAACCATTTTCGTACCGGGAAATAAAAAAACTGTGGTAAGGTCAGCAATTATGACCTAAAATCAGGCAAAACCAGCCTAGTTTACCAGCATAGGCCGGACCGACGGAGCAAACTGGAGGAAACATGGGTCAGCATTCAATTTCACTCAACGATCGTTTCGATTTGGAAAAGAACCCGGTCTTGTTGAACGGGACACAGGCGCTTGTGCGGTTGATGCTGATGCAAAAGGAGCGTGACCGGGCCGCGGGGTTGAACACGGCGGGTCTGGTGACCGGATATCGCGGATCGCCCCTGGGTGCGGTGGATTTGCAGATGGTCCGGGCGGCCAAGCATCTGGCGGCCTCTGACGTGACCTTCCAGCCTGGCCTGAACGAAGATCTGGCTGCGACGGCGATTTGGGGCAGCCAGCAGGCGGAGTTGCGTGGGGAAGGGCGCTACGATGGGGTCTTTGGCCTTTGGTATGGCAAGGGGCCGGGGGTGGACCGTTCGGGCGATGCGATGAAACATGCCAATATGGCAGGTACTTCGCAGCATGGCGGGGTGGTCATGGCGCTGGGGGATGATCACACGGGCGAAAGCTCGACCGTGTTGCATCAGTCGGAATGGGCGCTGTTGGATGCCTATATGCCTGTGGTCAGTCCGGCGGGGGTGCAGGAAATTCTGGACTACGGCATCTATGGCTTTGGTTTGTCACGGTTTTCCGGTCTGTGGACTGGGCTGAAGGTTATGAAGGACACGATTGAAACCACTGCGGTGGTGGATGGTCGGGCGGATCGCATGTCGCTGGTCCTGCCAGAGTTTGACATGCCGGCAGGTGGGCTCAACATCCGGCTGGTCGATGACCGCACGGATCAGGAGGCGCGGGTGATCGACTATAAACGATTCGCCGCCGAGGCCTATTCGCATGCCAACAAGATGGACAAGCGCATGTGGGGCAAGCCCGGTGCGAAGATCGGGATAGTCGCGGCGGGCAAAAACTGGCTGGATGTGATCCACGCCATGAGCCTGCTCAACATTGACGAAGCTGAGGCCGAGCGTCTGGGCATCACGCTTTATAAAGTCGGACAGACCTTTCCGCTGGATATGCGCGGTTTCAATGACTGGGCCGAAGATCTGGATCTGATTGTGGTTGTCGAGGAAAAACGCAAGCTGATCGAGGTGCAGATCAAGGAAGCCATTTTTGACGATCGCCGGGGCCGTCGCGTTTATGGCTGGTACAAAGGCGGGGCCGGGAGCCTGCACCGGGAAGAGCTGTTCCCGACCCGTGGTGCATTGGATCCGAACTGGATTGCCCAGAAGCTGGGCGAAATCCTGTGCGAAGAGGGGCGCGAGACCGACCGCATCTCTGCCGGTCTTCGGGCGCTGGACGAGTCCCGTCGCAATGACAACGCCGAAGAGATCGCGTCTCGGTTGCCCTATTTCTGCTCTGGCTGCCCGCACAACAGTTCGACCAAAGTGCCGGACGGCAGCCGTGCCTATGCCGGGATCGGCTGTCACTTTATGGTTCAGTGGATGGACCGCGAAACACTGGGCTTTACGCATATGGGCGCGGAAGGGGTCAATTGGATCGGTGAGGCGCCGTTTTCCAAGACGCCGCATGTTTTCCAGAATCTGGGCGATGGCACCTATAATCACTCGGGTGTTCTGGCGATCCGGGCGGCTCTCGCGGCGGGGACAAACATCACTTACAAGATTCTGTTCAACGATGCGGTTGCCATGACCGGAGGACAGGACAACGAAGGCGGTCTGTCGCCTCAGCGTATCGTTGCAGAGTTGCGCGCGATGGGTGTGCCGAATGTGGCGGTCGTCTATGATGAAAAGGAAGATGTGGATTTCGCCGCCTTCCCGCGTGACGTCAAAACCCATGAACGCGCGCAGCTGATGACGGTGCAAAAGGAATACTCCAAGCTGCCGGGGGTGTCTGCGATTGTCTATATCCAGACCTGTGCCGCCGAAAAGCGCCGCCGGCGCAAGCGGGGGACTTTTCCGGATATCGACAAGCGCGTCTTTATCAATACCGATGTCTGCGAAGGCTGTGGGGATTGCGGGGTGCAGTCCAACTGTGTCTCGATCGTGCCCAAGGAGACTGAACTGGGCCGCAAGCGTGCGATTGATCAATCCTCGTGCAACAAGGATTTTTCCTGTGTGAAAGGGTTCTGTCCGTCATTTGTGACCTTGGAAGGTGCTCAGGTTCGCAAGGACCCGACTCAGGAGCTGACCTTGCCGGAGATGGCGGCGCCGGAGCTGCCGCAGATTGATGGCACCTGGAATGTGGTGATCACCGGGGTCGGTGGCACCGGCGTTGTGACCATCGGTGCGGTTCTGGCGCAGGCGGCGCAGATTGACGGCAAAGGAGCCGGCATGATGGAGATGGCCGGGCTGGCCCAAAAGGGCGGCGCGGTGCATATCCATTGCCGTCTGGCCGAAAGCCCGGAAGATATCAGCGCTATCCGGGTGTCCACGGGCGAGGCTGATGCCTTGATCGGCGGGGATCTGGTGGTCAGCGCGGGGGCCAAGACCCTGGGCCTGACCAAGACCGGGCGCACGGGGGCTGTGGTCAACAGTCATGAGATCATCACGGGCGACTTTACCCGCGACACCGAATTCACGATCCCGGCGGACCGGATGAGCCTGGCGCTCCAGGCGCGTTTGCAGGAGCGGGTTGCGCTGTTTGATGCCTCGGATCTGGCCAAGGCGACGCTGGGCGACAGTATCTTTTCCAATATGATGATTTTTGGCGCGGCCTGGCAGCAGGGGTTGCTTCCTCTGTCGCATGGTTCGATCACGGCGGCCATCGAGTTGAATGGCGCTGCTGTGGAACGCAATCTGCGCGCATTTGAGATCGGGCGTTGGGCGGTTTTGCATCCGACCGAGGCGCAGCGGATGCTGGCGCCGAATGTGATCGCTTTGCCCAAGACATTGGAAGAGCAGATTGATTTCCGGGCCGAGCAGTTGCGCGGGTATCAGGGCCGTCGGCTGGCCAAACGTTATCGCAAGATGCTGGACACGATTTCTGATCCGCGGTTGCGCGGTGCGGTTGCGCGCGGCTATCACAAGCTGCTGAGCTACAAAGATGAATATGAGGTCGCGCGCCTGCTGCTGGGGTCGCGTGAAAAAGCCGCAGCCGAGTTTGATGGGGCGTTCAAGATGACCTATAATCTGGCGCCGCCGATCCTGAGCAAAAAGGGGCCAGATGGGCGCCCGGCCAAGCGGGAGTTCGGGGAATGGCTGACCCCGATGCTGAAGCTTTTGTGCAAGATGAAGGGGCTGCGGGGCACGCCTTTGGATGTGTTCGGATATACGGACGAACGCCGGATGGAGCGCCGTTTGATCAAAGAGTATGAAAGCGATATCAAGGCGTTGGATGGTAAGGTGAATGCGGATACCGTCGATGCGGCCTGCGCTTTGGCGGAATTGCCCATGGATATTCGCGGGTTTGGTCCGGTCAAGTTGGCCAATCAGGCCAAGGCGGCCAAACGCCGGGAAGAGATCCTGGCCAGTTTGCGCGATGCGGGGAAATCCATGGCCAAGGCGGCCGAATAATGTAGAAGGCCGGGCACGCCGCAGGGTGTCACATAGCTGTCACCTACTCTAGGCAAATTCGCCGGACGTCTTATATTGGAACGCGCTTAAACGGGAGTTTGTTATGTCTTCGCGCCATCATGTTGTTCGTGACATCAGTTATTCCCACTCTGCCGAGACCAAAGGCGGCAAGGCGATGATCCGGTTGATGGAGAATTCCACGGGCCGCCTGCGTCTGATCAAGCGCGCTGACGGGTATGAGCAAGAGGTCGCGAATGGGCGCGATTTCTGGAGCGTGATGATCGAACGGTATGGGTTGGAATTGGATATTGTCGGAGGCGCTCTGGGCAATATTCCCAAAGAGGGGCCGCTGGTCCTGATTGCCAATCATCCCTATGGCATCCTGGATGGGATGATGATGGGCTACATCCTGAACGCGGTTCGGGGCGATTTTCGTATTCTGGCTCATCAGATCTTTCGCAAGGCTGAGGATCTGAGCCGGATCGTTTTGCCGATTTCTTTTGATGACAACAAGGAATCGCGGCGGTTGAACATCGAGACGCGCAAGACGGCGTTGAGTTATCTGGCGCAGGGCGGTGCGATTGGGGTGTTCCCGGGAGGAACGGTCAGCACTGCGGCCAAGCCATTCTCCAAGCCGATGGATCCGGGCTGGCGGGGGTTTACCGCGCGGATGATCGGCAAATCGGACGCCACGGTGGTGCCTGTGTTTTTCGACGGGCATACCAGCCGCATGTTCCAGATCGCCAGCCATTTGCACAACACGTTGCGCATGGGCTTGCTGATCAAGGAATTCCGCAAGCGTGTGGATACGCCGGTCCGCGTTGTTATCGGTGAGCCGATTGGCCGGGATCAGTTGGATCCCTTGGCCAAGGATTCGCGGCAGATGATGGAATTTCTGCGCACATCAACCTATCGCTTGTCGCCGACGCCAATCGACCCTATGCATCGGGGGTTTGAGTTCGAGGAGCGCCACCGCGCCTAAAATGACATGCCAGTTGGTATTTTTGATTCCGGCCTGGGCGGCCTGACCGTCCTTGAAAAGGCGCAGCAGCGATTGCCAGAAACGGAGTTTCTGTATTTCGCGGACAGCGCCAACGCGCCCTATGGGGTGCGCACAGGCGATAATATCCATGCGTTGACCAAGGCGGCCGTGGAAAGCCTGTGGGCGCGGGGCTGTAATCTGGTGATTTTGGCCTGCAACACGGCCAGTGCCGCAGCGCTGCGGCGGATGCAGGTGGCCGGTGTGCCGGAGGGGAAGCGCGTGTTGGGCGTTTTTGTTCCGCTGATCGAGGCGCTGACAGAGCGCCAGTGGGGCGATAACTCGCCCCCGCGCGAAGTGGCGACGAAACATGTGGCGGTGTTTGCGACGCCTGCGACCGTGGCCAGCCGGGCGTTTCAGCGGGAACTGGCGTTTCGGGCGATCGGGGTGGATGTTGAGTCCCAGGCCTGTGGTGGCGTGGTTGATGCGATCGAAGAGGGTGACATGATCCTGGCCGAGGCGCTGGCGCGCAGCCATGTCGAAGCGCTGCGCCGCAAGATGCCTCATCCGCAGGCCGCGATTTTGGGTTGCACGCATTACCCTTTGTTACGCTCTGTGTTTCAGGACGCGCTGGGGGAGGATGTTTCCTTGTTCAGCCAGCCGGATCTGGTGGCCGAAAGTCTGGCTGATTACCTGCAACGCCATCCAGAGATGGAAGGCGAAGGGCCCGGCGGATACCTGACGACGGGTGATCCTGCGCGCGTGAGCGACGGCGCGACGCTGTTTCTCCGACGAAGAATCCAATTCGAAGCAGCGTGATCCGTGGCCATTCCGTTAAAACGGATATGGCCGAAAAATATGAATTCCTATATGTAAAGGTCTGATATGACCCATAAAATCGCAATTCTTGGTGCCTCTGGTTATACCGGTGCCGAACTGGTCCGGCTGATTGCTGGACACCCGAATATGGAGATCGTCGCGCTGTCGGCGGATCGTAAGGCCGGTCAGGAGATGGCGCAGGTGTTCCCTTTCTTGCGGCACCTGTCTTTGCCGACCTTGTGCCGGATCGAGGATATTGATTTTGCCGAGGTCGACCTGTGTTTTTGCGCGTTGCCGCACAAAACCAGTCAGGATGTGATCAGCAAACTGCCCGCCACGTTGAAGATTGTCGATCTGTCGGCGGATTTTCGGTTGCGGGATCCGGCGGCCTATGAGGCCTGGTATGGCAACCCGCACAGCGCCCTCGCGCAACAGGAAGAGGCGGTTTACGGCCTGACCGAGTTTTATCGGGACGATATCCGCAAGGCGCGGCTGGTGGCGGGGACCGGGTGCAACGCGGCGACCGGACAATATGCCCTGCGGCCGCTGATTTCGGATGCGGTGATTGATCTGGACAATATCGTCATCGACATGAAATGCGCCGTGAGCGGGGCGGGCCGGTCTCTGAAGGAGAACCTGCTGCATGCGGAGTTGAGCGAGGGCTATCATGCCTATGCTCTGGGCAGCACGCATCGGCATCTGGGCGAGTTCGATCAGGAGTTTTCGGCCTTGGCCGGGCGGCCGGTGGAGGTGCAGTTCACACCGCATCTGATGCCTGCGAACCGGGGTATTCTGGCCACGGTCTATGTGTCTGGGAATGCGGCCGAGATTTATCAAAAGCTGAGCCAGGCCTATGCGCAAGAGCCATTTGTGATCATGCTGCCAATGGGTGCGGCGCCGAGCACGCATGACGTCCGCGGGTCGAATTTCTGCCATATTGGCGTTGTGGCGGATCGCAAGCCGGGGCGGGCGATCATTGTCACGGCTCTGGACAATTTGACCAAGGGCAGTTCAGGGCAGGCCTTGCAGAATGCCAATCTGATGTTAGGTGAAGACGAAAGATTGGGTCTGATGGGAGCGGCGCTGTTTCCGTGAGGGAGGCGGGGAGGCTTTGAATACGGTATTCGAAGCCTTTCCGGTCTGGTCTCTGGCGTCATGGTTTGGATCAAAAGGGAGCAGAGGTGGCGATGAAAACGCTTAAGAAGCAACGGCGCATTCAGGTGATTGTTCTGGCTTGTGTCGCCTTGGTGTTGTCGACGGCCATGATCGGGTATGCGATGCGCGATGGCATCAATTTCTTTCGTGCGCCATCACAGATTCTGGCGGAACCGCCTGCGGCAACCGAGGTGTTTCGGATTGGCGGTTTGGTCGAGGAAGGCTCGGTGCAGCGGGGTGAGGGCGAGGCGATCCGATTTTCGGTGACGGATGGTGGGGCTTCGGTTCCGGTTGTGTATACCGGGGTTTTGCCGGATCTGTTTTCTGAGAACGAGGGGATGGTTGGCACCGGTCGCTACGTGAACGGTGTATTTGAAGCCACTGAAATTCTTGCGAAACACGATGAGAGTTACATGCCCAAGGAAGTTGTGGACGCGCTGAAGGAGCAGGGCGTCTATAAGGGTGAAGAAGACAGCTGAGGCTGGTTCGCCGTCGGATTGCGGCGGGCTGTGGCGCTGGTTTCAGTGCGCCTGACGGCGCCGCCTTCGGCGAGAGTATTTTTCCCAAAAAGAAGTGGCAACGCGCGCTGAGTTCAGACCGTGTTGAAGACCGTTTGAAATGTTTGTCCCATGATCCGGTGTGGAGGGCATGATGCAAACAGTACGGGATATAGCCAAAGACATTGTGGCGCGGGAGGGGGGATTCGTGAATGATCCCGATGATCCCGGTGGGGCCACCAAATATGGTGTGACAATTCATACGATGCGCCGCCTGGGGCTGGACCTGACCGGGGACGGGCGGGTTGGCGTGGCGGATGTGCGGGCGCTGACGCGGGCCCGGGCCGAGGATATTTTTGTGGCGCATTACTTTGAGTCGCCGCAGGTTTCGCGCCTGCCCAATGCGTTACAGGCCAGTGTGTTTGACATGTATGTGAATGCGGGCGGCAATGCTGTCAAAATCCTGCAACGGTTGTTGCGGGATATGGGGTTTGATGTGACGGTTGACGGTGCGATTGGCCCTCAGACCATCAATGCGACCGAAGAGGCCGCGCGCCCGGATCCGATTGCCTTGCGGGATGCCTATGGGGTGGCCCGGCGCAACTACTACTTTCGCCTGGCGGACCGGCGGCCAGCCAGCCGCAAATATGCGCGCACCCGGGCCGGCGGCAAAGGTGGGTGGATCAAGCGCGCGGAGGCGTTTTTGTCACCGCGCTATCATCTGAGCGATGCAGGGTTTCAGAAAAGGGTAGCGGCATGGGGCTGATTGGTGGGTTGATCGAGCTGTTGTTTGGCGGCGGGCGCAATGTGATCAAGGAGACGGCCGAGGTTTTTCGCGAGAATGCGGAGGCGGGTGCGGAACGCTCTGTCGGTGTGCAGCAGGCGACGTTGGCGCAGTATTCAGCAGAGTTTGGAGGCAAAACCACCGGGTTTGATCGGTTCATGGACGGGATCAATCGTCTGCCGCGCCCGGCGCTGGCGCTGGGAACGCTGGGTCTGTTTGTGGCGGCCATGACCGATCCGGTCTGGTTTTCAGAGCGGATGCAGGGGCTGGCCTTGGTGCCCGAGCCGCTTTGGTGGCTGTTGGGGGTGATCGTCAGCTTTTACTTTGGCGCGCGGCATCAGTTCAAATCCCAAAGCTTCCAGCGTGAGATTGCGCAAACCATGGCCCGCACGCCGGATGTGGTGGAGAATCTGTCCCGGCTCAAGTCGCTGAGCGCACAGACGCCGGGCGCGGCGGATCCGGGGCCGGATGCGAGCCTGACGCTGGCGGCGGTCGCGCCGTCCGACAATCCGGCGCTGGATGACTGGCGGGCGCTGCGCGCCGCATGATCGCAGTTGCGTGACTGCGTCGTGACGCCCATTGGCCGCCCGCCCCGGGCGGTCTATACTGTTATTCATGATTACAGAACTCGGGCATTTCGCCCTGATCCTCGCCTTCCTTGTCGCCTGTGTGCAGGCCGTCGTCCCGATGATCGGAGCCAGCCGGCGTTGGCCGGGCTGGATGGCGGTCTGTGAACCGGCCGCGACCTTGCAGTTCCTGCTGACGGCCTTTGCGTTTGGCGCTTTGATGTGGGCCTTTGTGACGTCGGATTTTTCACTGCGGCTGGTGGTTTTGAACTCTCATTCGGCCAAGCCGATGCTTTACAAGATCAGCGGCACATGGGGCAATCACGAAGGTTCGATGCTGCTGTGGGTGCTGATTCTGACCTTGTTCGGGGCCTGTGCCGCCTGGTTTGGCGGCAATATTCCCCCGACCATGCGCGCACGGGTCTTGTCGGTTCAAGCGGCTGTTGCGGTTGCGTTTTTTGCCTTTATCCTGTTCACCTCCAACCCGTTTCTGCGTCTGGAGGTGCCGCCGTTTGACGGGCAGGACCTGAACCCGTTGCTGCAGGATCCGGGGTTGGCCTTTCATCCGCCGTTTTTGTACCTTGGGTATGTCGGGCTTTCGATGGCGTTTTCCTTTGCTGTTGCGGCCCTGATCGAGGGGCGCGTTGATGCGGCCTGGGCCCGTTGGGTGCGGCCCTGGACGCTGGCGGCCTGGGTGTTTTTGACCATTGGCATCGGTCTGGGATCATGGTGGGCCTATTACGAATTGGGCTGGGGCGGATTCTGGTTCTGGGATCCGGTGGAAAACGCCAGCTTTATGCCCTGGCTGCTGGCGGCGGCCTTGTTGCATTCGGCGATTGTGGTGGAAAAGCGTGAGGCCCTGAAGAGCTGGACGATTCTGCTGGCGATCCTGGCATTTGGGTTTTCGCTGATCGGCACGTTTATTGTGCGTTCGGGTGTGCTGACCTCGGTGCATGCCTTTGCCAATGACCCGGAGCGGGGCGTCTTCATCCTCATGATCCTTGGGTTTTTCGTTGGTGGTGCATTGGTGCTGTTTTCGTTGCGTGCCAATGTGATGGAGTCCAAGGGTGTGTTTGGCGTGGTGAGCCGGGAAACGGCGTTGGTGCTCAACAACGTTCTTTTGGCAGTGTCCTGTTTCGTGGTGTTTGTCGGTACGATCTGGCCCTTGGTGGCCGAGCTGATGTTTGACCGCACGCTCAGCGTGGGGCCGCCGTTTTTCGATATGGCGTTCACGCCCTTTATGATTGCGCTGGGGCTGGCTTTGCCGATTGGTGGTATGTTGCCATGGAAACGCGGGCAATTGGGGCGCGTGGTCTGGTCGTTACGCTGGGCGTTGGCGCTGGCCGTGGCGCTGACGGCGTTGTGTTGGGCGGTTCAGACCGGGCAATCGGCGCTGGGGCCTTTGGGTGTGTTTATGGGCACCTGGGTTGTCGCAGGTGCGATCACCGATATCTGGAGCCGGACGGGCCAGTCGCGCCGGGCTGGTGGTCTGTCGGGGCGGTTGCGCCGACTGGGGCGTTTGCCGCGGGCGGATTGGGGCAAGGCCGTGGCCCATGGCGGGCTGGGCGTAACCATCTTTGCGGTTGCTGGTTTGCTGGCCTGGGATCAGGATGACATCCGTGTTGCGCAGGTGGGCGAACCGTTTGACGTGGGCGCCTATACGCTGGTCCTGGACAAGGTCGAACGGGTGCGTGGACCCAATTATTTCTCGGAGATGGGACATATCACGGCCTCTCGCAATGGAGAGGTGATCGCGGTGTTGCATCCGGAGAAACGTGTATATCCCGTGGCGCAGATGCCAACGACCGAGGCTGGCATTGATTTCTCGGTCTGGCGTGACCTCTATGTGGTGATTGGAGACCAGCAGCAGGCGGGGGGCTGGACCGTGCGGACTTATATCAAACCCTTTGCCAACTGGATCTGGGCGGGGTGTTTGTTGATGGCGCTTGGTGGGGCTTTGTCGCTGAGCGACAGGCGGTTTCGCGTGGCTGCCGGCGCGCGTAAACTGCCGGCCGGGATGCCTGCGGAATGAACTGGCGCAGCGTTTTTCCCAGCCTGTTGGTTGCGGCGCTTGTCACGCTGACCTGTTTGTCGCCGGTGCAGGCGGTTGAACCGGACGAAGTGCTGAGCGATCCGGCGCTTGAGGCCCGCGCCCGCGCGCTGAGCAAGGGGTTGCGTTGTCTGGTTTGCCGCAATGAGAGCATCGACGAAAGCCATGCGCAGCTGGCCAAGGATCTGCGGGTTCTGGTCCGCGAACGATTGTCTGCGGGGGACAGCGACCAGGAGGTTCTGGACTATGTGGTCGATCGCTATGGCGAATATGTGTTGCTGCGTCCGACCGTGCAGGGGTCCAACTGGTTGCTGTGGGCTGCGGGGCCCGGCATGTTGTTGTTGGCGGGAGGCGTCGGATTGGCCTTTGTGCGTCGTCGCAGCCGGGCCGAGGTGGACGAAGCGCAATCGCTCAGCCCTGAGGAGCGCGACCGCCTGGCTAAAATTCTGGAGAACTGACGCACGGTTGCCCTTTCAACTCTTGTTAGGGCCAATTACCTCTTCCCCAGCCTCATTCGGAGCCGAACCATGCATTATGATACCCTGACGCTGGACACGACTGACGGTCTGGCCATTTTGACCCTGAACCGTCCTGACAAGATGAATGCGCTGACCACCCAGATGCGGGCCGAAATTGGCCATGCGGTTATGGCTGTGGGCAAAGAGGCGCGGGCGCTGGTGATTACGGGCGCGGGGCGGGCGTTTTGCACCGGGCAGGATTTGGGCGATAGCGCATCGGGCGCCAATCTGGATCTGGAACGGACCTTGCGGGATGAGTATGTGCCAATGCTCAACGCGATCTATGACTGTCCGATCCCGACCATTGCAGCCGTGAACGGACCGGCCGCAGGGGCAGGGGCGAACCTTGCGTTGGCGGCTGATGTGGTGATTGCCACTCAAAGCGCCTATTTCCTGCAGGCCTTTACCCGGATTGGTCTGATCCCGGATGCGGGCGGCACCTGGTTCATGCCCCGTCAGATGGGCCTGGCCAAAGCAATGGGCGCGGCGTTGTTCGCAGACAAGATCACCGCCCAGCAGGCGGATGAGTGGGGCATGATCTGGGAGCATGTGGCGGACGATCAGTTTGACGAGCACTGGCGCGCGCGGGCCCGGCATCTGGCCAACGGTCCGACCGGCGCATATCAGGCCGTGAAACAGGCGATTCGTGGCAGTTTTGACAGCCCGCTTCAGGAGCAACTGACCCTTGAGGCAAAGTTGCAGGGCGCGTGCGGCAAAAGCCGTGATTTCCAGGAGGGTGTTGCGGCCTTTATGGAAAAACGTCCGGCGCGTTTCGAAGGACGCTAGGGCCTGACACATGATTGGTTCGGGGCAGGCCGCAGGTGCCTGCAACCGGGCCACTGTTCCTGCGTCTGATGCGGGGCGATTCCCGCGCCAGAGCTGGAAAAACGCGGTTTCCAAGCCGCTAAGGGCTCTAAACCCGGCCTGATGTCGCCCCGCGGCAATTCACAAAATTTCCCATAAAAACGGCGCCTTCACGGCAATGGCGCAAAAGTGTCCTCGATTTGACCCGAGTGCACCACGTTCTGATCACAATTCATTCGCACTGTGTCCCGGTGTCACTCGCATGTGTCACGGCCCTTGAGCCACCGGAAGAACTCGTGAAGGACGACGGATCGCTATGCTGAACCAAGAGAGCGAAGTCGAACAGGCAGACGTCGATGTCCTGCCGCCCGGCGTCACGCTGTTGCGTGGCCAGTATATGATTGAAAGCTATTTGGTGCGTGGCGGTTTTGGCGTCACCTACCTGGCGCGGGATAGCCTGGAACGGCAGGTTGTCATCAAGGAGTGTTTTCCGAGCGCCATCAGCTGCCGTGTGGGCGACGAAGTGCGCCCGCTTACCAACGATCAGAGCCGACAATACCACTCGATCCTGCGCCATTTCCTGCGCGAAGCCCGCCGGTTGGCCCGGCTTGATCATCCGAATATTGTCGGAGTGCATCAGGTCTTTGAGGAAAACAACACGGCCTATATGGCGCTGGATTACGTCGAAGGCGACGATCTGCTGACCGTTTCTGAAATGACACCTGACCGGCTGACCCCTTCGCTGATCCGGCGCAGCCTGGAAACGGCGTTGCATGCGGTCGACTATATTCACAGCGAAGGCATCCTGCACCGCGATATCTCGCCCGATAATTTCCTGATGGGCCCGAACGCGGATCTGACCCTGATTGATTTTGGCGCCGCCCGTGAACAGGCGGGCCGTGAGAGCAGGGCGCTTTCTGCTTTGATTGCGGTCAAGGATGGGTATTCACCCCATGAGTTCTACATGGCCGATGTTTCGCAATTTGCCTGTAGTGACCTCTATTCGCTGGGGGCAACATTTTACCACCTGATTATCGGTCAGGCCCCACCCAACAGCCAGGACCGTTTGGCGGCACTGGCCGCAAACAGTCAGGATCCTTATGTGCCGCTGGTGCATAATGCGCCGGGATATGACAGCGCCTTTCTGGCGACCATCGACAGATCGCTGGCGGTTTTGCCCAAGGATCGCATGCAAACCGCGCAGGAATGGCTGTCGACGTTGCATGGGGACGTGACCGAGCATAGCTCGGAATTGACTGTTGTTCTGGGGTCGGACCTGCGTCGGGAAATTTCGCAACTGGTCGAAGACACCAACAGCCGCATCGTGCCAGGTAAACCGGGCGACGCCCGCCGCGCCCGTCGCAAGCTGCGCCCGGTTGAGACGCCATTGGAACGACCCGCCGACGCGACCCGCCGCGCGCCACGGCAGCCGGTGGATATATTCGGCAATCCAATCGACGACATTGAGGCATGGCTGCGCGATCAGGATGACCGGCTGAACCCTCAAAGCGAAACGCCTGACTCTGATCAGGACGATCAAACACCACAGGAACCGCCCGCACGTTCGGGGTTCTTCTCCCGTGGGCTCTCTGCTCTGCGCCTCGCCCGGATCTCTGCAGCCGGACACTAAAAAGGATCTGTCATGAAGTTTATTCGAGACATCATTAACGAAAAGAAACAGACCGGCGCCCAGGCCAGTATGCAGGCCAGTAACCCGGCCAGAACCTCGGCCAATCCAGAGGTGCACCCGCAGGCAGTTCCACCGGCAGCGGAGGCGGCTATCGCGATGCCGGATCTGAGCCCGAGTCGCGCAGCCCCGGAGGAGCATTTCAGCCTGTTTGACGATGGGCAGGTGATCGACGTTGCGGCTGAGCCGTTGGCAAATCTGTTCGAAGAGCCCGAGCCGTCAGAGCCGGACACAGATGCCGACACATACATTCAGGCCGTATTGCATCCACGCCAGACCCCGGCGCCGCGGATCTATACGCAACCCCATGAAAAACCCGCCGCTGCGGTTGAAACGCCGCGCCTGGATCCGGTCGCCGAACAGGAGCTGACCCGTCAGATTCTGGCGCACACTGCCCAAGCTGCGCCAATGGACGAACCGGAGTTTCAGCCAGAGCCACAGCCACAGCCGATGCCAGAGCCTGCAATGCAGGCGGAACGCCGGCCAGAGATGCGACCAGAGCCCCGCCCCGAAGCGCGTGCAGAAACCATTCCGGAACCACAGCCCTTGCCAAGGACGCAGCCCCGGCCCGAGGCGCGCTCTGTCTTGCAGCCGGAACAGCCGCTGTCTGATCCTGCCGAGGCTGTCGAAGTGCCGGCACCCGCCGCCGGACGCGGGGCGCGGCGGGCAGGGCGCGTCAAGACGCGACTGTTGGGTTTCGGTTCTGCTCAGGAGGCGATTTCAGATCCGCTGGCCACTGCGCCGGCTCCGTCTGCGCAGGCTGCCCCTGCTGCGGCAACAATCGCCAGCCCGGCCCCGGTCCAGTTTCCTGTCGGGTGGCTGGTGATAACGGATGGCCCTGGTCACGGCACTGCGTTTGCCTTGTTCAATGGCGTGTCTCAGATTGGGCGAGGCGAAGATCAGGCGATACGCCTGGACATGGGCGACACCAGTATTTCGCGCAGCAATCATGCCGCCATCGCCTATGATCCGGAGCAGCGCAGTTTTTACCTGGGTCATGGGGGCAAGGCCAACCTTGTCCGGCTCAATGGGCGGCCGGTGTTGAGCACAGAGATCATCACCTCGGGCGATCAGATTCGCATCGGGGAAACCAGCCTGCGCTTTGTTGGTCTGTGCGGCGCCGATTTTGATTGGTCGGCCAGCGCAGAGGAAGGGGAACCACGTGTCTCCTTCGCATAGCATCGGTCTGGATGCGGCCTGTGCGATAAGCATGGGGCGCCGGGACTATCAGGAAGACGCGGTTGCGGTTGACTTCCCCACTGGTGCAGGGCTCGGCTTTGCCGTTGTCTCTGACGGGATGGGGGGGCATGCGGCAGGGGATGTCGCCAGCAAAATCGTCGTGACCGAGGTGTTCAGCGAGCTCAAGCTGAGGTCTGGAGACAGCGCGGCTATGGAGGCGGACCTTGGTGCTATCCTGCGCGGCGCGGTGATGAGCGCCAATGAATGCGTGCGCTATCATGCTCAGACCTATCCCGGCACCGAAGGCATGGGCGCCACGCTGGTGGCTCCGGTGTTCTTTGACAATCGGATGTATTGGGTCTCGGTCGGGGATTCGCCGCTTTATTTGTTTCGGGACGGCGTGCTGACCCGTCTCAACGAAGATCATTCAATGGTGCCGCAAATTGACTATCTGGTGCGGTCAGGGCTGATGGGCGCTGACGAAGGTTTGGCCCACCCGGACCGTCATTGTTTGACCTCGGTTCTGGCTGGTCAGCCGATCCCGCAGATTGATTGCCGGATCGAGCCGTTTTACCTGCAATTGGGCGATGTAGTTGTCGCGGCCAGTGACGGGCTGCAGTTTCTGGAGGAAACGGCAATGGCCGATGTCCTGCAAAACCGGTTTCAGGCATCCTGTGCAGAGATAAACGCGGATCTGATGGCGGGCATCGAAACGCTGGCAGATCCGGATCAGGACAATGTTTCGCTCTGTGTTATCAAGGCGATCAAACCGGCGACGAACCAGATGGCGCAGCACCCGCCACTGGCCGAGAACCTGGATCAACCCCCAGAACCACGCCGTCATCGGCGCAAATCGGTCACCGTTATGGCGGCCATGACCCGGGCCAAGGCTACATTCTCTGCCCGCGTCAAAGTTGAAGGTAACGTAGCGCCATGAGTTTCCCCCTCACGCAGTTGGCAGAACAATTGGAACAAACCCTGGGGCAGGGCAATCTGAAGCCTGACGCACATTCCTGGGGCACAGCCCTGGTGGATCGGCTCAAGGCGCCTGTTCAGATTATTGTCATGGGGCCGCGCAACAGTGGGAAATCGGCCGTCATCAATATGCTGGCGGGGGCAAATGTTGTCCCGCAGGAGCAGACGGCCCCGGTGGTGGAAATCATTGGTGGCGCCGAGGACGGCCTGGCCATTGAAAGGAATGATGGTCAGATCGTGGACTCCTGCGGTCCGCACGACTGCCCCCCGGATGCGATCCGTGTGACCCGGACAGTGCCTGTGCCGGCGCTGGAGGAATGCGGTTTCGCTGAAATCCGGCTTGACGGCCCGGCCAGTCAAAGTGAGGCGGTTCTGGAATGGGCTGTTGAGCGGGCCGATATCGTTCTGTGGTGTACAGAGCAGTTTGGCCCTGAGGAACAGGCGCTTTGGGCGCGTGTGCCTGATGAGTTGAAGGACCACAGCTTTCTGGTGCTGACCAAGGCCGACCGTCAGATGATGCGCGGTGTTCTGACAGAGACGATTGCGAGCCTTGAACAGGTTGTTGCCGAAGAATTTCTGACCCTTTTTCCGATTGCCACGACCCAGGCTATCGCGGCGCAGGCGGAGCCGGATCACATCCGTGCAGGCATGTGGAAATCCAGCGGTGGCAGGGCGTTACGCGACGCAGTTTTCAAACGGGTTGAACATGGGCGCCTTGCGGATCAAGACAACGCGCGCTTGTTTCTCAGCCGGTTCGCGGGTTTGCGTCAAATGCCCAAAGTGCCAGCTGACCCGCCGCAGAGCCCGGCGGCGCCTGTCGCATCGTCCGCTGACGACAGTGCCAGAGTGGAAGCGGCGGGCGGGCCCTCTTTGAGCGGGGAAAGTGCCGCGCGGTCCGATGCCAAGGCTGCGCGCAGCGGTTCCGCGAGCATCAACCAATCGCTTTATGCCTCTGCGCTGGACCTGCTGCATCAACAAGCTGATCGTATGCTGGATCTGGTCGATGCCGGAGAGAACCCGGATTCCGAAATCGTGCTGGAGCAATGTGTCGAGGCGGCCAATGCGCTATCTGACCTTTTTGCGCAGGCGGACCCTTCGGATAATGCGGCGCAGTCGATCAAGGATGATGCTGCTGAAAGCGCTGAAATGATGCTGCTGTTTCAGCTTGAACGCTCTGAAGATGCCGCCGCAGATGCCGTAACCCTATTGATGCAATTGAAAAAAGAGATCGCCGATCAAAATGTCGGCTGAATTCCGCCCGTCCCGTTTCGTTCCAGTGCTCAGCCCCAGTTTCAACACAATCGAACCGCAATTTTTCATAACCGCTGTCGGGCCTGCCCATCTTGGCCCTGACAGCGCTAGATCGAAAACTCTGCCAGGTAAGAATTATGAGTGAACAACAAACAACAGATGACCGCAGCGACATTCGCGCGACAGATCTGCCGTCCAACCTTAGATCCGGGCTGGAGCCGCTCAAGGGCCTCGCCAGCAAAATCGCTGTGCTGGATGAGGCTCTGGATGCGCTTTCTGGGCTGGGCAATGAAAACACCGGGCGGGCCGTCGCCAAGATGCGCAAATCGCTAAATGCGTTTGAACCCAGCGTGACCATGTTGGGGCAGGTCAAGGCCGGTAAGACGGCGCTGGTCAATGCCTTGGCGGGCTGGTCTGATCTGCTGCCCTCTGATGTGAATCCATGGACCTCTGTTGTGACCTCATTGCATCTGATCCCGGGCAATGAACCGATCGAAACCAGCGCCCGGTTTCAGTTCATGACCGAAGGCGAGTGGGATCGGTTGCTGGAAAAGGGTGGCCGCATCGGTGAACTGGCTGATCGTGCGGGGGCCGAGAATGAATTGCAGAAGATCCGCCAACAAGTTCTTGATATGCGGGAAAAATCCCGCCGTCGTCTGGGGCGTAAGTTTGAGCTGCTGTTGGGGCAGTCGCATGAGTACAGCTTTTTCGACAAGAACATGGTCGAACGCTATATTTGCCTGGGAGATGATTTCAACGACCTGCCCGGTGATGATCCGGACGCTGTGGATGATACGCCCGATGGTAGTGACGAGCAGGGGCGGTTTGCGGATATCACCAAGACCGCTGACCTTTATCTGAACTCCAAAACCTTGCCCCTGCGTTTGTGTCTGCGCGACACGCCGGGGGTGAATGACACGTTCATGATGCGTGAACAGGTCACGATTCAGGCTGTCCGCGATAGCCGTACCTGCGTTGTTGTGCTGTCGGCGCATCAGGCGTTGACCTCGGTCGACATGGGGCTGATCCGGTTGATCTCGAACCTGGATGGGCGGGATGTGATCATCTTTGTCAACCGGATCGACGAGCTGGCCGATCCGGCGCGTGCGATTCCCGAAATTGAAGCCAGCATCCAGCAGACCCTGCGCGATCATCAGGGGCCGGAGGGCGCGCGGATCTTGTTTGGCAGCGCCTATTGGGCCAATCGGGCTTTGTCCGGGCGGCTACAGAACATGGCGCAGGCCAGTGCGGATGCGCTGTTGGCCTGGGCGGCTGCCAAACTGGGGCCGGGCTGTGGTGATTTGCCGGTTGCGGATATGGTTTGGGAGCTCTCTGGCTTGCCGGCGCTGTACCATGCGATTTCGGAGCGGATTGCCGAAGATGTGGGCGCGGCGCAGATCACCAAGGTCGCGAGCACTGCTGTCACGCTGGCGGGTAGTCTGCAGGCCGCTGAGGCGATTACGATTCGCTCGGCAGAGGACAGCGCTGGCGCGTCTGCCTCGATGAACATGTATGACATCCGGGCAGAACTGGCTGAAATCGCTAAATATCATCTGCAAATCCTACAGAATGATTTTGATGTTCTGATTGGCGAACATCATCAACGTGCCGACCGGGTGCATACCAATTTCATTCAGAGGGCCACCCATTCTCTTATCGCGCATCTTGAAAAGAACGGCGAGGATGAGGTGTGGGAATACAGCCCGACAGGTCTGCGGATTTTGCTGCGCTCTGCCTACAATGTGTTTGGGTCGCGGGCGCAATTGGCGGCTCAGAAGTCTTATGAGGCGGCGGTGGGTGATCTGGCCATGCTTTATAGCCGGGCATTTGGTCCGGCGGTCGAGGGCATCGAGATCGCGGTGCCGAGCGCACCTGATATTCCGGCGCCGGTGGTGTTGGGGCAGGCCATTGCCCTGGATTTTCGCGACGGTTGGTGGGCGGCCTGGTGGCGCCGCACGCGTGGTTACAATGCCTTTGCCAAACAGTTCCAAACGTTGATCAGCGCCGAGACCCTGGATTTCATGACCCAACTCAAAACCGTTCAAACCGGTGAAATTCGTGATCAGGCCATGGCCACGCTCAAGGATTTTCTGGAGCAGCAATGCGATATTCTGGGCAGTCTTTCTACCTCGACCACAGCGCAAAGCGGCGATGTGCAAGAGCTGTTTTATGGCGCGACTGAAACGCAGCGCCGCAAGAAATTACAAAACACCATGGAAACCCTGTCGCGGTATGCGGCGTAGCGAGGGCACGCAATGGATTATGCGACCGATAGAAAACCACGCCTGGCCCTGATGGGTGAATTCAGCGTTGGCAAAAGCACTTTGACCAATCTGTTGCTGGGCGCGGCGCCGCTGCCCACGCAGGTGACGGCCACCCGATTGCCTCCGGTCTGGCTGCGTCATGGCACGGGGCCTGCGATGCGTTTGGATGAAGTTGGTGAGCCGCATCGAATGGAGCTGTCAGAGCTGTCGCAGATCAGCCCCGACACCACGCGTCTGGTGCAGCTGGAAATGGAATCCGAGATGCTGGAGCTGTGTGATCTGATTGATCTGCCGGGTATTTCTGACCCGAACATGCCGACGGATTTGTGGCATTCGTTGATGGAAGAGGTGGATCTGGTGGTTTGGTGTACGCATGCAACCCAGGCCTGGCGCCAATCCGAGGCTGCGGCCTGGGAAGCGGTACAAAAGAAAACCGTTGGGCCCAACCTGTTGCTGGTCACTCAGATCGACAAGCTGACCTCGCAGCGGGACCGGGACCGCGTCATGGCGCGGGTCGAGAGCGAAACGGCCGGGCTGTTTGCGAGCCGTCACGCCATTTCATTGACCCAAGCCATCACCGCCGGAGAAAACGAAGAGGCCTGGATCAACAGTGGTGCTGCGAATTTCACCAACGATCTGATTGATGCTTTGCTGTCTTGTGCCCTGTCGTATGCCGGGGCAGGGCCGTCTGACGAACCCTGTCGCAACCCGACACCGCCGGACACGACGCGGCCCACAGAGCAGATTTCAGCCGTCTCTCCGCGTCGGGTCAAGAACCGCATTGGCGAACGGCTGCGGACGCGTCCCATTACCCCAGGCTTTGACACGCCGGTCTTACGTGACATGGGCCTTGTGCCCGCTGGAGAAAGATCATGACCCTGAGTGCCCAACTCGACGCATTGCGCGCCGATCTGCCGGGGTGTTGCCTGGTCGCTTATGGCGATGCAAAGGCGCAGCTGGTGCTGCGATCCAGCAGCGACTCGGCCTGGCCGCAGGAAAAGCTGGATGACATGTGCAAGACCGGTTCGCGCCAGTTTCATCTGGCGGATGCCATGGCCCCCTTTCGCAAAGGTCCCCACGCCCACCGCGAGGCAATTGTCGCCACGCGCCGCGACATTCGGGTTTATGTAGGGGCCGAGGCGCCGGCCAGCGACATGTTGTGCTGTGTCTGCCGCAGTGGGGCCGATACCGCGCAAGTCCTGTCGCTTGCACGATTAACTCTGTTACAGGTTATGGACGGACCCAATGTTTAATCCCATCAGATCTCAGGTGACCCGGCCCCATACGCAGGCGTCCCGCCTGCCTGATCGGTTGGCGGCCTTTGCCCGGCGTGTTGCTGTGGAAAGGGAGGACTGCTCTGGTCTGGCACAGGTTCTGCACCGGATCGACGAAACCATCCTGCCGCGCGCGCTGAGTGTCACCACGAATACTGGCGCCCGGGTGCAGCTACTGGTGTCAAACCGGCGTCTGATGCGCGTTGAAACCGATCAGAACCCGGCTGCTGTTGCGGATGCCCCGGCTGATCCGGAGGCGGCGGCGGCCAGTTTCTCGGAGCGGTTGGCGCCGATTCTGACGCCGCATTGCAAGATCACGATCCGCTCTGTCCGATACACTTTGGATGCGATCTTTTGGGATGTGGGCTGTGGGGCGGCGCGGCTGGCGGCGTTGATGGGGGTCAACCTGCACCCTGAGGAACGCCATGGGGTTCAGAAATGCCTGCAATCCCTGTTGCAACCTCATGCCATCGCGCGGGCAGAGCTTTCGCTGTCTGGGCAGGTGCTTAGTCGTCAGGCGTGTGAACAGAGCCAGCCGATCCTTGAAGCGCTGCTGGATTGGATCGTGGAAACCCCCAGCAATTCGGCGACCCTGACCGGCAATACCATGCATTGCAGTTGCCTGCCACTTTCTGATCAGCAGGACGCGTTGATCATTGAACATTCGGAGGGGCATACCGTGGTGATCACCCCGGCCGAGATGCGTGATCAGTTGCTTTCGAGTTGGCACAGCAGCGCCGCCAAAGCTGCGAAACGGGCGCAGCCGCTGCTCCACTAGAAAGGGCCGGTCCCGCTCAGGCCGGAGGGGGAGGGCGACGGGCCAGAGGCCGCTGTTCAATTGGCGCCCGTTTGGGCCTGGCCGCAGGCTGCGTCAGTTGCCGGAGCCGGCCATCAGCCTTTGAGGTTCATATTCAATCACCGTCTGGCCGGATTGATTGACGATCTTGTTGTGAGTCAGGACCAGACCGCGATCTGATTTCGATGTTTTGCGGGCCTCGCGCACCTCAATCTGGACATGGATGGTATCGCCGACCATCACTGGTGCGATCACATTCATTTTCATGTTCAAAAACGCCAGGCCCGTTGCCTGCCCGGTGGCATTCAGAACCAGCCCTTCGGCCATTGAGAGAACCAGCATGGCAGGTGCCGCGTGGCCCTGCATCGCGCTGTGCGACTTGCGGTATTCGGCGTCGATGAACAGGCTTTCCAGCATTCCCGAGACGCCGACAAAATTCATCACATCCGTTTCGGTGATCGTGCGCCCATAGGTTTTGAACTGATCGCCGACTGTCAGTTCGTCCCAACAAAATCCAGTGCCCAATAGTTTCATGTGTCGTCGCTCCTCTTGCGATAAAGTCGCCCCATTATCAGCGGTGTCAGATACATCGGGATCTGATAGCATCCGATAAAGACCAGCAAGGGGGCAATGACCTCGGCGGGCAAAGAGACAAAGTACAGGGCCACGTTCCGGTTGCCGGCGATGACACTCAGCGCGGTGGCTTCTGGGTGTGGGCGGCGGTTGCGGCTCCAACCCCAGGTCAGGATCTGCGCGCCAAAATTGGCTGTGACGGCCAGGAACAGCCAGATCAGGAAACGCCCGGGGTTGTCCGAAAACCCTTGCGAGACGGCTTCCATCAGGCCGATCACAAACACGGCCAGCGCAATGGCAGAGGCCCCGTCCAGGCGGCGCAGGGTTTGTTGGCCGGGACGTGGAAACAGCCAGATCCGGGTCAGCATTGCGGCCCCAGCCGTCAGGACGATGGTCAGGAACAACCGCCCCACCGCCTGGACAACCGTGCTCATATCGCCAAAGGAGGGCACGGCCCAGAACACGGGTATCAAAGTCAGCGGCAGGATGGCCGTCCCGGTCACCATCAGGCGCAAGGCGGCGTCGGGTTCTGCGCCCATCATCATGCAGATATTCGGGCTGCCGACGATGGAGGGCGCTGCGAGCATCAGGATCACGGCCAGCACATAGGGGGATGCGCCCAGGCCTGTGACCCAGGCCAATGCAACGACTGCCATCGGCGCCACCAATTGCAGTGCCAGAACCGCAATCACGGTGCGCGGCATCTGCCCCAAGGATCGCAACACAGCGCGCGGATCCATCCGCAGGACAGAGACAAACAACAGGACCACCACAAATTGCGCCATCCAGGGACGCAACACAGAGGCCAGCCCGGGCAGGGCAATTCCGGCCAGCAATCCGCCAATCAGCACATATCGGCCATAGCGCGCCGCCAGGTCGAGCGGATTCATGGCCGTATTGGCCGCCGTCGGGCCGGTAGGGCCCGAAGCGGTTCAACCGTCAAGGTCATGGCCTGGTACAGCGGTCCCCCCAATCTGTGCCGTCTACTATCCACCCGGCCTTTGTCGCAGGTTATCGGGCAGCCATGTGGCCAGATCCGGGAAGGCGATCAATACAAAGACCATCAACACCATGATCAGGAACATGGGCACAGCGGCGCGCGCGATATAGCTCATCTCGTGGTTGGTCATGCCTTGCAAAACAAACAGGTTGAAGCCGATCGGCGGCGTGATCTGCGCCATCTCGACCACCACAACGATGAAGATGCCGAACCAGATGAGGTCAATTCCGGCCTCGCGGATCATGGGTTCGACCACGGCCATGGTCAGGACAACCGACGAAATCCCATCCAGAAAACAGCCCAGAATGATGTAAAAGACCAAGAGTACCATCAGCAGTTCGAACCGGCTCAGCTCCCACCCGGCGATCAGATCTGCCAGACCGCGGGGCAAACCGGTGAAGCCCATGCTGAGCGACAGGAAGGACGCCCCTGCCAGGATCAGCGCAATCATCGCACTGGTGCGCGTGGCGCCCATGAGGCTTTCGGAAAAGCTTTTCCAGGTCAGGGATCCCTGGGTCAGCGCCAGGAGCAACGAGCCGATGACACCAAAGGCGGCGGCCTCGGTTGCGGTGGCATAGCCCAGATACATCGACCCGATCACCACCAATATGAGAGAGATGACGGGGACCAGAAAGCGCGAATTCTTGATCTTCTCGGCCAGGCTCATCTTTGGTTCAGGGGTCGGCGCCCAATCCTTGCCCAGGCGGGAATAGATGGCCACATAGCTCATGAACATCGTGGCGAGCACCAGACCGGGGACAATGCCGGCAAAGAACAGTTTGGTGATCGATTCATTGGTGGTCACCCCATAAACGATCAGGGTGAGTGAGGGCGGGATCATGAGGCCCAATGTGGCCGCCCCGGCCAGAGTGCCGATGATCATCCGTTCGGGGTATTTACGCTTGCGCAGTTCGGGGATCGACATTTTGCCCACGGTGGTCAGTGTCGCCGCAGAAGAACCAGAGACCGCAGCAAAAACTGTACAACCCACAATGTTGGTATGTACCAGCCCGCCGGGCAAAGGCGCCATCCAGGGGCTTAGCCCGCGAAACATATCCTCGGATAATCGGGTGCGATACAGGATCTCTCCCATCCAGATGAACATGGGCAATGCAGTGAGTGTCCAGCTTGATGAAGACGACCAGATTGTCGTCAGCATCACATCCCCGACCGGGCGCGAGGTGAAAAGCTCCATCCCGACCCAGGCGACACCCATCAGCGCCAGGCCAACCCACACGCCACTGCCCAGCAAGGTGAACAGCACAAACAAAAACAGAATGATAATCGAGACGTTTTCCATGGGCTTACTCCGCCGGGCTTTGATCTTCGTGATCACGGGTGATGCGATGATCCCCACGGAAGATCACGTTCAGCAGATGATCGGTCAACGCGATGGCCAGAATGACCGCCCCCACCAACATCAACGATTGCGGAATCCATAGTGCCGTCCGGTCCTGGCCCTGACTGACGTCATTGAATTTCCACGACCAGTACACAAATTTCTGACAGTACCACACGAAGTACCACATCACGGCTGTGCCAATGCCGAAACACCAGACCTCCAGCACCCGGCGCACGGCATCCGGCACGGCGTTCAGAACGATCGAGACGCGAATATGACTGCCCCGGTTCAGGGCATTGGCAAAGGCGAGAAACGAGGCTCCGGCCATGGCATAGCCTGCATAATCGGGCGCTCCGGGGAAAACTTCGCCCGTCCAGCGGGCCAGCATCTGAACTACAATCAGTGCCAGGATGCTGATCAGGCACAGGGAGGCCATTACACCAGCAACAAGATAAAGCGCGTCGAGCGCGCGACGGAGCATTGTCATATCAGCCTCGGGAAAATGCAGGTATCGGACAAAACGAATGGCGGGGCGGTCTGTTTGTGCAACAGGCCATCCCCGCCAGACAGATCAGCTTATTTCGAGGCCATGAAGGCGTCGACGATGGCCTGTCCTTCTGGTCCTGCGGCTTCCAGCCACTCGGCGGTCATGGTTTTGCCGATTTCCTGCAACTCGGCCTTCATCTCGGGCGAGGCCGGTTCAACATTCATGCCGCCGTCACGCAGACCTTGCAGTGTGAAGCCAGTGTATTCCTTGGACCGCCACGTGCCTGCATATTCGGCCATGGCTGAACAGGCGGTGATCACGTTCTTGTTGGCGTCGCTGACACCTGACCACACATCCGAATTGACCATCACATAGTTGCGTGGCAGCCAGGAATCGACTTCGTAGAAATAGTTCAACGATTCCCATACTTTGCGGTCATAACCTGTGGCGCCCGAGGACACCATCGCATCGGCCACGCCGGTGGCGAAAGCCTGGCTGATTTCGGCCGCTTCGATGGTCACCGGCAACATGCCGGTCAGTTCGGCCAGACGCGAGGTGGCGTTGTTGTACGAGCGGAACTTGATGCCTTTCATATCGGCAACCGATTTGACCTCGTCCCGGAAATAGAGGCCCTGTGGTGGCCATGGCACGGCGTAAAGCAGGGTCAGGTTCTGTTCGGCCAGGACTTTTTCAATCGCAGGTTTGGATGCGGCCCACAGCTTGTCTGACTCGTCAAAGGAAGAGGCCAGGAAGGGGATGGAATCTACGCCAAACAGGGGGTTTTCGTTCTGGTGACCAGACAAGAGACGCTCGCCGATCGGCACCTGACCGGTTTGAATGGCCCGTTTGATCTGTGCGCCAGGGAACAGGGATCCGGAAGGATGCGTCACGATTTCGATCTCGCCGCCGGTGCCTGTGGTCACGCATTTGGCGAATTCCGCGCCGGTCACCGAGTGGAAATTTGACCCGGAATAGGCCATTGGCATATCCCATTTTTCGGCCATGGCAGGCGCTGCTGCCGCGACGGTCAGCGCCGTGGCTGCCAGTAGGTTGGTCATTTTATGAAACATAGTTAGCTCCCTGATTTGAGTGGTCCGACCATTTACAGGCCTTGGTTGGTTTCATGCTACATACCGCGCCGGATCATAGGCGCGCATGTCCTGGTTCGGGGTCTTGCCCGATATCATCTGGGCCAGCAGGCGGCCCGTTTTTGGTCCGCCCGTCAGGCCGACATGGTGATGGCCAAAGCCCAGATACGCACCGCGCAACCCGGGCACCTGGCCAATCACCGGAATAGAATCTGCAGGGGCAGGGCGGTGGCCCATCCATTCTTCTTCGCGCCCCCATCGTATCCCCGGCAGGGCCGCCTGCACACTCTTTTTCAACAAAGCGATGGGCGCGCTGGATGCAGGCGCGTCCAGGCCGCCAAATTCGACCACGCCGGCCAGCCGCAACCGGCCCTCCATCGGGGTTGCCACAAACTTGCCAGAGGCCACCATCACCGGCGCCTTGGGCATGATGGACGGGTCCCACAATTCCAGGTGGTAGCCGCGTTCACTCTCCAGAGGGACATGCACCCCCAGTTTGCGGGCCAGCGGGGAGGACCAGGCGCCTGTTGCCACCAGCACCGCGTCACAGGCGATCGTTTCGCCACCGGCACGCACGCCTGTTACCGCTCCGTCTTTGCGTATGATATCATCGACCTCGGCCCGGATCATGCGCCCGCCTTCGGCTGTTACGCAATCGGCCAGTGCGGTCACATAGGCCCCCGGATCCGAGATCCGACCATGGCCACCCAACCGGGCCGCGAACCCGAGGTGTGGGGCAAAGACCGGATCATATTGGGTAAATTCGGAGCCTTCCAGTTCGTCCCACTCAAAGCCATGTGCGGCCCGGATTGACCAGCCCAATGCGTCGCTTTCGTAGTGGGCGCGGTCATTGTAGATGAACAGATAGTCCGAGGGCACGATCCATCGTTCTGCCCCGGTGCCCCGCGCCAATGCCTGATGATCCGCAAGGCTGTCACCGACCAGGCCGATCATCGCCGCCGCGGTTTTGCGCGCGTCGGCCTCATTCGCACGGGAAAGATACTTCACCAGCCAGGGCATCAGACGCGGGAGATATCCCCATTTCAGAAACAAGGGCTGATCCGGACTGAGCAGCATGCCCGGCGCTTTCTTGATCAGGCCGGGCATTGTCACCGGTACGATCGAACAAGACGCCAGCACCCCGCCGTTGCCGTAGCTGGCCCCGCCGGCAGGGCCGACCCGGTCGATCAAGGTGACGCTATGTCCTTCGCGCTGCAACCAAAGCGCGGTTGAGACGCCTACAATTCCGGCGCCGATAATCGCGACATGTTTGGTTTGCGCGCTCATGTGCCACTGCTCTGGCTGATTGCCATATGGTTCAGTTTGGCCAGATCGGGCCGGTTGCCCAGACCAGGGCCTGTCGGCACCACAACCTGGCCGTCCTGTACTGCAAACGGTTCTTCCAGAATATCCTCGGCCAGATAGTAGCTGGCCTGGTAGAACTCGCAACCCAGGCTGATCTCTGGTGTTGCGGCGATCATATGCGTGCCCGCCAGATGCGCCAAGCCGGCCTCAAACATGTCGCCGCCATAGGCGGTCAACCCATGGGTTGCCGCCATGCGTGCCACATCCTGTGCCCGGCTCAGCCCGCCTGATTTCATGATCTTGATGCTCACGCCATCACAGATGTTTTCGCGTATTGCGCGCGCCATATCCTCGGGGCCAAACACGCTCTCATCCGCCAGGAGGGGGACATCAATCATGGCGCGCAGCCGGGCCATCATCGCATATTGATCGGACCGGACCGGTTGTTCTATGAAATCCGGCGCGAACCCGGCCACTTCGCTGACCCGGGCAGGCGCCTCGTCCACGGCAAGCCCCTGGTTGAAGTCCACCCGCACGCCAAATTCCGCAAAATCAGATGCAATGCGCTCCAGCCGCATCATGTCAAACGCATGGTCCTTGAAGCCGGTCTTCAGCTTGATCAGGCCGACGCGGTCTTCGCGCAGCCGCTGCATCAGATCCACATCCGCTGCAAAATCAGGATTGGCAATGGAACAGCTGAGCGGGATCGTCGCGCGAAACTGACCTCCCAGCAGCGCCCAGACCGGAACCAGAGCGATGCGCCCGGTCAGATCCAGCAAAGCGGTCTCCAGGGCCGCCTTGGCCTCGGTACAATGGGCCACGGCCCGCGCCGCATCGCGCATGATTGCGACCCGCGACCCGACCGAACGCCCGATCACCAACGGGCGAATGTAACGATCCAGCGCGGCCAGGCTGGCCTCGGGGGTGCCGGTAAACACCGACCAGCACGAGGCCTCGCCCCAACCCTCGCTGCCATCTTCGGAGCGCAGGCGCAAAACGACAATTTCGCAACTGCCCTCAACCGATCCAATACCGTGATCGCGCCGCGATACGACCGGAAGGGCCAGATGCCATAGATCCATCGCGACAATTTTTTGGTTAAGGTCGGTCATTCATGTCCCCAATTTCGCCAAAGGCTGCCATTGTGGGATCATCATTTCAAATACAAAAATATGGCACATCCATCATTTATTATGATATAGGGCCTTATGAGCCTACGTTTTCGCCAATTGCAGGCCTTTCACGCCACAGTAGAAAGCGGCACAGTCACGGGTGCTGCTGAGCTTTTGGGCATTTCGCAGCCGGGGATTTCCAATTTGTTGGCCCAGTTGGAGCGTGAAACCCGCTTCAAGCTGTTTCAGCGCAGCCGAGGGCGACTCGTTGCGACGCCCGAGGCGGAGGTCCTGTTTCAGGATGTGGACACCGTGGTGCGGGGCCTGGATCACGTCAGCCAAACCGTGCAGGATTTGCAAAACAAGCAGGCGGGGCAGCTTCAGGTTGCTTCGCAGCACTCCATGTCTTTTGGGTTCATGCCGCGCCTTATTGCGAAATTTGCACAGGACCGGCCGGATCTGTCGATTTCCTTTCAGTCGCAATATTCCGCGAAAATTCAGGAATGGGTGCGCGCGGGGCTGTTTGAAATCGGCGTGTGCGAGTTGCCTTTGATCCATGACGGCATCGACGCCCGGGTTTTTCGCATTGAAACACTGCTGGCCTTGCCGGAATCCAGCCCCTTGGCCCAGCATGAGGTATTGACCCCGGCGCTGCTGGCTGGGGAGCCCTTTATTGTGATGGGGCCGGAGCATATGACGCACCGGCGCACCCGCGAGGCCTTTCATACGGCGGGGGTGCCCTGGAACGTTCGCGTGCATTCGCATCTGTTCAAGAACCTGCTGGGCCTGGTCAAGGAGGGAATGGGCGTTGCGATCCTTGATCCGTTTGCGCTCGACTTTGATTTCGAGGGTGGGTTTGTTTCGCGCCCGTTCCAGCCGCGTATCATGATGGAAATGGCTGTGATCACCACAAAGGTGCAGCCGATTTCGACGATCGGACAGGCCTTTCTGAAGCAATTGGATGCTGCGTTGGAGCCTTATGAGATTGCAGAGTAGGCCTGTTCCACGCGGACACAGAGCGGGATTGCTCTGTGCAAGTGATCAGCTGCGGCGCAGCAGATAGATATCCATGATCCAGCCATGACGGGCCCGGGCCTCGGCCCGATGTGTGATGATCTGGTTGCTGACATCGGCCAGAGGACCGTGGATCAAGGTTTCTTGTGTCATGCCGACATAGGCGCCCCACCAGATCTGCACCCCTTCCGGCGCGACATGGGTAAAGCTGCATTGGCCGTCCAGCATCACTGCCAGGGTAGAGACCCCGTCGGGCCAGCCCTCGTCGCGCAGCTTGCGCCCGGTTGTGATCAGCACCGGGTCAGCGATTTCATTCAGTGCGATGCCATGGGCTGCGGTCAGGACCTGCAAGGAGGTGATGCCCGGCACAACCTTTACCCGCGCAACATCCAGTCGTCCGGCAATCCGCAGACTGCTGTCATAGAGCGATGGATCGCCCCAGATCAGCAAAGCCACGCGGGCTGCCCCGGCGGGCACCGCGGCCTGCCAGGTCAAAGCGATTGCGTCATGCCAGCGTTCGACGGCATCCAGATAGTCCCGGTCGCTGTCGCGCACGGGCAGGTCAAATTCGACCACTGGTGCGTCCTGGCCCAGATGCGCCTCGACGATCTGACGTCGTAAATCCGCGAGGTCGGATTTTTCATCGCCCTTGCGCGGGATCAGAATGACATCCGCACTGCGCATGACTCTGATCGCCTCGAGCGTCACATGATCCGGATTGCCGGACCCTATCCCAATCAACAATAATTCTTGCATAGTCATCAAAAAAGGCCCCGGCCGGCGCCGGAGCCTCCCTCCAGATCAATGGTTTGCCTGAACCGGATCAATTCAGGCGGCGGAGTACAGGCGTTCGGTGACCAGCGGGCTGCCCCGCATGCCTTTCAGGGATTTGGCTGCGGCCAAGACCGCCAGATCCACCAATGGCTCGATCAGGACAACGGCCATGTAGGCTGCGCCAAAGCTGGCGATTGCGGTCATGTTTTCGGCGCCAAAGCCCTGACCGTAAATCGCCCAGAATGCGACCCATGCCACAACGCCACCCTGGAATGCGGCCGAAAGCTTCAGCACGTCTGTGTAGCGCAGATCGACAAAGGCCACATCGCGCGGAAGCATCTTTTGCGCCAGCCCATGGACGACAAAGAGGGGCACCAACAAGGTGGTCACATTGACGAAATACATCGGCAGATCAGTCGGGGCAAAGAACAGGCCCTGCACCAGAAGCCCGGCCATCAGCCCCACGGCGGCGGGTGCTGCCCCGAGGATCAACAGCAACGTCGTGCCCAGAATAAAGTGAACTTCGGACACCCCAACTGCGAAATGGGGGAGCAGCTCAAAGAAGACAAAGACCCCAATTGCCGCCACAATCGTGCGCAGCACAAAGGATGGCGCGGCGCGCTGCCTCAGGTCATCGGCCACAAGTTTGATTGTATAGCTCGCTGCCGCAGCGGCTGTGCCATAGGCAAATACCATTTTTGCGCCGTCAACGACGCCCGGTTCGATATGCATTTCAACTCTCCTGTCCGCCCAACCCGGCGGCATTTTCGTGCCGGTGCCCCGGCGGTTTCGCAAACACGGCAGGTTTCCTGACTTGTGGGTCACAGCGCAGATCCTCCTTCCCAGCCAGTCGGCCAGTGGATGTGATGGTTGCGCTCACCACTTACAGTTGCGGGGGCAGTCGGGGCATTTCACCCCGTTCCCTTTTATCCCGAAAATTGCAATTCCCGGGCACCGTGTCCTATAGTTTGTGGCCGAGCCCACACAGCACGTCAAGGCGCGTTCGCGTCGTTCAGGACTCTGCCAGCGACCCATATAAAATCAGGGCTGGAGTCTTGCCCGGATCCTGGGTAGCCAATTGCTGAGCCAGGGCGCCAACGGTGCTGCGATGCAGGGCCTGATCGGCGGTCGAGACGGCCTCGGCCAGCAAAGCAGGGGTCGCGGCGGGCAGGCCTGCTGCGATCAACATATCTGCCAGACCCGCAAAGGTCCGTTTGCCCATGTAGACCACGGTTGTGGCCTGCGCATCGGCCAGAGCGGCCAGGTTCAGATCCTCGGGCAGGGCGCCGGTGACATCATGGCCGGTGACGAATTGCACCCGCCGCGCGGTCAGACGCCGGGTCAACGGAATGCCCGCCGCTGCGGCCGCTGCACAGGCCGAGGGCACACCGGGTATGATCTCGTAAGGAATGCCTGCCGCTTGCAGCGCCACCAATTCTTCTTCCAAACGTCCAAAAATTCCGCCGTCGCCGGATTTCAATCGCACCACCCGTGCGCCGGTCTGTGCATATTCCACCAGCAACCGGCTCACGTGGTCCTGGCGCGGCGAGGGCCGCCCGGCCCGCTTGCCCACTCCGACCAGATCCGCGCCGCGTCCGGCATGATTCAGGATCGGTCCGGAGGACAAATCGTCGAACAACACGGCATCCGCCTGTTTGAGCCGATCCACGGCCTTCAAGGTCAGCAACTCTGGATCGCCGGGACCTGACCCGACAAAACTCACAAATCCGCTCATGCGTCATCGGCCCCCTGGGCATCTGCGATCAGATGAAAGAACGTCCCGGTCACATGGCCACGACGCGATCCGGTTTCTGGCACTGCGGTGCCCTCGGCATCGACCACATCCGCCAGAGGTTCATCCGGCTCTTCCAGGATTGTGGTATAGTGAAACTCATGTCCGCGCAGGACCGCGCCGACGCCAAACCCGGGCATTTCCTGACGCAGGGTGGCCTTGCGATAGCCCAGGTGAAACTTCCGTTTGGCAAAACTGGTTTCGACCCCCAGCAATCCGGCCATCTTGTGGCGCGTACCGGCTTTGTCGGTCAGACCCTGACCCAAGACCATGTAGCCGCCACATTCCCCATGCACCGGACGGGTGCGGGCGTGATGTTCCAATGAGGTCAAAAACCGGTCCGCATCGGCCAGCACTCCGGCGTGCAATTCGGGATAGCCGCCGGGCAGCCAGACCAGATCTGCATCTGGCACCGCTTCGTTCGCCAGAGGAGAAAACGGCAGGATTTCAGCACCGGCCCGCCGCCAACCTTCCAGCAGATGCGGATAGGTAAAAGAAAACGCTGCATCGCGTGCCAGTGCAATGCGTTGCGCCGGCGGGGGTGGCAATTGTCCTGACCCTGTCTGCGGCGCTGACGTCGCATCCGCCCGGGCTGCGGCCCGGATTGCGGCCAGATCCACATGTTCGCGCAGGAAGGCGGCATAATCTGCGATCGCGGCCTCAAGATCCGGGTGTTCCACAGCCTGGATTAACCCCAGATGCCGTTCCGGGAGCGCCAAATCTCCGCGACGGGGCAGGGCGCCCAGAACGGGCAGACCGGCGCGTTCCATTCCCAATCGGGTGAGGCGTTCATGACGCGGGCTGGCCACGCGGTTCAGAATGACGCCGGCAAATGGCAGATCCGGCATGTATTGCGCAAAACCCAACGCCGTTGCCGCCGCCGACTGGGCCTGGCCGCTCACATCCACCACGAGCACCACCGGCCAGCCCATGCGCCGCGCGGTTTCGGCGCTGGTGCCATGGCCGGTCGCTCCGGGGCTTGCCACCCCGTCATAGAGCCCCATGGACCCTTCTGCGATCACGATGTCCGCCCCTGTGGCTTCGCGTGAAATGGTGCTCAGCAACTCTGGGCGCATTGCCCAGCTGTCCAGATTGAACGAAGCCCGCCCCGTTGCCGCCCGGTGAAACGCCGGATCGATGTAATCCGGCCCGCTTTTGAACGGTTGCACCACCAGCCCGTCCTGGCACAGGGCCCGGGACAGGCCGAGCATCACAGTGGTTTTGCCGGTCCCCGAGGAAGGGGCGGAAATCAACAGACCCGGTGGTAAACTATGTGTATCAGACATCATCCGGCACTCCTTGGAACCATGGTGAATCCGCGGTTTGCGGGCGATAGCGGCGGTCATAGTCGGGCGCGTAGAGGCAGCTTTCGGCAAAACCTTCCTGCCCCAGAACGGGGCCCACCAGGATCAAAGCCGTGCGCGTTATTTCTGCATCCACTTG
Organism: Marinibacterium sp.; assembly: GCA_034670145.1. GTDB lineage: Bacteria > Pseudomonadota > Alphaproteobacteria > Rhodobacterales > Rhodobacteraceae > HXMU1420-2. The sequence continues at coordinate 192,921 of JAXMOA010000002.1, forward strand.
CGCCTCGATTGTCGACAAAGTCGCCCGCACGATGCGCTGATCCGGCCAACTGGCCCGCCATACCACCGCGACAGGGCAATCAGGACCATAGGACGGGGTCAGCTCGGTCACAACATGGGCCAGGTTCTGGATGGACAGATGCACGGCCAGGGTCGCGCCGGTGGCGGCGAAATTGGCCAGGGTTTCGCCCTCGGGCATGGCCGAGGCCCGCCCGGATGTGCGCGTCAGCACCACCGATTGTGCCAATCCCGGCAGCGTCAACTCGCTGCCCAGGGCCGCTGCGGCCGCTGCAAATGAGGGGACGCCGGGTGTCACGCTGACGGCGATGCCGGCGGCCTTGAGACGGCGCATCTGCTCGCCCATGGCGGACCAGACTGACAAATCCCCGGAATGCAGCCGCGCGACATCCAAACCGGCATCGCGCGCGGCGATGCATTCGGCCAGGATTGCGTCCAGATCCATCGACGCCGTGTTCACGATGCGCGCGCCATCGGGGCAATGGGACAGGATCTCTTTGGGCACCAGCGACCCGGCATAGAGACAGACCGGAGATTGCGCGATCAGATCCCGCGCCCGCAGTGTGATCAGGTCTGGCGCCCCGGGGCCGGCCCCGATGAAATGAACGGTCATTGGGCTTTTCCTTTTGCAATGGAACAGGTTGCCAGTCGATCCTTGGAGATTGCACGGGGTGCGATGACCTGTGCGCCGGGACCGGCGGCGGCCAGGGCTGCGGCCTCGCAGACGCTGCCTGTGCCGCGTGCGTTCAGGGACGGGGCCGATTGTGTCTGTGTTGCCTGCCGGGCCAGATCGGCGGACGCGATGGCCCGGATCGGCAGATCCAGACGTGCGGCCAGAGACTGAAACGCCGCCGCCTGGCATTTGTCCGCAGGGGCCGCCAGACAGGCCGGGGTCTGCCCGCTGTGGGCCACCATCTGATAGGCCGAGAGGAGGCTTTCTACCGTTGCAGCGGCCCGAAATCCGAAACCCGCGACGATCACAGCGTGACGCTCCATTGCACAACAGGATAGGCCGCTTTCCAGCCGCGCCGGGTGCCCAGGGGCGTTGCGCGGGCCAGTTCGATCCGCAAAAGCGCGCCGCCCTTTTGCGTCTGCCATTGGCTGACCAGGGTTTCCGTTTCCAACGTCACTGCGTTGGCCACCAGCCGCGTGCCCGCAGGCAATCGGGTCCAGAGCGTTTGCAACATGGCGTCTGACAGGCCGCCGCCGACGAAGACCGCATCAGGAAGCGGCAGGTTGGCCAGGGCCTCGGGTGCGCGGCCCCTGACCACGTTCAGCCGGTCGACGCCCATGGTGCGGGCATTCGCATCGATCCGCTCGGCGCGTTGGGGATCGGCCTCGATCGCAATCGCCTGGGTCGAGGGATCTGCCAGCAGCCACTCGATCGAGATTGATCCTGATCCGCCGCCGATATCCCAGAGGGTTTCGAAGGGGCGCGGCGCCAATGCGGCCAGGGTCAACGCCCGCACCGGTGATTTCGTGATCTGCCCGTCATTGGCGAACAGGGCATCCTCGCGCCCGGGGACGCGCGACAGGCCGGGTGCGCCCAGCGGCTCGATCCCGACGCAGACCGGATGGCTGAAGCGGTCTGTGGTGGTGTCAGACACCAAGGTTTGCGCCGCACACTCCTGAATGCGTTCGCGCGGCCCGCCAAGGGCCTCCATCACATGTATCCGTGAGGTGCCAAATCCGAGGTCGCATATGGTCTGCCCCAACTCTGTCACCGCGGCACCATCGCGCAGCAAGACCAGGATGCGCGCGCCGGGTGCCAGATGAGGGCGCACCCGTTGCAAGGGGGCGGCATGCAGGCCGAGGCAGGTGGTGCGCTCCAACGCCCAGCCCAGACGCGCGGCGGCCAGGGCAAAACACGACACGCCGGGCAGGGCGTGCCATTCATGCGGCTCCAGATGTCGGGCGATCACGGCGCCTGCGCCGAACCAGAACGGATCGCCCGAGGCGAGCACCACCACGCGCTGCCCGCGCAGTTCCAGCAGTTGCGCGATCCCTTCGGCAAATGGCACCGGCCAGTACAGGGTCTCGCACTGTAAATCCGGTAGCAGGTCCAGGTGCCTGGCCGCCCCCATCACGACTTCTGCGTTCTCCAGCGCCTCAAGGCTTGCGCGCGACAGCCCGTCCGGGCCATCTTCGCCCAAACCTACGATGCTTAGCCAAGGGCCTGTGTTTATGTCAGCCGCCATGTCAGCCACGCCACCCAACCTGTTGCTGCTTGGCGGTACGACCGAGGCGACGGCGCTGGCGCGGCGCCTGAGTGAGACGGGGCTGCGGGCCACGTTTTCTTATGCAGGTCGGGTTGCACGCCCCAAGACGCAGCCTTTGCCCACGCGCACTGGCGGTTTCGGCGGTGTTGAGGGGCTGGTGCAGTATATTCGAACCCATGCGATTACCCATGTGGTTGATGCGACCCACCCGTTTGCGGCCCGGATGAGCCAGAATGCGGCCAGCGCCTGCCTGCGCACCAACACGCCGCTGGCGGCCCTGACGCGTCCGGCCTGGACGGCACAGCCGGGCGATGCCTGGACACATGTCCCTGACATCCCGGCAGCTGTAAAATGGCTGGCCGGGCCGCCGCGCTGTGTCATGCTGGCTATCGGTCGCATGCATCTGGAAGCCTTTGCAGCCCAGCCGCAGCACCGTTACCTGTTGCGCGTGATTGATCCGCCGCAATCGCCCATTGGATTGCCCAACCATCAAATGGTGATCGGAGCGGGGCCTTTTACCTTGCAAGATGACACCGCGCTGCTGCGCCAGCACAAGATCGACCTGGTCCTGTCCAAGAACGCCGGAGGCACCGCCGCCCGTGCCAAGATCGACGCCGCGCGTGCCCTGGGCATTGAGGTGTTGATGATCGACCGACCGGCGATGCCCGACAGAGCCGAATTCCATCAGGTGGATGCGGTGCTCGACTGGCTTCATACCAGCACCGAACGCGGGGTATAGGCGCGCGCGCGCCCGGCCATGTCCAAAACCCGGGTCTGGCTGGATCCAACGATCACGACCGTGCGCATGTCTGCCATTTCGGGCGTCGCCTGGGTCAGGGGGACGATGTTGATCTGCTCGTCCTTGGTGGACACTGCGCGCGCAAAGATCACCGGGCGTGCATCGGCGCAGGCCTGTCGCAAGACCTCCAAAGTGCGCGCAAACCCCTCTGGCCGGGAGGCGGAGCGGGGATTGTAGAAGGCCATGGCAAAATCCGCTTCTGCGGCCAGCTGCAATCGCTTTTCGATCAATGACCATGGCTTGAGGTTGTCGCTCAGATTGATGGCGCAGAAATCATGGCCCAAAGGCGCACCAACCCGCGCCGCCGCCGCCAGCATCGCGGTGATGCCGGGCAGGACGTCGATGGCGATGTCCCGCCAGGACTGAGGGCCGGCCTCTACCGCTTCAAACACGGCTGCGGCCATGGCGAACACGCCTGGATCGCCGGAGGACACCACCACCACATGGCGACCGGATACAGCCATTTCCAATGCGTGTTGGGCGCGTTCCAGCTCTACCCGGTTGTCGCTGGGATGCAGGGTCAGCCCCGGACGTGGCGTGACCCGGCGTACGTAGGGGATATAGCCGACGATATCGCTGGCCCTTGCCAGGGCCGCTGTCACCTCGGGGGTGATCAGATCATCCCGCCCGGGGCCCAGACCGGCAATCACCAGAGACCCGCTCATGGACGGCGGCCCTGTCCATGCACGATGATGATCGAGAAATAGGGCGTGACGCTGGTTTCGGCCTCGGCCAATCGGGTCACTGTCTGGCGGGGCATCGTCGCAAACTCGACCAGCCAGGCCTCGTCATAGCGGCCCGCGCTTTGCAAGGCGCGCTTGATCTTGTCAATGTTGCGCCCGATTTTCATCACCACCAGAGCGTTGGTGTCGGCCATGCGGCGCACCAATTCGTCCTCGGGGAGGGTGCCCATCGCGACGGTCAGGACATCGTCCCCCCAGGTCACAGGCAGGCCAGTGGCTGTCCATGCGCCTGACATGCCGGTGATTCCGGGTACGACCTCGACCGGCACTACGCCGATCATTCGTGAATGCAAATGCATGAAGGAGCCGTAAAAGAACGGATCCCCTTCGCAGAGCACCACGACATCCTCGCCGCGTGCCACGATTTCGTGCAGGCGGGCGACGCATTCGCTGTAAAACGTTGAGAGGATCTGGTTGTAGCGCGGATCACTGAGCGGGATTTCGGTGGTAACCGGGTACTCCATGGCCACTTCTTGGGCGTCCTCGGGGATGAGACCCTCGACAATTCCGCGCGCCTGACCTTTGCGGCCAGCTTTGCGGAAATAGGCCACATGGCGCGCCTGACGCAACAGGCGGTCGGCGCGCACGCTCATCAAATCCTGATCGCCGGGGCCCAGGCCCAAACCATAGATCGTACCTGGCTGACTCTGATCCACACTCATTCTGCACGACTCGCGATTGCATTGATTGCGGCGACCGTCATTGCGCTGCCACCCAAACGGCCCTCTACAATCACGCAGGGAACAGGTTGGGCCTGCCACAAGGCGTCTTTGGATTCCATTGCGCCGACAAAGCCCACCGGACACCCGATGATGGCGGCAGGGCGCGGGCAGTCCGGGTCTTCCAGCATGTTCAGCAAATGAAACAGCGCTGTGGGCGCATTGCCGATGGCGACCAAGGCGCCCTCCAGATGAGGCCGCCACAATTCCAAGGCTGCGGCCGAGCGCGTGTTGCCCATTTCAGCTGCCAGGGGGCGCACCGCCGGGTCATGCAGGGTGCAGATCACCTCGTTCTGCGCTGGCAAGCGGGGGCGGGTGACGCCTTCGCTGACCATGCGCGCGTCGCACAGGATCGCGGCGCCAGATTCCAACGCGGTGCGCGCCGCCACGACCATACCTGGTGAAAAGCGGATGAAGGGCGACAGTTCGACCATACCCGCCGCGTGGATCATCCGCACGGCAACCTGCTCTTCATCCGGATCGAACCGTGCCAGATCGGCTTCGGCGCGGATTGTCGCAAAGCTCTGCTCGTAGATCGCAGCGCCATTTGTCTCATATTCATAGGGCATCACAACGGCTCCATTCCGCTTATCAGCGCAGCGGGGCTGAGCCCGCGCCGGGCGGGCTCTTCCCACGAAGATCCCTCTATCACAAGGTCAAAGCGCCCCTCTCGTCCGACAAGTGTTCGGGCCGCGGGGCGAGGATAGGCACAGCCTTTGGCGCAGCCGCTTACATGCAGACGTGGCGCGGCTGTTTTTGGCCCGGTCGGGTCAGGGGCGCGGTCCGTTGCCAATTGTGCGGCCAACGCCCGGGTTTCCACTGTGGCGGCCTTGCAAAAAGGCGCGCCGGGGCAGGCATCTGTATTCAGCAAAGGATCATCCGGGGCCGTCACGAAGCCCTGAACAGGCAGGCTGTTGGTCGGCTGGAGCGGGTGGGACAGCACAAAGAGCCGCCAGGGCGTTGTGATCAGAACGTGTGCCGCACTGGCCCGCATCAGATCAGCAAAGGCCGGGGCGGGGATGCTGCCAAAGGGGGCACCAAGGACCAGACCGGTTTTGAGCGGTCCCGGGTTCAAACGAGCGGCCACCGGCCCCGGTGCGGTCTGACACCAGGACTGGGGCAATTGATCTGCAACCGCGCGCATCCGGCGCGGTGCGTCTGCTGCCTGGCCCCTTGTCTGTGCAAACCAATGCGCCAGATCCAGCATAACCTCTATCGCCGTTTCCGGTGTGACCGCCCGCCCCAGGTTGGCGCCATCGGCGCGCACGATCAACCCATTTGGGCTGCGTTCCAATCGAATGTCGGCCGAATCCGTGCTCAACTGACGGGTCTGTGCGCAATCAATCGCAAAGCCGAATTTGCCCGGCAGATCGGGCAACTCTGCCAGCCGTGCCTCCAGCCCGGCGCTGAATTCTGTCACCTGGTCGCCCGGACCCCGCAGGGGAGCCGCCAGAATATTGCGCCGCTCTTCGAGTTTGTCAGTTGCGTCCAGCAAGCCCAATTCCCACAGGGCGGATTGCAAAGGGGCCAATCCGGCATCCTGCACCCCACGGATTTGCAGATTTGCCCGGCTTGTCAGATCCAGCATCCCGCTGCCGTATTCAGCAGCCGCCGCGCATAGGCCCAGCACCTGCGCCGCTGATAGCTGCCCGGCCCGAGGCCGCACGCGTACAATCAACCCATCGCCGGAACGCATTGGGGTCAATGCGCCGGGGCACCAGCCCTTGGCCTCGGGGCGCGGGTCTGCGCCGCTCACGCCCGACGCTCCATCGCGGCCCTGATCGAGTTGCGCCGACTTTGCCAAAGGCCGGCCTCCTGCAATGCTGCAAAACGATCCCACATGGCCTGATGGGCTTGCGGGTTTGCCTCGGCCAGAAAGGAGGCCACTTCGGGCGCGCCCAAAGTCGCATCGTAGTAGGCATCAAACAAATGCGCCCCGACCACGTCGGCCAGTTGCGCAAAGGCTGCCATATGTTCCAAGGTAGCCGCGATTTCGGCGGCGCCGCGGAACCCGTGCCGGCGCATTCCGCCGATCCAATCCGCGTTGGCTGCCCGTGCCTGAACAACCCGCGCGATTTCTTCGGTCAGCGTGCGTGCGACGGGGCGATCGGGAATAGTATTGTCCAGATGGTATAGCTTTGCCGCCCCGCCGGTCACCTGTTTGGCTGCCGCAAACCCCGCCTCATGGGCGGCATAATCCGCAGCCAACAGTACATCGGTTTCCCGCAGGTCCTGTAAATGCACAAAGCTGTCTGCCTGTGCCACCCTTGCGGTGATACCCTGCCTGTCCTGAGCCACGCGTTCACCGTCCAGCGCCCAGCTGGACGCCTCCAGCCAGGCCTTGCCTGCCTGTGCGCGGGCCTCTTCTGTATAAACCTCGGGCAAATCGCCCATGCCCAGCCCAAACTGCCCCGGGCGCGGACCATAGACCCGCGACGCGGGCAACTGACCCACATAGGGGTTCCAATCTGCCGCCTCGTCGCGTGCGCTGAGCGCGCGCACGGCCTGAGCGAACAGGGCCGACAAGGTCGGAAATACATCCCGAAACAGGCCCGAGACCCGCAACGTCACATCCAGCCGGGGGCGGTCGAGGTCTGTAATCGGCAGGATTTCGATCCCGGATACACGTTCGCTGCCCGAGTCCCAGACTGGTTTGACCCCCAGCAAGTGCAAGGCCATTGCAAATTCCTCGCCCGCGGTGCGCATTGTGGCGGACCCCCATAGATCCACAATCAGACCTTTGGGATAGTCCCCTTCATCCTGCAAATGCCGCTGCACCAGTTCTTCGGCCAGCTTCACCCCCTGAGCGTAGGCTGAACGGGTCGGAACGCTGCGCGGATCCGTGGTGAACAGATTGCGCCCGGTGGGCAGCACATCATTGCGCCCGCGATAGGGCGAGCCGGAGGGGCCGGCCTCGATCCGCTGACCGGCCAGAGCCGCCAACAGGCCGCGCCGTTCTGCGGCGACTGAGGTTTCTGTGTCGAAACTCGCCGCAACCTGGGGCGTGCGGCCCCAGATGTGCAAACCATCGCCGAACTGGCTTTCCTTGATGTCACAGACAAATCGGTCGATGCGCGTAATCGCCTCGGCGGTGCTGGAGGCGGCCTCCAGCCCCAGGTCAGCCTCGACCCCCAAGGCTTGCGCCTCGTCGCGGATGTCCGATTGCAGCCGGTCGCGCCGGCCTGGGTCCAGGCCATCAGCGTTCGAAAACTCGTCCAGCAGCGTCTCTAGCCGCAAGAATCGGTCCGGGGTCTGGCTTTGGCGCAGGGCGGGGGGGATATGCCCCAATGTCACCGCGCCGATGCGCCGTTTGGCCTGCGCTGCTTCGCCCGGATCATTGACGATGAAGGGATAGATCACCGGGACATCGCCAATCAGAGCCTCGGGCCAACAGGTGGCAGAGAGGGCCACGGATTTGCCTGGCAACCACTCCAGCGTTCCGTGTGCGCCAATATGGATCAGCGCGTCAATGCTGCGGCTATGGCGGAGCCACAGATAGAAGGCCACATAACCGTGGCGTGGCGTGCGCGACAGGTCGTGATATTCATCCACGCGCAGGGCGGCCACGCCGCGCTCGGGCTGTAAGGCCACCAGCGCGTCGCCACGTGGGGCAATGGCGAAGTGAAATTGCCCGTCCACACAATCGGGGTCTGTTTCGGGAGCGCCCCAGACCGTGTCCAGATCCAACTGCAAATCGCGGGGCAGGCTGCGCACTAAGTCACGATAGGCGGCCAGCGTCAGGCAAGGTGTCTTGGTGGCCAGATCGTCCACCAGATTGCCTCCATCCGACAAGGCCGCACCATCCGGGTTTCCCATGTCTTCAAGAATCGCCTCGGCCGAGGCGAGTGCATCCAGACCCACCGCATGGGCCATCTGCCAATCCTTGCCCGGATAGGTCGACAGGACCATCGCTGTGCTGGGCGCTTTGGTCTGGCTCAGCCGCACATGCGCCGCGACCCGATCTGCGATGGCCTCTATCCGGTCTGCCTGTGCACGGTGGGCATAGCGCGCAAACTCCAAATCCGGGTCCCGCGCGCCAGGTTCCTTGAACGAAGCCACTCCGGCCAGTATCCGCCCATCCACTTCTGGCAGGACCACATGCATGGCCAGATCGGCGGGCGAGAGGCCCCGCTCGGCCCCGGCCCAGGCGGTTTCTGTCGAGGTGGCCAGCGCGACCTGAAACACCGGCACCCCAGCGGCATCCAGGGGAGAGCACCCATCCGCGCCCCGTCCCGAAAACGCTGTTGCATTCACAATTGCATCAGGGCGCAGTGCGCGCACCTGACGCGTGAGCCAACTGGCGGCCTCGGGCGCCTTCAGCGATGGGGCAAAGAGTGCCCCAACCTCAAACCCGCGCGCGCGGAAGGCGGTGAACAAGGCCTCAATCGGTGCCAGATCCGCCGCCGTCAGATAGGCGCGGTAAAAGCTGATCAGAATGCGTGGCTGCGCGCCGGAAAACAGGGCGACCGGGCAGGTGAGCCCATGCTCTGGGGTCCAGGCCCCGACCGAAGCCAGCGATTTGGCCCCGCGCACCGGCCCGGCATAGAGACCCGCCGCCAGGGAAAGTTGCGCCAAAGCGGCTTGCGCAGCTACGATTCCGCCTGTGTCGCACAGATGCTGCAACCTGCGCAGGGTCGAGACCGGCACGGTCGATACTGCATCCAGCCGGGCATCGGGCCGCCCATCGCCCGGCAAAACCGCCAGGGCAATGCCCTGCGCGCGCGCCAGCGCTTCGACCTGTTGGAGACCATAAGACCAATAAGGTACGCCACCGATCAAACGGATGAGGATTCCTTTGGCGCCGCTGAGGGTTTGCGCCACATAGGTGTCGACGGACAAAGGATGTTTCAGCGCGGCGAGATTGGCCAGCCGTAGCGTCGGCAATGCGCCGTCGGCCCGTTTCCATGCCGCCCCGAACGCGCCAAGATCACTGTCGGAAAAGCTCAGAACAACCAGATCACCGGGGCTCTGTCCCAGATCAACCGGCGTCTCGCCCTCTTCCAGCCCATGGCTTTCGCGGAACACCACATGCATGGTCAGTGCCCTTCCATCCGGGGCAGGAGAATGGCACATGACCCAGAGCAACAGGTGCGCGGGCAGCCCGAAACATTCGCCCGCCCGCAGGACGGCGCAATTGCCGGATCCTTCCAGCCTGTCCGCTCAGGAAACCAGGGCCGCCCCAAAACGCTTACTCTGCGGCTGCTGGCAGACCGGCCAGGGCCTGGGTGATGGCGTTGGTGTCAATGTCGTCATGTTCGGCAATCACGACCAAACGCCCCTGGCGCATTTCGTTTGTCGCCCAGGGGCGGTCAAACTGATGACGCACCCGCGCGCCAACGGCCTGCACCAGCAGGCGCATGGGTTTGCCAGACACAGCCGCATAGCCTTTGATCCGCAGAATGTTGCGTTCCTGGGCCAAATGCTCGATCCGGGCGACCAGATCGGCAGGATCCGCGACTTCGGGCAGATCAACCACGATGCTTTCGAAATCATCATGTTCGTGGTCGTCAAAGCCGTCGTGGTGGCTGGGGCGGGCCTCCATATCATCTTCGGCTGCGGCCTCCAGACCCAGGATGACGCGTGGGTCCACCTGGCCCTCGGCCACTTCGACCACGGGCAGGGGGCGCGGCGACTCGGCCTCGATCACTGCGCGCGCGGCGGCCACGCCCTCGGGGCCGGCCAGGTCCGGTTTGGTCAGCAGGATGATATCGGCACATGAGATCTGATCTTCGAACACCTCGCTTAGCGGTGTTTCGTGGTCCAGCGACTCATCTGCCTCGCGCTGGGCCTCGACGGCCTGAACGTTCGGCGCAAACCGCCCGGCTGCGACTGCTTCGGCATCAGCCAACGCGATGACCCCGTCCACGGTGATTTTCGAGCGGATATCCGGCCAGTCAAACGCCTTGAGCAGGGGTTTGGGCAATGCCAGCCCAGAGGTTTCGATCAGGATGTGTTCTGGACGAGGCTCCAACGCCATCAGCGCCTCGATGGTTGGAATGAAGTCGTCGGCCACTGTGCAGCAGATACAGCCATTGGCCAGCTCCAGAATGTTCTCGGCCGGGCAGTCTTCGATCGCGCAACTTTTCAGGATATCGCCATCCACCCCGACGTCGCCAAACTCGTTGACGATAATGGCCAGCCGCTTGCCGCCCGGATTTTGCATCAAATGGCGGATCAGCGTGGTTTTCCCGGACCCCAGAAACCCGGTGATCACGGTAACAGGCAGTTTTTCAAGAGTGCTCATTCTGGTATCTCCAATGGCGGAATGCGGGCAATACAGTTCTTGCGGAAGTGTTCCGGTCTTTCGCGCCAGGGCACCACCCCATCCGCGGCATCTCGGTAGCGGATCGCGCCATCCAGGATGGTTTCGACATGCTCGGCCTCGTTCAGGTGGCCATAGACATAGGTCCACCGCCCTTCACCGCGCAGCACAATCGAACAGCCCTGCGAACAGTTTGAAAAACACGCAACGTCGCGCAGGGCAATCCCCTGGGGCATCTGATCCCTCAGCGCATCATGCAGCACTTGCCCCGGGCGCAGCGTTTCGTCTTCGATTGCGAGCCCACGACGGCACTTTGTGCACACCATCAGCTCAACCTTCGCCGTTTCATCAGTCACTTGCCGCCCCTTTCTCAGGTTGCAAATCGGGCAGCGAGGCGCGGTCCATTCATTGGATCCGACCCCGGAACACCCCGTCCGGTCACGTCTTCTGCGCTGGCAGGTCTCCCGGCTTGCGGATGTCAGAGCATTGGTCGCTCTGGCGGCGATCCGTCCTTCCCGACCTTGCGGTCAGTGGCTTCGGATCCCTCTCCGGTCACGGTCGCGGGGGCGGCTGCGCTTGGGGCTTCGTCAGAAACCTTGTCGCATTCCCTTTTCACCTGTCCTAGAACAGGCACCAGCATCGCAGCCTTCTGCGCTCTGCGCTTTTCCCTGTCAAGAACCGGATGCCTGAAATGGATGATGTGAACGCCCGCCACAAAGAGAAAATGCAAAAGATCAAGGCCGCCCGGGACAAGATCATGCAAACCAAGACCGAAACCAAGGGTCTGATCATTGTTCATACCGGTGCGGGCAAGGGCAAATCCTCTTCTGCCTTTGGGATGATCATGCGCTGTATCGCGCATGAGATGCCCTGTGCGGTTGTCCAGTTCATCAAGGGCACATGGAGCACGGGCGAAAAGGAGTTCCTGCGCGACCGTTTTGCCAAGGAGTGCCAGTTCATCGTCTCTGGCGAAGGGTTTACCTGGGAAACACAGGACCGCGAACGCGACATTGCTGCGGCTCAGGCCGGTTGGGAGAAGGCCAAAGAGCTGATCCGAAACCCCGAGATCCAGTTCGTGCTGTTGGACGAGATCAACATCGCGCTGCGTTATGATTATCTGGATATCGACGAAGTGGTCGACTTCTTGCTGAGCGAAAAGCCCGACATGACCCATGTCGTGCTGACCGGGCGCAACGCCAAACCTGAATTGATCGAGGCCGCTGACATGGTCACCGAAATGTCGCTGATCAAGCATCCGTTCAAGGATGGGGTGAAGGCACAAAAGGGCGTTGAATTCTGAACCTTGAATCGCTTCAAACCCGTTTGAAACTTTCGGCAGACAGGACCCAAAATGACTAAAAAACGCCTTCTCACAGAATTTGGTATGGGCACCTCCCTGCGTCGTCAGGATTACACCCAGGCAGCTGTGCGCGCCGTTCAGGATGCGCTGTGGCACAATTCCATCAATCTGGCCGAGCTTTTGGGTCAGGATAAATCCGCCATGCTGATCGATGTCGAAATCGGCGTTCAGGCGCCCGATCAGGTTGATACCGCCAAGGTCGCGGCGGCCTTTCCCTATGGGCAGATCTCTGTTGCGGCCGTGCTGGGTGGGTTGGACGTCCCCCGCCCGGACGGGAACCCAACCGTGATCGCCAATGCGGCGATTTCCGTCTCGTTCGAGTTGGAGCACTGATATGCAACGTTTTATTATCGAAATGGGCATGGGCAACGACCAATACGGCCAGAATTACACCAAGGCCGCGACCCGTGCGATCGAGGACGCCATTCGCCATTCCTCTATCCCCATGTTTGATGCGCTTTCGATTGCGCATGACAAGATGCAGGTTCGGGTCACAGTCGGGGTGCAGGAGCCGGATCAGGTGGATTGTGTGGCCCTGGCCGAAAACCTGCCGCGTGGGCAGGCCACAGTGAAAGCCGTCAAGGGCGGTTTGAACGTCACCAACCCGGATTCTGGCAATATCACGGTCATCGCCACGGCCGCGGTGGAGGCGTTTCTGGACCCTGCCGACCTGCCCAAGACCTAGTGCGCTGCGTGCCTTGGCCATTTGAAAGGTTCGCCAAAGTCAAACGGGCAGGGCGCGTGGGGCTGTTCGATCAATCGGGGTGGTGGCCCTGTTCAGAACGCGGGTAACCCATGCGTCTTCCTTCTTTCCTGGATCCAACGCTGCGCCCGCCTGTCCGGGTCACGTCCTATCATCTTTGCCCGGTAACCTGGGTGGCGCCTCAGCCTCTGCGCATTGCGATCCTGGCTGATCTGCATGGTTGCACGCCCTGGGTGCCGGTACGCGCGGTGCATGCGCTGGTGGATCAGATCCTGTCTCTGGAGGCGGATCTCATCCTGTTGCCTGGTGATTTTGCTGGTCATGCGGCCCTGGCCAGCCCGCTGGCGCCAGCCGAAGTTGCGGCAATCCTTGCCCGGCTGTCCGCGCCGCTGGGGGTTTATGCCGTCATGGGCAATCATGACTGGAAAGATGACCCGGCGGCCCGCAAGGCCCGTCACCATGACACCATCTGGCATCGGGCCTTTGAGGCGGCCGGCCTCCCTGTCTTGTCCAATCGCAGCCTGCGGCTGTCGCATCATGGCACCCGCTTGGCTCTGGCTGGAATCGACTCCCAACGCGCCTATGGAAAACGCAACCGCGTCGGGCGTGGTGCGGATGATGTCGAAAAGGCGCTCGACGGGGTGCCCCATGACATGTTCACTATCCTTATGGCGCATGAACCAGATATCTTTCACACCGCAGATCCGCGTATTGATCTGACCATCTCTGGTCACACCCATGGCGGACAGATCCGGCCGCTGGATTTTCCGCTGGTGGTGCCCTCTGACTATGGTCGCAATTATGCGTACGGGCATTATCAGCGCGGTGACCAGTCGCTGGTTGTGTCCGGCGGGATCGGCTATTCCGGGCCGCCCTTGCGGCTAAACATGCCGCCAGAGATCACCTTGGTTACGTTGGCATGAGTGCGTTGATGTTCCAGGGCACGGGCTCCAATGTCGGCAAATCCATGTTGGTTGCCGGGATCTGCCGCGCCCTGACGCGCCGTGGCCTATCTGTCGCGCCGTTCAAACCGCAGAACATGTCCAATAATGCCGCCGTGACAGGCGATGGCGGAGAGATCGGTCGCGCCCAGGCGCTTCAGGCGCTTGCGTGTGGATTGGAGCCCCATACGGACATGAATCCGGTTCTGCTCAAACCGGAAACCGATACAGGTGCTCAGATCGTGGTTCAGGGCCGGCGGGTGGCCACACTCAAGGCGCGCGACTATGGAAAGCTCAAACCCCAACTGATGGCCTCGGTGCTGGAGAGTTTCAATCGCCTGCGCGCGGTCCATGACATTGTTCTGGTCGAGGGTGCAGGTAGCCCCGCAGAAATCAACCTGCGTCAGGGCGATATCGCGAATATGGGTTTCGCCACGGCTGCGGATGTGCCGGTTGTTCTGATCGGAGATATCGACCGGGGCGGCGTCATGGCACAGCTTGTCGGGACCTCGGAAATCCTGGATCGGCAAGACCGAGCCATGATAAAAGGTTTTTTAATCAATAAGTTTCGAGGCGACCCTTCGCTGTTTGATGAGGGCTATGACTTTGTAAAACGCCGTACCGAATGGTCAGGTTTCGGCGTGCTGCCATGGTTTTCGGAGGCTTGGCGCCTGCCGGCTGAAGATGCATTGGACCTTGCCGGTTCCCGAGGTTCCGGCGCGTTGCATATCGTTTGCCTTGGGCTGTCGCGCATTGCCAATTTCGACGACCTGGACCCGCTCGCGCAGGAACCTCAGGTCCGCGTCACCATGCTCCGCCCCGGACAGCCGATCCCGGCTGACGCCGGTCTGGTGATCATCCCTGGCAGCAAATCGACGCGTGCTGACCTTGATTTCCTGCGTGCGCAGGGCTGGCATATAGACCTGGCAGCGCATCACCGGCGGGGGGGGCGTATTCTGGGCATATGTGGCGGCTACCAAATGCTGGGCCAAACGGTGCTCGACCCCGAAGGCATCGAAGGTCCGCCGGGCTCTACCCCTGGATTGGGACTGCTGGAGATCGAAACCATCATGACCGGCGACAAGCGGCTGCGCGATACCCAGGCTACCCATATCGCCACTGGCCTGCCGATCACCGGTTACGAGATCCATATAGGCCGCACCGAAGGACCGGATTGTGACCGCCCGTTTGCTCGAATCGGTTCCCGCCCCGAAGGCGCCACCAGTTCTGATGGGACTGTCACGGGCAGCTATCTGCATGGAATGTTCCGGGACGACAAGTTTCGCGCGGCGATGCTGCGCCACCTTGGCGGGCCGGCTTCGGGGCTCGACTATGGCGCCGTTGTGCAAAAAACGCTCGACGATCTGGCCGCGCATGTCGAAACCCATCTTGATATCGACGGTCTGTTGGCGGTCGCCAGATCCCATCAATCCAGTCCGATCACCAACAATCAGAGCGGTTCATGAACACACAAACCCAAACCGACGGTTTTCCGGTCGAAGAGTATCGTGCCCGCTTGTCGCGTGCCCAGGCGGGGATGGCGCAGCGGGGCCTTGCGGCGCTGCTGCTCACGACCGAGCCCGAGCTGCGGTATTTCACCGGCTTTCTGACCCGTTTTTGGGAAAGCCCCACACGCCCCTGGTTTCTGATCGTGCCAGTCAATGGGGATCCGGTGGCCGTGATCCCGTCGATTGGTGCGCCGCTGATGGCGCGCAGTTGGTTGAGTGATATTCGCACCTGGTTGTCGCCTGATTTGCAGGATGATGGCATTTCGCTGCTGGCCGATACCCTGGCCGAGATTGCGCCGGGGCCGGTTGGGGTGCCTATGGGCCATGAAACCCACCTGCGGATGCCGCTGGCCGATTGGACCCGCCTGCAGACCGCGCCGGGATTTACTCTGGTGTCGGACGCGGGGCTCATGCGGCAGATGCGGCTGATCAAATCGCCCGCCGAGATTGCCAAGATTGCGCAGGCCTGTGCCATTGCCGGGCGTGCCTTTGATCGTGTGCCAGAGGCTATGGCGCCGGGAATGCCGCTGGATCAGGTGTTCCGCCAGTTTCAGATCCTTTGCCTGCAAGAGGGGGGCGACTATGTCTCTTATCTGGCGGGCGGGGCCGGGCAGGGCGGGTATGCCGATGTTATCTCTCCGGCCGGGCCGGAACCGTTGACGGCGGGGGATGTGCTGATGCTTGACACAGGGGTCGTGCGGGATGGGTATTTCTGCGACTTTGACCGCAACTTTTCTGTCGGTCCCCCTTCTGCGGCGACGCGCGACGCATATGCCCGCCTGATTGAGGCCACCGCCGCCGGTTTCGACGCTGCGCGTCCGGGGGCTACGGCTGCGGATGTCTTTCACGCGATGCAGCGGATTCTGACGGCTGGAGTGAACGGAGCAGGCGCGGGAGGTCAGGGCAAGCCCTCTGATCCTGGGCGCCTGGGGCATGGGTTGGGCATGCAACTGACGGAATGGCCGTCGTTGATTGCCGGGGATCATACGGTTTTGGAACCGGGCATGGTGTTGACGCTGGAGCCCGGTATTGACACTGGCCATGGTCGCATGATGGTTCATGAAGAGAACATCGTTGTCGGTCAGAGCACGGCCCAACCTCTTTCCCCAATGGCGGGTCCAGACCTGCCGATCATAGGATCATGACATGACGCAATTGTCCTACCAACTGGATCCCGCCACGCCTGCGCGTCTGGGGCTGGTCGTGTTGCAAACCGACGAACAGTTGGAAACTGATTTTCGCGCGCTGCTGCCGGGGCGCACGCCGCTTTATGTTTCTCGGGTGCCCAGCGCGCCCGAAGTTTCGCCTGAGACGTTGCAATCAATGGCCGCTCATCTGACCCAGTCCGCTGCGCTTTTGCCTGCAGCTCGGGAATTTGACGTTGTTGGATATGGCTGCACCTCGGGCACGGCACAGATTGGCACAGATCAGATCGCTGAACTGGTGGGCGCTGGCACCCGGACCCGGAATGTGACGGAACCGGTTTCTGCGCTGGTGGCGGCCTGCGCCCATCTGGGCATTGGTCAACTCGCGTTTCTGTCACCCTATGTCGAGAATGTATCGGGTCGCCTGCGTGCGGTTTTGGCGGGCAACGGTATTCAGACCCCGAACTTTGCGACTTTCGACGAAGCCGAAGAAGCCCGTGTTGCCCGAATCTCTCCTGATAGTATTGTAGAGGCCGGTATTGCCCTGATGGCGCAGGCGGATGAGGCGCCGGGTGCGAGACCGGACGCGCTTTTTCTCAGCTGCACCAATCTGCGCGGGGTTGAGGCGGGGCCGCGCATTGCCCGTGCCACGGGCCGCCCGGTGTTGTCGAGCAATCTGGTTCTGGCCTGGCATATGTGCAGGCTGGCCGGGGTTGAAGCGCCTGAATTGGATCACAGCCTCGGCTGAAACCATCTGTTCCAGATAAGAAGCCCCAAAGCGGCGTTTTTCAAAGGTTCGGGTTCGAATGCATTTTGTCCCCAAGAAATATGGTCAATTCCTGTTCTACGTCCTGATGGCATTTCTGATGTCGGGGCTGATGACCTTTGTAATCACCCTGTTCAATATTGGGATCGACATGTCGCGGATCGCGCCGGTGTTTTTTGCCTGGATGCGCTCTTGGGCTGTCGCATTTGTTGCGGCGCTGCCTGCGCTGATGATTGTCACGCCGGTGGTGCGCAGGTTGGTGACGCAGCTGGTCGTCGAATAGGCGGACGTGCCCGCCTGTCAGGTGGTATTTCTGAAAGGGAACCCGAAAATTCTGCGAATTTTCGCCGGCGTGGGTTTGCGCGGTGACGTTCTTTATAGGCCCATTTGGCGGGCGGCCAGATCCCGCATGATTTCTTCGGAGCCGCCACCGATGGCCATGACTTTCACTTCCCGGTAGATACGTTCTACCGGATTGCCACGCAGATAGCCGGCGCCGCCAAAGATCTGCATCGCCTCGCTGGCACAAAACTCCAGCGCTTTCGTGGAAAAGAACTTGGCTTTGCTGATCTCTGCAACCGGCATTTCGCCCTGATTCACCATCCAGCAAATCTGATTCAAATAGGCCTCGACCGCATCAATCTGGGCGGACATATCGGCGAATTTGTGGCGGATCACCTGGTGGCGGATCAGTGTTTTGCCAAAGGTTTCGCGTTCGCGCGCCCATTCCAGCGCCGAAGCATAACACACCTTCATCATACCCAGGCATCCGGCGATCAAATTTACCCGTTCCAGGTTGAAGTTTTCCATCACTGCCAGAAATCCGCGATCTTCCTCGCCCATCAAACAGTCAGCGGAGACCCGCGCATTGTCAAAATGCAACGTTGCCTGATCTGAGCACCACCAGCCCATTTTGCGCGATAGCGGCACCCGGGAAAATCCGGGAGTGTCCGACTCGACCAGGAACAGGGAGATCCCCTCAAGTCCGGCCCCACCTGTGCGCGCTGCGACCACGAAGTAATCCGAGGTCATGCCGCCGGTGATGAATGTCTTTTCTCCGTTCAAGACAAAGTGATTACCGTCCCGCCGGGCGGTGGTACGTAAATTTGCCACATCCGAACCGCCCCCCGGTTCAGTCACGCCGAGGCTTGATCCTTTGCGACCGGCCAAGACGTCTGGCAGGACCCGCGTCTTGATCTCGTCCGAGGCCAGCCGATAGATCGGATCAACGGAAATGGACCGTCCACCAACCGCCGCGGCAACGCCACCGGCGGCACAGCGGGCCAATTCCTCGCTCCAGATCGCGCGCATGAAACAATCGTCAAACCCCAATCCACCATGAGCCTGATCAATGCCAAACCCCCAAACGCCCAGGGCCCCGATCTTTTCATGCAAGGCCCAGGGCACCTCTCCGGCCTCGTCCCAGGCGTCGGCGTACGGTGTGACCTCTTTTGCCACAAAGGCCTGAACCGTGTCACGAAAGGCCACGCGCTCGGGCGTGTCAAACGGGTTTCGCATCTCTTTCCTCCCTCGAACCAACAGTGTGTCAGCCCGCCCGAGGCTAGCACATCCCGACGGTGGCCGCGCCCCTGACGCTGCGACCCGAGCCGCCGTATTGGCCCCCAGATCCCGGTTGGGGCGCAAATTCGTTGGCGGGATGCCGCCCAACCCTTTGACCCTAACTGAGCCACCCCTTATATTGGACAGGCACTGCCGCAGGGGCCCCAGCGTGATCAGATTTGTATTTTCCTTTTTCGGGGCGATATTCAGTTTCGCCACACTGGCTATTGCCATGGTCGCCCTGACCGTGGGCGGTATCTTTTGGATGTATAGCCGCGATCTGCCCAGCCACGAATCATTGGCCCAGTACAAACCGCCTACCATCAGCCGCATTTATTCGGGCGAAGGCGACCTGATCGACGAATTTGCCAAGGAGCGTCGGCTTTTTGTTCCGGCCGCTGAGATACCGGATCTGGTCAAACAGGCGTTCGTTTCGGCCGAGGACAAGAACTTTTACACGCACAAGGGTTACGACCCACGCGGCATCGCCGCTGCCGCTCTGGAGGCTGTCCGGTCTCGCGGTCAGGACATTCGCGGCGCCTCCACGATCACCCAGCAGGTGATGAAAAACTTCCTGCTTGGCGGTGAACGCAAGGCGGAACGCAAGATCAAGGAAATCATCCTTGCCGCCCGCCTGGAACAGACCCTCAACAAGGATCAGATACTCG
This sequence comes from Marinibacterium sp., assembly GCA_034670145.1. Taxonomy (GTDB): domain Bacteria; phylum Pseudomonadota; class Alphaproteobacteria; order Rhodobacterales; family Rhodobacteraceae; genus HXMU1420-2. Next base: position 212,331 of record JAXMOA010000002.1, read on the forward strand.
AACTCTACATGAACGAGATCTTTCTGGGCCAGAACAGCTATGGCGTGGCCGCGGCGGCGCAGACCTATTTCAACAAGACACTGTCAGAACTGGCTCCGCATGAGGCGGCAATGCTGGCCGCCATGCCCCAGGCGCCTGGCAAGTATCATCCGGTCCGTGCAAAGGAGCGTGTTACGCAGCGACGTAACTATGTCCTGCGTGAAATGCTTGAAAACGGGTATATTGATCAGGCCACCTATGAGGCCGAAGTGGTGCTGCCGCTGCGGTCGGTCCAGAATGGGGACTTTGAAAGCTTCCGAACGGCACTGCCTCCGCGTGACTATTTCACTGATGAAATCCGCCGCCAGCTGACCGAGGATTTTGGCGAAGGTGAATTTTTTACCGGTGGCTTTACGGTGCGCGCCACGATCGACCAGCAAATGCAGCTGGAAGCGGCCAAGGCGCTGCGGACGGCGCTGCAGAAGTATGACCGCGGTCGTAGCCTTTGGCGTGGCACTGGCCTGACCTTGCCTGCGGAAACGTTGAGCGATGAAACCCTCTGGCGCGAGGCGCTGGCCAGCGCCGAGATCGCCCGTGACATTGATCTGGGCGGGCGTTGGTATCCGGCGGTCGTGCTGAAAATCAGCGACAACAGCCTGACTGTCGGTGTCGAAGACGGACCTGCTGAGGGCAGTGTGCCGCGCGCCGACATCAAGTGGATGAAGGGCAACTTCTTTGACAATTTCACCGTTGGTGACGTGGTTCATGTGCGCGCTGGTGATGATGGGAACTGGTCTTTGCGTCAGGTGCCCGAGGTGCAGGGCGGTTTTGTTGCCATGGACGTGAACTCGGGCCGGGTGCTGGCAATGCAGGGCGGGTTCTCTTATCAGAGTTCGGTGTTCAACCGCGCCACGCAAGCACAGCGCCAGCCGGGTTCCAGTTTCAAACCTTTTGTTTATGCGGCTGCGTTGGACAGTGGCTATAGCCCGGCGACCATCGTGGTGGACGCCCCAATCGAGGTGAACACCCCCCAGGGCCTGTGGCGCCCGCGCAATTCCTCCAACAAGTTTTATGGGCCTACACCGCTGCGTACCGGGATCGAGCGTTCGCGGAACCTCATGACCATCCGGCTGGCGCAAGAGGTGGGGATGCCCATTGTCGCGGGCTATGCTGAACGTTTTGGCGTTTATGACCGGATGGGAGAGTTTCTGGCAAACGCGCTGGGCAGCCAGGAAACGACCCTTTACAAAATGGTTGCCGCCTATTCCATGTTCGCCAATGGGGGCGAACGGGTGCGGCCTTCGCTGGTGGATCGCATTCAGGACCGTTCGGGTAAAACCATTTACAAACAGGACGAACGCGAATGCGTCGACTGTTCGAATTTCGCATTGGCCCCGGGGATGGGGCCGCGGTTGCGATCAAACCGCAGTCAGGTGATGGATCCGATCACCGCCTATCAGCTGACCTCGATGATGCGTGGCGTGGTCGAGCGCGGTACAGCCAGTCGCACGGTGAACCTGCCGGTGCCTACGGCCGGTAAAACGGGCACAACCAATGACGCCCGCGATGTCTGGTTTGTCGGTTTCACCTCTAACATCGCCGCCGGTTGCTACATCGGGTATGACCGGCCGAAACCGCTGGGTCGTGGCGCATCGGGGGGCGGCATGTGTGGGCCGGTGTTCCAGCAGTTCATGACCGAGGCGATCAAGAAATACGGTGGCGGACCCTTTGATGTGCCGCCCGGCGGGCACTTCATCAAGATTGACCGCTATACCGGTGCCCGCTTGGGCGATGAGGCCTCGGGCGACTACGTCGTGGCTGAATATTTCCGCGACGGGTACGAGCCGATCTTTGGTGTCGCTTACGATGGTGGCTTTGGCATCGGCTCTGACCTACCGCTGGTCGAAGAGGTGCAAAACGCCGGGCGTCAGGTCACCACCTCGACCGGGGACACCAAGGTCATTGCCCCCAAGGCCTCCTTCGGCACAATCAGTTCGGGCGGCCTCTACTAAAATCGGGGGGGGCTGACCTGCCTTGCTGCGCGACAGCGGCTTGCCGCTTTGCACTGGCTGGTCTATCACCCCTTCCTACACATCCATCACCCGGGACCGTCATGCGCGCCGAAACTCAAAACATCGTGGCCGAGATCGAAAAATCACTCGACCTTCTGGCCCAACGCATGGATCGCGAAACCGCATCCCACCGCCTCGAAGAATTCAACGCACGGGTCGAGGATCCGACCCTTTGGGACAACCCGGAGGCCGCGCAAAAACTGATGCGCGACCGTCAGATGCTGGTTGATGCGATGGAGACCTATGACAGCATCGCTCAGGACTGCTCGGACAATGTCGAGTTGATCGAAATGGGCGAGATGGAAGATGACACAGATGTCATCGCCGAGGCCGAGGCCGCGCTGGCTGCGCTGGCACTCAAGGCTGCGGAAAAGGAGCTTGAGGCCCTGCTTGACGGTGAGGCAGATGGCAATGACACCTTCCTGGAAATCAACTCGGGCGCGGGTGGCACCGAAAGTTGCGATTGGGCTTCGATGCTGGCGCGGATGTATGTCCGCTGGGCTGAGAAAAAGGGCTACAAGGTCGAGCTTCAGTCAGAAAGCGCCGGCGAAGAGGCAGGAATAAAATCCGCGACGTACAAGATTTCGGGTCACAACGCCTATGGTTGGCTCAAATCCGAAAGCGGCGTGCATCGGTTGGTGCGCATCTCGCCGTTTGATTCCGCAGCCAAACGACACACGTCGTTCAGCTCGGTCTGGGTCTATCCGGTGGTCGATGACAATATCGAGATCGACGTGAACCCGTCCGAGATCCGCATTGACACTTATCGGTCCTCAGGTGCGGGCGGCCAGCACGTCAACACCACCGACTCGGCTGTGCGCATCACGCATATTCCGACCAACATCGTGGTCACAAGCTCTGAGAAATCGCAGCACCAAAACCGCGACATCGCCATGAAAGCGCTGAAATCCCGGCTTTACCAGCTTGAGTTGGACCGCCGCAACGCGGCGATCAACGAAGCGCATGAGGCCAAGGGCGATGCCGGCTGGGGCAACCAGATCCGCTCTTATGTGTTGCAGCCCTATCAGATGGTCAAAGACCTGCGCACCAACCATGAAACCTCCGATACCAAAGGCGTCCTCGACGGGGCGCTGGATGGGTTTATGGCGGCCACTCTGGCCATGGACGTCTCGGGCAAATCCCGCGCTGAGGCGCAGTCGGACTAGGCCCGTCACAAACGCCTGACACTTGGAAACGAGACGCTGTGCTGAGGGCGGGGCTGACGGGACCTGCGCAGCCTTGGTGCAAAGCGGGGCCTGGCCGAAGCCATCGAAGCCTAGCCAAGCTCCATCGTTGCGATCGCCTGATATCGGCTGGGTGTGGCCTGTGGTGGGGAGCCCCGATACATCCTTGCGGTTTCAAACACCGGGTTGAACCCATAACTGCTCAGCAAATCTGAAAACGCTGAACTGTCATCCTGAACATCGACATAGACCGTGTTGTCAGAGTGGGCAAAGGGGTTGGACAGCAGCAACGCTTTTGCGTCGGCTTCGCGGGCGGCATGAAACGGGCCGATCTTGGTTCCGACGCCGCAGCGCCGGAAGGTGGCAAAGGCTTTGATATCAGCTCCATCGGCCACAACCAAAGTTTGCCGGTTTGCGCTGCCGGTCAGCCATGTCGTTGCAAAGGCGCTGCGGTCCATGCCGCAGGAGGCAACATCACGCTCTATCAAAACTGGGATTTCTGTGGGTGAGGCGGGGCGGACCCTTGTGTTCGGCTCTGCGCTGATCTGCCCTTCGTATCGGACGGTGGCGCCGTATTTGATGAATTGGGACCGCGCGTAGTTTGCCTGCTGATCCGGCACACCGTCCAATCCGATTGTGCGTGCCGCAGCATGGGCGATACCGGCGCGCCAAACATCCATGCCATGCCCCTGGCCGCGGAACTCGGGCTTGCACAGGTAAAGGCCAAGGAATGCATGATCCGCATCATGGTTCACAACGCTCACGGCTGAGACTGGCTGGCCGTCCACCATTTTGATCAGAAAGCCGTCTGGATCGGCGGAAAAGAAGGCCTTGGCGTCATCAAGGCCGGGGTTCCAACCTTCGTCGGCGGCCCAGCCCATCACCAATTGCAAATCATCCAGTGTCATTGCGCGTATGGTCATTGAGATAACGCATCCCTGAGCGACAGAGAACGGGCATTCCGCTCGCGCAGGTCCAGCGCGGAATGAAGGTCGACCAGATGGCTGCGCATCAGCTCCTCGGCCTGTTGTTCGTTCTGATCGGCAAGCGCCTGCACCAAGGCATGATGCGCGTGTTTTTCACACAAGGCACTTTCCCGGCGCCAATAGAGCGCGATGATAAGAGAGGACCGCGCCACAAGCGTTTCAATGAAGCTGGCAATCGTTGCCTGCTGTGCGATCCGGGCAATCTCTGTATGAAACAAACCGGAAAGATAGAGCGCCCGGCCAGGATCAGCCGCATCGAGCGCCGCATGTTCGTCGCTGATGTGGCGTTCCAGTTTGGCGATATCGGAGGCGGTCGCCAGCCGGGCGGCACTGCGTGCGGTGCGCGGCTCCAGCAATTCCCGCGCTTCGAATACTTCATGTGCCTCTGTTGTTGTCGGAGAAGCGACAGAGGCCCCTTTGTGGCGCTTGATATTGACCAGCTTGATATGTGCCAGGGTTTGCAAAGACGCGCGCACGACCGTGCGCGACACGCCGTAGATCTCGGCCAGCTCGTCCTCGCCCAGTTTCGTGCCAGGTGTGATCCGGTGTTCGTGAATGGCCAGAGACAGTGCCTGGGCGATGCTGTCACTGGTCGCATGCGGAGGGGGGGGAGAATCGGCGGTGTGGGTCATGTCTTTCCTTTGATGTTTCACATCGCAGAGCCGATTGGCCACCTCAAGTCTTTCATTTGAACGCAATCAGTCAGATGATTGTATACAATTTTGTGTCCATTAATTGTGCGCAAGTTGGCGGAAAGGCAAAAATTTTGATCAGAACCAGGTAAAACTCCCGGACCGGATCAGTCAAAGTTTGTTTCAAGCGCTGTCCCATGACCTGAGTAGCGCAACGAAACGGGGGATGAATGGTCTCAATTGTAAAAGACTTGGAGCTGGTCTCCGTCACCAAGCGCTACGGTGCGACGGTTGCGGTGGATGCCATCAACCATAAATTCCAGATGGGTGGGTATGCCTGTTTGCTGGGGCCTTCGGGTTGCGGGAAATCTTCGACGCTTCGGATGATTGCAGGCCACGAGACGGTGTCAGAGGGCTCTATCCTGTTGGGTGGCACCGATATCTCGGACCTTCCGCCGGCCAGGCGTGGTACGGCGATGATGTTTCAGAACTATGCGCTTTTTCCGCATCTCAGCGTGTCAGAGAACGTTGCCTTTAGCCTGAAGATGCGCGGAGAAGACAAGCCAGCGCGCCTGAAAAAGGCGAGCGAGATGCTGGAGCTTGTCGATCTCAGCGCCTTGAGTGATCGGATGCCCGATCAGCTTTCAGGCGGACAGCAACAGCGTGTGGCTCTGGCCCGTGCCTTGATTACCCGGCCACAGGTCTTGTTGCTGGATGAACCTTTGTCTGCGCTCGATCCGTTCCTGCGAATCCGGATGCGAGGAGAGCTGCGCAAACTGCAGCGTGAATTGGGCATCAGTTTTATCCACGTCACACATGGGCAGGACGAGGCCCTGGCATTGGCCGATGAGATCGTCGTGATGAACAACGCGGTGATAGAGCAGGCAGGGACCGCCCGGGAGGTGTTCAATGCACCGACCACGGCCTTTGTCGCGCAATTCATGGGGGGCCATAACGTAATTGCGCTTGCGGATGGAAAGTTTGCCATCCGCACGGACGCTGTTGGCCTCTCGCATACCGACAGTGGAAACCTGCAAGGCAATGTTCTGGCGGTCGAATTCCAGGGGGCAAATGTCTCGGTTCTGGCGCGGATTGCCGGTGATCAGGACATCAGCGCGTTGGTTCCGGAAGGCCGGTTTTTCGACAACCCGTTCAACCCAGGCGATCAGGTCGGTCTGATCTGGGACGCAGCAAACCTGCACAAACTTACAGCATAAAAAACCACCAAAAACAGAGAGTGAAAAGACATGACCAAAGTATCAAGACGCAACATTTTGAAAGGCGGCGCCGCGTTTGCCGCTGGTACGACATTGGGCGCACCGATGATCTGGGCCCAAAACATCAAGGATGTCACGCTGCGCCAGTTCGGCACGGGCGTGTCGAACCTGAATGACGTGGCAAACAAGGTGAAAGAGGACCTTGGCTTTACACTGGAAATGACGGCGCTGGACAGTGATAGCGTGACACAGCGCGCGGCCACGCAGCCCAATAGTTTTGACATTGCGGACATCGAGTACTGGATCTGTAAAAAGGTTTGGCCCACAGGCAACCTGCAGGCGATGGATACCAGCAAGATCAAGAATTACGACAAGATCGTTGGCATTTTCCGCAACGGGCTGCTGACACCTGAAAGCACGATTGCCCAGGGCACTGCGCCTCATACGGTTGGTTTCACCTCCGGTCCCGATGGCAAGGATTTCGTGGCCGAAGAATCCGGCTGGATGACGCTGATCCCGACCATCTACAACGCCGACACGCTGGGTATCCGCCCGGACCTGATCGGTCGTCCAATCAGCAACTGGTCTGAACTGTTGAACCCAGAGTTCAAGGGCAAGGCCTCGATCCTCGACATTTCGTCGATCGGCATCATGGACATGGCGATGGTCGTGGAATCCATGGGCGAATACAAATACCCCGACAAAGGGAACATGACCCGCGAAGAGATCGACCTGACCATCGGCATCTTCACCGAAGCCAAGAAGAACGGCCAGTTCCGCGCCTTCTGGAAGTCTTTCGACGAAAGCGTCAACCTGATGGCCTCGGGTGAGGTTGTGATCCAGTCCATGTGGTCGCCGGCAATCACGGCGGTTAAATCCAAGGGCGTGCCTTGTGTCTACCAGCCATTGGAAGAAGGCTATCGCTCTTGGGGTGGTGGCATTGGCCTTTCGGCGTCTCTGTCGGGGCTGGAGCGTGATGCCGCCTATGAATACATCAACTGGTACCTGGACGGCTGGGTTGGCGGCTATCTGATGCGCCAAGGGTATTACTCTGCCGTTCCTGAAACATCCAAGAACTTCATGTCTGAAAACGAATGGGGCTATTGGTTCGAAGGAAAAGAGGCCACCGACACCATCACATCGCCCACTGGCGATGCCCTGGCCCAGGCTGGCGACACGCGTGATGGCGGCTCTTTCGAAGAGCGCATGGGCGCCGTGGCCTGCTGGAATGCTGTCATGGACGAAAACCAGTACATGGTTCGCAAATGGAATGAATTCATCGCGGCCTGACGACAAAGGGGATGGGTCCAAACGGACCCGTCCCAACCTTTTGCGGGAAAGTAACATCGTGCTGAAGAATAATACGTTTGTCGGGTGGCTGATGGCACTGCCGATCATGGCAGTGCTTGCGTTTTTTCTGGTGTTGCCCATCGTGATGATCGTCACAGTCAGCTTTTGGCAGGCCACCGAGTTTTCGATCATTCCCGCCTTCGATCTGGAGAATTACGAGTTTCTCTTTGGATCGAATGTGACGTATCGGGTTTTCTTCAACACCTTCAAATATGCTTTTGTTACATGGGCTTTCACCCTATCCATTGGTTTTACCGTCGCCTATTTTCTGGCTTTCCATGTGCGCAGCCTGACCTGGCAGATCGTGTTGTTCCTGCTGTGCACGATCCCGTTCTGGACTTCGAACATCATTCGCATGATTTCTTGGATCCCGTTTTTGGGCCGGAACGGAATTGCCAATTCGACGCTGATTTCATTTGGCGTGATCGATGAGCCGCTGGACTGGCTGTTGTTCAGCGATTTTGCGGTGATCCTGGCCTTTGTGCATCTGTATACGTTGTTCATGGTTGTCCCGATCTTCAACACGATGATGCGGATCGACAAAAGCCTGATCGAGGCCGCGCGCGACGCAGGGGCCTCCGGCGCGCAGATTCTGTGGAATGTGATTATCCCGCTGACCAAGCCGGGTATCATGATCGGTACGATCTTTGTTGTTACGCTGGTTATGGGCGACTTCATCACCGTTCGCTTCATGTCCGGTTCGCAATCTGCCAATGTCGGACGTCTGATCTCAAATGACATCGCGCTGCTGGCCTATCCTTCGGCCTCTGCCACCGCTGTGGTCCTTTTGCTGACGGTGCTGATTGTCATCGGCATTCTGCTGCGATTTGTCGATATCAGGAAGGAGCTTTAGAATGGAACCGCGCCCCAAGTCCTTCTATGTCCTCAGTGCGTTTTTTGTGCTGTTCCTTTTGTTTCTGTACGGCCCGACCATCACAATCGCGATCCTGTCATTCCAGGGGCCGGGCGGGGGGCTGACATTTCCCATGCAGGGCACCTCGCTGCATTGGTTCCGCGATCTCTTTGAACAACAGGCCGTTGGTGACATCTGGGGCAGCTTTCGCCGCAGCTTTGCGCTCGGCTTGATGGTGATGGTGACGACTGTGGTGCTCTCGGTCATGGGCGGTTTGGCGTTTCGCAAGAAGTTCAAAGGCTCCAGCATTCTGTTCTACCTGATCATCACCTCGCTGGTGATCCCCTCGATCCTGATTTCGCTGGGTGTTGGATTGATCTTTTCCCAGTCGGGGCTGAACGTTCACTGGTCCACCTCGGGCTTTGGTGCACAGCTGACCTGGACATTGCCCTTTGGCCTTCTGATCATGTTCGCCGTCTTCAACCGCTTTGACAAATGCTATGAGGAGGCGGCGCGCGACCTGGGCGCCACCTCGTGGCAGACGCTGCGCTATGTGGTGTTGCCCATTATCGGGCCATCGCTTATCGGGGTCGCCCTGTTTGGTTTCACGCTCAGCTATGATGAATTCGCCCGTACACTTCTGACCGCAGGCAGCTACAACACTCTGCCGCTGGAAATCTTCGGGATGACGACCAATGTGACCACGCCGGTGCTCTATGCGCTTGGCACCCTGACGACCGTGTTTTCACTGCTTATGATCGGTCTGTTCCTTTGCCTTGCGCTATGGAGCACGCGAAGAAAGGCCCGTGCGGGGTCTGACGCGGGCAAGGGCATGTTATGATTGTTCTCATCAATCCCAACAGCACGGTTTCGATGACGCGCTCCATGTTGCGCACTGCGCGCGAAACTATGCCAACAGCGGAGTTTGAAGGATGGACCTCCCATGACGGCCCGCCTGCGATTCAGGGCGCTGAGGATGGCCGGCTGGCAGAGCCGCCCCTGTTGGAACTGGTCGCCAAGGCGGCTGAACAACGGGCATCTGCGATTATTGTCGGATGCTTTGACGACACCGCGTTAGAGACCGCCCGCGATATTGCCCCATGCCCGGTAATCGGCATCGGGCAGGCGGCGTATCATCTGGCGGCTGTGGCCGGAAGGCGGTTTTCTGTTGTGACGACCCTTGCGGTGTCTGTACCAATTCTCGAAGCGAACATTCACGCCTACGGCCTGGGGGGGCAGCTGGGCAAGGTCAGGGCCAGCGATGTGCCGGTGCTGGCGCTGGAGCATGACCCGAAAGGGGCCACTGAGAAGGTACTGGCAGAGCTGAGAACGGCCGCAGAAGAAGATGAGGTTGCCTCGGTCGTGCTGGGGTGTGGTGGTATGGTCGATATCAACAAGGGATCAAACCGTGTTCGGGGCGTGCACGTGATAGATGGCGTGCGCGCGGCGGCGACATTTGCCTGTCAGTTTTAACGGCCGGTGGGCGCGCCTGCCTTATTGGGGTGCTCTGGGGCCACCTCGACCATTGCGGCCTATGGGGAAAAGGTGTTCCGTTCATCCGGTGTTGGGGGCAGGCCCTTGTCCGCTGGGATGAACGCCATTTTGTTGCAATAGCGCCGGGCCTAACCGCGTGCGTTCAGGTCTGATTTCCACCTGAAGGCGGTCAATGATGGTTTTGCCGACGACTTCTTGGTAACTTCTATTATTGAAACCTACTTTCAGGGAAATTCATCAATGTCATTTCTCCTCAGGTCGCTTGTTGCGTTCATCATATCGAGTGTTGCATCTCTGTCTTTCGCCCAGGCCACAACAGCGCAGGACACAACCACGGATGGAGCTATGGAAAAGCCAGTATTCTTGATGGTTCATGGGACGTTTCAATGGGCGGGCCAATGGGAGCCGCTGAGTATTATTCTTGAGGACGCTGGCTATGAGGTGATTGAGGCCTCCCTGACGGGGTTAGGCGAGAAAGAGCATTTGTTGTCCAAGGAAACAGGTCTGCTGACCCACATATTGGACGTCTCCAATCTGATGAACTGGCGGGATCTGAACAATGTCATTTTGGTTTCGCACAGTTATGGCGGGCCCGTCATATCCGGTGCAGCGGCCCGTTCTCCGGATCGCGTCAAACATCTTGTCTTTATCGACACGGTCCCGCTGGCGCATGGTGAAAATCTGATCGATGGGTTTGGCCCGGATGTGTATGAGGTGGCCAAGACTTCGGTCGACAAGGATGGTGATGGTTGGCTTATCCCATCGGATGCATTGCGCGAGGCAAAGCCAACCATGCGCCCGCATCCCTGGAAGTCTTACGTCGAAAGAATTGATCTGCCCAAAGACATGCCTGATTTTTCCGGCACGATCATCGTGGCGACCGAGGGCGACGTTTTTGATCATATGCGGACGGTCCAGGCCCCTGTGCGCGCGCAGGAAAGAGGCTGGGATCTGGTGACTGTCGAAGGGCCGCATCAACTGATGGAAGTCAGCCCTTCCAAGGAGACCGTTGCCCAGACGCTTTTAGGCATCGCTGGACACTGACACATGGGCGGTTGATCGCCTGCTAAGGTTCGGCGCGTGCATCGCGCAGTGCGTCTCCGGTCAGGTTGATCGCAAGCACGCTGATGACGACGGCCAGCCCCGGCCAGATCATTTGCAGAGGTGTGGAACGCATATGGATGCGCGCGTCCAACAGCATTGTTCCCCATTCCGGCATTGGTGGCTGCACGCCAAATCCCAGGAAGCCGAGGGCTGAAATCCCTAAAATGGCCCGCGCAAACATGCCGGTCCAGACAACGGTGAGTGACGGCAGCAGCGATGGCAAATAGTGCCAGCGGGCGATCGTCCAAGGCGACAGACCGGCCAATCTGGCCTGCACCACATAGCCCCGGCTTTGCAGGGATAGCCCGATGCCGCGCACGACACGGGCATACCGCATCCAGCCGGTGACGCTGAGCGCAAAGATCAGGCTCCAGGTGCCTGCGCCCAGCAGACCGGCGATCACCACGGCAGCGACGAGTTCGGGGAAGGCCAGAAAGCTGTCTGTCGCCCGCATCACCACCCAATCAGCCAGTTTGCCGCCGAGTGATGCCGCCAGACCGATCAGGGTTCCGGTGACCAGGCCAATGACCGAAATCAGAAACGCGAGCCCCAGAGACCAGCGCGCGCCATGCAGCAGCCGTGACAGGATATCCCGGCCCAGGGCGTCGGTGCCCAGCAGGAATTCTGTGCTCGGAGGGGCGAGGCGATTGGGGATGTTAATGGCCGTGGGGTCATGGGGCGCCAACAACGGCCCGGCTACGGTCAGGATCAGGAAGGTCGCAAAAACGACGGCAACGCTACGCATCGGTCGCTCCGGTTCGTGGGTCGATCAGGTAATAGATCAAATCAATGATCAAATTGACCACCACGAACAACAGCGCGGTCAGGATGACCACCGCCTGCACCTGCGGGAAATCCCGGGCCTCGATGGCACGCACGAGGAAGGTTCCCAGACCGGGCCGCCCAAAAATGACCTCGACCATCACGGCGCCCTCCAGCAGGAAGGCCAGTTCCAGTCCAAAGACCGTGACAACCGGGATGGCCGCGTGTGGGGCCACATGATCCCGGCCAATCGCCCTTGCGCTCACGCCTCTGCGTTTGATCGCAGGCAGGAAGGGTTGACCGCGTGCCTCCAGAATGCCCGAACGGATGATGCGGGTCAGCGATGCAGCCGTGCCCAGCCCCAGAGTTAAAGCCGGAAGAATGGCATGGGCCGGCGTGCGCGCGCCAATGGCGGGCAGCCAGGCCAGATGCACGGCGAACAACAGGATCAGCAACAGCCCCAGCCAGTAGGCCGGGATCGCTGCGCCCAACGAGGCCACAGCCACGGCAAAACGGTCCAGCAACCCTCTGGGCCGCCGCGTTGCCAGGATGGCCAGCGGCAACGCCATGCCAAGGCCAATAGCCAGCCCTGCCATCGCCAGGGGGGCGGTATAGGTGATGGCGGCCCAAAGATCCGGCCAAACCGGGCGACCGGTGACAGCGGACCGACCGAAATCCAGTGTCATGAGCGGGCCAATCCACGCGCCAAAGGCTTGCGAGAACCCAATGTCCAGCCCAGCCTCCTGGCGGACCTGTTCGATCACATCCTCTGTCAGGAGCGCGTCAAACCGCGCCATGGCGATGGCTTGCGCCGGATCACCGGGGGCGTTCCAAAGCAGGGCAAAGGTGACGATGGCTGTGCCAGATAAAACAACAACAGCGCGCAGCAGCAGGCCCAGAAAACCTGTGATCATGCGGCAATCTCCAACGCTCCAAGGGCGAAGGCGGCATCGCGCAAGATCCGGCTGTATGGAGACTGCGGCGCCAGAGCGAAGGCCTGCGGGTTCGCGATCTCTTCTATTCTGCCGCTCTTTAACACCGCGATCTCGTCTGAATGGGCGAGGGCATAGCCCAGATCGTGGGTTACGATCAGCGCGGAAAACCCTTCTTCGTGCTGCAAATCCGAAATCATCCTTGCCGTGTGCTTTTGCGTGACGGCATCCAGCGCTGAAAGTGGTTCGTCAAACAGAACCAGTGGTGGCGCTGCGATCAGGGCGCGGAGGATTCCGACACGCTGGGCTTGTCCTATCGAGACCTCTCCGGGCCGCCTGTCGAGAATGGATGCAGGCAGTTCCAGACCCTTGCACAGCCGTGAGAGCCGTTGCTCGATAGCCTCGGAACTCTGCCCTGCAACGGGTTCTAGCACAGAACGACGCAAGGACATCACCGGGTTGAAGGCGGCGCGCGGCTCTTGCATAACCAGCGCAGGGCGGCAGGCGCATACCGGGGCACCGGCCCAGGAAATACCGCCCCGGGCGGGTTTCACCAAGCCCAGGATTGCACCGATGAGCGTGGATTTCCCGGCCCCGCTTTCACCGACGACAGCCAGCGTCTTGCCCCGGGGCAGGGTCAGGGACACGTCAGAAAGCGTTGTCGTCTTGCCGCGTCGAACGGACAGATTGTCTATGGTCAACATGGCAGGGCCATCCAGTTTCTATGGGCGGCAAGGGCCTTTGCGGGGGCTGTTTTCGGGTGCTGCAAAATGGCTTGGGTATGGGCATGTTCAACGATCCGTCCCTCTGACATGACCATCAGCGTCGAGACCCGGCGCGCCGCAAGCCCCAGGTCGTGGGTAACCAGTATCAGGCCTGTGTCCCGGCCATCCAGGTGCTGGTCCAGTAAATCCATCGTGGCTGCCGCAACCACGGGATCGAGCGCGGAAGTGGGTTCGTCCAGAACAATCAGCTCGGGTGTGCCGATCAGGGCCATGGCGATGACGAAGCGTTGCTGCATACCCCGGCTCCAGCCCCAGGGCCGTTTGCGCAGGTCACCGGCTTCGATCTTCAGGGCAGAAAACAACCCTTGCCGGTCGGCGGTTCCGGGCTCCACACCCAACGCCTGTTCTGCCTCGCGCCAGTGAAACCCCATGCTGCGCAAAGGGTCGAGCGCCTCGTCGGGGCTTTGCGGGACATGGGCGACGCAGTGACCCTGTCTGCGCAGATCATCCACCAATGCATGGCCCAGCGTGGATTTTCCCGACCCGGATGCATCAACAAGCCCGACGCGGTCGCCGGGCTCGATCTTGAGTGAGGTGGGGAACAATATGGTCCGCCCCGAGCGCGATGCGCTCAGGCCGGAAACGGAAAGTGTCATTATTCAAACTTCGTTTCGTAGGTGACCCAATAGGTTTCGGACGGATGCACGGCATAGCCGATCAAACCGGGTTTGGCGACATTCACCTGGCTGACATGAAAGACAGGGATCAGGGCCGCATCATCCGCGATAATTGCCTGCGCTTTGTCATAGATCGCTTCGCGTTCTTCATGATCGAACGTCAAACGCCCCTGATCCAGCAGTTTGTCCAGCGCCGGGTTGGCGTATTTGCCAGAGTTGGACCCACCATCTGACTTTAACAGCGTTTCCAGCACGGCACCGGGATCGCCCTGTGGGGTCATGACCCATGCCTGAAGGAACATATCCGCCTCGCCCGCTGCCAGGGCATCATTGCTTGCGCCCCATTCCCCAACCTTGACAGTCGCCGTGACGCCAATGGCCGCCAGAAAGGCCTGCGTCAGTTCTGCTGTGGGCGACAGGGCCGCGCGCGAGGAATAGGTGACGATGTCGATCTCCAGAGGCGCGCCATCCAGCATCCACCGCCCGCCTTGTTTCACAGCGCCGGCCTGCGCCAGGAGTGCTTCGGCCTTGGCGGGGTCATATGTGGCCGGTATATCCGCCGCCCAGCCTTTGCCTTCGGGATAGACTGTCCCTGCCGGTACGCCACCGACGCCCGAGAGCGCGGCCTGTACGATGCCTTGTCGATCAATCGCCAGTGACACGGCTTGGCGGATCAACGGGTTTGCCATCGGGCCGCTTTGTGCATTGACGGTGTAGAAATAGAGGCGCGCGGTCGGGGCTGAAAAGCCGAGCGCACCGGTTTGCTGAATGCGCTCGAAATCGGTCTCTGGATAGTTGATCACCATATCGACCTCACCCGCTTCGAACGCCAGAGCCGCGGTTGCAGGATCGCCTGCGACCACAACGCGAACCTCTTCGAGGCCAGGCTGCCCCTGCCAGTAGTCGGGGTTGTCCTCGGCCCGATAGAGCTGTCCGGGTATGGCCTCTTTAAAGACATAGGGGCCGGTCGCGTTGATCGGGAAGGCGTCCGAAGGCGCGCCAAGGATCGCAATGGCGGGCTCTGAGAGCGTCCAGGGAAAGGCCGCATTGGGGCTATTCGTTTCAAAAATAACGATGTTGTCGTCTTGGCTGTTCATCCCGGCAAGGTCCAGCAGCTTGGCGACACGGGCGTTGTGGCCCGGGTTGGCCTCGTCCAGGATGCCCGAGATCGAGGCGATGACAGCCTCGGCTGTCATCGGCGTGCCGTCATGAAACTGCACGCCATCGCGCAGCGTGACGCGCCATGTGGTGGGCGAGGCCTGTTCGATGCTTTCGGCAAGCCTGGGATAAAGCTTCATATCATAGTCGATCCCCATCAGCGTTTCGGTCACGCCGGTCTGGTTGGACATCCAGCCGTTGTAGCCAGCTCGCGGGTCGGGGATTTCGGCCTTGGGGCCGAAGCTGGTCGCGATCGTCAGGGTGCTGTCCTGGGCAACGACAGGCAGGGCGCAGCCAAGCGCCATCAAGGTTGCAAGAGCAAACCGGGGCAACAGAGACATGGAGGATTCCTTCAGGTTTGGGGAATTGAATGGGAAGAGGAGGCATGACGGTCGCGGGCAAGGGTTTGCGCCTCTGCGCGCGCAAGCGACTGGAGCGTTTCTTCGGGTGACAGACCCTTTGCGCGGTACTTTTGCCAGATGCGGCGCGCCGAGCAGGGCGACCAGGGCAGGGCCGCCTCTGACAACCAGCGCCGCAATGGCGCAGGGAGGTTGTCATAAGCGGTCATCGGGTCGCCCGCACGCCGCTTTCGGCGCAGGCTGCTTTGTCCAAGGTTCCGGTTCATATGTCTTCATCCGGGTCAGTCACGGGATCCAGCACCAGAACCAGACGCGTTTCGCCTGTGTCTTCGATCGGTGGAGAGCGATGCAATAACCCCGAGGGCGGTTGTTCCGGCCAAAGCGTGCCGCGCAACAGGATGGGCGCACCCCTTTGAACGGTGAAGACGCGGGTCGGGTCTGCTCCGTCCGTTGAAATCCCGTATTGCGTTCCTGTGCCGCGATAGGTGCAAATCAGCCGGGCCGATATCGCATCAATATGGAACTTGCGGCAGGCATTGTTTGTTACAACGTCCAGCCGCAGGCGCAGAAATCGGGGCGACATCAGCGTTGCAAACACATCCGTCAGGGTGGCGATATCTGATGCGAGCCAATCGCGTTCAGGCCCGGATGGCAGGCCGGACATGTCGCACAGATGCGCGACGGTCTGAGACACCGCAGCGGGCCGCAGGATAACCCGGCCTCTGGGCAGCCGGTCTGGATCCAGCCTGTCGAGCCAGGATTGAATGTGCGGTGGGGTTTGCCTCTGCCAGATCGCCGCAGCGCATCCGGGTCGCAAAAAAGTGTCCAACGCCGCGGGTTTGTCGGCGATGGCAACTCCGACGGCCGCCCCCCTGACGATCTGCCTGACCAGGTTCACGCGGCGTCCTCCACCCGTCGCCATCCCGGAAATGGATCTGGCAGATCGAGAGGCAAAGCATCCGGCCCGCCGGCCAGTGCGGCGGGAACGAGGCAGGCGTTCAGTTTCGATTTCAACGCTGTCCAGTCAATGCCGGCCCCGATAAAAACCAGCTCTTGGCGCCGGTCGCCCCAGGGTTCGGCCCAATGCTGTTTGATGTATTCTGATGCCGCCACATGATCGGGCCAACGTTCTTGCGGTTCATTCGCCCACCAGGTTCCGATTGGCTTGATGCTGGACAGCGATCCGGCCAAGGAAAACTCCGCAACCCATTCGGGTCGGGTGGCGATCCAGAAATGCCCCTTGGCGCGGATGACGCCGGGCATTTCCTGGTTCAGAACGGCGAGGATCTTTTCAGGAATGAAAGGCTGACGCGCCCGATAGACATAGGAGCTTACGCCATATTCTTCGGTTTCAGGCACGTGGTCCGCAAAACCATACAGCTCCTTGGCCCACATCGGGTGCTCGTGTGCTGCGTCGAAATCAAAGAGACCCGTGTCCAGAATTTTCTCGGCCGCGACAACCGAATGATTGGTTTCGATGATCTCGGCGTCGGCGTTCAGGCTGCGAATGATCTTGCGCGCAGCATCGACCTTTTGCGGGCCGGCGTCCTCCACCTTGTTCAGGATCACCACGTCGGAAAATTCGATCTGATCGGTCAGCAAATGAACCAAAGTGCGGTCATCTTCTTCCCCCATCATCTCGCCCCGGTCGCGCAGGAAGTCATGAGAGGCGAAATCATTCAGCAGGTTCACCGCATCGACAACCGTTACCATTGTATCCAGACGGGCCACGTCGGACAGGCTGTGTCCGTCGGAATCGCGGAAATCAAAGGTGGCTGCGACAGGCAAAGGCTCTGAGATGCCGGTGGACTCGATCAAAAGATAGTCAAAGCGCCCCTCCGCAGCCAGCCTGCGCACCTCTGCCAGCAAATCATCGCGCAATGTGCAGCAGATGCAGCCGTTCGACATCTCGACCAGAGTTTCATCTGTGCGGCTGAGTTCGGTATCCGCACGAACAAGGTCCGCGTCGATGTTCACTTCGGACATGTCGTTGACGATCACCGCAACCCGGCGACCATCGCGATTATTGAGAACCCGGTTGAGCAACGTTGTCTTCCCGGCTCCGAGGAACCCTGAAAGCACCGTGACGGGAAGGCGGTTATCTGGCATAGACGGCTCCAAAGCTGATCTTTCAATTCACGCAACTTACGCAGTTACTAGACTAATGCAACTGCAAAAGTTACGTGTGTGATCCGACTGGAGAAGAACCGCAAATGAAGCGCAATAGCCGCCTGTCGTTGGCCCTGCACACCCTCAGCCATATGGCCGGGGATCCTGAGCGTATGCGCACATCAGCAGATATCGCAGAGCATGCCGGCACCAATCCGGTCGTGGTGCGTCGGGTTCTGGGCAAACTACGCGAGGCGGGGTTGCTGGCGTCCGAAAAGGGCCACTCGGGGGGCTGGCGCTTGGCGCGCAGGCCGCAGGACATTTCGCTCGCCGATGTCTATCTGGCCCTGGATGAGCGGTTGGTCGCATCCGGAGAAGCGCAGGACGCCTCAGCCTGTTCGATCGAACATGCGCTGCACGAACGTGTCTTCGGCGTCCTGGAGGAAGTTGAACAAAGCCTGGTTCAAAGATTGGCCGAAACATCCATCGCTGAGGTGCGGGGAAACTGATCTGCACCTGTTGTGAATCTCGACAAACGCGGCGTGCCATCCAGTTTCGGGGTAGGGGCGAAAGACCCGCATCCCGGCATCAATGATCAGCGCCGCGATGTCGTGGGTTTTGTACGATTGACCGCAATCCATTGGCCAAATGAGAGCTCGCCCGGAGAACGTCCCCGTACTTGCCTGCCCAGATTTACTATTCGGTCAGCTGTGCCATGACACAGGTCCGGTCTACCAGGTAGCAGATTTGGGTAATCAGACCATTTTCTAAAGCCACAAAGACAATCGACATGGCCTTGCGCCCCTTCGCCGGCCGGGTCTGCGAGAATATCCGTGTAAGATGCCCTTACCGTGTCAATGTCATTCGCCCAACCAGGCTGGCCGAAGCGATTGTAGCAAAAGCGATGGCGGCGACGGCGGCAATGAGTGATTTCATCTTGTCTTTCACCCGGTTGAATTTTTGATACTGGTCGGTATCAATGGGGCAAAGTGCGTCGTAAACAATAGAATGCCACGCGGTAATAAATGAGTGACCCTGATCAAAAGCCCGGCCGAGGCCGCCCCCGCAAAATGAGCCCGGATGCCGTTTTGAACACCGCGATGACCGCCTATTGGCACAGCGATCCGGCAGATGTGTCGGTCAATGCCATTTGCCAGATGGCGGGCATCTCCAAACCGTCCCTCTACCGGAGTTTCGGCAGCGAGGATGGTCTGACCTGTGCTGCGGTCGATCGTTATGCCGATCAGGTGTTGTCGGACGTCTTTGCACTCCTGACCGGAGACAAGGATATGCCCGGTACGCTGAGGGCATTGGTTGACTTTGCATCCGATGATCCGCGTATGGAAACCGGCTGTCTGTTTTACAAGATGCGCGCAGGCAAACACCGGCTTGGGCCGCAAACACGCAAGCGGATTGATGAAATCGACGCGGCCGCGCTCGCCGGATTCGCGGCTTTCCTGCAAGCGCGCCGCGATGCCGGAGACTGGTCTGGACCCATGTCAGTCGAACAGGGCGCAAGATATTTGAGCGAGCAGGTCGCGCTGGCATTGACGCAACGTGGCTCGGGCATGGACCCTGCCACTGTGCGCGGATTGATGGAGTTGGCGCTTTCGGTCTTTCGCTAACTCAATGCCGCCCTGCACAAATCGGAGTGGTCAGGCCGGTATGCGAATTTTTTTCCAAGCTCTCTCGTACAGGGCCGCAAAACGGTTTATGCCCTGCTGCATGCGCAAAGCCTGTTTCAATATTGGCCAGTTTTTCACCTCTTTCGCGGTGATTTTTGCTTTGGCAACCTTCGGCTTTGCTCATACCAGCCCCAGCGCCTCAGCGTCACCGGAGGTCGCGGCATATCTGGCGGCTGGCGGTGCCCTCGAAGATCTGTGTGGCAACCTCGGCCAGCAGGACGACAGGCAGCGCGATAAATGCGAAGCCTGCCGTCTGATGGGCGCGGTTCTTGTGCCACAGCCTGGTTATGGGGCCCCGGTCCTGATCTCTGGCCAGACGCGCGTTCTGACAATCATTGCAAAACGGCGTCACCATGCGCGCCCCCTTGATCCGGCACGCCTGACGCGCGCCCCACCCCAAGCCTGAATTCCCGCTTTTGAATTCAATCTTGCCCCGCAGGTCTGCGGGCCCAATGGCTTGGAGCCGAACAATGACATCAATACACATCCCTGCGCAGCCCGAGGGCGGCGCGAACAAACTATATTTCGCAGCTTGGCGCTGGCATTTTTATGCTGGCCTTTTCGTCATACCCTTTTTGACGACGCTTGCGATCACGGGCATGGCAATGCTGTGGATCGCTTGGGTCGATGGTCGTGACGGAGAATACACCCCGGTTGTTCCAGAGGCTGTCTTGCAGCCAGTTTCAGCACAGGCAGAGGCCGCAGTTGGCGCTGTTGTGGGCGGCACGCTTGTACAATACGTCGCTCCGCGCACCAGGGACACAGCAGCATTGTTTCGTGTCGATGCCGATGGCGCAGCAACAATGGTCGCCATAAATCCCTACACGGCACAGGTGCTGGAAACCTTCCCGCGGCGCAGCGGATGGTATGATTTCTTTGACGGTATTCACAGCGACCTGATGTTGGGCGTTGCAGGCGACAGAATGCTGGAAACCGCCGCTTCGCTGGCATTGGTCCTGATCGCAACTGGGCTCTACCTATGGTGGCCGCGCGGGGGCGATTGGCGGCGCGCGCTTGTCCCGCATCTGGGGCGCGGACGCGCTGTGTGGAAGTCTCTGCACGGGGTTGTCGGCATCTGGCTATCCGTCTTCTTGGTTTTCTTCCTTATTTCCGGGCTCGCATGGGCGGGCATTTGGGGCGGCAAAATGGTGCAGGCGTGGAGCCAGTTTCCGGCCGAAAAATGGGACAGCGTTCCATTGTCGGATGATCTGCATGCCAGCATGAATCATGATCGGCGTGAAGTGCCCTGGGCGCTGGAACAAACCCGGATGCCTGCCTCTGGAAGTGATGCGGGGGTCATGGGCATAACAGGGCCGGCAGTCACCCTGGACGCGGTCGACGCGCTTGCGCGGGACATTGGTTTTGATGGGCGATACCAGTTGAATGTGCCACGCGGCGACACCGGGGTTTGGACGCTGAGCCGGGATTCAATGAACACCGACAGCACCGATCCAATGTCGGATCGGACCGTTCATGTTGATCAATATACGGGCAGGATCCTCGCAGATGTGCGATACGAGGATTATTCGCTTGCCGGTAAGGCCATGGCCGTGGGTATTGCATTGCACATGGGCACTTTGGGACTGTGGAGCGTTCTTGCGAATTCGGTCGTCTGCCTGTCCGTCCTGTTTCTGTGCGTCAGCTCGGTCATTCTGTGGTGGAAACGCCGCCCGGCCAATGCGGGACGTCTGGCCGCGCCGCCTATGCCCAAAGAGCTGCCTCTGTGGCAGGGCGCGGTTCTGGTCGGGCTGGGGGTCTCAATGGCCTTTCCCATGGCGGGGCTGGCCCTGCTGGGCGTTCTCGCGATGGATGTGCTGATCCTGATGCGCCTGCCCAGGTTGCGCCATGCCCTGACCTGAGCACGCCCTGAACTGAGCATGTCCTGGCACCGTTTTGTCCTGACCGGTGCCAGGCTTCCTCTTGCAATAGCCGCGCGCTCTTTCGTTCCCGCAAAACGCTATTCAGGGCCGCCATGTGTTCAAACGGCGGTCTCATCCGTTTGCCGCAGTATTTTGGTGAGAGTTTCAATCGCGCTCAGCCGTCGTGAGTTTTGTCGCCAGATCAGAGTGCTCTCAATTTTCAGCGGCGCCCCTTGGACTGCCAGTCTGGCAGATGGAAGCCCTGTCTTGATGTTGGATGGCAAGACAGCAACCCCGCCACCAAATTCGGCCAGCGACAGGATCGCATCGGCAGAGTGCCCTTCATAGGCCACTGACATGGGATGGTTTTCCATCGCAAATGCGCCGTCCAGAATCTTGCGAGATTGGTAGCTGCGGTCCAAAACCAATAGATTCCTGCCCAGAAGGTCCCGGATATCCACGGTGTTCTGTTGCCGCCCGCCAGCGTCTGGGGCCAAGCCAATGACATTCAGGTACAGCGTTTCGATCGCCTGAGTTTGCAGACCCGTTTCAATGGCGGGTTGGGCCGTGACACCGCAATCGCAGATATCCTGCAAAATCAAATCCACCACGGTCGCGCCACCAGCCTCTACAAAACTGAATTCGATACCGACCTTGGCCACCCGTGGCAAAGCTGGCGCCAACAGGGAAGTGACGGTTTGCGGCGTGGCTGCAATGCGCAAAATGATTGCTTCGTGCGAGACGCTGAGATCCTTGAACTTGATGGCTTCGAGCGACCGTATTGCGGCCTCGACCTCTGGGATCAAAGAGGTCGCGGCCGCGGTCGGACGGATACCGCGCCCCTCTGGGACAAACAGTTTGACGCCCATTTCCCGCTCAAACCCGTGCAGTCGTCGCGAGATTGCGGATTGCGTCACATTCAATCTGAGCGCCGTTTTGCCAATGGCGCCGGATCTTATGACGTGCAGGAAGGTTTCTAGCGTTCGCAGATCCATTCATGACCTCTGCGCATGTGAAATGTTGCAAAATATGCGTTATACGTATGTTTTATTCTGTGCAATGCTCTGGTGAAACTGGGGCGTTGTTATGATTGATAATTTTCAAACTGACGTATCCATGTCCGACCAGGGCACGCTATCAGTCTGGCATTCGGCCATGGCCGATTATCTGGATTTTTCCGGCTCCCCTGTGGGCGACCTGGAGGCGGTCAAGGACGACGCCTTTCTGTCGGGTCCGGTTTTCTGCGCGGCGATGAAATTGCTCAGCGGGGTGGATCCGAGCGGCGAGTCCATTGGCAAAAACATTGCGTCCATGCGCAAGGCACTGTCACACGTAACTGGTGATGAACGCGGTCATGCGACAGCTGTGGAACATATGTTGCTGGGTGAGTTCAGCGCTGCAGCGCGGGCGTGGGATGCGGTTCTGGAAACGCGTCCCGGTGATGTTCTGGCTCATAAATGCGCGCATGAAACCTGGTTTCTGGTCGGTGATGCGCCGGCAATGCTCCATTCGGCGTCGCTGGCCATATCGCGGCTGGATGTTACGCATCCCGCCTTTGCGGTTGCCGCAGGCCAATACGGTTTCGCGCTGGAGGAAAACGGGGACTACGCCGGCGCTGAAGGCTGGGGGCGTCTGGCGCTTGAAATCGCCCCCACTGACTGCTGGGCGTTGCATTGCCTGGCCCATGTTTACGAAACACAGAACCGTCACAGCGATGCAATGGCCCTGCTGGATGCCAAGAAACCGTTCTGGTCGCAGCAAAACCTTCTCAACGCACATATCTGGTGGCATCTCGCATTGCGCCAGATCGAGATCCGCGATTTCGACAGTGCGCTGTCGGTTTTCGACGCGCACCTGCGGGACGTCGCGGCTTCAAACCGGTTTCGCCTTACGGATGGGACGTCTTTGTTGTGGCGTCTTGAACTGGAGGGCATCGATGTAGGGGACCGCTGGGCGGTGATGGCCGAAAAATGGGCCGCAAACGCGACGCTGCACACCAACGCCTTTTTGGACATGCATGCGGCCCTGGCCTTTACGCGTTGTCCTGATGTGCCAGCCGCGCAGCTGTATTTTGACAGTTTGGACGCCGCGTTCGAAGGGAGCAGTGACGAGAACGCGAAAACTTTCCAAACGGTCGTAAAACCGCTGGTGCGTGCCTTTTCCCGGTATGGTTCCAATCCCTTGGCCGCCAGCCGTGACATGGAAACACTCTTGCCTGAACTCCACCGGCTGGGTGGCTCCATCGTACAGCGCGAGATTGTCGAGCGCAGCTATAGCTCTGCTCTGCTGGCAACGGGCCAAGATGCAAAATCCGAACAATGGCTGAGGCCAAAGCTGGCCCAACATCCCAATACCTCCTGGATCCTGCGGGATGCCGCCCGGGCGGCGATACAGCGCGGCGATCGGGCGGGGGGCACATTGCTTCAACGTCGCGCTGATCTGATGTTCAGGAGCTTTTGATGCGGCCCCTCGATGGGATCAAGGTTCTCGATATCGCAACTCTGGTTGCAGGGCCTTATGCCGCGTCCTCTCTCGGAGAGTTTGGCGCCGATGTCATCAAGGTCGAGAAACCGGGCACCGGGGACACCCTGCGCCAGCTTGGCACCAAAAGCCCGACGGGCGATACCTATTGGTGGCTGTCAGACGGGCGCAACAAGAAAAGCGTTGAGCTGGATTTGCGAACCAGATCAGGCGCGGCGCAGTTTCGCGAGCTGGCGCGGACCGCCGACGTTGTGGTCGAAAACTTCCGCCCTGGTACGTTGGACCGTTGGGGGCTGGGATACAAAAGCCTGAGCGCGGACAACCCTGGCCTCGTGATGCTGTCGATTACCGGCTTTGGTCAGGATGGCCCAAAGGCGAATTTGCCCGGGCTGGCCCGCATTGCCGAGGGGCTGGCGGGGTTTACCCATCTGACCGGAGAGGCGGATGGCGCGCCCCTGCTGTCCGGCGCATCGGCCCTGTCGGACTACATCAGCGGAACATTCGGGGCCTATGGCGTTCTGCTGGCCTTGCTGGCGCGGGCCAAGGATGGCAAGGGCCAGCAAGTGGATGTCGCCTTGTACGAAGGGATCCTGCGCTACCTGGACGAGCTGGCCCCCGTATACGGTGACACCGGCCAAGTCAGAGGGCGCATGGGGTCGGAAACACACCGCTCGGTGCCACACGGGTCTTATCCTTGTGGAGACGGAACCTGGGTCGCCATCGCCTGCACCAATGACAGCTTGTTCAAACGTCTGGCAGAGGCCATGGGCCGCAAGGATTTGCTGACCCGTGACCGGTTTGCGACAAACGCGGCCCGGATCGCCCACCGCTCGGAGATCAACGGGATCGTTGAGGACTGGACCCGCAGCATGTCGCGTGACGCGATCGAGGCTTCCTGCGCGCGCCATGGCGTGCCATGCGGGCCGATCAATGACATTGCGCAAACCGCCCGCGACCCGCAGGTGCGCCACCGGCAGTCGCTTGTTGCGGTCGAACATGACATACTGGGGCTGGTGACTGTTCCGAATATATTTCCCAAACTGGCCCGAACCCCCGGCTGCATAGACTGGCTGGGGCCTGCGCTTGGCGCCCATAACCACCTCATCCAAAAACCGGATCACCCGGATACTTCATCCCCAACAGAAAGGTAGAAATCATGTGCGATATTTGCGTAATGAACGCCGTGAAAGATAAAATGCTGTCGCGGAGGTCATTCTTTAAGGCCGCCGCCGTGACCTCGGTTGCGGCTGCCGCAGGCTCGGTCGTTTCGGCCCCGGCTGCCTTGGCCGCGGGGCACGGCAGTGTCGAGGATTTGACCCACACTCTGCATCCTGGCTTCCCCACCTATTTCGGAGAGCCGCAGTTCAGTATCGAGCAGCTGTTCAACTATGCGGAACATTCCTTCAACCTCAACCAGTACACGGTAAACGAGCATACCGGCACACATGTCGATGCCCCTTTGCATTTCTCGGCTGATGGCATGTCTGTCGATGAAATCCCTGTATCCAGCCTGGTCGCGCCCCTGTGTGTGATTGATATCGCCGCGCGCGCAGCCAGTGATGCTGATGCGCAGGTCACGCCCGATGATATCCGTGCGTGGATTGCCGCCAATGGTGACATTCCCGAAAACGCCTGTGTCGCGATGCATTCAGGCTGGGCACCAAAGGTAGACACCGATGGGTTCCGCAATTTTGACGGCACGGCACAGCATTATCCGGGCTTCCATGTGGAAGCGGCGCAAATGCTGATCGAGGAAACCGGAGCGAAGTCCATAGCGGTTGATACGCTTTCGCTGGATCATGGGATGTCGGCCGACTTTGCGTCGCATTACGCCTGGCTGCCCACCGGGCGGTTCGGGATCGAGTGTCTGGCCAATCTGGACAAGGTGCCCGCAGCCGGGGCGACCTTGGTCATCGGTGCGCCCAAACACAAGGGCGGCACTGGCGGTCCTGCGCGTATCTTTGCGATGGTCTGACGACCTGCTATTGGGGGCGGCCTGCGCCCCCAATTCGCTGTTTTGAGGGCGACCGATGCCAATTGACACCAAAATGAATGACCACGTGCGCGAGGTCATGCGCGACCTGGCGGACAGCCTGCTGCGTCCCGCCGCCGCCGAGATTGACCGATCCGAGGCCTATCCCTTTGGCCACGCCAAGGCCCTTGCAAAAGCAGGTATCGCCGGGATGACGATCCCGACGGAATGGGGAGGGCAGGGCGCGTCCTTTGAAACCGTCTGCATTGCAGTCGAAGAGGCGGCCAAGGCCTGTGGAATCTCGGGGCGGATTGTCGTGGACACAAATATGGGCGCGATCCCTGCGATCATGGCCTATGGCACGAACGCGCAGAAGGCGCGTGCGGCAGAGTTGGTGTTTGAGGGCGACAAGCCCGCAATCTGCTTTACAGAACCGACCGCCGGATCCGATGCGACAGCAATGAAAACAAGGGCCGATAAACGCGGCGATGGCTATGTGTTGAATGGGGTCAAATATTGGATCACCGGAGGCGGGATCACCCGTCTTTATCTGGTGTTGGCCCATGTGTTTGACGACGACGTCTATCAGGGCATCGGATCTTTCATGATCGAAGACGCCACCCCGGGCCTGCGCATCGGTGCGCGTATCCCGGCAATGGGGCTGCGTGGCATTCCGGAATCCTATCTGCACCTGGAAAATTGCGTCGTTCCTGCAACCGGCCTGCTGTTGCCGCCTGCGGGGCTGAAAAAAGGGTTCGGCCAAATCATGCGAGCCTATAACTCGCAACGGATAGGGGCGGCCTCGGTGGCTTTGGGGTTGGCACAGGGGGCCTATGAAACGGCGCTGTCCTATGTCGATACGCGCCAGCAATTTGGCCGTCCGATCTCGGATTTTCAGGGCGTGCAATGGAAGCTGGCGGATATGTCGGTGAATTTGCGCGCAGCACGGCTGATGATCCATGACACGGCCCGCAATGCGGATCCGTTTCCGGATATGGTCGCCTCGGCACAGGCCAAGATCTTTACCGCTGAAATGGCGATTGATGTAACTCATGAGGCGCTGCAGTTGCACGGGGCCAACGGATACAGCCGCGATTTGCCGCTGGAGCGTATGGCCCGGGATGCGCGTATGTTCACCATCGGCGGCGGCACGGTTGAAATCCTGCGCAATATGGTCGCCAGCGGTATCCTGAACCGCAAACTGCCGCAGACCAAAGGCGGGGCCTGAGGCAACACCAGCAGATGTTGATTTGGAGGGTCACCAGGAACGAAAGGCCCCGGACAAGGCAGGGGTTTTCGCAGCGCCTTGCGACAGAAACCCTGCAATAGTCACCACAACCGGAGATAGCCAAATCCAGAAACACGCCCGTTCTGTCCAGAAGTAATAAACTGAATATACTGGCCAGACTGAGAAAAATGTGTTCCTTTGACTGTGTTCAGTTACCTGTTAAATATGTTCGCCTACCCAAGAATGTAAAAACGAGCGCCGATCTTCTTCTTGAATTGCGCATCAGAGCCTTTGATCAAAAGGCCCGGGCAGAAAGTTCTGGAAATACGGTTCGGCGGCTGCACACCACGCAAAGCAGCGATATCGGTCTATCTGCCCGGGAGGGGTCTGACCGGCACGACACTGGCGCCTACGCAGCTGTTGCGGGCGATGACTATTCTATCGCCAAACAACGACCACATCTTGAGGGCCGACCATGAACGCAGAGCAGTTCTTCAATCAAAAAACGATCCTCGATCTGAGTTTCTTCAACTTCAACAACGCGATCACCGCCGCTTACTTTGCGAACCGGGATTTCGAGATACATCGCACCAACAACAATTTTCGCGCCTTTTTTCCGGTTTTGGGAAATGTCTCCAATGCCTCAATGCTGGATGTGCTCGAACAGCTGGGGCTTCCCGGCGTCCAAATTGACACATATCGAACCGAGTTGATCGAAGACGGGTCAGTCTTGCTGCCCAAGGTAGAGATTTCCGTAAACGGTCAAGACCGGATTTATTCGTTGCTGTCCACTTTCACGCAAGATGCGGATTTTTCATACCTGAACGGCATCCAGGGCCAGTTTGTAGACCGGACAGACGAATGGTCTTTGCGCAAAGAGCGTGAGGAATTGCTGGAACAAAAGCTTCGTGACCAGGAGTTGATCGAAGCGAAATCCCAGGAGTTGCAATCCCTCGCGACGCGGTTGGCAAAATATCTTTCGCCCCAAGTTTACAAAAGCATTTTTGCCGAAAGTGAAGGCGCGCAGCAAACGCACAAGCGCAAGACGCTGAACATTTTCTTCTCTGACATCGTCCAGTTCACCGACCTCAGCGATACGCTGGAGCCCGAACGCCTTGCCGATGTTGTGAATTCCTACCTGTCTGAAATGACAAATGTCGCGCTGGAGTGTGGTGGAACAATTGATAAATTCATTGGTGACGCCATCATGGTGTTTTTCGGCGATCCCGAAACCGAGGGTGAAACCGAGGATGCGCTGCGGTGCGTCGACATGGCGGTCAGAATGCAGGAACGCGTGTCCCAATTGCAAAATAGCTGGCGCAAAAAGGGCGTGACCAATGGGCTGCAGGTGCGCATGGGCATCGCGACGGGCTACTGCACTGTCGGCAATTTCGGCTCGGACCAACGGCTCGACTACACCGTTCTGGGCAGCCCGGTCAATCTCGCCTCGCGGTTGCAGGCGGTCGCAGAGCCCAACAAGATTGTCATGGACGAAAACACCTACAGCCTGATCGAAACCGTCGTTGCGGCAGATATGG
Source organism: Marinibacterium sp. (assembly GCA_034670145.1). Classification (GTDB taxonomy): domain Bacteria; phylum Pseudomonadota; class Alphaproteobacteria; order Rhodobacterales; family Rhodobacteraceae; genus HXMU1420-2. The sequence goes on from JAXMOA010000002.1 coordinate 240,687, forward strand.
TGGGCGAGTTCAAACCGCGTGGATTTGCGCGCCCTGTCCGTTACTACGAATTGAAAAGCCTGGACCAAGAGGCGAGACACGAAGTTCAAAAGCAACTCTCGCACGTGGGCAAACATGTCGAAGTCATGCTTTATGACAGCGGTGATATTCGCAGCGCGATCGAGGAACTGCGTGTTATTCAAAGTAAATTCGAGGATCTGCTGGAACAGAATGAAACAGGTGCAGAGCCTTTGGGTTGAACGGCACCGCTTGTTTACAAGATCCTCCGAAACCAGGAGGCTTTTAGCGCAGCGCACAGTCGCGTGGAACGAAAACGCGATTTGTCCTTTGTTATGGTTGTTCGCGCAAAAAAATGGGCGCCGTTGCATGTAACAACGGCGCCCGGTTCCGGCGGACGGGAGGGGCCCGCCGGTATTTGGTTTGCGTCACTTCGTTATGATCTCTGGCCCCATGAAGGTTGTCGGCAGGAATGTGGAAATCCAGGGAATGTAGGTCACCATGATCAGGAATACGAACAGGACCGCCAGGAAGGGCAGGGCCGCGCGCACCACGGACATCATCGGCATCGAGGCGACACCTGATGTGACAAACAGGTTCAGACCAACAGGAGGCGTGATCATCCCGATCTCCATATTCACAACCATGATGATGCCCAGGTGGATCGGGTCAATTCCCAGTTCCATCGCAATTGGAAAGACCAACGGGGCGACGATGACCAAGAGGCCAGAAGGCTCCATGAATTGACCACCGATCAGCAGGATCACATTGACCACGACCAGGAACATGACCGGCCCGAACCCGGCCGACAGCATGGCCTCAGCGATTTTCTGGGGCACCTGTTCGTCCGTCAGAACATGTTTCAGGATCAGGGCATTGGCGATCACAAACAGCAAGGTCACTGTCAGTTTGCCGGCCTCGAACAAGGTGTTCTTGGTATCGGGATGGACAAAGGCTGTGACCAGCGCCCAAGGTTTTTGCAGAAGGGTCGAACGTTGGTCCGTCGCGCTGTTCTGGCTGCCAAATGTGACAGTTGACAGGTCGTCGCCCTTCGGACCCGCCAATGGACCCATGTCACGATAGACAAAAGTGGCAATGAAGAAGGCATAGACGGCGGCGACGGCGGCGGCTTCGGTCGGGGTGAAGATCCCGCCATAGATCCCGCCAAGGATGATGACGATCAGGAACAGACCCCAGGCCGCGTCCCGGCCACTGGCCCAGACCTCACCCCAGCCGAGCCATTCGCCCTTGGGCAGGTTCTTGATCTTGGCCATGACGTAGATGGTGATCATCAACATCCCGCCTGCCATCAGGCCCGGTATGACACCGGCCAGGAACATGCGGCCAACCGAAACCTCGACCGAGGCTGCGTAGACCACCATGACGATGGACGGAGGGATCAGAATACCCAATGTCCCGGCGTTACAGATCACGCCTGCGGCAAACTCCTTGGAGTAACCGACCTGACGCATTCCGGCGATGACGATGGAGCCGATGGCCACAACCGTGGCAGGGGACGAACCGGACAGCGCGGCAAACAACATGCAGGCAAAGACGCCGGCAATGGCCAGACCGCCGGGGAAATGCCCCACACAAGCGATCGAGAAGCGGATGATCCGCCGGGCGACGCCGCCTGTGGTCATGAACGACGAGGCGAGGATAAAGAAGGGGATCGCCAGCAGGGTAAAATGCCCTTCAAAGGCAGAGAACAAGGTCTGTGCAACCGAAGCCAGCGAGCTGTCGGAATACCACAGCAGGAACAGAACCGAACTGAGGCCAAGCGAGACAGCAATCGGTACGCCGATCACCAGAAACCCGATGACGAGGACAAAAAGCAGAAGGACTTCCATCAGGTTTTACCTCCGGTTTTGGTGGCTTGTTCGGCGTGACCGGCCAATTCCTGCACTTCGGCGATATTGTCTTCGACCTCGTGGCTGGCCACCAGGCGGTCTTCGGCGCCAGTCCAGATGGCGATGGCGGCCTGAACGAAACGCAGCAACAGCAGCGCCATGGAAAAGGGCAGAACGGCATAGGGGAGCAGACGGGGCAGTTTTTCGTATTCCTCGCCTTCGTTGAACACGTCTTCCATCCACCGCAAGAAGCCGGGAACCGGGATGTCGTTGACTTCGTACCAGCCCTTGTCACGATACTTCTCTTCAAAGCCGAGCGGGAACCAGCGGCCTTCTGTGCCGGGAAGGTTGGCAAAATTGGCCCAGTAATCCCAGGCGCCCTTGAGCAACAAAGCGGTGAAGATGATGCATGTGGTGACCGCGATCAGCCCCAGCAGCCGTCTCATTTGCGGTGATACCAGATCCAGAACCAGATCAACGCCCAAATGCGCGCTTTTCTTGACCGCATAAGACGCGCCCAACAGAACCAGCCAGGCAAAGATAAAGACGGTTAGCTCCAAGGCCCAAAGAATGTTCGAGTTGAACCCGTAGCGGGCCACCACGTTGGCGAATGTTATGAGGGTCATAAAACCCAACAGCATGGCGATCAGCGTCTCTTCGAGACGGTCAACCCATGTCTCTCCCGGTTTCGGGTGCATGATCTGCTCCGTTTTTTCGAAACGTTTGGTACAAAAAAACGGCCCGCCACCAAGGGGCGGGCCGTTCGCGAAACGTCGGAATTAGCTGCCTGCGTTGAAGGACTGAGCGGTGTCGATCATGTCCTGACCTACGTCGTCAGCAAACTTTTCCCAAACCGGCTTCATCGCTTCGACCCATGCGTCGCGCTGTGTGGCGTCCAAAGTGCGGATGGTGCCGCCTGCGTCGATGATGGATTGCTTGGCCGCCTCGTTGACAGCAAAGGCTTCGGCGTTGCGGGTTGTTGTGACCTCGCCCAGAATGGTCAGGAACTGGTCACGTACGGCAGGGTCCAGGCTGTCGAGCCAGTCCACAGAGGTTACCACCAGATAGTCGATGATGCCGTGGTTGGTTTCGGTCACGCCGTCCTGCACTTCGAAAAACTTCTTGCCGTAGATGTTGGACCAGGTGTTTTCCTGCCCGTCCACAACGCCCTGCTGCAATGCGCCGTACACTTCGGAGAATGCCATTTTCTGGGGCGAACCACCGATGGCTTCCATCTGGGCAACCAGCACGTCAGAGGATTGAACGCGGAACTTCAGTCCATTGGCATCCGTGGGCGAAATCAGCGGCTTGTTGGCCGACATCTGCTTCATCCCGTTGTGCCAGAACGCCAGACCCTGCAGGCCGCGGCGCTGCATGCTGTCCAGCATGGATTGGCCAGCATCAGAAGCCTGGAATGCGTCAACCGAGTTGATGTCCTTGAACATGAACGGCAGGTCAAAGAGGCGGAATTGCTTGGTGAATTTTTCGAACTTGGACAGGGATGGTGCCGCCAGTTGCACGTCACCCTGCAACATTGCTTCCAGCACTTTGTTGTCATTGTACAGGGTCGAGTTCGGGAACACTTCCAGGCAGGCGACGCCGTTCATTTCGTCGTTGACGCGCTGCTCCAGCAGGGATGCGGCGATGCCCTTGGGGTGTTTGTCCGTGTTTGTGACGTGGCTGAACTTGATAACCATTTCGCCTTCGTCACAACCAGCAAAGGCGCCGGTGGCGCTCAGTGTCAGGGCGACGGCGGTGGCCGCAGATGCAAGGATTTTCATTGATGTTCCTCCTGTGAGTCCTCTGATGTGTCAGAGGGCGTTAATCCCGCCCCTTTGTTCAGAATTGCGAAGGAGGGCGCCAACAAAAATTGCACGCACAAGAATTCGGCCAATATTATATAATAAAATTAGCTGCTTAATGGATTTTTGATGAGGAATCGAATACATGGCGAGCGAAGTCTGTGCGATGAATGGAACAGATGCTCTGGTGGTTTGTGCGGATTTCCGCACATATCCTAGCGATAATCACCGGGTTTGATTCCGTGTTTGGTAAACTTGTCGTACAGAGTCTTGCGCGGCAACTTCAGATCCTGGGCCGTCGCCGAGGCGTTGCCAGCATGTCGTTTGAGAGCATCAATCAGCAGGGTGCGCTCCACCTGCTCCAGCTTTTCCACCAGCCCTGGCTGGCCATCATCATGCAGCGGTGCCAGCCCCAGAACAAAGCGCATCGCCTCGTTCATCAGTGCGCTGGAATTGCCCGGCCAATCCCGGGCCATCAACTCTGCAATCATCTCGGGCGGGATGTCAGGTTCGCGCATGCGCGAGGTTTCGGCCGCCTCAGCCACATAGTGGCGAAACAGAACGGGAATGTCTTCGGGGCGTTCGGCCAGGGACGGAATGCGGACATTCAGCGTCTCGAGCCTGTAAAACAGGTCGGCGTTGACCGTGCCACTCTTGACCGCATCTTCCAGATTTGCGGTGCTGCCCGCCAGAATGCGCGCGCCCTGGCCGGTGTCCAGATGATCCTGAAGACGGAATTGGGTTTCAGGGGGCAGGTTGGAGATTTCGTCGACAAAGAGCGTGCCAAGTTGCGCCTGTTTGAGGTTCAGTTCCAAAACGTCCGGCGGCAAGGCAGCGGCCGAGATGCGGATGAACGGCTCGTCCGCGCGATGGGACAGGCGGTGCAACACGCCGGCAACCTTGGCCAGTCCTGAACCGGGCGGCCCCTGCATCAAGACCGGCCCGTCGATGACAGCGGTGCGTCGCACCTGATCCCGCAGGTTTTCCGACTTAGCCGACTGGCCAAAAATCATGCGAGCAGCGGCGTCGCCCTGCTGAACCTGGGCCTTGAGCTGGCGATTTTCCAAAACCAGCCGTCTGGCATGCATGGCACGGGTCACTGCGGTGACCAGAACGTCGTTGCTGCAAGGCTTTTCCAGAAAATCAAAAGCGCCCGCAGACATGGCAGATACAGCCATGGGAATGTCACCTTCGCCAGTCAGCAAGATGACGGGCAGGTCGGGGTCGATCCTTTGCGCATGATCCAGCAGAAACATTCCATCCCGCCCGGGCATGCGGATATCCGATAGCACGATGCCCTCGAATGTCGGCGAAATGTGATCCTTGGCGATGATAAAGGCGCTCGCCAATGTCGGTGTGAAACCCGCTAGTTCCAGCGTCTGGCCCAGGGCCTCGCGCACGGCGGCATCATCTTCGACGACCAGGACAGGTCCTGTCATGAGGGGGGCTCCTGTAGCCAGGGTTGCAGCTCAACGGTAAAGACGGCTCCGCCCTCTGGGGCGGTGATGCCGCGGATACGTCCACCAAAGCTTTGGACCAACCCATAAGAAATTGACAGGCCCAGCCCGACGCCTTCGGCCTCACCGATGGATTTGGTAGAATAAAACGGCTCGAACACCTTGTCCGGCTCGGCAATGCCCGGTCCGGTGTCCTGGATGCGCAGGGTGACAGGACGGCCCGGCTCATCGGCAGGGGGCGGCAATGGCAGGGATATTGTAATCTCAATTCGGCGTTCGGGGCGGCCGACCATCGCATCTATGGCGTTGGAGATCAGGTTGAGCACGACCTGTTGCAGGCGCACCTCTCCGCCCTGAACCCAGACAGCAGAGGCGGGCGGTGCGAACTGCACGGTCACCTGATGGCGTTTGAGTTGGACCTCGGCCAGGTCAATCGCAGCGTTTATGGCCCCGATCAGATCGACACGGGCGACGGTGTCTTTTTCCTGTCGGGCAAAGGCGCGGAAATTGCGGATGATACGGGCCATGCGCAACGCCAGATCGCTGATCCGTGTCAGATTGCCCGCGGCCTTGTCGGCCTTGCCCTGTTGCAGGAATTGGGCGGCGTTTTCGGCAAAGGACTGTATGGCCATCAACGGCTGGTTCAATTCATGGCTGATCCCGGCAGACATCTTGCCCAGGGCATTCAGCTTTTCGGCCTGGATCAGGTTGGCCTGTGCCTTGTTCAAGGCTTTTTCAGCCTCAATCCGTTCGGCGACCTGGGCGCGCAAAGTGGTGTTGGTCTGCACCAATTGTCGGGTGCGGGCGCTGACCTGGTCTTCAAGCGCTTCATTGGCCAGCGCCAGGGTGCGCCGTTGTTGGATGATGAAAAACAAGGTTGCGCCAAACAGCAAGAACGCAAAGCTGAGGACCGCCGCCTGCAAGAACGCGGTGGCAAATGCGGGGCGGGCATTGACCAGCGCTTCGGCACGCATGTTGATCACGGGCAGGTCGCGAACCACATGGATCGCATTGCGCGGCAGGTATCGACCGGCCTGAATCGTCCAGATTTCGGTGCCCAGCCATTGGCTGCTGGAATGTCCGGGAAAACCCTCCTGATGCGGTGGATCTTGATCCTGTCGCAGTGGCGCAGGAACGGATGCGCCGATGTTCGAAGTTGTCCGCAGCACCAACTCGGATCGATTGGAGAAATAGATCACGCCGTCCTCATCCGTGATGAACACAGCCGGACGCGAACCGCGAAAATCGGCCTCGATCCGCTCCAGGTCGATGATCACCACAAGGGCGCGCAGGACGGGGCCCGCTTCGCTGAAGACGGGCAGGGCCACCAACATGGCGCGGCGGTCAAAGCGTCCGCTGACCATCAGATAGGTGCCCATTGCTCCGTCAAAGGCCCGCCCGATAAAGGCGGCGTCGACCCAATCAGGCCGGATATTGTCAAAGCCGCCCGCCCGGGGCTGACGCTCTCTGTCCAACAAAACCAACCCCAGCGCCCCGGACAGATCGGCGGCCCGGGCCAGCAGGGCATCCAGTTCTGCCGTCGGGGTCGCCGGAGATTTCAGGCGCGGATCGCCCGCCAGGGTCGCAGCCAGTTGGCGAAAACCAAAGATCGTGCTGATCAATCGGTCCGAGGCCAGGGCCAGATCGGATTCGCCCCTGCGCTCCAGGGCTCGGATTGATTGGCGGGCGGAGTAATGCCAGACGGATATCGCCATGACGGCAACTGCCAACAGATAGATCGGGATGGGTAATAGACGGGCCATCCCTGCTTTCCTTCCTCATTGTTTCTTGCTGGCAAGGCGAGGCTGGGCGCTCAGCCCGGCAATAGTCTGTTGCGGCGGATCTCGCCCGGCGTCTGGCCAGTCCAACGCCGAAAGGCCGTACTGAAACTGCTCAGGCTGGAATAGCCCAGCAGGAACGAGATCTCGGATTGAGACAGGTTGCTATAGCGCAAATACCGATCCGCCAGCGCCTTGCGCAATTGGTCCAACACCAGTTGAAAAGTGGTGCCTTCTTCGGACAGATGGCGCGACAAAGAGCGGCCACTGAGGCCCAGATCACCGGCAATGAGGTCCTGGCGGGCGGACCCATTGGCCAGGCGGTCCACTATGGCGCGTTCCAGCCGGGCGACCAGCGGCGATTGATGTTCGCCCTTACGCATGAGGATGTCCTGACAATGGGATTGCAGCACCGGCAGCAAATCTTCGTCGCGGGTCATCAGCGGCAGGTCCAGATCGCTTTGGCGAAAAACCAGTGCATTTTGCGGTGCGCCAAAGGCGACATCGCAGCCGAAAAACCGCTGAAATTCACGAATGCCGGAATTGCGCGGGTGCGACAGGCGCAGATTCCGAAGCGTGAAGTCCCGGTTTGAAAACTGGCGCATGGCAGAAATGATACCGACCGCGCCAAACTCCAGGTATTGCCGCCGCTTGACGCTGATCGGAACATCAAAGAACCAGCGGACTTCGCCTGTATTGTCCAGATCACTCACATCCATGATCACCGCGTCGCTGAAAACCTGGCTGTAGCGCGCCGTGTTCTTGAGCATATCCCGCATGGTTGGCGCAGAGAGCCCAACATAGGCCAATGCGCCAACGCGTTGCATGCGTCGACGTGTGCCCCGATGAAAGCCCAGCAAATCGTCGTCGGTAATGTCCGCGGCCCGTTCAAATAGCGCAGCCAGGCTGTCAAACCGGACCATGGCCCCATCCCGGCGCAGATCCTCAGGGCGCAGGTCCAGTCCCTCCAGCAAGGTTTCCGGAGGAATACCCTGATTGGCCAGGTCCTCCATCAGAACCTTGCCATAGACCGCTCCGTGTTGGGGTGGAATATAAGGCATAATTGACTGGTCGCACCAATTTGAACGTAACAACGGCTGCTATCACGTCTTATTGAGCCTGTGTCTGTCAAGTCTAATTAGCGTTGTTGAGACCTGCCGCGGTGCGGGCGAGCATTTCAATCGCGCTCCAGTCGCCTTTTGACATCAGATCAGCGGGGGCAACCCAGCTGCCGCCGACACAGGTGACATTGGGCAGTGACAGGTATGTCGGCGCATTGGCCGGGCTGACGCCGCCTGTCGGACAGAACTGGATGCGCGGCAAAGGAGAGGCAAGCGCGCCAAGCGCCTTTGCGCCGCCGGAGGCTTCGGCCGGAAAGAACTTCATCATGTCATAGCCACGTTCAAACAATCGCATCGCCTCGGTCGCGGTGGCTGCCCCTGGCAGCAAGGGCAGATCGCGGTCTTCGCAAGAGGCCAGCAGCGTGTCAGTCGCGCCGGGGGACACACCGAACTTCGCGCCCGCCGCGATGGCGCTGTCCACGTCAATATCGGTCAAAAGCGTGCCGGCACCAACGACGCCGCCCGCCACCTCAGACATTTCGCGGATCGCCTGCAAGGCGATCGGTGTGCGCAGTGTCACCTCCAGCACAGGAAGCCCACCGGCGACCAGGGCTTCGGCCAGGGGGCGCGCATGGGTGATATCGTGGATAACCAGCACCGGCACGACCGGGGCCAGGGCGCATATTTCGCGGGTGCGCTGGCTTGCCTCTTGGGGGGAAAGGGCCATTTCAGCCTCCGAATATGGTTGCTCCGGCATCGGCGGGTCCAACCGATGTCCGGAAAAGAGAAAACAATTCGCGGCCAACACCTGCTGTATTGCCTGACAGGTCGGCGGTGGCGGCGGGGCGCTCCAATACGCCGGGTGTCAGTATGTCGAGCGTGCCGGTGTTTCCGTCCACGCGCAGGATGTCCCCATCCTTTAGCCGAGCAATGGCGCCACTGTCCAATGCTTCGGGGCAGACATGGATCGCTGCTGGCACTTTGCCCGAGGCGCCGGACATACGCCCGTCTGTGACCAGAGCAACCTGATGGCCACGCGCTTGCAGGATCGACAGGATCGGAGTCAGCCCATGCAGTTCGGGCATCCCGTTTGCCTTGGGGCCTTGAAACCGGACAACAATGATCACATCAGAGGTGAACGCACCGTCATGGAAGGCCATCTTGACACTGTCCTGATCACTGAAAACACGGGCTGGTGCCTGGATCACCCGATGCTCTGGCGCAACGGCCGAAACTTTCATTACCGCTGTGCCCAGCGACCCGGCCAGGCGTTTGAGCCCCCCGGTGGCCTGAAAAGGATCTGAAATGGGGCGCAGGATACGATCATTCAGGGTTTGGGTGGTGCCGGCCTCCCAGCTCAGGGTGCCGTCCTTCAATTTGGGTTCTTGCGTATAGTGTGCCAGGCCAGTGCCCGCGACTGTGCGCGTGTCTGGATGCAGCAATCCGGCTTCCAGCAGGGCGGCAATGACACAGCCCAACCCACCGGCGGCATGGAAGTGGTTCACATCGGCCAGACCATTCGGATAGATGCGGGCCAGCAATGGGACGATGTCAGACAGATCAGAGAAATCCTGCCAATCCAGTATGATACCGCCCGCTCTTGCCATGGCGATCAGATGAATCAACAGGTTGGTCGAGCCGCCCGTCGCATGTAACCCTACGATGGCATTCACAAAGGCGCGTTCGTCCAGCACGTCGCAAACCGGGGTGTATTCATTGCCAAGCGCACTCAGCGTCAGGGCAGTCTGGGCGCCCTGACGGGTCAGTGCTTCGCGCAGATCGGTGCCCGGATTGACAAAGCTGGCACCGGGCAGATGCAGACCCATGAACTCCATAAGCATCTGATTGGTATTGGCCGTGCCATAGAACGTGCAGGTGCCCGGCCCATGGTAAGAGGCCATTTCTGCCGCCATCAGCGCATCGCGCCCGACCTCTCCGGCGGCAAATTGCTGGCGGATTTTGGCCTTTTCATCGTTGGGCAGGCCGCTGGTCATCGGGCCGGCTGGCAAAAAGACCGCCGGCAAATGACCAAAGGTCTGGGCCGCGATGACCAGGCCCGGTACGATCTTGTCGCAGACGCCCAGATAGGTGACCGCGTCAAAGGTGTTATGGCTGAGCGCGATACCCGCGGCCATGGCAATGGCGTCGCGCGAAAACAGGCTGAGCTCCATGCCCACCTCGCCCTGGGTGACCCCATCGCACATCGCGGGCACGCCGCCGGCGACCTGGGCTGTTGCGCCCACATCGCGCGCGGCCTGGCGGATCAGGTCGGGGTAGTGTTCAAACGGCTGGTGCGCTGAAAGCATGTCATTATAGGCGGTCACAATCCCCAGATTTGGGGTCTTGCCGGCTGCCAGCGAAACTTGGTCCGGACCGGCGGCCGCAAACGCATGGGCCTGACCTGCGCAGCTGAGATGCGCCCGCGCCGGGCCTTTTCGGCCAGCGGCCCGCATGCGGGCCAGATACGCCTGACGGGGTTCTTCGCTGCGCTCAATAATGCGCGCTGTTACATCCTGTACGGTTCGGTGCAGCATCGGGTCCCCTGTGCTGGATCTGGTTGCCTAGTCCGTTTTCACCCGGCGGAAGCGACCGGTGGATATGTCAATTGCTCCTGGGTACTGATGGTCCTGTATGCTGGCCGATCCCGCGCGGCTGTTTCTGTCTCGCAACAGCAAACGCGCGCATCATCTGTCAGAAAGGGGTCCACCTAACCCTGGATCAAGCCTGCCATATGTCGGCCCGTGTCCAGCATGCGGTTGGAGAAGCCCCATTCATTGTCATACCAACTGACAACGCGCACCAGCCCATCGGCCGTCACAACGGTCTGTTGAGAGGCAAAGCAGGACGAATGTGAATCATGGTTGAAGTCTATGGAAACAAGCGGATCTTGCTCATAGGACAAAACACCGGCCAATTCATTGGCGGCGGCGGCTTCCATTGCCGCGTTGATGCCCTCTACCGTCGCCTCACGCTCTGGCACAAAGCTGAGATCGACCAGCGAGACATTTGGCGTCGGCACGCGGATGGCTGACCCCTCCAGGCGACCGGCAAGATTTGGCAATACCAATGAGATGGCCTTGGCTGCGCCGGTTGACGTGGGGATCATCGACATGGCCGCTGCCCGCGCACGGTACAGATCCTTATGGTCGCTGTCATGGGTGGGTTGATCACCGGTGTATGCGTGGATGGTCGTCATATAGCCGGTTTTGATCCCGACCGTGCGTTCCAGAACCGCCGCAACCGGGGCCAGGCAATTCGTGGTGCAGGACGCGTTTGATACGACCAGGTCATCATGCGACAACTCGGTGTGATTGACGCCGTATACAACCGTGCGATCGGCATCTTTGCCTGGGGCCGAAATCAGAACACGCTTTGAGCCGTTTTCCAAATGCTGCGCCGCATCCGCTCTGGTCGTGAACCGACCGGTGCATTCCAGCGCCACATCCACATCGGCCCAGGGCAGGGCAGCCGGGTCGCGCTCTGCCGTCAGGCGAATGCTGTGGCGCCCGACCGTCAGGCTGTCCCCCTTGAGTTCGACATCCTGGCCCAACCGCCCATGCACGCTGTCATATTTCAACAGATGAACCAAACGTTCTGGCGGAGCCAGATCATTGATTGCCACAATCGTCACATCGCCCGGGTCATTCTCCAACAAAGCGCGCAAAACGCCTCTGCCGATCCGTCCAAAACCGTTGATTGCAAAGCTATAAGGCATATCACGCCCTCCAGGATGCTGTTGTTAGCGCTAACAATCATGTTCGCAAAAAAAAAGCAAGCCCCGGTTTCCCAAGGCTTGCCAAATTACTCGGATTTTGGACGCGGTCAGGCGGCGTTTGTGCTGTTTCGGTTTGCGGCCCGGCGGCGCGGCTTGGGCGCGTTGCTGTCGATGAAATCCAGCACCAAAGGCCGGATATTGTTGCGCCAGCTTTTTCCGGCAAAGATCCCATAATGGCCTGCGCCTGGTTCCAGGTGGCTGGCTTTCAGGTTGTCAGACAGGCCCGTCAACAGATCCAGCGCGGCGACACATTGGCCGGGTGCGGAGATATCGTCATTCGCGCCTTCGACCGTTTTGACCGCAACCTTTGTGATCTTGCCGATATCAACCTTGTGACCGTCGACCACAAATTCATTCTTGGCGATTTCGTGGTTTTTGAAAATGCGGTCCACGGTGGACAGGTAGAATTCCGCCGTCATGTCCATCACTGCCAGATATTCGTCATAGAACCGGTTGTGACTATCATGGTCCGACGCTTCGCCACGCGAAACCCGCATGATCTGTTCGTAAAACGCGTGGCCATGGCGGTCAGAGTTCATCGACATGAACGACGTCAGCTGGAGCAGTCCGGGATAAACCATACGCCCGACGCCTGCATATTTGAACCCGACCCGTTGGATCATCGTTTCCTCAAGCTGGCCCATTGTAACGCTGCGGCCAAAATCGGTCACCTCGGTCGGCGCCGCGCCAGGATCAATGGGCCCCCCGATCAAGGTCAGGGTGCGTGGCTGTGCATCGGGGTCCAACTCGGCCAGATAGGCCGTGGCAGCCAGAGTCAGCGGTGCGGGCTGGCAGACGGCAATTACATTGGTGTCCGGCCCCAGAATACGCATGAACTCCATCAGGTAGAGCGTGTAGTCTTCGATGTCGAATTTACCGGCGCTGACTGGAATGTCCCGCGCGTTATGCCAGTCGGTGACATAGAGGTCGCAATCACCGATCAGCGATTGCACGGTGCTGCGCAGCAGCGTGGCGTAATGGCCAGACATCGGAGCCACGAGCAAAACTTTGCGTTTGCTGGGCGCGCGGCCATTGATGCGGAAACGGATCAGATCGCCAAAGGGGCGCTCGATTACGGTTTGCACATCAACCAGATGATCGCGTCCGTCTTCGCCGGTGACGGTGCGGATGTTCCAATCCGGCTTGACCACCATCCGCGCGAAGGCCCGTTCTGTAACCTCGCCCCAGGCGGCCATCCAGGACACCGCCGGATTTGGTATCGCAGAGATGGATGGATAAGACGCAAATGCCTTGGCCGAGGCGCCCATCCACTGTTGCGTGTTTCGGGCCGCTTCCATCAGATCGTAGGTCATCATATAACGCATAAGTATCTCCTGCTCGGCATTCGCCGGACTATTGGTCGCTTTGCCCATGGCGGTCCAGTTCATTCATTCTGCACAGCAGAAAAAGATTTGAAAGTGATTAATATGACAAGTGATCGTGAAAATTTAAGTGAGATTTCGGCGGAAGGCATTGATAAGCTGACGCAAAACCTGGAAAAGGTCGAAGTTCTGTCGCGACGCTTGATTGACGCGATGACACATAAAACACCCCACAAAGCGGCTTTGGACGGTCCGAATCAGGATCTTTATGCAAAGGCAGCATCGGCATATTGGGCCGAAGCCATCAATGATCCGGCCAAGATCATGGAGCATCAGGTCCAATACTGGAGCAAATCAGTCCTGCATTTTGTCGAGGCGCAGCAGGCCTTCGCAAAGGGAGCTTTTGCTGCTCCGGAGAATCCAGGCGAGAAAGATCGGCGTTTTGCAAACCCTCTGTGGGATTCTCATCCTTTCTTCAATTTCGTGAAGCAACAGTATCAGATCAATTCCAAAGCGATCAAACAGGCCGTCGAAGGGCTTGAGGATTTGAGCGAGCAGGACAAGCGACGGTTGTCATATTTCTCTAATCAGATCGTTGACATGATGGCGCCCACCAATTTTCTGGCGACCAACCCTGACGCATTGGAAAAGGCGGTCGAGACCGAAGGACAGTCCCTGATCGACGGGCTCGAAAACCTGGTGAGCGATCTGGAGGCCAACAATGGCGAGTTGGTTGTGCGATTGGCCGATGAGAACGCTTTTGAGTTGGGCCGCAACATTGCGACTACGCCGGGCGATGTGGTGTATCGCAACCGTATGATCGAAATGATCCAGTATAAACCGGCCACCGAGCAGGTTTACGAAATCCCGATCGTGCTGTTCCCGCCATGGATCAACAAATTCTACATCCTCGATCTGAAAACGCAAAACAGCATGATCAAATGGATCACCGAGCAGGGCTATACCTTGTTTGTTGTCAGCTGGGTCAATCCGGACGCCTCGCATGCTGATGTAGGTATGGAAGACTATATGGAAGACGGTTTTCTGGCCGCGATCCGCGAAGCAAAATCCATCTGCGGGGTGAAACAGGTCAATGCCGTGGGCTACTGCATCGCGGGCACGACACTCAGCATGGTTTTGTCCCTGCTGAAACAGCGGGGTGACAAGTCGATCAAATCCGCGACCTTCTTTACCGCGCTGACTGACTTTTCCGAACAAGGAGAGTTTACGCCGTTCCTTCAGAATGACTTTATCGACGGGATCGAAGCCGAAGTTGTAGAGCAGGGCTATCTGCGCTCTTACATTTTGTCGCGCACATTCAGCTATCTGAGGTCCAACGATCTGATTTATGGGCCGGCCATCCGTAGCTACATGTTGGGTGAAACACCGCCTGCGTTTGATCTGTTGTATTGGAACGGAGACAGCACAAACCTGCCACGCAAAATGACGGTGCAGTATCTGCGGGGCCTATGTCAGCGAAATGAATTTGCCGACGGCGGAATCGAAATGATGGATCATCTTTTGCGCGTAGAGGAGGTGGATGTGCCGCTTATGTCGATCACTTGCGAAACGGACCACATCGCTGCCTGGAAGGATGGGTATAGGGGCGTGCAGAAGATGGGGTCCAAGAACAAGACTTTCATCGTGTCAGAATCTGGTCACATCGCGGGGATCGTGAACCCGCCGAGCAAGAAGAAATACGGACACTACACGAATGAGGATCTGTCCCTTGAAGCGGATGACTGGCTGGCTTCGGCCGATTTTCATGAGGGGTCCTGGTGGCCACGCTGGGAGAGTTGGCTACGCAAACGGTCCGGCAAACTGATCGAGGCCCGCTCTCCGGGGGACGAGGATCATCCCAGCTTGTGTGCCGCGCCGGGCACTTACGTATTGTAGGTCAGTGGGTCACAAGCTTTGGGTGGAAAAAATTGCTGCGATGCAGAAAGAGACTTGAAATGCTGCGATGCAGCAAGTATATGTCTGTCAGCTGATAACTGCCTTTTCCCCCCGGATCAGCAATTATAGGATTGATAGACATGACAACTACTCCAGATTTCACCGCCGTTCTCAAAGATGTAATGGGTGCATTCCCTGTTGACACGAAAGCTATGGAAGATGCTTTCAAGACCACGGCTTCTTTGAACGAGAAACTTTCGGGTGTCGCTTTGGATGCTGCTGAAAAGTCGGCTGAAGTGTCCTCCAAATGGACCAAAGACACCCTGGAAAAGCTGGGCGCGATGTCCAAAGCGAAGACTGAGCCTGCGGATTATGCCAAGGCGATGACCGATTTCACGTCGGCGACTGCTGAGGTTGCTGCCGAGAATATGGCCGCTTTTGCTGAAATCGCGAAAAAAGTTCAGATGGACACCGTTGAGCTGATGATGGCTGCGGGCAAGGACATCTCGGAAGAAGCGACTGCGGTTGTGAAAAAAGCGACTGAAGAAGTGACTGCGGTTGCCAAAAAAGCGACTTCGGCTGCTGTTTGATATCTGAGATCTGATCCCGTCTCTGTCCCCGGATAGAGATCGGTCGAGATTGTGGGGCGGGTCTTTGGACCTGCCCCTTTCTTTTTGCGCTGCACTCGCATAATCTGAGGCGCAACTTACATGTCCGGGAGGGATCTAGACGTGGCTGACGATGACAAACCTCTGCTGATCAAACGCTACGCCAGTCGGAGACTCTATAATACGGAGACTTCGGATTATGTGACCCTGGAAGATATCGCAGGCTTTATTCGGGGCGGGCGCGAGGTTCAGATTGTGGATCTGAAATCGGGCGATGATCTGACCCGCCAGTATCTGCTGCAAATCATTGCCGAGCATGAAAGCCGGGGTGAGAATGTCTTGCCGGTTGGTGTGCTCAACGATCTGGTGCGCTCTTATATGGTGCCGGGCGGGGGGGTGATGCCTCAGTTCTTGCAAAGCTCCTTCGAGATGCTGCGCGATAGCCAGTCGAAAATGATGGACAATATGAGCGCGATAAATCCGATTGCCAGCATTCCGGGTTTTGAGGCCATGAAAGTCCAGCAGGAGGCGTTCCTGAAAGCGATGACGGGTGGATTGTCCGAGGCCTGGACCGGTGCCGGTCAGGAGGGGGATGCGGCGCGGGGAAAGACGGGAAAATCGGAGTCTCAATCCGAAGACCTGGAGGCCATAAAATCGCAATTGGCGGACCTTCAGGACAAGCTGTCAAAGCTGCGTTGAGGCTGATTTTGACCAATGTCCCAGCTGGGACATATAGTCAAGCCTTTGAAAATATTGAAATAACAGAAAATAAGGCCCCGGGACACATCCTGTTCCGGGGCCTTTTTGCGTGTATCGCGTCGCACCCGGCCCGCACAGGTCCGACACAGCTCCGGGGCCGCCGGAGGGAGGGCAGATGGAACGCAAACTAGCGGCGATTTTGGCGACGGATATTGTGGGCTTTGCCGGTCTGGTTTTGGACGAGTTCATACAAGCAAAAGCAAAATGCAGGAGCCTGAAAATCCGCGCGCTGAACACAGCTTAACAAAGGACCTGAAATCTCTGGGGAGACCATCGCCTACGGCGAGCAATGCGGTACTTGGCGAGAGTGAAGGTGATGTCCCGTCAGCCCCTGATCTTGCGCGACAAACAAATTTTGGTCCTTGAGACGCGTCGAATCGCCCCTGTCAGTTTGCAGAATCGATCTTCAAATGAACCACTCCCGTCTGGACACCAGCATAGGAGTATAGGCATCTGGCCAAGCGAGCTGCGCCCTTGTCAAGCGTAACAAAAACTGCCGCGCATCGAGCTGCGTTTTCGATGTGAAGCCCATCACGGAATTGCGCACGGAAGTATTTCATCCGACGCTCAGCATCGCCGCTTTTTACCCGACCTTTTCTAACCAAGCCATAAAGGAACATCGTTAGTGCAAGGCCGGAAAGCTTACCCACTTCTCGCCCCTGTGGCTGTCTCCAAAAATCCTTGGGGAATTTTTCCTGGAAGACATTTTTGTGTTGGTCGTCGAAACAAGCCAACAGGTTTTCAACAGCAAGCTCGTCTGGGATTTCATCCAATTGAGCTAGATTTTTTGGCAAATTTTTCGCTATGAGGTCCAGGTGTTTGACAAATTGTTCTCTGCTATCTTCGAAAGGTTCGTCATTAATTGCCTTTTCCAGTTCGAATTTTTTTTCCACCAGATACTGTTTGATCAGGTTTTCAAAATCCTTTCTGAGGAAATTTTGATCCACATATATTTGCAAGGTCTGCCACATTTTTGTGGCGTCTGCGATCATTCCATCTTTTAGTGTTCGCTCTTGGGTGCAATCCAGCCACCCACGAGAAAAATGAAGGAATTTTAGTGAGTTATCCCAAAAAAATAATTCAGGGATTTGCGCGGCACCTTCGGGTTCCAGCAAAAGTTCGCGTGCTTTTCCTGGAGACAGGACAATTTTCTGATCTGAAGTCTCCACAGGCTCCAAGAAATGGAACGATAGTTCCTCTAACACCTGAGCGAACTTCGCGACATGTTTTGCGGCACGACACTCGTCAACGTGCACTGATGAATAAACAAAGACCACATTTGACGTCCTTGTTTTTCCCAAAGCCGTGATCAGTTCTGTTCTTGATTTTTCTCCTTCGCGCATCTTACTGATAATGTTTTGGTCAAAGTATATAGGAAGAATATTATTGCTATCGGGCATGTTTGTCGCAAGATTGTTGAATAAGTCAAAATTAATACTGTGTTTGGAGGGTCCTGTCATCTGAAAAATTTGGAAAAATATTTTCTGAAATCCTGTCGGGTCGTTGTTGGGGATATTCAATTGTGGAAATTTTTATTCTATGTATTTAAAAGTTCATACACTTGAATTGCAATTGATATTAATTGTGCAATCAAAAGACGGCTTTTGTATTCGAGTAGCTTTTGGCTGCGCCGGGTTATAATATCGGGGCGAAAAGGCGGGCAATCGGAGCGCCGATGCGGATGTGTCTGGGCTGTTGCGCGAGGGTTTTGTCCAGCATCCAGGCGCGGTCAAAATCCT
The DNA here is from genome assembly GCA_034670145.1 of Marinibacterium sp. Classification (GTDB taxonomy): domain Bacteria; phylum Pseudomonadota; class Alphaproteobacteria; order Rhodobacterales; family Rhodobacteraceae; genus HXMU1420-2. The sequence continues at coordinate 258,731 of JAXMOA010000002.1, forward strand.
GTTGCAGCATCTGGGCTGTCGCCGCAGCCGGGCGCGCATCAAAGAATGCGGCCATGGACTCGAAGTTCAGCCGGAAGGACCGGTTGTCCAGATTGGTTGTGCCGATGGCGGCAAAATCATCGTCCACCAGCACCACCTTTTGATGCATGAAGCTGGGCTTGTAGCGCCAGACCTGCACCCCGGCGGCGCGGATTTCGTCGAAATAGGCAAAGGCGGCAAGCCACGGGATTTTGTGGTCGATCACCTCGGGCACCAGAATGCGGACATCGACCCCGCGCAGGGCCGCATGTTTGAGCGCGGTCAGCACATCCGTGTCGGGGACAAAATAGGGCGATGCGATCCAGACGCGATCTGTGGCGGCGGTGATGGCCGAGAAAAAGAACAGGGCGCCGGTTTCCATTTCGTCCCCGGGGCCTGTGGGCACGATCAGGGCGGTCATGTCTTCGGGGGCGTGGGGGGCCTCCCAGTTCAGGTCTTCGATCAGGACCTCGCTGGTGGCCCAGTGCCAGTCCTCGGCGAAGACCAGTTGCAGCTGGGAGACGACCGGCCCCTGGAGGCGGGCGTGCGTATCGCGCCAGTCGCCGAATTTCGGGTCGAGGCCGAGGTATTCATCGCCGACATTGAAGCCGCCGGTAAACCCGATGTTGCCATCGACAACGACGGTTTTGCGGTGGTTGCGCAGGTTGACCTGAAAGCGGTTGTTGGGCCCGCGGACTGATTTTGGGTCGACCACCTGAACGCCGGCGTTGCGCAGGGTGTCCTGGTAGCTGCGGGGCAGGCCGGTGCTGCCGACGGCGTCAAACATCAGGCGAACCGTGACGCCGCGCGCGGCGGCGGCGATCAGGTGGTCGCGCAACATGCGCCCCAGGCCATCATCGCGCAGGATGTAAAATTGAACCAGAACATAGGTTTCTGCGGCATCAATGGCGGCAAAGATCGCATCGAACGTGGCCTTGCCGTCGATAAGCAGCGTCATGTTGTTGCCGCGTGCGGCGGGGAGTTCGGCAATTTTTTCAAAGGCCTGAACGGGGATGACGGTGGGGGTGGTGGGGGCATTTGCCGTTTTGAAGGTTTGGACGCCTTCGATGATTTCTGCACTGTCGCGGCGGGCGATCAGGTAGTGTTTGAATTTATGGTGGCCCAGAAACAGATACAGCGGGACGCCGATATAGGGCGCGGCGACCAGGAAGACGACCCATCCGACCGCACCCTGGGATGTGCGGGCAGAGGAGACGGCGCGCCAGGCAAACCAGAGCGCCGCGATTTCCAGGAGGATCAGTGCGGGTACGAAAATCTCTGTGTTCATCGGTGTCCCTGTTGTGACGAATGATCAGGCCATCAAATGTGCCGGCGGGAGGCGAAGATTGAGGGGTTTTCGCCCTCCCATTTGGTGAAGGCCTCGGAAAAGCTTTGTCGGTGAGAGAAGCCGAGTTTTTCTGCGGTGTGGGATAGGGAGCGCCCGGCCAGCAGCTCTTGTCTGGCGAGTTTGTGCAATGCGGCGTCGCGGACCCGGGCGAAGCTGGCGTTTGTGGCTTTGAGGCGGGCCTGCAGGGTGCGGACGGGCATATCCAGGAGGAAGGCGGCGTCGGTCAGGCGGAGTTGGCTGGAGCCGGAGGTTATGGATTGAAAGTGCAGTTCGGTGACGACCTGGGTGAGGTCTTCGATTTTGAGGGCTTTGGCGTTGAGCCGGGCCATGAGGCCAATGGCGATGGAAGAGAGCAGGGGGTTGGCGTGTTTCATCGGGCTGCGCAGCAGTTCGTCGTCGAATTCGATCAGGCCGACCGGGGCGCTTTGCCGTTTGGTGGCCTCGCAGATGAGCGGTGTGGGGCTGGTGCGCCCCTGGGGGAGAGTGACGGTCAGGTTGGGGTCTCTGGTCCAGCGGGTGAGGCGGAGGAGGTAGAGGAACGTGGCGATGTAATACTCTATGTGCGATGTGGTGCCTGGGCGGCCGTCGAACGGGTCTTCGTATCGGATCTGGAACCGGCCTTTGGTCAGCCGGTAAGAGACGGTGTCGCCCTGAGAGAGGAAGCTGAGCCAGTCTTTGGCGGTGGTCAGCGCATCCCAGAGGGTTTCGCAATGCACAACGGCCTTGCCGAAAATCCCGGTTGAGGCGAGGTCCGGGTTGAGCCCGGCGCGCAGGAACAGGTCGGAGCCGGAGGCCATTGTGTGCATCCGGTCGGCGCATTCCAGATAGTATTCGGCGTTCAGGAGGGTCTCGGGGTTTTGCGCGTTTATCCTGTAGTTCAGGTCTTTCTGGATCTCACGAGAATGGCGCGGCTGGTCCTGTAACAGCAGTTCCAGCGGCGCATTCATGATCGCTGACTTGATGCCGGCCGGATGTTCGGCGCCTGACAAAACCTGTTCGCTTTGCGTGTTTTCCGACAAGGGAATCACTGTGGCATCCTAGATTTGGTGTCCGCTCGAAGGATTTTACGTCTTTCGCGGGGAGTCTCATTTGGTCGAATAGATCAACAATTACAATGAGGTACGCATGGAAGCTACTGGGAGAAACAAATGTACAAACCGAAGTTAACAAACTGGCGAATGGGCGCCGCTGGCGCGCTTCTCGTTTCCTTGTTCGTACCTACTGCGCTTTTCGCTGAGGACAAACCAAATATTCTGGTGATCTGGGGCGACGATATCGGCCAGTCCAATATCTCGGCCTATACGAGAGGTTTGATGGGCTATGAAACGCCCAATATCGACCGGGTTGCCGATGAAGGCATGATGTTTACCGACTACTATGGTGAGCAATCCTGCACCGCCGGGCGGTCGTCTTACATCATGGGGCAGTCGGTGTATCGGACCGGTCTGTCCAAGGTTGGTCTGCCGGGGGCCGATCTGGGCATGCAGGAGGAAGATCCGACCATTGCGGGCCTGTTGAAGGCCGAAGGATATGTGACCGGCCAGTTTGGCAAGAACCATCTGGGCGATCAGGACCGGATGCTGCCCACGAACCACGGTTTTGATGAGTTCTTTGGCAACCTTTATCACCTCAATGCCGAAGAAGAGCCAGAGAACCGGGACTATCCGGGCGACGCGGTGCTGGCGGACGGGCAAACGTTCCGCGAAGCCTTTGGTCCGCGCGGGGTCATCAAATCTTCGGCGGATGGGAGCATCAAGGACACCGGTCCACTGACCAAGAAACGCATGGAGACCGTCGATGATGAAACGGTGGCGGCTGCCATCGACTTTATCAAACGGGCCAATGAGCAGGGCAAACCGTTCTATGTCTGGTGGAATGGCACGCGGATGCATTTCCGCACCCATGTAAAGGACGAGCATTACGGCATTTCCGGTCAGGACGAATATGGCGACGGCATGGTCGAGCATGACATGCATGTTGGACAGCTGTTGGATGTGCTGGATGATCTGGGCATCGCGGATAACACCATCGTGCATTATTCGACGGACAACGGCCCGCACAAGAACACATGGCCTGATGCCGGTTCAAACCCGTTCTACAGCGAAAAGAACACCAATTGGGAAGGGGGCTGGCGTGTGCCGTCCCTGGTGCGTTGGCCTGGCAAGATCGAAGCGGATTCGGTTTCGAACGAGATCATGCACCATATGGATTGGTTGCCCACGTTCCTGGCGGCTGCTGGCAATGACAGCATCAAGGAACAGCTGAAAGCGGGTGGCGTGCAGGCGATCGGACGCGCGTACAAGGTGCATCTGGACGGCTACAATTTCTTGCCGATTTTGTTGGGCGAAGTCGAAGATGGCCCGCGTCACGAGATCTTTTACTTTGCGGATACCGGAGAGCTGACCGCTTTGCGCTATGACGACTGGAAGCTTATTTTCCTGGAGCAAAAAGCGGTTTCGACCTTGCGGGCCTGGATCGAGCCCTGGACCCCGCTGCGTGTGCCTTTGATCACCAATTTGCGGCGCGACCCATATGAGCAGGCGCATCTGACATCCAACACTTACTATGACTGGATGATTGACCGGATCTATTTCCTGGTGCCTGCGCAGAAATACGTGGGTCAGTTCCTGTCCACATTCCAGGAATTCCCGCCACGTCAGAAGCCTGCGAGCTTTTCCATTGATCAGGTCATGGAGCTGATGACGGCCAACAACGGCAGCAAGTGACGCTTTGGTCCTGAGAAATGGCACCTGCGCAAACAGAGCTTTGCGCGGGTGTCTGTCCAAACAATCAAACAATGTTCAATCAAGGAGAACCAAGACATGAGTGATCTGGTCGTAATCGTATTCGAAGGCCGCCACACGGCGGATGAAGCCCTATTGCGTCTGCAAAAGATGAGCATGGACTGGGAAGTTGATCTGGACGAGGCGGTGGTGATGACCCGCGACAAGGACGGGGTATTGCGGACGCGGAATTCTGACACTCTGACGGCTGCCGGCTTTTTGGGTGGAACATCGCTGGGGGCGCTGACCGGGACGTTGATTGGCGCGATGGCTGGCAACCCGGCTGCCGGTTTTCTGGCCGGTTCTGCGCTGGGGGCCGGTTCTGGAACCCTGGCGGGCATGTTGGATCAGGCGGACGAAGAAGACGCGCTGGCGGCGCGGGTGGGCGCCAAGATGACGCCGGACTCTTCGGCTTTGGCCGTGATCGGGTGGTCGGACCGGCCGACCAAATTGCTGAGCGAGTTGGAAGGCATGAAGGGCGAGGTTATCGAGACAACCCTGTCGGTCAGCGATGAAAACGAGCTGCGGGCCAAGTTGGCCGAGGGCTGATCCGGCGCTTTTGGCCTCTCGGTGATTGGATCTGTCCGGTTGCCGGGAGGGCGTCTTTTGATCCCTAGCGATCCGGGGGGCGGCCAAGACGCTGGCCCTGTGTGCGGTGGTTTTATCAGTATTTGTGTTTGCAAAACGGTGCTGGCCTCTGGGGATGGGGCCAGTGAATGGGCCAGTGACGGCGATACAGATAGGGAAAGTGATTGAGATATGGCGAAGGCAACACATGAACTCCAAAACAGCTGGGGTTGGTTTCTGGCGGTTGGACTGCTGATGATCATCGGGGGGGTCTGTGCCTTTTTCGCGCCATTCATGGTTTCCCTGGTGGTTGAAGTGATCGTCGGGGCGGCGTTTACCTTTGGCGGGGCTGTGATGCTGGGGCAGTTTTTCATGACCCGGGACGGGTGGAATGCGCGGGTGACCTATTTGATTTTGGGGTTGTTCACGGGGTTTGCCGGTTTGACGTTGTTGTTGCGCCCGCTTGAGGGGCTGTTGGCGCTGACGCTGGTCATGATCGTTGCGGTTTTTGTCAGCGGGTTGATCCGGGTTGCGGTGGGTGTGATGGCGCGGCCCGAGCCGGGCGCCGGTTGGGTTATTCTGGGCGGGGTGATTTCGATCCTCCTCTCTGGCTATCTGATGTCGGTCTATCCCGAAGTCAGCGTGGTTCTGGTGGGGCTGATGGTCGGGGCCTCGTTGATTGGGGAGGGGGCCGGGTATCTGCGGTTTGCCTTTGGTTTGAAGAACAATGTTTCGGTGGCGGTTTGATGCACGGCGGGTCTGTTTCGCGCAGCATGAGCACCGACAATTGCGGCCTATCTGGGCACCAAGCCGCCTTTAGGGGCGAGCCTTGCCGGAGGCCGTGCCACAGCCGAAGCAGTGAAGTGCAGGCGGCGCTGGTGAATTCAAAGGGAGGGTGCGGATGAAAACGTCACTTAGTGGGAACCTGATTTGGGCTTTGTCTTTGTGCCTTGGCCTGTTCGGTGTGCAGCAGGCGCTGGCGCAGTCTGACGCGGGTTCGGATGCGGCGCAGGCGAATAACCCGTTGGCGGACATCAAGGCCTTCAACATACAGAATTATTACATCGGGGATTTCACCGGTCCGTCGAACCTGACGGGCAATCAATTCGTGCTGCGATATGCGCAGCCGATTGCGATCGGTGACACCAACTGGCTGATCCGCGCGTCGCTGCCGTTCAATTCCTTTCCTGTGGGAACCGGGGGGCAAACGGTCAACAGCGTCGGAGATTTTGACATTTTCGCCGCCTATCAGATCGGCACCGGCAACCCGGCGGTAAGCTTTGCCATTGGCCCGCAAGTGGTGGCCCCGACGGCCAATGACAGCAGGCTGGGCAGCGATCAATGGCAGCTGGGGCTGGCCAATGTCTATTTCAACGCCAAATCGCCGCTGATCCAATACGGATATCTTCTGACGTGGCGCACTGGTGTGGGGGATACGAATGGCCGTAACCGGGTCAACCTGGGGGCGTTCCAGCCGTTTGTTTTCTATCAGCTGGGGGACGGGTTTTACACCGGCGGCGCGCCGATCTGGTCGTATAACTTTGACAACGACAATTACTCGATCCCGGTTGGAATTCGGTTCGGGAAGGTGACCAAACGTGGTAAAACCGTTTTCAACTTCTTTGTCGAACCGCAGTATTCGGTGTTCAGCAAGGGAAATGGCCTGCCCAAATGGCAGGTATATCTGGCGTTGAACATGCAATTTCTGTGACGTTGAACAGCACCGCGAGAGATCCGGAAAGGATGTGAGACGATGGTGGACAAGAAAAGAATGACCACAGCCGTGAGCGCTCTGGAACAAGAGTTGTCAGCCCCGGCCCGAGACGACCCGCCGCAATCGGACGGGACGCATCCGCAGGCAGCATCCGTCGAGGCGGATGCGCAAGAGGCGGCCGAGCCGCAGTTGGAGGATGTGGCGCATTTGCTGACCCAGCACGGGCTGGATGCGGATGAGCTGAAGGGTCTTTGGGAGCATTTCCTGGAGGAATTGAAGGATTTGCCAGAAAAGAAGCCGCTGGTTACGGTGTTCGGGGCGTTTTTGCTGGGCTTTATTGCCGGGCGTACCAGCCGAAAATGAGGAGGAGCCAATGAAGCGCATAAGCCGAAACATCTCGATTGCCCTGCGGGCGGAACGCCTGATTGCGCAGCGGCATATGACGGTTCTGCGAAATCAGACCGGGCTGATGGCTGCTGCTGGTCTGGTGGCGGGTATCGGGCTGATCATGGTGAATATTGCCGCGTATCACGCGCTGAGCGTGGCTTTGTCGCCGGCTCTGGCGGCGCTGATCGTGGCGGTTGGCAATTTCGGGCTGGCTATCTTTCTGGCGCTTGCGGCCAGCAGGTTGAGTGCGGATGCGGATGTGCAGGGGGCGACCGAGGTGCGCGACATGGCGATCGAGGATCTGGAAGCTGAGTTCACCCAGGCGGTGAGCGAGGTCCAGGCCGTTGCTGCGGATATCCAGCAGATGGTCAAGAACCCGCTGGGCACGGTTTTGCCCGCGCTGGTGGTTCCGCTGGCTGAGAGCCTGATGACGAAAAACAAAGAGAAATAGGCGGGTGCGCGGGTTGGATGCGATGGGCGGGCATGGCAACCCTGAGGGGCTGTGGCCGCTTGCCGGGGAACGGATCGGATTCAGCCTGTGCGATGGCAGGCCTGATGTTGGCAGGATGGGCCGGGCCGGAATCGAGCTGACCCGTGGTGTTTGACACGGCCAACTGGCCCAGCATCATTCAGAATTTTGGCGCCACTCTGAACATGTGGCTGGCTGGCATGGACGGCGGTGTTCTGGCGGTTGCTGCTGTGGCGTTTGTTGTCGTCTTTTTGCTGCGCAAGGTGCTGTCCGAGTGGATTGTGGCGGGATTTGAGGCGCTGTTGAAGCGGTTCTCGGTTTCGCTGTCGGATGAGGTCAGCGCGCAGTTGAAGGTTGCGGTGCAGATCCTGGCCATGACTTTTGCGGTTTTTCTGATGCTGGATCTGGTCAATCCGCCACAGAAACTGGCCACGGTTCTGACGCAACTGCTGAGCTCGGTCGCTTTGGTGGCGGTTTTTGCCACCTGGTATCAGTTGAGCGGTCCGTTTGTGTCGCTGTTGGTTGCTGACAAGATGGGGCCGGCGGCGGGTGAGACAAGCTGGATTCGGCGGATCAGCCAGTTTGCGATCATGCTGTTTGGGCTGACCTCGCTGTTGAAGATCTGGCAGGTGGATATCAGCGGGGCGCTGACCGGGGTTGGGGTGCTGGGTGCCGGGCTGGCGATTGCGACGCAGGATCTGATCCGCAATCTGGTGGCCGGGATGACCAATATGAGCGAGAACCGGTTCAAGAGTGGGGATGCGATTCAGGTCGAGGGGCAGTTTGTGGGCACTGTTCAGCGGATTGATCTGCGCTCGACGCTGGTGGTGGGGTTTGACCAGATCCCGCGGTATATTCCCAACTCGGATTTGTCCAATTCCGTTGTTCTGAACTATTCGACGCGCAAACATCGCCGGGTCAAGGTGATGGTGGCGCTGGTGTTGTCGTCCAGCCGGGAACAGATCGAGGCGGTTCGCGATGCGCTGCGGCTGCATCACCGGTCGAGCGGCGATTTCCATCTGGGTGAGGAGGCGGCGCAATATATCTATGTCAGCGAAATCGGGCCAAGCTCGGTCAATATTCTGATGCATGTGTGGACCCGTGGGGCGGATTATGATGCCTATCTGCAAGCGATCGAGCGGTTGACGTTGGTGATTTTGCAGGCGGTCAGGGAGTCGGGAACCGAGCTGGCCTATCCAACGCAGACGCTGCGGGTTTTGGGCGATGCGCCGGAGCCGGGTTTGGCGGGCTGATGCGGTGCGTGTGGGTTTCGGATTAGGTTAGGCTCGTAGCCTATTGATATAGCGCAGCTTTGTTGTGCTGAGGTGGGGGTGGGGAGAATGGAAACAGCGTCATCGGTTGAGACAAGGGAAGTTGAGACAAGGGAAGTTGAGACTATGGAAAAGGATCAGCCGCCCGCTGGCCGACGGCTGCCGGTTGCATTTGTGGCATTGGTGGCGGTTACGCTGTTGGTCACGGTCGTCTTCTTTGAGATTGCGCGCCCCTTTCTGACGGCGCTGGCGCTGGCTGCGATCTGTGCGATTCTGGTGCAACCGTTTTACCGCGCCATCCTTTTGCGGGTGGGAAACCGCAAGGGATTGGCCAGTGTCATTACGGTGCTGACGGGAATTATCCTGGTCATCGGGCCACTTATCGGCATTGCCTATCTTGCTATGGCGCAGGCTTCGGGGTTGTTTGCCGGGGCGGGGCATCTGCTGGATACGTTGTCGAGCGATGTGGAGTCGATCAGGGCGGGCACTTACGAGTTTCCGCAGTGGGTCCCGTTTCGTGAGGATCTGGTGGTCTATGGGCCTCAGCTGATCGAGAAGGCGAATGAGATCCTGGGCTCTGCGGCGTCGTTTCTGGCGGGATCGCTGTCGGGGCTGACCAATGGCACGGCGAGCTTTTTCCTGAGCCTGTTTACCTTCATCTATGCGCTGTTCTTCTTTCTGCCGCTGGAAACCTCTGCGTTTCGTCCGATCCTGCAAAGCTCTGGCCTGTCGGCGGATGTGCAGGACAAGCTGCATGATCGGATCGTTTCGGTCAGCCGGGCGACGATCAAGGGCACGCTTTTGATCGGTGTGATCCAGGGGGCGCTGGGTGGGTTCGGCTTTTGGATCGCTGGGATCGAGGGGGCCGCGTTCTGGAGTGTGGTGATGGCAATTCTGGCGGCGATTCCGGGGGTGGGGGCAACCGGAGTGGTGGTGGGTGGTGCGATCTACCTGTTGATCGAGGGATCGATTCCGCAGGGCATTGGCCTGGCGGCCTGGGCCTTTCTGGTGGTTGGCACGATTGACAATGTCCTGCGTCCCACGCTTGTCGGGCGGGATGCTCAGATGTCTGACCTGATGATTTTTGTGAGCACTTTGGGGGGCTTGGCCGTCTTTGGGGCCTCGGGGCTGATTTTCGGGCCAGTGATTGCCGGCGTGTTCATTACCGCCTGGCAGGCGGTTTCAGAGACCACGCAGGCGTTGAGCGGAGAGGCGGAGGTGTCAGAGGCTGCAATGGATGTGGCGCCTGATCCGCCGGAGCCGTTGGGTGATGTGGAACCGGGTCAGGTGAAACACAAGTCAGGTTTCCTGGCCGCGTCAAAGGATGACATCGAAGACCAGGTGGCGGCGTTGAAACGCGAGTTCGAGGAAGATGATCCGCGTTGAGGCGCGAGGGAAGCGTTGAGCGGGGCGCTAACCGGGGTCTTGGACCGGGATGCGCAGATCTTTGCGTTCGAGCCAGTTGAAGTAATCTGTCCGCAATTGCCGGGCAACGGGCCCTGGTGCGCCGTTGGAGAAGTGGCGGTCGTCGACCTGGGTGACGGGGATGATGCCGCCGCCAGAGGTGGAGAGGAAGACTTCGTCTGCGTCCCAGAACTCGGACAGGGTCAGGGCGCGGGTTTCGACGGAGAGGCCGCGCGCGGCGGCCATTTCCAGGGTGGTCTGGCGGGTGATGCCGTGCAAGACCCCATGGTCAGAGGTGACGAGCCGGTCGCCGAACAGCGCGAAGACGTTGAAGCCGGGGCCCTCGGTCACGTTGTCGTTGTGATCCAGCAGCAGGGTGGTTTCATAGCCGTTGTCCTTGGCCTCGAACAGGCCAGAGGTGAAATCGCCCCAATGGTAATTCTTGACCTTTGGGTCGACGCTGTCCCTGGGAATGCGGCGGACGGATTTGGCGATCCAGATGGAGGTGCCAAGATCGGCGGCCTCGGGTTTGACCAGATGCACATAGGGCACGCACCAGGCGTAGAAGTGATTGTCGCAGTCGCGGGGATCGCGGCTGCCGGGGATGGGGTTGCGGCCGCGTGCGGCGACCATGGCGACATAGCTGTTTTGCAGGCCCGAGGCGGCAACCATGCGGTGCAGGGCCTGGGTGATTGCGGCGCGATCCATATCGGTCTGCATCCGCAGGGCGGTGGCAGAGGCGAGGAAGCGGGTCAGATAGTCGTCCAGGCGGAAAAACGCGCCTTTCCAGACCGGGACCACATCATAGGCGATATCGCAATGGGTCAGCCCCCAGTCGGTGACATTGACGCCGGCCTCTGCGATCGGGATGATTTGGCCGCGCATCCAGGCGGCGCCTTTGGAAAGATCTGTCATGGTCCGAGCATGGCGCGGCGCGGTGTGCGCCGCAAGTATGCTGTTCGGATTTTGCCTCAGGTGCCGTAGGCGCGGGCCTGTGACATCACCTGATTTGCGGCGGCGAGCAGGATATCGGTGATGGTGTCCAGATCCTGTTGCGAAAGCTGTACCGGCAGGCGCACGTCGCAGGCTTTCATCAACATGGCGCGGGTCTGGGGCAGGTCGAACTGTTCGGGCATGAACTGCCAGTTCCAGAAGGCGCGGGCGTTGTCGGTGCTGAGGCCAAAGACCTGAACGGTGATGCCTGCGGCCTTGGCTGTATCCGCGAAGGCGCGGATTTCGTCCTGGGTCATGTTGACCATGTTGAACTGGATGCTGTCGGGGGCGCGTTCCTCGGGTGGGAGCGGGTCTGGCACGTTGATCCAGGGCGAGGCGTTGAGGCGGCTGGCCACGTGGTCATGGTTGGAGCGCCCGTCGCGGACCCGGCGGGCGAGTTCGGGCAATTGCGGGCGGATGACGGCGGCGGCCAGGTTGGACATGCGTTGATTGTAGAGCGGCAGTTTGTTTTGCCATTTGGCAAAGGCGTCATGCAGAACGCTGTGTTTTTTCCAGTTATGTTCGTAAGCGCCGGACATGATGACGGCGCGGGCGATCAGATCCGGGTCGTCGGTGACGAGGATGCCGCCTTCGCCTGCGTTGATCATTTTGTAGGACTGGAAGGAAAAACAGCCGATACGGCCGAGCGTGCCGATGTTCTGGCCGTGCCAGGTGGTGCCCAGGGAGTGGGCGGCGTCCTCGATCACCGGAATGTTGCGGGCGTTGCACAGGGCCATGATGGCGTCCATGTCAGAGGTATGGCCGCGCATGTGGCTGATGATGACGGCCTGGACGGTGGGCAGTTTGGCCTCGAAATCGGTCAGGTCGATGCGATAATTGTCGCCGACCTCGCACAGGACCGGAATGCAGTCGGCGTGCACGATGGCCGAAGGCACGGCGCCAAAGGTGAAGCCGGGGATCAGGACGCGGGAATCGCGCGGCAGGTCCAGCGCCTTGAGTGACAGGAACAAGGCGGCAGAGCAGGAAGAGACGGCGAGCGCGTATGTGCTGCCCAGCAGTGCGGCGAATTCCTGTTCGAGCAAGGTGACGGGCGCATCCTGAGGGGCGGTGTAGCGGAACAGGTCGCCGGTTTGCAGAAGAGAGTCTATGGCGTCGCGGGCCTGTGGGGGGATCGGTTCGGCCTGGTGCACGTTCGGGAGGTTGCTCATTTCCAAAATCCTGATGCTTGCATTTCGGTTTACTTAAACCATGGCGCGTTTTGAAGGAAGGGGAAATTCTGGCGCGGGGGGGACTTGGCGTGGATTTGCCAAATGCGCAGGGGTATGGCGCGCGCGCCGAGGGGCGCGCGGTCGAGGATTGCAGAGGTGTGGGCGGTGCTTGGGTTAGAACCCCAACCGGTCGCGCAGGGTGTACCAGGTCATGGCCAGCACCAGCAGCGGCGCGCGCGTGGCGGCGCCTCCGGGAAAGGGCGAGGTGGGCAGGCGGGCGAATGTGTCAAAGCCGCTGGCCTCGCCCTGAATCGCGCGGGCGCATAATTGCCCGGCGTGGGTCGCGGTGCCGACGCCATGCCCGGAATAGCCCGAGGCGGACATGATGTTCGGACCCAGACGGGCGAGGTGGGGCATACGCTTCATCGTGATGCCCAGCGTGCCGCCCCAGGCATAGTCGATGCGGATGTCGCGCAGGTGCGGAAAGATGACCTGCATGGGTTTGCGCACCAGGGCGGGGATATCTTTGGGGAAGCGGTAGCCATAGCTTTCGCCGCCGCCAAACAGCAGACGCTTGTCCGGGCTCAGGCGGAAGTAGTTGACGACAAAACGGCTGTCGGCGACGGCCACATCCTGGGCGAGCACCTGCGCGGCGGCCTCGCCCAGTGGCTCGGTGGCGGCGATGAAGTTGTTGATGGGCATGACGCGCGCGGCAACCTTGGGGTGCAGATGGCCCAGATAGCCGTTGCAGGCCAGAATGACATGATCGGCCTGCACGCTGCCCTTGGCGGTGCGCAGGGTGGCGGGGCGGCCGTCCTCCAGGGCCAGCACTTCGCTGCCTTCGCAGATCCGCGCGCCGGCGGACCAGGCCGCGCGGGCCAGGCCCAGGGCGTATTTCAACGGATGCAGATGCCCCGCCCCCATGTCCAGCGCGCCGCCCTGATAGTCCGGTGAAGGGCACATTGCGGCGAAACTGTCGCGGTCCAGGGCGGTGATCTGGTCATAGCCATAGACATCCTGCAACTGCGCAACATAGGACTGGATCGAGCGCACATCCGCAGCACTGGACCCGGCCCAGGCCACGCCCGGCTTCAGCTCACAATCGATCCGGTGGCGGGCAATCAGCGATTTGACCAGAGCCTTGGCCTCTTCGCCCAGATCCCAAAAGGCGCGCGCCTGTTCGCGCCCGACAATCTGTTCCAATTCCCCCTGATCCGCGCGCTGACCGCTGCCCAATTGTCCGCCATTGCGCCCGGAGGCGCCAAACCCGACACGATGCGCTTCCAGCACGATGACCGAAAGCCCGGCCTCGGCCAGATGCAGCGCGGCAGACAGGCCGGTATAGCCCGCGCCCACGATACAGACATCCGCGCGCTGATCCCCTGCCAGCGCCGGAAAGGGCTCCAGCGGTTGCGCGGTGGCCGCGTACCAGCTTTGCGGATATTCCCCGGCACGGTCATTGGCATAGAGCAGGTTCATCGGCACGTGACGGGCCCCATCTTCTTTTTGGTCCAAATACTCAAAATCCCGGGCCCCACATCCGGCCCGGCCGGTTCAGGTCAGACGTTGAGCAGCAGATGTTCGCGTTCCCACGGTGAAATCACCTGCAAAAACTCATCATATTCCGCCCGCTTCACAATGGAATAGACCCGGGCGAACTCTGGTCCCAGGATCTCGTGCAGCTCGGTCGCGTCGTCAAACAAATCCAGCGCTTCGCCCATGATCTGGGGAATATCGCCATCGCCTTCATAGGCATCGCCGCGGAACTGTTTGCGCGGGCGGATTTCGTTCTTCATCCCCAGATAGCCACAGGCCAGCGACAGGGCGATGCCCAGATAGGGGTTGCAATCCATCCCGGCGATGCGGTTTTCGATCCGCCGTCCGGCCGGACTGGAGAGCGGCACGCGGATGCCCGTGGTCCGGTTGTCGCGCGCCCATTCCAGATTGATGGGGGCGGCGTGTTCCTTGACGTAGCGCCGATAGCTGTTCACGTAAGGCGCCATGACCGCCAGCCCTGCGGGCATATAGGTTTGCAGCCCGCCGATGAAATGGAAAAACGCGTCCGTTTCGCCGCCCTGCGGGCCGACAAAGATGTTCTGCCCGGTGGCCTTCTCGACCAGGGAGTGGTGGATATGCATGGCGCTGCCGGGTTCATCGGCAATCGGTTTGGCCATGAAGGTGGCAAAGCAATCATGGCGCAGGGCGGCCTCGCGGATCAGGCGTTTGAAATAGAACACCTCATCCGCCAGCTTGATCGGCGCGCCGTGGCGCAGGTTGATCTCCAGCTGACCGGCGCCGCCCTCCTGGGTGATGCCGTCAATTTCAAACCCCTGAGCCTCGGCGAAGTCATAGATATCGTCAATCACCGGCCCGAATTCATCCACGGCCGTCATAGAATAAGCCTGACGGGCGGCGGCGGGGCGGCCAGAGCGGCCCATCATGGGTTCGATCTGTTTGGCCGGATCCAGATTGCGGGCGACCAGGTAAAACTCCATCTCGGGGGCGACCACCGCGTCGAGCCCCATGTCGTCATAAAGCGCGACCACGCGTTTGAGCACGTTGCGCGGGCTGGAGGGGACCGGGTTGCCGTCGCGGTCCTCGGCGTCATGGATCACCTGCAAGGTCCAGTCGCCGGTCCAGGGCGCGGCCGAGGCGGTGTCCATATCGGGCCGCAGGATCATGTCGCGTTCGATAAAACCCTCTTCGCCCGCGGCCTCGCCCCAGCCGCCGGTGATGGTTTGATAAAAGATGCTGTCGGGCAGGTGGAAGTAGTCCTGGCGGGCGAATTTCGTCGCGGGCACGGCCTTGCCCCGGGCGATGCCGGGGATGTCAGAGATGATGCATTCAACCTCGTCCAGGCGCCGCCCTTCGAGGTAGTCCCGGGCCGCTTGGGGGATTTTGGTCATCCAGTTGGTCATGATTTGCGCTCCGCCTTGAAGAATGCTGCCATTTCGGCTGCGACACGGTCGGTGTCGAGCGGCAGGTTGGCCTGTTCCAGCGCCGCGTCCAGCTGGGCGTCGGGGACAAGCCCCCGCCCGCGCGCCTGGACCAGACGTGTCAGGAATTCGGGGTCGAATTCGGGGTGAGGTTGGTAGGTCAGGATCGTGTCGCCATAGGTGAGTATGGCGTTTTCGCAAAACGGTGTCGCGCCGCGCACCCTGGCGTTTTGGGGCAATTGGGTCACCTGATCCTGATGCCAGGCGTTGATGGCGACGGGGCCGTCCTCGGTATCATAGCTCACCCGGCCCACGGACCAGCCGCCGTCAAATTTTTCGACTTTGCCGCCGAGCGCCTGGGCGATGATCTGATGGCCAAAGCAGACCCCGATCAAGGGTTTGCCCGAGGCGTCGATGGCGCGCACCAGGTCTTCGAGCGGGGGGATCCAATCGTGGTCTTCGTAGGCGCCGTAGCGCGAGCCGCTGATCAGCCAGCCATCTGCGGCCTGTGGCCCGGGCGGAAACTGACCGTCGACAACCGGCCAATGTTCAAAAGTGAAGTCGTGACCGGCCAGCAGGCGTTTGAAAAACAGGTCGTAATCGCCGGTTTCGTCGATCAGGGCGTCCGGGGCATGGCCCGCGAGCAATATTCCGATTTTCATGCAGCACCAAAGTGAGGAACATGATTTGGATAGCGTTCTGATCGGGGTGCCGCAAGGGGCAGGGTCGGGGTGGTTTGTGGAATTGTCGATGCCGGGCTGTGGAACCGCGCCCGGATTTGAGGGGTGATGTGTATTTCAGCGGCAGGGCACCGGGTAGGTGATGCGCCAGGGGACGGTGGCATAGGTCTTGCCTGTTTCGAAACAGGTGACGCGGCCCGGCCCCTGGACCCAGTAGAGCATCGGGTCATAGGCGCGGTAGAAATTGCCGGTGCTGGCGCGGCGGACCTCGAAATGCAGATGGATGAGCATGGCCAGCGCGCCGGTGGCGCCCATCGTGCCGACCTGTTCGCCGCGCGCGACCTGAGCGCCTGTCTGGACGGTGCGGGTTTTCAGGTGTTTGTAGATGGTTTTGACCTGTTCCCCATCGGTGTCGCGCCCATGGTAGACTTCGACGGTGTTGCCATGGCCGGGTTCGTAATAGGACGCCACGACGCGCCCGGGCGCGGCGGCGATGATCGGGGTGCCGACCTTGCCCCAGATGTCGATGCCTTCGTGTGGCAGCCCGTCGATTTCGCCGCCCCGGCCGAATTGTTCCGAGATGTAATTGGCGTTGGCGGGCATCACCACGGGGATCGGGTCTGTGGTGAGGTGATTATAGGTGTCGTAGGTGCCGAATTTCTCGATTCCGTTGCAGGCCGACAGGGTGAGCATGATGCCGAGGAAGAGTGCGATCCGCATGGGGGGCTCTTTGTAAGACAAGGTCATGCGGATCTTAGCTCAGGTTTTTGGAGGCGGCCAGTGTTCTGGCGGCTGGAGGGGGAGGTTCAGCTTTTGCGGGCGACGATGTAGCGGTTTGGCGGTTTGGCCGGGAAGTTGCCGGTTTCGATGATCTCAAAGCCGGCGGATTGGATTTGGGATTCCAGCCAGGGGATGGAGAAGAAGTTGACGTAAGGGGCGTGACCCAGGTGGCGGATCATCATCCAGCCGCGCATCAAATGGACCATGGGGCGCAAATAAAAGGGCCCGTTCGAGAGGCAGGGCGTTTTGGTTATGAAATAGCCGCCGGGTTTGAGTGCCGCGTGGGCGGCGGCGATGGTCTGTTCAGGCTTGGGCAGCAGGTGCATCAGATTGAAGCCGAGCACCGCGTCCAGCTGGGTCTGGGCAAAGCGGGGATCGTCGCTGGGCGCGGTGGTGAAGGTGATGTTGGAGATGTTTTGCGCCCTGGCCTTTTCGCGGCCGATGGCGGACATTTCCGGCGAGACGTCGCAGGCGGTGATATGGCCGATGCCCGGGGCCAGCAGAAGCGCGGTCGAACCGGTGCCGCAGCCCAGTTCGAGGACCTGGGCCTCGGGGGGGAGGTAAGAGCGGGTGCGGTTGAGCGTGTGTTCGTATGAGGACATATCCGCGATCGGCTGGGTGGCGTATTTGCGGGCTATCTTGTTCCAGAAGGTGGCGTCGGTGTGCATTGGGATCTCCTTTGCAGCGTGAGATAGCGCGGGGGTCTCTCAAAAGAAATTGCATGTTTTCGTATTCTTTATATACGGATTTGCATGAATTGGCAGGCGATCTCTTTTGACTGGAACCAGGTGCGGGCGTTTTTGGCGACTGTGGAGGAGGGATCGCTGTCGGCGGCGGCGCGGGTTTTGGGGCAGTCGCAGCCCACGGTGGGGCGGCAGGTGACGGCGCTGGAGGAGGCGCTGGGCGTGGTGTTGTTTCAGCGGGTGGGCAAGGGGCTGGTGGTGACCAAGGCCGGGCTGGAGCTGGTCGAGCATGTGCGGGCGATGGCGGATGCGGCGTCGCGGATCTCTTTGACGGCGACGGGGCAGAGCCAGACGATCGAGGGGCGGGTGCGGATCACGGCGAGCGATACTTTGTCGGTGATGGTCCTGCCGCGAATCCTGCGGACCCTGCGCGAGCGCGCGCCGGGGATTGCGGTGGATGTGATCGCCTCGAACAAGCTGCGGGATTTGCGGCGACGGGAGGCGGATATTGCCATTCGCCATGTGCGCCCGGATCAGCCGGATCTGACGGCGCGGCTGGTGCGGGAGAGCCTGGCGCGGTTTTACGGATCGGCCGAGTATTTCGCGCGCCATGGTCGGCCGCGAAACATGGAGGAATTTGCGCGTGGCGTTTTTGTGGGGTTTGACAGCGCGGAGGCGATGTTGCCTTACATGCGGGATCTGGGCCTGCCGCTGACGGCGGATAATTTCCATTGGGTGACGGACAGTGGTCTGGCCTATCAGGAGATGATGCGTCAGGGGCTGGGCATGGGGATCCTGATGGACGAATGGGCCGCGCGCCTGCCCGAGCTGGAGGTGGCGATGCCGGAGCTGGCGCCGATCCCGTTGCAGACCTGGCTGGCGACTCATCGGGAGCTGCAATCGAGCCGGCGCATTCGGGTTGTCTTTGACCTTTTGGCCGAGGCGTTGCGGTGAGTGCTGTTCATTGCCGCAAAGTTTGACAAGTTACGGGCAGAAACTGGAGGATTCGGAAATGTCGTTTGATTTGACGGGTAAGGTTGCGCTGGTAACCGGTGGCAATGGTGGAATTGGTCTGGGGCTGGCCGAGGCGATGGCGGCGCAGGGCGCGGATATCGCCGTTTGGGGCACAAACCCGGACAAGAATGCGGCGGCGGTCGAGGTTTTGCAGGGCCACGGCGTGCGCGCGGCGGCCTATGTGTGCAACGTGGCGGATGCGGATGCGGTCAATTCGGCGATGGCGGCGACTCTGGAAGAATTCGGGCGTGTGGACGGCTGTTTTGCCAATGCCGGTGTTTCCGGGCGCGGGGCGTCATCGTTTCTGGATATTGATTTCGAGGAATGGCGCCGGGTTCTGTCGGTCAATCTGGACGGTGTCTATCACACCTATCAGGCGGCGCTGCGCCATATGGTAGAGCGCGCCAAGGCCGGAGATCCGGGCGGGCGTCTGGTGGCGGTGTCGTCGCTGGCCTCGGTCTCGGGGGCGGCGACCTCGGAGCATTATGGGGCCTCCAAGGGGGCGTTGAATTCGATGACCTATGGGCTGGCGGTGGAGTTTGCGCGTTATGGGATCACGGCGAATGCGATTTTGCCGGGGTGGATCGAGACGGATATGACCGAAAACCTGATCGGCAACGAAAAATTCGCGGTCAATGTGAGCAAGCGTATTCCGGCGCGGCGCTGGGGCAAACCGGCGGATTTTGGCGGGATTGCGGCCTATCTGATGAGCGATGCGTCGTCCTATCATACCGGTCAGCTGATGCAGATTGACGGCGGCTATTGGCGGTTCTGAGGCTGATTGCAGCGCGGATTTTCAGGGAGGATATGTGATGGCGCGGGTGGTTTTATGTCATGGAGCCTGGTCGTCGGTCTGGGCCTGGGCGCGTATGCGTCCGTTGATGGCGGCGGCGGGTCATGAATTCTGGACGCCGAGCTATACCGGTCTGGGGGCACGGCTGCATCTGGCCGGGCCTGCGGTGGATCTGGAGACGCATATCAACGATGTGCTGGGCGTGATCCGCACCGAGGAGCTGTCTGGCGTGACGCTGTTGGCACATTCCTATGGCGGTTTGGTTGGCACGGGTGTGGCGGACCGGGCGCGGGATGTGGTGGAGCGGGTCATCTATCTGGATGCCTTTGTGCCGGGGGACAATGAATCGCTGATGGATCTGGTGCCTGCGGCCCATCGCGAGGCGATGGAGGCGGGCGCGGCGGCGCAGGGCGAGGGGTGGCGCGTGCCGTCAAACCCGCCGTCGCCGGATACCTCTGAGGCGGATCTGGCCTGGGTCAACCGGCACCGCAACGAGATGCCGATTGAGTGTTTCCGTCAACGGCTGCGCCTGTCGCGGGATCTGGAGTGCCCGCGCCATTACATCTATGCAAAGCGGTGCAATCCCGGCGATCCGTTCCGCCCGTTTTACGCGCGTGCCATGGCGCAGGCCGGGTGGAGCGCCGAGGAGATGGATGTCAGCCATTCGCCCAATGTCACCGCGCCGGAACTGCTGATGCAGGCGCTGGCGCGGGTGCTATAGGCGCTGCGTCAGCGGATCAGGTTTGGCCGGTAGCGGAATTTGGGCCGCTGTTCTGCCGGGAGGTGGCGGTTGAGGTAGCGGTTGATCCGCCCGAAGATCCCGACGATGCAGAGTGTCAGCAGGATGAAGTAGAAGGCCAGGATCGGGTAAGGCACAAACGGGTTGAAAGTCTTGTCCGCGAAATAGCTGGCATAATAGAGCGCGTCGCCCTGTTGTTTCCAGGTGGGAAAGCCGGAAAAGAAGACCAGCGTTGTGGACTGGAAGAGAAAGATCGCCTCGTTCGTGTAGGCGGGCCAGCCCAGCCGCAGCATGGTGGGCCACATGATGCGCCGGAAGCGCGGCCAGCCACCAAAGCCGTAGGCGTCGGCGGCCTCGATATCGCCGCGCGGGATGGTGCGCAGGGCGCCGTAGAAGATTTCGCCCGAGTAGGCGGCGGTGTTGAGGATCAGCACGACCAGCGCGCCCGCCTGGGCCGAGGTGAGGAATGCCGCGTAACCCATTTTCTTCAATTGCAAAAACAGGAAATAGGCAAAGAAGAACTGAATGAAGAGGGGCGAGCCGCGGAAGATGAAGATGAACCATTCGCAGCTTTTGCGGATTGGGGTGGAGCGGGCGTTCTTGCCGACGGCGACGACAGAGGCGAGCAGGAAGCCGATGCTGAGGGCGAGCAGGCCGAAGTAGATGTTCCAGATCAGCCCCGAGCCGATCAGGGTGAAATGTTGGCACAGGGTGAAATCGGTTTTCGGCAGCAGGCGTTCGCCGATGCCGATAGAGCGCAGCCCGTAGTCCTGAATGGTTTGCCAGCAGGTTGTCATGAGCCGCCTCCGAGTGTGGCCTGACCGTGCATGAGGCGGCGGTTGAGGCGGGCGAAGACGATTTCGGAAACCCGGGTGAAGCAGAGGTAGAAGACAAGCAGGCCCAGGAAGTACCAGATGCGCCAGTCTCCGTGCGGGTATTCGGTGAAGCGTTTGTTGGCGGTGGCGCCGAGTTCGCGGGCCCAATAGACGATGTCCTCGATCCCGAGCAGGAAGAGGAGCGGTGTTGCCTTGATCAGGATCATCCAGAGGTTTGACAGGCCGGGCAGCGCGAAGAGCCACATTTGCGGCACCAGCACGCGCCAGAAGGTCTGGCGGCGGGTCATGCCGTAGGCCTCGGCGGTTTCGAGCTGGCCACGGGGGACGGCGCGCATGGCGCCGTAGAGGACATTTGCGGCAAAGGCGCCAAAGACGATGGCAAAGGTCAGCACGGCGAGCAGGAAGCCGTAGACCTCGTGCACCCATTGCGGCGAGCTGGAGAGGGGCAGTTTGGCGGCCGAGCAGACGACGAAGTCGCTGCCCTGGCGGATTGGATCGGTCCAGTCCGGGCAGAGCACCTTGTGGCGGGCCCATTCAAACGCCTGGTCGAGCGCGATGACGAAGAACAGAAAGAAGGCGATGTCGGGGACGCCGCGCACGAGCGCGATATAGGCCTTGCCGAACCAGCGCAGCGGGGCGATGGCGCTGCGGGCGGCGGTGGCGCCGCCAAAGCCGAAGAGCATGGCCGCGGGCGCGGTGATGGCCAGCAGGGCAAGCACGGTGAGCACGGACCAGTACAAGCTCATATGCTTGATCGTGGTCAGATAGCAGGCAAACCACTGGGTGGTGCCGAGCGTGTCGGGGTCTGTGCAAAAGCTGAACATATGGTCCTGGGGTATGGGCCATGGCGCGCACGGGCCCTGTCAGAGGAACGGGCCGGACGCAGTTGCATGGGATATCAGAGAGACGTGGCCCCCGCCGGTCTGGCGGGGGCTGGTCCGTTTACCAGGTGCTGGCAACTTCCCATTTTTCGATCAGTTTGTTCAGCGAACCGTCTGCCTTCATGGAGGCGATCGCACTGTCCAGCTTGAACTTCAACTCGTCATCGGATTCGCGCAGGCCGACACCGACGCCGCCACCGATGGATTCCTCTTGTGCGAGGATGAAGAGACCGTCTTCGTCAGCGAAGGGGGCGAGATAGGCCTGATCGGCCAGAACCGCGTCTGCTTCGCCGTTGCGCACGGCCGAGATGGTTTCCTCGGGGGTTGGGAATTCGACCAGGGTCCAGCCTTTTTCAGCGATGAACGCGGCCTGGATTGTGGCGGACTGGGCGGCGATGACGGCGCCGCTGAGGTCAAGCTCGGCCACATTGGCGAGGTAGGAGGATGGGTCTGCCGGTGTATAGGCCTGGGTGAAGTCGATGACCTCTTCGCGCTCGTCCGTGATGGACATGCCGGCGATGATGGTGTCGTAGTTGCCCGAGACGAGGTTGGGGATGATCGAATCCCAGTCGTTTGTCACCCATTCGCAGGTCAGTTCGGCGCGGGCGCAGAGTTCGTCGCCCAGTTCACGCTCAAAGCCGTCTACTTCGCCTTTGTCATTGATGAAGTTCCACGGAGGGTAGGCGCCCTCGGTGCCCATGCGGACGGTGTCGGCGCTGGCCATGCCGGCGACCAGGGCCAGAACGGCGGTGGTGAGGGTGAGTTTGGTCATTGTTTTACCTCTTGTTGTAAACGGTTTTTATCGGTGGCGACCGGTCAGGCCGCTTGGGTGGAGCTGAGGAATCCTTGCAGGCGTTCGGATTCAGGAGCCCCGAAGAAACGATCTGGCGGGCCTTGCTCTTCGATCAGGCCTTTGTGCAAAAACACAACGTGATCAGACACATCTGCCGCGAGCTTCATGTCATGGGTGACGATCAGCATGGTGCGTCCCTCGGTGGCGAGATCCTGGATCACCTTGATGACCTCTTGTTCCAGTTCCGGATCAAGGGCGGAGGTGGGTTCGTCAAACAGGAGGGCCTGGGGTTCCATGCACAGGGCGCGGGCGATGGCGGCGCGCTGTTGCTGGCCGCCGGACAGCTGGGCGGGCCAGTTGTCACATTTGTCGCCGATGCCGACCTTGTCGAGATAGTAGCGGGCTTTTTCCTCGACCTCGGCTTTGTCGCGTTTGAGGACGGTGACCGGGGCCTCCATCACGTTTTGCAGCACGCTGAGGTGGGACCACAGGTTGAATTGCTGGAACACCATGGAGAGGTTGGTGCGGATGCGCAGAACCTGCCCCGGGTCGCTGGGCTGGCGGTTGAGGCCCTGGCCGGTCCAGGTGACGGGTTCGCCCTGAAACAGGATTTCGCCCTGTTGGCAATGTTCCAGCAGGTTGGCGCAGCGCAGCAGCGTTGATTTGCCGGAGCCTGAAGAGCCGATGAGCGAGACCACATGACCGCGTTGCGCAGAGAGGGACACGCCCTTGAGCACTTCGAGGGCGCCAAAGCTTTTGTGCAGGTTGTCGATCTGGATGACGTTGGGAGGTGTGTTCAAGGTGGCTCTTTGTCGTCCTGGGTTGCTTTGGGGAGTCAATAGGGCGCAGAAATTTCGATTTTGCAATCAGGAATATGGGTGCAGGTGGTCGAGTTGACCCAAGGGCAGCGGGATTTGGGCGGTTTGGGTCAGGGATCTGGGGGGGCGGCAGGTGTTGGGATGGCGAGATAGGCCTGCGCCGGGATCGAGACGAGACCTTGCAGGTGCAAGGTGGCGCGGTCGGGGGCGGACAGCTGTAATATGGCGCGGCGCACGGCCTGGGCCAAGTGCTGGGCGTTCTGGCGGGGGCTGGTGATATAGGGCAGTCCCGGTGTCGGGGCGGTGCGGCCGATTTCACGCAGGGTGCGGGTGATCGGGTCGTGGGTCCGGAGCAGCGCCCAGGTGAGCGCGTCGATAGCGGCGAGGTCGGCCTGGCCCTGGGCCACGGCCCGGGCGGAGGCGGCATGGGCGCCGGTTTGCAGGTAGTGGCGGAAACGGGCCTGTTGGCCCAGGTGCGTCATGGGCGCGGCCCAGCCGGATTGCGACAGGGGCTCGTTGAAGGCAAAGGTGCCCTGGGCCAGATCCTCTGGCGTCTGGGCCGGGGTGTCGGCATGGGTGATGAAGACCGAGTTATAGTGCCCCGGCGGGCAGTCCGGCAGGCCATAGTCCGGCGTGCCGATCAGCTGAACCTGACCGTGCAGGCGCGCGCGGTAGGGGTAGCCGCAGGTTTGGGCAAAGAGCAGATCGGGGGATTGCCAGACCTGCCAGGGGTCCGCATCGTGGGTGAGCTGCTGAGGCGCCTGTTTCAGTTGGGCGCGAATGGCCTGCCAGAACCGGTTATTCGCGGGGCGCATCTGGGGCAGATCGTACATGCCCAGGGTGGCGAGGAGGCGGCCGGTTTGATGCCCGGAGGGGGGATCTGGCGGGGGATCGAGTGGTGGATTGCTCACTCTGGAGGGGTCTGGGGCGGTGTTTTGGAATCGACCTGCTGGCGGGCGCGGTGGCTGTCGATGTCAGAGACGCCCAGCAGGCTGGCGATGAGGCGCATGAGGGCGTTTTCCTCTTGTGCGCGGCCGCCATCGGCAAGCACGACGGACCAGGCGGCGGTGACCACGGCGAGCCGGTCTTCGTAATCGACCGCGTCCTTGATGGCGCGGGTGAAGCGGACGGTATCGGGGGCCTGGGATTCGAGGATTTCGCCCTCTTGGCGCAGCGCGGTCGCATCGGCAGGAGCCAGCGCGTAGCGGCTGACCAGGATGCGGTCAATCTGGCTGACTTCGGCGGCAGCGTAATCACCGTCCGAGCGGGCGATGCGGACCAGCAGCGCGGTCAGGGCCAGGCGGGCGTCCGGGGTTGGCAGGCGGTTGGGTACGGGCGCGGCGAGGCGGCGCAAGAGGTCAGTGAACATGTGTCAGCCTGCTCCCTGGCTGGAGGAATTCAGGCGGGCCTGCGCACGGGCGCGGGCGGTTTCGTTCTGGCTGCGCGACAGGCCCATGGCGAGGCGGGCCTCTTCGACGATGCGCAGTTCGTTTGCCTGTTGTTGCCCGTCGGCGAGCACGACCTGCCACAGGGCATCCAGAGCGGCGAGGCGCATTTCGATGCCGGTTGTGGTGCGGATCAGGCTGGCGAATGTATCGGTTTCGGGCGCCGCGGCCTGAAGTTTTTCGCAGGTGGCGCGGATCTTGGCGGCCTCGATCGGGCTGTGTTGGAATTGCTGGGCCAGAATGCGGTCAATCAGGCTGATTTCCTCGATCTGGTAGTCGCGGTCGGACTGGGCGACCCGCACCAGCAGCGCCCCCAGGGCAAGTTCGGCGTCCGGATCGGGCAGATCCGGTGCCGGGTTTTGGGCGCGGAAGGCCTGGAAGAGTTTGTTAAGCAACATGATGGGTCAAGTTTAACCGGGCTGGGGCGAGAGGGCTAGACGTCATAGCCTTCGACGATCACCAGGTCACCGACCGAGACATCGGTGCGCAGCGAAACGGCGTGTTTGTAGGCATCGCTGTCGTAGCAGGCGACGGCGGTTTCGTAGCTGTCGAATTCGATCACGACGGTGCGGGCTCTGACGGTGCCTTCGCGCACCTCTTGTTTGCCACCACGCACCACGAAGCGTGCGCCGTATTCGGCAAAGGCGACTGCGTTGGCTTCTTTGTAGGCCTCGTAAGCCTGTGGATCGGAGACATCCACATGCGCGACCCAGTACCCTTTTGCCATTTCCAACACTCTCCCTTTTTTGTCGCGGTTTGACCGGCTTGCCGGTGTGTTTACCCCAAGACAGGCCAATTGTGCAGGCCTGTTGGGGTAAATTTTTGTTCTGGGATCTCTACGGGGTCTCTATGGGGCCGCGACGGGGCGGGAACCGGAGGCTGAACCGGGGATCACAGAGGTTTTCAAACCAGGCGCGATGTTTCTTTCGCGGCGCGGATGAAGTCGGCAAAGAGCGGGTGCGGGTCGAAGGGTTTGGATTTCAGCTCTGGGTGGAACTGAACCCCGATGAACCAGGGGTGGTCCTCCCACTCGATGATCTCGGGCAGGCGGCCATCGGGGGACATGCCGGTGAATTTCAGCCCGACGCTTTCCAGTTGTTCGCGGTATTTGATGTCGACCTCGTAGCGGTGGCGGTGGCGTTCCTCGATGGAGGTGGAGCCATAGACCTGGGCCACGCGGGAGCCATCGGTGAGCTGGGCGTCATAAGCGCCGAGGCGCATTGTGCCGCCCTTGGCGTCATCGGCCTTGCGCGTCACCTTGTAGTTGCCCTGAACCCATTCCTTGAGGTGGTAGACCACAGGTTCGAAGCGTCTGTCGCCTCTTTCGTGGTCGAATTCTTCGGAGCCCGCCTTGGTCACGCCAGCGACGTTGCGGGCGGCTTCGATGACGGCCATTTGCATGCCCAGGCAGATGCCAAGGTAGGGGACCTTGTGTTCGCGGGCGAATTGGGCGGCTTTGATCTTGCCCTCGGTGCCGCGTTCGCCAAAGCCGCCGGGGATCAGGATGGCGTGGAAGCCCTGGAGATAGGAGGCCGGGTCTTCGCGGTCGAAGGTTTCGGCGTCGATCCATTCGGCGCGGACCTTGACGCGGTTGTGCATGCCGCCGTGGGTCAGGGCCTCGGCAATGGATTTATAGGCGTCTTCGAGCTGGGTGTATTTGCCGACGATGGCGACTTTGACTTCGCCTTCGGCGTTGTAGATGCGGTCTGCGACATCTTCCCATTTGCGCAGGTCCGGGCGGGGCGCTGGAGAGATCTGGAAGGCGTCGAGCACGGCCTGGTCGAGCCCTTCGCGGTGATAGGCGAGGGGGGCTTCGTAGATGGATTTGAGATCCATGGCCGCGATGACGGAATCGGGACGGACGTTGCAGAACAGGGCCAGTTTGTCGCGTTCTTTTGGCGGGATCGGGCGTTCGGAGCGGCACACGAGGATATCGGGTGCGATGCCGATGGCGCGCAGTTCCTTGACGGAATGCTGAGTCGGTTTTGTTTTCAGTTCGCCCGAGGCTGCGATGTAGGGCAGCAACGTCAGGTGCATGAAGATGCATTGCCCGCGCGGTTTGTCCTGGCTGAACTGGCGGATGGCTTCGAAGAAGGGCAGGCCCTCGATGTCGCCGACGGTGCCGCCGATTTCGCAGAGCATGAAGTCGACTTCGTCTTCGCCGATGGCGATGAAGTCTTTGATCTGGTCGGTGACGTGGGGGATGACCTGAATGGTTTTGCCCAGATAGTCGCCGCGGCGTTCCTTTTCGAGCACGGTGGAATAGATCCGCCCCGAGCTGACGCTGTCGGTTTTGCGGGCGGCGACGCCGGTGAAGCGTTCGTAGTGGCCCAGGTCCAGGTCGGTTTCGGCGCCGTCATCGGTGACGAAGACTTCGCCATGTTCGAAGGGCGACATGGTGCCGGGATCGACGTTGAGATAGGGGTCGAGTTTGCGCAAGCGGACCGAAAAGCCACGCGATTGCAGCAGGGCGCCGAGGGCGGCAGAGGCGAGGCCTTTGCCCAGAGAGGAGACGACGCCGCCTGTGATGAAAACAAATCGAGCCATTTGGGTGGCGGTCCCCCGTGAAATTCAGTCCAAATTGGGTGAGTCCAGACGAGCAGGAATCAGTTCAGATTCGCCTGCACCACGGGACTTCGATGGTAAAGCAAACCTGTGGCCGGGGCAAGGGGGACGCAACATTGTGTTGCGTCTATCCGATGCCGGCCAAGGTATTGTGCCAAGCTGTTGTAGCTGTTTAGTCGGCCCGTGGGAGGGGTGCGTCGGCGCCGGGTGTTGGCGGCAGCAGATCTTCGCCCAGGGGCAATTGATTTGCGTCGCCGTCCTGCGCCGGTGCTTCGGGTGCGGAGGTGCCAAGGCGGTCGATCACCGAGCTGCCGGCCGATTTTTCGGCGGCGATGATGGTGAGCGTGATCGAGGTGCAGATGAAGGCTGCGGCCAGGATCCAGGTGACTTTGCCCAGTGCTGTGGCTGCGGCACGGCCGGAAACGGCGCCGCCGCCCGACCCCATGCCGAGACCGCCGCCTTCGGACCGCTGCATCAAAACGATGGCGATGAGGCCGAGGGCCAGGAACAGGTGGATGATGAGGACGACGTTTTCCATGGAGACCCGGGTATTGCTGTACCGGGCGCTATGTAGGGATAATTGCGCCCGGGGGCAAGGCGAGAAGTTGAGACTGGACAGGGGGTCGCGGGGGGCGCATTTTGGGACCATGCCTCATGACAGTTCCAACCCCCCGCAAAATGGCCTTTCTGATCATGCTCATGATCATGGGCCGGATCATTCACATGACCATTCTCACGACCATTCCCACGGTCATTCTCACGGTCATTCTCATGCGCATGCGGTATTGCCGCCTGACCCTGCGTTACGTGTGAAAGCGTTGGAGACGATTCTGGCGCGCAAGGGGTTGATTGATCCGGCGGCGTTGGATGCGATCATTGATACCTATGAAAACAAGATCGGGCCGCGCAATGGGGCTGAGGTGGTGGCGCGGGCCTGGAGTGATCCCGGGTTTCTGGCGGCGCTGCGCGAGGATGCCACCGCAATGGTGCGCGAGATGGGGTTCTATGGGCGTCAGGGCGAACATATGGTGGCTGTAGAGAACACGCCGGAGCGCCACAACATGGTCGTTTGCACGCTGTGCTCCTGCTATCCCTGGCCGCTGTTGGGGATTCCGCCGGCTTGGTACAAATCGGATGCGTATCGCGCCCGGGCGGTGCGGGAACCGCGTCAGGTGCTGGCCGAGTTCGGGGTGCATTTGCCGAAAGAGACGGCTGTGCGGGTTTGGGATTCGACTGCGGAGATGCGCTATCTGGTGATTCCGATGCGGCCTGCGGGCAGTGAGGGGATGGGGCTGGAGGCGCTGGCGGATCTGGTGACGCGCGACAGTATGGTGGGCACGGGTCTGGCGAGGGCGGTGACATGAGCCGGGTCCATGACATGGGCGGGCGGTTTGGTGATGGTCCGGTCACGCCCGATGCAGAAGACGAGCCAATATTTGCTACGGATTGGCATGGGCGGGCTTTGGCCGTGACGCTGGCCTGCGGGGCGTTGGGGCAGTGGAATCTGGACATGTCGCGTCACGAACGCGAGCGGTTGTCGCCCAAGGATTACATGCGGTTCAGCTATTATGAAAAGTGGATGGCTGGTCTGGCGGATCTGCTGGTGGAGACGGGTGTGCTGGATGTGGCGGACCTGAGCAGTGCTGACGCAGCGGGCGCGGCGCAGGCGGATGGTTCGCATCCGCTGGCGTCACGGGCCATGGCGGCGGCGGCGGTGCCCGGGGTGCTGGCGCGGGGTGGCCCCTCGGCGCGGGACAGCGATGTGGTGGCGCATTTTGAGCCGGGGCAGGCGGTGCGCACGCGGCCACGGTCCGAGAGCGATCTGGTTGCCGGAGGGCATACGCGCCTGCCCAATTATGCCGCCGGTGCGGTGGGGCGGGTTTTGCGCTTGCAGGGGGCGCATGTTTTGCCTGACAGCAATGCGCATGGTTTGGGCGAGGCGGCAGAGCCGCTGTATGCGGTGGTCTTTGCGGCCTCTGAGTTATGGCAGGCGCCAGAGCATCCCCGCGATGAGGTGGTGCTGGATCTGTGGCAAAGCTATCTGGAGCCCGCATGACCCAGCCGCCGGAACCTGTATTCGAGGCCCCCTGGCATGCGCAGGTTTTTGCGCTGACCGTGCATCTGAATGAAACCGGGGCTTTTGCCTGGCCGGATTGGGCCGAGCGGTTTGGGGCGACCTTGCGCCGGCATGGGCTGGAAAAGGAGCTGAACGGCGGCAGCGATTATTTTGACGCCTGGCTGGAGACGCTGGAGGCGTTTCTGGCGGAGGTCGACATGGCGCAGGCACCAGAGGCCGCGGCAGTGAAGGCGGCCTGGGAGCAGGCCTATCTGCGCACGCCCCATGGTGCGCCGGTGTCACTGGAGGAGGACGGCGCGGTCTGAGGGGCTGGCGCGTGCTGTTGAAGGTTCAGCCAGAGATTTCAGACAAAGACGATGACGGATTGCATGCCGTCCGCGACCAGCCGTCCGTCGGTGCTCCACATGCGCATGGATTGGCTGGAATAGCCGTTTGAGGCGGCGGTGAGCGTGGATT
The DNA here is from genome assembly GCA_034670145.1 of Marinibacterium sp. Taxonomy (GTDB): domain Bacteria; phylum Pseudomonadota; class Alphaproteobacteria; order Rhodobacterales; family Rhodobacteraceae; genus HXMU1420-2. Next base: position 288,350 of record JAXMOA010000002.1, read on the forward strand.
CGACCTGCCACCAGCCGTCGCGGGTGGTCAGATCGGGATCGATTCGGTTGAAGATCCATTTCACAGAGCTGTTTGGCCCCAGGCGTTTGAAGAGCGGGAAGACGGCGGGGGGCAGGATGTCTCCGAGGCAGATCTGGGAGAGGACGCCGCCGCGCGAGGCCGGGTCCTTGAGGCGGGCCCAGCCGCGCAGGTAGCCACGGGTGGCACCCATGCCGGGCAGGCCGCCTTCGATCAGGTGCAGGTCGAAATTGGTGTGAAAACCCGGGGCGACCGATTGGGCCGCTGCGGGGATGAGGGGCTGGGTGTCTTCGGGGGCTGGCGCGTCGGGGGCCGGGCAGGGCACGGAAATGTCGCTGGTGAGCGATTGGCCGAAAGAGAAATTGCCGGTGCCCACGGTTTGATCGCCGATTTTGGCCCTGGCCTCGATCGTGGTCATGTTGCGCCCCTGGCGCAGGATCGCGCCGGTATAGGTGGCCGGTTCGGACACGGGGCCGGTGAAGTCGATCAGGGCAGAGCGCAGCGGGGGCAGTTCGACCTCTGCGGCGGCGGCTGCGTCCTGGGCGGCCTTGAGCAGCAGCGCGGAGGTCAGCCCGCCATAGCTGGTGCGCCCCTGGGTCCAGTTTGACGCGAGCGGCGCGGTGAAGCCGCCCTGTTCTGCCGGGGTGGTTGCGTCGAGGATCTGGGCGAAGCTGTAGTGGCTCATGGCTGGGCTCGGGTTATGTTGCGGTTGCAGCCAGGTTAGCGGGTATGGCGGCGGGCGCATCTGTGACGCTTGGTCAGAGCGCAGAATCAGTCATCCACATCGTCGATATCCGCCTGACCGCTGAGCGCGCGGCGGACGTGGCTCCAGCTGAGGCCGACGCCGAGCACGATGCTGAGGGCGAATATGCCAAGCCAGACGTTGATGTCCTGATTCTCCAGCGAGAGCAGCCCGAGGTCGTAGAGCACCCAGAGCAGCGTGCCGACGACTGCCAGCACCAGCATCATGCCGAATCCTCCGATCGAGCGGAGCGTGGCGCGGGTGTAGATGATGTAGCCGATCAGCAGCAGCAGCCCGCTGAAAACAACGATGGACAGGCGGTCTGTGTAATGGGTCAGAGACCAGCGCACATAGTTCCACTGGGTCGGATTATAGGTGACCGCCAACAGGATGAATGCAAAGAACCAGCGTATCAGCACGCCCATGACCAAGATGCCTCGATTTTTGCGTGCAAAATCGCGGAATCAGGCGGGGCTGTCCAGCCCTGCGTCATTGCATCCGGATTTAATCGTTTCCCTGTTGCACTGGCCCCGTTATACCGGCGCGGGTTTTCTGTCCGGAGGGTACAGCAGTGGCAAATGTGGTCGTAGTCGGCGCGCAGTGGGGCGATGAGGGCAAAGGTAAGATTGTCGATTGGCTGAGTGAGCGGGCGGATGTGATTGCGCGCTTTCAGGGCGGTCACAATGCGGGCCATACTTTGGTGATTGATGGTGCGGTCTATAAGCTGCATGCCTTGCCGTCCGGCGTGGTGCGCGGTGGCAAGCTGAGCGTGATCGGCAATGGTGTGGTGCTGGACCCCTGGCACCTGATGGAAGAGATCGCGACCATACGCGGGCAGGGCATTGAGATTTCGCCCGAGACGCTGATGATTGCAGAGAACACGCCCCTGATCCTGCCGATTCACGGCGAATTGGACCGGGCGCGCGAACAGCAGAATGCGGTGGCCAAGATTGGCACCACCGGGCGCGGAATCGGGCCGGCCTATGAGGACAAGGTGGGGCGGCGCTCGGTTCGGGTGGCGGATCTGGCGGATGCGGCGACGCTGGAGCTGCGGGTGGATCGGGCGTTGGTGCATCACGATGCGTTGCGCCGTGGTCTGGGCCTGCCGGAGGTGGACCGGGACGCGCTGATTGAGGCGTTGAATGCGATTGCGCCGCAGATTCTGGAATACTCGGCGCCGGTGTGGAAGATTCTGAACGAGAAGCGCCGGGCCGGGAAGCGGATCTTGTTCGAGGGGGCGCAGGGCGCGTTGCTGGACATTGATTTCGGCACCTATCCGTTTGTGACCTCGTCCAATGTGATTGCCGGGCAGGCGGCGACCGGTGTCGGGGTTGGACCCGGGGCGATTGATTTTGTTCTGGGCATTGTGAAGGCCTATACCACCCGTGTGGGTGAAGGGCCGTTTCCGACCGAGCTGCTGGATGATGACGGCCAGCGACTGGGCGAGCGGGGCCATGAGTTTGGCACCACCACCGGGCGCAAGCGGCGGTGTGGCTGGTTTGATGCCTGTCTGGTGCGTCAGACCTGTGCCACCTCGGGGATGAACGGGATTTCGCTGACCAAGCTGGATGTGCTGGATGGGTTTGAGACCCTGAAGATCTGTGTCGGCTATGAGCTGGACGAGGAGCGGTTGGATTATCTGCCGACGGCTGCGGACAGCCAGGCGCGGTGCACGCCGATCTACGAAGAGATTGCGGGCTGGTCCGAATCGACCGAAGGCGCGCGCAGCTGGGCGGATTTGCCGGCGAATGCGATCAAATATGTGCGTCGGATCGAAGAGTTGATCCAATGTCCTGTTGCCATGGTGTCGACCTCGCCCGAGCGGGAGGATACGATTTTGGTGACGGATCCGTTTGCGGATTAAGCTGTTTGTCGCGTGCGCGTGACCTGGATGTGAAAGGCGACCCTCTGCGATGACCCTGTCTTATAAAGCACGCCGGCGACTCTCTGCCTTGATCCTGTTGGTGGGATTGCCGGTCTATATTGTTCTGGCTGTGACGATTTTGAATTGGCTGGGGCGGCCGCCCATTCTGGTCGAGCTGTTGGTCTATGTGGTGCTGGGCGTTTTATGGGCCTTGCCGTTCAAGATGGTGTTCAAAGGTGTGGGGCAGGCCGATCCGGATGCCCCGCAACAGGATGAGCGCGACTGAGACGCGTGCTTGTGGCGTGATGGCAGGCCTCAGTAGCCGGTCATTTCCAGATAGCCCCGGCCCTGGTGGCTGCCGGTGACGGTGACCGGGCCCTCCCAATAGGGAAATGAGACCTCCATCCAGCTGTTGGGATTGATGGCCTGGATGGTGACATCCGTTGCCGGGGTGCTGAGCCCCTCGATCTGCTGTGCCGGCAGGCGCAGGCGCCAGCGGGTGGGCAGGCGGCGTCCGGCGACGGTATGGGTGTCCTGTGGGTCCAGTTGCAGTTGCCCGTTTGGCAGTGCCAGGGTGTGCCCCTGTGGCGTTATCCATGTGCCGGAGGTGAAATCGCCCGTGTCGCCGCGCAGGCGGAAGGCCATGAGGCGGTCGCCGCTCGCGAAGCTGAGCGAGAACCAGTCCCAGCCGGATTGATCCGAGGCCAGTGGTTGGGAGGACCATTCGCGGTCGAACCAGCCCTGGCCGGTGACGGGGATGGGTAGCGCGGGCTCTGCGCCCGGTTCGGGCGGCAGGGTGAGGGTGCCGGTGATCTGGTAGTGCGGTTGGGAGTAGTAATAGCTGGTCTGCCCCGAGGCGGATTTGGTCGACAGCCCGTTGGTGCCGTGAAAGACCAGCGGGCCGTCTGCCTGGAGGGTGAGGCTGTAGGCGAAGTTTTCGGCCTGGGTGGAGAGGTGCAGCCTGTCGAGGTCTGGCCCGGACATGTGCCAATCGTCGATCCAGGCGCGGAAGGGGGAGGCGGTGACGCCGGCCTGTCCGATGCCGCCGCGGGCCAGTTTCTCGGCCACGTGATGTTGGGTCTGGGTGGTGAGCGCGGCGTGGGCCATCCAGATTTGCGGATTTTGCCAGCCTTCGGGATCCTGCGGGGCGAGGGCGGAGCGGAAGAGGGTCCATTGGATGCCATAGTCCTGCCCCTGAGCGTCGCGCAGGTTGGCGGTGAGGTACCACCATTCGATGCGGAAGGTCGGATGGGCGGCGTGATCAGTGGGGAAGTCGAAACGGTAGCCCGGTTGCGGGATGTCAAACCCGGCGGCGTCTGTGCCGAGACCGGCAAAGCCCTGGGCCCGCAGCGGGCTGGCCAGAAAGGGTGCAGCCAGGGGTGCGGCCAGGGGAGCGGCGAGCAGGCGGAGCATTTTGCGTCGGTTAACGGTCATGGGAGAACACCTGAAGCAGGGCGGCCGGAGACATGCGCAGCAGTTTGCGGGCGGGCAGGATGGCGGCGAGCGCTCCGGCGAGGATGGCGAGCCCCATCAGCCCCAGCCAGTCCAGCGGGAAGAGGTGCATGGGCAGGCGCCAGCCGAAGGCCTCGACATTGACCACGGCGAGCAGGAGCCAGGCCAGCGCGAGGCCGAGGGGCAGGGCTGCGAGGGCGGTGAGGGCCGCCAGCCCGCAGCTGCGCAGCAGTTCGAGCCAGGCCAGCTGTCGGCGGCTGATGCCCAGGGCCCAGACCGGCGCCAGCTGCGGCAGGCGGGCGGACCAGAGGGTGAGCAGGCTGGTCAGGATGGCAAAGCCGGCGACGCCCAGTGTCAGCACGTTGAGGGCGCCGGTGACCAGAAAGGTGCGTTCGAAAATCTCTAGCGACAGGGCCTTGAGGCGTCTTTGGTCGATGATGGCGTCGGCGGGCAGATCGAAGGTCTGGCGCAGTTGGCGGGTCAGCTGGGGGATCTGGCTGCGGTCGATGCGGATGCCCATTTGCTGGCCCGGCAGGTTGGGGAATTGCCGGGTCAGGTGGGACAGGCCGGTGATGGCCTGGGCGCGGGGGTTGCCGTAGTCGGAATAGACGCCGACGATGGGGGCGCTTTGGCTGTTGGGCAGGGGCAGCGTGTCGCCGATCCAGAGGTTGGCACTGCGGGCGAGCTGTTCGTTGATGAGCACGGCGCCGGTTTGCAATTGGTCCCAGGGGCTGGCGGTGGCGGCGAGCAGGGGCCAGTTGTCGCGGTAGGTGGCGTGGTCGGTGATGCCGTAGATGCGCCCGGGTTGATTGGCCAATTGGATATCGACCGAGCGTCGCGGCAGGATGGCGTCGACACGGGGGGAGAGCCAGGCGGTGATCTCTTGCGCCTGACGGTCAGAGCGGGCGGTCAGGTAGAGCTCGGCGGCGAGGCGTTGGTCAAGCCAGCCGGTGAAGGTGAGCCGGAAGCTGGAGACCATGGTGGTGACGCCGATGTTGGTGGCCAGGGCGAGCAGGAGGGCCATGAGCGCGAGCGAGAGGCCGGGTAGCTGGGCCGACATATCGGACCAGACCCATTGGCTGAGCGGGCTGCGCGCGCGCTGGGCGATGCGGGTGAGGATCAGGCGCAGGAGCGCGGGCAGGGTCAGCGCCGCGCCCAGCAGCAGCCCGGCGATGGCGGCCAGTCCGGCCAGCAGGCCTCCGAAGCTGAGGGCGGTCAGCCCGGCGGCGGCAAGGGCGATGCCGAGGACGCTCATGAGACGGATCTGGCGGGCGGCGGCGCTGGCCCAGCGGTCTGGTCCGGTGGCGGCGAGGAGCGGCAGGCTGCGCAGGCGGATCAGACCTTGTGCGCCAGCGGTGAGCGCGCCGATGAGGGCCATGGCCATGCCGCCGAAGACCCAAGAGCCGCGCAGTTGCAGAGTGGTGTCGACCTGTGCGCCATAGAGGCCGCGCAGGGAGGCGGACACATCCGGCAGCAGTGCAGCGGCCAGGCCATAGCCCAGGGCCAGCCCCAGCAGCCCGGACAGCAGCGCCAGGGCCACCAGCTCGGCCAGGACCAGGCGGGTCAGCACTGGCAGGGGCAGCCCGAGGGCGCGCAGGGTGCGGAAGGTGGCGCGGCGCTCTTCGAAGGCGAGGCCCGAGACCCCGTGGATGACAAAGAGGCCGACGGCAAAGGCAAGCATGCCGAAGGCCGTCAGGTTGAGGTGGAAACTGTCGGTGAGGCGGCTGGTGTCGGGGCTGTCGGGTTGGGTTTCGGTTGCGCCGGGCAGCAGGCTGGTGAGGGGCGGTGCGTTTGCGGGCACGGGCCCGGTGCGCAGGAGCTGGTCGATTTCGCCCTGGCGGTTGAGCAGGCGCTCGGCGGTGGCGATATCGGTGAGGATGCGCCCCGGCGGGACGGCCTGGTGCGTGATGACCGGGGGCAGATCTGACCGGTTGGCAAGCTGGCGGGCGATATCGGGTTGGGCCAGCAGGCGGCCCGGTGCGGTGAGCAGGTCAGCCGGCGTGAGGGGTTGGGACGCAGCAGAGCCTGCATCTGTGTCGTCATTGGCTGGCGCGGCGAGCCCGGGCCAGGACAACAGGTCGATGCCCAGCAGCGGCAGGGGGCCGTCCGGTGTCTGGATGCGCCCCTGGAGGCGTGGGGTGACGGGATACCCGGCGCGGCGCAGGGCGGCGTATTCCTCCAGCAGGATCGGCCCGGAGGGGCGGGTGATCACCGGCTGTGCGGCAGATTGCAACGTGGCGGCGGCGCTGGCGTAGCTGTTGCGGGCCTCGGCGTTGATGGCCTGCACCGCAGACCAGAGCGCCGTTGCCAGCGCCAGCCCGAGCACCAGCGTCACCAATTGGCCCGGCCGGTGGCGCCAGTGGGACAGCAGGGCGATCAGGGCGGTGCGCCTCATGCGATGCGCCCCTGGCTGAGATGCAGGCGTTGGGACAGCCGCGCGGCGATCCGGTCCGAATGGGTCACCAGGAACAGCGCCGTGCCGCTTTCGCGGACCAGGTCGAGCATGAGGGTCAGGACGGCGTCAGAGTTGCTTTCGTCCAGGTTGCCGGTGGGTTCGTCGGCCAGCAGCAGGGCCGGGCGCGCGGCCAGGGCGCGGCCGATGGCGACGCGTTGTTGTTGCCCGCCCGAGAGGGTCTCGGGTGATTGGCCCAGCAGCGGGGTCAGGCCGAGCCGCTGGGCGATATGGTCGGTCCACTCCGGGTCAGACCGGTCGGCCAGGCGGGCCTGAAACGACAGGTTGGCCGCAACGCTGAGCGAGCCGATCAGGTTGAACTGTTGAAAGATCAGCCCGATGCGGGTGCGCCTGAGGGTGGCGCGGCCGCGATCGTCGAGGTCGTCATAGCGGCATCCGTCCAGCGTGATCTCTCCTTGGTCGGGGGCATCCAATGCGCCGATGAGGTGCAGCAGCGTGCTTTTGCCGCTGCCGCTCTCTCCGGTGAGGGCGACGGTGTCTCTGGCGTTGAGGGACAGGTTGACGTTGTCGAACAAGAGCCGGTCGTCGTAGGATTTGGCGAGGGAGCGGACGTTTAGCAGCATGGTGGGCCCATTGCATTTGGAGCGGGTTTGCGGGAAAGCTCGGGTCTAGAGAAACATCTGGCCGGGGGCGTGGTCTGTCACGGTTTTGGTGCGGCTGAAGGGTGACTTAGTCTGTGGCGGTGTGCAATCCAGCAAACCGACGCAGATGCAGGGCCTGCGGCGGGTTGGGTTTCAAAATGGAGGCAAAGGGTCGACGCGATGGCAATGCATGCGCAGATTTTATGGGGCTCGTTTTACCTGGCGCTGTGCTGCCTGTTGCACGTGGGTTTCCTGGCTGTGACGGTCGAGACCTTGCATTTTCTGGATCACAAGCAGGTGCGGCCCCGGTTGATGCGGGTGTTTGGTATTCTGCTGGGCAGTTTTCTGGCGATTGTGGCGGCCCATACGACGCAGGTCTGGTTGTGGGCCTGGGCGTTGCAGGGGGTTGAACAGTTGCAGGACTGGAATTCGGCGGTTTATTTCTCGCTCGTGACCTATACGTCGCTGGGATATGGCGATTTGGTTCTGGGGCCGGGTGCGCGGATTTTCGGAGCCTTTGCGTCGGTGGCCGGTTTGCTGAGCTTTGGGATGAGCACGGCATTTTTGGTGGCTTTGATGTCGCGGATGTTGAAGGGCTGGATCTCTTGACCTGGTCGTCTGTCGGCATGTGGGGCAGGGCCTGACGTTGCCCGTGTGGGAACAAGTCAGGCCCGTTTTGCGCTCTTTTTGATCTGAAGCGGCGCGGTTATTGGCCCGTGTAGATGCGGCCCCAGTCCCGGGCCATGTCGATGATGAGCCACCCCATATCGGGGCCTTTGTCCAGACCATCGACCAGCTGGCCGATGTGGCTGTCGCGGTCATAGGCATACTCGCGCTCGGCATCTGTGTGGTGCACGATCAGCCCCAGGCGCGGCCCGTCGCCGGCGGTGGTCCATTGCAGCATGGCAAAATCACCGTCGGAGTTTCCGCCTGCGATAATGGGGCGGCGGCCGATGATGCGTTCGATATTGATCGGCTTGCCTTCCTTGTCATCGACAAAGCCGATGGCGGGGCTTTTGACGATTGTGGGGGTGCCGTCAATGATCTGGTATTCGGTTTCGGTGTAGGTGCCGATCACCTGTTCGGGGGGGATGCCGTAGGCGTCCTGGGCAAAGACGCGCATGAAGTGGATGCCGCCGCCGGAGACGATATAGGTCTTGAAGTCTTCGTCGCGCAGGTAGCGCAGCAATTCGACCATGGGCTGATAGGTCATCTGGTCATAGCGCAGGCCGGTTTCGGGGTGGGTGGATGTCTCTAACCATTCGCTGACGCGGGCCTGGAAGCGGTCGACGGGCATGCCGGCGTGGGACAGGGTCAGAACCTGGATGATCGCATCCTTGCCGCCGCTGATGACGCCTTTGTAGTCGCGTGCGGCCGCGGCCTTGAGCGCGTCGGAGGTCAGGATGGAGGGGTCTTCCTGGGCCATGGTCGCGATGCTGTCGATGGCAAAGAAAAGCTGAAAATACATGGGCTGTTCGGCCCAGAGCGTGCCGTCATTGTCGAATGTGGCGATGCGCTCGGCCGGTGTGACGTAGGTGGAGGAGGCGGGATCTGTGACGCTGTCGACAAAGCGGATGATCTGCGATTTGGCGTCTGTGTCTGTCCAGGATGGCAGCGGGTCTGCGAAGGCGGCGTTGCTGGCCAACACCAGAGAGAGGGCTGCGAGGGTGGATTTGAGCATGATCGCTCCTTTTTTCAGGTCGGAGAGTCCAAAAGGGCCGCCGTATGATGCGGCGGCCCAGGGGTATTTTTATGGTGGCGTCGATTACTTGGATCCGACGCTGTTCAGGATCATGTCGGACGCGTCACCAATGGTGAAGCTGCCGGGTTTCTGGCGCGGTGGATATTCTTCGAATGTGGCCAGGAAATCGCCAACAAAGGCCGCGGCAGGCAACAGCAGGTAGGCGCGGTCGATGTACCAATCCCAATAGGTGTTGGACGTGATTGTGGCGCGTTCGTAAGGGTCGCGGCGCAGGTTGAACAACAGCGGGATGCGCAGCGGTGTCCAGGGCTCTGCCCAGGCGCGCAGGGTCTGTGGATAGCGATGCTCGAGGAAGATCGCCTTCCAGTCGCCGTAGCGCAGCGCCGTCAGGTCGCCATCGTCAGAGAAATAGAAGATCTCTTGGCGAGGGGTGTCGTCGGCGTTGCCCAGCAGGTAGTCGAGCGAGTTGTAACCATCCAGGTGGACCTTGTAGTCGCGACCACCGCCCACTTCGGCAACGGTGACACCTGTGAGGAGGTCCTCTTTGATGGTGTCATTACCGGCCATGGCGAGGAAGGTTGGCAGCCAGTCCATGTGGTGCATGATGGCGTTGGAAACGCGTCCGGCCTCGATGTTGCCGGGCCAGCGCACCATGGCGGGCACGCGGAAGGCGCCTTCCCAGTTTGTGTTTTTCTCGCCGCGGAACGGTGTCATGGCCGCATCGGGCCAGGTGTTCATGTGCGGGCCGTTGTCGGTGGAGTAGAACACGAAGGTTTCGTCTGCGATGCCCAGTTCGTCGATCAGGTCGAGGAACATGCCGATATGAATGTCATGTTCGACCATACCGGCCTGGTATTCATCCAGGTGACGGCCTGCGATCTCGTCCGCTTTGAGGCGCATTTCGTCTTTGACGTGGGTGCGGAAGTGCATGCGCGTGCCGCTCCACCAGACGAACCATGGCACGCCTTCTTCTTCTTTGCGCTTGATGAAGTCGAGTGCGGCGGCGACGGTTTCTTCGTCAACGGTTTCCATGCGCTTTTTGGTCAGCGGGCCGGTGTCTTCGATGGTGCCATCGGCCGAGGATTTGATCACACCGCGCGGGCCGAATTTTTCGCGGAACTCCGGGCTGGATGGGTAATCTTCGTTTTCGGGCTCTTCCTCGGCGTTGAGGTGGTAGAGGTTGCCGAAAAATTCATCAAAGCCGTTGTTGGTGGGCAACATTTCGTCGCGGTCACCGAGGTGGTTTTTACCGAATTGACCGGTTGCATAGCCTTGTGCCTTGAGCAGGCCGGCGATGGTTGGGTCTTCGATTTTCATACCTTCGGTGGCACCGGGCATGCCGACCTTGGACAGGCCGGTGCGGAACACGGATTGACCTGTGATGAAGGAGGAGCGGCCGGCGGTGCAGGATTGCTCACCGTAATAATCGGTGAAAATCATGCCTTCCTGGGCGATGCGGTCGATGTTTGGCGTGCGGTAGCCCATCATGCCCATGGTATAGGCCGAGATGTTGGACTGGCCGATATCATCGCCCCAGATGACGAGAATATTGGGTTTTTCACCTTCGGCCCAGGCCGGCAGGGCCAGAGCAACACCCAGAGCGGCAACGGCGAGATGCCGCAATCCGCTGAAGGGGTGTTTGGTCATTTTGAATTTTGTGATCATGGTTTCCCTCTGATATTCGCTGGTATCTACCGGTTATTGATCAATTTTTCCGGTTTTGGACTCCAGTATGCGTAAAAATGCTCGGACCATTAGGTGTGGATCCTGGCGGTTACGTAGAAAGGGACCTAGTGCAGTAGCGGGATTTGGATAGTGTCAAATGATGAAATTGGGTCAAAAATCTGAGTCGTTCGACTGCGCGGAGCTGGACGTGTTTGCGCGGCTGGGCTGGTTGTCGCGGGTGGAGGAGGCGACACGTGCGCGGATGTTGGAACAGGTTGAGCTGCGCAGCTATGAAGAGGGCGAGGTTCTGTATCGCATCGGGGATGAAGCCTTTGGGATATATGGTGTTGTCGAGGGCTGGATTGCGGTGGCCGTGGCTGCGGATGATGGGCGGGAAACCTTGATTCATGCGGCCGGGCCGGGGTTCTGGATTGGGGATCTGGCGCTGTTGTCCCGGCGCAGGCGACAGGTGGCGGTGACGGCGGTGACACCGGTGCGTGTGTGCAAGGTTTTGGGGGCGCGGGTCGAGACGATGTTGCAGGAAGATCCGGGCCTTTACCGGGATTTCTATTTCCTGAGCAGTTACAATTTCGGGTTTGCCTTGCAGACGATGGGGGTGGATCGGGTTGTGCCGTCCAAGCGGCGGGTTGCCTTGCGCCTGCTGGCTCTGGCTGAGGATTGCCCGCAGGCGCAGCCCTGGTTGCCATTGAAGCAAGAGATCCTGGCGGAAGTGATCGGGATTTCGGTGCCGTCGCTGGGGCGGTCTTTGACCCAGTTGGCAGAGGCGGGGTTGATCGAGACCGGCTATGGCGGGATTCGGCTATGTGATCGGGCCGGTCTGGCGCAATTTGGGCAGAGCTGAGCGGGGCGTCGGGGCAATCCGGCGGGCGAGCTGTTGAACCCGGCTGCGAAAATCGGGCGAGATCGGGCCGGTGTTTGGCGGGTCGCGCAGCGTGGTGAACCAATGATCCGGCGGGTTGCGTCCACCGCGGCGTGACCACGACAGCGCGCGCAGGGTCGCCTGGGCCTGCGGCGGCAGGCGGTCGGGGATCGGGTGCCCGGCCAGGGTGGCCCAGACCCCGGTCCACAGGCGCGCCACGGACCAGGGGTTATAGCCGCCTCCGCCCAGCACCAGCAGGTTTGGGCAGATCGCCCGCAGGCTGGCCACGGTGCGCCAGTGGCAGCTGTTGCTGAGGGTCAGGCGGGACAGGGGGTCTTCGGCGACGGCGTCGGCTCCGCATTGGAGCACGATGGCCTGGGGCCGATGCGCGGCGATGGCGGGCAGCAGGGCATCATGCAGGGCGAGGTCATATTCGGTGTCATTGATGCCCCGGTGCAGCGGCAGGTTGAAGACGTTGCCCGCGCCGGTGTCGCTGAGCGCTCCGGTGAAGGGCCAGCGTTTCTCTTCGTGGGTGGAGAACAGCAGGATGTCGGGATCCCGGGCAAAGGCGTGGTCGACGCCGTCGCAGTGATGGGCGTCGATGTCGACATAGGCCAGGCGCGACAGGCCGGCGCGGCGCAGGGCGAGCAGGGCCAGCACCGGGTCGTTGAAATAGCAAAACCCGTTGGCCTTGTCGGGCAGGCCGTGATGGGTGCCGCCGCCCGGGTTGAAGGCGACGCCGCCCTTTGCGGCGATCTCGGCCCCCAGCAGGGAGCCTCCGGCGGCGGTGGCGGGGCGGCGGAACATTTCGGGGAAGATCGGGTTGGAGAGCGTGCCGAGCCCGTGGCGGTCGCGGATATCCGGGGTGGTGGCCTGGGTCGCTTCGGCGGTTTGCAGCGCGTCGATGTAGGTGTCGGTGTGAAAGGCGCGCAGGGCGGCCGGTTTGGCGCGGGGGCTGGGGCGGTAGGCGGAGGCGGGCAGCCAGCCGAGCGCGCGGCACAGGTCGATCACGGTCGATACGCGGGGGATGGCCAGCGGGTGGATCTGGCCGTAGGTGGATCTGCGGTAGATCTCGGACCCGATGAAGACCGGGGCGGGGGGGATGGGGATCATTTGAGCCTGGGTCCTTGTTTGGCGCAAGAAGAGCGCGGATGCTGCCGAGTTGCAAGCGGGCGGGATGGCAGGCAGACTGGCGCTTTGCGTGCGGCGGCAAGCGGTTGCGCACGATGGCACGGGGCGGGGCTGTGCGGGAGCTGAGGCGAAAACGGGGAGTGGGCATGCGGACGGGTGTGGTCGAGACATATGCGCGGGCCTTGCTGGAGGCGGTCTGGCGGTTCAATGACAAGCGCGGGTTTGTGATGTGCAGCCATGTTGCCATGTCAATGTTGCTGGCGTTGTTTCCTTTCCTGCTGTTTGTGGTGGCTCTGGCCGGGGCGATGACGGCGGATGTGCAGACCGAGGCTTTTATCAACATGATCCTGGGCACCTGGCCTGATGAGATCGCTGAACCGATCGCGAAAGAGGTGCGCACGGTTATGGCTGGAGGCTCGACCCGGCATTTGACGTTCAGCGCACTGCTTGCGTTGTATTTTGCCTCTAACGGGGTGGATGCGCTGCGGGCTGCGATGACGCGGGCCTATATGGGGCATGATCCGAGACCCTGGTGGCGCCAGCGTTTGTTGTGTGTGAGCTTTGTGCTGGGGGGCGCGTTTCTGATGGTGGTGGCGGCGATTGTTGGGATTGCGGCGCCGTTGTATCTGCGGTTTGTGCAGGATGCTGCGCCGGAATTGTATCTGTGGATCTTTACCAATGCCTATGTGCGCGATGCTGTGACATTGGGGGCCATGATTGTGGTGGTGGCGGGGTTGCATATCTGGTTGCCGGGCACCCGGCGGCGGCAGGCGCGGGTGTGGCCGGGGATCCTGTTGACGGTGGTGGCCTGGCTTTTGGCCGGTGCGGGTTTCTCTTTTTATCTGGAGCGGTATGCCAGCTACAGCGCGACCTATGCCGGTCTGGCCGGGGCGATGTCTGCGTTGATCTTTTTGTATTTCATGGCGGCGATCCTGATTATTGGGGCGGAATTCAACGCTGTGTTGAGCCATGTTGACCGGGATGAGGTGGCAGACTAGGTCTGGTCGGGTTGTTTGATTGACACGAGGGGCGGGGCATGGGCGCGGCGAGACGGATTTTGATGTTGGCCGGGCTGGTCTGGATCTGGGGGAGTGCCGGGGTCTGGGCGCAGGACCATGTCGGATCGGGCGTTTGTGCGGATTGCCATGTTGAAGAGGCCGAGGCCTGGGCCGGGTCGCATCATGCCAAGGCCTGGAGCCCGGCGCGTGATGATACGGTGTTGGGGGATTTTGCCGGTTCGGAATTTTCCGGCGAGGGCATGAACGTTGTGTTTGGCCGCGATGGCGAGGGGTTTACCATCACGGTGACCGAGGCCAATGGCGAGACGACGGTTTATCCCGTGCACTCGGTCGCCGGGGTGGCGCCATTGCAGCAGTATCTGCTGGAGACGGAGCCCGGGCGGCAGCAAAGCTTTGATGTGGTTTGGGATGTGGAGCGGGAGCAGTGGTATCACCTCTATCCCGGCGACGATCTGGGGGTCGAGGACGGGTTGCATTGGACCGGCCCTTACAAGACCTGGAATGCGCGCTGTGCCGAATGTCATGCCACCGACTATCGCCGCGGCTACAGTGCAAAGACCAAACGCTATAATTCAACGGTTCAGGAGTGGGGTGTTGGTTGTGAGTCCTGTCATGGCCCCGGCGCGGCGCATGTGGCCTGGGCGCAGGCTCCGGATCAGCCGATGCCCGAGGCGGGCGGGTTTTCGATGGCCTATGGGGCGGGCGATACGGAGGCTGAGATTCAGCAATGTGCCGGGTGCCATTCTCGGCGCGAGAACCTGACCGATGGCAACCCGCTGCCGGGGACACCGTTTCATGATTCTTACCGGTTGGCGCTATTGCGGCCCGGTTTGTACCATGCGGACGGGCAGATTCTGGATGAGGTTTACGTCTATGGCTCGTTCCTGCAATCGCGGATGTATGCGCAGGGCGTGGGCTGTATGAACTGTCACGAGCCGCATCGGGGGGATCTGCTGGCGCAGGACAACAGCCTGTGCACGCAATGTCATTCGACGGCGGGCAACCCGGAGTTCGAGACCTTGCGGCTGGCCGATTATGACGATCCGTCGCATCATTTTCATGTGCCCGGCAGTGAAGGGGCACAATGCAAAAGCTGCCATATGATCGAGCGCAATTACATGGGCATCGATGGGCGGCGCGATCACAGTTTCCGGGTGCCGCGCCCGGATCTGGCGGCGCAGACGGGGGGGCCGGATGCCTGTACCGATTGTCACGAGGATCGCACGCCGGATTGGGCGGCAGCAGAGATTGAGGCGCGCTTTCCGGACAGTCTGCATCGTGGGGCCCATTACGGGCAGGTTCTGGCACGGGGCCGGGTGGCGCCGGTGGAGGCTGCGCGGGATCTGATCGGTCTGGCCGGGGATCGCGATCAGGCGGGGATCGTGCGGGCGACGGCGCTGTATCTGTTGCAATCCGCCGGGCAGTTTGCGGTTGGGGGGAACCTGTTGAAAGATCCCGACCCGATGGTGCGGGCGGAGGCTGTGGCGATGTTGCAGGCGATGCCGCCGGACCAGCGGGCCGAGCGGTTGATGCCCTTGCTGGGGGATCCGGTGCGGATGGTGCGCATTGCGGCAGCGCGACAGATGTTGACGGTGCCGCCGGATGCGTTGCGCCCCAGCCAGCGGGCGTTGTTTCGCGAGGCGATGGGAGAATGGCAGCGGTCGATCTCGAACAAACTGGATTTCCCCGAGACCCATATGGTGATGGGCGGCATGGCCTTGTCGACGCGCAATTTTCCGGCGGCGGAGGCGGCGTTTCGCGAGGCGGTTCGGTTGGACCCGCAGCGGGTTGATTCCTGGTCGATCCTGATCCGGCTGATCCATGCGACACGTGGCGTGGAAGAGGCGCTGGGCGTGCTGGGCGAGGCGCTGGAACGGGTGCCGGATGCGCCGGTGCTGTTGCAGTTGCAGGCCGGGATGGGCGGCTGAGGCCAGGATTGAGGCGGGCGTAGAGGAGGAGGCGGGCATTGCCCCGCCTGCGCCTTATGCGGGTCATGTTCTGGGCTATTTGATCAGGCAGGGTTGCGGCCAGAGCCGGCTGGTCCGGCATGGTTTGTCGAGGTCTGATGCCTGTTTCTGGTCCTACGTCCGGTCCTGTGCCCGATCCTTTACCTGTGGCGTCTGCGCCGAGGGCGCGGATGTTCGAGTATCTGCGTCAGGCGCAGCTATCGGCGACTGTGGACTGGCATTTGGCATTGGAGGACAAGGCGCGCGTGGCCGGGCAGGCCGAGGCGTTTCAGATGCAGTTGGCGTTGCAGTCCTGGCGGCGGCCCGAGCCGGTCTTGCGGTTGCGATCAGCCACGGAAGCCCGTGGCGATCACGAATTTTTCCGAGCTGTCCGACCGTGATGCGGGCGGTTTGACGTGTGCGACCTTGGTGAATTTCTGTTTCAGCAGCTTTTGCAGTTCACCCTCTGCGCCTCCGGCGAGGACTTTGGCCACAAAGGTGCCGCCCTGGGTGAGCACGTCGAAAGAGAAATAGGCCGCGGCCTCGCATAGGGCCATGATGCGCAGGTGGTCGGTCTGTTTGTGCCCCGAGGAGGAGGCGGCCATGTCGGACATGACCACATCTGCCTCTCCGCCGAGCCAGCCGCGTACCGTTTCGTCGGCGCCATCTGCCATGAAATCGAGCTGGTGGATTTCTGCGCCCGGGATCGGGTCGACCTCTTGCAGGTCGACGCCGATGATGTGGCCAACCGGTTTGCTGGATTTGGTGCCCAGAGCGTTGATGCGCGGCACCGCCACCTGGAGCCAGCCGCCCGGAGCGCAGCCCAGGTCGACGACGCGGGCGCCGGGGACGAAGAAGCGGAACTTGTCGTCCAGTTCGAGGATCTTGTAGGCGGCGCGGCCCCGCAGCCCTTCGGCCTGGGCGCGGTGGACGTAGGGGTCGTTGAGCTGGCGTTGCAGCCAGCGGGTCGAGCTGAGCTTGCGCCCACGGGCGGTTTTGACCTTGATTGTAAGGTCGCGACGACCGCGGCCTGAGGATTTTTTGTCCATGTCAGATCCGTCCTGGCGCAGTGGCCTTTGGGGAGGCGAGCATAGGCCCTGGGGGCGTTGGTGTCACGCGATATCCTCGAGCACGGCCAGGAGCTGGGCCACTTCGTGTTCCGAATTGTAATGGCAGAGCGAGATGCGGATGGCGTCCGGAAGCCCGAGCGGGTCCAGGACGTTGCCGGAGTAATGGTCGGCCTTGCGGGTGTGGGTTCTGATCCCGCGCTCGTTCAGGGCGGTGACAACCTGGGGCGAGGGCACGCCGTCCACGGCGATGGAGACCAGCCCTTCGCGGGCCGGGTTCTCGACGCCGCCGATGATGTGGACGTGGGGCATGTCCTTGAGCCCTTTGAGGTTGCCGGTGCCGTGGATCATGGCGTCGGTCAGGCGGGCCTCGTGGGTGTGGATGGCGGCGCCGGCGGCGACGATACGGTCGCGGCGGGTTTCGGCGTCAGAGACCTGGCCGCCGAGCCAGTCGAAATAGTCGACCACGTCGGACATGGTTGCATAGGCGCCGGTGTCGCGGGTGCCGAACTCCCAGACTGTGTCGGGCGCGCCGATGAGCATATCGTGGGGCATGGCGCTGAGCCGGTCCGAGAGCCAGCCGATGCCAAAGCCGTGGCGCGAGAAGACCTTGTAGGGGGAAATGGCGTAGCCGTCGATGTTGTAGCTGTCGATGTCGATGCGGCCATGGGCGGCGTGCTGGATGCCGTCGACGATGATGATGGCCTGTGGTGCGACCTCACGGATGGCGGCGGCGATGCCGGCGACGTCGACGCCCATGCCGGTGACCGGAGAGGTATGCAGGATTGTGGCGACCGAGATATCCGGGCTGAGCAGCGCCTGATAGGCGGCCACATCCACGGTGCCGGTGGCATCGTCATGGGGCACGTTCACATAGTCGAGCCCGGCAATTCCGGCCCAGCGGCGGGCGGCAGAACGGGAGGCGGGATGTTCGATCGAAGAGCCGATGACCTTGCTGCCGGACGGGGCGTTGACGCAGGCGGTTCGGATCATGCGAAACAGCAGCTCTGTCCCGCTTTCTCCGCAGAAGAACTGTCCGGAGGAGGCGTTCATGAACTCGGCCATGTCGGCCTTGGATTTGTCGATCAGCGCGACCAGCGCATGGGCCGCCGGATTGTCGCGGCCCTGGTTGTCCGGGATGGCGGCGAATTTGGTGGAGGTTTCGACCACGGATTTCAGGGTCAGCGCGCCGCCGGCGTTTTCAAAGAAGATGCGCGGTCCCTGGAAGGGGCATTCGTCCACATGGGCGAAACGGGCGCGGATTTCGGTCAGCAGGGCGGGCGAGATATCGGGAGTCGTGGTCGGCATGTCGGGCTTTCGTGTGAGGTTGGGCTGGATCAAAGCCCAGTTCTGGCCAGCTTGGCTGGCTGGTTTGCGTATGACCGGGGCGGGCTGTGGCGTCAAGCGGGCCGGGCGTTGAGGTCTGGTGGGGTGCAGGCGGTGGGGATGCCGCAGGCGGCCTCGATCACGCGTCCGGCGGCGAAGAGGATGTCCTCTCGGTAAGGAGCGGCGAGCAGTTGGACGCCCATGGGGGTATCGCCACTGGGCTGGGTGGAGACGGAGAGGCCGGGCAGGCCCATGGCCGGGGCGGCGCGCTGGGGCAGCTGGGCCTCGTATACGGCGGCGAAGGCGTCGGGGTCTTTGGTGTCTTCGATCTGGGGGAAGGGCAAGGCGCCGGAAGAGGGGCAGAGCAGCACCGGGGTTTTTGCAAAGAAGCTGTGCCATTCGCGCAGCAGAGTCACGCGGTCGCGCAGGGCGGTCATCAGGTTTGTCAGGTCGGGGGTGTCCATGCCTGCGGTCATCTGTTCGGTGACAAAGAGCGCGGCGGCGTTGGCCTCTTGGGTGAGGGCATCGCGTGCGGCCATGTGGTTTTCGGCCATCCACAGGCGGGCGTTGATGGCGGCGGCGGCGCGCATGGAGGGGGGCTGTGCCTGGGTGACGGTCCAGCCGGCGTCGCGCAGGGCGTCTGCGGCGGTATGCAGGGCGGCGATGACCTGGGGGGCTACGGGCATATCGTCGGGGGCCAGGCAGAGCGTGGCGTGTTTTTCGAACGGGCCGAGGTCGTGGGGCATGGGCAGGGCCCAGGGGTCTTGCGGGTCTGCGCCGGACATGGCGTGAAACGCCAGTTCGAGGTCATCCAGCGAGCGCGCCAGCGGGCCAGAGACGGCCATCAGCTGGGCGCCGATAAACCGGTCGGCGGATGAGGCGTTGCGGGCCGGGACGCGGCCCAGCGAGGGGCGCAGGCCCTGAAGGCCACATGCATAGGCCGGGTAGCGCACGGAGCCTGCGATATCGGTGCCATGGCCCACCGCGCAGAGCCCGGCGGCCACAGCCGCGCCCGCGCCGCCCGAGGAACCACCCGGGGTCAGGGCCGGGTTGCGGGGATTGAGGGTCTGGCCATGCAGGTCATTGTCGGTGAACCAGCGCAGGGAAAAGGCGGGCGTATTGGTGCGCCCCACGATCACGGCCCCGGCAGCGCGCAATTTGGCGACCACGGGGTTGTCGGTCTGCGCGATCAGATCCTTTTGCAGTTTCAGCCCGTTGGTTGTGGCATGGCCGGCCTGATCGACGTTGACCTTGATGGTGACGGGCACCCCGGCCATTGGCCCCGGATCCTGCCCGGCGGCAATGGCGTCGTCGATGGCCTGGGCCTGATCCAGCGCCTCCTGGGGCATTTCCTGAACCACGGCGTTGATGGAGGGGTTCACGGCGGCGATCCGGTCCAGATGCGCCTGGGTCACGTCGCGCGCGGAGAGTTCTTTCGCCCGAATGGCGGCGGTGATTTCGGTTGCGCTCCAGGCCCAGATGTCCGCCATATTATTACTCTCCTGTTTTCTGTGTGGCGGCAGGGTGGAGCGAAAACGACGTTTTCGCAAGGGCTTCGGTCGCAAGGGTGATTGTGTTTTTCGGTCGAGTTGGGCAGGCAGAGCGTATGAGCAAATCTGGATCTGTGATGCCGGTCATTCTGGCTTTTTTCGCGGCGGCCCTTTGGGGCGTCTGGTGGATGCCGATGCGGTGGTTGCAGGGCTATGGTCTGGACGGGGCGCAGGGCAATGTTCTGATGATGCTGGGGGCGGCGGTGTTTTGTGTGCCGGTTCTGGTGTTTCGCCCGGGTTTGCTGCGCATGTCGGGGCGGGCGTGGATTGGGGCGATCCTGACGGGGGCGGCCTTTACCAGCTATTCGGCGGCGTTGAATTATTCGGATGTGGTGCGGGTGATCCTGCTGTTTTATCTGGCGCCGGTCTGGTCCAAGCTGATCGAGCGGTTCTTTCTGGGCATGGCGTGGCGCTGGCCGTCGACGCTGGCCTTGGGGATGGCCATGGGCGGCGCGGCGTTGTTGCTGGGCGCCGGGGCGATCGAAGGGGGGATTCGCAGCGGAGATGTGATGGCGATCCTGTCGGGGATGGCCTGGGCCACGGGGGCGGCGCTGATCTACAAATCGCCCGGAACCTCGGCGGTTGGTCTGTCGGCGATATCGGTGATCTGCACGCTGGCGGTGAGTCTGTTTTTTGTGGCGATTGATGGCGCGCCCATGCCCGATTTGGCGGCGAGTCCCGAGCTGCGTTCGGTTCTGTTGCCGGCTTTGGCGTTGGGGGCGGTTTATATCATTCCGGTCTTGTTCATGACGCTGTGGAGCGCGCAGCGGCTGGCGCCGGCGACTTTGTCTTTCCTGCTGACGGCAGAGTTGCTGTTTGGGGTGGTGTCGGGGGCGATCTGGCTGGATGAGCCGTTTGGATGGCCCCAGGCGGTTGGGGCCCTCCTGATTCTGATGGCGGCGCTGACCGAGGTTCTGGTGAAATCCGGGCCTGATCAGCTGCGCACGTAGTGCAAGCCCTGAAAATCTTGACGCAGCGCGGCGGTTTTGGGGGCCAGGACGCTGGGATCATTGGCGCGCAAGGCCTGCGCGATGAGGTCGGCGAGTGCAGCTGCGTCCGCAGGGGTGACACCGCGGCGGACGAGTTCTGGTGTGCCGATGCGCAGGCCGTTCATGTCGCCGTCGACCTCTGGCAGGGGCAGGCCAATGCCGCAGGCAAGGAAACCAGCCTGACGCAGGGTTTTGGACGCGCTCTGGCCGCCACCGAACGCGGCGGCGTCGAGGGCGAATTGATGGGAGTTCGTGGCGCCCTTGTCGGCGGCAAAAACCGGCAACCCCTGATCTGACAGCGCGTGGGCCAGGGCCTGGGCCGTGTCGATCATGGCCTGGGCATAGGCGGCGCCGTGGTCGCGCCAATCCAGCAGGGTCAGGGCGAGGGCTGCGGATTTGGCCGCGTCAAAATTGGCGGTCATGCCGGGAAAGGCGATGGAGTCGAGCCGCTGGGCGATGTCTGCGTCATTTGTGACGATGAGGCCGCCTGCCGGGCCTCCGAGGCTTTTGTAGGTGCTCATCGTCATCAGATGCGCGCCCTGTTCGAGCGGGTTGCTCCAGGCGCCGCCGGCGATGATGCCGCATTGGTGGGCCGCGTCGAAGAGCACATAGGCGCCGATTTCGTCGGCGATGGCGCGGATTTCAGCGACGGGGTGTTCAAAGAGATTGAGGCTGCCTCCGATGGTGATGAGGCGCGGCTTTGCCTGTTGGGCGATGGTGCGCAGGGCGTCCAGGTCGACGGTGTAACCGTCGGCATTGACCGGGGCGGGCAGGGTGTTGAGGCCGTAGAGCCCGGCGCACCCCTCGGCGTGATGGGTGACGTGACCGCCGATCTGGGGCGCGGGGGCGATGATGGTGTCACCGGGTTTGGTGAGGGCCATGAAGCCGTAGAGGTTGGCGATTGCGCCGGAGGGGACGCGGATTTCGGCGTATTTGGCGTCAAAAATCTCGGCTGCGAGTTCGGCGGTGATGACCTCGATCTCTTCTATGGCTTCGAGCCCCATTTCGTATTTGTCCCCCGGGTAGCCCAGCGAGGGGCGGCTGCCCAGACCGCGGGCGAGGGCGGCTTCGGCCAGGGGGTTCATGACGTTGGTGGCCGGATTGAGGTTGAAACACTGCTGATCGTGGATCTGGGCGTTTTGGGCGATCAGACTGTCGATCCGGGTGGCGGTTTGATCGGATGTGGCGGCGGCGGTTTGGGTAGCGATGCCCTGGATAAGGGTTTCGCAGGCGGCGGGGACCCATGGGCGGGGGGCGATATGCGGCATGTTCAGGACCTGTGCGTTTGGTTTTGCAGACGTAAGCAGGTTGGGCGATTGTGAGCAAATGGGATCTGCACCCTCTGGGCGTAGAAAATTGACGCATGGGCCCCGCCCGGGCGGGCGGCGTCAGCTGCGCATGCGGCTGCCGGTCGGATCATAGGGGCCGGCGGGAATGACGCTGGCCGCCACCCGCTGACCCAGCAGATCGACGGTGAGCGCCGTGCCGGTGGCGGCGGCGGCGGGATCGACGAAGGCGAGCGCAAGATTGCGCTGAACACGGTGGCCCCAGTCGCCGGAGGTCACTGTGCCGACCAGCCTGTCCTCTTGCCAGAGCGATGCGCCGCCATGGGCCGGGCCGGTTTGCGGGCCGGATTGATCGCCCAGATCCAGGGTGACGAGGCAGCGGGTTGGTCCCTTGGCCTGACGGGCCTGCAATGCGGTGCGGCCGATGAAATCGGGCTTGTCGGGGGTGACAAAACGGGTGAGGTTTGTCTCGTAAGGATCAAATTCTGTTAGAATTTCCGACTTCCAGTGCAGGTAGCCTTTTTCCAGGCGCATTGAGTCGACTGCGCGGCTGCCGAAGAGGTGCAGGCCGTAAGCTTTGCCTGCGGTTTGCAGGGCGGTATAGGCCGCGTGGAGCTGGGCGTTGGGCAGGTGGATTTCATAGGCAAGTTCGCCGCTGAAGCTGACGGCCATGATCATGGCGGGGGCGATGCCGATTGTGGTTGGGCGCACCGAGAGCCAGGGAAAGGCCGTGGCGGACCAGTCATCGCGCGAAACCGCAGACAGGACGGCGCGGGCCTGTGGCCCGGCGAGGACGAGGATGGTCCAGTCGTTGGTGAGGGACCGGATGGTGACGTCTTCGTCCTTGCGCAGGTGCATTTGCAGCCAGTCCATATCATGCCATTCGGCGGCGGCGGCAGAGCCGTACCAGATGCGCCCGTCCGGCAGGTTGGCGATTGTAGCCTCGGATTTCAGGCAGCCCTGATGGTTGAGCAGATAGGTCAGCCCGACCCGTCCGGTTTTGCGTGGCAGGCGTCCGCAGATCATGCGGTCGAGGAAGGGTTGCGCGTCTGTCCCGGTGATTTCATAGCGGTTGAAGCCATTGACCTCGGCCAGGGCGACGCGGTTTTGTACGGCGTCGACTTCGGCGGCGACCCGGTCGAAGACCTCGTTAAAGCGGAAGCCGTGGGTTTCGGTGAACTCTGGCGCGGGCGTGGTGTATTCCATCCGCTCCCAGCCGTTGACGACGCCGAAATGGGCCCCCTCGGCGGCGAGGATGGGGGTGAGCGGCGTGGTTTTGACAGGGCGTGCGGCGGGGCGGTGTTCGTGCGGGTATTCGAAGCGGAATTCGTTCTGATATTCTTCGATCGCCTTTTTCGCTGTGAGTTCAACGGTCGCGTGACCGGTGAAGCGGCGGGGGTCGAGGGGCCAGGTGTCGTAGATCGCCTCGGAGTGGACGATCTGTTGGGCGAGCAGCCAGCCGTGGCCGCCGCCTTCGCCCAGTCCGGCGCGCAGGCCGATGATGCAATAGGCGTTGCGTTTATGGGGGATGGGGCCGACCAGGGGGGCGCCGTCGAGGGAATAGGTGATGGGGCCGTTGACGATGGTGCGGATCCCGGCCTGGGCCAATGCAGGCACGCGGTGGATGGCCCCGTCGAGCACATCTGTGACCCGGTCCAGGTCATCCGGGCAGAGGTCATTTGCAAAATGCGGATCAATGCCGTCCATCCCCCAGGTTTTGCAATCCTGTTCGTAAAAGCCGACGAGCAGCCCGTCTTTTTCCTGACGGCTGTAGTAATCTGAAATCGGGCAGCGCAGCAGAGGGATGCGGTGACCGGCGTCGCGGACCTCGGGCATGGTGTCGGTGATGAAATATTGATGCTCCATCGACATGACCGGATGGGTGACGCCCATCATGGCGCCGACCTCGTTGACGCGATAGCCGCAGGCGTTGACGACGATTTCGGTTGTGATCTCGCCTTTGGGGGTTTGCACGATCCAGGTGTCGTCGGGCAATTGGCGCAGTCCGGTGACCGGCGTGTGGCGGTTGATTTCGGCGCCGGCCAGGCGCGCGCGACGGGCCAGGGCCTGGCAGAGTTGGGCCGGGTCGATGTGGCCATCATGCGGATCCCACAGCCCGCCGGTCAGCCCATCGGGGTTGAGCAGCGGGTGGCGGCGGGCGCATTCGGTGGGGTCGAGCACTTCAAAATCGACGCCCATACCCTTGGCCATGCTGGAAAAATGTTCATATCCATCCATCTGCGCCCAGGTGCCGGCCAGGCGGATTCCTCCGTCGCCGTAGTTGTAGCCGACGGGGTAATCCGGGTCTGCGGCCAGCTCTCGGTAGAGGGCGATGGAGTGGGCTTTGAGCCCGATCATGGTTTGGTTCATGCCAAAACTGGTGACCTGGGCGGCAGAGTGCCAGGTGGTGCCGGAGGTGAGTTCGTCGCGTTCCAGGAGCATGACATCTGACCAGCCTTCCTGGGTCAGATGATAGAGAGTTGAGCAGCCGGCAATGCCGCCACCGATGACCACGACCCGAGCCGTTTTGCGCATTGGAGCCTCCTGGGATTATGCCCGGGAAAGACAACAGGGCCTGTGGGCGCGGTCAATGGTGGCGGTATTGCGTTTGGGAGGAGGAAATCTAGATTCGGAATCGCTTAATCATGCGGGTCAGGCCATCGGGGCGGAGATTTGCGGGATTTCGCCGGCCAGGAATTGGTCGCGCAGGGCGAATTTCTGGATCTTGCCAGAGCCGGTGAGCGGGAAACTTTCGCTTTGGCACCAGACGACCGGTGTCTTGATCGGGGCCAGGCGTTCGCGGCAATGGGCCTTGAGCGCGGCCGGATCCAGGGTGCTGCCCCGGTGTGGGCGGATGAAGGCGGCGACGATTTCGCCCCATGTGTCATCGGGCAGGCCGACGATTGCGATTTCGGCCACGTCGGGATGTTCGAGCAGAGCGTTTTCAATCTCGGCCGGGAAGAGGTTTTCGCCGCCGCGGATGATCATCTCTTTCACGCGTCCGGTGACGGCCAGATAGCCCTGCGCGGTCATGGTGCCCAGGTCGCCGGTTTGCAGCCAGCCGTCCGGGTCGATTGTTGCGGCGGTGGCCTGGGGGTTGTCGTTATATTCGATCATGGTGTGGTAGCCGCGGGTGCAGATCTCTCCGATCTGGCCGATGGGGAGGATGGCCTTGGTGGCGGGGTCGCGGATGGCGACCTCGGTCTGGGGCATGGGTTGGCCGATGGTGGAGCAGCTGATCTCGAAGGTTTCGTTGAGGTGGTGCTGGGTGATCAGGGGGGAGCATTCGGTCTGGCCATAGACGGTCTGGATGGCGCAGCCCATATGGTCGCGGACCTCGCGCACCAGTTGCGGGGGGACCATGGAGCCGCCGGACATGCAGGATTTCAGGGAACTGAGGTCGAAGCTTTGGTTTTTGAGGATCTGGAGCATGGCGACGATCATGGTGGGGACGCCGCCGGTGATGACGATGCGTTCAGTCTGGATGATGTTCAGGAAGCTATGCGGGTCGAACAGATTGAAGAGATAGAGTGGTGCCGGAGCCTGAAGCGCGCCGAGCACGGCCATGCCGCAACCGGCGGTGTGAAACAGGGGCATCACCGAGGCCCAGGGCTGTTCCGGTTTGGCCTGAAGGCGTTGGGCATAGAAGCGGGCGTTGTTGGTGAGGCCCCGATGGCTGAGGATGGCGCCTTTGGGAAAGCCTGTGGTGCCAGAGGTGTACTGGATCTGTGCCGGTTGATCGGCGGTGACCTCGGGCAGGGTGGCGGGCAGGCCGCCGCGGGCCTGAAGCGCGCCGCGATCCTGGATATCGGTGAGTTCGCGCAGGGTGCTGTTGCCTTGGGTGGCCTCGGTCGCGATGTCCCACATGGGGTTGTTGCGGTAGGAGCGGGTGAGGAACAGCGCGACCGAGCGCGATTGTTCCAGAACGTATTTGAGTTCGCGCGCCTGATAGGCTGGGTTGGCGGTCACGAGGGTCAGCCCGGCCAGGCCGCAGGCATATTCCAGCAGCACCCATTCGGGCAGGTTTGGCGCCCAGACGCAGATGCGTTCGCCCGGGACGAAACGGGTGGACAGGGCGAGGGCGATGACCTCGCTGTCGCGCCGGAGCTGTTCGAAGGTCCAGCGGCGGCCGATGGCGCCGGTCGGGTCGACCTCGATCAGGGCCGGGGCGTCGGGATGTTCGGCCGCTGTGCTGTTGAGCAGGCCCCCGACGGTGGTGTCGAAGAGCTGTTCGGAATCTTGAATCGGGAAATAGGACTCGGTGAGATCAACCTGGTACACGCGCGCCTCCCTCGTTTGTGTTGGATCATGCTACACCAGATGGACGATGTGGGAATGAAAAAAGCAGGTGGCGCGAGAGCAGCCTGTGTTGGTGGGGCCCGTGTTGGTGGGGCTGTGTCGGGGGGCGGATGCCCGGCGCGATGGTGCAAAGACACGGCTTGACGACCGGGGCGGGGTCAGGTTAGAGGGCGGCAGGCCGCTGACGCCTGCCGCCCGCTGGCATATTGCCTTGGTCAAGTTCAGCCTCAGACTGTTTCAACTTTCCTCCACGCGGATTGCGCGGGTGGCAATGCGGGTCTCCTCCCTTTTGTAGCGCATCCTGTTTGAGGAGTTTTGGGGCGATGTCTGATATCCCTGAGAATACCTATGTGAGTGGCCCTTTGGGGGCGACCTATTTGAAGACGGCGCTGCCGATCATTTTCGTGATGGGAATGAACGGGGTTCTGGCGGTGGCGGATGCGCTGTTTCTGGGACATTTTGTCGGGCCGCAGGCGCTGGCGGCGGTGACGTTGATGTTTCCGCTGTACATGTTGATCGTGGCGCTGACGACGCTGGTTGCCGGGGGGATGTCCAGCGTGCTGGCGCGCCATCTGGGGGCGGGGCGCATGGCGGCGGCGCAGGCGGTGTTTGCCGGGGCGCATGGTTTGGCGCTGGCGTTAAGTGCGGGCCTGATGGTGCTGTTTTTCCTTTTTGGGCCGCAGGTTGCGCGTTTGGCCGCCGGCGGGTCAGAGGCGCTGGCGCAGATGGGTTTGGTCTATTTGCGGATCACGGTGGTGTTTTCGCCGTTGATGTTTGTGTTGTCGCTCAATTCGGATGCGTTGCGCAATGAGGGCCGGGTGGGTCTGATGGCGGCGATGAGCCTGTTGGTGTCGGTGCTGAACATTGGGTTCAACTATGTGCTGATCGCGGTGTTTGAGTTGGGCGTGGCCGGGTCGGCCTATGGTACGGTTCTGGCGCAGGCGGTGTCTTTTGCATTGATCCTGATGTTTCGGCTGCGCGGGCGGACAGGTTTGCGGCCACGGGCCCTGATTGAGCATCACCTGCATCGGGGCTGGCGCGAGATTCTGGCGTTGGGGGCGCCGCAGAGCCTGAATTTTGTTGGGCTGGCGATTGGGTCCGGGGCCGTTGTGGTGGCCTTGCAGATGGTTGAGCTGGCCGATTATGGCGCGACGGTTTCGGCCTATGGGGTGATCACGCGGGTGATGACCTTTTGTTATCTGCCGATGCTGGGGCTGTCCTTTGCGATGCAGAGCATCACGGGGAACAACTTTGGCGCGCAGCTATGGGCGCGTTCGAATGCCAGTCTGCGGATGGCTGTGGCAGCGGGTTTTGTCTATTGTGTCTGTGTGCAGCTGGGATTGAGCCTGTTTGCCGGGGCGATTGGGCGGGCGTTTGTGGATGATCCGGTGGTTGTGGCCGAGGTGGCGCGAATTTTGCCGGTGATTGTGGCGGTGTTTTTCCTGGCTGGGCCGCAGATGATGATTGCGGCGTATTTTCAGGCGATCGGCTATGCGGGGCGGGCTGCTGTGTTGAGCCTGACGCGGCCCTATCTGTTTGCGATTCCGCTGACCTTTGGTCTGGCGGCGTGGTTTGGAGAGCCGGGGATCTGGATGGCGGGGCCTGCGGCGGAACTGGCGCTGGCCTGTTTGACGGTAGCGGTTCTGGCGCGGCGGGGGCCATTGCGGTTTGGGCTGTTCCATCCGGTGGCGGAGGGCGTGGCATGAGCCGGGATCTGCCCAGTCTGGTAGAGGCCAAAGCGATGGCGCGTCAGTTGCGTGCGGAATTGGCCGGTGGAATGGGGCATGCGCAGGCGCTGGAGCGTGTGGCCCATCAGTTCGGGTTTTCCGATTGGAACGGGATGCATGCGGCGATTGCGCATCGCGCCCCGGCCCGCTGGGTGGTCGGAGGTCGGCTGCGCGGCCGCTATATGTCGCAACCGTTTGAGGCCACGGTGGTGTCGGTCGTGCAGGCGCGGCCGGGCTGGTTCTGGCTGGAGCTGGATCTGGATGAGGCGGTGGATGTGGTGACGTTTGAGAGCTTTTCGAACTTTCGCAAGCGGGTGCGGGGGCTGGTTGGACCGGCGGGGCGCACTCGGGAGCAGACCTCGGATGGGGAGCCGCATCTGGTGGTCGAGATGTGAGGGGGCATTGGTTTGGCGAGGCAGGCGGTGTGATGAAGGATATAGTGAACGGTGTCTTGCTGCGGGAGGGGCAGGTTTTGCTGGCGCATCGGGCGCCCTGGCGGCGCAGCTACGCGGCGAGCTGGAGCTTTCCGGGTGGGCATGTGGAACCGGGTGAGGGGTTGGAGCAGGCGCTGGTGCGGGAGTTGCGCGAAGAGATCGGCGTGGAGGCGCGCGCCTGGGTGCCTTTGTGCCGGTTTGAGGATGAACAGGCAGCGATGCCGGTTGCGTTTCATCTGTTTGCGGTGACGCATTGGGATGGAACGGTGCAGAACCTGGGCCAGGAACATACAGAGCTGCGCTGGGTTGCGCTGGGGGATGCTGTGGGGATGGAGGGGCTGACCTTTGCGCGATACGCTGCTGTGTTTGCGGATTTGATCGCTGGGAGGATGTCGGGTGTTTCGGTGTAGTTGTGCGGATATATCGTATTAAAAATATATCCTTACCGGCTGATCTTGAAGTGATTATTTACCGGATCATCGGGGCCGTTTGGCATGGCGCGAAACGGCCCCGATGGAATTGAAGGTCAGCCCCGGCGGCGGCGCCCGCCTGCGCGACCACGCCGGCCGCCTTCTTCGCCTTCGGCGGCTGGGGCTTTGTTGGAGCGGATCCATTCCGCGCCATGGGGGTCATTGTTGGTCAGGAAATTGGCGGCGCGGATGGCCTCCATTTCCTTGCCCGAGCGTGGTTTGGTCGATCCCAGACCAAACAGCTGGCAGAAGGTTTCGTCATCCATACCCTCTGGCAGGACGATGCCCGCTGCGGCGACGGCGGCCTTTTTGGCGGCCAGATCGGCGGCTTTTACGGGCAGGGCAATCGGGTTCATGATGGCGCTGGTCATGCCGGCGCCCATGGCCATGGGCAGGAAGGCATTGTTGATGCCGTGGCGGTTGGGCAGACCGAAAGAGATATTGGACGCACCGCAGGTGGTGTTGACGCCCAGCTCTTCGCGCAGGCGGCGCACGAGGGCAAAGACCTGTAGCCCGGCTGTGCCCATGGCACCCACCGGCATGACCAGGGGATCCACCACCACGTCATGGGCCGGGATGCCAAAGTCGGCGGCGCGTTCGACGATCTTTTTGGCGACGGCAAAGCGCACGTCCGGGTCTTCGGAAATCCCGGTGTCATCGTTGGAGATGGCAACAACGGGGACGTTGTATTTCTTGACCAGGGGCAGGATGTGTTCCAGCCGCTCTTCCTCGCCGGTGACAGAGTTGAGCAGCGGGCGGCCTTCGCAGACTTCGAGGCCTGCTTCGAGCGCGCCGGGAACGGAGCTGTCGATGCAGAGGGGGACGTCCACCAGCCCCTGAACCAGCTCGATGATCTGCCGCATCAGGGGCGGTTCGGTTTCGTTGGGGTTGGGATTGGAGTTATAGACGACGCCGGCATTGATATCGAGCACGGTGGCGCCAGCGGCGACCTGGGCGATGGCGTCTTTTTCGATGGTCGAGAAATCGCCTGCTTCGAGTTCGGCGGCGAGTTTCTTGCGTCCGGTTGGGTTGATGCGTTCGCCAATCACGCAGAATGGCTGATCAAAGCCGATGATGGCTGTTTTGGATTTCGACTCGACGATGGTCTGCGTCATGTGCGGCCTTTCGGAGTGACGGGACCCGGATGGGTCGGCTGTGGTGGAGTGGACCTGCCCCGGGCGGGGCAAGCAGAGGCGATCCGAGAAGGAATGAGGCGCCTCGGGTCGGACGTTGGGTGTCCTGATAGGGCAGGATGGGTGAAATCACAAGTTCGCCCATCCCGCGAGGGGCTTAGCTGGCGTTTACCGGCGCGCTGGCGGGGCCGCCATTGTCGGTTGCCCAGCCTGCGTTGGTCTTGATCCCGCCCAGAGGGAAGAAATGCACCTGGGCGATGTTGAAGTCCGGATTGGCGGCCTTGTGCGCTGCGAGATCTGCGATGACCTCGGTCGGCTCGTAAGGCAGCAGCAGTTTGGTCACGTCCATGGCGCGTTTTTGCAGCACTTTGAGCGAAGGGCCGACGCCACAGGTGATGGCGAATTTGATCAGCGTTTGCAATTTGGCCGGGCCTGCGATGCCGATGTGGATGGGCAGGTCGATGCCCTGACGCGCGAGTGTATCGGCCCATTTGATGATCGGCGCTGCGTCAAAGCAGAACTGTGTGGCAAGCGCCATTTCCGCATCGCTGCGTTCAGAGAATTTCTGTTTCCATTGCAGCGCCTGGTCGATGTTGGTGTTGCTGCCGTCCGGGTCGATGTCGCGGTTGCCTTCGGGGTGGCCGGCCACGTGCAGCCGTTTGAAGCCGGCTTTGTCAAACAGGCCGGTTTCCATCAGCTGCATAGAGCTGTCAAAATCCCCCAGAGGTTGCGCGACGCCGCCAGCCAGGAGCAGGGCCTGATCCACGCCGGCCTCGCCCTGATAGCGGCTGATCCAGTCGTTCAGCGTGGCCGCGTCTGCGATGATGCGCGCCGGGAAATGGGGCATGACATCAAAGCCTTCGCTGGCGATGCGTTTGGCGGTGCTGACCATATCCTCGATCGGCGTGCCCTCGATATGAGCGATGTAGACGCGGGTACCTGCGGGCAGCAGATCGCGGAAATCGGGGATCTTTTCGGCTGTGCGGGGCATGACCTCGATCGAGTAGCCCTGAAGGAAGGCCTGCACCTCGGCGCTGGAGGTGGGGGCGGCAGGGGTGTCGCGGCGTTTGAAGTTGAGCAGAGCCATTGCGGCCTCCCTTAGGTTGATGGCACGTTTGCGTTTTGGCGGACGGCGTTTGTCGGGGTGAGGGTCACGCCCAGCCGTCATTGTCGATAAGGGCCTTGATCCGGGCCTGGTCATATTCGGTTTCGATGCGCAGGGCCTCGGCCTCGGCGACGTCGGCGGGGTCGCCCTCGACCGGGTAGGGCGCTGCCTTGCGCCACTCGGCCAGATAGGCGTCGGTGTCTTTTGCGTTCACCTTCATGGCGGCGCGGTCGATGGCCTGTTCGAAGCGTTCCTGCAACGGACGCTTTGCGCCCCGTCGCCCCTTGCCAACGATGACCTGGGCCGGGATGTCGCGCCAGTAGACTATGGTGACGTCAGGCATGTGTGATTCCCTCGTATCGATTTGGTATCGAACTCTGTCGGTTCTAGTGCGCATGGCCCGGAATGCTTGGTCGATTTTCGACTTGTGGCGGGCTTGATGCGACCTTTGACAGGGCTGGTGATGACATTCAGGCTTTTGGTAACATTGCAGCTGTGATGTGACCACCGGAGCGGTTTGTCGAAATTCTCATCATCTTTATGTATGGTTCGTGGTGCTAGAGGGGAAGTCCGGGTGGATTTAACCCTTTGCAACGCTTGCGGGCGGGATCGGTGCGGCCTATGGTTGAGGTAACTTGATATCGGAGGGCGTGTGAGATGGCGCCCAAGCGTCCCATAGGTGCGGGCGCGTTCCCGAAGCCGGTCGAAAGCCCTGCGCCTGAACCGCCCGATCCTGCGGAGCTGTATGCTGCGTTGGATTTGGGAACAAATAGCTGCCGGATGCTGATTGCCCAACCAAAGGGCAGTGGGTTTCATGTGGTGGATAGTTTCTCCAAGTCGGTGCAGTTGGGCGCCGGTTTGGAGCAGACCGGGCGTTTGGCGCGGTCTTCGATGGCGCGCACCGTTCAGGCATTGCGGATCTGTCAGAAGAAGCTGGGCCGGAACAAGGTCAAGCGGATGCGTCTGGTTGCGACCGAGGCGTGCCGACGGGCGCATAATGCCGGTGATTTCATTCGTCAGGTGCAGCGCGAGACCGGTTTGGAGCTGGAAATCATCGAGCCGGAAGAAGAAGCGCGCCTGGCGGTGATTTCCTGTGCGCCCTTGGTGTCGACCAAGACCAGTCAGTTGCTGGTGGTGGATATTGGTGGGGGCTCGACCGAATTGGTCTGGATCGACATCTCGTCTGTGCCACCACGGGACCGGTCCCGGTCAATCATGCGGTTGCATGCGGGGTTCCATCCACCGCAGAGCCCGTTTCCGGCGGCCAAGGTGGTGGACTGGATTTCGGTTCCCTTGGGGGTTGCGACCTTGCGGGATCAGTTTCGGGATGTCGATGATGACTCGGCGCGGTTTGCGTTGATGAGCTGGTTTTTTGAGGAACATCTGGCGGAGTTTGCGCCCTATAAGGATGAGCAGGCGCAGGATGGGTTTCAGATTGTCGGAACGTCGGGGACGGTGACAACGGTGGCCGCATCGCATCTGGGGCTGAAACGCTATGATCGCTCCAAGGTGGATGGGCTGCGGATGACGTCCGATCAGATCGACAAGGTGATCCGGGGATATCTGAACATGGGGCCGAAAGGGCGCCGGATGGATCCGCGCATTGGTGAGGATCGTCATGCGTTGATCATGTCGGGCGCAGCCATCTTGCAAGCTTTGTTGCGGTGCTGGCCGACAAACCGGTTGTCGGTTGCGGATCGGGGGCTGCGGGAGGGGCTGCTCTATGCTCAGATGAGCGCGGATGGCGTGCTGGAGGACGGACCGTTCTGAAGCTGTGCGCGGCTTTCGATTTTTCGCCGAAAAATCGTGTGCGGGCCGGTGAAGGTGTCAGTTCGGATGCAGAAGAAGCGGAAGTTTGCGGGCGCTGGTGTTGCCACTGTCAGGGAGCCAGTCAGGCGGTGCTGCGATTTCTATTCGGGCGACGTTTTCGCATAATGCGCGCAAGGCGGCGGCCATGTCTGTGCGGGCGACCAATTGGCCAAGGCAATGATGGGCCCCGCCTCCAAATCCGAAATGCAGTTTTCGCCGGACGCGGATATCGAACTGCCAGTCTGCGGCTGGGGGCCGCGTCGCATGCGCGCTGGGATCCGTGCCCGTGCTATGTACGAGGATATGCAAAATATCGCCGGTCTGAATGGTGACCCCGTTGAGCGATATGGGCGCGATGGCTTCACGTGTGCTCCAGGTTGTGGTTGGGCGGGTGCGGATGATCTCTTCTATCGCTTGCGGTATGGCCTGTGGATTGGCGCGCAGCCAATCCCATTGGTCGGGGTGTTGCGCGAAAAGCGCCATGGCAAAGCCCAGTTGGGCGCGGGTGGTGTCGACGCCGCCGAAGATGGAGATCACGATCAAATCGCGCAGGGCTTGATCCTCGAGCTGGGCGAGGTCGTTGCCCAGCACCAGTCGATCGACAAAGCGCATTGGGTCCGCATGGGCGCGCGCGCGGCTGAGCAGACTGTCGCTGAGCGCCATCAGCCGATCGCAGGCCGCATTGAACGTCGGCTCATGGACCTTGCAGTTGATCCCCATGGCCAGCCCCAGGGCCGAGGCGTCTGCGGCGATCCAGTTCGCCTCGGATTCAGGTAGGCCGAGCAGCGTGGTGATGGCCTGGCCAGCGAAAGGTTCGCTGAAATCCTGCATGAATTCGCAGGGCGTCGCGCCAACGATCCTGGCGGTCAGCTCGGCGGCGTTGGATTGGAATGTGGGGTCCAGCGCCGCAATGAAATCTGGTGACAGGGCCTGTTGCGCCAGCGCCCGGGTGCGTTTGTGCGGCGCGCCTTCCAGCGAGATCACGCTGCGTTTCCAGAATTCTGCAAAGCTTCCGGTGAGTCCATTGGTGTCGGGCCAGGCATGGCTGCCTTGCCGCAAGCGCCGGTCGCGCAGCAATTGTCCTGCTTCCCGGTGGCGCAGGACTGCGAAGCCAAAGGGCGTGCGGGCGCACCAGCCCTGATCGCGGGCTGCCAGGACCTCGGGGCCACGGGTGGAAAAACCGGGGGCGGTGACATCCAGATAGGGCAGCATATCAGTGCGATCTTGCATGGGGGTGGTCCTGAAGTGAGAGAGGGGCTGCCGTGGCAGCCCCTCTTTGGTCAACGCGAAGGCGTGATCATTTGTAGTTGTCGTAGAGTGCGTGCTCTTGCTTGTTGCCCATCCAGAGCAGGACGATGCAGACGACGACCGAGATCAGGGTCCAGATGGCCGGCATTGCGCCGCCCCAGCCCATGAACATGGCGCCATCGACGACCTCCCAGGTGGCTTGATCATATGGAAAACCCATTTGAGTATCCTTTCTGTGTAAGTGTTACTGGCCAGCCCGGAGCGGCGATGCCGGGGCTGAGACGGGGATGCCTTCGGGATAGGCGGCGGCCGGGATCTTGACCGGGTCGAGACCGTGTTCTTCGGCCTTGGCAGGGACACGCAGCAAGCCCAGCATCTTGAGCAGGAAGGACACCACGTAGCCCGGCACAAAACCGAGGAGGAAGAAGACGATTGCCCCCACGATTTGGCCGATCAGGGAAATGGTCGGAACCTCTCCGGCGGCGCCTTGAAGCGAGGGGTATCCTGCGCCGAATACGCCGAGCAGGATGAGGCCATAGAGACCGATGACCCCATGCAGGGACACAGCGCCAACCGCGTCGTCGATGCCCATGCGTTCGAACATATTGGCAATCGGTTTAAGGATAAGACCCGCGCTGATGCCGATGATGAAGGCGAGGCCGGGCCAGTAGATATCCAGACCCGAGGCGCAGGCGATGATCCCGCCCAGTCCGCCGGACATCATCCAGAACGGATCGCGGGTGGCCGCCCAGGCACCGATGATGCCGCCGCCAAAGCCCATCAGGATATTGAAGGACAGGGCCGACAATGTGATCGGCGTGCCGTAGATGGTGGCCATCTTGTCCCCGAACCAGGACCAGCCTTCGCCCGGAACGATCACGCAGGCCATCAGGAAGCCCCAGAACCCTGCGATGATCAGCATAAGGCCGACCACGGTGAGGGGCATATTGTGACCTGTGAGCGTATTGGCAGAGCCATCGGCGTTGAACTTGCCCAGGCGCGGCCCGAGGTTGATGAGAACACCCAGCGCAAAGAAGCCGGCAACCGCATGCACCAGACCGGCGGCGCCGAAATCGTGCAGCCCCCATTTCTGGACCAGCCAGCCATCCGCGTGCCAGCCCCAGGCTGCTGCAACGACCCAGGCAAACGAGCCGAGTACGATGGCGAGGATGACAAAACCGACGGTTTGGATCCGCTCGATCAGCGAGCCGGACATGATCGAGGCCGTTGTTGCCGCGAACATGGCAAAGGCGCCCCAGAAGACGCCGGACGCGTTGTCGGCGATATTGGGGCCCATATATTGGGCAGCGTCGCCCCAACCCAGTGCAATTGCGTTCGCATATTCAGCGCCTGAAATTCCGTTCGGTCCTTCGCTGAGGGTGATTCCGGTTGGGAAGGCCCAATAGACCCACCAGCCAAAATACCAGAAGGTCGGTATCATGAAGGCGAAAGCCAGAATGTTTTTCACACCTGAGCTGAGCACGTTTTTCATCCGCGTGGCGCCCATTTCATACCCGAGGAAGCCCACATGAATCAGAATCATCAGTGGGATAGACAGGTAATAGTAGGTCTCGGCGAAGACTTTGTTGGTGGTGGCGATATTGGCTTCCAG
The DNA here is from genome assembly GCA_034670145.1 of Marinibacterium sp. Lineage (GTDB taxonomy): Bacteria > Pseudomonadota > Alphaproteobacteria > Rhodobacterales > Rhodobacteraceae > HXMU1420-2. The sequence continues at coordinate 323,878 of JAXMOA010000002.1, forward strand.
CGTGGCAACCTTCGCAACCAGTTCTGCGAGTTGTTCTTCCATTCGTCCCTCGATCGTTGGATTTGGGGCCCCAGGTTGGCCTGGGTGCTGAATTTTATGAGTCCAGATTTTACCACTAATCCAGATCAATACCAAAAGAAAAAATAGCCTATACCAAATGTGAACCAGCCCAGAAAAGCCGTGCAGAAACGGCAGCGGGCGCCGAAGCGCCCGCGATTTTTGACTGGTTTTCTGGGGGTGGTGGTTATGGATCGGTGGAGGGTTCGGGGGCGGGGGCTGCCGTTCCCTTGATCCATTCGCGCAGCCCCTGGAGGGTGGCATAGAGCACAGGCACCAGCACGATGCCGATCACTGTGGCGGCCAACATGCCACCAAACACCGCAACACCGATGGCGCGTTGGCTGGCTGCACCCGCACCAGAGGCCACCAGCAGCGGCACCACGCCCAGCAGGAAGCTGAGCGCCGTCATCATCACGGCGCGGAAACGCTGGGTCGCGGCCTCGGCTGCGGCTTCGCGGATGGAGAGGCCTTCGCTGCGCCTTTCCATGGCGAATTCGACAATGAGGATGGCGTTTTTACAGGCCATGCCGATGAGCATGATCATCCCGATCTGGGTGTAGAGGTTGATGTCGCTGCCCACGGCCGCAACCGCGGCGACCGCGCCAAACAAAGCGACGATGACCGAGAGCAGGATGGCGACGGGCATTGTCCAGCTTTCGTATTGGGCGACGAGGAAGAGATACCCAAATACAACGGCCAAAAGCAGGATGATCTGGACCATGCCGGCGGAGTCCAGCTGTTGCTGGGCCGTGCCTGTCCATTCAAAGCTATAGCCGGGCGGCAGGGCGGTCTGGGACAACTCCTGAAGCGTGGCGATGGCGCTGCCGGTCGAATACCCTTCGGCCGGGACGGCGGTGACGGTGGCCGAGCGGAACATGTTGTGGCGGTTGAGCAGAACCGGTCCGAGCACGTTTTCGACGTCGATCAGGGTCGAGAGGGGGACCATTTCGTTGGACTGGTTGCGCACATAGAGATTGCCGATGTCCTCGACCTTGTCACGATAACTGCCGTCGGCCTGGACCATGACGCGGTAGACGCGGCCAAAGAGGTTGAAGTCGTTGACGTAGTAGGACCCCAGGTAGGCCTGCATGGTCTGGAAGACATCCGCGACCGTGACGTTGAGGGTCTTGGTCTTTTCGCGGTCCAGGTCGACAAAGATCTGGGGCACGTTTGCGCGGAAGGTGCTGTAGGATTGGGCAATTTCCGGGCGTTGGTTGGCGGCATAGACCAGCGAGCCGAGCGCGGCGGACAGATCCTGGGCGGAGCCGCCGGCGGTCTGCTGGACCTGCATTTCGACGCCGGCGCTCATCCCGAGGCCCGAGATCGGGGGCGGGTTGAAGGCGACGATGCTGGCGGCGGCCTCCTGGCCGACCACGCCGTAGACCCGTTGCAGGATGCCTTCGGCGCTGAGCTCGGGGGTGGTGCGTTCGTCCCAGGGGGTCAGGGTGACGATGATCATGGCGGCGTTGGAGGCCTGACCGTTGAGCAGAGAGAACCCGTTGACCTGCACGGTGCTGGAAACGCCGGGGATCTGTTCGAGCTTTTCGTTGACCCGGGCAGTGATGGTTTCCGTGCGGTTGAGCGCGGCGGCGTCGGGCAGTTGCACGTCGACAAAGAGGTAGCCGTTGTCTTCGAGCGGGAGGAAGCCCGCTGGGGTTGCCTTCATGATGCCCAGAGCCGAGCCGCCCAGAGCGAAGATGACAACCAGGCTGATCACGGGCACGCGCAGCAGGCGGCGCACGATGCCGACATAGCCTGTGCGGGCGGTGCCGATGATGCGTTCGAACATGGCGAGCAGGCCGCGCGGCGGTCCGCTGCGGGACTTGAGCACAAGGGCGCAGAGGGCCGGTGACAGGGTCAGCGCGTTGACCGAAGAAATCAGAACAGCGACGGAAATGGTGATGGCGAATTGGGAATAGAGCATCCCGGTGATGCCCGGCATGAAGGTCACCGGCACAAAGACGGCCAGCAACACAAGGGTGGTTGCAATGACCGGGCCGGTGATCTGGCCCATGGCCTTGCGGGTGGCTTCGGGGGGGCTGAGGCCTTCTTCGGCGATGAGGCGTTCAACGTTTTCGACCACAATGATGGCGTCATCCACGACGATGCCGATGGCCAGAACGAGGGCGAAGAGAGAGATCGTGTTGAGGGTCATGCCCAGCAACAGCAGAAAGGCGAAGGTGCCGATGAGTGAAACGGGAATGGCGATGGCCGGAATGATTGTGGCGCGCACATTGCCCAGAAACAGGAAGACCACGCCGACAACCAATGCGAATGTCATCATCAGCGTCGAGATCACGTCATTCAGGGATTGTTCGACAAAGTCGGTGGTGTTGTAGGGCACCTTGTATTCGACATCGTCGGGGAAAGTGCCGGAGAGGCGTTCGAGTTCCTCTTTCACCAGTTCAGAGACAGCAAGCGCATTGGCGCCGGGGGCCTGATACACCGCCAGAACGGTGGCCGGGTCGCCTTTGAACCGGCCTGACGTGCTATAGACCTGTGCGCCCAGTTCGACCCGTGCCACATCGCGCATATGCACGATACCGCCAGAGTCGCCGGTGCGCACGACGATGTTCTCAAACTCCTGAACAGTGGTGAGCCGGCCACGGGATTTGATGGTGTATTGAAAGGTCTGATCGCCCGGAACCGGCGGAGAGCCGATCTGGCCGGCGGAAACTTCGAGGTTTTGTTCCTGGATGGCGGCGATCAGGTCGGAGGGGGTGAGGCCGAGGCCTGTCATGCGGTCCGGGTCCATCCAGATGCGCATGGCGTATTGCATGTCGGTCAGCACTTCGGCCTTGCCCACGCCCTCGACCCGCGCCAGCGCGTCCTTGATGTTGATCGAGGCGTAGTTCGACAGGAAAACCTCGTCATATGTGGAATTGGGAGAGACCAGCGTGATGACCATAAGCATGTTGGTCGAGGATTTCTGGGTGACGACGCCGGCCGAGTTGACCTCGGAGGGCAGGGATGATGTGGCCTGGGCGACGCGGTTCTGGACGTTGACGCTGGCGATATCCGGGTCGGTGCCGACTTCGAAGGTGACATCCAGCGAGTAGGTGCCGCTGTCGGTGGAGCTGGAGGTCATGTAGAGCATGTCGTCGACGCCGTTGACCTGCGCCTCGATCGGGGCGGCCACAGAGGTTTCGACGGTTTGCGCGTTTGCGCCTGTATAAGAGGCAGAGACGTTGACCACGGGCGGGGTGATTTCAGGAAACTGGGCGACCGGCAGAGCCATGTACCCGATGCCGCCCAGTATGGTGAGCAGCAGCGAGATCACGATGGCCATTTTTGGCCTTTCGATGAAAATGGAGGAGAACATCTGTTTATTCTCCGCCTTGACCGGTCAGCACGGCGTCAACGGCGACACCGGGGCGGACTCTTTGCAGGCCTTCGACGATCACGGCCTCTCCGGTTTGCAGTCCGTCCAGGACGATGATGGCTGTTTCGACCTGTTCGCCGGTGGTGATGTAGCGTTGTTCGACCATTTGCTGGTCATTCACGACCAATACAAAATCGCCCCGCTGGTCGCGTTGGACGGCGGCCTGCGGGATGAGGGTGCGCAGGGTCGGCTCGGTCGATTCGATCCGGACGTTGAGGAAGGAGCCATCATAGAGCAGGTGTTTTTCGTTTTCGAACTCGGCCCGCACGGTGATGGTTCCGGTGGTCGGGTCGATGCGGTTTTCGACAAAGACGATCTGGCCGGTTTCGTCCAGCTCGGTGCCATTGGACAGGATTATATGCACGTCTGGCAGCGCCTCTGGCTGGGCGCGGGCGTCGACGGTGCCGGTGGATTGGGCGATGTCGGTCAGGGTTTTTTCGCTGAGGGCGAAAGAGACATAGATGGGTGTTTCGCGCACCAAAGTGACCAGCTGTGGCCCGTTTGGCCCGACAATGTCACCTTCGCTGACGTCGATCCGGCCGAGGCGCCCGGCGAAGGGCGCTGAGATGCGGGTATAGCTGAGGTTGAGTTCGGCGCTGCGAATGGCCGCCTGGGCGGATTTGACCGAGGCCTCGGCCACCAGTTCATTGGCGCGCGCGGTGTCGCGTTCAGACACAGGCACGGCGCCGCGCTCGAGCAGCTCTTCCTTGCGGCTGAGGTCGAGTTTTGCCAGTTCCAGGTTCGCCTTGGCCTGATCGAGATCGGCGTCGCGGGCCTGAAGTGTGGCCTCGTACAGATCGGGCTCGATTTCAAAAAGCAGTTCGTCCTGATCGACGCGCGCCCCGTCGAGCACGGCGCGTTTTTGCAGGAAGCCGTCGACGCGGGCGATGATGTCGACCTGGTCGATGGCCTCGGCGCGACCGATATAGGTGGAGGCCTGGTTGATTTCCTTGGAGTAGGCTGCCGCGATGGACACTTTGGGTGCGGGCGGGTCCTGTGCCAGCGCCGAAGAGGCCAGGAACGGCAGGCCGATCAGCAGCAGGGTTGAGAGTTTTGGAAAACCAAGGCGGACAGATGGCATTTTGCGACTCCTGTTTTTCGCACGATTTGGATTATGGCCGAATCTCGGGGCATTGGAAACCGCTTCGGGATCTGGTTGCGTGCCTTTTGCGGATGGGGTTGGTGGCAGCCCCGGATCATGAAAGGGCGAGGTCAGGTGCGGGCGGCATGTCTGGTGTTTTTCGCTCAAAACTCAGGCCAATGTGCGCAAGAGTAAAACGGAGCCTGAGGCGAGCATCAGCGCGATGATCAGCCAGCGAAAGGTCGAATCTTCGAGGCGTTTGAATACGGTCAGGCCGATCAGTGCGGACAGGTTGGCGGTGATGATGGCGGTGGCGAGGTAGGGCAGAACCTGGGCCGGGTAGGCGCCCCGGAAGGCGAAGATGATCGCGCTGATCAGCAGGATGGCAACGTTGAAGGGTTGCAAGACCGCGCGGGTTTCGTGGCGGGGCCAGGGGCGCAGGGCGCACCACATGGCCGGAAGCGCTCCGGACAGGCCGGCGAGCCCGCCCATGAAGCCCCCCAGCAGGCCGATCAGAGCGTCTGCGATAGGGGTGGGGCGTTCGAATTTGGGCAATTGGCGGCGCAGCAGGAAGAAGACGCCGTAGAGGATCATGAAGGTGGCGATGACCAGTTTCAGCCAGTCGGGATCGACGAGGCTCAGTGCCGAGACGCCGAAGGGGATGCCGATGAGCGCGGGCACCAGGAAGCGGGCGGTGCGACGCGGGTTGCTGGTGATGGAGTGGCGCACGGTCCAGAGGCCCGGCAGCCCGGTGGTGACGGCCAGGATCACTGTCATGCCAACAGCCTGGTTGAGCGGCACGACCTGGAGGAAAAACCCCAAGGCAAACAAGGCGGTGCCGAATCCTGCCAGCCCGCTGACAAAGCCACCGCACAGGGCGCCGATGACGATGTAGGTGACTCCGTCAGGAAACATGGGGCGGTATGGGATGTTGGCTGGGATGCATGCGCGCCGCTTACTATCCCGGTGGCGGGGGTGCAAGGACCCAGAGCGGCAGCGCATGGGGCGGGGCATGGGAAGGGCATGGGAAGGGGCAGGGCAATGTGACCGCAAGTCAGGCTTGCGTTGGCGTTGGGGCTGGCCTGTAATCGGTGCAGGCTGTTCTGGAGGGAAACATGTGGTCAAACTGGTCCGGGAGCCAGACAAGCGATGCACCGGTGCTGCGCCCTGCCGGGGCCGAGCATGTGGCCCGGGTGATACGAGAGACGAGCGGTACGCTGCGTCCGTTGGGCGCGGGGCATTCCTTTACGCCGCTGGTGTCGGATGCGGGCACGATTGTCGCGCCGCAACCCGGGTCGGGCGATGTGGTGCATCAGGTGCAGGGGGATCTGGTGCGGCTGGATCCGAACGCGTCGCTGCGGGACTTGTCCGAGGCGATGGCGGTCCGGGGGCGGGCGTTTCGCAATCTGGGGGACATCAACACGCAGTCTCTGGCCGGGGCGGTGTCGACGGCGACGCATGGCACCGGGCGCGGGTTGCAATGTCTGGCGGCGCAGCTGACCGGGGCCAGTTTGGTGGACGCTCAGGGCGCGCTGGTGGAGATTGCGCCGGAGGATCTGCCGGGGGCTCAGGTGGCCTTGGGCGTCTTGGGGGTCATGGTCGAGGCCGAGATTGTCACCGAGCCGGTCTATAACCTGCGCCGACAGGCCGGGGTACGCCCGCAGGGGGCGCTGATCGAGGAGATGCATGCGCATTGGGAGCGGCATCGCAACTACGAGTTCTTCCTGTTGCCCCATAGTGGCAAGGGCATGGGCATTGCGCATGATCTGTCTGACGCGCCTGCGGGCAAGGCGCCGATGGATCTGGACGAGCTGGGGGTGGCCTGGCTGAAGTTTTCGGCGCGGTTGCGGCATGTGCATCCCGCGTTGCGGCGGGCGGCGATCGGGCTGTTGGCGGCGGCGATGGGGGATGAGGATTATGTTGGCGAAAGCTGGCAGGTGTTGTGCAAAAGCAGGCGGACCCGGTTCAATGAGATGGAGTATCACGTGCCGCCGGATATGGCGGCGGATGTGATTGGCGACATTCTGGAGGTGCTGGAGCGGCGCCATGGCGATGTCTGGTTTCCGATTGAGGTGCGCCAGACGGCGGGGGACGGGGCCTGGTTGTCGCCGTTTCAGGGTGGTGCGCGGGTCTCGGTTGCGGTGCATATGGAGGTGGGGCGCAACCACGAGGCCTATTTCCGCGATTGCGAGGCGGTGTTTCGGGCGGCTGGCGGTCGGCCCCATTGGGGGAAGCTGCATAGTTTGACGCGGGCGGATCTGGAGGGGCTATACCCGGATCTGGAGCGGTTTGACCGGTTGCGGGCGCGGATGGATCCGGACGGGCGGTTCCTGTCGGGGCCGATGGCCACGTTGCTTCGGCCATGAGCATGTATGATTTTGATGCCCTGAGCGATCTGTTGCAGGAGGCCGGGCAGGCGGGCCCCTGTCTGGTGCTGGATCTGGACCGGTTCGAGGCGAATTTGGCCCAGGCCCGGCGGCAGGTGCAGCCCGGGGTGCGGTTGCGGGTGGTTGCCAAATCGCTGGCCTGTCTGGAGATGCTGGACCGGGCCTGCGCCGGGGTGGATGCGGTTGGGGTGATGACCTTTTCCGTGCAGCGGCTAAAGCTGTTGCTGGCAGCGCGGCCTGCGCTGGAGCATTTGCTGGGCAAGCCGTTTCCGGTCTCGGGAGCACATGAGGTTTTGAGCGCCCATACCTTGGCCGCGCAGACCGTGATCTGGTTGATTGATACGCAGGAGCGGGCCGCGCAATATGCGCAGCTGGCGCAATCGCATGGGGTGACCTTGCGGATCGCGCTGGAGGTGGATGCGGGGTTGCATCGTGGCGGCGTTGATCCGGGTGACATGGCCGGGTTGGTGCGGTTTGTCTCTGACTGTGAGGGGCTGAGTTTGGTGGGGGCCATGGGGTATGAGCCGCATTTGCCCAAACTGCCGGGCCTGTTGCGGCGGGCGGCGCTGGCGCGGGTGCATGGGGCGCTGAAACAGGCCGCTGAGCGGGTGCCGGGCGGTCTGATCAACACCGGCGGCAGCATGACCTTTGGCAATTATGGCCCTGACGTGGGGGTGAGCGAGGTGTCCTTGGGCTCGGTCCTGGTGAAGCCTGCGGATTTTGATCTGCAGTCCACTTTGGGATTTGATCCTGCCTTGTTTATTGCCACGCCGATCCTGAAATATCTGCCGGGCAACCGGATGCCCGGGCTGGAGGCGCTGGCGCCGGTGATGGGGTGGCGCAGGCGGGCGGATCTGGCGATTTACGGTGGCTATTGGAAGGCGGTGCCGGTCTGGCCCGAGGGTTATGGCTATTCCGGCGTTTTCGGGCGGTCCTCCAATCAGGAGATGTGGAGCGGCCCGGCGTTGGGGCGGTCGGTGGTGGACCGCTTTGCATTTTTGCGCCCCTCTCAGAGCGAAGCGGTTTTGCCGGAGTTCGGGGAGGTTCTGGTCGTGTCGGGCGGTCAGCTGGTTGATCGCTGGGAGACGATGCCCGTGGCGCAGTGACGCGGGGGATTGGATGTGCGAAATCCCGCGCAGGGTTGACGTCAGGATTGTGTTGGCGGGTTTTGCGGCCTAACTAGCGGATATTGTGGCGGTCAGCGGACGGGAAACACGCGGCTGTCTGAGCAAAGGAGAATAAGATGAAAACAGGATTTGTTTTGACATGTCTGGCTGTTGCGGCGGCTGGGCTGAGCGGGTGCAGCAACCCTGCCGATCAGCGCGAGGCAGAATGTGTGGCCGGAACAGTGGGCGGCGCGGCCTTGGGTGGATTGGTTGGCAATCAGATTGGCGCGGGCACCGGGAATGTGTTGGCGACAGCGGTTGGCACGGCGGCGGGCGCTGCGATTGCCAATACACAGATGGGCTGTTCCTGAGGTTCGGACCGGGTCTGATCGCTCTGGGCGTTTGATTGAGGTCACGCGCCCGGGGTTTGCGATTTTGCGCAGGGCGGGGGCCTTGCGCAATTTTTTTGCGCGTCCTGCAGAATTATTTGTCCTGCGCGTCCCGCGGATTCATTTGTCCTGCGCGTCCCGCGGATTCATTTATTCTGCGCGTCCCGCGCAAGTGCAGCAAGGCGGTAAAAGCCGTGGGCCATCTTTGAAAAGGGCATCAGCAGGAAAAAGGCGAGCACTGTTCCCAAATGCAGCGGCAGCAGCCAATCGGTCAAGGCGGTGCCGCTGACGGCGTAAAGGGCGAGGCCGGTGGCGCTGACGGTGAAGAGCAGCAGCACAAAGGCCATTTCGCCGCCCCAGATCGCCGGGGCGCTCAGGGTGCGATCTGCCTGGGTCTTGAGCCAGGCCAGACCGGCTGTGCCGATGCACAGCGCCAGGCCACCCGGAACGCCGAGCAGTTTGGGCAGGCTGAGCGGGCCATAGGGCGCGTGCAGGCCAAAGCCGTAGTGCAGGATTGTGCCAGTGCTGGTGGCTGCGAAACAGGCCAGGAAGCCGTACAGTGTGGCCTGATGAAACCAGCGTCTGGCGTTGGAAAAGCGGTCTTCTTCTTCGAAGTTGCAGCCCTCGCCATGTCCGCCTGCGAGGTTGCGCATTTGCCCGGCCGAGATCACGGCCGAGGACAGGTGGGACCAGGTGAGCCGTTGGCCGTTGACCGCGCGCCAGTAGCGGGAGAGCGAGACGCCAATGGCGACGAGCGGGGCCAGGAAGGCGGGGGCGAAAATGCCCACCATCAGCCCGTGAGACATATAGGCATAGAACCCCTCTCCGCTGGCTGGGCGCAGCATATTGGCCAGAGCAAAGAGCGTGGCGAAGCCGATGATGCAAAGGGCCGCGATCAACAGGCCAGAGCGGTCAAAGCTATTGGCCAGGCTGCGGGGCCAGGCGTGCTCTTTCCAGCTGTTCTGGCGCACTTCGGCCAGGGCGCGGGGCAGGTTCAGCGCGAACTCATGAGGTTCGGTGTATTGGCAGGCATAGTAGCAGCCCCGGCAATTGTGACACAGATTGGCGAGTTGGGTCAGGTCGCCCTGGGCAAAGGCGCGTTGGCGGGTGATGGCCGGGAAAACGGCGCAATAGCCCTCGCAGTAGCGGCAGGCGTTGCAGATTTCGACCTGTCTGCGGGCCTCGGTGATCCAGTCATTTGACATAAGCTGCGGCCCCTTTGCCTGCGAGACGTCCGAAGATTGTTCCGATGGTCATGCCGAACCCGGCGAGATAGCCCTGACCCAGGATCGAGCCGGCCATCACCTCGCCTGCGGCCCAGAGGTTTTCGACGGCCTGGCCGGGGCCCTGAACCTGGGCTGTCTGATCGACGCGGAGCCCCAGATAGGTGAATGTCACCCCCGGGCGCAGGGCGTATGCGTAAAACGGAGCCTCAGTTATGGGGCGGGCCCAGTTGGTTTTGGCCGGGCTGATCCCCTGAGTTGCCAGCCCGTCAAGCTCGGTCGCGTGAAAGGGACCGGCGCGGCAGGCGGCGTTGAAGCTGTGGATCGTGTGTTCCAGCGCCGCGCCGGGGAGGCCGAGTTTTTGGGCCAGCTCCGGGATTGTCTGTGCGGTGATGGGGGGGAAGACCGAGGGCATGAACAGGTCGCGTGATTTGGCGTCGATGATGGAATAGGCCACCTGGTCAGGTTGCGCGGCCACCAGCCGGCCCCAGATGGCGTAGCGTTTTGGCCAGACGTCCTCGCCCTCGTCATAGAAACGCTCTGCGTTGCGGTTGACCACGACCGAGAAGGGCACGCAGTCGAGGCGGGTGACGATGCCTCCGTCGAATTTGGGGGCGCGCCCGTCGATGGCGACGGCGTGGCATTGGGTGGGGTCGCCGACGCTTTGGATGCCCTGGTCCAGCAGGTCGCGCAGGACGACGCCGCGATTGTAGGGGGTGCCGCGAATGAGGAAATTGCGCGCCGCTGGCCCCCAGGCGTCTGCGAGCCAGTCCAGATCGGCCTGAAAGCCGCCCGAGGCGACAACGACTGCGCGAGGGGTGAAGCGCCGGGTTGATCCGCCGACCTGGGCGTCCACATGAGCGATACGGGTGCCGTCATATTCCAGGTGGGTGACCTGGGCGTCGTATTGGATTGAGATGCCAAGGTCCGTGGCGCGGCGGTAATAGGCGTTTATGAGGGCCTTTCCGCCGCCCAGGAAGAACGCATTCGTGCGCGAGAGCGAGAGTGTGCCGGACAGGGAGGGTTGGAAGCGGACGCCCTGGGATGTCATCCAGTGGTAGCACTCTTGCGATTGTCGAATGGTCATACGGGCCAAGGTTTCGTCGGTTTTGCCGCCTGTGACCTTGAGCAGATCTTCGAAATACTCCTCTTCGTCATAGGTGCCGGTCAGGACGCCTTGGTCGGTGGTGTGCATGCAGCGAAAGTTGCGCGTGTGGCGCGAGTTGCCGCCCCGGTACGATTTGGGTGCACTCTCCAATATCATCACAGAGGCGCCGGTTTCGCGGGCGCAGAGCGCGGCGCACAGGCCGGCATTGCCGCCGCCGATGACGAGGATGTCTGGTGAAACGGTCATGGTGCCTTCGGGGTGTGGGTGAGTGCGGCTATCGCTTTGACAGGGGAGAATGCGTTTGTTAGGTATATTGTATCCCATCGGATACAAAATTCAAGAGGTGATGATGAGTCGCGAAGATGCCCGTTCAGGAGGGCGTGATCAGGCGCCGAAGCAATCCAGTGGTGAGGCGGCTTATGAGGCGTTGATGGATGCGCTGCGCGAGGGGCGGTTTCGCCCGGGGGATCGGCTGCGCGAAGAAGAGGTGGGCGAGTTGCTGTCCCTGTCGCGCACGCCGGTGCGCGAGGCGTTGCGCCGGTTGGAGGCGGATGGCGTGATTGAGCATCGCCCGCGCCTGGGGGCGGTGATCCGCCAGTTGACGCATTCAGAGATTGTCGAGCTCTACGAGATGCGGTTTGTGCTGGAGCGCACGGCGGCAGAGATGGCGGCCAAACACGGGTCCGAGGCCGAGTTTGATGCGCTGGACGGGTTGAACCAGGACATTCTGGCGGCCAAGGCCACGCCGGTGCGCGCGGCGGCGATCAACCAGACCTTTCATCGCGGTTTGTATCTGGCGGGGCGCAACCGGTTTTTGATGGAGGCGGCGCGGGCGCTGAACAACTCGCTGCTGTTGTTGGGGCCGACGACCTATACGGATGATGCGCGGGTCGAGGATGTGGTGCAGCAGCATGGGCGCATCATTGACGCCCTGCGCGAGGGGGATGGCGAGCAGGCGGGGGCGGCGGCGGAGGCTCATTTGCAGGCCTCGTTGCGCTACCGGTTGCGGGCGATGGGCGCATGAGGGTCATTGCGCGCACCTTTGCCGTGGCTTTGGCCGGGGTTGGGGTGTTTCAGCTGTTCGCCTTGCCTTTGCCCTGGTTGCTGGGGCCGATTTTTGCCTGTTTGCTGGCCTCGCTCTGCGGGATGCGTTTGCGGGGGATCAAACCCGTGAACGATGCGATGCGGACAATTCTGGGGGTCGCGGTTGGGGCGACTTTGACCCCGGCCGTTTTGGTGACGTTTCCGGCGATGTGGCCGACGCTGGTTCTGGTGCCGGTGATGGTGGTGATCATTGGCGTTCTGGGGGTGCCGTATTTTCAGCGCCTGTGCGGCTATGATTTCCCCACGGCTTACTACGCGGCCATGCCGGGCGGTTTGCAGGATATGTTGGTGTTTGGCGAAGAGGCCGGGGCCTCGGTGCGGACCTTGTCCCTGATCCATGCGACGCGGGTTCTGGTGATTGTTTCGGTATTGCCGTTTTTGCTGCGCGGTGTCTGGCAGGCGGATTTGTCCAATCCGCCGGGTGTGCCGATGGGCGCGGTGCCCTGGAATGAGGGGCTGTTGATGGTGGTCTGCGCGGTGGTGGGTTGGCAGGGGGCGCGGTGGATCGGGCTGTTTGGGGCCTCGATTCTGGGTCCGTTGATTGTGACAGCGGCGGTTACGATGGCCGGTTTCCTGCATTTTCGCCCGCCCGCCGAGGCGATCTGGGCAGCACAGTTTTTCATTGGGCTGACGGTGGGCAGCAAATATGCCGGGATCACCATGGCCGAAATCCGGCATGATCTGACGGCGGCGATCGGGTTTTGTCTGATCCTGATGGCCTTGACGGTTGCGGTGGTCGAGCTGGTTTATGGGCTGGGTCTGGGACCGGGGATGGAGACGCTATTGGCCTTTGCGCCCGGCGGGCAGGCCGAGCTGACGGTGCTGGCGCTGATTGTGGGGGCGGATGTGGCCTTTGTGGTGGCGCATCATGTGTTGCGGATTTTCGTGGTGATCCTGGGCGCGCCCTTGGCGGCGCGGTTGCTGAGCCCGCCGGTCAGCCCTGCGCCTGAGGATTGATCATGTTGATCGGCGTGCCCCGGGCATAGGCGTTGATCTGTTCGAAGATATCGGTGAATTGCAGATTGAACTCGTCTTCGGTGACATAGCCGATATGGGGCGTCGGCAGCACGTTTGGGTGTGTCAAAAGCGGGTTGGCCGGGTCGCGCAGGGGTTCGGTGTCGTAGACATCGACAGCGGCATGGATGCGGTTTCGGGCGATTTCGGCCTCTAACACGCCGGGGGCGATCAGGCCCGAGCGCGAGGTATTGACCAGCAGGGCGCGGGGCTGCATCGCGGCCAGGTCGGCGGCGGTGATCAGACCTTTGGTGTCTGGTTTGAGCCGCACATGCAGGCTGACCACATCCGAGGTGGCAAAGAAGGCATCGCGTGAGGCAGCGAGTTGGGCGCCATCGGCTTTGGCCCGGGCGCGGCCCGCCTCGGAGGCCCACCACTGCACGGTCATGCCGATGGCCTGGGCGTAGCCGGCCACCGCCTTGGCGATGCGACCATAGCCATAGAGCCCCAATGTGCGGCCGCGCAACGTGCGTCCGACGCCCATTTGCCAATTGCCGCTGCGGATGGAGTGGGCCTGTTGCGGGATCTGGCGGTAGCTGGCCAGGATCAGCGCCAGCGTCATTTCGGCGGCGGCGTAAGAGGGCGTGTCGGAATGCATGTTGGAGCACAAGAGCACCCCATGATCGGTGCAGGCGGGGACATCCACATGTGGATAGACGCTGCGTTGCGAGATCAGGCGAAGCTGGGGCAGGCGCGACAGCAGGTCAGCGCCGATTTTTGTGCGCTCGCGGAAGAGGACCAGAGCCTCGGCCTGGTTTTGCGGGGTGTTCAGCCGGGCGGCGAGGCGGATCGGATCTGGTTCGTGATCGGTCCAGACGGTTACATCGTGATCCCGGAGCAGATCGTAGCAGGGCAGGGTGCGTAGCGTATCGAACCAATCATCCAGGATGTGGACTTTCATCTGCTTTCAATCCCTGCGTTTTGGGTTGGGGTCCGTGGTGTGGCGACAAAGGCGGGTGTGTCCAGGGTGGTGAGCGCCTGGGAGATCGTATTGCGCATGCTGACGAGGTGATTGTACTGCGCGTCGCAGCCAGAGACCGGGGTCGGGTAGCTGCGCATTTCGTCGAGGATCAGGTTGCGGGCGGTTTCCAGCTGGCGAGCGGCCTGGGTGAGGTGGGTCTGGTAGGACATCTTGTGAGGCTCCTTGTGGTGTGTATACCATGGTATACAGTTCGCACTCACGGATCAAGCCCCGGCCAGATCCGGGCTGGTACAAAGACCTCGCCAGAGGCGAGTTTGCGCGCGGTGCGCACCAGCCCGGCAGAGATCATTTCGAAGCTGTCGGGGGCGCGGCGGTAGTCGACCGTCACGTGGAGCTGTCCCATCGGGTGTTCCAGGGCCATTGCGATGGGGCCGGACTCGGGCGATGTGTACAACCCCTCGCCGATGGTGCCGGGGCAAAGCAGGCAGGCGGCCAGACATTGCGATCCGGTGACGGCGAGCGTTGGGTGGCAGGACCAGGGCATGAAATAGCGCACGCTGGCGGCGCCGCCATTGCGGGCCGGCGCGAGGAGGCCGAATTTGGGGGTGACGGATTTGGCCACATCGCCCATGCCCATGGCTGTGCCGGCCTGAAGGCGGATCTGTTCCATGCGGGTCATAAAGGCGGTGTTTTCGTTCAGCTCTGCGGGCGTCTCGGTGCCGGTCAGCCCGAAATCCTGGGCGCGGGCAATGACCATGGGCATCGCGACATCCATGCAGGAGACCGGAACCCCGTCAAACGTGTCAATCTTTTGACCGGTCGGAAACAGGGTGCCGGTGGCGCTGCCGACGGTCTCCATGAACTGGAGGTCGATTGGGGCGGCGGTGCCGGGGACGCCGTCGATCGTGGTGTCGCCCTGATAGGTGACCTGACCATCCTGGGTCTGGACCTGGGCCAGCACCTTGGCCCCGGTGTTGAGCGCGCGGATCTTGACCGGGGTTGTGCCGGGTTGGATGGGCAGCAGCCCCATTTCGAGGGCGGCCGGGCCGACGCCGACCAGGATATTGCCGCAGGTTGGTTTGAAGTCGACCTGTTGGTCTTCGACGCTGACCTGGGCAAAGAAATAGTCGACATCCGCCCAGTCATCGGCAGAGGGCGCCAGCATGGCGACCTTGGTGGTCACCGCCACGCCCCCGCCGATGCCGTCGATATTGAGCGGGTGGCCCGAGCCGAGCATGGCGATGAGGACTTTGGCCAGGGTCTCTTGGTCCTGGGGCAGGTCATCGCGGCGCAGATAGGGGCCGCGCGAGGTGCCGCCGCGCATGAAGAGGAAAGGTATGGCGGTTTGGGGCATATGGGCGCTCCTGATTGGTGGAGAAGGCCGGGGGGCTCTGGCCCTAGGTGAAGGGCCAGGGCAGATCGGTGTAAGATTGCAGCAGCCCCGGCGGGAAGTCGCGGTTCAGCAACCAGGCCATCAGCAGCATGAAGCCGAGGCCGATGGCCGTGTAGAGGGCGGCAAAGCCCCAGCTGCGCCCGGCACGGAAGTGGATGAAGCTGAGCAGGAAGATGGCCAGCGCCAGGATGAAACCGACCAGTGCGGTGAGCACGAGCAGCCCGGCGAACCAGGCCAATGTGGCCCAGAGCCCGTGCTGGTTCGTTTCCACATTGTCGGTTTCGCGATCTGCGAACAGGGCGTCGGATTCCGGGCGCAGCATCATGCGGATGAGCAGCACCACCGCTCCGGCAATCGAGATCGTGGCGACAAACTTGGGAAACACGCGGTCGGCGGCGGCGTAGTCGGGGATCATCCAGGCGTTGATATAGGCCAGGATCAGATAGCTCAGCACCACCAGTAGAAACACCAGCGGCGCGCGCTTTGCGCCGGATTTGACTGCGCCTTCGGCCATGATGGTTTTGGCCTGACGCAGGCCCAGGACGACTGAAATCAGGGTGATGATGATCAACACGATCACGATGGGTGAAAAGATGTAGTCGATGCCGTCTTCGAAGCCTTTGCGGAAGCGGGATTGGGCGATTTGCACGGCCTGGTTGGCGTAGGTCTCGGCTGGGTTGGACAGGACAAACCCGATCAGGAATGCCGGGCGGGACCAGTCAAAGCGGCGCATGAGGATGCCCAGCAGGCCGATGCCGAACAGGGCCACCAGATCCATCAGGTTCTGGCCTGATTGGAAGGCGGCGAAAGAGATGATCATGAACAGGAACGGCGCCAGCAGGCCAAAGGGAATGGTGGTGAGCCGCGCGATGCCGCCCGAGGCGGCGATACAGATCAGCGTGCCGACCACATTGGCCAGGGCCAGGAGCCAGACGATGGCATAGGTGATGTCGAGGTTGTTCTTGAGCATGGAGGGCCCGACCTCGATATTGCCAGAGCCGAGCAGGGCGATAGCGCCGATGAAGATGGCCATGGAGCCGGAGCCGGGAATGCCAAACAGCAAGGTGGGCACGAGGCCGCCGCCTTCTTTGGCATTGTTGGAGCTTTCGGGGCCGATGACGCCGCGCACTTCGCCCGAGCCGAAGCCGGATTTGTCGCGGGTTGTCTGGACGGTGTGGCCGTAGGCGATCCAGTCGACGACCGAGCCGCCGAGGCCCGGGATGACGCCGACCACCACGCCGATGATGGAGCAGCGCACGGAGAGCCAGATATTGGCGAACCAGTCGCGCACGCCGATGATCCAGCCGCCGCCCAGGGGCGAGCGGTCGGAAATGGAGCGGTCCTGGCGCAGGAGCGCGACGATTTCCGGGATGGCAAAGATGCCCAGCCCGACGATGACCAGTTTCAGCCCGTCGGTGAGGTAGGGCATGTCGTAGGTGGCCATGCGCAGCTCGCCCGAGCTGTCGCCCTCGCCGATGGTGCCGATCATCATGCCGAGTCCGGCGGCCACGATGCCCTTGATGGCGACGCGGCCGGCCAGGATGCCGACCATGGACAGTCCGAAGATGGTGATCATCAGCAGCTCGGGGGTGCGGAATTCGAGCACGATGGGGCGGGCGACCAGAATAAAGACGGTCAGGAATGCGGCGCCGACGAGCCCGCCAAACAGCGACGAGGCGAAAGCGGCGGAGAGGGCGCGGGCGGCCTCTCCTTTCTTGGCCATGGGGAAGCCGTCAAGCACGGTGGCCTGGCTGGCGGAGGACCCCGGTATGCCCATCAGGACCGAGGCGAAAGTGTCAGAGGTGGGCACCACGGCGACCATGCCGATCATCAGTGCCAGACCCAGGACCGGATCCATGCCGAACATGAAGGGCAGCAGCAGGGAGAGACCTGCGATCCCGCCGAGGCCCGGGAAGACCCCGACGCAGAGGCCCATGACGACGCCCAGTACCAGGTATCCCAGTACTAGAGGTTGGAAAATGAGCCCCGCCGCATCGCTGAGCGCGGGGAGAGCGACCGACATCAGGTCCATGGTCCAAGCTTTCCGGTTGATTGGAAAAAGTGCCCCGCCCGGATTTGGATGGGCGGGGCGATTGCAGGCTTACTTGAGCGACACGCCGTAGCGGTCTTTGAGCCATGTGGTGACAAAGGTTTTGGCCGACTCGGGCACGCTGGTGCCGCTGGCGAGGGCTCCGGCCGCTTCGCCGCCGGTCATTTGCGGATATTTGCCCAGGCGTTTGGCCGAAATCTCACCAAAATCGGCGCGGGCTTTTACCGCCTCGAAGGCTTTGGTGTAGGTCACGATCGCATCGTTGGACGCACCGGCGGGCAGGAAGACCATTTTCTGTGCCGGGAAACCGGCGATGAAGAAGGCTTTCCATGCTTGCCATGCATCGCCGGAGGTTTCGCAGCCCTCGGTTGCTTCGCAGACTTCCTTGAAGGTCGGCATGTCAGGGAAGGTCGGATCCCGCACGACGTTGCCGTCTGCGTCCAATGCGCCCCAGCTCATCATTGGGACAGCGGTGCCGGCCTCGACCAGAGGTGTTACGCCTTTGAGGAAGGACGACGAAGTCTGGTAGTCGATGTTGGCTTCGCCGCGTTCAAACATGAGGCGTCCGTCGCCGCGTCCCTTGATGCCAAAGACGGGCTCGACATTGAGGCCGAGCATTTCCCAGGCCAGCAGCGGGACGAGGTCCAGGCGTGTTGCCCCTTGCGAGCCGTAGATGAAGTCTGTTTCGCGCAATGCGCTGGCGTCCATACCGTCCATCTTGCTGGCCAGCTCTGGCGGCAGATAGGCGACACCGCCGGTGCCGGAGGCCAGCACAACGTTCCAGTCGCCGTATTCATAGCGCACGCGTGGATCACCCAGCAGATATGGGAATTGGGTGGAGCCGGACGATCCGAAGATCAATGTGCCGTCTTTGTATTCCTGTTTCTGGAACCAGTTCGCGCCCTTTGTGGAGCCTGCGCCCGGCATGAATTTGACCACGACGGTCGGCTGTCCGGGCAGGGCTTCGCTGAGAAGCGGGGCGTAGAAGTTGGCCCATTTGGCGGATCCGCCGGTCTCGGAGAAGGGGATGACCCATTCAACGGTCTTGCCTTCGAGGTCGATCCCGTGGCCGCCGGCGGCGGTTTGGGTTGCGAATGTGGCGGCTGCGGCGGCGACAAGCCCCATGGCCACCCGACGGGTGGTGGTGTGTTCAGTCATGTATTCCTCCCAAGCTGCGAACGCTCTGATGGTTCGCGGCGCATTTCAGGCACGATGAGACTCGGGGTGAGTCTGCGGCCTCATGTGAGTGTTTTCTGGTGTGAAGCTTGCACCAAGCCTTCATCGCTGAAAAAACTGGCTCATGAGGATTCTGATTGTTGAAGATAATAGGAGCCTGGCCAAAGGGATTGCCTATCGGTTGCAGGATGACGGGCATTCTGTGGATGTTCTGAACGATGGCGCGGGCGCGGGGATCTTTTTACAACAGGAAGCTGTGGATCTGGTGATTTTGGATATCAACCTGCCGGGGCAGAGCGGGATCGAGATTTTGTCCGAGATGCGCGGGCGGGAGGATCCGCGGCCTGTGATCCTGCTGACGGCGCGGACGCGGACCGAGGATCGGGTGGCGGGGTTGGATGCGGGGGCGGATGATTACCTGGCCAAGCCGTTTGCGATGGACGAGCTGGCGGCGCGGGTGCGTGCCCTGGGTCGGCGCAAGCATACCACGCCACGCCGGATCATCTCGTTGGGCGATCTGGCGCTGGATCCCGAAGCGATGCAGGTTTTGCACGGCTCAGAGCCGGTGGATGTGCCGCGCCGTGAAATGACGGTTTTGCTGGCTTTGGCGCAGGTGAACGGGCGGACGGTGTCCAAGGCGGCCTTGCTGGATCAGGTCTATGGCACGGGCAGCGAAACGGATGAGAAAGTGATCGAGGTCTATATTTCGCGTTTGCGCAAGCGGCTGAAGCGGTATGGGATCGGCATTCGGGTGCATCGGGGGATCGGCTATAGTTTGACGGTGCCGGCGCAATGACACGGTCGCTGTCCTTGCGGGGTCGGTTGACGTTGATCATTTTGCTGCCGCTTTTGGTGACGGCTCTGGCGGCGGGGGCCTGGCAGGTGCAGCAGGCGGTGCGCACGGCGGCGGATGTGTTTGATCGCAGTTTGTTGTCGGCGGCTTTGGCGGTGTCGCATGACGTTTCCCTGTCGGGCGGCGATGCGCTGTCGCGGCGAACGCGGGATTTGTTGGCCGATACCTCTGGCGGGCGGGTGTATTACCACGTCTATGCGCCGGATGGGGTGATCGTGGCGGGTTATGCGACGCCGCCGGTCGGTATTCCGGGGCGGGCAGAGACGGTGGGCCCCAGCTATTTTTCGGCCAGCTATCTGGGCCGTCCGGTGAGCGGGGTACGGTTGCAGAATGCGACCGAGATAGATGGATTCAGCGGGATTTTTACCACCACGGTCTGGCAGGAGACGGCGCTGCGCGAGGCGTTTGTCTGGCAGTTGGCGCGCCGGGCAATCATCACGATTGCCGGGTTGATTGCGGGTCTGGCGCTGGTGGTCTGGTTTGGTGTGCGGGTGGGGTTGCGGCCGCTTTTGGATCTGGAACAGGCGATTGCGCAGCGCTCTGGTGACGAGCTGTCGCCGATCCGCCGGTCTGTGCCTGTCGAGGTGCGCGGCATTGTCGAGACGTTGAACCGTTTGTTTTCACAGGTCTCTTTGAACATGACCGCGCAGAACGAGTTCATTTCCAACGCGGCGCATCAGTTGCGCAATCCGATTGCCGGGGTCCTGTCACTGGCAGAGGCGGTGCATAATGCGCCCGATGCGGCGCAGGCGCGGCAGCGGTCCGGCGATTTGCTGGAGGCGGCGCGCGAGACTGCGGATATGGCGCAAAAACTGTTGGCATTGGAGCGGGCCAAGACGATCAGCCCCATATCTTTGCATCAGGACGTTGTTCTGACCGAATTGTTGGAAGACTGGGTTGCCGGGTTTCGGGCCGGAGCCCCGGCGCAGGTGCGGGTTGGGCTGGATCTGGCGCCGGATCTGGGGCGTTTGCGGTGCGAGCCGACAATGCTGCGCGAGGCGTTGACCAATCTGGCGGATAACGCGCTGTGCCACGGCGGGCCGGGCCTGACGGCGATTGACGTGCAGGCGCGGCGGGATCAGACCGGCGTTGAGATCGTGGTGACGGATGACGGGCGGGGGTTGTCAGAGGCGGATCTGGCCTTGGCCATCCAGCGGTTTTCGCAGGTCTCGGCCTCGTCCGGCAGTGGATTGGGGCTGCCGATTGCCGAAACGATTGTGGCTGGGCATGGCGGGACGATGGAGTTGGTGAGCGGCGCGGGGGGCTTGCGGGTTGTCTTGTGGTTGCCGGGGGCGGCGGGGGCGGAAAGCGCGCGTTAGCGTTTGGTGCGATGTGCGCGTGTCAGGCAGGATCACGGGCGTCGAGCAGGGCCACAATCTCGGAGCAGTTTTCGATCTGGCCGCCGCAGCAATCAGCGATCAGGAATTGCACCAGCGCGTTCACGCAGGACAGGTTCGCGGCGTAGTGGATTTCGCGTTGATGGCGGGTTGCTATCAGAACGCCAGCGCGTTTGAGAATGGACAGGTGGCCTGACAGGGTTGAGGGTTTTGTGCCCAGCTGACGCGAGATTTCGAGGGCGGGCAGGCCCTGGGGGCCGGTTTTGACCAGCAGGCGAAACGCCTCGAGCCGCGTGGGTTGGGCGAGGGCGGCAAAAGCGTCGATGGCTTTGGTCTGATCCATAATTCGGTATTGCCCGAAATAACGAAGCTTGACAAGATACGGTGTCTGACCTAGCCCCGTTATCAATTCGGCGTTTGCCGAAATGACGGTCAGGGGACGCGCCGGTGGCAGAGACAACGATTATCTCCGAGGTTGATTTTGAGGCAGCGGGCAAGCAGTCGGGGTATTTGCGCGTGCCCCATTCTGTGCATCGTTCGGCCTATGGGTGGATCCCGATCCCCGTGACATCGCTGAGGAATGGTGTGGGCCCGACTCTGATCATCATGGCGGGCAATCACGGGGATGAATATGAGGGTCAGATTGCGGTGAGCAATCTGGCGCGGCGGTTGCAGGCCGAAGATATTCGCGGGCGGTTGATCCTGCTGGCGATGCTCAATGCGCCGGCGGCAGAGGCGGGGTTGCGGACCTCTCCGATTGACGGGGGGAACCTCAACCGTTTGTTTCCGGGGCAGGTCGATGGCACCCCGACCGAGAAAGTCGCCCATTACGTCGAAGAGGTTTTGATGCCGCTGGCGGATTATGCGGTTGATTTGCATTCGGGCGGAAGTTCGCTGTTTTATCCGCCGACCCTGTTGCGGGGGCAGGGGCATAGTGCGGAGGAAACCGAGGCCCTGATCAATCTGCAAACGGCGTTTGATTTGCCCTATGCCTGGGTTTTCACCAGTGGCGGCGGGCGGCAGAGCACGGCGCGCACGGCGATGGGGGCGGCAAACCGCAAGGGCGTGATCAATGTGATGGCCGAGCTGGGAGGCGGGGCCGAGGTGACGCCAGAGATCTTGCAGCACACAGAGCGCGGGTTGCAGCGGATCTTGCACAGCCTGGGGATGTTGCCGGGCTATCAGCCGGACGCGGCAAGGGGCACGCGCGAGCTGAATGTGCAGGGATCGGTCTATGCCTATGAGGCGGGGCTGTTTGAGCCGTTGAAATCCATCGGCGAGGAGGTCGAGGCGGGCGAGCTGGTCGGTCTGGTGCATCGCCCTGACACCCCGGGGGCGGAACCGGCGCGGATTGTGTCGGCCTATGCGGGGATCGTCCTGTGCAAACGCTCTATGGGGCAGGTTGTGCGCGGGGACGCGGTGTTTCAGATTGCGGCAGATGTTGTGCCAGCAGGGGGGCAGGCATGAGCGCACATCCGGTTACATTGGAGGATATTCATGCGGCGCAAACCGCCCTGGCGGGCGTTGTTGTACGCACGCCGCTGCTGGAGAATGCGGATGTGAATGAAAGGCTGGGCGGGCGATTGTTGCTCAAGGCCGAGAATTTCCAGCGCACCGGGGCGTTCAAGATACGGGGCGCCTACTATCGGATATGGAACATGACCCGGCAGGAACGCGCCTGCGGGGTGGTGAGCTATTCTTCGGGCAATCATGCGCTGGGGCTGGCGCGGGCGGCGGCGATGTTGGGCACTTCGGCTGTGATCGTGATGCCCAGCGATGTGCCAAGGGCCAAGATGGAGGCGACACGGGATCTGGGCGCGCAGATTGTGACGTTTGATCGGGATTCCGAGAGCAGCGCAGATGTGGTTGCCGGGATCACCGCGCGGACCGGGCGAATAGAAGTGCCGCCGAGCGCCCATGGCCAGGTGTTGGCCGGGGCGGGAACAGCCGCGCTGGAGCTGCTGGAGGATGCCCCGGCGCTGGACGCGGTGCTGATCCCTTGCGGCGGGGGCGGGCTGACGGCGGCGACGGCGGTTGTGATGGCCCAAGCCTCGGCCAGCACGCAGGTTTATGCGGCAGAGCCTGACCTGTTCGATGACACGCGCCGATCGTTGGCGGCCGGGGCGCGGCTGGCCAATCCGGTCGGGCAGCGCACGATTTGCGATGCGATCATGACACCGATGCCGAATGAGGTGACCTTTCCGATCAATCTGGATCTGTTGGCTGGCGGGGTGACTGCCAGCGATGCCCAGGTGCGCGCGGCGATGCGCTTTGCCTTTGATCATTTCAAGATCGTGACAGAGCCGGGCGCGGTGGTTGGACTGGCCGCGATTTTGAGCGGGCAGGTCGATATCAGGAACAAAACAATCGCGACCGTCATCACAGGCGGGAACATAGACAATGCGCGGTTTGCAGCACTCACAGGAGATGACAATGACACTTGAACGACGCCTTGTGGCAGAATGGCTGGGGACGTTTTCGCTGTTGGCGACGGTGATCGGGTCGGGAATCATGGCCGAGCGTCTGGCGGATGGGAATGTGGCGATTGCGCTGTTGGGCAATACCATTCCGACGGGGGCCATATTGGTGGTGCTCATCACCATCTTCGGGCCGATCTCGGGGGCGCATTTCAACCCTGCCGTGACGCTGTGTTTTACCCTGCGCGGCGAAATCGGGAAACGCGATGCCGTTTTATATGTGGTGGCCCAGGTGTTCGGCGGGATCATCGGGGTCTGGGCCGCGCATGTGATGTTTGATCATCCTTTGCTGGATGCCTCGACGACGGCGCGCAGCGGTATTGGCCAATGGTCAGGGGAGTTTGTGGCCACCTTTGGGCTGGTGGGGACGATCCTGGCCTGTATCAAGGCCCGCCCCACTGCGGTGCCCATGGCCGTGGGCCTGTATATCACGGCGGCCTATTGGTTCACGTCGTCCACGTCCTTTGCGAACCCGGCGGTCACCATTGCGCGCGGATTTTCGGATACATTTGCCGGGATCGCGCCGGTTGATGTGGCTGCCTTTGTCGCGGTGCAGCTGGTGGCGGCGATTTTGGCGACGGGGTTCTTTGGCTGGCTTCTGGCCGAGAGCGACGATGGCTGAAGCCTTTGATTTTGATGCCGTCATTGACCGGCGCGAGGTGCCGGCGCTGAAGGTGCATCCCGTGGTGCTGGGCGAAGACGGGGGGGAACTGTTTGCGGCGGGTGTTGCCGATATGGATTTCCGCGCGCCTCAGCCTGTGTTGGATGCGATGGCGCAGCGGCTGGCCCATGGTGTCTTTGGCTATGAGGCCGTGCCCGAGGGGTTGATCCCGGCGCTGACCGGTTGGATGAAGACCCGCCATGGCTGGGACATGGAGGCCAGTCACATCCTGCGCGCGCCCAATGTGCTCAACAGCCTGTCGATGGCGGTCAATCTGTTTTCGGATCCGGGTGACGGGATCATCGTCCAGCCGCCGGTGTTCTTTGATTTTGCGGATATCATTGCCGAGAACGGGCGTCGGATGGTCGAAAATCCGTTGGTGTTGGTGGAGGGGCGCTATGAAATGGATTTTGCGGGGCTGGAGGCCTGTGCTGCCGATCCGCGCAGCAGGATCCTGTTGTTGTGCAACCCCCATAACCCGGTGGGGCGTGTCTGGACCGTGCAGGAGTTGAGCCGGCTGGCCGAGATTTGTATCCGGCATGAGGTGTTGGTTGTGGCCGATGAAATCCATGGGGATATCACCTATCCGGGGCATGATTATCGACCGTTTGCCAGCCTGTCGCCAGCGGCTGCGCTGGGGTCTGTGACCTGTCTGTCACCGGCCAAGAGTTTCAATATCGCGGCCTGTTGCGGGGCCTTTACCGTGATCCCGGATGCGGAACGGCGCGCGGCCTTTGCGGCGCAGAACAGCCGGTTGACGGTGAACAAGAACAACGCCTTTGCCAGTGTCGCGATGGAGGCGGCCTATCGCCATGGCGGGGCCTGGCTGGAGGCGGTGACCCGCTATATCGCAGGCAATCTGGCGCTGGTGCGCGCGCGGCTGGGCGGGATGGCGCAGGTCTGTCTGGTTGAGCCGGACGGCACCTTTCTGCTGTGGCTGGATTTTCGCGCTCTGGGATTGTCACCGGACGAATTGAGCCGGTTTCTGCGCCAGGAGGCCGGGTGGGCCATTACACGCGGTATTGCGTTCGGGGCAGGCGGAGAAGGGTTCGGACGGCTGAACATTGCCTGCCCGCGGGCCCGGTTGGAGCAGGCGCTGGATGGGCTGGAGCGGGCGCTTGCTCGTTGGCAGGATCAACTGAGGAAAGATGCGCAGGAATGACGAATACACCAAACATAGAAGATGAACATTTTCGCCCAATCGACACCGCGCGTCTGTTTGCCGGGGATGGCGACGGGCATGGAGCGCGAATCCTGTTGTTATACGGATCGTTGCGGGAACGGTCGTTCAGCCGTCTGATGACCCAGGAGGCGGCGCGGGTTCTGGAGCGGTTCGGGGCGCAGACGCGGACGTTTGATCCCAGCGGATTGCCGCTGCCGGATGACACGGGCGCGGATCACCCCAAGGTTCAGGAATTGCGCGACCTGGTGACCTGGTGCGAAGGGATGGTCTGGTGCTCGCCCGAGCGTCATGGGGCGATGACGGGTATCATGAAGGCGCAGATCGACTGGATTCCGCTCTCTTTGGGGGCGGTTCGTCCGACCCAGGGCAAGACGCTGGCGGTGATGCAGGTCAACGGCGGGTCGCAAAGTTTCAACGCGGTGAACCAGTTGCGTATTCTGGGCCGATGGATGCGGCTGTTGACCATTCCGAACCAGTCTTCGACGCCCAAGGCCTTTCTGGAATTTGACGACAATGACCGGATGAAGCCGTCGCCCAATTACGACCGGATGGTGGATGTCATGGAGGAGCTGGTGAAATTCACGCTTCTGACGCGGGGGCGGGCGGATTACCTGGTGGAGCGCTACAGCGAGCGTAAGGAAACCGGCGAGGCGTTGATCCGGCGGGTGAACGCGGGCCAGTGAAGAGAGATCCGTGAAAAGGGGCGGGTGTGCCGCCCCTTTGGGCTGACGATGTCAGATCAGGCGGCGGCGTCCTGGTTGACCGCCTCGGCGAAGGCGTTGAAGAATTTCGCCGCCAGCTTTTTGGCTGTGCTTTGGATCAGGCGGCTGCCCAGCTGGGCCAGCTTGCCCCCGATATCTGCCTTGGCCTCATAGCGCAGGATGGTGGTATCGGGGCCGTCCGCCGTGAGCGTTACATCTGCGCCGCCCTTGGCATGGCCCGCAGCCCCGCCATTGCCGCGCCCGGTGAGCGAAAACGCATCCGGCGCGCCGGCGGTGTCGAGTTGCACTTCGCCGCTGAATTTCGCCTTTACCGGCCCGATCTTGAGCACGACTTTGGCCTCCAGTTCGGTATCGGAGTGTTTGGTCAACTCTTCGCATCCGGGGATGCAGAGTTTGAGGATTTCAGGGTCGTTCAGGGCGGCATAGACCCGGTCTTTGGGGGCGTTGATGACGATTTCGTCGGCGAGTTCCATTGCGTGTCCTTTTTTTGATGACGGAATTTCCAGGGGTGTGCGGGCCTATAGCCGGTGGTCCGATGGAGAGGCGGACAGCGTGGCATAGGCCTCGGGCGTGTCGATATCGGTGTAGTAGCCGGGGGCATCCAGGGCGTGAAACTGGACATGTTCGGGATGCGCGCGGGTGAAGGTTTTGCAACCCGGCGATCTGGGGTCGGCGAGAAGGCGGCGGCGCAAGCCCTGCGGGATCACGATGGGGTTGCCGCGACGCTGATCCATTGCCGGGATAGAGATGCGTGCGGTGTCGGCGCTGGCATGTGCGTTTAGCAGGGCGCGCAGGTCGTCGGCTGTGAGGAGCGGTTGATCGCCGAGGCCGATGAGGATCCTGTGATCCGGGCTATCGTCCGGGTCAAGGCCCGCCGCGCGCAGCCCGCATGCAACCGAGGTTGGCTGGCCCTGGGCGTGATCCGGGTTGAAAACGGCTATGGCGCCGCTGCCGGCCAGGGCGGCTTGGACGTGATCGGCCTCGTGCCCGGTGACCACCAGAACCGGCCGGGTCGCAACGGCGCTATAGATGTCCACCATATGGCGGATCATGGGGACGGCGCCGATGGACAAGAGCAATTTGTTGCGCGCACCCATGCGCCGGGATGCCCCGGCGGCGAGTATGATGGCGGTGACCTCAGCCATCGTGTTGTTTGACCAGTGAACGGCGGGTTTTCACCAGCTGGGCCAGGATCGACAGGGCGATTTCCTCGGGTGTGACGGCGCCCAGATCCAGACCGGCGGGGGCCTGGACGCTGTTGATTGCGGATTGGTCCATGCCGCAGGCGGCCAGTTTTTCGGCGAGGGCGGCGTATTTACGTTGGCTGCCCACGAAGGCGACATAGCGGGTGGGGGCGCTGAGCGCGGCCTTGAGCGCGTCCAGATCGCCCTGGCCCTGAGTGGCGACGACAACAAAGCTTTGCTGGTGGGGCTTCTCTGTCTGCGGGGTTGAGGAGACGGACCAGTGAAACTGTGGGGCGAGCGCGCTGAGGGCCTGTGCCACGGGGGAGGCGCCCATGACCACGAGTTGCGGCGTGGGCAGGCAGGGTTCGATGAAGATGTCCACCGTGCCGCGCGAAGGGCAGCCGTTGCGGGCAAAGCGCATACCGTCCACCTGATCGCCGGCGGCGACGCCTTTTTCGGCCAGCAGCTCCTCGGGGGTGACAGAGACCAGCTGGGGCGATCCATCGTGCAAGGCCTCCAGTGCTGCGCGTTTGACGGCGCTGCGTGTGCAACCGCCGCCGAGCCAGCCCTGCAGGATCGTTCCATCGGCGCTGAGCAGCGCCTTGGCGCCCGGTTTGGCCGCGGTGGAGCCTGCGGTGCGCACGATGGTGGCAAAGGCGAAGGGTTCATGTTGGTCGCGCAGTTGTTGCGCGGCTTCGGCCAGATCGGTGGAGAGGATTTCTGCGGGGGTCATATCCGGGCCAGCTCCTGTTCGAGATCGGCCAGATCGCCGAGGGTATTGGCGGCCTTGAAGGCGTCGAGATAGGGCAGGGCGGCGGCCATGCCTTCGGCCACGGGCGCGTAGTCGGCCCAGCCTTTGAGCGGGTTGAGCCAGATCACCTTGCAGCCGCGTTTGCGCAGTTTCTTCAGGGCGGATGCGATGATGTCGGGGGGCTCTGTGTCATAGCCGTCGGACAGGATCAGCACGACGCTGCGCCCGTCGACAAAGCGTTTGGCATAAGTGTCTGCGAAACGTTGCAGGGATGGCCCGATTTTGGAGCCGCCGCCAAACCCGTCTGCCATCAGTGACATGCGCCCGATCGCGCGCATGGCGTCCTTGTCGCGCAGCGCTTCGGTGATGCGGGCCAGCCGGGTGTGGAACAGATAGGCGTCTGCGGATGTGTCAGCGCGCATGAGGCCGGCGAGGAAGGCCAGAAAGACCTGTGCATAGACGGACATGGAGCCCGAGACATCGCAGAGCGCCACGATCTTGCGGGTCCGGTCCGGGCGCTGTTTGCGCAGCAGGCGCAGGGGTTCGCCGCCGGTGGCAAGGCTGTGGCGGATGGTTTTGCGAAAATGCAGCCGGTCGCCTTTGCGCGCGGCGATGCGGCGGCGGGAGCGTTTGTCGCGCAGGGCCAGGCCAATGCGGCGGGCGACCTCCTGCGCCTCGGCGATCTCTTCGGGGCGGACCATCTCGCGCAGGTCGCGGCGGTTGAGGTTGCGTTGTTGGGTGGCGATCAGCTTGCCGGTGCCGTCGCTGTCGGCCGCGCCGCCTGTGTCGTCGGGGGCGGTGGCCGCGCCGGATGCGCCCGCGTCCTGGCCTTTGGCATCGCGGGAGGAATGGACATCGTCGCCAGAGGCGGTGGAGGGGGTTTGAATGACCTTTTGTTTCACGCGGCCCATGTCCATCCAGTAGCTGTCGAACAATTCGTCGAAACGTTCGGCTTCTTCCTTGCAGCCGGTGCAGACGGCGCGCAATGCGCGGCGGCTTTCATCGGGGTGGATGGCATTCACTTCGGCCAGGGCGGCCATGGCGACATCCGCCTCGGCCACGCCCAGGCGCAGACCGTTTTCGCGCAGATGTGCCACAAAGCCAGCGACCCGGGCCGCCGGGCCGGGATCGCGTCCGGCAAATCGGGTAACGCGTGTCATGCGGCGCGCCCTGCGATGCGGCCGGCGACCTCGGTTGTGATATGGGCCTGGTCGCTTTGGGTTTTGAGCAGGGTCGTGAGCGTGGATTGCAGAACGGCCGGATCCTGTGTCAGATCGGCGATCCCCAGGCCCATGAGGGCGGTGGCGAAATCCAGCATCTCGGCCACGCCGGGGGTTTTCTCCAACTCTTCGGTGCGCAGCTTTTGGACAAAGCCCACGATCTGATCGGCCAGCCGGGCCTCGACCTGGGGGCAGCGGGCCTTAAGGATGGCCAGTTCGGTGGCCCGGTCGGGGTATTCCACATAGGTATAGAGACACCGGCGGCGCAGGGCATCCGAGAGGTCGCGGGTGCCATTGGAGGTCAGGATCACGATGGGGCGGGTGACGGCCTTGATCGTGCCCAGCTCTGGAATGGAGACCTGGAAATCGGACAGCACTTCGAGCAGATAGGCCTCGAATTCTTCGTCGGCGCGGTCGATTTCGTCGATAAGCAGGACCGGGGCCGTGGGTTGGGTGATGGCGGCAAGCAGCGGCCGTTCGAGCAGGAAATCGCGCGAGAAGATGCGGTTTTCGACGGCCTTGCCGGTTTCGCCATCTTCGGCGGCGGCGCGGATGGTCAGCAGCTGGCGCTGGTAGTTCCATTCGTAGATGGCCTGGGCCGCATCCAGCCCTTCGTAACATTGCAGCCGGATCAGGCGCGTTTCCATCACCGCAGAAAGCGTGCGCGCAATCTCGGTCTTGCCGACGCCTGCAGCGCCCTCCAGCAAGAGGGGGCGGCCGAGCGACAGGGCCAGTTGCAGAGCAACTGCCAGATCGTCCGAAGCCACATAGCCTTGGGCAGCGAGGCGGGATTTGAGATCGGTCCAGGTCATATCTGATGCGGTCAGGCGGAAGGATGTCCCGCCTGACCTTTGCCTTTAGCCGTGCAGACCAAGGTCATTGGCTGTTTTCCAGATCCGCCAATGGTCATGCGGCATGTTGGTGTGCCTGTTGCCGAACGGGCGGAAGGCGTCCTGAACCGCGTTCGAGAAGCAGGGAACGCCGCCGACATGTGGGCTTTCGCCTACACCCTTGGCCCCGATCGGGTGGTGCGGGCTGGGGGTCACGGTGAAGTCGGTTTCGTAGTTGGGGACCTCCCAGGCGGTTGGCAGGAAGAAGTCCATCAGCGTCCCGGTCTTGACGTTGCCCATGTCATCATAGGCGATCTCCTGACCCAGGGCGACGGCGAGCGCTTCGGTCAGGCCGCCGTGGACCTGTCCTTCGATGATCATCGGATTGATCCGCGTGCCGCAATCGTCCAGCGCATAGAAGCGGCGGATGTCCGGCACGCCGGTATCGACATCAATGTCCATGACGCAGACATAGGCCCCGAACGGGTAGGTCATGTTGGGCGGATCATAGTAGCTGACCGCCTCCAGCCCTGGTTCCAGGCCGGGAATGGCCTGATTATAGGCGGCGAAGGCAACTTCCTTCATCGTCTTGAACTTTTCCGGGGCGCCCTTGACCACAAAACGATCCACGTCGAATTCCACGTCATTGTCGTGAACCTCGAGCAGATAGGCGGCGATCATCTGGGCCTTGGCGCGGATTTTGCGTCCGGCCATTGCGGTGGCAGCGCCGGCCACCGGAGTGGACCGCGAGCCATAGGTGCCCAGCCCGTAAGGGGCGGTATCGGTGTCGCCTTCTTCGATGGTGATACTGTCGGCGGGCAGGCCGATTTCAGAGGCGAGGATTTGCGCAAAGGTTGTCGCGTGCCCTTGCCCTTGCGAAATCGTGCCGAGGCGTGCGATGGCCGATCCGGTCGGATGGATGCGGATTTCGCAGCTGTCGAACATGCCAAGCCCGAGGATATCGCAGTTCTTGACCGGGCCCGCGCCGACGATTTCCGTAAAGAAGCTGAGCCCGATGCCCATCAGTTTACGGGTTTTGCCAGCCTTGAAGTCTTCGACCCGCTGGGCCTGTTCGGCGCGCAGACCGTCATAATCGACGGCCTTGAGGGCCTTGTCCCAGGCGGTGTGATAGTCGCCGCTGTCATATTCCCAGCCGAGGGCGGCGGTGTAGGGGAATTGTTCCTTTTTGATAAAGTTGATCCGGCGCAATTCCGCGGCGTCCATGTTCAGCTCGATCGCCAGCACTTCGATCATGCGTTCGATGAAATAGACCGCTTCGGTCACGCGGAAGGAACAGCGGTAGCTGACACCGCCCGGGGCCTTGTTGGTATAGACGCCGTCGACCTCGAGATAGGCGGTCGGGATGTCGTAGGAGCCGGTGCAGATATTCATGAAACCGGCCGGAAATTTGGTCGGGTCGGCGCAGGCGTCAAAGCCGCCGTGGTCTGCGGTCACATGGCATTGCAGGCCGGTGATCTTGCCCTCTTTGGTGGCGGCGATCTTGCCCGTCATGTGATAATCGCGGGCAAAGGCCGTGGTCATCAGATTGTCCATCCGGTCTTCGATCCATTTGACCGGCTGACCGGTGACGATAGAGGCCACAACCGAGCAGACATAGCCGGGATAGGCGCCGACCTTGTTGCCGAAACCGCCGCCGATATCGGGCGAGATGACGCGAATATTGTGTTCTTCGATGCCAGAGATGAGCGATACCACGGTGCGGATCGCGTGGGGGGCCTGAAAGGTGCCCCAGAGCGTCAGCTTGCCGTTGACCTTGTCCATCGACGCGACACAGCCGCAGGTTTCCAGCGGGCAGGGGTGCGTGCGGTGGTAGTACATGCTCTCGGTCGCCACGACATCCGCGTTGGCGATGACCTCGGCGGTGGGGTCCTTGTCTCCGGCCTCCCAGGTGAAGATGTGGTTGTGGTGTTTGCGCGGCCCGTGGGCGCCAGCGGGGATGGAGCCGTCTTCGGCCACCAGATCTTCGCGCAGGACCACATCGGATTTGAGCGCCTCAAACGGGTCGACGATGACGGGCAGTTCTTCGTACTCGACCTCGACCAGTTCGATCCCATCCGCTGCGGCGTAGCGGTCCTGAGCGACGACAAAGGCCACTTCCTGGCCCTGAAACAGCACTTTGCCATCGGCCAGCACCATCTGCTTGTCGCCCGCCAGTGTGGGCATCCAGTGCAGGCCCAGCGGTTCCAGATCGGCGGCCGTCAGAACCGCCAGAACGCCAGGCACTTCGAGCGCGGCGGCTGTGTCTATGCTTTTGATCCGCGCATGGGCATAGGGGGAGCGCACGAAATCGCCGAACAGCATGCCGTCCATCTTGATATCGTCGACATAGTTGCCTTTGCCTTGGGTGAAGCGGGCATCCTCGACCCGTTTGCGCGAGCAGCCCAGGCCCTTGAGGTTGTCGACGCGGTCTTCGCGGGTGACTTCGTCTTTCATTCTGCGGCCTCCTTGGCGGCATTCATTTCAGCCGCTGCGGCCTGAATGGATTTCACGATGTTCTGATAGCCCGTGCAGCGGCACAGGTTGCCGGCCATACCAAAGCGGATTTCCTCTTCGGTCGGGTTTGGGATTTCTTCCAGCAGTTTGGTGGCGCGGGTGATCATGCCGGGGGTGCAATAGCCGCACTGGAGCCCGTGGTGTTCCTTGAACGCCTCTTGCAGCGGGTGCAGATTGTCGGGCCCGCCGATGCCTTCGATTGTGGTGATCTCTGCGCCATCGGCCTGCGCCACGAACATGGTGCAGGATTTGACAGATTTGCCGTTGATGGTGACGGTGCAGGCCCCGCAATGGGAGGTTTCACAGCCGATATGCGGGCCGGTGATGTTCAGGCGCTCGCGCAGGGTATAGATCAGCAGTTCGCGCGGCTCGGCGAGGAATTCCTCTTCTTTGCCGTTCACGTTCAACGTGATGTGCATCTTTTTTGACATTGTGTTTCTCCCTACGCGCGCGACCAGGCGCGTGCGATGGCTCGGCGCAAAATGACGCCGGCGACATGGTTCTTGAAGGCGACGGGGCCGCGGTTGTCCTCGGAGGGGTCGATGTCGTCCAGCATGGCGG
This sequence comes from Marinibacterium sp., assembly GCA_034670145.1. Taxonomy (GTDB): domain Bacteria; phylum Pseudomonadota; class Alphaproteobacteria; order Rhodobacterales; family Rhodobacteraceae; genus HXMU1420-2. The sequence goes on from JAXMOA010000002.1 coordinate 356,566, forward strand.
CCACCGCCGCATCAAGCGCGGCGTCGTCGACCGAGGTGCCGACAAGGGCGGCGCCGGCGGGTTCCGAGAAGATGGGGGTATCGCTCAGGTTGGTCATGGCGATGGCTGCGCTGCTGCAGGTGGCACCATCCTTGACGATCTGCACCGCGGCTGCGGCGGTCGCGTAATCGCCGATCTTGCGCTTTTGCTTTTCGTAGGCGTGCCCGCCAGAGGGCAGGGGGATCGTGACGGCTGTCAGCACTTCCTCGTCTTCGCGGGCGGTGACATAGGCGGCCTCATAAAAGCTGCGGGCGGACAAAGCCCGCTCGCCCTCGGGTCCGACGACGGTGAAGGTGGCGTCGAGGCATTGCATCAGTCCGGGCATGTCGTTGCCGGGATCGCCATTGGCGATATTGCCGCCAACGGTGCCCATATAGCGGACCTGTGGATCGGCGATCTGCAAGGCCGCTTCGCGCAGGATTGGCGCGGCGTCGGCCAGTCCGGCGTGGTCGATCAGCTCGGATTGGGTCACCATGGCGCCGATGCGGATACTGTCTGCGCCGATCTGAATTTCGGACATGCCGCCGACATCCTGAAGGTCGATCAGGTGGGGGACATCGGCCATGCGCAGTTTCATCATGGGGATCAGGCTGTGCCCACCCGCCATGACGCGCGCATCATCTCCGTGTTCCTGCAAAAGTGACAGGACACCGGCCATGTCCTTGGGGCGATAATACTCGAATGCCGCTGGAATCATCGGCGTGCTCCTCCCTAAAAAGCAAACTGTCTAGCTGCCCGGGAGGATGCATGGGCTGGTATGGTAGAGCATCAGAAAACTGATGAAACACAGGTCTTTTGCACGAAATGCGCGCTGTTATGCACGAATGACGCCGACCTGCGACGCGAGCGCATCCTGTATCGCTTTCAGCTTTGAGCGACTCACAGGGGCCGGTGGCATGTCGGTGCCATCAAACAGGCAGCGGCCCTTGTCCTTGGTGCGTTCAAAGCGGGCAACCCGGCTGGGATTGACCAGGTAGCTGCGGTGGGTTTGCAGGAAACCAGCGGGCTTCAGGCGTTTGGAAGCAGCGGTGATGGGCCAGACGCAGAACAGGCGGTCGTCTTCGGTATAGACCTGCGTGTAGTGGCCATCGGCGCGCACGAAGAGGACGTCGCGGGCGCGCACGAAGACCTTGTTCCCATCGCTTTCGCAGGGGATTTGCAGGTCGGCGGTGATTTCGGGGTTTTGCGGCTGTTCGTTTTCCTGGGCCTGAGGGGTTGCGGAGGGCTGCTGGGCCTCTGGGGTGACCAGATAGGTCACGCTGACCCAGAGGAAGGCGCCGAAGATCACGAAGCTGAAGAAGATGACACCCAGCGCGAGTGTTTCGTTGCTCATGGTCGGCCCGAATTCGACCAGGCTGGGTTCCTGAACGAAATTGGTCCCGGCGATTGCCAGAAAATGCACCGAGCACACGGCTATCGCAAAGCAGAGCGTGCCGAGCAGGATATTGCGGTTTGTGCGCTGACCATAGGCAATCCAGAAGGCCAGGACACACAGGCCGATGGCCGCGAGAGAGGAAAAGACAACGCCGGTGGGGCTGTATACGGCGCGGCACAGCTCTAACCCGGCCATGCCGATATAGTGCATGACCAGAACGCCCAGGCCGACGATGCCCCCCGCCAGCGAGATGATCAGCGGCGTGCGTTGGGCGAAATGCAACAGGATCAGCGCCATGCCGACGATCAGGATCGCGGACAGGGCCGAGACCAGGGTGATCGCGGCGTCATAGTAAAAGAGGATGGGCAGTTTCAGGCCCAGCATGGCGATGAAATGCATCGCCCAGATACCGCCCCCCAAGGCCACGGCCGCCAGCGCGATCGAGACCTTTTTGGTCACGATGGGTTTGGCTGACAGATCGCGGGTCAGCGACAGCCCGGTAAACCCCGCAACAAGGGCAACGATGCAGGACATCGCGATCAAGAAGGTGCTTTGGCTGAAGCTCAGAAATTCCATGTTGCGAACGATGACCAAAACTTATGCGTTTTGCAAACTTTGGCGTTTGTCACGGGTGTGTTTTTACCTTGGGTTCTGTTCAGGTCGCTAGGAGGGCGCTGTATTGTGGGGGATCAGCCGCCAGCGAGGGCGGCGCCGACCACCAGTGCGATGCAGAACAAAGTGCCCGCGATGGGGAAGATGATATGCACCGTAAAAGTGCCCTCGGGTGCGGGTATGCCGCGCAGTTTGAACCAGACCAACGCCAGATTGATGGTGGCAAAAACGGCGAGGAGCACTTCGGATGAGGTTTCGGCCAAAGTGTCCAGCGGCATAAACAGCGCCAGCACCAGAACAAGCCCAGCGATGATGACCGTGGCGCGGACCGGTGTCTGGCTGCGGGGAGAGACGACACCCAGCCATGTGGGCAGGCGTTTTTCGCGCGCCATGCCATAGCAGACACGGGCGGCCATGATCAGGATGATCACGACGCCGTTCATCGTGGCGATGATGGCAATCAAGGTGATGGCGAGCGAGGGCAGGCCGGTCAGACGCTCGAACAGCAGGCTGATTGGCGCTGACGTGGCTGAGAGATCCTCGATAGAGACGTTTTGCATGGCCACGAAGGACACCAGGACATAAAGCACGGTCACGGCAACCAGGGTGATGCCGATGGCCCAGGGCATGATTTTTTGCGGGTTTTTGGTTTCTTCGACAAGGTTGACGACGTCGTCAAAGCCGATAAAGGCGAAAAAGGCGATCATGCTGGCCGCCAGGACGCCAGAGACGGCGGAAAGGTCGTTGATCGGCGGGACCAAAGCAGCGGGCAATTGCGTGATGCTGCCCGGGTCGCTGGCCATGCCCAGGATGATGATGATGAGCAGGCCGGCCACCTCTACCAGGGTCATGACGCCAGCGATGGTGACGGATTCGCGGATTCCCCAACAGGCGATTGTGGCCATCAGAACAATGATGCAGGTGACCAGCAGCTCTTTAGGCAGGGGGATCAATTCGGCGACATATCCGGCCGACCCGACGGATATTGCGGCCGCCGCGATCATCGCCTCGACCAGAACGGCGAGGCCGACGACGATGGTCAACCAGCTTAGGCCAAAGGATTTTTCCACATAGACCGCTTCGCCTGCCGCCTGGGGCACCCGGCCTGAGAGTTCGGCGAATGAGGCCGCAGTGAACCCCATGACAAAGGCCGACAGCAGAAAGGCCGCCGGTGTGTAGGGCCCTGCGCGCACGACGGTTTCGCCGATCAGCACGTATATGCCGGCTCCGATCGTGACGCCGAGGCCATAGAGAACCAGCGCGGGCAGGCCGATGGAGCGTTTGAGTTGTACCGGGTCTTGGTCCACAGGTTTGTCCTCCGCTCTGACGTGGGCAGGGTCACAGTCTAGCACAGGGATGCGGGAGGGATGGCGAAAATCTATGCGTCACTTCGGTGCGGCTGGGATCTGGGCAGGGACATGTGCAGATTTCGGTTTTGATGCCGGTTTCGGATTTTTCGGTCTGAAAAAGGGGATGCGAATCAGGGACTGTGCGGCGCGGCGGGGCGGTGAAAGGTAGGTTGGCTGTTAGTTAAATAATGCTAAGTATTTCAGCGCCTTGCGAGTCATTTTGGAAGTAATCGGAGCAGAGGTGCTCAAAACCCGGTGAAAGGGACCTCGCAGGGCGAGGTTCGTGCTGTATCAGCCTGCGCCGGGTGACGGCGACGTTGGGTCAAGTGGACCTGAGACGGATCAGGTCGCAGAGGCAGAATCCCATGCAACATATTGATTTTAAATAACTGTTACATTAAAGAGTTGGACAAGTAATCTTGGTCGCTCTATCTGCCCTCGTGGGCGACGAGATCAAAAGCTTGAGTCATTCAGCATCGTCTATATCGTCCGTGTCTATTGAAACGTGGCGGGGGAGTACCCCGCTGAATATCATGTTGCATCAATTTTGATGTGTGGGAGGAAAGATGAAAAAGACACTGATCGGCGCGCTCGCCGTATCTACCGCTATGATGTCACCGATGATGGCAATGGCGCAAACCGAAATCCAGTTTTGGCATGCATTCACTGGCCGTCTTGGCGATCTTGTGAAGGCGCAGGTTGAAGAATTCAACGCAAGCCAGAGCGATTATGTTGTGGTTGAGAGCCACAAGGGCAACTACTCGGAAACACTGAACGCAGGCATTGCCGCCTTCCGTGCTGGCGAACAGCCAGAGATCCTGATGGTGTACGAAGTTGGCACCGCCACGATGATGGCAGCCGGTGGCGCGATCAAACCCGTTTACGAAGTGATGGCCGAAAGCGGCGCATCCTTTGACCCCGATGCCTATATTGGTGCGGTCAAGGGCTATTACACGTCGTCTGATGGTCAGATGCTGTCGCTGCCGTTCAACTCGTCCACACCTGTGCTTTGGGTGAACCGGGATGCCATGGAAGCGGCGGGCGTTGATCCGGACACGGATCTGTCGACCTGGCAGAACGTTGGGGCCGTGCTGGACGAGCTGAAAGCGGGTGGCGAAGATTGCCCGTTGGTGACCGCATGGCAGAGCTGGATTCACCTGGAAAACCTCTCGGCCTATCATGATGTGCCGTTTGCCACGCAGGACAATGGTTTTGCCGGTCTGGATACAGAGCTGGCGCTGAACGGACCTGTGCAGGTTGCGCATCTGACGGCCATGGGTGAGTGGGCCAAGGACGGCAAATTCATCTACACCGGACGGCGCAACGAAGGTGGCGCGAATTTCCGGGGCGGCGAATGTGCGCTGTTTACCGAGAGTTCGGCGGGCTATGCGGGCATCAAGTCCGAAGCGCAGTTTGATTTTGATGTACGTCCGCTGCCGTATTGGGAAGGCGTTGGCAACAGCCCGCAGAACACCATCATCGGTGGTGCCTCGCTTTGGGTGATGGCCGGTCATGATGCCGAGGAATACAAGGGCGCGGGCGAATTCCTGAGCTTCCTGTCCTCTTCGGATGTACAGGCCAAATGGCACCAGGATACCGGATACCTGCCGATCACGATTGCGGCAGGTGAAGCAACACGCGCCGCCGGGTTTTATGAGGCAAACCCCGGTACGGATGTTGCTGTGATCCAGATGACCGCGAACCAGCCGACGGCGAATTCAAAGGGTCTGCGTCTGGGTTCGTTCGATCAGATCCGCGGGATCATCGACGAAGAGCTGGAAGCGATCTGGGCCGGTGACAAGACCGCTCAGGAAGCCATGGACAGCGCCAAAGAGCGCGGCGACGCGCTGCTGCGCCGCTTTGAGTCTGCAAATCGCTGATAAGTAACTGACTGGACGGCAGGCCTTAGTGGCCTGCCGCTCTGCCTGAAGGGAGCCATTTCATGGAAAAGCGTGTCACATTTCGCGGCTGGATGCTTCCTTTGCTTTTGATTGCGCCGCAAGTTTTGATCTCGCTGGTTTTCTTCTTTTACCCGGCCGGGCAGGCGGTTTGGCAATCGCTGTTTATTCCGGACCCTTTTGGGTTGTCGTCCAAATTTGTCGGTCTTGGGAATTTCGAGTTCCTGTTGGGGGACAAATATTATCGCGCGTCCTTTGTGACGACGGCCATTTTTTCGATCCTTGTGACGGCCTGCGCCATGATCCCCGCCTTGTTTCTGGCGGTGACGGCGGATCGGTTGATCAAAGGGTCGGGTGTGTATCGCACGATGCTGATCTGGCCTTATGCGGTGGCCCCGGCGGTTGCCGGTGTGTTGTGGCTGTTCATGTTCAACACGCATGTTGGGTTGATTTCCTGGTATCTGGGCCAGTTCGGCTATGACTGGAACCATGTGCTGAATGGTGGCGAGGCCATGGGGCTGGTGGTTGTGGCCTCGGCCTGGGGGCGGATCAGCTACAATTTCCTTTTTTTCCTGGCGGCTTTGCAGGCTGTGCCACGCTCGGTCATTGAGGCTGCGGCGATTGACGGCGCGCGCTTTTGGCGGCGGTTCTTTACGATTGTGCTGCCGCTCTTGTCGCCGGTCACATTTTTTCTGCTGGTGGTGAATGTGGTCTACGCATTTTTTGAGACCTTCGGCGTGATCCATACGATCACGGCGGGTGGGCCGCAGCAATCGACGACGATCCTGGTTTACAAGGTGTTTTCCGACGGGTTTGTCGGGCAGGATCTGGGCTCGTCCTCGGCGCAGTCGGTTATCCTGTTGGTGGTCGTGGGGCTGCTGACGGTGGTTCAGTTCAAATACATTGAAAAGCGGGTGCATTACTGATGGCTGGCGACGTTCATGGCATGGTGGAAAAACGCGGTGCCGGGTTGTGGATGACGCATGTCGTCATGATCTTTGGCGTTCTGGTGGTCTTCTTTCCGATCTGGCTGGCATTTGTCGCATCGACCGTGACTCAGCCCGAGATCGTGAGCCCGCCCATGCCCGTCTGGCCTGGTGATCAGTTTTGGGAGAATTACTCCAAGGCGCTGTTTTCCGGGGTGAATGTGCCGGTGATGACGATGTTGCTCAACAGCCTGATAATGGCCGTTGGCATCGCGGTCGGCAAGATTATCATTTCCCTGCTGTCGGCCTTTGCGATTGTCTATTTCCGCTTTCCGGGCCGGAATGTGTTTTTCTGGATGATCTTCCTGACGCTGATGTTGCCTGTCGAGGTTCGGATCGTGCCGACCTTTGAGGTGGTCGCCGGGTTTGGAATGCTCAACAGCTATTCGGGGCTGATCTTTCCCCTGATCGCCTCGGCGACGGCAACATTTCTGTTTCGCCAGTTTTTCCTGACGATCCCGGATGAACTGGCCGAAGCGGCGCGGGTCGATGGCGCGCGGCCGATGCGGTTTTTCATTGATGTCGTGGTGCCGATGAGCCGGACCAATGTGGCAGCGCTGTTTGTGATCCTGTTTATCTATGGTTGGAACCAGTATCTCTGGCCGCTGCTGATCACGACGGATCCAGAGATGAACACGATCGTGATGGGCATCAAGCAGATGTTCCCTTCGGGTGATGATGTGGCCGATTGGCCGGTGATCATGGCCACTTCCATCCTTGCGATGATCCCTCCGGTGATCATCGTGGTCAGTATGCAACGGCTGTTCATTCGCGGCCTCGTAGACAGCGAGAAATAAGTTATGGCAACCGTCACGCTAAAAGACGTCAAGAAAAGCTTTGGCCCGACCGATGTCATCCACGGGATCGACACGCATATCGAAGATGGCGAATTCATCGTGATCGTCGGCCCGTCGGGATGCGGGAAATCCACGCTGCTGCGTATGGTTGCGGGGCTGGAAACCGTGTCTTCGGGTGATGTGTTGATCGGCGGTGAGCGGGCAAATGACAAAGAGCCGATGGACCGCGACATTGCGATGGTGTTTCAGAACTACGCGCTTTATCCGCATATGTCGGTGCGCCAGAACATGGGCTATGGGCTCAAGATCGCGGGCATGTCCAAGCCGCAGATCGAGGCAAAGGTGCAGGAGGCCGCCAAGCTTTTGCAGCTGGAGGCCCTGTTGGATCGCAAGCCCAAGCAATTGTCCGGCGGGCAACGTCAGCGGGTGGCCATGGGGCGCGCGATTGTGCGCGAGCCTGCGGTTTTCCTGTTTGACGAGCCGTTGTCGAACCTGGATGCCAAGCTGCGCGTGCAGATGCGGCTGGAGATCCGCGAGCTGCAATCCAAGCTGGGCATCACCTCGCTCTATGTGACGCATGATCAGGTCGAGGCGATGACGATGGCGGATCGTATGATCGTGATGAACGGTGGTGTGGCCGAGCAAATCGGAACCCCGCTGGAGGTTTATGAAACGCCGCGCAGCTTGTTTGCGGCTCAGTTCATCGGGAGCCCGGCGATGAATATCATGGACGCTCAGATCAGCGGCGGGCAGGTGATGTTGAATGGTGTGCCCATTGTCGATGCGCCGTTTGAGGATGGTCCTGCAAAGCTGGGCGTGCGGCCGGAACATCTGATCGTGGATGAAAACGGCCCGTTACAGCTGACGGTGCTTATGACAGAACCCTTGGGCGCGAATACGCTGTTTCATGGCAAGCTGGCGGATGGCGCCGGCGATTTCACGGCAAGCTTGCAAGGGGTGCATCCGCTATCGGACGCGGGCAAGTTGATGCGGTTTTCGGTTCAGCCGGGACAGGCCCATATTTTTGATGCGAAGACCGGATTGCGGCTGGCCTATTAATCGGACAGTTTGACGGGGCGGGGCGCGCCATTGTTTGGCTAGCTGCTGAGGATGTCGGAGGGCCGGTTTCTGGCCCTTTGCAATCGCCCGGCGACTATTTCGTATTGAACGCGGTATACATCGCTTCGATCAGGTGGTGCCCGGCGTGAGGGGACTGACCGCGGTAAGGGATTTTCCCTAGGCTTCCTTTCTGGACACCGGTTTTGGCCTTGTAGACCACAGTGTCATTCTTGATTGTGACCAGAACATTTATGTCATCCAGATCTTCGGGGTCTATCGTCATCGGGTTTTCCGACAAGAGGACAAAATCGGCGAGCTTGCCAACCTCCAGCGACCCTTTTTGATCTTCCTCAAAATGCTGCCAGGCTGGCCAGAGGGTCATGGCCTTGAGCGCGGTCCAGACATCCACCCGGTGATGCGGCCCCAGAATATCGCCCGAGCGTGTGCGCCGCGTCACGGTTGCGGACAGGATGCGCATGCTGTCGGGTAAGGCTACGGGGGCATCATGGTGTGACCCGAACATCATACCGCGTTGTCTGAGCCAGCCGGTTGGGGATATGTTTTCAGCATTGATCGGGCCGACCGTGTGGTCGCGGTGCCAATCGCCCCAGTAATAGGTGTGCATCGGAAACACAGACTGAAACACGCCGAGGCGCTGATAGCTGTCGACCTGATCTTCGCGTTGGAATTGACCGTGGATCAGGACCGGGCGGATTGGCCTGGCCCCGAATTCGGACTGCGCCGAGTCGATTGCAGCGATCAGCATGTCCGAGGCGCCTTCGCCATTGGCATGGGTGAGGATCTGGATGCCGTTTTCATAGGCCCAGCTCACGGCCTCCTGGGTCTGTTCCATCGAGGCCGAGGCATATCCCGCATAGCCGGGCGGGTAGACGCCGACCGGATCGTAATAGGGGCGGTCGCGCAGGGCCGTGAACCCCTGCGGAGAGCCATCAATGGTCAGCTTGGCCCCACCGACGCGCACACGGTCCTTATAATCCATGGACACATTGGCGGCGATGTAATCGCGGTTCATCAGCACGTCGGGATAGGTCACCACATCAATCAGGATGTCACCCTCTGCGGCCACGGCCTTGAGCGCCGCGTCAACCTCGGCCGCGCTGCGCCCCTCTTGGGCGGTGGTGTAGCCAAAGCTGGCCCAGAGGGCGGTGCCGGCGCGGGCGAACGCTCTGAGACCTTCTTCGCCCAGGCTGGCGATCAGGGGCGTCAGGACGGCAAAGAAGGCGTTTTCCTCCAGCACCCCGGTGGGCTCTCCGTCGTCGTCAAACCGAATGAGGCCGCCTGGGGGCGCTTTGGACCCTTTGGTGATGCCTGCGACCTCTAACGCCTTGGAGTTGGCCACGCCGAAGTGTCCCGACTGATGTACAAGGATGATCGGGACGTCTGCCGAGACCTCGTCCAGTTCATGGCGGTTGGGGGGGCGTTTTTCGGCCAGTTGGCTTTCGTCATAGCCAAACCCGACAATCAGATTTACCCGTTCGACGGTTTGTGCGTTATCTGCGATCCAATCGCGCAGCGAGTTTTGTATCGAGGGGATGTCGCCGTTTGGCCCATCGGGGGGCGGCAGGAGGTTGGCGGACAAGGCCTGTAGCCCGCCCATTACAGCGTGGCCATGACTGTCAACAAAACCGGGTAAAAGCGTGCGCCCGTTCAGGTCAAACAGTCTGGTGCCTTCGCCCTTGTGCGCCATCAGCGCGTCAATGGTTCCAATAGCGATGATCCTGCCATCTTTGGCCGCGATCGCCTCGGCGGTGGGCCGGGTGTCATCAATGGTCAGTATCGGGCCGCCCGAATAGATCGTATCAGCGACCTCCTGGGCCATTGTCGCGCTGGCGAGGGCGCTGGACATCAGCAGCGGAAAAATTGGGGTCAAAATCTTCATTCACGTGTCCTCCCGATGGGCAGGACCTAGCGCATTTGTGGCAGGGGTCCATTACTTCGACGAAAATGGCGCATTTTGATGTGAAGGGCGCGAAAGGGATGGGGGCGTTTTGCGGGTCGGGTGTTCTGTGCAGAAAACCCGGTTAGGAGACGATCCGTTTGACGATAGCCGGCATGCCAACGACCACGGCGTTTTCCGGGGCCGTCAGGTTGCCAACGACCGCGTTGGCGCCAACGACACAGCCGTCGCCCAAACGCGTTCCCGGCATGATCTTGGCACCGTGGCCAGCGAATACATTCTTGCCGATGTGCACGTCCGTCATTTTCCAGGGGCGATCACAGGCGGATTTGTGCATTTCGCTCAACTCATGTGTGATGTTGGTAATCACATTCGCCCCCGTAAAGATTGATCCAGCCCCGATGGTCATATCGGCGCCGACCGTTATGTGGCAGTTGGCGCCGATTGCGACGTGATCCTCAATGGTCAGCGTTGCCCCGTTAAAGACCTCAACCCGAAGTCCGGGCCAAATCCGAACGTTCTTGCCGATTTTGATGTTGCGGCGACCCAGAATGAACGTCGTCGGGCCAACAAAGCTGGGAAATGCGATTTTGACACCGCGCAAACGTAACCCTACCGCATTGGCAGCCCATAAGTACTTGCGTCCAAATCGCATAATACATCATCCCATTGAATCACGGTGGTCGTCAGCACAGTCGAAAACGGAACAATGGATTTCAGGGATCTGACCGATACGTTTGTCGTCACTGGGTCAGTCGCTGATCATGCTGTTAATCTGTCAGATCACAGAAGTTTGGCTTTGGCAAACTTAAACGAACATGCCGTCGGGGCGGCACACGATTGTTTGAACCGCCTGTGTCCGAAGGCTCTGTTTGACGATGAGACAACCGCCCGGATTGAACCGATGTGACAGCGCAGGCGAGCGGGCAGGCCCTCGAAACGCACCCGGAACTGGACATGAGGATCAAAACGGCCAAAGCTGTTTTGGCAAGGAGATATGGATATGACCGAAACTTTGGATCAAAACTATGAAAAGGCCGGATATCACGCCAAACAGTCGCGCGGTGTGCGGCCGGCCCTGGTTTTGGTGGATTTCGCGCAGGCCTATTTCGACCCGGAGGCACCGCTATATGGCGGGCCGGGATGTGTGACGGCGCGGGACAATGCGATTGTTCTGGCTGAGGCTGCGCGTGCGGCGGGGGTGCCGGTGATTTTTACCGAGGTCAAATACCAGCCCGGTGGCGCAGACGGTGGGGCGTTTTATGCCAAGGTTCCGGCCTTGGCCTGTTTTGACGCGGGCCGGGACACACAGCGGCTGGTGGATGGGTTGCGCGTCCAAGAGGGGGATCTGATGATCACCAAGCAATATCCAAGCGCCTTTTTCGGAACATCCCTGGCGGCCAGTCTGCAATTCCTCAAGGTTGATACGTTGATCATTGGTGGGCTGACAACCTCGGGCTGCGTGCGGGCGACCTGTATTGACAGTATCTCGTCCGGGTTTGTCACTCTGATCGCGCATGAAGCCTGCGGTGACCGGGCGCAGGGCCCGCATGAGGCGAATTTGTTTGATATGAGCGCAAAATATGCGGATCTGATCGCGACGGATGACGCGGTCGCCTATCTGGAGGGCTGCGCGGTCACATGATCCGGGGCGGGTCGCTGTGGTCATCGCGGGCGGCGTTTGGGTCTGCATCCTGCCACAGCCGCGCAATGTAACGGGCGCCGGTGATCCCGTTGGAGGCGTCCGAGGCCAACCAAAGGGTCGGTGCGCGCATGACGTCAGGCGACAAAAGCTTGCCGTCGGCGCCTTTCTTGTTGGGCGAGGGCGGGAGCAAATCTGTGTTGGTCGCGCCGCCGGGCAGCAGGACATTCACATCCACGCCCGTCCCGGCCAGATCGCTGGCCCAGACCCGGCTGGCAGCCTCCAGAAAGGATTTGGTCGGACCATAAGGGGCGTATCCCCGGCGCACCATGGTCTGATCCGAGGTTGAGATATTGATGATCTTGCCAAACCCTTGCGCCAGCATCTGCGGGACGGCCGCCTTTGCCATGTGGAAGGGTCCGTTGACGTTGGCATCGACGATACGGCGCCAGCCATCGGTGCTGGCCTCCCAGAACCGGGTCGGCTGGGTGTTGAAGGTCTCTGAAATCAGGCGCATGCCCAGCCCGGCATTGTTGATCAGCACGTCGAGGCGGCCAAAGGTGGCCACCGTTCTGGACACGGCGTGGGATGCGGCCTCTGGGTCTGTGACGTCGGCGGGAATGGCCAGGGCATCCGCGCCCAATGTCTGGCGCGTCTGGTCCAGCGCCTCGGAGGCCGAGGCGCCGGTGATGGCGAGTTTTGCGCCAGCCTCGGCCAGAGCGAGGGCCATTTCGCGGCCCAGACCCCGTGATCCGCCGGTGATCAGGACCACCCGACCGTGCAGGGATGAAACGGTCATGGCATGTATCCTCCGCCATTGATCCAAAGGGTTTGGCCCGTCATGAAGGCGGCATCGGGCCCCAGAAGAAACAGGATCGGGCCAACAACGTCCTGTGGGGTTGCGATCCGGCCCAGAGGTGTCGCGCGGGCCATGGCGTCCAGGTCGATCGGGGCCGGGTCGGTCGCGGCGCGCCCCTGGCCTCCGCGCAGGAAGGCGGTGTCGACAACACTGGGTCCGACCGCATTGACGCGGACGGTCGGCGCGGCCTCTAGCGCCAGTGTTTTGGTCATGCTGATCAGCCCCGCCTTGGCGGCGGCATAAGGCCCGAACCCGGGGCGCGTGTAGGCGCCGAGGCCAGAGGCGACGTTGACCATCGCGCCCCGGGCCTGTTGCAGCAAGGGCAGGGCGGCAGAGGCTGCCAGAAACGCGCCGCGCAGGTTGCCTTGGATGACATCATCAAACACATCCAGCGGCGTTTCGGCCAATGCATTGGGCGGTGACATGTACCCTGCGAGGTTGACAAATCCGTCCAGCGGGCCGAGCTGGTCAAAGGCCGCCGTGACCGAGGCCGGATCTGTGATGTCGATGGCAATGGCGGTCACGCCCTCTGCCACCGGGTGGGAGTCGAGCGAGTTGGGCAGGTCCAGAACCCAGACCTGCCAGCCAGCGGCTGTGGCTCTGGTCGTCAGGGCGCGACCGATGCCGCCAGCGCCCCCCAGGATTGCGAGTTTTTGTCTCATTCCCTTATTCCTGTGGGTTGCGGCGAATTTGTCCAGACAAATTTAGCTTGACGATGAAACTTTGCCACTTACCGTGAACAGCAAAGCCGCAGGAGGGCCGGAAGATGACAGCCGAGAACCGAGTATTGATTGCAGGCGCCGGGCCCGTTGGGCTGGTTGCGGCGGTGTCGCTGGTGGCGCAGGGCATCCCTGTCACCGTGCTGGAGGCATCGGCGGATTTGGCGGTGGATTTGCGGGCGTCGACCTTTCATCCGCCGACGATGGATTTTCTGGACAAACTGGGTCTGGCTGACGGGTTGATCGAGCGGGGCATCAAATGCCCGCTCTGGCAGTTTCGCGACCGCAAAGAGGGCGAGGTGGCGACCTTTGACCTTGGGTTGCTGGCCGCAGAAACGGCGCATCCCTATCGTTTGCAGGCAGAGCAGTGGAAATTGACCGAAGCGGCCCGCGCCAGGCTGGAGGGGGAGCCGAATGCGGAGTTGATCACTGACATCTCGGTTGAGGAAGTTACGCAGACGGCGGATGATGTGACCGTGACGGCGCGGCGCAAGACGGGGGAAGTCGAACACTTCCGCTCGGCCTTCCTGATTGGGGCGGATGGGGCCAGATCGACGGTGCGAAAATCCACTGGCGTGGCTTTTCCGGGGCTGACAATCCCCGAGATCTTCTTGTCGCTTTCAACGCCGTTTCGATATGATCAGGCGATCGAGGGGTTGGCGGATATCTGTTACATCTCGGACCCGGAGGAATGGTTGGTGTTGCTGCGCACGCCGACGTTGTGGCGGGTGCTGTTCCCGACAGATCCGAGTTTGAGCGACGAAGAGATCCTGGACCCGGACCGGATCGAGGCGCGGATGCAGGATTTGCTGCCGGGGGAGCCCTATGAAATTGCACATAAGACAGCCTATCGCGTGCACGAGCGGGTGGCGGAACATTATGTACATGGGCGGATTTTTCTGGCCGGAGATGCGGCCCATCTGAACAATCCCCTGGGGGGCATGGGGATGAATGGCGGCATTCATGACGCGGTGAACCTGACCGACAAGCTGGCGCAAATCTGGCGGGGCGCACCGATGGAGTTGATGGGGCGTTACGAGCGCCAGCGCCGCAAGGTCGCGATTGAAACGGTTCAGGCGCAGGCCTTGCGCAACCGCGCCGTTCTGAACGAGACCGACCCGGAGAAGCGCCGCGCCTATCATAATGAGTTGCGCGCAACCGTGGATGACCCCAAAAAGCACCTGGCATATGTGATGCGCTCTTCGATGATTCAATCTTTGCGGGATCTAGAGGACGTGTCCTGACAAGAAGGACCCATGATGACAGAACCGGTGCGACTGGCCAAAACGCCGCGCTACGTGGAAATCCTGGAGGCGTTGCAGGCCGAAATTGTTGCGGGTGACTTTGCAGTGGGCACGCTCTTGCCCAGTGAGGCCAGCCTGTGCGAGCGGTTCAACGTGTCCCGGTTCACTGTGCGCGAGGCGTTGCGCCGGTTGCAGGCGGATGGGATGGTTTCGCGGATTCAGGGCGCGGGCAGTCGGGTGTTGCGGGATACGCAGACCGGGATGTTCGTTCAGGATTACCGGTCGATGTCTGAACTGACGCAATATGCGGTCGACACGGAATTGGAGCTGATCACGGTCAAGGACACGGTGTTGAGTGCGGATCTGGCCGGTCATTTCGGACGCCAGCCGGGCGAGACCTGGGTGCAGATGCTGGGCCTGCGCCGGTCACCCGAGGGTGCGCCTCTGGCTTTGGTCGAAAGCTATGTGCCTGATCGTTTCAGGGAACTTGCGCCAGAGCTCGCGGTGAAGTCCGGGCCGATCTATGCGGGATTGGCGGCGTCGATCGGAGAGACCGTTGATCGGGTCGACCAGGAAACACAGGCCTTGGGCGCGCCGGGATATGTGGCGGATGTGATGGGCCTGACGTCCGGGGCACCCGTGTTGCGAATCCTGCGCCGCTATACCAGTGCGTCAGGTCTGTTGATCGCATCGTTCAACTGGCACTATGGCGGGGATCGCTACATTCACCGCACCCGGATCATGCTGGAACGGGACTAGACTAGGGCCGGGCGGCACCTGTCAGTTTGTCCTGATCTGCGTGTGCGGTGTCAGACCTCGGCCCATTTGCGGTCAAAGTCCCAGACATCCTCAAAGCCCATCAAGCGGCTGAATTCGCCGAAATCTTCGAGGTTGGTGCCCGACACGTCGCCTTTGTCCGCCAGGGCCGAGTAGGCATCCTTAAGCGCCTGACCGACCGCCAGAAACCCAAGTGCGGGGTGAATGCCGATGGCATAGCCCAGGTCCGCCAGATGCGCAGAGGTCAGAATGGGCGTGCGACCGCCCGAGACCATGTTGGCCAGAGTGGGGGTGCCGATGCGGTCATTGATGGTCTGCATTTCCTCGACGGTTTCCGGGGCCTCGACAAAGACCACATCCGCCCCTGCATCGGCAAATGCCTCTCCCCGGCGCAGGGCTTCGTCCAGGCCAAGGGTTGTGCGGCTGTCTGTGCGGGCGATGATCAGGAAATCCGGGCTGGAGCGGCTGTCATTGGCGACCTTGATCTTGGCGACCATATCTTCCAGCGGGACAACACGGCGGCCGGGGGTGTGGCCGCATTTCTTGGGGTATTCCTGATCTTCGATCTGGATGGCGGTGACCCCGGCGGCCTCGTATCCGCGCACGGTGTGATGGACATTCAACAGCCCGCCATAGCCGGTGTCTGCATCCGCTATAATCGGAGTGTTGGAGCCTTCGACGATGCGCCGCACGCGGGATTCCATGTCTGTGTAGGTCATGATGCCTGCGTCCGGCAACCCGAGGTGCGAGGCCGAGATCCCGTAGCCGGTGACATAGAGCGCGGCAAACCCCATGCGATCCGCCACAAGGGTCGAAATCATGTCGAACACCCCGGGTGCTGCGATGAAGTCGCCGGCTTGCAGCATGGTTTTCAGTTTCGGGTCGGCCATTTGTCTCTCCTGTTGGTGTCCGCCGCCTGATGCTGCGATCTCGGTTTCGGGCAGGTCTTTGGCCTTGGCCCGGGTCGGGCTGTGGCAGAAGACCGCTTTTCTTCTGTGCATAAAGCCCAATCCGGCTCTTGGTCAATAATTTGTCCAGACAAATTCTTGACGGATGGCAAAATGCGATATCTAAATCAAACAGGGATGACACAGTGAGGGCAGGACATGTCGAAAGATGCGCGAGGGTGGCGGTGCAAGTTCGCGGTTGTGGCGCCGTCAACGAACACCATCGTTCAACCGGACATGGACGATTTTCGCGTTCCCGGTGTCACCAACCATTTTGGCCGCATCTATGTCCCGAACATGAAGGTGCGCAATGACCAGGAGTTTCTGGACCTTGTCGAGGCCATTGGCGCAACGCTCTATGATGCGGTTGACCGCTGTTCGACATCCGAGCCGGATTACCTGATCATGGGCATGTCGGCGCTGATGTTCTGGGATGGGCGGGCGGCCTCGGAAAAGCGGATGCAGCAGCTGTCGGATCATTGCGGGTTGCAGGTCTCGGCCGGCTCTTTTGCCTGCGAGGCGGCGCTGAACCTGACTGGGGCCAAACGGATCGCGGTGATTTCGCCCTATTTCCCCATATCGGACAAGAATGTGACCTTGTTCTTTGAGGATTGCGGGTTCGAGGTTGTGCGGTTTCGCGGTCTGAAATGCGCCAGCCCCGTGGCCATCGCGCAGGTCCAGGAAGACACGTTGCGCGAACATGTGGCGCAGATGGATGGCGATGATGTGGACGCCTTTGTGCAGGTGGGGACGAACCTGAGCATGTGTGCGCTCTGCACTCAGCTGGAGGCGGAATACGCCAAGCCCTTTGTTGCGATCAATGCCGCCACATATTGGCACGCGCTGCGTGCCATGGGGATCAACGATCAGTTTTCGGGTCACGGCCCGCTTTTTGAAAAACACTGAACAAAACGGCAAATAGGGAGCTATCACCGATGACACTGAAACATATTACAGGTCTTGCCCTTGCACTGACGATGGGCGCGAGCGCAGCGGTTGCAGAATTGGCGGCGTTGGGGTCGACCGCGCGGGGCGGAACCAGCCAGGTTGGCCGAACATTGGCGGCGGCGATATCAGAGGCGGGTGATTTGCAGATGCGCCCGCAGGAGTTGGCCAATACGGCGGATTATATCCCTCTGGTGAATGCGGGTGAGATCGAATTTGGCATCGCCAATGTTGTGCAGCTGACCTATGCGGTGACCGGCACTGGCATGTCCGAAGGGCGTCCGAACGACAATTTGCAGATGGTTGCGACGCTGATGCCGTTCCGCAATGCCTATATCGTGCGCAAGGACAGCGACATTCAAAGCGTGGCCGACCTGAAGGGAAAACGCGTTCCGGTCTTTGCGGACAAGGCGCTGGGTGACTATGTGACCAAGGGCTATTTTGCCAATGCCGGCATGAGCCTGGACGAGGTGGACGGGGTCGCGGTGCCGAATTTCCCGCGTATGTGGGCCAGCTTTGCCGAAGGGTCAGCGGATGTGGCCATCGTGGTCGTCGGCGCGGGCAACAGCCGCGAGTATGACGCCTCGTTCGGTATCCGGTATCTGTCATTCGAGGATAGCCCAGAGGCGCTGGCGCGGATGCGCGAGCTGCTGCCGCAGACCTATTTGCAGGAAATGCCAGCCGGAAGCGTGCCGGGCATTGATGAGCCGACCAATGTGAATGTGTTCGACTACACGTTCTTTGCGGGCAAGGATGTTTCAGAGGATATGGTCTACAAGGCGGTCAAGGCGCTGTGGGAAAAGGAGGCCGATCTGCTGGCTGGTGGTCCGTTCTGGAACGGCTTTACCAAAGAGGGCATGGGCAAGCAGGTGGGCCTGACCTACCATCCCGGTGCCATCAAGTTTTACAAGGAAATGGGTGTCTGGACCGAATAATCGGGCGCTTGGTTTAAGTAGAAGTTAAACACGTGTTGCAACAGATCAGTCGGATTTGGGAACGCGGCGGGATATCCATCACGGGTATCCTGGCCGCGTTGATCACGTTGACGGCCATCCTTTGGTCATCAGGCGCGCCACTGTGGATCGGGTGGCGGGTCTATTCCGAGCAGGTATTGATCGCGGCTCTGGCCTTTGCCATGGCGGTCGCCTTTATCACCAGCACGCGCGGGCCACGCTGGTGGACAGTGTTCGCGGCGGTTGCCTCTTTGGGGTTTGGCACCTGGCTGGCGGTGCGGTTTCCGACCCTGTCGGAGAATGTCTTTTACCATCCGACCGAGGCGCTGATCGTTTCGATCATCGGCTTTGTCCTGTTGCTCGACGCCGTCCGCCGCACCATGGGGTGGAGCCTGATCGTCATCCTGGGCTGCGTGTGCCTTTATGCCTTGTTTTCCAGCAATTTTTCGGGGCCATTGCAAAGCAGATCCATCGCCCCGGACCGGTTGGTGACCTTTCTGATCCTGGACAGCGCCTCTTTGGCGGGGGCGGCCCTGTCTATTGCGGTGGCGGTGGTGGTGCCTTTTCTGATCCTGTCACAATTGCTGTTGGCCTCTGGCGGGTCGGCTTTCTTTTCGGATTTATCCCTGGCACTGGCCGGGCGCAAACGCGGTGGGGCGGGCAAGATTGCGATTTTGGGGTCCGCCTTTTTCGGCTCTGTGTCGGGCAGCGCGGTCAGCAATGTGGCCTCGACCGGGGCGATCACGATCCCGATGATGAAGGACGGCGGCTATCGCCCCAAAACCGCCGGCGCGATCGAGGCGGCGGCCTCGACCGGGGGGCAGTTGATGCCGCCGATCATGGGGGCTGCGGCCTTTCTGTTGGCTGAAAACCTTCAGGCCAGCTATGTGACGGTCATGCTGGCGGCGATCATCCCGTCTGTTCTGTATTACTTCAGCCTGTTCGTTTTTGCGGATCTGGAGGCGGGCCGGTTGAAGATCGCGCGGGTCGATGAATCCCGGATTCCGCCAATGGGACGGGTCATGCGCAAGGGATGGTTTGTCTTTGCGCCTTTTGTGGTGCTGCTGGTCGGGCTGTTCCAGTTCAACCTGCGCCCGGAAACCGCGGCGCTGGTGGGTGTTCTGGTTCTGCTTGGCCTGTCTCTTGTCCAGACCTACGACGGGCGCAAGGTGAGCGTTTCGGTGTTGATCGGTGTCTTGGTCTCCGCCGGGCGCGCTGCGGTCGAGATTATTCTGATCTGTGCCATTGCCGGTATGATCATCGGATTGGTGGCGCGCTCTGGGCTGTCTTTTGGTCTGGGGTTCTTTCTGGTGCAATTGGGGCAATCCAGCCTGCTGCTGCTGCTGATCGTGACCGCATTGGTCTGTATCGTGATGGGCATGGGGCTGCCGACGGTCGGGGTTTACCTGCTGCTGGCGTCGCTGGCAGCGCCGCCGCTGGTCGAACTGGGGCTCAAGCCGATGGCGGCACATCTGTTTGTTTTGTATTTCGGGATGTTGTCAATGCTGACGCCGCCGGTTGCGATTGCGGCCTTTGTGGCGGCCAATATGGCCAAGGCGCCACCGATGTCGACGGCTGTCGAAGCGGTGCGCATCGGCTGGCCGGCCTATCTGATCCCGTTTCTGTTTGCCGCTTCCCCGGCCTTGTTGTTTGATGGTCCGAACTGGCTGGTGGGGGTCACTTTCGCCAAGGCGCTTATCGGTGTGTTTGTGATTACGGGCGGGATTGTCGGCTTTATCGGTCGCGAATTGGCGGTGCCGTTGCGCGTGGCGGCGGCGGGCTGTGGGTTTGCCATTCTCTACCCGTGGGAATCCTTTGCCGGCGCGGTTTGGCTGAATGTGGCGGGGATGGCGCTGGCGGGTGTCTTGGTGTTTTTCACCATGCGCCGGGCCTGAGGTGGCATCTATCGGCTCGACGCGATCCCTGGTTTGGCGTTAGGCTCGGTGCAGTGGTCGATTGGGGTTTATGCGTCAGCCGGCAGCTGTGACCCGCGTTTAAGCGATTGATTATCCTGACGATTGAGCCGAGATGACCGTAACCCCCCGAGACTTGCCGCAGATTCAGGCGCTGCTGGATCAGCCAAAGATCCGCGCTGTGGCTGACCGGTATTCCCAGGCCGAGACCGTGCATGCCCTGCGTCGGATCGTTGAGGGTTTGCGCGCGGCGGTTCTGGCGGGGGAGCGGAGTGATCTGCCTGATTTTGCCGGTGCGGATTTTGCCGCTGCTGTCACCTCGGACATAGAAACGAAGCGGGCGCCGTCGCTGAGGCCGGTTGTGAACGCGACGGGGATTATCATTCACACCAACCTGGGACGGGCGCGGATGGCGCCGCAGGCGGTTCAGGCGATGCAGGTGGCGGCGGCGAATCCTTCGAACCTGGAGCTGGACCTGAGCACGGGAAAACGCGGATCGCGCCATGATCACGTCGAGGCGCTGATTTGCGCATTGACCGGTGCCCAGGCCGCCGTTGTCGTCAACAATTGCGCGGCGGCGGTATTGCTGAGCCTGATGGCCACGGCGCAAGGGCGCAAGGTTGTTGCCTCGCGTGGTGAATTGATCGAGATCGGCGGTTCGTTCCGGTTGCCGGATGTCATTGCCCAAAGCGGCGCGGTTCTGAAAGAGGTGGGCGCCACCAACAAGACGCGGCTTGCTGACTACGAAGACGCCATTGACGATGATACGGCTGTTTTGCTCAAGAGCCATACCAGCAACTTCAAGATTGTCGGGTTCACCTCTGCGCCGTCGCGCCAAGAGTTGGCGCAGCTGGCGGCCAGCAAAAACGTGGTCTTGATCGAGGATCTGGGCAGCGGGGTGTTGATTGACCTGTCGCCTTATGGGTTGGTGGATGAACCAGTGGTCTGCGACATTCTGAAGGCGGGGGTCGATCTGGTGATGTTCTCGGGGGACAAGCTGTTGGGGGGGCCTCAGGCGGGGATCATTGCGGGGCGGCGCGATCTGGTGGCCAGGCTGAAATCCCATCCGCTGATGCGGGCCTTGCGCATCGACAAGCTGTCTCTGGCCGGGTTGGAGGCGACGCTGCGCCTGTATCAATCGCCGCATGATCCGACATCCGCAATCCCCGTGCTGCGCATGGTGGCAGAGGCTGAAAGCGATGTCCTGGCGCGGGCCACGCGGCTGGCTGACGCCCTGTCACAGCTTGGCGGCGGCACATTCGAAATCGTCCGGACGGCGGCCTATGTCGGCGGTGGCACGCTGCCGCAACAGGATCTGCCGAGTTTCGCGGTGGCCGTGCAATTGCCCGACCATTCGGCCGAGGCCTTGACCACCGCGCTGCGGCAGGGCGAACGCCCGGTGATTGGCAGAATAGAGCGCGATCGGGTCATGCTCGACATGCGCAGCGTGCAGGATGACGAGGTGCCGGTGCTGATCCGCGTGCTGAAACTGATCATGGCTCAATGACCTCTTGCTGTGTCGTTGTCATTGGCCATGTGGATCATGGCAAAACGGCCCTGGTGCGCGCCTTGAGCGGTATCGAAACTGACCGCCTGCCCGAAGAAAAGGCGCGGGGATTGTCGATCACGCCGGGTTTTGCCCATTGCGCATATGCGGCTGGTACACTTGATCTGGTCGACGCACCCGGGCATCAGGATTTCATTCAGGCGATGATTTCGGGCGCATCCGGCGCGCGGTTTGCCTTGACCGTGATATCGCTGGCTGATGGCATTCAGGCGCAGACGCTGGAGCATTTGCGGATCGCGGGATTGCTGGGCATCACCGATGGGGTGATTGCCATCACCAAGTCCGATTTGTTGGGCCCGTCTGAACAGGCGGTCAGATTGGAAGAGATCCGGCAATCCCTGTCGCAGACGCCAATGGCGCAGGCGGATCTGGTGGTATGCTCTGCCGTGACCGGGGCGGGGATCGACACTCTGCATCACAGGCTGGAGGCGCTGCTGACACGGGCCGGGGATCTGCCCGGGCCATTGCAGGCTTTCCTGCCGATAGATCGGGCGTTTTCGGTCGAGGGGCGCGGCACGGTTGTGACGGGCACATTGCTGGGGCAGGGCATGGGCGTGGGGCAATCGGCGGTGGTGCAGCCGGGCGGCCATGCGGTCACCATCAGAGCCTTGCAAAGTCGCGCCAGCCCCCGCGATACCGTTCATACCGGAGAGCGGATGGCGGCCAATCTGCGGGGGGTTGCGGTTTCGGATCTGTCGCGGGGGGCGGTTTTATGTGCTGAGGGGGCAGAGGCGCCCTCTGACTGCATGGATGCGCAGGTCCAGCTTTTGGTGCAGGCCCCGGGCCTGAAACATATGCAAAGCGTCCGGGTTCTGTTTGGCACATCCAGTGCCGTCGCGCAGGTGCGGCTGTTTGGTGGCGGGCGGATCGCGCAGGGCGGTTCCGGATTGTGTCAGTTGCGGTTTGACAGGCCTGTGATCGGCTATGCAGGTCAGCGCGGGATTCTGCGGCAATTGTCGCCTGCCGAGACCTTGGGGGGCGTGGTGCTTTTGGATCCGCAGGCGCGGCCAACGCGGTCGGGGGATCAGGGCCGGGTGGCGGTGCTGCGCGCAGCACAAACAAGCGCGGTAGGTGACATCGCCACGGCGATCTGCGCGGCGCAGGGGGGCGTCGCGCCGGTGCAGGCCATCGCGCGCCTGTCGCGCCAGTCGCCGGATCAGGTCCGCGCGGCGCTGAGCGAGGCCTTCTGTGCGCTGGAAGGCGGGCTATTGGCCGCCCACCGCGATGTTGAGGCCGCCACATCCGCATTGCTGGAGCGCGTCGCCGCCTATCATGCCAGCAATCCGCGCCAGATGATGGCGCCGCAGCGAATGGTCGAACCCGGACAGCTGTCAGAGGCTCTGCTGCGCCATGCGAGACAGGCGTTGTTGGCGGATGGCCGTCTGCGCCATCGGGACGGGCGGCTTGCCCTTCCGGGCCATGATCCCTTGACCTTGCTGCCCGCAGATCAGGCCCAGAGGCTGGCCGCTCTGGAAGAGGCCTTCTGCCAGGCCGGTCTGACCCCGCCCAATCCGGCCAGCCTGTGTCACGACGAGATCGACAAAGAGCTGTTTGACCTATTGCGAGAGAGCGGCCGGCTGGTGGGTTTGGTGAATGTGGGGCTGAAACAGGTTGTCATCCTGCACCCCGTGGCTTTGGCTGCGGCGGCCGAGACCCTTGGCGCGGCCTTTCCCGATGGGCAATGGTTCACAACCTCTCAGGCGCGCACCACCCTGAGCACCAGCCGCCGGGTCATTGTGCCGGTGCTGGAACATTTTGACAGCATCGGTGTCACCCAACGGCAGAACGAATTGCGCTGTCTGCCTGCCAAGGAATAGATTTCCCAACCCTGGTCGAACTTGCTAGGCTGCGGGTTCGCGGAGGTGACAGGAGTCTGGTGGCTTCCCTGGTCTTCAAAACCATGGACGCGCCGTTTCGGCGTGTGGTGGGTTCGATTCCCATCCATCTCCGCCAAGTTTAGTCCCCATGTGTCCCCAACTGTCCTGTTTTCATTGAGTATTATTTCATAGCGATCACCATGCATCCCCAGCCATAACCATGAAACACCGGCATTCAGGTGGGGCAATAGGTGGGACAGATGCGGGTACGGACACTACACAAATTGACAGCACGGGGCGTGGCAACCGCCGGTCCAGGTATGCACTCTGACGGCGGCGGGCTGTTCCTGCGCGTGAAGGGCAACGGCAGGTCGTGGGTTTTCCGATTCACACAGGACGGACGTAAACGCGAGATGGGTCTCGGCCCGGCCAGCGCCGTGTCGCTCGCAGAGGCCCGCAAACGAGCCGCTGCGGCGCGTGAGGCCGTGACGGATGGTCATGACCCGATAGACGGCGGCAAGGTGGCACGTGAGGCCGTGACGTTTGAGGTGGCGATGGCAAGTTACATCACGGCCGATCACCGGACGTGGAGCAACCGCAAACACTCCCTCCAATGGGAGTCGAGCCTGCGGCGGCACGCAGGGCCGCTGATGGGCCTGCGGGTCGATCAAGTCACCACATCCGATGTGGAGGGCGTTCTGACCCCGATCTGGTTGCGCCTGCCCGAGACAGCCGGTCGCGTGCGCCAGCGGGTCGAGCGGATCTTGTCGGCCTGTATTGCCCGAGGCGACCGGCCCGGTCCGAACCCGGCTGCACTGCGTGACAACCTTGAACATATCCTGCCCCGACAAAAGCATGAGGTGCGGCACCATGCGGCTGTGAGTGTCGCGGAGGCACCGGAGGTGTTCCGAGTGGCGTTGGACCGTCGAGGCCGTGGCATCGGCTATAGGGCGTTGGTTGTGGTGATGCTGACGGCCCTCCGGTCCGGTGAGGTGCGGCATCTCCGCTGGGACGACATCCAAGGCGACGTGTTGACCATCCCTGCCGAGCGCATGAAGGCCCGACGCCCTCACCGCGTGCCGATCAGCGGTCCGCTGGCGGTCTTCCTGAGCAGCTTGCCGCGCATGGCCGGGACCGACCTGATTCTGCCGGGTACGGCTGGTCGGCCCATGTCGGATATGACGATGGCAAAAGCCCTGCGCAATGCCGGTTGGGGCGATGCGACCCCACACGGGATGCGGAGTACGTTTTCAACATGGGCCAACGAGGCCGCATGGTCGCGGGATCTGGTCGAGGACGCACTGGCCCACCGAATCGGATCGGACGTTGAACGGGCCTATCGGCGCGGTGATTTTCTGGAGCGGAGACGACCTCTGATGGAGAGTTGGGTGTGATACTTGCTTTATTAAGCATCGTTTCCTTCAGTCATGCGCTTTTCGTTTAAGGGGTGTTTACGGCTGTCGAAAACTGTCCATAGTGCCTCCCCATCAAAACCCACTGATGAGGATTCGTTATGAAAACCACCCCAAAACCCCGCCCGCACGGCGACATGCTACACAACCGCCGCGACACGGCCCGAGTGTGCGGTCTGACCCCGACTACATTGGATCGCATTCGCAAAAGTGGTGATTTCCCGCTGCCGGTACGGCTTGGTCCGCAGCGGATCGGATGGCGACAGTCTGATCTGGATGCGTGGATCGCGAGCCGTCCTCTGGCGGGTCGTCCGTGACCCGGAACGGAAAAGGGCGGCTCGCAAACCAAACGAACCGCCCCGATCACACAGAAGAAAAACCAGAATCTTGCGATAATCCCGGTGGTGTCATGATACCCCACGACGGTTCGCAGCGCAACGACCTGAGGATCGAAAATGCACAATCTCTCAACCGCAGCCGCCGCCGGATTTGATACCATTCTGCCACTGATCCCGGTGGACGGTCAGCTTTATCCGGGCGGTACGGACCATGACGGTTCGACCATCCCGGCGACATCCATCCCCCCCGAAGCCAGAGGCAAGGTGCCCGGCTCTTTGATCGGCAACTATTGGACCGGCCTGCCCGGTTGGACCGACTACCAGATCACACCCGATGAGATCGCTCGCCATGACGCGATGGGAGCCAACTGCGGCCTGCGTATGGGCGAGCATTGGGTTGGCGTCGATCTCGACTCGACCGACCCGGATCTGGCGCAGGTGTGGGTCAACACTGTGTTGCAGCACTGGCCGAGGGCGATGATTCGGGTCGGGCTGTCGCCGAAATCGCTGATCGTGTTCCGGGTCAGCGGACCGCCCATCCCGTCGCGCACCATCAAATTCACCCGTGAAGGCCAACCAAACCAACTCTTGGAGGTTCTCGACAAGGGCAAGCAAGCTGTGCTGCTGGGCACACACCCGGCCACCAGAGCGCCTTATCAGTGGTGGTATTACTCAGGCATACCCGCTGTGCCACCAGAGCGCATTGTGGCCCCTACAGCAGACGCCTGCGTGACCGTCGATCAGGCCACGCTCGACGGTCTGGTCGAGGCTCTGACCGTGGCGGCACAACAGATCGGTTGGACCGTCGGCAGCAGTTCCACACCCGGCGCACCTGATGCCCGGTCCAGCGACCTGAACGAATACAAGGCCGACCCCGAGGTCGTTGCGGGTGTGCTGGCGCTTCTGCCAAACAACCTGGATTGGGACGGCTGGTCGCGGATCGGTCTTGCGATCAAGCACGAACTCGGCCCGGATGGCTGGCCGGTCTTTCGAGAGTTCTCGTCCCGTT
Source organism: Marinibacterium sp. (assembly GCA_034670145.1). Lineage (GTDB taxonomy): Bacteria > Pseudomonadota > Alphaproteobacteria > Rhodobacterales > Rhodobacteraceae > HXMU1420-2. Next base: position 382,741 of record JAXMOA010000002.1, read on the forward strand.
GGGCCTCCTCAGATCCGGCAAAAGCATACGACGAGAAGGTAACTGCGCGCCTCTGGAACGGCCTCAGACCGAACGGGGCGGTTGGCTTCGGGACGATCATGAAAATGGCCCGAGATGCCGGTGTGACCCTACCTGCTGATCTGGAGGCACGTCGCAAGGCAGACGCCTCGGCCCGTGCGGCCCAACGGACCATAGACCAGCACATGGCGATAATGCCTCCTGCTGTGCCATTGGTCCCTGTGCCTGCTGTGACGGCTACCACACAGCCGGTCCGCCTCGAACACACCATCGACCTTGTCCTGAACGACGCTGGCGTGCCTGTGATGTCCACAGCAAACGTCCATGCGTATCTGAACAATCAGGACTGCTGGCGTGGGGTGTTTGGGTACAACGAAATGACCGGTAAGATCATCGTCCGAAGCCACATCCCCGGTTCGAGGGTCAAAGATCTCAACCGGTCCTTGAGTGACGCTGACGTGCGGCATGTCTTGGCATGGTTTCAACGGCACCTTTTCCCCAAAATTCCGATCACGGATGTCCGAAACGCAATCTATCTGGCGGCAGATGATTTCCCCTTCGATCCTCTGGCCGATTACCTCAACGCTTTGGTCTGGGACGGGATACCCCGGATCGGGTCATGGCTGACGAACTATGCCGGTGTGGAGGCAGGCCCCTACACATCACAGGTCGGTCGGAAGTGGTTGATTGCTGCCGTCGCACGCGCCCTACGACCGGGCTGTAAGGTCGATTCGGCCCTGATCATGGAAGGTTTGCAGGGCGTCGGAAAAAGCACCCTCCTGCGGTCGCTCTGTTACGACGAGCGGTGGTTCGGAGACAATCTACCACCCTTCGATTCCAAAGACGCTTCGGCGTATCTGGCTGGGCAGTGGATCATCGAGATGGCCGAACTGACAGCCCTGCGTCGATCAGACCGTGAGTCCATGCGGGCGTTCCTGACCCGCCAGATCGACGAGTTCCGAAAGCCATATGCGACCGAAACGATGGAACACCCACGTCGGTGCGTCTTTGCCGGGACAACCAACAGGGACGACTACCTGACCGACGTCGAGGGCGAGCGCCGGTTCTGGATCGTCAAATGCAGCGGACAATCCGAAATCGCCGGTCTTGTGGCTGTGCGTGACCAGCTTTGGGCAGAGGCCGTGGCGGCGTACCGTGCGAACGAGACTTGGTTCCTCGACCCCGACATCGCAGAGCAGGCCCGTCAGGTTCAAGTCTCACGGGTTGAACAAGATCCGTGGTCGGAGGTTCTTGCACCGTATCTGATCCGCACTCAGCAGCGGCGGTGTCGAGAGGTGACGCGAAAGGTGGATGAAACGAAGCTCCGCTCGCGCGACTTCGGCCTCCGCGATCAGCGAGCGCAGTCGCTCGTCGTCAAGGTCGCCCGCGCGGAAGGCCGCCTCGATCGCTTCCTCCGCTTCCATCAGACGGGCCCCGACCGCGATGCCCGCCACCGCCTTGCGCGGTGATGTGCTGCCCGAGCGCGTTCCGACCGAGGGCCTGCTAATCCTGCGCGACGGCGAGCCGGGGGAACCCGAGGTGACGTTGTCACCGCTGCGCTACCACTACCAGCACCGCGCTGAGATCGAAGCGGTCGTGCAGGGCACTGGCCGTGACGCCGCCTTCGACACACTGACCGCCAGCATCGGCGCGGCCCTTGCAGCCGACCGCACCATGGGCGGCCTTTGTGACTGGGCCGAGGCCAAAGCCCCGCGCCCGGTCGATCTGCCCGTTGAGGGCGCGGCCAGCCTCAAGGCGGGAGTGATCCCGGTGGTGCTGCACTATTCAATGACCGATCCGCTCAGCTGATCCAAAAAATCCGAGGAGAACAAGATGGCACGAGCCCAAGGGGCGCGGGCGCAGATGGCGCTTGCGTTCGAAACGACCTATGGAACGCCCCCTGTGGGCGGCTTCACCAAGATGCCCTTCGCCAGCACCTCGCTGGGAGCGGAACAGCCGCTGTTGAATTCGGAACTGCTGGGCTAAAGGCCGCGTTGACGATCTTGCGCGCGGGTTCGCTGCTTTTCCATGGGCGACGCTCAAATCCATCGGCTTGGAACCCGGTTTCGGCGCTGGTCTTTAAAGCCGTTGCCGGGAAGAGCGGGTCATCCGGGCCATAAAGCGCATCATCCTCAAGATGGGTGATCCATGCGCGCAAGGCAATTTCAGCCTCGGGAAAGCCTTTGGCAAAGAAGGTTTGCAGGGATTTGCCAAACTTGGTCGCCACTTCGCGCGGGTTCCGCGTCACGGATTTGTCGTCCAGATCGACATGTTTGATCCGCAGACTGATCAGCGCCGATATGCGGATGCCGGTCAGGCACAACAGAGCAAACAGCGCCTTGTCGCGCAATTCGCGCGGGGTAGACTCTGGCATCATCTCCAATGCGCGTTTGGCCTGTTTGATGCTGGGCGCTGGGCGGGCAGGTGCAGCGCGGGCTTCGGCCTCGTCTCGGCGCGATAGGTTGAAATACTCCGCGTCCGATGCCCTGATCCGGCTTTTGAAACCGTCTTGCTGAGAAAGCCAAAGCGTGAACTCGCGCAGGGTCGCCATGATGGCGCGCGCGGTGGATTTGCTCAGAGGCTTGCCCGTGGTGCCTTTGGCCCTTTCCAGATGAGAGCGAAAATCCATCGCCCATTGGATGTGGAATTTTTCGAAGTCCTGTCGCTCATTCCAGACGTCAAACCGCTCTAGCGCCGCCAGTTCACGGTCCAGTGTCTTGTCGGACAGTTGGCGCGCATATTTGCGGTAGTCCACGAACCGGCGTTTCAAGCGCTCGTTTTTTTCGTTCGGTTGCTTTGATATTTTGGTCTCCTTTCAGGCTGTCATATGGACGGGTCGGCTCATGCGTCGCTGAGGAGACAGACCGCCATGTTCTTTCAGAATCGTAACGGCTTGGCGGTTCAGGAGCGCCTGCAAGCGAGAGACGCGATAGGAGATCATCTCCTCCAGTTCAGGTCCTTCGATAGTGCTTTTCATATCTGATCAGGAGCCTCACATGCACAGCAAAGCAGACATCTCTTTAGCTTGATGCCAGGAGATAGTTTCAACTTGCAAGGCAACGATTCAGAAGCTCGCTCGCATTCAGGAAGTCCGGCAATTCTCGCCCTTCCGAGAAACCGGTGACGAGGGGTACTAGGAGTTCGCGCGCAGTTTCTGCTTCTCCCCTCTCCAAACGCAATCGCGCCAGATCAGTTGCAGCGCGCATCTCAAAAAACAGCGCCTGCCGGTCCTGTGCGATCTTCACTGCATTCGAAAAGCTGGCTTCAGCGGCGACTAGGTTTGTCGTATCGCTCAGCAACAGGATGTTTCCACGAACCCGATGAAATTCAGCATCCCACCAGTGACCACCAGTGGTGCCGCCGACTTCAGATGCACCGTCAACAATCCGCAAGGCGGCGTCGATGTCGCCCGTTCGAGCCAGGGCCAGCGCATAAGCTGCATCGAGTGGAAAACACCACGCCCCCCAGAATGCCTGCCATCCCGCGGTCGATTTTCCCATAAGCGCTAGACCTTTTGCCTCGTCCGCTGTTTCAGTTTCGACCCAACCGATGAAACCGTTTGCCAGTGCGCGCGCCTCTGTCGGCAACCGGTTGGCATCAGTCAGCTCAATCAGGCGAGGCGCATGCAACTTGATGGCATCATATTCTGAACGAAGCATCATGACGATCAGCGAACAGAACAGCGTTTCGAGCACAGAATAACTATGGTTCAGGCGCATTGCGTTCCCGATGGCCTCTTCGGCGACAACTTTTGCATGGTCGGGGTAACCCAGCACACAAAGGTTCACGGCCTTCAAGCTATGAGCACAAAGCCCCGGGTCGTGGCCGCCGTAGTGGAATGTCATCCAATGATGTTTGTCCTGATTGTAAGCCCTAATACCCTTCTCGGTCGAGCTTAACGCACTGCTGAAGTCGCCCAGCAAAGACAAAGCAGCCCATTCACAGTGATGACCTTCCAACTCAAGCCCCTCATCTCCGGTTTCACGGGCCAATGGGATCAATCGGTTGGCAAGCTCATGCATCTTTGGCACTGCACCGAGCATGAAATAGTAAAACCAAAGCCCCCAGAGCGCTTTGAAATGTTGCTCTGGCTTGCCATGATCCTCGCTGAGTTGTACGGCAGTGGCATATGTCACGTACATCTCCTTGCTGGCTGGGCCGAGCACTTGTACCTGGCAGGGGCCCAAAGCCAGAAGCACATCGATCTCTTTTGCATACCGCTTATCATCAGGTGAGATTGTTCTAAGCTGGGTCAGCGCGTTTGAGTAATTCGAGAGGGCTTCGACGAAACCCGCTGTCTCAATCGATAGATCACCAGCAGCGATCCAGTGGTCAATCGCCTCAGTGAGCAGGCCCGCTTCTGTCATGTGATGGGCGATCGTAGCCGGATCATCGTTTGCATTATGTTGCACCAAGTGGCGCGCGATGCGTTCGTGAATCTCCTCACGCCTTGACCTGAGAAGGGACTCGTAAGCAGCTTCTCGGATCAGGGCATGCCGGAACTCATATACTGCATCGGCGCCGGAGCCACGCCGAGACAGGAGACCTTCCTGTTCCAGTATGGTGAGCGCTGACAGCAATTCCTCCACTTCAATCGCACAGACATCCGATATCAGATCAACCCGGAAGCGGCGGCCAATTACTGCGCCCAATTGTGCGATGTCTCTGACCGCAGACAATCTATCCAGACGCGCGGTCAAAGTCTCTTGAAGGGTCATGGGGATCGCTTGTGGGCTGACAGGGCCTGCAGCGACAAACCTCTCCCCTGCCTGCTTCAGAAGACCGGACAAAAGTATCGAGCGGGTCAGTTCTTCGACGAACAGTGGCACGCCGTCAGTACGCTGCTCGATCTGGTCTCTCACATCTGTTGGCAGTGCTCGACCACCTGTTACTGCATGAATAAGCGCCTGCACGGCTGCGCGGTCCAACCGCTTTAACAAAATGAACGAAACGTGTGGGTCGTCGAGCCAGGCCGTTTCTACGCCTGGGCGCGTAGTCAGAACCAGCAAGACTGGCATTTTGGAAGTAGCATCAACCAGTTTGTTGACAAATTCCATGGTTGAATCATCGCTCCAGTGAAGATCCTCGACCACGATTAACAACGGACCGATGGAAGTGCGCCGTTCAATCAGTTCCATCAGATGGGCTAGTATTCGTTCCCGGCGCAGTTCCGGGTCTGGCTCGATCTCAGACATTGTTCGTGCACTCTGTAGCCGGAGCAGAGCGGCAAGTATCTCACTCTGACCTTCGCCAAAAGCAGATTTGAATCTGGACACACGACTTTCCGGACTGTCGTCGTGCGTAAACCCAGCGACATGTTCCAGATGGCTGACAACAGGCGCGAAGGCAGTCCCCATTTGGAATTGTGAGCATTGAAACTGCAGATGTGTGGCGCCGTCTCCGACAATGTCGCGCCGCAGGCTTTGCAACAATCTCGATTTGCCCATGCCTGCATCGCCTTTGATGAAAACGACGGCTCCCGCCCCTGTCTGCGCTGATGCCCACCGTCGCTCAAGCAGATCTACCTCCTCTGCCCGGCCAACTAGATCGGTTATGTTAGGCCCGTGTAATAGATCAAACCGATTGCTTGCGGATCTTTCCTGCAGAACACGCCAAGCGGGCAGTGGCTCGGGAAAACCCGCCATATGCTGAGGACCCAATGCTTCGTAGTCAAAAACGCCCCCAACCAACGTACGGGTTTCCGCCGAGAGCAGAATTGTGCCTGGCTTGGCGAGGGACTGAAGACGGGCAGCCAGGTTAGGTGTTTTACCAACCACTGAATCGAATTCTGTGACAGAAGCCCCGGTCATTTCGCCGATCACAATCCTTCCCGTCGCGATCCCTATTCTGACTTGTAGCTTTTCTGTGACGTCAGGCGTGTCAGGTACTATTTTATCGACGTCGGAAACTACTTTCTGTGCGGCTCGAACCGCACGTTCACAATCATTTTCATTGGCTTCTGGAAAGCCAAAGTAAGCCAGGATTCCATCTCCGAGCAACTTGGCGACATAACCGCTATGTTCGACAATCGCTTGCGATGCTACATGATGGTACTGCTGCATTAGGCGGCGCAGGTCCTCCGGGTCGAGCCTGGCGGACAGGTTGGTGGATCCCACTAGATCACAGAACATCACGGTAAGTTGCCGATGCTCAGCCCGTTCTGCCTGCTCCGCCGCCTTGGTTACCGTCGTCGCCGCAATCGCACTTTCGCTATGAGACCTCAGAGTGGCTTTTAGTTTTCGCCGGTGACCGAGTGACAACCCTAGCGAAATCAGGTCTTCGTCGGTCAGATGATGGATTGTCTCGAAATCAACGTCGTTCTCAGCGAAAGCACTTGCATATTGTCCGAGAGACAAACTGTCGAGAAACTCCACTAGATCTATCACGATCGTCCCTCCCTCGCGCCGATGTCAGTTTTCGTGTGCTCAATGCTTTCTAAACTAGCGAGTGATGCGCGTTTTGTCGCCTTGGTCACTATATCGGGCTCACGAAGCGCTGGCAGCCAATGAGCGCTTACTCCAACAAGGTAGCGACTTCACACCAAGATAGAAGAGGAATTCTGTGGTAGTAAGGGGCTTGGATTCGGGAACTTGCTGGTTTTCTGCCATCGACAATGCTTCGCTTTGCCCGCAACTTGGTCATCCGATCGGAGCGGCGTCTGTGTGAAGAGTTGCATCTGAACCTCGCGTATCGCTGGTTCTGCAGCCTTGATCTGAACGACCGTGTGCCGGACCACTCCACCTTTTCGAAGAACCGGCATGGTCGCTTCCGCGAGAGTGAACTACTGCGCCACTTATTCGAGACGACCGTTGCTCGCTGCATCGAGGAAGGTCTCGTTCCACCCGCTGCCATCCCTATGCGGCGAAGGAGGCTCTGGAAACAGCAACCGGCAAGGACTGGGAAATGCGCGTTTTGTGGTCTCGTCCAGCCAATGACGGTGAAGGGGAAGGTCCGAAGAAAGGCAAGAACCCGTGGAGGAACGGATGGCCCACTACAGATAACCCGCCCGATTGATCCCGGTGTCAAAAGCAGACTGGACACGGCTGTGATCGTCGGCGCACATGATACCGGCCCGTTGATCCGCTCGAAAGACGGCTTCTGGCAGGCCTTCCCATTGCCTGCCGCCGGTAAGTCCACACGTGGCGGCCGGATCACCCCAGGCGAATGCCCCGGTACACCCTCGAATCGTGCCTCGAAAGCGCCTCACGGCACACACGCGCCTGTGATTGGATGCGGGCCGATCTCGGCGCGTATAAGGCCTCTGAGCGCCGCAAGTGGTATCGGTTTTGCGTGGCGCACATGAGTGGGGCCAGAGGTGGGATAAAGCGATAATCCAATGATTTAAAATTGTTTTTGAAGGACTGTCGTCCGCCAATATCCCCATTGCGAACCAGTGACACCGCCCTGACGGGCACGGATTTTTCCGTGTTATCAAAGGGGTTTGCAGGAACCGACCGAACCTCGTAGACGCGCCGCCTAGCCGAAGCTGGGCCCACAATGGCCTTCAGTCTCAGTTTGGGCGAACCTCGCCCGTTGCGGTTCGGTCCACTTTTGGCGTTACTTTTCAATGGCCTGCCTGCGAACCCCGCCAAAACCCAAACGCGCGTTCCGAACGACGTCGATGGCAACATAGCCAGAACACGCGGTAGGCGCGTTGCTCGGGATGCCAGCGTAAAGTGGCGGATTGTTTGGGTAAGCGTGAGTGGCAGTAACGCGTGGACTGGCAACCTTGGCCGAAAGTATGGCCTACTCTGGTTTTGGCTGGCCTTAGGTTCCGTTTGCGCCTTAGCTTGCACATGAGCCACGTGACATCGGAGAGCCTGCATGCAGAAAGACATCAGTAAGGCGGAACTGAGAGACTTGCTGGCGCAGGCGACGGCGCGAGAAGCTGCCTTGCGCGAGGTGTTCGGATTGGTCAAGGCCGTCACCACGGATGCGCGGCCTGTACTCGACGCAGTTGCGCGCTATGCCACCGAACTGTGTGATGCGTCTTTTTGTAATCTGTGGCGGCTCGATGGCGAGGTGATGCATCATGCCGCGATCTATGGCTTTCCCACCGAGCAGCTTGGCGCGTACCTTGCGGATTTCCCGCGTGTGATGCAGCCCAACACGGCGACATGGCAAGTCCACAAAACAGGCGCGCCGGTGCATTTGCGGTCCGTTGGCGACAGTAGCTACCGCGACCGCAACCTCGCGCAAACATTTGGCTTTACCGATGTGGTTGGCGTTCCGATCCCGGGCGAAGACGGCATTTGGGGCGTCGCCGTGCTGGGCCTTCGCGAGAGTGTGGCTTCTGCAGATGCGAAAATCGAGATCGTTGAAGCCTTTGCTGATCAAGCCAACATCGCGATCCAGAACGCATCGATGTTTCAGGACACGCAAGACGCGTTGGCACGGCAAAGTGCGAGCACGGAAATTCTGCGGATTGTGAGCAATTCGCCCGGTGAATTGCAGCCGGTCTTCGACGCGATTGTCCGCAAGGCCGCAGAGCTTTGCGACGCCAGTTTCGTAGTGCTCGATCAGGTCGATGAGGCTGGTATGCTGCATCGCGCAGCGCATGGGTTTCCCGCCGATCTGGCGCAAGAGCTTCGCGATGACTACCCAGTGTGTCTCAATGAACTGACCCATCCGTCTGTGCAGGTCATACACGCGGGAGCGATCGTCAACATCGAAGACTGCCGCGAAAAGACATATTACGACGCCAGTTTTGCCAAGCGGGTCGGTCTGCAGCGCTGTATTGGCGTGCCCATCTTCAACGAAGGGCGGGTCTGGGGGGTCATTCTGGTCGCATGGCCCAGCACAGCCGAGAGGCCGCGCGCGCAGATCGACCTCATTCAGAGTTTCGCCGACCAGGCCGCGATCGCCATCGAGAACACGCGGCTGTTCACCGAAACCGAAGAGGCGCTGCAGCAACAAAAAACCACCTCGAGCATCCTGCGCGCGATTAGCCAGTCGCCTACGGACGTTCAGCCTGTGATCGAGACCATCGTGCGCAGCGCGGTCGATATGATCGGCTGCGATATGGCGATCATGCATTTGCGCCGAGAGGATCACTATTTCCCCTCGGCCGGTGCCATGACGGGCGGATTGTTGATCACTGATAGAATCCTCGAAGGCGCTCGCCAGCTCACCACCCGGTTTACGGCGGAGGGGCTACCACTTCTGCCGCTTGAGGCGGACATGAACTTCCCGTCGCGGGCCATGACCACCGGGCAAACACAGCACATCACTGACTGGGTTAACTATGATCTTCCGCCACATGAGCTAGAACGCGGCAAACAGCTTGGGCTGACCTGCGCGATCTATATCCCGCTGGTGCAAAACGGGGTTTGTCTCGGCTCGCTTGCGCTCGTCTCGACCAAGAAGCTGCAGTTCTCCGCGCCGGAAATTGCGCTCGCGCAATCCTATTGCGATCAGGCCATCATCGCGCTGCGCAATACCCAGCTTTTCGTGGAAATCCAAGAAGCGCTCGGACAGCAGACCGCAACCGCAGATGTGCTGCGGTCGATCAGCGGGTCTGTATTCGATCTGCCAGTTGTGTTGCACGTTGTGCTCGAGGCCGCCGCGCGGCTGTGTGATGCCTCGATTGCGATCTTGTTCAAGCGGGAGGGCGACCGGCTGACGCTGGGCACGAATGTGGGCTGTTCACCGGAGATGGTCAAGTTTCACACCGAGCACCCCCATCGCATCGACCGCACAAACATTGCAGGCCGCGCGGTGCTCGACCGGAGGACGATTCACGTTCCGGATATCAAAGAGGACCCTGAGTTCGACAACCCACGCTCGACGGAGCTTGGCGGCTGGCGCTCGATCATCGCTGTGCCGCTTATACGGGAGGGCGAGGTGATGGGCGTGCTCGATCTAGCGCGCCCAAATGCCGGCCCGTTCACACAGCGCCAGATCGACCTTGTCGAAAGCTTTGCCGATCAGGCGGTGATCGCGATCAACAACGCCCGCCTTTTCGGTGAGGTTCAGGAACGCACGGCAGAGGTCGAAGAAGCGCTGGAGTATCAGACAGCGACATCCGAGGTGCTGGACGTCATCTCGCGGTCGCCAGACGATCTTGTTCCGGTTTTGGAAGCAATCCTGAAAGTGTCATCGCGCATTTGCGGGCTGCCCGATGCCTTCTTGAGTCTGCGCGACGCTGCAGATGGCTTGTTCCATGTGGTTGCGGAAAACAACCTGTCTGCAGAGTTTTCAAAATTCTTGCACGAAAACCCTTTCCGTCCCGGCCTGGCATCCGCAACCGCGCGCGCCGCGAAAGATGGCAAAACGGCTTATGTCGAGGATATGCAGCAAGATCAGGATTATGATCTGGACATTGCCGTGAATGCATCAGGCTACAGGTCAGTTCTGGCCGTTCCACTGAACCGTGATGGCGCAACGATTGGCGTGATCACAATGGGAGGCAAACACATCGCAGCCTTTCCCGAAAAGAAAATTGAGCTGCTTGAAACCTTCGCGTCGCAGGCGGTGATCGCGGTCGGGAACACCAAGCTCTTTGACGAAGTGCAGCAACGTACCGCCGAGGTGGAAGAGGCACTGGTGCGCGAACAGGCCAACGCGGAAATCCTGCAGGTGATTTCCGAGGCAACGTCAGATCTGCAGCCGGTGTTTGATTTGATCGTGCGCAAGGCGGCTGAGTTGTGTGGGGCCAAGTTCAGCGTGGTGGAACAGGTTGATGGGGACGTCCAACACTTCCGCGCGCAACACGGGTTTCCCAAAAAGACCTTGGCAAGGCTTCTCAAATCCTACCCTATTACGGCCTCCGAAGGGCACATTTCACCCCGTGTGGCGAAAACGGGTCAGGTTCAGCACCGCGAAGACGCCCAGAACTCAGAGTATTTTGATCCGACACTGGCCAAACAGGTCGGATATCGGCGCATGATGGGGGTTCCGATCAAGGTTGAGGGGCGCGTATGGGGCGTGATCATCGTGGCCTGGCCTGAGGCCGGCCCGCCATCAACCGCCAATATTGAACTGGTCCAAAACTTTGCCAATCAGGCCAGCATCGCCATCGAGAACGCGCGGCTGTTGCGGGAAACCCAGGACCGCACGGCCGAAGTGGAAGCCGCGCTGGAGCGACAGACGGCCACATCTGAAGTGCTGGAGGTTATTTCCAACTCGGTCGAAGACGCGGAACCTGCGTTTCAGGCCATCCTAAGCCGGGCGGCCGCGATCTGCGGGGCGCCTCTTGTCAGTCTCAATCTCGCGTCTAATAACGGCAAAAGCGCTAGACTGGCGGCGCATTGGGGGGACGACCTGTCCTTTCTCAAAGTTGGGGAAACGGTCTGGGATGTTGAAAACCCCAGCGCGACAACGCTGGTCTTCCACACCCAAAAGCCCAACCACGTGCACGACCTGAAAGATACAGATCTCTATCGTTCCGGAGACGCGATGCGCCGCCAGATTGTTGATTTGGAAGGCATACGCACGTTTCTTGCCATACCACTTGTTCACAATGGCAAGGTGATCGGAAACATTGCCGCGTGTAAACGCGAAGTCAGTCCGTTCTCGGACCCGGATATCGACCTGCTGGAAACCTTTGCCGATCAGGCGGTGATCGCGATCCAGAACGCGCGGCTCTTCAGCGAGACCCAGACCGCACTGGTGCGCCAGACTGCCAGCGCCGATATTCTGCGGGTAATCAGCGGTGCGCAGGAAGATGCCACGCCGGTCTTCGATTCCATTGCGGCGGCCGGTGTGAGGCTGTTGGAATGCGATATTGCCTTTGTCATGCTGTGCGATGAGCAGGAGTTCTGGACCACGGCGGCCGTGTCCCCCGAAGGTCCTCTGCCCGATGTGGTGTTTTTCAAGGACCCGATCGATCCAGACGACAATCTGCCATCCCGTGCCATCCTGTCAAAGGACATTTTACACTTGCCGGACTGGTCCGAAATCGATTTGCCCGAGCATGACCGCAAAGTTCAGAAAAGGTTCGGCCTGAATTCCAGCCTGTTCGCGCCGCTCATGCGCGAAGGCCGCTGTCTCGGCTTACTGGTCTATGCACGAAAGGCACGCGGAGATTTCAGTCAGGAAGATATCGAACTGGCCATCTCCTTTGCCGACCAGGCGGTGATCGCCATCCAGAACGCACGGCTCTTCAACGAAACCCAGACCGCACTGGCCCGGCAGACGGCCAGCGCCGACATTCTTCGCGTCATCAGCGCGTCCCCCACAGATGTGACCCCGGTCTTCGAGGAGATCGTGCAAGCCGGTGTGCAGCTGATCAACTGTGACCGCGTTGCCGTTCTCATGGCGAAAAAGGGCGTGTTCCACTTTGAGGCGCGTGCCACCGCCGAGGGTCTGCAAACGCTGGACGACCTGACCAAGATACCCGTCGATCCTGAACATAATTTCGCGTCCCGTGCGTTCCTCGACCGGAAGATGCTGCATCTGCCGAAATTTGCGGCGACGTCCATGCCGCCTCTGGAGGTTGAAATCCAGCGCCGCCTCGGGATCAACGCCTCTCTCTACATTCCGCTCGTGCGCGGCAAGGAGGCTCTGGGAGTGCTGGTGTTCAATCGCAAGGAAATGGTGCCTTTCAGCGAAGACGAGATCGCGATCGCGCATTCCTTCTGCGACCAGGCGGTGATCGCAATCGAGAACGTACGTCTGTTCCGCGAGGCGCAGGATGCCCGCGAAGAGGCTGAAAAGGCCAACGAGGCCAAGAGCGCCTTCCTGGCCACCATGAGCCATGAGATCCGCACCCCGATGAACGCGGTGATCGGGATGAGCGGGTTGATGATGGACACCGATCTGAACCCCGAACAATCCGATTACGCGCGTACCATCCGCGACAGTGGCGACGCGCTGCTCAGCATCATCAACGAGATCCTTGATTTCTCGAAAATCGAGGCCGATCAGATGGATATCGAAAAACACCCTTTCGATCTGCGCGATTGCATCGAAGGGGCGTTGGATCTGATCGGCGGACGGGCAGCGGAAAAACAGCTCGATATCGCGTATCTGATGAATGACGATGTTCCCCCTGCGGTCAGCACCGATTTGACACGTTTGCGGCAAATCTTGCTGAACCTGCTGTCAAACGCGGTCAAATTCACCCCCGAAGGCGAAGTGGTTCTGACGGTCAGTCAGACCGCGCGAAAGGACGGCCAGATCGATCTGAATTTCGCCGTGCGTGACACCGGTATCGGGCTGACGGAAGACGGCATGAGCCGTCTCTTCCAATCTTTCAGCCAGGCCGACAGCTCCACCACCCGAAAATATGGCGGCACCGGCCTGGGCCTGGCCATTTCCAAACGCCTGGCCGAGCTGATGGGTGGCACGATGTGGGCCGAAAGCGCGGGCGAAGGGCAAGGGTCAACCTTGCAGTTCACCATCCGTGCCGAAGCCGCCAGCCTGCCCGAAACCAAAGCCCGCAATCTGGTGGGTGAACAATCCGAGGTCTCCGGCCGCCGTCTTCTGGTGGTGGATGACAATGCCACAAACCGCAAGATCCTATCCTTCCAAACGAGCAAGTGGGGCTGCGATGTCAGCGCCTTTGAAACCCCCATCCAGGCCATCAAATCACTGGAAGATGGCCCGGCCTATGACCTCGCCATTCTCGACATGCACATGCCAGATATGGACGGCATCGAACTGGCTCGCCATATCCGCAAGGGCCGACCAGATCTGCCCATGGTTCTCTTCAGCTCACTTGGTCTGAGGGATCTGGACACAGAAGACGGGCTTTTCACGGCTTATCTGGCCAAGCCACTGCGCCAGTCGCAGCTCTTTGACACGTTAGTCACGGTCTTTGCGCCAAGGGCCGCGCCGGAACCCTCAAAGAAACAGGACAAACCAAAAACCGATCCTGACATGGCCAAACGCCATCCCCTGCGCATCCTTCTGGCCGAAGACAATCTGGTGAACCAGAAGCTGGCCATACGTTTGCTGGAACAGATGGGCTATCGCGCTGATCTGGCCAGCAACGGGCAAGAGGCGCTGGAAAGCGTCGCGCGCCAGACCTATGACGTGGTCTTGATGGATGTGCAGATGCCCGAAATGGACGGGCTAGAGGCCTCACGCCGCCTGAACGCAGATTACGGCACAGACCGCCCGCACATTGTCGCAATGACGGCCAACGCCATGCAAGGCGATCGCGAAATGTGTATAAATGCCGGCATGGATGATTACATCTCCAAACCCATTCGCGTGCCAATACTGATCGAAGCCCTTTTGAATGTCCCCAGCCAAGGCAATTGAAACGATGTCCGACGGAACAATCGATCTTGAGATCTTCAACGAGCTGAAAGACGCCACAGGCGCGGATTTCGCTGCCGAACTGGTTGCCACCTTCCTGGATGAAGCGCCTGTCATGATTGCCGATTTGAAAGCCGCCATAACGTCCGCCGATGCGGAAGGATACCGCCGTGCGGCCCATTCGATCAAATCCAACGCCAACACGTTTGGTGCAACAGCACTGGCCGATCAGGCGAGGGAAGTGGAGCTAGGCGATCTGCCCAAGGACGGGGATACTACAGCGGCTGACGCGGTAGAAGCGCTCTTTGACACGGCGGCCGCGGCATTGCGGGGGTTGATTGATGCCTGATACGCCCGGCCATCTACTCATCGTGGATGACAACAAGGTCAACCGCCTGCTCTTGTCGCGCAATGTCGAGTTGCTGGGCCACAAGGCGTCTGTCGCTGAAAACGGCCGGATCGCGATGGAGATGTTGCAGACTCAGCCCTTTGACCTGCTGCTATTGGATATCGAAATGCCCGAAATGGACGGGTTCGAAGTGCTCGAGGCCATCAAAGCCACCCCCCACCTACGCGACTTGCCGGTGATCGTGACATCCTCGGTCGAGGGGATCGACAATATCGTGCGGTGTATCGAATTGGGAGCCGAGGATTACCTGCCCAAACCGGTGAACAAGACACTTCTGCGCGCCCGAGTGTCCAGCGGGTTGGAAAAGAAGCGCCTGCGCGATGAACAAAAACGCCTGCTTGAGCGATTTGCCACCTCCGAAGTTGCACAAGACCTGCAAGAGTCTGGATTTGCCATCGGAGGCAAGCGCACGAATGCCACTGTACTCTTCTGCGACATCCGTGGCTTTACCACGTTGTCCGAACACCTCGCTCCGGAAGCCACGATTGAGCTTTTGAATACCTTCTACACCCTAATGTTCGAAGCCGTGACCAGCAATGGCGGCATCGTCAGCTTGATGCTTGGCGACGGCCTGATGGCGTTGTTCGGCGTGCCACAACCGCTCGACAACACCGCGGAATGTGCCGTTTCGGCAGCACACGAAATGCAAAACATGATCGCCATGCTGAACGAAGAACGCCTGGCGGCGGAGCAAGACGGTTTCAGAATTGGCATCGGCATCGGCACCGGCGAGGTCGTCGCAGGCTACGCCGGTACAAACAACCGCGCGACCTACACCTGCATCGGCTCAACCGTAAACCTGGCTGCCCGGCTTGAGGCGGAAACCAAGAACACAGGTAACGGGATCTTGGTGGACCAAGCCACATTGGATTTGTTACAGACACCAGAAGTAAAGAAAGCGTTTCCAAAGACGCGGATAAAAGGACTTCACACCCCAGTCGACATTCACGCGTTGTGAAACATCTGCTGATCCACTGGCTTGGCCACGGCGAAGCGAGGCGGGTGGAGCTGGACAAAAAAGTTCTGACTAAGTGGGTTGCCAAGGATTACAGGGGCTGCTGAGAGGGGCACACATGAGACAAACGTTACAGGCGGCTCTGCTAGCGTTGATGCTGCTGCCGACTGACGCGCCATTGATGGCCAAGTCTTGGTCTGAAGCTATTTCTGACGTTCAAGATCTTGCAGCTGAATATGAGCTTAGAGCCAAGGAGGCGACTGAATTAGAAGATGAATATTTCTCTGAGAATGGCGGAAGCGTAATTGTATACCAATTTGGTAATTCTTCAGAGCAAATTGATAGAGATGAGCACCTGTGTGCAATATTGGGACGCCGATTGGGGAAAGTAGAATACATAAGGCACCTTGAAGCTCCTCAACCGCCGTTCACCTCTGATGCAAGAACATTGGCAACTGCGGCGGCCTCACTTCAAAACTGGGTGAGAATGGCCGAATACTTTACCGGCATGTCCCCCTCCGAGCGCGCTCATTATTGGAACCTCGAATGTGTCGGAAATCACGAAATCCCCAGAGACCTGTTTGATGGAAGGGGAGGTGGTGAAGTCTTTATGTCCGTAAGCCGCAATTATTTATGGATTTACGGAGACGTCACAGATGGGTTTGCTGACAAGGTAGCCGAGGCGTTGGATGCGAACCCCCAAGTGGATACTGTTGGGATAGGCAGCGGAGGAGGTTCGGTGCTGGAAGCTATATTGGCTGGATTAGATATTCGAAGACGGCAGATCATTACGCAGCTCACTGGGCCATGTTATTCAGCATGCCCTTTGGTCTTTCTTGGTGGTGTGAAACGAAACGTGTTCCGACCCTATCCCCCTCTGGGGTTCCACCAAGCCTATGGACCGTCAGGAACAGTACCTTTCGATCATGAACTTTATAAATCGGTTGCTGATTATGTTGCAGCTATGGGGGCTAACCCAGATTGGGTGTTACTACAAATGTATGCCTCTCCACCGATGGAAATGAACATCCAAGGCGACAGCGCAGCAGAACGCGACGTGTTATGTGCGCAGGGCCTCGTAAGTTGGTTCCAAGGTCTTGGCTCAACGGTTTGCTGACACCGAGCGATTGAGCGCCCTGGGTGGTACGGGTCTTGGGTGAGTCACATGAGTGGGACCAGAGGTGGGTTGGACCGCTAACCCGTTGATTCGCATCGAATGTATGCGGACTGTCGCTCCGCCACAAACCATTCGCGAACCCAAGACCAGGCCCTAGGCCACCGACTCATAACTCCGCAACCAGATGCGGATAGAAGCGAGTTGGACCGAGGCGAGGAAGTTGTCGTCGCGTTTGTCGTATCGGGTTGCAATCGCGCGGTAGTTCTTGATCTTGTTGAAGAAACGCTCGACGCAATTGCGATCCTTATAGCTTTCCCTGTCATGCGGGATCACCGGATTGCGCTGTGGCATAGACGGGATGACCGCCCAAGCACCTTGGGCTGCGATCATGGCGCGGATAGCGTTGCTGTCGTAGGCTCGGTCTGCCAACAGCTTGCAACCGGGTGGCAGCGCGTTGAGCAGGTCCAGCGCAGCGTGGCCGTCATAGGCTTGCCCGGCGCTCAACGTCAGCCGGTTGGGACGTCCCAAGGCATCCACAAGCGCATGTATTTTTGTCGTCAACGTCGCCTGAACCTCGGCTGTGTTGAACCGGCCCAGAAGCCGGGCTGCAATATCGACCGACAATTCGGCGGCCCTCGTTGCGTTCTCTTTCCGCGCGGTGTTTCGGTCGCGGTCAATGGCGGTGCGCGCGGCAGCGATCAAGGAGTCTGCATTGGTTTGCGCATCCTTCAGCGCGGCTTTCGCTACTGTGTCTGCTGTCGCTTTGGCATCAGCAAGTATGGCCTCGCGTTCGGCCGCGATGCCTGCGCGAGTCTCAGCGACCTCTGCAAACGCAGCATCGGCCTTCACTTGTGCTGTGTTGCCTTCGTTCAGTATGGCCTGCGCCGCTTCCTGCCGCCGGGTGATGGCCCCGGCAACCGGACGCCAGAAAACGCGGCTGAGCAGCCAGACGAGGATCAGGACGTTGATGGCCTGAAGACCCAGTCCCCACCAATCGATGGTCATGCGCTCATGCCAGTAGCGGGTTGGCGAAGAGCAGCAACAGCGCAATCACCAGACAATAGATTGCCGTCGTCTCGATCATCGCGAGCCCGACGAACAGCGTGCGCGAAATCGTATTTGCGGCATCGGGCTGACGGGCGATGGCATCCATCGCGGCGGCAACGGCGCGCCCCTCGGCAAGGGCGGGGCCGATAGCGCCAAAGGCAACCGCAAAGGCCGCGCAGAAAATGCTGGCAATGGCAGCGTAGTCCATCATGTATCCTTTTTCGTTGGGGAAGGGGCAAGGTCGGTATTCGGAGGGCTGGGCGTGCCGCTCTCAACCGCAGAGGTAATGAACACCATCGCCAGCACTGCGAAGATGTAGGCCTGCACCAGCCCGGTCAGCAGATCGAGCGCCATCAATGGGATCGGCACCAGCAGGCCAGCCAATGAGGCGACGATGCCGATGACGAACACGCCGCTCATCACGTTGCCGAACAGGCGGACGAACATGGAAAAGACCCGCGTCAGACTTTGCAGGATGTTCAGTGGGATCATCACCGGATTGGGCGCGGCGAAAGTTTTCAGCCAAGGCTGCAATTGGTTCTGATGTCTCTGGAGCCTGCAACGGGAAGCTCCGCCAGGTTGCCAGACACAACGGATCTTACATCGACGGATCGAAGCGCCGCGTTCCGGCCTTTGACCGTAAGCACACGCGTAACCGGGGCGAGGGCAGCGATCTCAACCGTGACCGGATTTGGCCGAACCATCCAGAACTGGGGCCAGACGAAACCAGCGAGTGCCAGCCCCAGCAGCCCGGCAGCGCCCCAAATCCAGAGTCGACGCTTTGTGGCAGGCTTGGGCACGACCGGGCGCAGAGCTGGAACAAGCGGTGCGGATAGAGGCTCATCTCGCGGCGGAGGACTACCTTTTCCACGCGTTTGGCTATTTTTTTCCGCCTCCAAACTTGCACCTTCCGAAAGCTCATTGCGCATAGACGGAGTGGGCCTCCAGTCCGACAATAACATCGGTAAGATACAGCATCATACTTTCCCCGCCATGACATAGATCAGCGACGAAGCGGGCGTCGCCATGGCATTTTGAACGGGTTGAAGCCGCTTGCGGCCCACATACCCGATGGGTGTCGAACAGGGAGCCCGGATGTCCAACGATCCATACGAATTGCTCGGCCTAACAAAGGTCGCCACGGCTGACGAGATAAAAAAGGCGTATCGGAAACTGGTGCGGACAAGCCATCCTGACTTGCATCCCGACGATGCCGGGGCCGAGGCGCGGTTCAAGTCGATCTCTGCCGCCTACGAGATCCTGAAAGATCCCGAGACCCGCGCACAATACGATGCGGGAGAGATCGACGGCCTTGGCGCAGAGCGCCCACAGCGGCAGTACTATCGTGATTTCGCAGGTGCCGCAGACAACACTTACCAACAAGGTCGCGGGTTCGGCAGGGATGCCGATCCAGCTGACATCTTCGCAGAAATTCTGCGCAATCGTTCGCAGTCGTCTGGTGCTGACTTTGCCGACCGTGAGTTTTCGGCTCAAGGCCCAGACATGCGCTATACGCTCGAGGTGCCGTTTCTGGATGCTGCACGAGGCGCTGAGACCCACATCACCTTGCCTGATGGCCAGAGCCTTGCGGTCAAGATCCCGCAGGGTACCGCAGACGGACAGACGCTGCGGCTGCGCGGCAAGGGCGCGCCCGGCATCGGTAGCAGTTCGGCAGGTGATGCGCTTATCACCGTTCTGGTGCGGCCCCATCCGGTGTTTAGTCGAGACGGCGACGACATTCTCCTGACTCTCCCGATCACCATTGACGAGGCCGTTCTCGGCGGCAAGGTAACGGCACCTACCATCGACGGTCCCGTAGGCCTCACCATTCCGTCGGGGGCAAGCTCGGGCCAGGTCCTGCGCCTGCGGGCCCGAGGGGTAGCACGCGCGGGGCGCAAAACGAAGGGCGATCAGCGGGTCGAGCTGAAGATCGTCGCGCCGCCTGACGTGGATGAAAGCCTTCGCGATTTTCTGGTGGAATGGCAAAAGACCCATGCCTTCGACCCGCGTGCCAGTATGATGAAAGGGGCCGGGAAATGACAGACCGGTATTCCGAAGATGATGTGGTGACGACTGTAACCCGGCTGACCCGAAGCCAACTCGTCCGCTTTGTCGAGGGCGACTTAGTTAAGCCAGAGCAGGAGGCGGACGGTTTTGTCTTTCGCCGCATCGATATCGCGCGGCTGGAGCTTTTGTGCGACCTCTCTCAGGCTCTCGATCTAGATGAGACGGGCTTGGGCATCGTGGTTTCGCTCATCGACCAATTGCATGCCGCGAGGCAGGATCTTGCGACTTTGGTTGGCGTGATTGATGCCCTGCCGGCAGATCTGAAGGCTCAACTTGTGGCGGATATGAAGCGGATCTGAACGGCCTTGCTCGGCGTCCAGATGCACGCCGTGGCAGCATGCCGGGAAGACGCGTTTCTGAAATGCGCGCTTCAGGACGCTGCCGTGGCGACCTCGGGAGACTACCGACACTGGGTCGAGGTTCAGGGTCGCCGCCTGTCGCATAGCGGTGCGGTCGCGCGACCGTATAAAAAATCAATAGCTTAAAGTGGAGAGGGTTCGACGTCAGACCCATCCCCTCCGCCATTACCCCCATTGCGAACCAGTGACACCGCCCTGACGTTTACAATATGAATGCGCCAATCTCGGCTTGCTTTGCCGTCCTCAAAGAGCGCATTGAGACCCGTGAGATGTTCAGCACAATACCGTCCGGCTTCTTTGCTGGACAGAAGGGCGCCAAAGGTCGACAATTGAGCGCATAGAACAGAAGCGCTTGTCTTTGCATTTCGATCCGGAAGGTTGGCAGAAACTTTGAAGTCATTGCTTTCGCCCGGCCTTAGAAAGAAGGATGGCTCAACTGTGAATTGGGGGGAAACGAATGTGGCCGGTGTTTGGCGCTATCTGATGTCCTCAATGTTCGCGCATCGCAAAGCGACCGGTGCTTTTCAAAATCTGTATGATTTTGATGCAGGTGCACAGTTCGGGTTTGGTTTGTACCCCGCAAGCGAGATGATGTTCAATTGTGACGGGCTGCTCTTGGTTCCTGGCGCAGGCACCGCTGCCGAAGTGCAACCCGCTGGCTTTGGCCTTGCGTGGTTGGTTGAAGATTGCGACGGATTGTTTCGGCCAAAAGGTGAGAATACAGCAGAACTGTTGGTGGGTATGGCTCGGTCTCAGCCCATTTATGGTGTCGATGATTCAGGGGCGACTTTGGACTTTGCGGCGCTTCTTGGCCGGCTGAACTGCGACCTCGGGCTTTTCAAATGAACGTCGCAATGACCGGAAACGTCAGCCTGGCTGTTGTGGTCACTTTCATATGTTTGATGGTCCTGAATAAGCGGAACCAACCCAGGCGCCTCTCCGTTTTTGGTGCAATTGTTATTCTCATCGGCGTTGCCTATTGCAGCCAGTTTGTTTTGCCCCCGATACAAGACAGGCTGAGAGAGGTTTTCCTGTTCCGGCGCATAACAGAAGGCGCGGTCTTTGTTGGTCTTTTCGTTTCCTGTGCTGCGCTTTTCATTTTTGAACGAAGGGAGGCGCCGCGACGCGTGCCGCTGTGGGTCGGTTTTGGTTTGGGTTTGGCCGCGATGTTTGGCCTTCCACCGCTGTTGGATGCGATGACAGGCAAATATCAGGACTCTTCGCTGCGGGCGCACGTAAATGCATGTACCGATGGTATGGTCGGACAATCAGAACCAATCACCGTAACCAATACATGCAATTTTCCTGTTGTCGTAGGGCTGTGCCTTTCAAATGAAGCCAATCCAGAGGCCTGTGCACAGTCAGTGACGATTGCATCAGGTATGACCGGTTCAATTGCGCCTATCGGTGGCGGGATTGCCTCCTTGCCGGCCAACCCGAACGGGGCGACCATTGTCGCTTGTCGCCCGCCGCATCGACCATCTCGCACCAAGAACGTTGGAGGCCGAGGACACCGGGGTGTTTGTTTGCCCGAGCGATGATCAAGGCTTTTGCAGCGCAATGCGAACAGCCTGAATCTCCTGAAATCAGAGATGTAGCTGCGCCAAGTGATACATGGTGTTTCAAGTGTTTCACGTTGTGCTTTCGTGAAAATCTCTGAAAGCTAAGGCCGAGATTTTGACGATGCCTGGGGCACTGAATGACACCGACCACCAACGCAAAGGAAACGACGGCAATTGATGTTGAACTTGCGGGCGATGTGCTGCGTGTTGGCCTTGGCGGTTTGCCGGAATTGGCGTCTGCAAATGCAATTGATGCTTTGGCTGAACTGCGCTCACAGCATGAGGCGTTTCGGGATTTCCTCAATCTGCCACCTCATGGGAACCCTCTTATCAATTCCTGCCTCGTCTACCCGCCATTTGAGAAAACCGCGCATGGTGCGCTTTTTCTGGCCTCCCGGTTCGCATACGCTCCTTATGCAGGGACGGCATTGATGGCGGCGGCGACAGCCCTTGCGGAAATGCGAGGCTTTGAACCTGTTCCGGATCCGCGGCTGTTTTCCTTTGAAACAGCGCGCGGATTGATGACCGTCGAGCTTAACCATTCCAAGAGCGCAACAACACAGGCCAAATGGTTTGCGCCCAGACCTGAGGTTTTGGTTTCAAACCAGAAGTTACAGTTGATGTCCAATACTTCAGTGCCGGTCTTTTTGGTGAATGCGGGGTTGCCGTATTTGGTTGTTGATGCAGGTGGAATGGGTCTGTCTCTTGGCGATCATTCCGGTCTGAAGGGGGCGGCGATTCACCTGAGCTCTGCCGCCCATAAATCGTTTCCCCTGTCACATTTTGGTATTGAGGAAGATTATGGCCGCTGCCTTGTCATGTTTTTTTCCCAGGTCGCGGACAATCACGTTGAGACTGTTTGGGTGTCCGACAAGGGAGAGATTGCGAACTCGGTCGGGGGCACGGGAGCGCTGGCTGTTCTGGCGGCCTGTGAAAATGGTGGCGTGACGAGACCCGGGGCACTGACACGCATCCAAGCGCCAGGCGGCGCATTTGAGTGCCAGTTGGCTGACGGGCAGGCCACGGTGGCGGCCAAGGTTCAGATCATCGCAAAACACCAGTTTCGGTGGAGGCCGAATGCTGGCTTCTGACGGATAAGACGCGTTTTGCGTCGTTCGAAATGCCGGACTCTAGGCCACATACCCATAAATGTCTTGCTGATTTTAGCGACTTCTGACTCACTACTTGCAAAAAGCAGGAGGCAGAAATGGCGCGTTTTGATTTGACGGACTTCGAGTGGTCGGTGATTGAACCTCTGTTGCCGACCAAGGTGCGCGGGGTGAAGCGGCGAGACGATCGGCAAGTGCTCAACGGGATCTT
>JAXMOA010000003.1:0-352466 GCA_034670145.1 Marinibacterium sp.
ACAGCTTTGCCCGCCTCAAGGACTGGCGGCGCGTTGCAACCCGCTATGACAGATGCCCCAAGGTCTTCCTATCAGCCTGCGCCCTCGCAGCAGTTGTCATGTTCTGGTTATGAATCCTGACCCTAGAAGCACTGATTGTATGTATACCTAATTTCATCACTTTGCCCTCGGCATTGCAGACATCACATATGCGTAAATTGAGCCCACAAGCAGTTTCACATGAATCAATGAAGAAATGTGATCACACCAGATTTGAGCACCTTAAATACACATATTCACAGTATACTTCATAGACCAAACGGTAAAGACCCAAGATGCCGATAGGATGGAAGAACTATCGGATAAGTTACTCACTTCATTTGCATTTGTCGTGCGCCAGCGTCGACTGGAGCTTGGGCTAACGCAAGAAGAACTCGCACACAGGGCGAATGTGTCGATGCGATATGTATCTCTTTTGGAGACGAAAAAGCACCAGCCAACGCTTGAGACGATAAATGGCCTAAGCGAAGGCCTCGAGATGACAATGACTGAGTTGATCCGCCAAATTGAGGCAACGCTCAATAAAGCGTAACCTCTAGTTATTTATGTACTAAATTAGATAAACGGGTTGGTTCTGCATCTATTCCAAAGGTCGCTTTGTGACCCAAAGGGCCCTGTTGGCTGACCCATTTCACATGGTCAAAGTGACAAAGCTCAGCCGCATTTTGAGAAGCCGCAGCTGGAGCAGGTCATGCAGCCTTCCATCATGCGCATGTCGTACTGGCCGCAGCTTGGGCAGGCCTTGCCCCGGGGGGTGTCGAGCGCGACGATCTGGGCCTTTGGGTCTGATTTCAGGCCCAGGCCTTCTCCTTCGATGAAGCCGATGGCGATCATGTGCCGTTCGATCACACCACCGATGGCGGCCAGGATCGAGGGGATGTATTTGCCCTCCATCCAGGCACCGCCGCGCGGGTCGAAGACGGCTTTGAGCTCTTCTACGACAAACGACACATCGCCACCGCGCCGGAATACGGCGGATATCATGCGGGTCAGGGCGACGGTCCAGGCGAAATGCTCCATATTCTTGGAGTTTATGAATACCTCGAACGGGCGACGGCGGCCGGCGATGACGATGTCATTGATGGTCAGGTAGATGGCGTGTTCGCTGTCGGGCCATTTCAGTTTGTACGTCTGACCTTCGAGGGATTGGGGCCGGTCGAAGGGTTCGGACATGTAGATCACGTCGCCACCCGGGACATCCGCGCCGTCCTGTCCCGGCTGTTCGCCGGGCGCTGTGTCGGTGGTTTCGGACACGGTGAGCACAGAGCCGGTGACATCGTTTGGCCGATAGGTGGTGCATCCCTTGCAGCCCATGTCCCAGGCTTGCATGTAGACATCCTTGAAGTCTTCGAAGCTGATGTCCTCGGGGCAGTTGATGGTTTTGGAGATCGAGCTGTCGATCCATTTCTGGGCTGCGGCCTGCATGCGGACGTGGTCTGCCGGCGCCAGGGTCTGGGCGTTGACGAAATAGTCGGGCAGTTCGGCATCGTCAAAGCGGTCGCGCCACATCTGGACGGCGTAGTCGACCACCTCTTCTTCTGTGCGCGAGCCGTCCTTTTGCAGCACTTTGCGGGTATAGGCATAGGCAAAGACCGGTTCGATGCCGGACGACACATTGCCGGCAAAGAGGCTGATTGTGCCGGTGGGCGCGATGGAGGTCAGCAGGGCGTTGCGGATGCCATGGGTGCGGATCGCGTCGCGGACATCCTGGTCCATGGCCTGCATGGCGCCGCTGGCCAGGTAGGCGTCGGCCTCGAACAGGGGGAAGGCGCCTTTTTCGCGGGCCAGCTCGACGCTGGCGAGATAGGCGGCGCGGGCGATCGACTTCATCCAGGTTTCGGTTTGCGCGGCGGCGGCGTCGGACCCGTAGCGCAGCCCCATCATCAGCAGAGCGTCGGCCAGACCGGTGACGCCCAGGCCGATGCGGCGTTTGGCCTGGGCCTCGGCCGCCTGTTCGGGCAGCGGGAATTTGGAGGCGTCCACCACGTTGTCCATCATTCTTACGGCTGTGGAGACGAGGTCGGACAGGGCGTTCTGGTCGATGGTGGCGGCAGCGTCAAAGGGGTTGGTCACCAGCCGGGCCAGGTTGATCGAGCCCAGCAGGCAGGCACCATAGGGCGGCAGGGGTTGTTCACCGCAGGGGTTGGTGGCGGCGATGGTTTCGCAATATTGCAGGTTGTTGGCGTTGTTGATGCGGTCGATGAAGATCACGCCGGGTTCGGCAAAGTCATAGGTGGCCTGCATGATCTGGTTCCACAGGTCCAGCGCCTGCACGGTCTGATAGACCTTGCCGTCAAACACCAGATCCCAGGGGGCATCGTCGCGCACGGCCTGCATGAACGGATCGGTGACAAGGACCGAGAGGTTGAACATGCGCAGGCGGGCCGCGTCGGATTTGGCGGTGATGAATTGCAGGATATCCGGGTGATCACAGCGCATTGTGGCCATCATGGCGCCACGGCGCGAGCCTGCGGACATGATGGTCCGGCACATGGCGTCCCAGACATCCATGAAGCTGAGCGGGCCGCTGGCATCTGCGGCCACGCCGGAGACAGCTGCGCCACGCGGGCGGATGGTGCTGAAGTCATAACCGATGCCGCCGCCCTGCTGCATGGTGAGCGCGGCCTCTTTGAGCATTTCGAATATGCCGCCCATGTCATCGGGGATCGTGCCCATGACAAAGCAGTTGAACAGCGTCACCTGGCGGGCGGTTCCGGCCCCTGCGGTAATGCGCCCTGCGGGCAGATATTTGAAATCTTCCAGGGCGTTATAGAATTTCTCTTCCCAGGCGTCCGCGTCGGATTCAACGCGCGCGAGGTCACGGGCGATGCGACGCCAGGTGTCTTCGACCGTGGTGTCCAGCGGGGTGCCGTCCGCCTGTTTGAACCGGTATTTCATATCCCAGATCTGTTCGGCTATTGGGGCGGCAAATCTGGTCATGAGCGTCGATTCCATTGGAGGTGCAGGGTTAGTGGGATACAATTTTGTGGGCTGGTCTGCAACTGGTTGAAGACCGCTCAGCATGGGCTAGTTTAACACGACAGTTCGAAAGGAATCGCGGTGGGTGGCAGTCTGAATCTCATCAAGTTGAGCGTTGGCACCGATAGCGTTGAAAGCCTGGAGGCCTGGCAGGCGCTGCGGTGTGCAGAGCGGTCGGATGGTTTGGCGCGGCATGTGACGCGGATGTGGCCCAAGCGCGCCGAGGCGTTGCTGGATGGGGGCAGCATCTATTGGGTGATCAAGGGCGCCGTATTGTGCCGCCAGCGGATTGTGCGGCTGGATGAGGTCACCGGCGCGGACGGGCGGCGTCATTGCGGGATCATGCTGGAGCCGGTTTTGCATCGCACGGTGAACGCCACGAAGCGGCCTTTTCAGGGCTGGCGGTATCTGGATGGCGCGGATGCGCCGGCGGATTTGACGGTTGGCGCGCGGGTGGAAGAGGATATTCCGGCGGATCTGAACCGGGCGCTGGCCGAGATCGGGGTGATCTGAGGCGCCGGATGCGCTCGGGCTGGACCCAAGGGGGTCATGGGTGTGACCCGGACGAGCGACGTCCGGGTCTTTTTGTTTCAGGTGCCAGCTTTCAGGTACCAGCTTTCAGGTACCAGGTTTCAGGTACCGGCCTTTCGGTTGCCGGGGCGGGCATCGCGGCGGAAATCGCGCAGCGACGGTTTTTTCGATGCCGTGATGGCCCCCGTTGCGGCATGGGCTGCAAGGGCGCGGATGGTGCCATGTTCCAGGATGTGGCGGGCTTCGAGGTTGAGGCCTGCTTCGATCTGGCGGGCGGCGATGCGGAAGACCGTGAGGCTGTCGGCGCCCAGCGCAAAGATGGTATCAGTGACCGAGATTTCATCGAGCCCCAGCACCTCGGACCAGATGGCGGCGAGTTTGCTTTCCTGCGCGCCGACCGGGGGTTCGACGGTACGCAGCAGGCGCACCGGGGCGGTCTCTTGCGGATCTGGCAGGGCCTTGCGGTCAAGCTTGCCATTGGCGGTTTGGGGCAGGTCGGCGAGGGTGACCCAGTTGGACGGGATCATGTAGTCGGGCAATTCGGCCAGCAGACGGGCCGAGAGCTGGCCGGTTTCGATCTGTGTGCCGTCGGCGGGGACCAGATAGGCCACCAGTTGGTCGGTCCCGGAGGCCGCCTGTTTCAGCGCCACGGCGGCTTTGGCCACGGAGGGATCTGCGCGCAGGCGGCTTTCGATTTCGCCCAGTTCGATCCGGTATCCGCGCAGTTTGATTTGCCCGTCGCGCCGCCCCAGCAGGGTGAGGCGACCGTCGGGCTGGCGGATGGCCAGATCGCCGGTGCGATAGAGCCGCTGGCTATGGCCCGCGATGGTGACGGGGCGGAAGGCGGCCTCGGTCAGGTCCGGGCGTCCGTGATAGCCGATGGCCAGGCCTTCGCCGCCGATGTTGAGCTCTCCGATCATGCCGGGAGGGCAGAGGCGGTCCTGGGCGTCGAGCACGTGCAGATCGGTGTTGTCGATCGGCTGGCCGATGGTGACTGGTTGATCTGCCTCGACGCGGGAAATGGAGGACCAGATGGTGGTTTCGGTGGGTCCGTACATGTTCCAGAGCGTGCCGCCTGAGGCCAGGGTCTGGGCCAGGTCGGTGGGCAGGGGTTCGCCACCGGCGAGCATCTTGAGCCCGGCGCGCGGGGCAAAGCCGCCTTCGAGGAGCATACCCCAGAGCGTGGGTGTGGCCTGCATCATGGTGATGTCGGGCTGGGCCAGTCGGGCGGCGAGGCCGAAGGCGTCGAGCACCTGTTCGCGCGAGGCGATTTCCACCTGCCCGCCTGTGGTCAGCGGCAGGAAGAGTTCGAGCACGGCGATGTCAAAGCTGACCGTGGTGACGGACAGGATCTTGTCTGCGGCTGTCATGCCCGGGGCGCGGGCCATGGAGGTGAGGAAGTTGGCCACGGCCCGGTGGGGCACGGCGACGCCTTTGGGCGTGCCGGTGGAGCCGGAGGTGAAGATGATATAGGCGGCTGCGCCGGGATCGCGGGGCGTCTGGGCGGGTGTGGCCGGTGTTGCGGCTGTGTTGGGGTCGATCCCGAGGATCTCTGTCCCTGCGGTCAGGTCGTTGAGTGTGGCAGACGGGGCGACGATGGCATCGACCTCGGCGACCTCCAGCACGTTGCGCAGGCGCGCGGCGGGCTGGTACGGGTCGAGCGGGATATAGGTCATCCCGGCGCGCATGACGCCCAGCAAAGCCACCAGCAGCGACCGGTCGCGTGGCATGGCGACGCCGATCCGCCCGCCGGATGTGGTCTGGGTCTGGATGTGCGCTGCCAGCGCACCGGAGGCGGCCCAGAGCTGCGCATAGGTGACGCTGCCCTGCGAGTCGGTGATGGCGATGGCCTCGGGCGTTTTGACCACGGTTTCGGCCACCAGTTCGTGCAGCATGTGGTCCGAGGGGAAGCTGCTGCGGGGTGGGTTGAAGGCGGTGGCCAGGTGTTGTTCATCGGAGAGGGACATCAGCGGCAGGGCGTTGATGGGGGTGGCGGCATCGCTGGCCAATGCGGTCAGCACGCTGTTGAGGTGGGTCAGCCAGCGTTGGACGGTGGATTCGTCAAACAGGTGGGTGTTGAAGTCGACCTCGGCGCGCAGCCCGTCGCGGGTTTCGACCATGTTGAAGAAGAGGTCGAAGTTCACGGCCGCCTTGGGGTTGGCGCGCAGGCTGGCGCGGGCGTCGCCCATGGCGATGTCTTCGGGCAGGCGTTCGAGGTTGAATTGCACCTCGGTCAGCGGCAGGCGTGTCAGGGTGCGCTCTATCCCCAGGCTGCGCACCAGCGTGCCCAGCGTGGTGTCGCCATGTTCAAAGGCCTGCATCACGGTTTCGGAGACGGTCCGCAGGTGTTGTTCAGCCGGGGCGGACATGTCGAAGGGGGCGCGGATTGGCAGGAAGTTGACCAGGTGGCCCACTGTATCGGGGTTTGGCAGGTTGGCCTGACCGCCTGTGGGCACACCAAGCACGATGTCGCTGTTGTCTGACAGGCGTCCGAGGGTGATCTGAACCGCGGCAAAAAGGGTTGCGAAGAGGGTGCAGCCATGGCGCGCACCGGCCTTGCGCAGGGCCTGGGTCAGCGTGGCGTCAAAGCTGGCAAAGGTCGTGGCGCCGGCAAATGTTTTGCGCGGGCCGCGTGGGCGGTCGGTGGGCAGGTCTGGCAGGTTGGGGACATCGGCATAGACATCGCGCCAGAAGCGTTCGGTTTCAGGTGACATGGCGGGCATTCCCTGTGCGGCCAGGGTGGCAAAGGAGGGGGCCGGTGCCAGATTGGCCTCTGTGTTGTTGATCTGAGCGTTATATAGGGCGCAGAGATCCTGTATCACGGTATTAAAGGACCAGCCGTCGCAGATAATGTGATGGGCGGTCAGAACCAGCACGTGATCGCGCGCGTTCATTTTGGCCAGAACACCCCGGATCGGCAGCCCTGATGCGAGGTCAATTGGGGTTTGGGCCTGATCCCGGAGCAGGTCTTGGAAAGCGGATTGGGGATCGGCGGACCCGGAGAGGTCTTGCAAGGTCAGCTCTGGTGATTGGGGCTGCTGGACCTCGAATTGGGCGCCATCGCGGGCAAAGCGGGTGCGCAGGGCGTCGTGGCGCGCGATCACCGCGTCGAGCGCATGGTGCAGCGCGTCCTGGTCCAGCGGTCCGTCAAAGCGCAATGAAACGCTTTCGTTGAAGCTGGCGGCGGGGAGATCGCCCAACTGGTGGGTCATCCAGATTTCGCGCTGGCTTTCGGTGAGGGGGATGGGCCCGGTGGGGAGATGGGTGGGCTGAATCAGCGTCAGGGTCGGCGCTGGGGCCGGCGTGCGGGAAACCTGGGTTTCAGGAGCCAGAATGCCGACCGATTGCAGGGCGTCGAGCGCCTGGACAAAGGCGGCGGCGATGCGGTCGCAATCGGCGTCAGTATGGGCGGTGGTGAGGAAGCCGCAGAAGCCGTCGAGCGTGTGCACCCCTTCGAGCCGCATCAGCGCGTGCAGCAGGGTCGCGCGGGGATCATGGCGCGAGACGTTGATGACGAACCAGCTGGAGTAGGTGGTGACAAGCTCGGGCAGGCCACGGGCCGTGAGGGCGGCGTTCATGCGACCGGCAAGGGCCTGGGCGCGGTTGGCGGCATCAACCCACAGGCGGTCGCCCTGGGTTTCCAGGTGGTCCAGCACAACGTCGATGGCGGCGACCACCAGCGGGTGGCGCACAAAGGTGCCTGCGAAGAACGTCGGCGCGGTTTGCGGGCTGCTGTCATCGCCATAGGCCCAGTTGCCGCCGTCGAGCGCATCCATGAAGCGGCTGGTGCCGGCCAGCACGCCGATGGGCATGCCGCCGCCGACCACTTTGCCGTAGGTGGCCATGTCGGGTTGGATATCCCAGACGCCCTGCATCCCGCGCATATGGGTGCGGAAGCCGGTCACGACCTCGTCTATCACCAGCGCAGCGCCGCCTTCTGCCGTGAGGCGACGCAGGTCGCGTACGAAGTCGGCCGGGCGCAGTTCGGGGTGGCGGCTTTGAACCGGTTCGACCACCACGGCGGCGATCTGATCCATGTTGGTGCGGATCCAGTCGAGCGTTTCGGGCGCGTCATAGGGCAGGACGATCATGTTGGAGACCGCCTGGCGCGGGATACCCGGTGCGATGGGCAGGGCACCGGGGGTGCCGCGCGATTTGCCTTTGACCAGGACCTCGTCGAACTGGCCGTGATAATCGTTGGAGAAGACCACAACCGTATCGCGCCCGGTGACGGTGCGGGCCAGGCGCATGGCGGCCATGACGGCCTCGGATCCGGTGTTGCAGAAGGTGACGCGCTCGTGCCCGGTGAGGCGGGCGAATTTCCGGGCGACGGGGCCGGCCATATCGGCCTGGGGGCCGATGGCATAGCCACGGTCCAGCTGGTCGCGCACGGCGTCCGAGACAAACTCGGGCGCGTGACCAAAGGCGGTTTGGCCAAAGCCGTTGACCAGGTCGACAAATGTGTTGCCGTCGAGGTCCGTGATATAGGCGCCTTTGGATTTGGCGGCGACGATGGGGAAGGTCAGCTCTTTCCATTCCGGGCGGAACCCGGCGACGCTGCGCGGGTCGGCGTGATGGGCGCGGTTGTCCTGGGTGTGGGATTTCGAGCTGGGGAAACGTGCTGTGTAGCGCGCGGTCAGGTCGTTGACGAAGTCGATCTGGGCCGGTGTCAGGTCAGCCTGGGCCAGGCTGGGGGCGCGCCCGACCTTGAAGGGGGCGGGTTTGTCGCAAGCGGGTTCTGCTTTGGCGGCTTCAACTGCTGGCGCCGGTTCTGCGGCCTGTGTTGGAGCGGGCGTGGGCACCGCAACCGCAGCCGGGGTGGCCGCTGGGACCGCCGGGGCCGCCGGAGTCACAGTCTGTGCCGGTTGTGTTCCCATGCTGCGCAGCTGGTCGGCAAAGATGGCTTGCATGGTTTGCATTTGTGCCTGCAGCACGGCGGCCATGGATCCGTCCACTGGCCCTGTTGCGGCCATGACCGGCGCGGGTGCCGGTGTTGGGGCCGGTGTTGGGGCGGCTTCGGGCGCGGGTGCCTGCGTTTGTTCGGACACAGGTTCTGGCAGGAGTTCTGGCGCTGGGGCGGCCTCTGGTTCGGCGGGCAGGACCGCGTCAAGATGGGCCGCCAGGGCGGTCAGGGTCGGATAGTCAGACAGCAGGGCGCGGAAGGACATCGTCACGCCGTAGTCACGGCTGAGCGCCTGGGCGGCCTGCCCCATGAACAAGCTATCAAAGCCCAATTCGAGGAAGCTGGCATCCGCGTCCGCCGGTGTCAGTTCCTCTCCGGAGAGGTCGGAAAAGAGTTGGGCCAGTTCAGCGATAAGGCGGACAGAGCGGTCTGGGCGGTCTGGGCGGGCGGCGGGTGCTGGCATGGGGGTACTCTTTTGTGGCAGGTCGGAGGCGGAGGCTGTGGCGGATGTGGGCGCGGATTGCGGCAGGACGTGCGCCGGGTCTGGCGGGCTGGCAGATGAGGCCACGGCAGGGGCTGGGGCGTCGATCCAGTGGCGTTTTCGGATGAAACATGTTCCCGGCAGGCGCAATTTGCGGTTGCCCCGGGCGGTTTTGGTCCAGTCGACGGGGTGGCCTGCGGCCCAGAGATCGCCCAGGCCCTGAGCCATCATGGTGGTGTCGGCGCGTTTGTCTGCATGGTCCGGCATGGATTGGATTGTTGCGCTATAGCTGTCGCGGGCCAGGGTTTGGGCGGCGAATGTGCTGAGCGTATTGCCGGCGCCGACCTCGATCAGGACGGCGTTTTCAGCGAGCGCTTGCAGCGCCCGGGCAAAGCGGACCGGCGCGCGCATCTGGCGCGGCCAGTAGGCCGGATCGTTGAGGTTGGCATCGGGTGACAGGGTCGACAGGACCGGAATGGCGGGCGGGGCAAAGCGGACCCCGGCGCAGGCTGTGGCAAAGGCCTCGGCGGCGGGCTGCATCATGGCCGAGTGGAACGCATGCGATGTTTGTAGCGCCCGGGCGGTGATGCCATCGTCGGCCAGCTGTTTGGCGAGCCTGTCGATGGCCTGTTGCGGGCCTGCGACCACTTGCAGTTTGGGCGCATTTTCGGCGGCGAGGTCGATGTCGCCGGTCAGGTAGGGCATCAGCCTGTCCGCCTGGATGCGCACCGAGAGCATGGCGCCGGCGGGTTGGGCCTGCATCAGGGCGCCGCGCGCTGTGACCAGTTGCAAGGCATCCGGGAAGGTGAGAATGCCCGCGACGGCGGCGGCGGCGAATTCTCCGATGGAGTGGCCGATCAGCCTGTCGGGGTGCACGCCCTGGTCGCGCCAGGTTTGCGCGCAGGCAAATTGGGTGAGGAAGAGCGCCGGTTGCGCCAGGCGGGTTTGTTTGAGCGCCTGGGCGGCGGCCGGGCTGGGCGGGTCCAGCAGGAGGGGGCGCAGCTCGGTCGCGAGGTCCGGGGCAAGCAGGGCGAGGCCCTGGTCGATCCAATGGGCGTAGGTGGCGTTTTGGGCATAGAGATCGCGGCCCATGCCGGGGTATTGGCTGCCTTGTCCCGGAAACAGGAAGACCCGTTCAGATGGCCCCGTCGCGGGGCGGGATTTGACCGGCAGCAAGCGCAGGCGGTCGATGGCGTCTGCAATGGTGTCGGCGGCAACGGCAAAGCGGTAGCTGTGCTCTGAGCGTCCGTCCTGCAGGGTATAGGCGACATGCGCCAGGGTTTGCGCGTCGTCTGGTCCTTGTGCGGTGGTTTCCTTGCGATGGGCCAGATCCGTGGCCAGATCGCGGGCGAGGCCGGTCAGTGCCTCGGGTGATTTGGCCGAGAGCGGCAGGATCTGGACCCCCTGCCCCGTTTCCGGTTGCAGCGGTGCCGGGGCCTCTTGCAGGACCACATGCGCATTGGTGCCGCCGATGCCAAAGCCGCTGATGCCGGCGCGCAGCGGCGTGTCGCTGGTCCAGTCCGTCAGGCCGCTGGGCACGTAGAAGGGGCTGTTTTCAAGGTCGATGCGGGGGTTGAGGCTGTGGAAATTGGCGACTGGCGGCAGCGTGCGGGTTTGCAGCAAGCGCACCGTCTTGATCACGCTGAGCACACCTGCGGCGGCGTCCAGGTGGCCGATGTTGCCTTTGACTGATCCCAATGCGCAGGAGCCCTGCGGGCCGTTGTCCTGCACGCCAAACGCCTGGCTGAGGCCACGGATTTCGATGGGGTCGCCCAGTGGCGTCGCGGTGCCGTGGCATTCGACATAAGAGATGGTCCGGGCCGGGACGTCTGCGTCGGCGTGGGCTGCGCTGATGGCGTCGGCCTGTCCGGTGACCGAGGGGGCGGTGAAGGCGATCTTATCTGCGCCATCGTTATTAAGCCCGACGCCACGGATCACGGCCTCGACCCGGTCCCCGTCTGCGAGGGCGCGGGCCAGGGGTTTGAGCACCAGCACCCCGGCGCCATGGCCAAAGACCGTGCCGTTGGCCTCGGCGTCAAACGGGCGGCAGATGCCATCGGTCGAGCCCATGCCGCCCTCTTGCGTCATGTAGCCTCGTTCTTGCGGGAAGGTGATGGAGACGCCGCCCGCCAGAGCGACGTCGCAGAGCCCTCCGCGCAGGGAGGTGACGGCCTGGGCGATGGCGGTGAGTGATGTGGAGCAGGCCGTGCTGATGGAGAATGCGGGGCCTTTGAGGTTCAGTTTGAACGCAACGCGGGTGGCCAGTGTATCGGAGATGTTGCCGGTCATTGCGTTGTAATTGTCGATCTGGAAGCCGGAGGTGAAACGCTCGGCCGCGGCCCGGTCCTGGAGCACGTTCTGGAGCATGTAGGTGCTGTAGGAGCTGCCCGCGAAGACTCCGACCACATTGCCGGGGGTATTGCGGGAGGGGTCGAGGCCGGCGTCTTCGAGGGCGTGCACGCAGATTTCGAGAAAGACGCGCGCCTGTGGGTCCATCTGGGCCGCTTCGGCTGGCAGGATGTTGAAGTATTTGGCGTCAAACTGGTCGACGTCGTCGAGGATGGAGCGGGCCGGGACGTAGTTGGGGTTGGCGCGCTCTGTGGGGGAGAGCGCGTCCTGGAGGTCGTCCGGGTCAAAGCGGTGGATCAGGTTGGTTCCGTCGCAGATGGCCTGCCAGAAGGCATCAAGGTCTGGCGCGCCGGGGATGCGGGCGGCAAGGCCGATGATGGCGATATCGGTGTCGCGGACCGCAGGGGTGTCGGGTTGGATGGATTCGGGTTGAGTGGATTTGGGCTGAGTGGATGCGGGCTGCGTGGGTTGGCCGCCATTGGTGTCCGGGTTCGCGCCCAGATCGGCGGCGCCGCGTTTGGCCAGTTCCTGCGCCAGCTGGCCCAGTTGCGGGGTTTCAAACAGCAGGGTCATGTCAAAGCTGACGCCCAGGGCCTGCTGCATCCGGGAGTGGGCCTCGAACAGGCGCACCGAGCTGCCGCCGGCCTGAAAGAATGTGGTGTCGTCAGAAAGTGGGCCGCATCCGAGCATGTCCTGCCAGATGGCTGCAACCCTGTCGCGAACGGCAGCCTGGTCGGTTGCCGCGTCTGTTTCGGTGGGAACCGAGACACTGGATGGGTAAAGCACTGACATCAATGGACCTCGTTATCACAGGGGGTGCCTCTGCCCCGGAACAATGGGATTGGTGGCAGAGAGCGTATGGGTACAAGTCACTTGGGCTCAGTGGATATCCGCAATGGGTCTGTGGCGACGAAAATGCGGCGGGTCTGCTGGGCGGAGCGGGGGTGGAGTGGCGCAAGAAGCCATTCAACCAGTTGTTTTCATTATTTATTTCCAAAATGGAAACAGTCTGTTTCCAGGCCAACCCCTGTTCGTGGCCGGGCAACATGCGGTGGCGTACCTGTGGTATTGTTTCCAGTTTCAGGCCGGGATGCGGCGCAGGACGTGGCCGACGCTGCGACTCTGCCCCAGTCCGGGGTGGGTGCCGATCAGGTGGGAGAGCATGGGGTTTTCCCAGGAATCGAGCAGTTCATAGGGGAGGATGTTCAGCTCTGACTGCCAGCTGTGCTGGTTGCGGATCTGGTAGGGAACGCGCGCGGGTCCGATCTGTTCGTGGGTG
Source organism: Marinibacterium sp. (assembly GCA_034670145.1). GTDB lineage: Bacteria > Pseudomonadota > Alphaproteobacteria > Rhodobacterales > Rhodobacteraceae > HXMU1420-2. The sequence continues at coordinate 12,562 of JAXMOA010000003.1, forward strand.
ACGATGGTGTCACCATCGCGCAGGGCGACCTTGTTGAGGATGATCCATTCCGGGGGCGCGGCCATTTCGGCGAGCAGCTGGCTCAGCGGGCGGTCGATGTATTGCATCAGGCCCGAGGCAAGCAGGATATCGACCGGGCCAGCGGCGGCCGGGCTGGGTTGGAAGTGCAGCGCGGCGGGGATTTCGCCCCTGGCCTGTCCGGCCTGCCCGGCGCGCAGGATGGCGGGCAGATCCCAGATGTGCCAGCTGATCCGCTCTATCGGCAGGTAGCCGGAAAATGCGGTGAATTTTGTGCCCAGGTGGCCGCCCGCATCCAGCAGGGAGGCGGTTGGTTTGTCCTCAAGCGCGCGGGTCAGCCAGTAGATGACCGGATAGTCCCACGGGGCGAGCTGTTGCATCGACTGGAGCGAGACGGAAACGACGTCATCCTGATCATAGGCCTTGCGGTTGTCGGTCGGGAGCGCGTCGAGCGCCTCTTGGCGGGAGGCAAAGGCCCCGGTGAAGCGCGGTTTGCGTCCCAGGGCCATGCGCAGGCGTGTTTTGGCAGCCAGTGTCATATTCGACAGGCCGCGCCGGAGCGCGAGCGTGGGTTTGGATGACGTGGCTGCACTGCTCATGATTGATCTGCCCGGACTTGTTTTGACCGTTTTCGCGTGAAAATGGAGCCAAATTATGGACAGAGTGGGGAGTTTTGCAGGTTTGAGGCCCAGGCCTAGGGGATGCTGCGCTCGAACGCGGCGAGCCTGTCAAAGTCGAATTGCACGCCCGTGCCCGGCGTGTCCGGGGCGATGGCCTGGCTGTTTTCGACGACCAGAGGGCGGTGGGTGTAGCGGTCGATCGGGAAGGAGTGGACCTCGATCAGGCCCGGGTTGGGCTGGGCCGCGACGAGGCTGACGTGCAGTTCCTGCATCCCGTGACTACAGACCGGAATGCCATATTCGCGCGAGAGGTCGGCCACTTGCAGCCAGCCGGTGATGCCGCCGCAGTTGGAGGCGTCGGGTTGGATATAGCTGAGGGCGCCGTCGCGCAGGGCCATTTCAAATTCGTGGATGATGTGGAGGTTTTCGCCCTGCGCCATGGCCATTCCGCTGGCGAGGCCGATGCGGGCATAGGCGCTGTAGTTGTCGGGGATCACCGGTTCTTCGAACCACAGCAGGTCGAAGGGGGCAAAGGCGGTGGCGGCTGTGATGGCCTGATCTTCGCTCATGGAGTAATTGGCGTCGACCATGAAGGCCACATCCGGGCCGATCAGGTTGCGCACGGCGCCGATGCGGTCCAGATCCTGTGCGAGGCTGGGTTGGCCGATCTTGATTTTCACCCCGTCAAAGCCGGCGTCGAGGTAGCCCTGTACGCTGTCGAGGAGTTTTGGCAGGGTAAAACCCAGGTCGATGCCGCCGCAATAGGCGCCGCAGCGGTCCGCCGCGCCACCGGCCATTTCGACCAGCGGCTGGCCCTGTCGTTTGCCACGCAGGTCCCACAGGGCGATGTCGATGGCGGATATGGCAAAGGAGGCGATGCCGCCGCGGGCGACGTAGTGCATATGCCATTGCATCGCATCGTACAGCTGTTCGACCCCCGCCGCATCCTGCCCGATCAGGAACGGCGCGAGGTCGTCCCGGATCATGGCCTGGATCGCGGTGCCGCCCCGTCCGCCGGTATAGGTATAGCCCGTTCCCGTCTGGCCGTCATCGGTGGTGATGGTGGCCGTCACAAGCTGGAAATGGGTGTGGTCCCCATGTTTGGCGTCTACCAGCACCTCGTCCAACGGCACATCGAACAGACGGGCGGTGAGCGAGGTGATGGCAGGCATGGGGAGGCTCCTTTAGTCTGAGCGACACTCGGGCACAGGCGTGACGGCCTTGCCGGTGCTGTGGAAGGACAAGAGGTTGTCGACGGCCAGATCGCCCATCGCCTGACGCGTTTCGACCGTGGCGCTGCCCACGTGAGGCAGGAGCGTGACGTTGGTCATTGCGATCAGGGCGTCGGGCACCTGAGGTTCGTTTTCGAACACGTCGAGCCCTGCGGCGCCCAGGCGTCCCTCTTGCAATGCGGCGATCAGCGCCGTTTCATCGACAACAGAGCCGCGCGCGACGTTGACCAGGATGCCATTTGGCCCCAGAGCGTCGATCACCTGTGCGTTGATCAGATGCTGGGTTTCTGCCCCGCCGGGTGTGATCACGATCAGGATGTCCGAGTCTTGCGCCATGTCGAGCAGGTTGGCGTAATAGGGATAGGCCACGCCTTTGTCGCTGCGCGCATGATAGACCGTCCTGGTGCCGAATACGGTGAGCTTTTCCGCGATGGCCTGACCGATGCGGCCAAAGCCGACGATGCCGACGGTGAGCCCCTTGACCGAGCGTGACAGGGCTGCGGGGCCTTCGGAGGCCCAGCGGCCTGCGCGCACGTAGGCTTCGTCCTGGATCAGGTTGCGGGCCACGGCGAGCATGAGGAGGATCGCGGTATTGGCGACCTCGTCATTCAGCACGTCGGGGGTGTGGGTGACCATGACATTGCGGGCGATGGCGGCCTGGGTGTCGATGGCGTCATAGCCGACCCCGAAGTTGGACAGGATGCGCAGGTTTGGCATCTGGTCCAGCACCTCTGCCGTGATCGGGACATGACCGGCCAGCATCGCATATTCGATGGACGCGCCATGTTCGGCGAGCGCCGCGGCGCGGGCATCCGGGCTGGGATGCACGACGTCGAACACGTCGTTCAGGCGGGCGAGCACATGTGCGCTCGCCCCCCCGAACAGGAACATTTTGGGGCGATCAGTCATCTTCACGCACGACCTGGCGCTGGGTGCCGAGCCCGTCGATCCACAATTCCATCACATCGCCGACCTTGAGGAACTCTGGCTCTGGCTTGACGCCGAGGCCGACGCCCGGAGGGGTGCCTGTGGAGATCACATCACCGGGGTGCAGCGTGAACAGCTGGCTGAGGTGCGAGATGACCTGGGCCACGGTGAAGATCATGGTCGATGTTGTGCCGGTCTGGCGGCGTTTGCCGTTCAGGTCCAGCGTCATGTCCAGGTTTTGCGGGTCTGCGATTTCATCGCGGGTCACCAGCCAGGGGCCGGTTGGGCCATATGTGTCAGGGGATTTGCCCTTGGTCCACTGGCCGGTCAGCCCGTTCTGGAAGTGGCGCTCGGAGACGTCGTTGCACAGGCAGTAGCCGGCGACATAGTCGAGCGCGTCTTCTTCGCTGACGTATTTGGCGGCTTTGCCGATGACGACGCCCAGTTCGATTTCCCAGTCGGAATGGGTAGAGCCGCGCGGCATGACCACATCGTCATTCGGGCCGACGACGGCAGAGTTGGCTTTCATGAACAGGATTGGGTGTTCAGGGATTGCGGCGCCGGTTTCTGCGGCATGGTCGGAGTAGTTCAGGCCGATGCACATGAATTTGGTAAACCCGGTGACGCAGCTGCCCAGGCGCGGGTTGCCTTCGACCAGCGGCAGGCTGGTCGGATCGAGTGCGCGCAGGCTGGCCAGCGATTCGTCGCCCAGCATGGCGCCGGTGATGTCTGTCACATGGGCGCTCAGGTCACGGATTTGTCCGTCGGCGTCCAGCATTCCAGGTTTTTCGGCGCCCATGTCGCCATAGCGGAGCAGTTTCATAGTAGACCTCCAGTCATCGTGTCATTTGGTGTTTTGTATGTGTTCGTATCGGTTTGCGGTTTGCGCGGGTCCGTAAAGCTGGGCCCGTGCAGGAGAGCCCGGGCAGGAGGGGGGCGCATCAAGGTGCCCTGCCCCCCCTTTGCCCGCGCCGGATGTCCCCGGCCCGGGCGTTATGTGCTGCGCCGGTTTTCTGTGTGCGTGATCAGTGATTGTCCCGTGGCATATGTTTCTGGGCGATGCGTTTGTAGTCATCGGCCCCTTTGAGGGTCATGCCTTCGGAGAACGGCCGGACCTTTTCGCGGAAGATTTCCTGCCAGGGTGACTGGCTTTCGGGGGTGAAGGCGTTTTCGGGCAGCGCGGCGCGGCGGCGGGCCAGCTCTGCGTCGTCGACCAGCATGTTGGCGGTGCAGGCGTTGAGGTCAATTCGGACCGTATCACCGGTTTGCAGCAGGCCCAGACCGCCACCATCCGCCGCCTCGGGCGAGGCGTTGAGGATGGACGGCGAGCCAGAGGTGCCGGACTGACGCCCGTCGCCGATGCAGGGCAGATCGCTGATGCCCTTTTTCAGCAGGTAGGACGGGGCGCGCATGTTCACGACCTCGGCGCCGCCGGGATAGCCGATGGGGCCGGTGCCGCGCATGAAGAGCATGCAGTTTTCGTCAATCGCCAGGCTCTCGTCGTCGATGCGGTCATGGTAGTCTTCGGGGCCGTCAAAGACGATGGCGCGGCCTTCCCAGGCGTTCGGGCTGTCCGGGTTGGACAGGTAGCGGTTGCGGAAGGTGTCGCTGATCACGCTGGTTTTCATGATCGCGCTGTCAAACAGGTTGCCCTTGAGGTTGATGAAGCCTGCGTCCTTTACCATCGGGGCAGCGACGGATTTGATCACCTCGGGGGTCACGCTGCGCCGGTCGGCGCAATTGTCACCGATGGACTGGCCGTTGACGGTCAGCGCGCCCGGATGGGGCAGCAGGCCTTCGGCCAGCAACTCGCCAACCACGGCGGGAACGCCGCCGGCGCGGTGGTAATCTTCGCCCAGGTATTCACCAGCCGGTTGCAGGTTGACCAGCAGCGGCACCTTGTGGCCGACGGTTTGCCAGTCGTCATTGTCAAGCGACACGCCCAGATGGCGGGCGATGCCGTTCAGATGGATCGGGGCGTTGGTTGAGCCGCCGATGGCCGAGTTGATGACAATGGCATTTTCGAAGGCCTCGCGGGTCATGATGTCGGAGGGTTTCAGGTCTTCGTGGACCATGTCGACAATCCGTTTGCCCGTGGCATGGGCCATCTGGCCGCGCTCTCGGTAAGGGGCTGGAATCGCGGCGGAACCTGGCAATTGCATCCCCAGACCTTCGGCCAGGGAGTTCATTGTGGTTGCTGTTCCCATCGTGTTGCAGAACCCGGTGGACGGGGCCGAGGAGGCGACCAGCTCCATAAAGCCGTCATCGTCGATTTCACCGGCGGCAAGCAATTCGCGGGCCTTCCAGACGACCGTGCCAGAGCCGGTGCGCTGACCGCGGAACCAGCCGTTCAGCATTGGCCCGACAGAGAAGGCGATGGCCGGGATGTTGACCGTCGCGGCAGCCATCAGCAGGGCCGGGGTGGTCTTGTCACAGCCGATGTTGAGCACGACGCCGTCGATCGGATAGCCAAACAGCGATTCGACCAGCGACAGGTAGGCCAGGTTCCGGTCGAGCATGGCGGTGGGACGTTTGCCGGTTTCCTGTATCGGGTGAACCGGGATCTCCATCACGGTGCCGCCGGCGGCGATGATGCCGTCGCGGACCCGTTTGGTCAGTTCGATGTGGTGGCGGTTGCAGGGGCTGAGGTCACTGCCGGTTTGCGCGATCCCGATGATGGGTTTGCCCGATTGCAGTTCCTCGCGGGTGAGCCCGTAGTTCAGGTAACGCTCCAGATAGAGCGCGGTCATTTCGCGATTGTCGGGATTGTTGAACCATTTCTGGGATCGCAGCATTGTGTTTCTCCTCGGGTTAGTTCGACCAGCCGCCGTCGATGATATGAGCCTGCGCGGTGGTGAAGGCGCTGTCATCGGAGGCCAGGTAGACGGCCAGGGCCGCGATTTCTTCGGCTTTGCCGATTCGGCCCATTGGCTGGCGGGCGGTGAAGTCTTTCATGGCTTGTTCGTAGTCGCCGGTGGCGCGCAGGCGGTCGTGGAGCGAGGGGCTTTCGACTGTGCCCGGGCAGATTGCGTTACAGCGGATGCCTTGGGTGATGTAGTCGGCGGCGATGGATTTGGTCAGCCCGATCACGGCGGCCTTGGTGGTGCCATAGATAAACCGATTCGGCGCACCGATGATCGAAGAGGCGGCGGAGGACATGTTGACGATCGACCCCGTGCCGCGTTCGACCATGCCCGGCAGCACGGCGCGGATGGTGCGGAACATGGAGCGCACGTTCAGATCAAAGGCAAAATCCCAGTCGTCATCGGTGGCCTCCAGCACGGTGCCGTGATGGACGAATCCGGCGCAGTTGAAGAGGATATCGGGGGTGGCGCGGGCGGCCCCCTTGGCGACCGAATCATCGCTGCGCACATCCAGTTCAAAGGTTTCGAGCGTACCGGCTGCATCTGCCTGAAGTTGCGCGAGCGCCTCTGGATTCACGTCGGTGGCAAAGACATGCGCCCCTTCGGCTGCCATGGCCAGAGCTGTTGCCCGACCGATCCCCTGCCCTGCTGCCGTGATCAGCGCACGCTTGTTCTCAAGACGCTTCGTCATCCCTCAACCCCATGTTTAATATATAAAAATTCAGGAAATTTGACACTGCTGCCATGTTATCCCCTGGTCCCTCGAATCAAGGCCTAGTGCAATTGTTCACAAAATTCTAGGGTCTGGGGATATGGCGGCTGGCCCAATGGAGGGCCTGACAGCGGTCCTGGCAGCGGGCCGGGGAATCTACGGAATTGATGGGAGCGTAAGATGGCGAAGACACTGATTTTGGGTGGAGGCGGAATGATTGGCCGCAAGTTGGCGGCGGCCTTGGAGGCAGAGGGACAGGGGGCGGATCTGACCCTGTTTGACGTGATGTTTCCGCCTGGGATGGCGACCTCTGCGACCTGTATTTCGGGCGACATCACGGACCCTGCTGTCACCAACGCACTGGCGGCGGCGCGGCCCGATGTGATCTATCATCTGGCCGCGATTGTGTCGGGCGAGGCGGAGGCCGATTTTGACAAGGGCTGGCAGACAAACATGCTGTCGTTCTGGAATTTCCTGGAAGCGATTCGGGCGGAACATCTGGCCTCGGGCGGGGTGTATCGGCCGCGAATCGTTTTCTCTTCGTCGATTGCGGTGTTCGGCGGGCCCTATCCCGAGAAGATCGACGATCTGTTCCTGAGCGCGCCGCAAACCTCTTATGGGGCGCAGAAGGCGTGCAGCGAGCTGATGCTGACGGATTTCAGCCGCAAGGGGTTTGTGGACGGGATTTCGATTCGGCTGCCGACCATCTGCGTGCGCCCCGGTTTGCCGAACAAGGCGGCGTCGGGGTTCTTTTCGGGGATTATCCGCGAACCGCTGAACGGGGTGGAGGCGGTGTTGCCGGTGCCGACAACCGTGCGCCACTGGCATGCCTCGCCCCGCGCGGCGGTGGGGTTTCTGCGCCATTCGGCGGCCATGGATCTGGACCGGTTGGAGGGACGGCGCGCGCTGAGCCTGCCGGGCGTGTCCTGCACCATCGAAGAACAGATCGAGGCGTTGCGGGATGTGGCGGGCAATGACGCCGTGAACCTGATCAAACACGTGCCCGACGAGGCGATTTCGTCCATCGTGCACCTGTGGCCACGTGATTTTGACCCGGCGCGGGCGATCGAGCTGGGCTATCGCGCGGAAAGCAGTTTCCGGGAGATCATTGATATCTACATGGCCGAGGACATGCCCAAAGCCGGGTAACTGATTCGGGTTGATGGAGGGCGGGCCTGGCGCCTGCCCTCATGCGCACTCGGACGCAGCTGAAGCGAGAAGCCGGGTTCAGAGGTTACGCTTGAGGTGATCGTAGATCGCCTTGCGGCAGGCGTCAGCGTCACGGGCCAGGGCCGCGTCAACAATGGCCTGATGTTCGCGGGTGATGGCCTGAAAATAATTGCTGCCGAAATCCCGTTTCTGGCTGACCATCTGCTGGCGGAACTGCACGTAGATGTTGGCGTAGGTTTCCCGCAGCAAGGGCGAATCACAGCAGGAAATCAGGGTTTCGTGAAACGCGCGTTCTGCGTCGGACCAGACGGACATTTCCTGTTCCACGTTGTCGCCCAGGGCCATTCTCTGTTCGACATGGCGCAGTTTGTGATGGGCGGCGGACAGCTCGGCCTCCCATTCAAGTCCACCGTTCATGATGGATTGGGTCGCGCCTTCGGTTTCCAGCAGGATGCGGAATTTGGCCACATCGCGACGCCGTTCGGGCGAGGTGGCGCGGGCGCGAAACCCGCGCTGGATCTCGAAATCGACCAGTCCGACCTTGGACAGGCGCAGCAGCACATCGCGTACAGTATTGGCCGAACAGCCATAGGCGCCTTGCAGATCCGCGGGTTTCAGACGTTCGCCCGGCTTGAAAGCCGCCGTCATCAACCGTCGCTGCAAATCTTCGTAAATCTCAGTGGAATCGATACGCATGGACGGGGCCTGGACAGGTTGGATTGGCGAAAATGGCCTAGATTGAGTTACGAGTTAATCTTGCAGATTTCAAGAAATTTCAAAATTTTTGAGATTTTCAATTTTTTATTGTTCATTGCGAACGTGGCGGTTAGGCTCCGCCAGAGGGATCGAGGAGATGGCTGCCAAGGCCAGAGGTCCCTGAGATTTTTGGGAGGAAACAGATGAAATTCGTGAAACTTGCTGCGGCTGCTGTTGGCGCTGCGGCTTTGCTGGCCGGCAGCTCTGCGCTGGCTCAAACCAATCTGCGGATCCAGACGCACTATGCCCCTGAGACGGTATCGGGCAAGCTGGCGCAGGGTTACATCGACGACATCCAGACCATGTCGAACGGTGAGATCCAGGTCGAGATGTTCTGGAGTTCGTCGGTTGTGAAATCGGTTGAAACCTTTGACGCGGCTGCGTCGGGCATCTTGGACTGTGACTTTACCGGTGGTGGCTATCAGACAGGCAAGAACCCTGCGTTCCAGTTTGTTGGTGACATCATGGGCGGCTATGCCACGCCATACCAGCAGCTGTCCTGGCTGTATTTCGGCGGGGGCGTTGAAGCTGCCAAGCCGCTCTACAACAAATACGGCATGGAGCTGATCGGCTGGTGGATTTACGGGCAGGAAAGCTTTGCCTCGTCCAAGCCAATCGAGAAGGTTGCGGACTTCAAAGACTGGAAATTCCGTTCGCCCCCCGGCATGGAAACCAAGATCTTTGAAAAGCTGGGTGCATCGCCGATCGTGATGGACTTCACCGAGATCTTTACCGCTCTGGAAACAGGTATCATTGATGGCGCGGATGCGTCCGGTCTGGCCAATAACGTTGGTCTGGGTCTGTACGACATCGTGAAATATGCCAACTACCCTGGCTTCCACTCGATGCCATCGGATCACCTGGCGTGTAACCTGGACGTGTTCAACGCGATGCCAGAGCATCACCAGCGGATCATGAAGGTTGCCTTCGAAGCGCTGGCGCTGCGGACGGCTCTGACCTTTGAAAAAGCCAATGCCGAAGCGGCTGCGAAGCTGCGTTCCGAAGGTGTGACCCTGTCGCAGTGGGCGCCTGAAGAGTTGGCCAAGTTCCGTGCGGCTGCGCAGGCGACATGGCCTGAGTTCGCGACCACACCAGAAGCCAAGGCGCTGGTTGAATCGCATATGGCCTACCTGACCCAGTTGGGCCTGGTCGCAAACTAATCGACGCGATCTGAACTTTGGGCCCCGCACGATAGCGGGGCCCATCCGACTTCAAGACACCAAGCAAGACATTCCAAGAGAATGCGCGGGCGCGGCGGCTGAGCAGCGCCAGGGGGGAACATGCAGCAAAAGTCTGGAAACCTGATCGAATGGGTCGTGCCTCTGGCGTTCATTCTGTGCGCCGGCTGGCTGGCCTGGCATTTGCCGGCCTTTATCTTGGATTTTTGGCCACCGGACCAAAGTCAGGCGGACAACCTGCGCGGTCTGCATGAGCGCAATGATGTGACGGGCGGCATGGGCGGCCCGACCGGGGGCGTGACGGACTGGGTTGACTGGCTGGCGATGCTGGGATTGCCGGTCTTTGGGCTGCTGGGCACCATGACGGTGAGCCGGGCGGCGATGGAATATGAGGCCTGGGGCAAGCTGGACCGGGCGGCGGTATTTATTGGCCGCGTGACGATGATGCTGATCGTGCTGCTGGTCTGTGTGATGATGTACGAGGTTTTCGTCCGGTATGTGATCGAGGCACCGACGCTTTGGGCGAACGAGTTGAGCCTGTGGCTGGCGGGCTTTGTTTTCCTGTGTGCCGGGCTTTATGCGATGCAGCAGCGCAGCCATATCCGGATTTTCCTGCTGTATGATGTGTGCCCGCGCTGGATGCAGCGGACCTTTGACACCGTATCGACGGTGTTGATCGTGACCTTTGCGTTTTTCCTGATTTACGGCGGTTATGGCGAAGCCTTTGACAAGCTGCACCGCTGGGAGACCTTTGGCACCGCGTTTGACCCGCCGATCCCGGCGACACTCAAACCGATGGTGCTGTTGGTGGTTTTGCTGGTGGCAATTCAGTCGGTGATCAACCTGATCACGGATTGGAACAACGAGCCGGTCGTGCACAGCGCGGCTGATGATATTGATCAAGAAGAGCTGGAACATCTCAAGGCCATGGTTGGCAGTGATGGCACCGGCGATCTGGACGTGACCCGTGGTTCAATCCAGGGCGAACAGAAAAAGGCGGATCACTAAATGGATATCGGTACGATTTCGCTGGTCCTGTTGCTGGGGCTACTCATTTTGCTGGCGATTGGCATGCCGTTGGGCATGGCCTCGGCCATCCTGGCCGTGTTGGTCCTGGTGATGAAGTTTGAACCTGCCCTGCTGACCGCGCCCTGGACCTTTGGCGATGGCATTCTGACAGGGAGGCCGGGGTCGGGACCCCTCAATATCTTAGCACAGAAGATATACGGGCTCTTAACGGACTATGTGCTGATTTCGGTCCCTCTGTTCATCTTTATGGCGTCGCTGCTGGAACGGTCGGGGATTGCCAAGGACATGTATTCGTCGCTGAACGTGTGGTTGTCGGGCGTGCGCGGGGGCATTGCGATTGTGACCTCGATCATGGCGGTGATCATGGCGGCGATGTCGGGGATTATTGGCGGCGAGGTGGTGCTGCTGGGTCTGATCGCGCTGCCGCAGATGTTGCGGCTGGGCTATAACCAGAACCTGGCCATTGGCACGATCTGTGCGAGCGGATCGCTGGGCACGATGATTCCGCCCTCGATTGTTCTGATCATCTACGGGCTGATCACCGAGACCTCGATCAAGGCGTTGTTCACGGCGTCCTTTTTGCCGGGTTTCATGCTGGCCAGTTTCTTTATCCTTTATATCGTCATTCGCACTCAGCTGCGGCCACAGGATGCGCCTTTGCCAGAGCCGATCCCGGGCGAGCCGCAGGGCCTGGCCAAGCTGGCCTTGTTCGGCGCGTTTCTGAATGTGTTGCTGTGCGGTTTCTCTGTCGTGCTTTTCCTGCGGGCGCTGTTTTTCACAGTGACCGGGCAGAACGAGGATCTGGGCGACAATGTCGAGCCGATTTTGTGGGGCACGCCGGGCCATGTGCCGTGGTTTGCCGGCATTGTCCTTGTCACTTTGGCCTTGGCGTACCTGGCGTTCGGGCGTGAGCGGACTGCGACGGGCTGGTCCATGGGCAAGGGTCTGGTGGCACCGATTGTCGTGATCGGGGTTGTGCTTGGCTCGATCTATGGCGGGATTACCGGGATCACCGAGGCGGCCGGAATGGGCGCTGTGGCGGTTCTGATCCTGGCGGTATTCCGGGGCGAGGCCTCGATGGATCTGATCTGGGACAGCCTGATGCGGACGTTGAAGTCGACGGGTACGATCATCTGGGTGACGATTGGCGCGGCGGCCCTTGCGGGGGCCTATACGATTGCCGGTGGTCCGGTGTTCGTGGCGGACCTGATTGTGGGGTCGGAGCTGCCAACGATGTTGGTGCTGTTGGTCATGATGCTGATCCTGCTGTTCATGGGCGCATTCATGGACTGGGTGGGCATCGTTTTGCTGATCATCCCTGTGTTCCTGCCCATCGTGCAGCGTTTGCCGATTGAGGAAATCGGTCTGTTTGGCACCTTGCAGCCCAAGTATCTGGCGGTTTGGTTTGGCGTGCTGTTCTGTATGAACATGCAGGTCAGCTTTTTGTCGCCACCGTTTGGTCCGGCTGCCTTCTATCTGAAGTCGGTGGCGCCTGCGCATATTTCGCTGACGGATATCTTCAAGGGCTTCCTGCCGTTCATCTGCATTCAGATCCTGGCGCTGAGCGTGCTGCTGATCTGGCCGCCGATTGTCGAAGTGCTGTTGGATTGGGGTAAGTAGCGGAGGCCAATATGCTGAGTCAGGCGCAGATCACGTTTTTCGACACTTATGGGTATCTGGTGGTTGAGGATGTGATGGGCCCCGATGTCCTGGCATCTGTACGGGCGGAATATGCCGCCCGGCTGGATGTGGTGTTGGAGGAATGGGGTCTGGCCGAGGATCTGCGGGGGCAGGATTTCGAATCCAAGATCATTGCCGCCTATCGCGACGGGCGGGATTGGTTTCAGCCGCTGGATATCTCTCTGCCCGGGGATCGGGTGACCGGGCAGACGCCGTTTCACTTTGGCCCGGCGGTTTTTGACATGATCACGGCGCCGCGTCTGCTGGATATGGTTGAGGATCTAATCGGGCCTGAGATCAGCTCGAACCCGATTCAGCATGTGCGGATCAAACCACCGGCACCGAATCTGCGGGCGGATGAAGTGCGCGCGCATGTGACGGCGACGGATTGGCATCAGGACAGGGCCGTGGCCTTGGCCGAGGCGGATGAGACGCGGATGGTCACGGTCTGGCTGGCGGTGACGGATGCGACGGTCGAGAATGGCTGTTTGCAGGTGGTGCCGGCGGTGGATGATCAGGCGATGCTGCCGCATTGCCCCAAGACGCAGACCGCGATTGCGGATGGGTTTGTGGACGAGGCGCGGGCCGTTGCCTTGCCGGTGCGGGCCGGTGGGGCGGTGATCTTTGACCCGATGACGCCACATGCCTCTTTGGTGAACAAGACCGACGGCATCCGCTGGTCGTTTGATTTGCGGTATCATGTGACGGGTCAGGATTCAGGCCGCAGTCATTTCCCGGAGTTTGTGGCCAGATCGCGTGCGGCGCCGCAGACGGAATTGCATGACTGGCGGATTTGGCGCAGCCTGTGGGAGGATGCCCGGACCAGGTTGGCCGCGCGCCCGCATATCGACATTCACCGTTGGAGTTCAGACGCGCCCTTTTGCGCCTGATGCTCTGATTTTCCGAACCGGGCCTGATGTGTATGGGCCCCATATTCACAAATGACCGGCCCGGTGTTTGACCGGCTGGGTATAAGAGAGTGACTGATGACCCCTTTTGTCCGTCTTGATCCTGCTGACAACGTCATTACTGCAACCCGCGCATTGGAGGCTGGAACGGCGTTGGAAGACGTAACGACCCAGAGTCTGATCCCCTCCGGGCACAAGGTGGCCTCGGCTGCGATTGCCAAGGGGGCGCCCATTCGCAAATATGCGCAGCTGATTGGGTATGCGATGGAGGATATTGCCCCCGGGTCGCATTTGCATACGCATAATGTGGCGTTTCGCAACACCGAGGCAGAGTATGAATTTGGCACCGATCTGCGCCCGGTGACGCCGGCAGAGACGCCGGATACCTTTATGGGCTATCGGCGCGAAAACGGTCAGGTCGGCACGCGCAATTACATTGCGGTGGTCACGTCGGTCAATTGCTCGGCCACGGCGGCGCGTCGGATTGCGGATTCTTTTGGCCCCGAGGAATTGGCGGCCTATCCCAATGTGGATGGGGTGGTGGCCTTTGTGCACGGCACGGGCTGTGGCATGGCCGGGAACGGGGATGGCTTTGAGGCATTGCAACGAGTGATGTGGGGCTATGCCAAACATCCCAATCATGCCGGGGTTCTGATGGTGGGTCTGGGCTGTGAGATGAACCAGATCGACTGGCTGCTGGAGGCTTACGGGCTAAAGCAGGGGCCATTGTTTCAGACCATGAACATTCAGTCCGTGGCCGGATTGCAGCGCACGATCGAGTTGGGCATCGACAAGGTGAAGGCGATGTTGCCGATTGCCAATGAGGCACAGCGCAGCCCCTGCCCCGCCTCGGAACTGATGGTGGCGTTGCAATGTGGTGGCTCGGACGCCTGGTCCGGGATCACGGCGAACCCGGCGCTGGGCTATGCCTGTGACCTGCTGGTGGCGCAGGGCGGCACCGGAGTGCTGGCGGAAACGCCCGAGATTTATGGGGCCGAGCATCTGTTGACCCGGCGCGCGGCCGAGCCTGCGATTGGCGAGCGATTGATCGGCCTGATCCGTTGGTGGGAGGATTACACAGAGCGCAACCATGGCAGCATGGACAACAATCCATCCCCCGGCAACAAGAAGGGCGGATTGACCACGATCCTGGAGAAATCCCTGGGAGCGGCGGCCAAGGGGGGCACGACGCCTCTGACCGGCGTGTACAAATATGCCGAGACGGTGCGGGCGCGGGGATTCACCTTTATGGACAGTCCCGGATATGATCCGGCCTCGGTAACGGGGCAGATTGCCGGTGGCTGCAATCTGGTGTGTTTCACCACCGGGCGCGGATCGGCCTTTGGGTCCAAGCCGGCGCCGACGATCAAGGTGGCCACCAATACCGAGATGTACGGGCGGATGACCGGCGACATGGATGTCAATGCGGGCGAGATCCTGAGTGGCGGCGTGAGTGTCGAGGAAAAGGGGCGCGAGATTTACGAGCTGTTCTTGCGCGTGGCCTCGGGCGAAGCGTCAAAGTCCGAGGCGCAGGGTCTGGGCGACTATGAGTTTGTGCCCTGGCAGATCGGAGCGGTGATGTGAGCGGGCTGGCATTGGTGCAAGCCACAAGGTGGGCGGCATGACACGTTTGCTGCTGGCCGGCACCGGGCTGATCGGGCATCGCCATATGCGCCATATACAGGATCACCCGGATCTGACCCTGGCCGGGATCATTGATCCGGTCGAGGAGAACCGGCAGTTTGACGGTGTACCCGGATATGCCCGGATCGAAGATGTGCCAGCAGAGGCCGCGGTTGACGGCATCGTGCTGGCCACGCCGACCGGCACCCATGCGCCGCTGACCTGTGCGGCCCTGGAACGGGGCTGGCATGTGCTGGTGGAAAAGCCGGTGGCCGACACTTTGGACCATGCCGAGGCGATGATTGCCGCCAGTGCCGCCGCCGGGCGTCATGTGCTGGTCGGGCATCACCGGCGCTATCATCCTTGTGTGCAGATGCTGCGCGAGATTGTGCACTCGGGCCGGTTGGGTCGGCCTGTGGCGGCGTCCTTGCTGTGGCTGATGAAGAAGCCGGACGATTATTTTGATGTGGATTGGCGGGCTGGAATGGATGGTGCGCCGGTCAAGCAGAACCTGATCCATGATGTGGATACGCTGCGCTGGGTGTTTGGGGATGTGGAGGAGGTCTGTGGGATCGGGTCGAACGCGGTGCGCGGTGCGGCGCGTACCGAGAGCGGCGGGGCTGTTTTGCGGTTCTCGTCCGGGGTGATTGTGACCATTGCCTTTGCGGATACGACTCCGACGCCCTGGGGGTTTGAGGCGGGCACGGGCGAGAGTCCGGCTATTCCCCGGACGGGTCAGGACAGTATGCGCATTGCCTGCACCCATGGTGCGATCGAGTTTCCCTCGTTGCAGGTGTGGTCCGGCGCGGACAGCTGGAACGAGCGCCCGGCGGTGGAGCAGACGGAGGTGAACGAGGCGGTGCCGCTGATCGCGCAGCTGGAGCATTTCGCCGATGTGATTGGCGGGCGCGCCGCACCGGTGATCACGGCGCAGGATGCCCGTGACACGCTGGCTGCGATTCTGGAGATCGAGCGGGTGACCCGCCCGGCGGGCGTTGCGTGATGGGCAAGTTGCGGGCCGGTCTGATCGGAGATCATATAAGCCAGTCGCGCCTGTCGGCCGGGCTGGCGCTGATGTGTTCGGATCATGGTCTGGAGCTGGAGTTCGAGATGATCGACAGCGCGCTGGAGGATGGTTTCGACTTTGACGCGACGGTTCGGGCCTGTCGGGACGCCGGTTGGGATGGGGTGACGGTGACACATCCCTACAAGGCCGCAGCGGCGGCCTTTGCCGGGGCGGATGCGCCCGAAGAGGTTCAGCTGTTGGGCGCCAGCAATACGCTGACCTTTCATCCGCAGCTGAGCGCGCATAACACCGATTACACCGGTTTTCTGGCCGCCTGGGCCGGGCTGTTCGGGGCGCGGACGCCGGGACGCGTGGCGATGGCGGGGGCTGGCGGTGTGGCGCGCGCCCTGGGTCCGGCGCTGGTGCGGCTGGGGGCGACGGATCTGGTGATCTGGGATCTGGACCCGCAGATGGCACAGGCTCTGGCGGCGCAGATCGCAGGTCCGGCGCGGGCTGTCCCCGTGGAACAGGCCGAGGCCGAGATACGGGCCGCAGACGGGTTGGTGAACGCGACGCCTTTGGGGATGCGCTACCATCCCGGCACGGCCTTTGATCTGCAGGCGATTGGCGGGCAGGCCTGGGCCTTTGATGCGGTCTATACCCCGACGGACACCGTGTTCCTGACGGCGGCGGCGGATCGCGGGCTGGCTGTGCTCAGCGGTTTTGATCTGTTTCGTTACATGGCGATGAAATCCTTCACCGCCTACACTGGCCTGACCCCGGAACCGGAGCGGACCTTGCCCCGGTTGGAGGCGTTGCGCCCTCCAAAGGAGAGCCCATGAGCGAAGTTCTGACGCAGTCTCAGATCGAGGCGTATCGGCGCGATGGATATCTGATGGTCCAAGACCGGATACCGCCGCAGATTTTGGATGAGATCCGGGCCGAGATTGCCCGGTTCGAGGATGAGGCGCGGGGGATGGATGCCTCGAACGACCGGCTGGATCTGGAGGACAGCCACACCAGGCAGGCGCCGCGCATCCGGCGGATCAAGCTGCCGCATCTGATTTCGGATGTGATGGCTCGTCTGATGCGGTCGGATCATGTGCTGGCGCCGGTGCGTGATTTGCTGGGGCCGGACCTGCGGTTGCATACGACCAAGCTGAACATGAAGTCCGCTGGTTTCGGGGCGGCGGTGGAATGGCATCAGGATTGGGCGTTTTACCCGCATACGAATGACGATCTGCTGGCGGTGGGTGTTTTGATTGACGACATCGGCATGGAAAATGGGCCCCTTATGGTATTTCCCGGCAGCCACAAGGGCCCGGTTTATGATCACCATGTGGATGGCGTTTTCGGTGGGGCGATGGATCTGGCCGCCTGTGGTCTGGACGCCAGGGACGCGGTGGCGCTGACCGGCCCGGCCGGCTCGATCAGCCTGCATCATGTGCGGGTTGTGCATGGCTCGGCGCTCAATACCTCAGAGCGGGCGCGGCGGTTGTTGTTTTATGAATGCCTGGCGGCCGATGCCTATCCGGTGATGGGGTCGATGACCTCGTTCGGGTCATTGCAGGAATATGACGAGCGGATGCTGTGCGGCACGCCGACAATCGAGCCCAGGCTGACGCAGGTGCCGGTGCGGATACCGCTGCCGCAGCCCGAGAACCGGGGCTCGATTTACGAAATCCAGAAGGACCTGAAGCATCGGGGTTTTTCCATTTATGACGCTGACTCGGGCTGAGGCCCCCGGCGTTTCCATTCACGAGACAGGAGCATGAAATGACACAACCGAAGATTGGATTTATCGGGCTGGGGCTGATGGGCGCCGCGATGGTCGAGCGGCTCCAGGCGCAGGGGTATCCTGTGACGGTTCTGGGCAACAAGAACCGCGCCGGGATCGAGGCGGCGCTGGCGCGTGGCGCGCAGGAGGCTGACAGTGCGCGTGCGCTGGCCGAGGTCAGCGACATTGTGATGTTGTGCGTTGGCACCTCGGATCAGGTTGAGGGACGGATGCGCGGCCCGGACGGTGTGATTGCCGGGTTGCGGCCAGATGCGGTGGTGATTGATTTTGGCACGTCGCTGCCGGCGTCGACGCGCGCCTTGGGCGAAGAGGTGGCTGCTGCCGGAGCCGCGATGCTGGACGCGCCTTTGGGGCGCACACCGGCACATGCGGTGGATGGGTTGTTGAACATCATGTGTGCGGGCGATCCGGCCGTTTATGAGCGGGTGAAACCGGTTCTGGAAGATCTGGGCGAGAATGTCTTTCACCTGGGGCCGTTGGGGTCGGGGCATACGATCAAGTTGATCAACAACTTCTTTGGCATGACGGTTGCCAATGCGATGGCCGAGGCCTTTGCCATGGCGGATAAGGCCGGGGTGCCGCGTCAGGGCATGTATGATGTGATGTCGGCGGGGCCTTTGCACTCGGGGATGATGGATTTTGTGACGGCCTATGCGTTGAAAGGCGATCCTGCGCAGCTGGCCTTTAGCATCCGCAATGCCGCCAAGGACGTTGGCTATTATGGGCAAATGGCCGAAAGCGCTGGTGTGCAATCCCTGATGTCGCAGGGCGCGCGGCAGGCGTTGAATGCGGCTGTTGAGGAGGGCCGTGGCGACGATATGGTTTCGCAGATGGTCAATTTTTACACCGACCGTTTTGGCGACTGACGGGGTTTTGGTGAAAAAGCCCGATATCGTTTGTCTGGGCGAGGCGATGGTGGAGCTGTCTCTGACGGGCGCTCTGCCGGGGCCCGGTCAGCTGAGTTTTGCCGGAGATGTGTATAACACAGCCGTTTACATAAAGCGCTGTGCGCCGGAATTGCGTGTGGCCTTTGCGACAAAGGTGGGGCGGGACCGGTTTTCGCAGGCCTTTTTGCAGGAAATGGAAGAAGAAGGGTTGGACACGTCGCTGGTGGCGATCAGCGAGGACCGGGTGCCCGGGCTGTATGCGATCTCGACGGATGCGGCCGGAGAGCGGAGCTTCACCTATTGGCGGGATCGGTCAGCCGCGCGCACGGTGTTTGATGCGCCCGGATTGGGGTTGGAGGATCTGGCGGGTCCGTGTCTGTATTTCAGTGCGATTTCGCTGGCGATCCTGCCCGAGGCGCGGCGGGCGGCGTTATTGGACTGGCTGCCGGCCTATCGCTGGGGCGGTGGCTGTGTCGCGTTTGATTCCAACTATCGCCCGGCCTTGTGGCAAGATGCAGAGACCGCGCGCCGGACCATCGAGACGGCCTGGCGGGAGACCGATGTTGCGCTGCCCAGTGCGGATGATGAGGCGGCCTTGTTCGGGGATGCTGATGCGGATGCCATTGTTGCGCGGATGCAGGGCTATGGCGTGCGGCGCGGGGCGTTGAAATCGGGTCCGCGCGGGCCCGTGGCCCTGAATGGGACCGCTGTGGGGCCGTTTGAAGAGGCTGTTCTGGTCGTGGACAGCACCGCAGCCGGAGACAGTTTCAACGGCGCCTATCTGGCGGCGCTGTTGCAGGGCAGATCGCAGGCCGAGGCGATGCAGGCCGGACACACTCTGGCCAGTGAGGTGATTGGCGTGCGCGGGGCGATCCTGCCGCGGGCGGGCATGGCGGGACGATGAGCGCGGGCAATGTCGTCCTGATCGGATTGGGCATGGTCGCGCGGATGCATGTGGCGGCCATCAAGGATGCCGGGTTGCAATTGTATGGTGTTCTGGGGCGGGACCAGGCCAAGGCGCAGGCCTTTGGCGCAGAGGTTGGCGCGGCCAGGGTGTTTGGCAGTCTGGACGAGGTGCTGGCGGATGAGGCCGTCGGGTTTGTCATTCTGGCCACACCGCCGGATGCCCGGTTGGAGATGATCCAGGCGCTGGCGACGGCCGGGATTGCGGTGCTGTCCGAAAAGCCACTGGAGCGGAATTATCAGCGCGCGGCCCATCTGGTGGAGGTCTGCGACGCGGCGGCTGTGCCCTTTGGTGTGATGTTGCAACATCGGATGCGTCCGGCAGCGCAGGCCCTGCTGGCGCGGGTGCAGGCGGGGGATCTGGGCGAGATCGGCTCGGTCGAATTGCGCGTGCCGTGGTGGCGCGACCAGACCTATTACGATGCGCCCGGGCGGGGCACCTATGCGCGCGATGGCGGCGGTGTTTTGATCACCCAGGCGATCCATGCGATTGACATGATGTTGCAGCTCTGCGGTCCGGTCGCCGAGGTGCAGGGCCTGATTGCGACCACGCCGCTGCATCGGCTGGAGGCCGAGGATTTTGCCAGTGCGTCGCTGCGGTTCCGCTCGGGCGCGGTTGGGTCTTTGATGGCGACCACAACGCAGTTTCCCGGTGAGTCCGAAGAGATCACATTGAACGGCGTCAAGGGCAGCGCCACGTTGAGCGCGGGCGCCTTGCGCTATACGTTCCGCGATGGGCGGGTGGAGCAGGACGGCGGATCCGGCGGCTCGGGAGGTGGCGCGGATCCGATGGCCTTTACCCATGATTGGCATCAGGCGGTGATCGAGGATTTCGCTCAGGCCGTGGCGCAGGAACGTGCGCCTTTGGTTTCGGCGCGTTCGGCTTTGCCTGCGCAGCGGCTGATAGATGCGATTTCACGCGCGGCCCGGATGGGCGTGCGGTTGAGTTTACCGGAGGAACAGGATGGCGGGTGCTGAAATGACGGATGGCGCGCGCGGCAGGCGGCCCGGGATCCGGATTGGCGTGATCGGAATTGATCATCGTCATGTCTATACGATGGTGTCCAACCTGCTGGCGCAAGGGGCTGTTTTGGCCGGATGGTGCACGCAGGGGGCTCCGGGTACGACGGCAGGATTTGTGGAGCGGTTCCCGGATGCGCCCCGGGTGGCGGAGGCGCGGGTTTTGCTGGAGGATCCTGAGATTGATCTGATCGTCACCGCCGCAGTGCCCAGCGAACGGTCCGAGATTGCCGTGCAGGCGATGCGGGCAGGCAAGGATGTGATGACGGACAAGCCCGGCTGCCTGACCCTGGCGCAACTGGACAGGCTGCGGGACACTGTTGCCGAAACCGGGCGCATTTGGAGCGTGGATTTTTCCGAGCGGTTCGAAGTGCCTGCCGTGACCTGCGCGGCTGAATTGATCGCAGAGGGGGCCATTGGCACCGTGGTACAGACGCTGGGTCTGGGACCCCATCGGTTGAACCGGGCCACGCGGCCGGACTGGTTTTGGGATCCGGCGCGCAATGGCGGTATCCTGACCGATATCGGGTCACATCAGATAGACCAATTCCTTTTCCTGACGGGGGCGCAGGGGGCCGAAATCTCGCTCGCGTCGACGCAGAATGTCGCGGCGCCGCAGGATCCGGAGTTTCGGGATTTCGGGCAGATCGTATTACAGGCCGGTGCGGCGACCGGCTATATCCGGCTGGATTGGTTTACTCCGGATGCCTTGCCGACCTGGGGGGACGGGCGGTTGTTTGTGCTGGGCACCGAGGGCACGATTGAGCTGCGCAAATATGTTGATGTGGGCGGGGCGGAGGGCACGGATCATGTGTTCCTGACGAATGGCACGCGCTGCGAGCGGATTGATGCGAAAGATGCGGGTCTGCCCTATTTCCGTCGGTTGATTGACGACATCCATGACCGCACCCAGACCGCGATGCCGCAGGCGCATCCGTTCACGGTGATGGAGCTGGCGATCCGGGCGCAGGCGATGGCGGATGGTGTGGCATGCTGAGTTTTGCGGCAGCGGTCTTTTTCCTGATCATCACCCCCGGCCCCGGTGTTTTGTCGACGGCTGGTGTCGGCTCGGCCTTTGGGGCCAGGCCTGGCGCGCGCTATGTGCTGGGGTTGTTTCTGGGCACCAATCTGGTGGCGCTGGCGGTGGTCAGCGGCATCGCGGCGGTGGTGCTGGCGGATGGGCGCATTCGGACGGTGCTGTTTTTGGCATCCACGGCGTATCTGTTGTATCTGGCGCTGCGTATTGCGATGGCCGGGTCGCGGGTGGCCTTTATCGAGGCGCGCCGCTCGCCCGGGGTGCGCGATGGGTTGATGCTGCAATTCATCAACCCCAAGGCCTATGCGGTGAATACGGCCCTGTTTTCAGGGTTTGGATTCATGCCCGGTCATTTGCTGGGCGAGACATTGATCAAGTTTCTGATCATGAATGCGATTTGGGTGCCGATCCATTTTCTGTGGCTGGGGCTGGGGATCAAGCTGCGGCAACTGAACCTGCCGGAGCGCACCCAGCGGGCGATCAATATCGCCATGAGTCTGTCGATGCTGATGGTTGTTGCCCTGGCTGTGGGCAGTTTGATTCTGGGAAAAGGCGCAGAGTGATATGTTGCATCCGGACCGTTTGTTTCCGCAAGATCCCGGCACGCGGGCCGTGGCGCGTCGTCTGTACGAGCTGATCCGCGAAGCGCCGATCGTTTCGCCGCATGGTCATACGGATCCCGGTTGGTGGGGGACGAATGGCGCCTTTGACGATCCGGCAGCCTTGTTTGTCACGCCGGATCATTATGTGACGCGGATGCTGGTCAGCCAGGGTGTGCGTCTGGAGGATTTGGGCCTGGGCGGCGCGCAGCAGGCGGATCCGAGGGCGGTGTGGCGGCTGTTTGCGCAGCGGTATCATCTGTTTCTGGGCACGCCATCGCGGTTGTGGCTGGATCATGCCTTTGAGACGGTGTTTGGCGTGCGCGAGACCTTGTCGGGCGACACGGCAGACCGGATTTATGACCAGATCGCCGAGGCCCTGGGCGACCCGGCCTATCGCCCGAGGGCCCTGTATGACCGGTTCGGGATCGAGGTGATTGCGACCACGGACAGTGCTTTGGACGATCTGGCGCATCATCGTGCGGCGGCGGCCTCGGATTGGGCCGGGCGTGTCGTGCCGACCTATCGCCCGGATGCGGTGTCAGACCCCGATTTTGACGGGTTCCTTGCCAATGTGGAGGCCTTTGGGGCCTTGACCGGGGCCGAGATTGGCACCTGGCAAGGTTATCTGGAGGCACATCGCATTCGGCGGCGGTTTTTCGTCGAACATGGCGCGACGGCGACCGATCATGGCCATCCGAGCGCGCAGACGGCGGATTTGGGAGAGCGGGAAGCGCAGGCGCTTTATGCTGAAATCCTGGCCGGGCGCGGAGACCGAGCGTTGTTTCGCGCGCAGATGTTGACCGAATTTGCGCGCATGTCGGTCGAGGATGGATTGGTGATGCAGTTGCATCCCGGATCACGGCGCAATCATCACCACGGCATCCATGCGCGTTTTGGCCGGGATCGGGGTTTTGATATCCCTGGGTCGCTGGACTATGTGAGCGCGTTGCAGCCCTTGTTGAATGCGGTTGGCATGGACGAGCGGTTCACGCTGATCCTGTTTACATTGGACGAAACCACTTATGCGCGCGAATTGGCGCCACTGGCGGGGGCTTATCCCTCTGTCTTGCTGGGGCCGCCCTGGTGGTTTCATGACAGTTTCGAGGGCATCCGGCGGTTTCGTCAGGCAACGACAGAGACGGCCGGATTCTGGAATACGGCCGGGTTCAATGACGACACGCGGGCGCTGTGCTCGATCCCGGCGCGCCATGATGTGGCGCGGCGGTGCGACTGTGCCTATTTGGCCGATCTGGTGACCAGCCACCGACTGGACGAGGCGGAGGCGGCAGAGCTGGCGCCTTTGCTGGCCAATGGATTGGCGCGGCGGGCCTATAATCTGGAGGCAGGGGGATGAAAGAGACCTGGCGCTGGTTTGGGCCTTTGGATGGTGTGAGCCTGAGCGATATCCGACAGGCGGGGGCCAGCGGGATTGTTACGGCGTTGTATCATATTGCGCCCGGCGAGGTCTGGAGCACGGACGAGATCGCACAGCGGCTGGATGAGGTGACGCGGACGCCGGATGGGGCGGCCTCGGGGTTGACCTGGGATGTGGTGGAAAGCCTGCCGGTGAGCGAGGCGATCAAGACCGGCGGAGCGGAGCGGGCGGCGCATCTGGAGGCTTATTTGCAAAGCCTGCGCCATCTGGCTGAGGCCGGGTTGCGCACGATCTGCTACAACTTCATGCCGGTGCTGGACTGGACACGGACCGATCTGGCCCATGCGCGTCCCAATGGTGGGCTGGCGTTGCGGTTTGACCTGACGGGTTTTGCCGCGTTTGATCTGCATGTCTTGCGACGCGCCGGGGCCGAGGGCGATTATGCGCCAGAGGTTTTGGATGCGGCGGAGCGTTTGGCGCAGGCTATGACGGCCTCGCAGCAGGAGGCGTTGGGGGCGACGATTTTGGCCGGTTTGCCCGGTGCGATGGAGGGGTGGACGCTGGACGGGTTCCGCGCGCAGCTGGACGCCTATCGCGGGATCGGACGGGATGAATTGCGCGCCAACCTGCGTCTGTTTCTGGAACATGTGGTGCCCGAGGCGGAGCGGCTGGGTCTGCGGCTGTGTGCGCATCCCGACGATCCGCCCTGGCCGCTGTTTGGATTGCCACGCATTCTGTCCAATGAGGACGATTATCGCTGGCTGGTCGAAACAGTGCCGAGCCCTGCCAACGGTATTACGCTGTGTACCGGCAGTTTTGGCGCGCGGGGCGATGTCGATTTGCCCGGGATGATGGCGCGGCTGGGAAGACATGTGCATTTCCTGCACCTGCGCAATGTGCGCCGGGAAACGGCGCAATGGCCTGGCAGTTTCTTTGAGGATGATCATCTGGAGGGAAGCACGGATATGGTCGCCGTGATCCGTGCGGTGCTGCACGAAGAGGCGCAGCGGCGGCAGGCGGGGCGCATGGATGCGCAGATCCCTATGCGGCCGGATCATGGGCAGCAATTGCTGGATGATCAGACGCGCCGCTCGGCGCCCGGCTATCCGGCCATCGGGCGGCTGCGTGGCCTGGCCGAATTGCGCGGTGTGGCGCGGGCGTTGGCGCCATGAGTTATCGTAGGTCGGCTCTGGCCGGGGATATGGGCAGCGGGCTTTTGCATTTTGGCCTGGGTGCTTTTCACCGGGCGCATCAGGCGCCTTTTACGCAGGATGCGATCGAGGCGGCTGGCGGAGACTGGGGTATCGAAGCGGTCGCTATGCGCTCGGCCAATCTGGCGGAGCGGCTGGCGGCGCAGGGCCATCGCTATACCCTGGTCGAACAGCATTCGGATGGTCCGCGCGGGCGCGAGATCAACGTCATCCGGGCCAGTCATGTGTTGTCGGCCAATCCCGGTGCCGTCATCGCGCGGATGGCCGATCCGGCCATTCAGGTGGTGACAGCAACCGTGACCGAAAAGGGCTATGGCGTGCGTCCCGGGTCTGGCGCGCTGGATCTGACGCATCCGGCGGTGCGGGCGGATCTGGCAAATCCCGGGCGGCCAACCGGCCTGCTGGGGGCCTTGCGGGCCGGTATGGCGGCGCGGCGCGTGGCGGGTTTGGGCGGGATAACCGTGTTGTCCTGCGATAACCTGCCGTCGAACGGGCAGACGCTGCGGTCTGTATTGCTGGAGTTTGTGGCGCGTCAGGATGCGGATCTGGCGGAGTGGATCGCGCGGGAATGTGCCTTTCCTGATAGTATGGTGGATCGCATCACCCCGGCCTCGACCGATCAGACGGCTGTTGTGGCCGAGGCGTTATCCGGCGCGCCGGATGGTGCCGCGGTCGAGACTGAGCCGTTTAGCCAATGGGTGATCGAGGACCGTTTTGCCGGTCCGTGCCCGGCCTGGGCACAGGTCGGCGTGCAGATCGTGGCGGAGGTTGCGCCGTTTGAGTTGATGAAGCTGCGGATGTTGAACGGGGCGCATTCGCTGATCGCCTATCTGGGGGTTTGTGGGGGGTTGTCGGCGGTGCGCGATGTGATGGCCCAGCCCCAGCTGGCGCGGCTGGTGCGGGCACAGATGGACGCCGCCGCACAGACCCTGCCGCCTGTTCCCGGAATGCAGACCGAGGCCTATGCGGATGCGCTGGTGGCGCGGTTTGAAAACCGGGCGATTGATCACCGGTGTTTGCAGATTGCGATGGATGGCAGCCAAAAGATGCCACAGCGGATCTTTTTCGCGGCGCAGGAGCGGTTGGCGCAGGGGTTGGGCGCGCCTACCTTTGCCTTTGCGACGGCGCTTTGGATGCATCATATCGAGCGGGCCGGAGCGAATCTGAGCGATCCGATGGCGCAGGCGTTGACGGGGGCGATGGCCTCGGGCGGGGTGCGCGGTGTGGGTGCCCTGCCCGGCATCGGCGGTGCTGGTTTGTTCGCGCACGCCGGTTGGGTGGCGGATGTAGAGGCGCAGCTGGCCCGGATCCGCGCGGATGGGGCGCTGGAGGCGGCCTCCTGGGTCTTGTGACCCGGGAGGCGGCTGTGTCAGCCCAGAACCGAGAAGCTGGACTGGGCGTTGATCGGACGCTTGCGCGAGTAGAACCCGACGTCGATGTCGCGCTGGATGTAGGGCAAGGTGAATTGCAGCGGCGTGGCGTCGTGGTCATTGCCTGCCTCGCAATAGTCGATCAGCGCCGCCATCATCTTGCCCGCAATCGGGGCGTTCTTGTACTGGTTCCCTGAGGTGCCACAGGCCATATAGAACCCCGGTATGGCGGATTTGTCATAGATCGGGATCCAGTCTGTCGAGGCGTCATAGAGGTCCACAACCCCGCGTGTTTGCGAGGGAATGCCCAGGCTGGGCACTCTTTGGGCATAGCGCAGGGCCTGGGTGGTCCATTGATCGGTGAAGTCGCGGTTATAGGTCACGTCATCCCGGGCCCATTGATGCGGGTCGCATTCCGGATCCTCGGAGCCGATCAGGATGTGGTTGCCATGTTCGGGGCGCACATAGCAGGCAATGTCGCTGTCGGATACGATTGTGCCCTGCTCTTCGAAATTGAACCCTGCCGGGCTGGGCACATGCACCACCTCTTGGCGCAGGGGGCGGGTGGCGATGGTCATGTCCTCGGTGACATTGGCCATTGCGTTGATGATCGAAGATCCCGGACCGGCGACATTGATGACAATTGGGGCGTGGATGCTGTCGCCGCTCGCCAGTTTGACGCCCGAGACGCGCCCCGACCGGGTCAGAATCCCGGCCACCTCGGCATTGGTACGCAGCTGAGCGCCATGGATTTGGGCCGCAGCCATCAGGTTTTGTGCCGAGAGCGCCGGGTCGGTGACATAGCCGCCATTGGGCCAGAACACGGCGCCGCCCATGTGACGGCCATTGGGTTGAGCAAAATCCGGGTCATCCCGGGTCTTGGCCGGTGCGAAGCTGTCCAGGGTATAGATGGGCAGTTTTTCAAGGATCTGCGCGGGCGTGAGTTCTTGGAACGGGCAATCAAGCTCGGCCGAGTATTGCATGTGTTTGTCCAGATGCCCGTTGGCCGGGGTTTTCATCACCATGCAGCCAACCTGGCGGAAGCGGGCCAGATCTGAGTCTGCGGGCAGGCCCAGGTAGTCGGCCCAGTCGCGCCAGTAGTGGTAGCCCTCCCAGGCGAAGGCCGTGCCATCGAAGGTGGAGTAATGCATGCGGATGATGGCGCAGGACCCGGCGGTCGAGCCATGCCCGACCTGGGCGTTTCGGTCCAGCGACAGGGTTTTATACCCTTGTTTGGCCAGCTCATAGGCCACGGCAGCGCCGATGACGCCCGTGCCGATGATGATCGCATCTGCTGTGGTGGTCATGCGCTTTCTCCGTTTGTCATGTGGCGTTTGGCATAGGCTGTGAACTCGGCCACTTCTTCGGCCAGGGGCTGAATGCCGGTAAAGACATAAAGGTAGTGGGGCACGAGCGAGATCCGGTCCTGCAAGGGTTCGTGCAGGTTGGCCATGTCATAGCCAAGTTGCATGAAATAGAGCACGCGGGCCCGGGTTTCGGCCTCGGCCGGGGCATAGCCGAAGCGGGTGAACATGGCGTTGAGCGCGGCAACGCGGCGGGTGTCGGACTGGTCCAGAATGCGGCGCACCTTGCCCGCGCGGCGGGCCCAGTCGCGCACGGCGAAATCGAGGGCGGTGTCGAACAGGGCTGTGTTGACCACGCAGCGCTGGACGTTGCAGACGGCGGCTGTGATGGTGTTGGCGGGCAGTTGCGATTGATGCACCAAGGCGGCCGTGTTCTGGTTTTCCCATTGGGCGAGCAGCGCATCCAGCAGCTCTTGTCGGGACTTGAAGTACCAGTAAAACGACGAGCGCGAGACGCCCATGCGTTCGGCCAGGGCCAGAACCTTGACCTGTTCGACGCCGTCGCTGACCAGCACGTCCAGCGCCAGGTTCAGCCAGTCCTGCCGGGTGACTTTGACATTGCCACCAAGCGGCGCGGCTGAGGGGTCGTCCCGGTGCAGGCGGTGGCGGGGGAGGATGGGGTTTTCTGTCATCAGCTTACCGGCGGTTCGCCGCCCTGGGCGGTGCGTTTGGCGATGAAGGCATCCAGCGCGTCGAGCCTGTCCGGATCATGGGCGGGTGGGGTGAAATTGGCCAGAATGCTCTGCCAGATCTGGGTGGCGCGGGTTTGCGCGTCGAGGCTGCCGGCCTCGGACCAGGTGCCGTAATTGGACCAGTCCCAGCTGATCGGTTCCCAGAATTCGGTTTTGTAACGCTCCATCGTGTGTTGCGCGCCAAAGAAATGGCCGCCCGGCTGGACTTCGCGCAGGGCATCCAGGCCGATGGCGGCGTCATCAGCTGCGGCGGGCGTGCAGAGTTCGGCGAAGGTGTTGACCATGTCCATATCGGTGATGAGTTTTTCGTACCCCACCGTCAGCCCGCCTTCGAGCCAGCCTGCCGCGTGGATCACGACGGTTGCGCCCGCCAGAACCGCGCCCCAGCCGCTGATCTCGGTTTCATGGGCGGCCTGGGCATCGGCCAGATTGGCCGCCGACCCGGCGGCGCAGCGCCAGGGCAGCCCGATGTGGCGAGCCAGTTGCCCCGCGCCCAGCGAGGCCTTGACCTGTTCGGGTGTGCCAAAGGCCGGGGCGCCGGATTTCATGTCAACGTTGGAGGTGAACGTGCCATAGGTGACGGGCGCGCCGGGGCGGGCCAGTTGGGTCAGAGTGATGGCCGCCAGAGCCTCGGCATGTGACAAGGTCAGCGCCCCGGCCACGGTGATCGGGGCCATTGCCCCCATCAGGGTAAAAGGCGTGACAATAATGGGTTGGCCGTAGCGGGCAAAATCCAGCAGCCCCTGGGCCATGGGAATGTCGATCTGGCGCGGCGAGTTGGTGTTGACGATGGTGTAGAGTTGCGGTTTGGCGCGGAACGCGTCATCGGACAGCCCGCGAAAGTCGCGGATCATTTCAAAGCAATCCATCGCCTGCGGGGTGCCACGGGCATAGGCAAAGATCACCTTGTCCGATTGGCTGAGCGCAACCTGCGTCATGGCGTAGTGGCGCAGGTGGATCGGCACGTCCTGCGGCTCGACCAGTGGCGGGACCATTTGCAGGGCATCGAAATGCTGGGTCAGTTGCACCAGTTCGCGAAAGTCAGAGAGGCCGCCGGGGCGCCGGCCCCGGATGCGGTCTGTGGCATGGGGCGCGCCTGCGCCGGGTTGAAAGATCAGCGCGCCCAATTCGACGGTGATGTCGCGGTCAGGGGTGGCGCCGTGCATGGTGAAGGATCTTGGCGCGCTGGTCAGGGCAGCCTGAACGATATCGCGACCGATATGAACCATGTCATCGCCCACCACTTTGGCACCGGCCTGGGCCAGCAGGCTGCGGGCCTCGGGGAGGAGGACCTTGATGCCCAGCTCTTCGAGCACCTGGAGGGCAGCGTCATGCATGGCCTGGATCCGGTCCTCGGAAAAGGCCGGGATGGGCGGGAAAGGATTGCGCAGGCGGCGATAGTCGATCTGGCGGGTGGCGGGCGCGGGATCAGTGCCCCGCCGCCTGCCCCGCCGTTTGGGACCGGTGCCTTCGGTCATCCGCGCATCGCCTTGCCCGAGGGGTCGTAGGGCGAAGGCGCGATGACCCTTGCCGCCCGCTCAACCCCAACCACATGAACCGACAGCTGGGTGCCGGGTTCTGCCTGTTCGCGGTCCACCAGCGCCATTGCCAGCGATTTGCCGGTGTAGTGCCCATAGGCCCCCGAGGTGACGAAGCCGACCTTTTGATCGCCTGCCCAGATCGGTTCATAGCCTGAGGCGTCGGCGTCATCCGCCTCGATTTCCAGGGTCACCTGAACCTGCGCGGCGCCATTACCGTCCCGTTCGGCGATCGCGGCGTCGCGGCCCACGAATGCGCCCTTGGTCCAGTCGATCCAGCGGTCCATGCCGGTCATCCCCGGGGTGCGGTCCTGGGTGAATTCCGCGGACCAGATGCCAAAGCTTTTTTCGATGCGGGTGGAGAGCAGGGCGTTGAAGCCGACCTCGCGCAGGCCGGTCTGTGCTCCGGCCTCCAGCAGGAGGCGGCGCAGGGCGATGTGGTCGCCGTAGCTGCAATTGATTTCGTAGCCCAGTTCACCGGTGACGGACATGCGGGCGACGCGGGCATTGATCAGCCCGATGTCATAGCGCCCGCAGCCCATGAAGGAGAGATCTGCGATGTCCTGTTCCGCGACCGAGGCTATGACGCTGCGCGCCTTTGGTCCGATCAGGGCAAAACCGGCGATTTCTTCGCCCAGGTCCCGGACACTGACGCCCTCGGTCAGGTGGTCGTGGAACCAGCGCATGTGCCAGGCGCGCAGATAGTAGGAGCCCATGAGCCAATAGGTGCCATCGCCCCAGTTGAGCAGCGTCAGGTCGCCTTTGAGGCGGCCGGTTTCGCTCAGCATCACGGCGAGGCGCGCGCGCCCGGGTGTGGGGAGTTTGGTGGCCAGCAGGCTGTCCAGCCATTCCTGCGCCCGGGGCCCCGAGATTTCAAACCGCGAGAAGCCGGTGATGTCCAGCAGGCCGACGCCGGTGCGGATGGTCTGGCATTCCTGCGCCACGATCTGATGCGCGTTGGAGCGGCGCAGGCTGGGGGTTTCCTCGAACCCTTGGGGGGCGAAATAGAGCGGAACTTCGAGATCCCAGCTGCTGCCCCATTTGCACCCTGCCTGGGTCATTGCATCATGGGCCGGGGCCATCTTGAGAGGTCGCCCGGCGGGCAATTGTTCGTTCGGGTAGGTCATGACGAAGCGGCGCGAATAGAATTGGCCGGTGGTTTCGCGGATGTAGCGTTTGTTTTCGGCAAATTTGCCAAAGCGGGCGACATCCATGGACCAGGCGTCGGCCTCGGGTTCGCCGTGGATCATCCATTCGGCCAGCGTTTTGCCGACGCCGCCGCCCTGAAGGAACCCTGCCATGACAGCGCAGGCGCACCAGTAGCCCGGTTTGCCCTGAACCGGGCCAACCAGCGGGTTGCCGTCCGGGGCGAAGGTAAAGGCGCCATTGACCCAGGTTTTGATCCCGACGTCCTGAATGGATGGGTAGCGCTGAAAGCCCAGGGTCAATTCGGTCTCGATCCGGTCGAGTTGTTCCTGAAACAGCTCTTCTCCGTAGCTCCAGGGTGCGCCGTCCATGGCCCAGTGTTCGTGGTCGATTTCATATATGCCAACCAGCACGCCGTTTTGATCCTGGCGCAAGTAGGTGAAGCCTTCGAGGTCGACGGTCATGGGCATTTCGAAGTCGGCGGCGGCGACTTCGGGCACGGTTTCGGTGATCAGATAGTGGTGTTTGAGCGGCGATACCGGCAGTTCGATGCCCGCCATGCGACCGATCTGCTTGGCCCAGAGCCCGCCTGCGTTGATGACATGTTCGCAGGTGATGTCGCCTTTGTCGGTTTTGACGATCCAGCCGTTGGCGGTCTGTTCCAGCGCGTCGACTTTGGTTTCCTCGTAGTACTCTGCGCCGCGTTTTCTGGCTGCTGTGGCATAGGCCTGGACCGTGCCGGTGGTGTCGATATAGCCTTCGCGGTCGGCCCACATGGCGCCGATGATACCGTCGGTGGACATGATCGGGCAGCGTCGCTGGGCCTCTTGCGGGCTGATCAATTCGCAATCGTCGATGCCGATGGACTGGAAGATGCGATAGTTGGCCTGAAGCCATTCCCAGCGTTCCGGGGTGCCCGCCAGGGTCAGCCCGCCGGTCATGTGCAGGCCGATGTTCTGGCCGGATTCCTGTTCGATTTTGGACAACAGATCAATGGTGTAGGCCTGTAGTGCCGCCATGTTCGGATCACCGTTGAGGGCGTGGATTCCCCCGGCTGCGTGCCAGGAAGAGCCGGACGCGAGGCGGCGGCGTTCGAGCATGACCACATCGCTCCAGCCGAATTTGGCGAGGTGATAGAGAACCGAAGATCCGACGACTCCGCCGCCGATGACCACAGCGCGATAATGCGATTTCATGAGCTGACCCCTTGGTTTGGTGCGTTTGGGCGACTCTGGACATTTGTGTACAGTGGTAAATTGGTAAGGCCGCGTCGGGCTGTGCGTCAACAAAATTCCACCGGGACCGGGACTGGGCCGGTCGCTTGTTCTGGGCGCGCCCCGGGTTTTGGTTGTGTCAGATCACAGCCCGCCGGCGACAAAGAACGGGGCCCAATAGGCTGGGTGTCTTTGTCGGTCGGTGGTGTTTGGGTCATTCAGCAAGGCCAGGATCGTCAGGCGCAACGCTTGCTCTGGGGTGGCGCCCCCGCCGAGACGGTCGAGCGTGCCGGACGACAGCTGCACCGCTGCGTCGGAATAGACCGGCCAGCTGGACACCATAAGGCTGCGGGCGCCTGCGTAGAAAAACGCACTGGCCAGGCCAGACAGCCCCTGGGCATTGTCAGCCGAGCCGGCGGCTGTGTTGCAGGCTGACAGGATGACAATCTGGGCGTCCAGATCCAGTTGGGCGACTTCGGCGGTGGTGAGCAGCCCGTCGCTGTTGTCGCTGGGGGTCAGGACCAGCCCGGCGTTATGGGCGCCGATCTCTCCTGCGACCAGCCCGTGGGTGGCAAAGGTGATGGCCGCATAGTCGCGCAGGGCACCAGAGCGGTTGAGGGTCTGGAGTCGGGTTTCGGTGGCGTCTCCGTGCAGCAGCAGGTCATGCGCGCCCGGCCAGGCGCGGGCCGAGCGGCGCAGTTCACAGCGGCTGTCGGGCAGTTCGGACAGCTGGGTGACTGAGACAGCATTGGCCCCCACGGTAGAGATTGCGCCCCGGGCGCGGTTGAGGGCGAGCACGTCGCCTTCGCCCAGGAGCGCGCAGTCAAAGTCCAGCGGGCCGTCGGTCTGCCCCCCGATCAGCGGGTCGCCCACTCCGAGGAACCGGCCGCCGGGGGCGCGTTGGTCGCCGCGTTGGCGCAGGGTGATGAAGGCCGACACGGTTGGCATCACGCGCAGGGCCCTGTCGCGGATCAGCCAGTCCGCAGAGGCGAGCGTGGTCTGTGGTTCGGGGGGTGTGGTGAGCAGCAGGTTGAAGGGCAGGCCGATCAGCGCCGCATCGGGCACAATGATGAGCCGGGTTTTGCCCTGCAAGGCCTCTGTGACCGGGGCAATCAGGGTTTGATAGGCCTGATGTCCCAGGGCAAAATCAAAGGCCGGTTGTGTGGAGGTGGAGGTTTGGGACGGCATGTTGAAACTGCCCCGGGTGTCCCCGCCGCCCGTGCCCGGATGTGGGCAGCTGAGATCTGTCAGGGCCGCGGCGCAGCGCAGGTTTTGCGCCAGTTCCCGCAGGTCTGTGGCCGCCGGCAGAGCGGCGGTTTGAACGGTTTCAGCCGTGACGGCAAACAGCTGGCTTGCGGGCTGGTCGTTGATGTCCTCGTCGCTGGACATATAGATCAGCAGCGCCTCGTCCGGGTGCAGGGCCCGTGCGATGCGGGCCAGCGCGATGGGCGCCGGATCAGCGGCGGTGGCGTAGTCTGGAAAGGTGGAGCGCAGGACATTGGAGCGCAGGCGCAATTCGGATTCGGCCGTGTCGAGCGCGGCGAGGGCTGCCGTTGGCTCGGACGCAGCGGCCAGTGTTTTGCGCAGGGTTTCGCGCCGATGCTCGACCGCGCGGCGGGCGTCCTGGAGCAGGCGCAATTCTTCGCTCAGCGCGCCGGAGGTTTGCCAGCGCAGGGCCGCCTGATCAAAGGCGGTGCGGGCGGCCAGAGCGTTGGACCATTGGGCGGCGGAAACCGCCTCGTCGATGAGGTCTAGGTTGGTGGTATCCTCTGTCCCGGCAGCCAGACGCAGGGCGGTATCGGCGTGCAGGGCCAGGTGCATACGGGCCAGGCGCGGGTCCGGTTGGGGCGCGATGGTCAGGTCCTGCGTCAGGGGCCGCAGCCAGGTCAGCGCCCCTTGCAGATCATCCCTGGCCAGGGCCAGGCGCGCCTTGACCAGCCGCGCCCGGTTCAGCGCCAGCCCCGGTTGGTTTGTGGCGATCACCTGATCGGCGGCTTGCGCGGCGGCGGCGCGGTCTCCGGCGAACCAGAGCTCCTCGGCCAGGCTGGCAGAGAGCACGCCGCCGTCCTGAGCCTCGGTCAGTTCAAATGCGGCGTGGTCCGAGGTGTCCTGTCCGGCCCGGCGACGCAGGCGCAGGTCGATCAGGGCCAGGACCGAGCTGACCGCGCTTTGCGCGCCACTCCCCTGCCCCTGACGTGTCATGAGTTCATTGTACAGCGCCAAGGCACGGTCAGTCTGGCCGGATTCAAAGAGCGCAACAGCGAGTGTGGCCGTCGCCGTTTCGGTAGAGCTGGCTGCGGCGCCGAACAGGTCGGCGGCGAGGCTGCGGCTCTCTTCCAGCAGGGGAACGGCGCGGGCAAAGGCGCCCTGACGCATTTGCACGGTGGCCAGGGCGCTGAGCGTGTCATAGCGGATCAGGCCGCCCTCTGGCCCCGGCAGATCGCCCATGCGCAGGATGGATTCCAGGATCTGGCTGGCGCGGGTCAGCTCTGTGTTGATTTGGGCCAGCTCGGATTGCAGCAGCAGGACGCGGGCGGTGAGCGTGGCGGCGTCGCCGCTTGGGTCTGGGTTGGTTGCGGTCAGCGCGGCGAGGCTTGTGTCGATCAGCCGGGTGGCGCGGTCGGTCTGGCCCAGGCTGATCAGGATATCGGCCAGGGCGGCGCGGGCGTGATCCAGTTCGATGGCATTTGGGGGCAGTTTCAGGCGGCGGATGGACAAGCCAAGGTCAGCCAGCGCGCCCACTTCGCCCAGGTAGCCCCGTTGGGACAGTTGGACGGCGAGGTCGATCAGCGGCGTCGCCAGATCCTGTTCGAGCGTAGCCAGATAGCCTGCCGGATAGGTGGCAATGCGCGCGCCCCAGCCCTGTGCCAGCGCCAGATCCCCTTGGTCCAACTGGTATTTCAGCCCCAGCAGATAGAGCACGATTGCCGTTGGGTCGTCTGCCCGGCTGAGCGCGGTCGCGCGGCGCAGCAAGGGTTCGACCCTGTCCGGCTGGGAACCGGATGGCGTATCGGCGAGCGCGGCGGCGATCTGTTCTTGCAGGGCGAGGCTGTCGTCATCCTGCTGCGCGCGTTTGGCGGCGCGCTGATTGGCGGCCTCGGCCCAGCGTTGATCTGTTTGCGGGTCGTTGTCCGAGGCGTGCAAATAGTCCTGCCAGACCGCCTCCAGCAGGCTTGAAAGGTATGGGTCCTGTTGCACAAGCGCCAGGTTTTGCAGGATCGGGCCAAGGTGGAGGCGGGCCTCGACCGGGTGATTCATATCCAGATGGGCCCAGGCACGCAGCAATTGGGCTTCGAGCGTCAGCAGGTCCTGGGCGCCCCAGGTGACGGTTGCACGCAGTTCCACCTCGGCTGCGAGTGTGGCTGTGATGCGCGGTTGGGCGTTGTCGAGGTAGAGTTGCGCCAGTTGCAGCATCTGGCCCAGGGTTGTTTCGATGGCCTGATCGCTGGTGCGACCAATGCGGATGGCGCGGGTTATCGCGGCGATAGCCTGATCCGTTTGTCCGGTATCGCTGTAGAGCCAGCCCAGCAGCGACAGGGCAACAAGGCGTTCGGGAGATTCCGGGCCAAAGGCGGCGATGGCTGCGCGGTCCAGCGTCTCTGCTGCGGCGAGCGCTATGGGCAGGTCATCGGTGTAGAAACTGAGCGTGGCGAGCACCTCTTGCGCGGCGTGGCGGTCGCCGCGGGTTGCGGCGGTGGCCTGCATTTGGGTGGCAAGCGTTTCTGCCGCCTGCCAGTCTTCGGCGTCGATGGCGGCCCAGGCGTCGTCTAGCGGATCAGCCCGGGCGAGGCAGGCGGCGCCCAGTGTCAGCAACAAAGCGGCGATCCCCGCCAGCAGAGTCCGGGGGAGCGCCGTGGCGGTTCTGGTCATTGCGAGGCGATCTGGCGAAACACCTCGATCCGGGGTTGCACCGTGATGTCATAGCGTTCGACCCAGATGTTGGACACGCCCAACCCTCCGCCGCCAAAGGACCCGCGGGTGTCCGGGCGTTTTGCCAGATCGCCGAGGCGGTCCAGGAATTGCGAGCGCGCGGCGCTGCGCGTGCCCGATCCGCCGCCCTCGGCGCAGGTTTCCACCAGCCCATCCAGCCGCAGCGGGGCCGCGTTTTTGGCCGCTTCGCTGACGATGATGAAGATCCGCTCGTCTCCGGCGACATAGAGGTTGTCGGGGCAATCCGAGCAGATCTTCATGTCTTCGCCCAGCAGGGTTGGCGCCGAGACGCCCGAAACGCGGGCATATTGCGCCCGGACGCAATATTGCGCGTCGATATGCAGGATGTTGACGTCGCGGATGCCGTCGGTGCGGCCCTGACCAAGGAACAGCAGGCGGTCGCATTGTTTGACGTCGCGGTGGGTGTCCAGCGGTTGCGGGGTGTCGATTTCTGATGCGGCAAAGGCGCGGCCACATTCGGTATAGGGGGATTCCGGTTGGCCGGGCCGCGCCAGATCCGCCACATGCGACGGGCGGTACAACCCCGAGATTTCAACCGGGCCTTTGGCATTGAGGTTGAACAGCCCGCCGCCACCGGTCAGCCCGTCCATCAGCCGGCCAAAGGATTCGGCCCGCGCGATCCGGGTCAGGAGAGGGGTCAGTGGCTGGGTATCCGGGGTCCATGACAGGCCAACCGGCTGCGCGCCGATGGCAGCGCGACGACCGAACCACAGGGCCTCTCCGTCCCAGAGGGTTTCCACCTCAAAGCTGAGCGGATCGAATTGCACGGCACCGTTGGTGTCGGTGATGGCCGTGGTGAGCGCGATCAAAATGGGGTGATTTGCAGGCAGCGGCAGGCCGCTGGCCAGGTCGCGGGGCGGGCCGATGCGGACGGTGAGGTCAACCGGACGGGCCACGACCTGCGCAAAGCGGGCCTGCTGGGGCAATGCGCCCGAAGCTGGGCAAAGCGCGCTGGTCGAGGGCACACAATCATCGCCCACCGCTGTGAGCGTCGCCGCCATTGCGGTTGCGCGGCTGGTTTGGGCATAGCCGAGGGCTGCGTCCTCGGGGTCGGCGGGGCCGGCGTAGAGGGCCATGAGCGTGCCGTCTGCGATGCTGTGAACGATGCCGGCGCGCAGATCCGCGCCTCGCATGGCAAAGCGGCGCGGCGTCCCGCCCTGGTCCTGTCCTTGTGCAAAGATGATTTGATCAATCAGCGTGCCGTCCCAGGACGGTGTCTGGAGCCGCGCAACCCCCGGCAGCATGGCATCGTTGAGGTCGGCCAGAACGGCCTGATACAATTGCCGAAAGCTCCACCCTTGCGAGTCGGCCAGCCGGGCGGCGAGTTTTGCGGTGAAGAGGCCGTAGTACGCCTCGTCCGCGCCCGGATCGAGGTCGAACTCGCGGGCCACCTCGTCTGCTCGGGCAGAGTAGAAGGCGACAAAGCCGCCCGGCAGATCCTGATCTTTGGGCATATCGACGGCCGGCCCTGGCACGGCGGGCGTGGCCGCAGCGCCCAGCGTTGCCGGATCGACGTAGCGCGAGATGCCGCCAATGCCCCCCGCGCGCAGCCCGGTGCCCGAATGGCAGCTGTCCAGGACCAGCCAGACATGGGCGCCCTTGGCCCGGATCGCATCCACTGCCCGGCCGATTTCATCATCCACCAGCGCGTTTTCGATCAACCCTGTCTGCGCCGCCGCGCGACCGGTGTCTGCGGGCAGGAACACTTCGTCCAGCCCATCGGATTCATCGCCGTCCGGGTCATATTGGCGGGTGCCATGGCCTGAGAAATGCAGATAGACAAAATCATCCGGCTGGGCGGTTCGGGCCTGATCGGCCAGGGCCTGGAGGATGGCCCTGCGGGTTGGCCGGGTGGCGCCATCCACCCCATCGGCCAGCAATGTGATGTCTGTGACCCCGCGTGCGCGCAAAACTTCGCCGAGCAGGCGGACGTCATTGGCGGGGCCTTTGAGATCGTTGATGCCAATTTCATTGTCATAGTCGGAAACGCCCACCAGCACGGCGCGGGTGGTGGCCCATGCTGTATCAACTTGAAATAGCGCAATAAAAATTGAAATCAGTACTGTTAGCTTCACGAGGGCACCTCTAAAACAATGCATCTGACTTATGCGAATACTGGACTGGTTCAACATTTTTGGGAAGGAAGTTTGCCGTCCAAGGCCTGCAAAACTTGATCCATGCGGGCGGTGGGATTAGGTCTGAGGGCATATGTTGGGGCTGTCAGAGAGTTGTTTCATCTAACCATGCGCATTCTGTTTTCGATTTTGACGGCGAGTGTTTTCCTGCTGCCTCTGGCTGACCGCCCGGCCCAGGCGCAGACGGGTGCTGATCTGTTTGGGCTGTATGATCTGTCGCAAACCGACCCTGCGGCAGCGGCAAAAGCCTTGGATCAGACGCTGGCCGACATGCAGGCCGCCGGGGTGCCGGATCTGCGGACCTTCTTTGATGTGGCCACCCTGCGCGCCGAAGTGGCGATGCGCCTGGGGGCCTGGGAAGAGGCCGTGCTGATCTATGGTCAGTTGAGCCAGGCCGCCGAGGCGAACCCCGATCTGGACGAGGACCCGGTGCAATTGATGGCGCTGGCCGCCGAGGCTGCGCGCCAGTCCGGCGATTTGCGGGCAACCCGGGATGCGCTGCGCCAGCAACTGAACCTGCTGGCTGAACGCACCCCCTCGCCCGAGGTTCTGGCCCGCTTGTTCGACAGCCTGGCCGACCTGTCCGAGGATATGGGAGACACGGCAGAGGCCACGCGCAACCGCACGGCGGCCGCGCAGGCGCGCGCAACCCCGGCGCAGAGCGATGTGCCCTCGCGCAGTGACGATTTGGGCTATCGGACGGTGGAGGTATATTATGCCACCGATCGCGCCCGCTCTGGCGAGGCGGAGCCGGCCTCGTTTTACAGCGGCAAGCGCGGTGCCGGGCTGGAGCTGGGTCTGGCCACGGTGACGGTGCCGAATGAACATACGCCAGGAATGTTGGAAACGCCCAGCATCTGGAAACTGCAATTCAGCCAGAACCCCGGCAAACATGTGGTGTTGCAAAGTGTGACGCCGATGGAGGCCGACAGCTATTTCGGCCGGTTGCAGAATGAGTTTGCCGATGGCGCCAAGACCGAGGCCTTTGTGTTTGTGCATGGCTATAACGTCGCCTTTGATCAGGCGGCGCGGCGGGCGGCGCAGATTTCGGTGGATATCGGGTATCCGGCGGTGCCGATTTTGTACTCCTGGCCATCGCGCGGCAAGACGCTGGCCTATGTGGCGGACACGGCTGCGGTGCGGTTGAGCGGGCGGCGATTGTCCCGGTTCCTGGACGAGCTGGTCGAAAGCTCGGGCGCGACAACAATTCATGTGATCGCCCATAGTATGGGCAACCGCGCGCTGACGGATGCGTTGGAGTTGCTGGCCCTGAAGCGGCAGGTGTCAGAAGGGGATGCGCCCTTGCTGGGGCAGGTCGTGTTTGCGGCGCCGGATGTGGATGCGGGTCTGTTTCGCGAAATGGTGCGCACCATTCGACCGATTGCCAAACGCCTGACGCTTTATGCCTCGGAGCAGGATTGGGCTCTGGTGTCCTCGCGCAAGCTGCATGGGAATGCGCCGCGGGCCGGTCAGGGGGGCGAAGACACGTTGTCCAGCCCGGATTTTGACAGTGTGGACATGTCGGAACTGGGCGAGGACATGTTGGCGCATAGTTATTTTGCCGATGACAAATCGGCGCTGGCGGACATTGTCACCCTGTTCTGGCGCAATGCGGATCCGGCGCGGCGATGCGGGCTGGAATCGGTGCCTCATCCTGATCTGCCGGTTGCCACCTGGCAGTATCGACAGGACAGCTGTGCAGCGCGTCCGCTGATCACCGCCATGGCGCATATGCGCGAGGCGAAGGTGGAGACCGTACCGCAGGCGATCACGGCGTTGAGCCTGACCTCGGACAATGTGGAGCTGCGCTCGCAGTTGGAGCCTGTCATCACCCGGTTGTTGCAGGACTGACGCAGAAAGCGGAGTTTTGGAACATCGCGTGTCACTTGGCGCGTTGAAAACTGTGATGTCAGGCGGCCTTGGGTTGGGCAGGGTTTTCGCCTTTTGGCATAGATCACCGATGGTGCCGCCCCTGCCCCGTCACAGCCAGGGGGCGTTGGGCAGGAAGCGGGCAAACAGCAGGTAGCCCGTCAGCAACCAGACGGTGGCAAAGATCGCTATGCGCCGCCCTGGGTGCGCTGAATAGTTGAGCGTGATCAGCCAGGTTTCGATATGCGAGTGACCGTTTGGCCCCGGCGATTTGGCGCGCAGGTCGGCCAGCCCGGCCTGAAGCCCGCGAAAGCACTCGGCCATAGCGACGACCGAAACCAGCAGGTTCACGGAATAGAACAGAAACACCAGCAAGCGCGACATCAGATAGGGTTCGGGCGAGGTTGAGAAAAACACCATCACGCCGATGATTGCGGCATGGGCATAGAGCAGCCGTTGCCAGAGCAGGTCAAGGCGGGAGTGCAGCGACATGCACATGGTGAAGATGGCGGGCGTGTCTAGGACAAGTTCGGACGCGGGTGTGCCCTGGGGTTTGTCGGACATTTGGGTCTGAGGCCTGTTCAAATCAAAGCGTTGCGCGACAGTCTAGCCGGGCGCGGCAATGGCGCAACAAAATCTGTGCGAAAAATCCGGGTCATGAAAACCCGGCAACGCGTTCGATGAACCAGAAAGCAGCGACCGTACCGATGGCGTAGACGGCCACCTGTTGCAGCCGGTCTATCTGCATCGTGGCGAGCACGCGACGGATCACCACTCCGATGACCAGGCAGGCGGCAATAAACAGGAGCTGGCCCAGCTCGACCCCGATATTGAACGCCAGCAGCGCCACCAGGATTTCCCCCTGCGGCAAGCCGATTTCACTGAGGGCGCTGCCAAAGCCCAGCCCGTGGATCAGCCCAAAGCCGAAGGAAACCAACCAGGGCGCGCGGCGTGACAGATGCGGGTGGCTGGTATCGCGTTGCAGGATCTCGGCGGCGACAAACATGATGGACAGCGCGATGATCGCCTCGACCGGTGGCCCCGGAATGGACAGCCAGCCCAGTGCCGCCGCGCCCAGGGTCAGGCTGTGCGCGGCGGTAAAGGCGGTCACAGCCCCCAGCAGCGCGCGCAGGTTGGAGATGAGCAGCAACAGGGTCAGCACAAACAGCAGGTGGTCCAGCCCGAACAGGATATGTTCAATGCCAAGGCCCGTGTAGCTGGTCATCACCTTCCAGCGGCTGGGCGTTTCGGGCACCACGAAATCCGGCGCATTGGGCACCAGGCGCCAGGCCTGACCGTCGCTGGACCCGGACTGATCCGGCGCTTCGCTGGCCGCGAGTTCGTAGCGCACCAGCACATCGGTGCGGGAATCGGCCAGCCCGTCGATCAGGATCGTGCCGCCTCCCAGCCCGCCCGGACATGTGGTGATCCAGCGCGTGGACCAGCCCTGACCGTCAAAAGCGGGCTGGCCGCCGCGCCGTTGGGTGCAATGTTCAGGCAGGACCGCGTCCAGCGCCATGGGCTGCCCCTGAACGTCCGGCTTGCGCCAAAAGACGTTCCAGGTGTCATTGCCGATGGCGCGCAGTTCCAGATATCCCGGTTGCAGGGCGTGGCCGTGGGCCAACGCGCCCCACAGGCTGATCAGCACCACGAGCGCAAGGCGGGCGATCATGAACCGTCCTCGCCGGATTGGGCATCTTCGATCTGAACGATGTAGCCGCTGAGCAGTTCCTGATAGAGGCTTTCTGACAGGTCCTGGGCGCGGGCGTCCCGCCAACCGGCCTCGACCGCGTCGCGTATCTGGTCAAGCGGCGGAAGGAGGGCCGCGCTGCGCCCGGTGATGCGCACCAGGTGGACCCCATAGCCCGAGATCACAGGCCCGGCCCATGTCTCGGAGGGCAATGCCTCCAGCTGCCCCGAGAGACCCGCGCCGAAGGTGGAATCAATGGCCACGGTCGGGCTGAGCGGCATGGCCTGCGGCAGCAAGGTGCGTTGGCCCAGCGTGTTTGGATCGGTGCCTGCCTCCAGCGCCGCGCGCATTCTGTCTGTTTCCTGCTGCGTGGCGGATTGGCCCAGATAGACCTGTTCAAAGGCGATCTGTGCACCGATGCGGTAGCGGTCAGGGTTGGCCTCCAGAAAGGTCTGGAGATCGGCGTCGCTGGGCGTCAGGGCGTTGGCCCCCGAGGTGAGCAGGAAGTCCATTTTCTGGCGCAGCCGTTGACGGATGATCGGGTCGTTGCGCTCCAGGCCCAATGCCTCGGCTTCGCGGACCAGCACTTCTTCGCGGATATAGGCGTCGATCAGGGCGGCGCGTTCCTCTTCGGTGGGCGGGCGGCGCCAGGTGGATTGGAAAGAGGCGTCAAAACCCGCGATATGCTGGGGGGTGAGCGTGATGCGGTCGGATGTCCGTTCGGTGTTTGGGGCGATGACCTGATACGCGCCAAACAGCAATCCGCCCAGCAGCAGGAAGTGGAACAGTGGTTCGCGCAGGATCCGACGCAGCATGATACCCTCCCAAGGATCAACTTGATGGGTGGAGCGTGCCTGCTTTTTGCGCATTTTTCCAGTCTTAACAGTGGGTCGTGTTCCGGCGCCCGGGCTGCGGTGACTTGATCCGGCGCGGTGCAGGGCGGGACAGATCGTCGGTAACAGATGGGCGCGCGACGTTGACGAGAACTTGATCACGCAAGGGCGTTCAGAGCGGATCTGACGTGTTAAACCCGGTTCATCAAGACCGACGCAGAGGCCCCGTTTCATATGGTTGATCAGACGCCCCCACAGACGCGGATTTCGCGCAGATCCTTTTTGGCCATGGCGATCCTGGGCACGGGGATCGCTGCGGCGACCTATCGGTATGTGCGTATGGCGCCGGAATTCGAGGGCGCGACGTTGAGCGTGCGCGAGGCGCATGGCCAGGCGGTGGCCGGTGCGGTGACATTGATCGACATCCGCCGCCCCAAGGAATGGGCGGCGACCGGGATTGGCGAAGGCGCCCACCCTATCGACATGCGCCGGGACGACTTTGTCGCCGCACTGGCCGAGGTTGCCGGGCCGGACATGAACCAGCCGATTGCCTTGATTTGCGCGCGTGGTGTGCGGTCTGCGCGTTTGAGCAAACGGTTGAGCGAGGCCGGGTTTACGCAGATTATTGATGTGCCCGAGGGGATGTTGGGCTCGGCCGCCGGGCCGGGGTGGTTGGCGCGGGCGTTGCCTGTTTATGAGTATAGCAAGGATCAGACATGATGCGATTGGGTATAACGACGGCGGCTGCGCTAAGCCTGTGTGCGGGTGGGGCCTG
Source organism: Marinibacterium sp. (assembly GCA_034670145.1). Classification (GTDB taxonomy): domain Bacteria; phylum Pseudomonadota; class Alphaproteobacteria; order Rhodobacterales; family Rhodobacteraceae; genus HXMU1420-2. The sequence goes on from JAXMOA010000003.1 coordinate 55,754, forward strand.
GGCGGCCTGTGGGACATCGGATGATCCTTGTGAGGTCGCATCGGGATCCTATCTGATTTCCCTGCCTGACACGGTAGATGCGACAACGCCCGTTCTGGTTTTTCTGCACGGCTATGGCGGCAATCCAAGGGGGACGATCGGCAACAGGCGGCTGGTCGATCCCATGATTGCGCAGGGCTGGGCCGTGGTGGCGCCCGAGGGGCTGCGCCGTGGTGGCGAAGGCCCGCGCAGCTGGAACTTTTACCCCGGCCGGGAGGGGCGGGATGAGACCGCTTTTCTGCGGGCCGTGGCCGATGATGCGGCAGAGCGGTTTGGCATCAGCGCCGACCGGGTGATGCTGGGCGGGTTTTCAGCCGGGGGGTTCATGACCAGCTATCTGGCCTGCGACGCGCCGGAAACCTTTGCCGCCTATGCGCCTGTTGCCGGTGGGTTCTGGCGTCCGCATCCCGAGGGCTGCGCCGGGCCGGTGAAGCTGCTGCATACCCATGGCTGGAGCGATACGACCGTGCCGCTGGAGGGCCGCAAGCTGGGCGGTGGCGCGTATCAGCAGGGTGATATCTGGGCCGGGATGGAGATTTGGCGCAAGGCCAACCGATGCCCGGATGACAAGCCAACCTCTTTTTCGCAGACAGATGTGTCGCATTCCGGCCCGTTCTGGAAGCGCCAATGGGACGATTGCGACAGCGACAGCGCGTTGGAGTTTGTGCTTTGGTCCGGGGGCCATACGCTGCCCAGCGGGTGGAGCGAGATGGCCATTGAGTGGTTCGAGGAAGTGACCGGCGAGCCGTAGCTATTCAGCCGGAGAGGCCGCCTTGGTAGAGCGTTCCAACATGGATTTCAGCTCGGCCCGGTAAAAGCGGGCGGCTTGCGTAATCTCGGGCTCCTGCACGGCTTCGCGGGTGTCCAGCAGCCCCCGGATCGTGACTCCGCTGAGCGCAGAGAGCGGGATGGCGAGGGCCAGGCTGATGGCGATGGGCAACAGCCAGAGGCTGACCAGCCCAGCCGTGATGCCGACAAACAGCGCGATGCCGCTGACGGTTTCCAGGGCGTGGCAGATGGCCAACGTGCGCAGCCCATAGCGCCCGCCATTGCGGGCCTGCGGGGTCCAGCCCTTTTGCAGACCGGCCAGGGTGCGAAACACCGCGATCATCTGCTGCACCATCAGGATCGGCGCATAGAGGATGGACAGCAGGATCTCTGCCAGGAAGGACAGGGCAAAGCGCCCGCCGCCGCCAAATTCGCGAAACCGGGCCCCGGTCAGCGGCAATCCGGCGACGCTGAGCACTTTGGGGGCCAGCAGCATTGCGTACATGAGCGCGATGATCAGCACGTGGCGGGTGTCGTCCATCTGGGGCCAGGTGGGAACCAGCGGGTTGTCCGGGCTGAAATACGTCAGGACCGAGGCCTCTTTGCCCGGTCCGATCAGTGCCCACATCACCAGCAGAGTGAACCAGATCGGTGACATCAGATACCCCATGGCACCATGGAACAGGTGGAAGCGGGACAGGGCCGCAAAACCGCGCGACCAGAGCAGGTTGAGATGTTGCAGATTGCCCTGGCACCAGCGGCGGTCGCGCAGGACATGGTCAATCAGGGTTTGGGGCGTTTCCTCGTACGAGCCGCGAATGCGCGGCAGAAACCGCACGCCCCAGCCGGCGCGACGCAAGAGTCCGGCCTCGACAAAATCATGGCTCATGATCAGACTGCGGCGCCCGATCAAAGAGCGTACGCGCGGCAGACCGGCGCAGGCGGCAAAGGCCTGCGTGCGGATGATTGCGTTGTGCCCCCAGTAGTTGCCTTCGCGGCCGCACCAGCGGGCCACGCCCTCGGCCAGGGCAGCGCCATAGACGCCATTGGCGAATTGCTGCATCCGGGCAAATACGGATTGGGCGCCGATGAGTTGCGGAAAGCTCTGGATCAGGCCAGCGGCGGGATCGCGCGCCAAAGCGTCTGTCAGCTGTGAAATGGCGCGGCCGGTCATCAGGCTGTCTGCGTCCAGAACGATCATCGCAGGCCAGTCACCGCCCCAGCGGCTGACCCAGTCCGCGATATTGCCGACCTTGCGGTCCGTGTTCGTTTCGCGACGCCGGTAGTAGAGCGGCATGTCCGGGCCCATCTGGCGACGCAGTGCCAGAACGCTGTCTTGTTCCTGAGCGGCGATGGCATCGTCGCGCGTATCGCTGAGCACGAAGATCGCATAGTCATGCGGCCCGCCAGCGGCGCGCAGCTCTTCCAGCATGGAGCGGGCATTGCCCAGAACATACCAGGGAACTTCGTTGTAGATGGGCATCAACAGGGCGACACGCAGGGGCTGAACCGGTCCGCGCTGGGGCTTGAGCGCGGGCTGCATCAATGCGTTCAGGCCCAGCACGACGGTGCTGACGGTGAAGCTGATCCAGAAGAAGTTGAAGCAGATCAGGCTCAGCAGGGTTGTTTCGATCACCGTGAGCCCCTGGTCCGAGAACCAGCCATAGATGACCCAGGCCAGCGCCAGCGTGGCGGCCATTGCCGGGCTGAAGGCCAGAATGCGCCACAAATCCACCCGGGATCTGGCGCCCAGGCCCATAGCGGGCGGCGTTCCGGGGTCGGTCGGGTCGGTTGTCTGCGCCGCGCGCTCAGCGCTGGCCGCCGGCACCTGGCCGTCTCGAAACGGCGCACGCAGATTTTGCACCGGCATATCCGTCGCGCTTTCGGGCGGCATGATATGCAGGTCGCCCGTCATTCCGTCCACCGATAGAGCCAGACTTCGCTAGCGCGTTCGCCGTCCCTGAACAGTTGCGCCCGCAGTTCGGCATAGGGACTGTCGCCGGGTTCGAAACCAAAGACCAGCCGCAGACCGCCGGTTTCCGGGTTGCGTTGCAGCACGCCCTGGGTGGTCTCGGCCTGTTGCGAGGTGATGTAGACGGTCATTGCGTCCGGGCCATCGTCGAACATCGGGTGCGGCTCAAAATCAATCGCGGCGAGCCGCCCCGGCAGTGTTTTGGCGCCATTGTGGCGCGCGCCCATCGCCGTGTTCAGCACGCGTGCGGGCGGCAGGGTCTGGTCGGGTTTCGGGGGCTCGGTGCACCATGTCAGGCGATAGGCCAGGTTGACCTCATCCCCGGGCTGCATCGGATCCCGGGGCCGCCAATAGGCAACGATATTGTCAAAGATTTCGGCCTGGGTCGGAATCTCGACCAGGACAACGGATCCGGCGCCCCAGTCGCCATGCGGCTGCACCCAGAGGCCCGGGCGATTGTGATACAGCGCCTCGAGGTCGGCGAAATCGGACAGTTTGCGGGCCCGTTGCATAAGGCCGAAGCCTTTGGGGTTTTCGTCGACGAAATAGCTGATTTGCAGCCGGTTGTGATTGGCCAGGGGGCGCCAGAGCGTTTCGTCGTTGCCGTTGTGGATCAGCAGCCCGTCATTGTCATGCACGGCCGGGCGGAAATCATCAAAGCGGTTGCGATTGGTTTCGTCGAACAGGAACATGGATGTCAGCGGCCCGATGCCGACATTTTCAAGCTCGACCCGGGGGAAGAGCGTGGCCTGAACCTCCATCACGCAATTGGTGCCCGGCGCGATGTCAAAGCGATAGGCGCCGCAGACGCTGGGGCTGTCCAGAAGGGCGTGGAGGATGATGTTGTCCTGATCCGGCCCCGGTTTCTCCAGCCAGAATTCGGTGAAGTCGGGAAACTCTTCTCCCATTGGGTCGCCGGTCTTGAGCGCCAGCCCGCGTCCGGACAGGCCGTAGGTCATGCCCAGGCCGATGGCCCGGAAATAGCTGGCCCCCTGAAAGACCGCATATTCGGTTTTGCCCGAGGGGTGGCCCAGGTCGGTGCGCAGGCGCAGGCCGGAATAGCCCAGCGCCGGGTCCTGGCGGGTCAGCTGCGGGACGAGGTCGCCCTTTTTGAAGTGATCTATGTCGAACGGCACCAAAGCGGCCTGACCATTTTCCACGGACCACACCTTGATCGTGCGTTCGAAATATAGCCCCGGGGCAAAGAAATCGACGTTGTAGTTGCTGGAGGTATCCGCCCAAAGCGCATCGTCCAGCCGGAAGCGGATGTCCCGGTATTGGTCATAGGTGAGGTCCAGCCAGTCCTGCGGCACCATGGGTCGCGCCCGATATCCCTTGCGGGACAGGGCGCGGGCGCGGTCAATCACGGTTTGGCGGGAAAAGGGTGTTGTTTCGGCCTCATTTCCAGTCCCGGCCACAGCGGGTCGCCCGGCAAAGGTCAGCGCCGTTGAACCGACGAGAAAGGCGCGTCGCGACAGCTTCATTTGCGGGCCCGCCAAGGTTGTGATTTGAACCAGGCGGCCCCGTAGGCCACCGCGATCAGCATCGCAAAGCCGGTCAGGTTGACCAGGGCTATGTTGCCCGGCGTGCGCCCGATCTGGTCCAGAACAAAGCCCAGAAGCCGCGCCACGGCCATGGAGAAGACAAACACCGCCAGCGATTGCTGCCCGACTTTGGTGATCAGGGTCAGCACGACTTTCCAGACCCTGGCGGCAGCGCCGGTGCCCCCGGCCATCAGCCGTTTGCCGCCTTCGCCCGCGATCAGCCAGGCCAGATAGGCGATAGACAGGAAGTGCATGTAGCGCAGGATGCCAAAGTCGGATTTGCCGCGCAGGTTCAAGCCGACCTCTTCCTGAAACACGCGGATCGCGGTCCAGATGGGGCGGATGCTGGCGCCCAGATCGGGCAGACCATTGTTGATCCAGGTAAAGACTTTCCAGGATCCGATTGGCATGGTGAGCAGCAAGAAGGCGATACAGACCCACATCAGGGTTCTGGACACGGGCGGCTGGGGCAGCCACCCTTTCATGAAGGCAAAGCCGGTAAAGAACAAAAGCTGCCAACCAAAGGGGTTGAAGTACCACACACGCTCGGACCAGGGCTCGGCCGGGAGGTCGAGGATCTGGGCCTGCGCGCCCAGCCAGATCGCGACCGAGGCAAAGGCAACCGCGCCAAAGCCGATCCCTGACAGCGCCATAAACAGCGGCATCAGGGCCAGGGCGACCATATACATGGGCAGGATGTCGAAATAATTCGGCACATAGGTCAGGGTGAACAAGCCGACGATCTGGGTTGGGGTATCTTCGAAAAAGCGTTTCAGATTCAGAGAGTTGATATAGCTTTTGTCAAAGCCGCCATAGGTATCAAGGGCGGCCATGAGCATGGCGGTGAAAAAGAACAGGCAGATATGGGCCCAATAGACCTGCCAGACCCGGAAAGCGACGCGGGCGCTGCCCAGCAGCCAGCCATTGCGCGCATAAGATCCACCAAAGGCGATGGCCGAAGCCATGCCCGAGCAGAACACAAAGATCTCTGTGGCATCCGAGAATCCGAAGCGCGCCGGAATCCAGCCGCCCCAGGCATTCTTGGGGATATGGGCGATCAGGATGATGAACATCGCGATGCCGCGATAAAAATCCAGACGCGGATCACGTGCAGGTTTGGCGGCCAGCCCGGCGGTGGCGGCGGCCTTTGGATCAACGGCCGACGCAGCCTGGGTGTCGGCCAAGGCCGTCACCTGAGTTGTGTCGAGGGAGGGCGAAACAGTTGCCATGATCTTTACGGCCTTCGTGATACTATTGTGCCTGGAGGCTTTGCGCATCCGGAACACCGCGTCCAGTGGCAATAAGCGCACGGCGGGCGGCGGTATATCCGTCTTCGCGTCCTGCGCGTCTGGCCTGGCGATCGTCCAGAATGGATGCGGCGGCATCCAGTTGACCACTGCGGATCCCCGCATCAATCGTCAACCGTTCAAATACATCGCGTTGCGCATGGCTGCCCCCTGCCCTTTGCATCGAGGCGCGCGCCCGGTTCAGGGCATGAAAGGCCGCGCCGTATCGCCCTTCGCCAAAGGCCGCCAACCCGTCTGCGGCTGACAGGCCCGGCTCGGCCATCCGCTGGCCTGCGTCATCGGTGCGGGTTTTGGCATCATGGTGGATCCGCTGGAGCATTTTCGCGGTAGCCGCCTCGCGTCCGTCGGCACAAAGCGCCAGCATATAATGCAGATCAGCAAAAATGGCGCAGCCATCCTCGGTCCGGGTGGCGCTGATATCGGCCAGCTCTTCCCAGCGGTCGGCCACGTCGACCCCGTCCAGTTCCAAGCGCACCAGCAGCGATGTGGCGTTGGAGATGTCGCGATAGTCGTCGGTTTTGTCCTGACGGATTTCTGTGTCGTACAGGTCCAGCACCTCATCGACCTGACCAAGGTCCAGATGCATCAACGCTTTGTGCCACCAAACGTGGTAGCGGAAATTGTTGCAATGGGCCCAGGCAGATTCGCGGCCCGCCAGCCAGTCCAGCCCGGCGCGGGCGTTGCAGGTCATGTCATGAACATGGGCGATCGCGTGCAGACCCCAGGCATCATTGGGCGCCATCCAGAGCGCCTGACGCCCGGCGATCCCCGCCTGCTCGTAAGCGCCGGTCTCTTCCAGCGCAAAGGCATGACAGCCCAGCAGATAGCCACGGCCCCTGTGATCTGGCGCATAGGTGGGCAGCACACGCTCGACCGAGCGGCGCATGCCCTCGACATCGCCCAGCACAAAGCGGATCGCCTGGCTGAGTTTCATTGCCAATGTGTCATGGGGGGCCAGGATCAGCACCTGTTCCAGATGGGCCACCGCGCCGACTGCGCTGCCCTGCAACCAGATCGCCAGCGCCTCGACATAGAGGCGTTCGCGATCTGTGGCGGTCACTCGGGTGAGGGCGGTTTGGGCGTCGCGCAGGGCCTCTTGGGCGGTGGTCAGCAATTCGGCCCGTCCCAGCAGCAGATAAAACATGCCCTTGACCGCGTGGCCCTGGGCGAAATCGGGTGCGTCGCGCAGCACTGCGGCCAGATGTTTGGGAGTCACCGCCGCATGCGCCAGAAAGCCCAGCATGGTGTCGTTCCATTCCGACATGGTCGTGTCTGATGTCAGGCTGGTGCTCTGACCAAATGTATCTGTGAGCATAACCGTTCCACTCCAATTGCCGCACCATCTGTGCAGCGCCTATCAGACTGTATTCGGTGGACCCACTGTGATGAACGCCCCTAACGAGAAGTTCAGCACGCGTGTGCGCAGAATCGCCGAAAACAAAGGCATTCGCGGCGGAATGTTGCCTTGAACCCCGGCAATTGTTTCAGTTTCGGGCGCTCTGATCCGGTTGCGCCTGCGGCGTCCGGCCCCTGCGGGCCGGACTCAGCCCGGCTCGCCTGGTGCGAACGGGTCGTCGGCGCTCAGCACCGCCTGCGTGTCTGCCCCGCATGCGGGCGGCGCGTGGCGGTAGGTGACAGGCGTTTGCGAGAAATTCAGAGGATTGCCGATCAGTTGGACCGGCCCATGTTCGGACTGCATCGCGACGCTCATCCCGCGCGCGGCAACCTGATCAGAGGCGAACACCTGATCCAGCGCATGTACCGGCCCGACGGGGACCTGAACGGCCTCGAGCCCGTCTATCATCGCGCGCATGGTGCGGGCCCGGATCGCCGGCCGCAGGATCGTGTTCAGCGCGTCCCGGTTCTGCAAACGGTCAGGGTTGGTGGCAAAGCGTGGATCATCCGCCAGTTCCGGCAGCTCCAGCATGGTGACAAACCGGCGGAACTGGCCATCATTGCCCACGGCAAGGATGATGTGGCTGTCGGAGGTTTCATAGACATCATAGGGCACGATATTGGGGTGGGCGTTGCCGCGTCGTTGCGGCAGGTTGCCCGAGGTCAGATAGTTGACGCCTTCGTTGATCAGCCAGGCGATCTGGCTGTCGACCAGAGACAGGTCGATCTCTTGCCCTTGCCCGGTCTGGTCGCGGTGGCGCAACGCCGCGAGGATGCCCGTGGTGGCATAGAGGCCGCAGATCACATCGGCCACCCCCACCCCTACTTTCATCGGCGCGCCCTCTGGTTCTCCGGTCAGGGACATGATGCCGCCATAGGCCTGGGCCATCAGGTCATAACCCGGTTTGGAGGCATTCGGCCCCGTCTGGCCGTAGCCCGAGATCGAGCAATAGACCAGGCTTGGAAACGCCTCTTTCAGGCTGGCATAGTCGAGCCCGTATTTGACCAGCCCACCGGGTTTGAAATTCTGGATCAGGATATCCGCGTGTCCGGCGATGCGGCGGATTTCGGCCTGACCTTCGGGGGTTGAGATGTCGATGGCAACCGACCGTTTGTTGCGGTTGGAGGACATGTAATAGGCAGACAGGTCGCTGTCGGAGCCATCCTCTTTGGTGACAAAAGGAGGGCCCCATTGGCGGGTGTCATCCCCGCCCGAGCCGGGATTTTCGATTTTGAGCACGGTCGCGCCCAGATCGCCCAGCAATTGTGTGCAGGTGGGACCGGCCAGGATGCGGCTCAGGTCAAGGACTTTGACACCGGCGAGCGGGCCCTGAGGCGTCTGGTGTGAGGGGTGATCGGGCTGCGAACCGGGCTCAGAATTTACCATTGTAGCTTTCCTTCTCGATCTCGGCGGCAATGACGGTGAACCTGTCTGCGTCCATTGCTGCGGTCAAGGCGGTGCGCAGCTCTTCGCGGTTGCGCACGCTCACACCGTGCCCGCCCAGCGCCCGGCCCAGGGCGGCGAAATCGTGGCGGGCGAAATCGACGCCGGCGTTGGGCAGCTGGCGCTGACGTTGTTTGAGTTCGATCAGGGCCAGGCTGGCGTCGACAAACACGATGAATATGGGCGCTATGGCGAGTTCGGCAGCGGTGGTCAGATCTCCGGCCACCATCAGCATCCCGGCGTCGCCGGTAAAACCGACCACGGGGCGCTCTGGCTGGGCCAGTTTCAGGCCGATGGCCATGGGCACTGCGCAGCCCATCGTGCATAGCCCGGTAGACTGGATCAGGCCACGGGGTTCATCGCAGGCCCAGAGCTGTGACAACAGGATCCGATGCGCGCCACTGTCGACCGAGGCCCGCGTGCCCTCGGGCATGACGGCGCGAGTTTCGGCCATGACGGCAGCGGGCCCCCAGTCTTCGTCTGTCGCAAAGTCGCGGGCGAGCGCCGCGCGCGTTGCCTCTGGTGCGCCGTCTGGCCAGCTGGGATGCGTGGGCGCGCCCTGGGCCAGGGCCTCGAGGGTGGCGCCGGTTTCTGCCACGATGTTGAGCGTGGCCTGATGCATGTAATGTGTGTTGGGAACGGCCGCGATATCAATCACGTTTTGGCGGGCCGGATCCCAGGCATTGCGCCATCCGGTGCGCATTTCGATGGGATCATAGCCAATGGCCAGAATCAGATCGGCCTGCCCCACCAGCGGCAGCAGGTGGCCATCAGCCTTGGGCGACAAGCCAGCCGCGCCGAGGCAGAGCGGATGGTCTTCTCGCAGGATGCCCTTGGCCTTGTAGGTGGTGATGAACGGGATCGAGAAATGCTCCAGAAACGCGCGCAATACGGTTTCGCTGCGATCATGCAGAACATCCAGGCCGATGATGGCAATCGGGCGTTCGGACCGGGCCAGCCAGTCGCGGGCCTGTGCCAGCGCGGCGCCTGCCGGAGCAGTCGGGGCGGGGGGTGTGGCCGGAGCGATGGCGCGGCCGGGGCGACGCGCATCTGCAACGCTGATCGGCACATCAATATGCACCGGCCCCTGCCGGGGCGTGGTCGCGATGGTCACCGCCTTGTCTGCAATGATGTCGGCGCTGTCGGCAGTCAGTTTGAAGCTGGCGCGGGTGATCGGACGATAGACCGCCTGATGGTCGAGGACCTGATGGGTGTAGGTCAGTTCTTCGTCTGCATCGACACATCCGGTGAGCACGATCAGCGGCACGCGGTCCTGTTCGGCATTGGCCACCACGTTGACGCAATTGAGCGCTCCGGGGCCGACTGTGGCCACCAGAATGGCCGGGGCACCATCGACGTGGTGCACACCTTCGGCCATGAAGCCGGCGGCATTTTCGTGTTTGGCCAGAACGAACCGGATGCCAACCGCCTCCAGCGCGTCCACCAGCGTCAGCACTTCGCCACCGGGCATACCAAAGGCATATCGACATCCCGCATCATAAAGGCGGCGGGCCAGTTTGTCGGCGGCGCGGGTTGGGGTGTCTGGAGAGAGGGAAAGGGTGTCGGACATGCGGCGCCTCGTTGGAATGTGTCGGGGTGGATTTTCAGGAACGGTTCAAAGGGTGGGTGCGGCAGCAAAGAGTATTCGGGCCGAGATTGCCGATCCGGCGCAGCGACGCAACCGGTTTCACGCCAGTGTGAAACGCCCTGTCCCAACATGAACGACCTGAAAAAGCCCCACGGACAAAGGCAGCCCAGACCGGATGCCGCCGGCTATTGTACCGCCTCTGCCGCGATCGCGGCGAAATCAGCATCCAGCGCGCTCGCCAGGGCGCGCAAAGCTGCGCCGCCTTCGTCCATATAGGGGGCAAAGACGTTGCCGGGTGTCTTGTAAGCGAGGGTCGCGGTGCCATCAGCATTTTCGGTCACATAAAACCGGACCGGGGCCTCGATCATGGCTGCGGTCGAGGTGGCGAGCACCCGGACCGCGTAGTCATTATTGAAGACCCCCACCACCATATTGCCCGGGATGGTGATCCCGCGCCGGGCGGCGGCCTTGGTCGGGCCCGCGCGGGTGACAACGATCAGCCCGTTGGCCTTGACCGCTGCATTCAGGTCCATGACCAGCGTGGCAAAGGGTTTCTGGGTCGGCGACACGACCCAACCCGGGCGCTGGGTCAGATCCATGGCCTGCGCATACCCCTGCGCACAAAGGGACCCAAGTGACAGGATGGAGGCAAGCAAAACTGCGGTCAGGCGCATTTCGGGGCTCTCTGATTTTGGTCAAACCGCTGCTGCGCGGTGGCACGTCAGGTCAGAGGTTGCATCCTCTGCATGGCCGCGCAAGTGGCCGTGATCCGCTGCGTCATCAAAGCTGTGTGACCCCGCGATGCTGTTTTGGGGTCAACAAGTCAAAATTTGGCTGCTAGGCCTGTGCCATGCGTATCGTTTACTTTGCATTTGCTGGCGCTGTTTTGGGCGCTCTGGCCGGGCTGGTGTCTGCGTTGTTGTTGAGTGGTTTGCTCAACAGCGGCGTGCAACGGGCCGAAGAGGTCCGGATTGAGGGCTGGAGCAGCGACTGGAGCCTGGGAACGGAGGCCCCCAACCGGTATCTCAAGGCCTGGGTGGCGCGCTATGGTCTGTTGGCAATGCAGAAATCCGAGGCGGTCTACTTTCGCCGTTTGCAGGATGATGATGGCGCGCCTTTGCGTGAAGGCTGCGCGTATGAGGTGTCCGGCGGTGCCCTGCCCGCGCAATGGTGGAGCGTGACGTTATATGATCGTCTGGGTTATCTGCCGATGAACACGGATGCCCATCTGTCGATTGACGCAACGCGGGCGCCGGGCGCGCACTGGCGGTTTCAGGTATCGGCAAGGCCGCCGGAAGGCGATATGCTGTGGGTGTCGTCGCGCAACAGCGAGACGTTCGACCTGACTCTGCGGCTGTATCAGCCCGACCCTGCGTTTCTGGCAGAACCGTTGCGCTGGTCCGGGTTCCCGCGCATTCACCGGCTGCGCTGTGAGTCGGAGGATGCATCATGAAGGCGGGATTGGTTGCCTTTGCCCTGTCGACCGCCGTCAGCGCCATTGGTGTGCATCTGGCGGTGATTGACAGGTTGCCCTCGTTCATAATGTCGCGGGCATTTACCGGGCTGCAGGAGGCCGGGTTGCCCTGGAACACCTGGAGCAGTGCTCCGCGGATTTCGCCGCAGACGCAGACTGTTGTGCGGTCTTCTCCGGATCTGGCCTATTCGGTTTGCATGTTGGATCTGAGCCGCGGACCCATTCTGCTGACGGCGCCGATGGGGCCGGATTACGGGTCATTGTCGGTGTTTGATGATGACACGACGAATGTGTTTATCACCGGTGTGCACGGGGCTGGAGCGCCTGTCGATGTGGTTGTGGCGGCCCCGGATCAGGAGGTGACCGGCGTTTCGCCTGACACATCCGTCGTGCGTCTGCGCAGCGATCGCGGGCTGGCTTTGGTCCGTCGTCTGGCCCCGGATCAGGCCCGTCATGAGGCGGCGACGGCCCTCGTGTCACAGGCCCGCTGCACGCCTCTGTGAGGCGTGACGCTGCGTGTCGCGGCGCGGGCGGTGGGTGCGTGTTGCCTCAGCGTGCCAGCTATGGCTAATTCGGGTACAAGCCCCGGATGCGATCCATCCCCGGCGACTGGGGAGGACAGATGTTTCGCAAGATTTTGATCGCCAACCGGGGCGAGATCGCCATCAGGATCGCGCGCAGCTGTGCCGATCTGGGTATCGAAACAGTAACCATCGCCCCGCAGGATGATGCGAATTGTCCGCATCTGCGCCATGGCGACCATCAGGCCCGTCTGCCGGGGGCGGGTGCGGCGGCCTATCTGGATCGGGACGCCGTGATTGCGCTGGCTCTGGATCAGGGCTGTGATGGGGTGCATCCCGGTTATGGGTTCCTGAGTGAACAGGCCGCCATGGCCGAGGCCTGTGCGGCGGCTGGCCTGACGTTTGTGGGACCTGCCCCCCAGACTTTGGCCACGCTGGGCGACAAGATGGCCGCACGCCGGGCCGCGCAGGCGGTCGGGGTTCCGGTCATTCCTGCCCGCACGCCGCTGCGCGATGTTGCGGATCTGCGGGCCTTTCTGGAAGAACAGGGCTCGCCGGTCATGGTCAAGGCCGTGGCGGGCGGCGGCGGGCGGGGCATGCGCGCGGTAGAACCCTCTGACGCGGCGGCGGCAGAGGTGGCGTTTGTCAGCGCCAGCGCCGAGGCCGAGGCATCCTTTGGTGATGGAACCCTGTTTGCCGAACGGCTGCTGCGCGACGTGCGCCATATCGAGGTGCAGATCGCCGGGGACGGTACCCGGGCGCTGCATCTGTGGGATCGGGATTGTTCGCTTCAGCGGCGCAATCAGAAGATCATTGAACTGGCCCCTGCCCCCGGTCTGAACCCGGAGGCACGCGCTGCCATTCTGGACGCTGCCGTGCGCCTTGGCACAGTCCAGGGGCTGCGCGCGCTGGCCACGGTCGAGTTTCTGGTAGAACCGGGGGCGACGGCGACAACGGGCTGGTATTTTCTGGAGGTGAACCCACGCCTGCAGGTCGAACACACCGTGACCGAAGACTGGCTGGGGCTGGATCTGGTCGAGATGCAATTGCGGCTGGCCTCCGGCGAGCGGCTGGACCAGATTGAGACCCCACAAACCGCGCCCGGCGGCCATGCCATGCAATTGCGGGTCAACGCCGAGACGTTGACCGCCGGGGGGGTGCTGCCCTCTGGCGGGACGCTGACCCGGTTTCAGCCGCCCGGCGGACGGGGTGTGCGGGTCGAGACCCATGGCGAGGCGGGCTATACGCCCCATGGCGGATTTGATTCCCTGCTGGCCAAGGTGATCGTCACCGAGCGGAACAGCCTCAACCGCCTGCTGGTTCGGGCACGGCGGGCGCTGGCCGAGTTTGCGATTGAAGGTGTCGACACCAACCAGCCGGTTCTGGACGCCTTGCTGAGTTTGCCCGACGTGGTCGCATGGCAGGTCTCGACCGGGTTGGTCGATGCGTTTCTCCCGACCTTCATCCCCTCGTTGCCACAGGCCGACGGCTCTGCCGATACGGTCACCTCACCCATGGCCGCGCAGGTTGTTTCGGTCGAGGTTGCCGAGGGCGAGGATGTGGCCCGTGGCGCTGTGCTGGCGGTTCTGGAAGCGATGAAGATGCAGCATGAGCTGCGGGCAGAGACCGGCTGCCGGATCACAGAGTCTCTGATCCGTCCCGGCATGGCCATAGAGAGCGGCGCGACGCTGTTTCGGATCACGCCTTTGACGGATCTGGGCGCGGCGGCAGAGGCGGGTCAGGATCTGGACCCCGACGACATCCGCCCGGATCTGCGCCGAATGCTGGATCGCATCGCGCTGACCCAGGACAGCGCCCGTCCCGAAGCGGTGGCGCGCCGCCGGTCGCGCGGTCAGCGGACCGCGCGCGAAAACCTGCAGGATCTGACCCAAGGCGGGGCGTTTTTGGAATACGGCCAGCTGGTTCATGCGGCGCAGCGGCGCCGGCACGATGAGGAAACATTGCAGGCCTCTTCGCCGGCGGATGGGATTATCACCGGGATCGGCCATATCAATGGCGATCTGTTCGGCCCCGAAACCTCGCGCGCGGCATTGCTGCTGTATGACGGGTCGGTGATGGCCGGCACCCAGGGCTTTTTGGGTCACAAGAAAACCGACCGTATTCTGGAGGTCGCCCGGGAGCAGAACCTGCCGGTGATCTTTTATACCGAAGGCGGTGGCGGGCGCCCCGGCGATGAGGATTTCAACGATATCTGTGTCAGCGGGTTGGATGTGATGACCTTCAACCTGATGACGCGGCTCACCGGGTCCAAACCGTCGATCGGCGTCAATTCCGGCTATTGCTTTGCCGGGAATGCGGCGGTGTTCGGGGCCTGTGACATCAAGATTGCGACGCGCCACAGCTGGATCGGGCTGGGTGGTCCGGCGATGGTCGAGGCGGGCGGCCTGGGGTCCTTTGGCCCCAAGGATATCGGCCCGGCGCCGATGCAGGCCGAGATTGGTCTGGTCGATGTGCTGGCCGAGGATGAAGCCGAGGCGACCGATCTGGCGCGCCGGATCTTTGGCTATTTTCAGGGGCCGGTTGCCGAATGGAGTGCGCCGGATCAACGGCTGTTGCGCCATGTGGTGCCGGAGAACCGCAAGCGGGTCTATGACATGCGCGCGGCGATTTCGGGGCTGGTGGACAGCGGTTCTTTCACGGAAATGCGCGCGGCTTTTGCGCCGGGCCTGATCACCGGATTTTGTCGACTGGAGGGTGTGCCCTTTGGATTGATCGCGAACAATCCGCATCACCTGGGCGGGGCGTTGGATGCTGAGGCCTCGGGCAAGGGGGCCGGGTTTCTGCGGCTTTGTGGTCGCTTCGGGCTGCCTGTGATTTCGCTATGCGACACGCCCGGGTTCATGGTGGGACCCGAGAGCGAGCGTCAGGGCGGGGTACAGCGCGCCTGTGAGCTGATCGGGGCCGGTGCAGCGATGGCGCAGGATCTGTTCACCGTGGTGTTGCGCAAGGGCTATGGCATTGGCGCGCAAGGTATGGCCGGTGGCAGCTTTGCCGCGCCGGCCTGTGTGGTGTCCTGGCCGACCGGCGAATTCGGGGCCATGGGTCTGGAGGGGGCGGTGGTGCTGGGCTACGCCAAAGAGCTGGCCGCCCAGCCCGACCCAGAGGCCCGGCAGGCGCTGTTCGAGAGCCTTGTGGGCCAGCTCTATGAGCGCGGGCAGGCGTTGAACGTGGCCTCGCTGCAAGAGATTGATGCAGTGATTGACCCTGCCGAAACGCGCGGCTGGATTTTGAATGGCTGGCGCGCCACCGGTCGCGGCTGAGGCGTGCCTTGTTACAACACCCGGGCCACGGCGCGGGCGATAACCCGCTCTTCGTCCGTGGGGATCACCAGAACTGGTGTGCGCCCGGCGCCGATACGCGTGTCATTGGCATCATTGGCTGCCGCATTCACGCCGAGGCCCAGAAACTCCATCCCGTCAAGCACGCGGGCGCGGATCAGCGCGGCGTTTTCACCGATGCCACCGGAAAACACCACACCATCCAGCCCGCCTAGCACAGCCGCCAGCGCGCCCAGCTCGCGCCGGATGCGGAAGACATAGTAATCCACCGCCTGTTGCGCCTCGATGGCGTCGCTGGCCAGCAGCGTGCGCATGTCGTGGCTGATACCGGAGAGCCCTTTCAGCCCGCTTTCGCGGTAAAGCATGTTGGTGATCTCGGGCGCGCTCATCCCCTGATCCATCAGATAGAGCAACACGCCCGGATCCAGCTGCCCCGAGCGCGTCCCCATCGGCAACCCGTCCAGCGCGGTAAACCCCATGGTCGAGGCCACACTGCGCCCCTTGTGGATGGCGCACATGCTGGCGCCATTGCCCAGATGCGCGATGACAACCCGGCCCGCGGCCAGATGCGGCCACTCTTCGCGCAGGCGCGAGGTCAGAAAATCATAGCTGAGCCCGTGAAACCCATAGCGGCGCACGCCCTGATCATAGAACCGGCGGGGAATGGCAAAGATATCATTCACAAAGGGTTGGCCGTGGTGAAACGCCGTATCAAAGCACCCCACCTGCACCGCATCGGGAAACGCGGCCTGCGCCGCCGCAACGGCAGAGAGGTTATGGGGCTGGTGCAGGGGCGCCAGAGGGATCAGGGCGTTGAGCTGTGCCAGCACATCCGGGGTCAGTTCGACCGGAGCGGCAAAGCCGATGCCGCCATGGACAATCCGGTGCCCGACCCCGGTCACCGGGCGGTCCCCCAGAACCGGGGCCGTCGCCGAGAGGATCGCGCGCAGCGCCACGGCATGATCCGCCGCGCCCAGTTCGGTTGTGCCGGGTTCCGGAGATTTGATCACCATACGCGCCGCCGGGCCGAGGTTTTCAACCTGGCCTGCCGCCAGCAAAACAGGGTCGGCCGCCGCCTCGTAGACCGCGAACTTCAGCGAAGAGCTGCCTGCGTTCAGTGTCAGGATCACGCTCATTTGGCGGCCCCCGCCGCATGCAGGGCCGCCACGGCACAAGAGGCCAGCCGTGCCATCTCACCATCTGCGCGACTGGTCAGGATGATGGGGCATTTGGCGCCAACCACGATCCCGGCGGCCTCGGCATGGGCGAGGAAGGAAAGCTCTTTGGCGATCATGTTGCCGGCCTCCATGTTCGGGGCGATCAACACTTCGGCCTGACCTGCGACGGGGGAGTGAATGCCCTTGGTCCGTGCCGCGCCCAGGTTGATGGCATTGTCCATGGCGAGCGGTCCGTCAACCAGCCCACCGGTGATCTGCCCCCGCTCGGCCATTTTGGACAAGGCCGCAGCGTCCAGCGTTGATGGAATCGCCGGGTTCACCGTTTCGACTGCCGACAGCACCGCGACCCGGGGTTCGGCCAAGCCCAGGCTGTGGGAAAGGTCGATGGCGTTCTTGATGATATCCGCCTTTTGTTTCAGATCAGGTGCGATGTTGATGGCCGCGTCGCTGACCAGCAGCAAATGCTCCAGCCCCGGCACATCCATCACGAACACATGGCTGAGCATCCGGCCCACCCGCAGGCCGCCGTCGCGTTTGACGACCTCGCTGAGCAGCGTGCTGGTGTGCAGGTGGCCTTTCATCAGCGCTGCCGCCTCGCCCGTGTGGATCATCTCGACTCCCCGTGCGGTGGCGGCGCGGTGGCTGGGGATGTCGATCAGCGGATAGGCCGAAATGTCCTTGTCGATTTCGGCGGCGGCCTGGGCGATCAGCGCGGCGTCACCGATCAGGATCGGAGAGATCAGCGTGCGTTCCGCCGCCAGCAAGGCCCCGCCCAGAGCGTCGGGCTCTTCGGGGGCGATGACGGCTGTGGGGATGGGCGGCAAAGGTTCGGCCTGGGTCAACAGCCGGTCGAAATGCACATGGCGCTGGACCGTGAGCCCCGGCAGGTCGATATCGTCAAAGCGCATGGCCTTTGTGGGTGCAGAGACCTCGGCCTCGCCTTCGAGAACGCGGGTGCCATCCTGATGTTCGACCCAGGTTTCGAACCGGGCCAAATTTGAGTCCCGCTTTTCCACCAGCCGCACGCGCGCGGTCAGCGTGTCACCGGCCTGGGCCGTCCCGACAAAGCGCAGGGACTGTTGACGATACTGGGTGCCCGGCCCCGGCAGTTCGCACCCCAACACGCCAGAGATCAAAGAGGCCAGCCACATGCCCGGCGCCTGTGCCTCGGGTTGGCCATCGCCGTCGCCATCTTCGTCCGGCAGGTTGAGCGGGTTGAGATTGCCAGAGCTGTTGGCAAAGACAAACAGATCGTCCTGACGGCAGAGGCGTTTTTGTTCCGCCTCCATCCCGATCTGCAATTGATCAAAGGGTACATTCTGTAACACGCGGCTCATCGAAAAATCCCAGTTAAAAGATATCTGGAGCCTGTATAGCAGAAATGCAGGCTGCGCCCATCGTCTGTGGGCGTCAGTCTGGCCAATATTGCCGGCGGGCGTTGGCCCTGATCAGTCCGGTTGGCGGTAGATGAAGCAGCGCCCGGGCACAGCACCGGCGGGCAGTTCAACCTCGACCAGATTGTCAAAATACATCCGGTCGCTGGACACCATCAGGCCACCGGGTGCCAGAATGGGCTCAATCACCGGCGAAACTGCGCGCGCAAAGATATCATTCTTTTCAAGGTTGTGGCCGCCCAGATCTGCGTGAACCACGCTGGCGGTCGGCCCCAGACGTTCGAGCGCGGCGGGCAGCATCTCCATCACATCACCCAGAAAAACCATTTCGGGCGGTGGGGTCGACGCCGGGTTAGAGGCGATGGCGCGCTCAAAGACATAGATCTCGCGCCCCTGTGCCCGCTCGCGCAGGTGATCATAGGTGCGCCCGTTGCCCAGACCCAGTTCCAGAATCGGCCCGGGCATGGCGCCCGTCGTTTCCAAAGCATGATCAAGGCAGGCCCGTTGTGACACCATACGGTCGATAAATACGTCTAGGCGGCTCATTTCACACTCTCCGAAAACAATCTGTTACGCAGTGCATGTCAAATACAACGCTCAATGTGTAGCATGATAGGTCGAAAATGTGGCAATACGCGACAATAGAGGCGAAATTGGTGTTTGACTAATGGGTCAGGCGCAAGTGAAAGTGTCTCGGGGAGTTTTTGGGGGACAAATGCGGTTAAAAAACCAGTCAACATACAGCCGTATTGGAATTACAAAATGTCTCCGCTTCTGACCGTCGAAAATCTGTCCATCGGATTTGGCCGAGGGGACTCGGTTGTTCGCGATGTGAGCTTTGAGGTGCAAGAGGGGCAAACCCTGGCGCTGGTGGGCGAGTCGGGATCGGGAAAAACCGTGACCTGTCGGGCTTTGCTGCGGATTTTGCCGCGCATTGCGCAGATCCGCAGTGGCAAGGTGGTGCTGAACGGGCGCAGCGGGGGCTTGTCTCTGACGGACCTGAGCGAACGCAAGATGCGGTCCGTGCGCGGCGATGCCGTGTCGATGATCTTTCAGGAGCCGATGCGCTCTTTGTCGCCGCTGCATCGGATCGGGAATCAGGTGAGCGAGGTTCTGTGGCTGCACAAGGGCCTGTCGGAGAAAGCCGCGCGCAAGATCGTGCTGGAGAATTTCGAACGCGTCGGTTTTCCGGATCCAGAGCGGGCCTATGGGTCTTACCCGTTTGAATTGTCGGGCGGGATGCGGCAGCGGGCGATGATCGCGATGGCGATGGTGTCCAAACCTGACCTGCTGATCGCGGATGAACCGACGACGGCGCTGGATGTGACGACCCAGGCGCAGGTGCTGGGCCTGATCAACGAGCTGAAAAAAGAAACCGGCATGGCCGTGATCCTGGTGACGCATGATCTGGGCGTGGTTGCCAATATGGCCGAACAGGTCGTGGTGATGCACAAGGGCCGGATCATGGAAAAAGGCGGGGCCGAGCCGATGCTGCGGGACCCGGCCCATGCCTATACCAAGCAATTGTTCAACGCCGCGCCGTCGATCCCGGCCAATCCCGAACCTGCGCAACCTCCCAGCACGGATGATCTGATCCTTCAGATGAAAACCGTGAACAAGACCTACGGCATGCGTGCCCAATCCGCCTGGAAACCCGAAGTGGTGATCCGGGCCTGCCGTGGCGTTGATTTCAGCCTGCCCCGGGGCAAGACGCTGGCGATTGTGGGCGAAAGCGGATCGGGCAAGACCACGGCCGCGCGCATTGCGCTGGGGGCTGAATTGCCTGATCCGGGCGGCGAGGTGCTGTTCAGAGCCAATTCGCAAAGCGCCCCGATTGCGGTTCATGCCATGAACCGCCAGGCGCGGACGGCGTTTCAGAAACAGGCGCAGATGGTGTTTCAGGATCCGTACTCCTCGCTGAGCCCGCGGATGCGCATTCTGGATGCCCTGACTGAACCGCTGGAAATCCATGGCATCGGGTCAAAATCCGAGCAACGTGACCGGGCCGCCGCCAAGCTGCGTCAGGTCGGATTGAATGATGACATGCTACAGCGGTTCCCACACGCCTTTTCCGGCGGTCAGCGGCAGCGCCTGTCGATTGCACGCGCGCTGATGTTGGAACCGTCCTTGCTGGTTTGCGACGAACCGACCTCGGCGCTGGATGTTTCGGTGCAGGAACAGATCCTGTCCTTGCTCGAAGACATTCGCGACCGGTTGGGGCTGAGCTATCTGTTCATCTCGCACGATCTGGCCGTTGTGGCCCGGATCGCGGACGAGGTGGCGGTGATGCGTCAGGGTCTGGTGGTGGAACAGGCACCGCCGGACACGCTGTTTTACGACCCGATGCATCCCTACACAAAGGCGCTGATCGCAGCGCAGCCGACTCCGGACATTAACAGACCCATCAATCTTCAACTGGTCGCCCAAGGTGCCGGATCTCCGGACAGCTGGCCTGACCAATTTCGTTTTTCCAATGACCAGGCGCCCGAGCTGACCCAGGTACAGCCAGGCCATAAGGTGCGATGCCATGTATAACCTTTCCCGAAGAATTTTCTCTGCCCTGGCGCTCTGCGCCATTGCCGTTCCCGGCCTGGCGAACCCAACCGTTCAGGAACAGCCCTATTTCCAGAATCTTGTGAACGATGGCGCCTTGCCACCTGTGTCGGAACGGGTACCCCAAGAGCCACTGGTGGTTGATCTGGAGGCCAAGGGCCGCGCCTTTGGCACCTCTGGCGGGGTGCTGCGTACGATGGTGTCGCGGTCCAAGGACATCCGCCAGATGGTGGTCTACGGTTATGCCCGCCTGGTTGGCTATGATGAAAACTACAACCTTGTCGCGGACATCCTGCGCGATATCGACGTCGAGGACGACCGCAAGTTCACGCTGCATTTGCGCAAGGGCCACAAATGGTCGAACGGCAGCCCCTTCACATCCGAGGATTTCCGCTATTGGTGGGAAGATGTGGCCAACAATGAAAAGCTGAGCCCGGCCGGCCCGCCCGATTTCATCTGGGTCGAGGGCAAACTGCCGACCGTCACCTTCCCCGATGCTGAAACGGTTGTTTATGAGTGGGAAGACGCAAACCAGAATTTCGTGGCCACCCTGGCCATGGCGCGGCCTCCGTTCATTTACCGCCCGTCCGGATTTCTGAAAGATTTCCACGAAAAATATGCGGACCCCGAGGCATTGGCCGCAGCCGTGGACGATGCCCGTGTCAACAGCTGGGCGGCGCTGCACAACAAGCTGGATAACATGTACAAGTTCGACAACAACGAGTTGCCGACGCTCCAGCCCTGGATAAACGCCTCGGCCGGTAAAAAGATCCGCTATCAGTTCGTGCGCAACCCTTATTACCACCGGATCGACTCCAAGGGGGTGCAACTGCCCTACATTGATATGGTCGAGATGGAGATCGTCTCGGGTGGTCTGGTGGCCGCGAAATCAAACGCCGGTGAAAGCGATTTGCAGGCGCGGGGGCTGGATTTCCGCAATATTTCGATCCTGCGCAAGGGCGAGGCGGACGGCGGCAATTATCGCACCCACCTGTGGCGGTCGGGCGTGGCCAGCCAGATCGCGATCTATCCCAATCTGAACTACGAAGATGCCGTCTGGCGTGAAGTGATGCGCGATGTGCGGTTCCGCCGGGCCTTGTCCCTGGGCATCAACCGCCCCGGCATCAACCGGGCGCTTTATTTCAAGCTGGCCAAGCCAGGGGCGATGTCAGTGTTGCCGCAGAGCCCGTTTTTCAAGCCCGAGTATCGCGAGGCCTGGGCCAGCTATGACGCGGATCAGGCCAATGCCCTGCTGGACGAAATGGGCCTGACCGAGCGGGATTCAAACGGCATCCGCAAGCTGCCCGACGGGCGGATCATGGAGTTCATCGTAGAGACCGCCGGAGAGCGTCAGGAGGTCGAGAATGCATTGCAGATCGTCACGGATACCTGGCGTGAAATCGGCATCAAACTGATCATGCGCCCGTTGGACCGCGATATTCTGCGCAACCGGATCTATTCGGGCAATACCATGGCCGCTGTCTGGTATGGCTGGGACAATGGTCTGCCACAAAGCACGACATCGCCCGCCTATCTGGCGCCGACGGATCAGGTGTTCTTTGCCTGGCCCAAATGGGGTCAGTTTTACCAGACCGGCGGCAAGAGCGGCGAGCCACCCGATCTGGCACCCGCCGAGCGCCTGATGGAGCTGAACCACGACTGGAACATGGCCACGGATGACGCCACCCGCACGGCCATCTGGGATGAAATGTTGAGCATCCACGCCGATCAGCTTTATGGCATTGGCATCCTGAACGAGGCGCCACAGCCTGTGGTGGTGAACAACACCCTCAAGAACGTGCCGGAAACAGCAATCTGGGCCTGGGACCCCGGCGCGCATTTCGGGGTGCATCGGATGGATGAGTTCTTCTTTGCCGATGGGGACGGCTGATGCAAATTCTGCGCTACGCAGTGTATCGCCTGGGCACCATGCTGCTGACGCTGATGGTGGTGTCAGTGATGATCTTTGTCATCATCAACCTGCCACCGGGCGACTATCTGTCCAATCAGATCGCGGAATTGCAGGCGACAGGCCAGACCGCAGGGGTGGCCAAGGCCGAGTTCCTGCGCACCGAGTTCGCCTTGGACAAACCGCTTTGGCAACAATACCTGATCTGGATGGGCATGGCGCCCGGCCCGCATGGGTTTTCGGGCATGTTCCAGGGCAATTTCGGCTGGTCGTTCGAGTTTGACCAACCGGTGGCCGAGATTGTCGGCGAAACGCTATGGCTGACGGTGCTGGTCAATCTGGCGGCGGTCCTGTTTGTGTATGTGGTCGCCTTGCCTCTGGGTGTGCTGGCCGCCGCAAGGTCCAAGACCTGGATCGACTATACGGCCGCTTTGGTCGGGTATCTGGGGCTGGCGACGCCGAACTTCCTGTTGGCCCTGATCCTGTTTTACTACGGGCATAAATATCTGGACCTGCCAATCGGCGGTCTGATGGATCCGATCTACGAAGGTCAGCCGATGAGCTTCGAAAAGATGAAATCGGTTCTGGTTCACCTGATCGTTCCGACCTTTGTGATTGGTACGTCGGGCACTGCAGCCATGATGCAGCGCCTGCGCGCCAACCTGTTGGACGAGCTGGGCAAACCCTATGTGGAAACCGCTGTGGCCAAGGGCATGGGCGAAACCAAGATGTTGGTGAAATACCCGCTGCGCATGGCCTTCAACCCGTTTGTGGCGGATATCGGCAACCTGCTGCCTTCGATGGTGTCAGGCTCGGTTCTGGTGTCGGTTGTTCTGGGTCTGCAAACGATCGGGCCGACCCTGCTGACGGCGCTCAAGACCCAGGATCAGTTCCTGGCCGGGTTCGTGTTGATGTTTGTGGCGCTGCTGACGCTGATCGGGACGATGATTTCAGACGTTCTGTTGGTGATCCTCGATCCGAGGATCCGATATGAAGGGAGGGAGGCATGACCCAGCTCCCCGATGGTCGCTATGTGGACGACGCGCCATTCGATCCACATGCCAGCATTCAGCAGTTGGAGCGTTCGGACCTGGACGCGCCCAACTGGCTGTTGGTGTGGCGCAAGTTTCGTCAGCACAAGCTGGGGCTACTTTCCGGTATCTTTCTGCTGCTGAGCTATTTGATGCTGCCCTTTGCCGGGTTCATTGCCCCCTATGGCGCGAACGAACGCCACGAAGACCACCTCTATTCGCCGCCCCAGCTGGTGCGGCTGTTCCATGAGGGTCAGTTTCTGGGCCCCTACATCTATCCGATGACGGCCGAGGCGGATCTGGAAACCTTTCAATGGGTCTTCAAGCCGGATTACGAAAACCCGTCGAAGCTGGAGTTTTTCTGCAAAGGGTCGGAATACAATCTGGCCGGGCTGATCAAATCCAGCACCCATCTGTTTTGTGCGCCGGATGATCAGACCATATTCCTGTGGGGATCTGACCGGCTGGGGCGCGATATCTTCAGCCGGATTCTATATGGCGCACAGCTGAGTCTGACGGTGGGTTTGATCGGGATTACGGTCTCCTTCCTGCTGGGCATCAGTTTCGGGTCCATTGCAGGGTATTTCGGGGGTCGGATCGACTGGTTCATCAACCGTGTGATCGAGGTTCTGAGATCGCTGCCGGAATTGCCCTTGTGGCTGGCCCTGTCCGCCGCCGTTCCGTCTAACTGGAGCCCGGTTGCGGTGTTCTTCATCATCTCGATCATTCTGGGAATCCTGGACTGGCCGGGATTGGCGCGGGCGGTGCGGGCAAAATTCCTGTCGCTGCGCGAAGAGGAATATGTGCGGGCGGCCGAAATGATGGGCGCCACATCGGGGCGGGTCATTCGCAAGCATCTGTTGCCCAACTTCATGAGCCACCTGATCGCGAGCGCGACCCTGTCGATTCCCGCGATGATCCTGGGCGAAACCGCGCTGTCGTTTCTTGGGCTTGGCCTCAGAGCGCCTGCGGTCAGCTGGGGCGTGATGTTGAACGACGCGCAGAACCTGGCCTCGATCGAGATCTATCCCTGGACCGCGATCCCGATGCTGCCAATTGTGGTGATCGTGCTGGCGTTCAACTTCCTCGGCGATGGTCTGCGCGACAGCCTGGACCCCTACCAAGGCTGAGCGGGAAACGGTCATTGAAATGAAACGCGGGCCCGGACATGCCATTGTCCGGGTCCTTTTTTATTGCGGCACATATTTGTTTTTGGCCATGCCCGGGCCCATCCGCCGTCAGGACCTAGCGGTCGTCTCCGATATCCAGCTCTTCCTCGACAATGGCAGCTTCGACCGCGCCCAGCACCGCATCACGCCGCTGGGGCGTCATGTCTTCGGCCTTTTCATCGGCCAGACGGACGGTCACCTCGCGGTGGGCGAATTTGATGCCCTCGGCGGCAAACAGGCGGCGGATGTCTTCGTATACCCGTTTGCGCACCAACCACTGATCGCCCGGTTTGGTCATGAACTTGACCCGGATGATCATGGCACTGTCCTGCATTTCGATCACACCCTGCGATTTCAGCGGCTGGATGAAGTTTTCGCCAATCACCGGGTCCTTCAACAAATCCTTGCCCAGGTTCTTGATCAGCTTGCGCACCTTTTCCACATCGGTGTCATAGGTCACCCGCAAGGGCAGTTTCATGATCACCCAATCGCGCGAGTAATTGGTGAGCACCTTGATTTCGCCAAACGGGATGGTGTTGAGCGCGCCCAGATGATGGCGCAGTTGAAACGAGCGGACCGAGATCTTTTCAACCGTGCCTTTGACCTCACCGATGTCGATGTATTCGCCTTTGCGAAAGGCATCGTCGATCAGGAAGAATGCACCAGAGAAGATATCCCGCACCAGGGTCTGCGCGCCAAAGCCGACCGCCAGGCCGATCACACCGGCACCGGCGAACAGCGGGCTGACGTTGATGCCAAGCTCCAGCAAGGCAATCAGGCTGATCGCCACCACAACCGTCGCCAGGATCGCCCCGCGAAACAGCGGCAAAAGCGTCGCCAGACGGCTGGCGCCCGTTGCCCCGCCTTCGTCCCCCAGTTCGCCGCCATCTGCGTCAGGCTCTTCTTCGGCGATTTTGCTGTCGATCCAGATGCGGAACGCGTGAAAGAGGATATAGCCGATAAAGACGATGAACAGCACGTCCAGAGCCTTGTCGACCAGTGTGCCCTGGAGCAGGGTGTTGTCCGGATCCCATATGGCCAGCAAGGCGACCAAGCCGGCAACAAAAGCAAGGACCCCGGCGACGCGCCGGGCCAGTTGTTCGAAGGTTGCAATCGAATGGCGCTGCACAGGCAGGTCGCGAAACTCGGGATAGTCATCCTCGGTCGCATCGGCCTCGGCCATCTCCTGGTTCATCCTTGCGACCGCGCGCGAGCGGTTGAAGTAACGCTCGATCAGGTAGTTGAACAGGCCAAAGACCACAAAGATTGACATCAGCGCCATGTAAAGACCGGCAATGGGCGGGATCGGCAATGGGTTTTCCAGAACCAGGTCAAACGCCATGTCCAGCCAGGCAAAGCCCGCATAGCCAATCAGCATCGGAGCCCAGGCATAAGACAGGACCCGCACGATCCACGGCACCTGCGGAGGGTCCAGCCCGCCACGGATCGCATTCGAAATCGCCGCAGCATTGAACAGGACCAACAGGACATTCAGGATCAATCCACACAAGGACAAGATCCCGTAGAGGATGGCATAGACGTTGTAGTTGAGCCCGAAATCTCCGATCCAGGTGCTGAAGATGATGGATACCACGTCAAAGGTGGTCAGGATCCAGATCCAGCGATAAAGGCGCAACGCTTCTTTGTCTGACAGTTTAGGGATCCGGTATTGCGGCAAATAAGGGGACAGGATCATTCGCCACACATCCGAGATCACCCGAACAAAGAAATAGGCCGCAAAGATCGCCGTGACGGTCAGCTGGATGGTCAGATCATCGGTTTGCCCAAACAGCAAAATGCCGATTGTATAGGACAGGACCATTGCAATGACCGTGCCCAGCAGGCCCACCGCAAAACGGAACACCAGGAATGGCATCTTTTCCAGATAGCCCTGGGGGCTTTCCTGAATGCGCGAGACAACCTGATTGCGCACCAGCCGTTTGCCGTAGACCTCGCGCATGAACAGATAGGCAAAGGCAAACAGCCCGATGCACCACAGCAGAACCTCGATATAGGTAAAGATCCGCCCATCCGGGCTCCTGTCGCGCAGAACCTGCGAGACCTCCTTGAGCGAGGTGGGCAGGGCGGCAATGCGTTCCTGCAATGTCTCGCGGAACTTTTCAATTTCCTCCTGGGCGCGCAACATTGGCGAGGCGTTCGTTGCGTTCGTGGTCTCATCTGTTGCGCCAGAGGGTTTTTGGCCCGCGGTCGTGATCAGGTTGCCATCGGTATCAATCACGATGACGCTGACCCCGTTCTGGGTGGCCTCGCGGATGGTGTCGCTCAGCGCTGTGGCCGCGTCGTCGCCAGAGCTGGACCCACGGCCGAGCAGCGATTGGGACATCGCCGGGGCAACAAGCCCCAGCAAAAGACAGAGAATGGCGAGGCCACGCAAAAACATCTTGATCATTGGTCTTCCCCAAACTCCGTCTGCAAACCGCAAGCTATCGGAGCCACCCCGCCAGTGCAATTGACGCCCGGCCTCTTGACGTCGCGCCTGTGCTCTTTGCGCGCTCTTTTTCCGGGGCGTTCGCCCGGGCGATTTCCGATGCCCGGCCCCGCCAGCGCGTCGAAACGACCCTGCGCCAATGGCCTTTGGTGGTTTTCATCAGCCCTCGATTTCTCTAGCAGTGGTTGGAGCGGGGGTGCGTAAAACACCGCTGATATGTGCTGTTTCAGTTTGAAGAGAGATCAATGAGCGAGCGAACCGAGCAGATTGTGGTGCTGGGCCTGGGTTATGTGGGTTTGCCGCTGGCCATCGCGCTGGCGCGGGCTGGCCATGATGTGCTGGGTTTTGACCAGGACGCGGATCTGGTGGCCTTGTTGAAACAGGGCATCGACCGCAATGGCGAAGTCTCGGGCGCGGCCCTGGCGGCCACCACGGCGCGGTTTTCGAATGACCCGGAGGCGTTGCAGGGACGCAGCATGTTCATCCTGGCCGTCCCGACCCCCATCACAGAGGCCAAGACACCGGATCTGTCGCCGCTGACCAGCGTCTGCGAAACGATTGCGCCCTATCTGCAACCTGATGCGCTGGTGGTGGTGGAATCGACCGTTTACCCCGGTGTCACCGAAGAGGTCTGTGGCCCGGTCCTGGCGCAGGGCAGTGGCCTGGAAACCGGCACGCAGATCAAGCTGGGATATTCGCCCGAGCGGATCAATCCAGGCGATGCAGAGCATTCGATGGAGAATGTGATCAAGATCATCTCGGCCCAGGATGACGAGACCCTTGCGCGGATGGAGGCGATTTACCTCAGTGTTGTAAAGGCTGGCGTGCACAAGGCCAGCTCGATCAAGACCGCCGAAGCGGCCAAGGTGATCGAGAATACACAGCGCGACCTGAACATTGCATTGGTCAACGAGTTTTCGCTGATCTTTTCGCGGTTGGGTCTGGATACGCTGGAAGTGCTGGAAGCGGCCGGGACCAAGTGGAACTTTCTGCCGTTCAAGCCCGGCCTGGTGGGTGGGCATTGTATTGGAGTTGATCCCTATTACCTGACCTATCGGGCCGCACAGTCCGGGTATCACCCCGAGGTGATCCTGGCGGGACGGCGGATCAATGACCAGATGGGCCTGCATGTGGCCCGCCAGACCGTCAAGGCGATGCTGGCCCGCAGTATGGATCTGAGCCGGTCGCGGGTGCTGATCCTGGGTTTTACCTTCAAGGAAAACTGCTCGGACACGCGCAATACACGGGTGTTTGACATTGCGAGCGAATTTCAAAGCTATTCGGTCCGCGCCGATGTGCATGATCCCTGGGCAGACGCGGCGCAGGTGCAGGCCGAATATGGCCTGACCCTGACCCAGACCCCTGAAAAAGGCGCTTATGATGCCATTATCGTGTCTGTTGCACACAAGGAATTTGCGGATATGGGCGTCGATCAGATCCGGGAATTTGGCAAGCCGGGCGCACTGCTCTTTGACGTAAAGGGCATTTTTGGTAAGTCTGGTTCGGATCTTAGGTTGTAGGGCGCATGACCACTTTTGCACATCCCGCATTGATCGACGCAGCCAAGCGGCCTGCGCGCATCATGCTGTACAGTCATGACACGTTTGGTCTGGGCCATCTGCGCCGGTCCAGCGCGTTGGCGGCTGCGATCACGTCTGCGATTCCGGATGCCTCTGCCTTGATCCTGACAGGGTCGCCGGTGGCGGGCCGGTTTGCCTTTCCCGAACGGGTTGATCACATCCGCCTGCCCGGCGTGACCAAGCGCAGCGATGGCAGCTATGAATCCCAGACCATCGGTATGCCGATCGAAGACACGGCCGAATTGCGCGCCGGGCTGATCCAGACCACGGCCAGCCAATATGACCCGGATATTGTCATTGTCGACAAGGAACCCACCGGGTTTCGCGGCGAAATGCTGCCCACGTTGGATCTGTTGCGCAAGCAGGGCCGTGCCTTTTTGGTGTTGGGTCTGCGCGATGTGCTGGACGAACCCGATGTGCTGGCGACAGAGTGGCAGCGCAAGGGAGCCGTCGAAGCGACCGAAACCTATTACGACGAGGTCTGGGTTTATGGCATGCGCTCGATCTATGACCCGGTGCGGGGGCTGCCCTTTGGTCCGGCGGTTCAGGACCGTATTCACTGGACCGGCTATCTGCGGCGCGGCGCGCCTGACCCGGCGCTGGTGCCCGAGGAAGAGCCCTATATCCTGATCACGCCCGGCGGCGGTGGCGATGGTCAGGCGATGGTGGATCTGGTGTTGAGCGCCTATGAACAGGACCCCGGGCTGACACCGCGCGCCAAGGTGGTTTACGGACCCTTCCTGTCAGGCGAAACCCGCGAGAATTTTGAACAGCGGGTGGCGCAGCTGCAAGGGCGCGTGTCGGCTGTCGGGTTTGATTCGCGCATCGAGACGCTGATTGATGGTGCGGATGGCGTGGTCTGTATGGGCGGCTACAACACGTTTTGCGAGGTGCTGTCCTTTGACAAGCGCGCCGTGATCGTGCCCCGGATCGTGCCTCGGCTGGAACAATACATCCGCGCCAGCCGGGCCGAGAAACTGGGCCTGATCCGCATGTTGGACGAACAGCGCGATGGCATGGACGTCACCGCCATGATCCGTGCAATCCGCAATCTCAGCTCTCAGCAGCTGCCCTCGCAGGTCATGCAGCCCGGCCTGCTGGACGGGTTGGACTATGTGGCCAACCGGGTCAAAACCCACCTCGGCCGGACCGTGGAGCGGGCAGCAGAATGACGCAAGAGACACCGCCGCTGGC
This sequence comes from Marinibacterium sp., assembly GCA_034670145.1. Lineage (GTDB taxonomy): Bacteria > Pseudomonadota > Alphaproteobacteria > Rhodobacterales > Rhodobacteraceae > HXMU1420-2. Next base: position 85,562 of record JAXMOA010000003.1, read on the forward strand.
CGTGGTCGTCAAAGGGTGGCCACGGCTCTCTGAGACGTTCATCGCCCAGGAATTGGTTGCACTCGAAGAGGCGGGCCATGCGTTTGACATTTGGTCCTTGCGCTTTCCGACCGACAAGAAACGTCATGCGCTGCATGATCGCCTGAAAGCGCGGGTGTTCTACCTGCCCGAATATCTGCATCAGGAACCGGGCCGCGTGTTGCGCGGGTGGCGGGCTGCACGGGCTCTGCCGGGGTACAAGGCCGCCCGGCGCATATGGCAGGCCGATCTGCGCCGCGATCGCAGCCGCAACCGGGTGCGGCGCTTTGGTCAGGCCTGTGTTCTGGCCACGGAATTGGGCCCGGACGCGCGCGCGCTTTATGCGCATTTCCTGCATACGCCCTCTTCGGTGGCGCGCTATGCGGCGGTCATGCGGGGCATGCCCTGGTCGTTCTCGGCCCATGCCAAGGATATCTGGACCAGCCCGACCTGGGAGCTGCGCGAAAAGCTGAGCGCCTCAGACGCCGGCGCGACCTTTGGCGCCACCTGTACGGCGGTGGGGGCAACCTATCTGCGGGATCTGTCCGAAGCGCCCGAGCGTTTGGACCTGGTCTATCACGGTCTCGACCTGAGCCGCTTTCCAGATCCGCCCGAGCGGACTGTGCGCCGTGCCGATGCGCCGTTTCGCATGTTGTCCGTGGGGCGTCTGGTCGAGAAAAAGGGGTTTGACCGGCTGATTGATGCTTTGGCGGGCCTGCCAGAGGGGCTGGACTGGCACTGGGTGCATATCGGGGGCGGGACGCTCAAGGATGCGATGAAATCCCGTGCCGAGGCCGCAGGGATCAGCGCGCGGATCACCTGGCGCGGGGCCTGTGATCAGGCCGAGGTTGTGGCCGCCATGCGTGACAGCGATCTGTTTGTCCTGCCCAGCCGCGTGGCTGATGACGGCGACCGGGATGGCCTGCCCAATGTGCTGATGGAGGCCGCCTCGCAGCGGCTGGCGATCCTGTCGACCCCGGTTTCTGCGATCCCGGAGTTTATTGAAAACGGACAGCATGGCTGGCTGACCGAGGACACGCCCGACGCGTTGATCCGCGCCATGACCGAGATTGCCGCAAACCCGGCCACCGCCCATGCCCGGGCCGAGGCCGCATTGCTGCGGCTGCGTGGTGAATTCACCATGGCACCCGGCATTCAGCGTCTCTCGTCGCGGCTGAACGCCCTGACCGCGGGTTAGCCCATGCCGGACATCGCCTATTACGCACCGTTGAAGTCGCCCTGGCATCCGGTTCCGTCGGGCGAGCGCGAAATGGCGCGCAACCTGATCGGTGCAATTGGCGGTGGCTGGCCCAATGGCAAGGTGCGGCTGGTTTCGGAACTGCGCAGCCATGTGGCCAATGGCAGTGCCCAGGACCAGGACGCGATGTTCGCCAGCGCCGAGGCTGAGGTTGACCGGCTGGTTTCGCAACTGCAAGACAGCGACATTGCCCTGTGGGTGACCTATCACAACTATTACAAGGCACCGGATCTGCTGGGCCCGCGTGTCAGCGCCGCATTGGGTGTGCCCTATGTGATCATCGAGGCAAGCCGCGCCCAAAGTCGCCTGACCGGCCCATGGGCCCGCTTTGCCGCCGCCTCCGAGGCGGCCTGCAACGCAGCCGATGTCATCTTTTATGTGATCGAACTGGATGCTTTTGCCCTGAAACGGGACCGCACCCAGATGCAATCGCTGGTCCACCTGCGCCCGTTCCTGCCGTCTGATCGCCTGCCTGATGAAACCACACGGCAAGCGGGCCAGATCCTGACGGTGGGCATGTTTCGCGGCCGGGACAAGCTGGGCTCTTATGAGATCATTGCCCAAACCCTGCCTCATCTGCGCGGCGACAGCTGGCATTTGTCCATTGCCGGGGATGGCCCCGCGCGCCAGGATGTCGAGGCCCTGATGGCCCCATTTGGCGACAGGGTCACCTTTCTGGGGCAACTGGACCGCCCGGCGCTGGACGCCATGTATCAGCAGGCCTCGGTGTTCTTGTGGCCGGGATACAATGAGGCCTATGGTTTGGTCTATCTGGAGGCACAGGCCGCCGGCGTGCCCGCCGTGGCACAGGATCGCGACGGGGTGCGCGACGTTGTGCTGCCTGCGGCCTACCCATCCCCCGAGGACGGCCCAGCCGCGCTGGCGCAGATGTTGCAGGCGCTGCTGGATGACCCGGAGGCCGCCCGCACGCGCGGCCAGGCGGCACGCAGGAACGTCGCGGCGCGCCACCTGATCGGGGCCGCGCGCGAAACATTCTGGCAGGCGGTTCAGCCGCTGATTGAGAGGCAAACATGATCCGGCTTGGTCTGATCCGTCACGGCCCGACCGCGTGGAACCGCGCGGGCCGCCTGCAGGGACGCAGTGACATCCCGTTGGACGAAGACGCCCATGCAGAGCTTGCCGCATTGTTCCTGCCCGCCCCCTGGGACAAGGCACAGCTGTGTTCCAGCCCTCTGGCGCGCGCAATGCAAACCGCTCGGCTGATCACCGGACAAGAGCCTGCGCCGGTGCCGGATCTGATCGAAATGAACTGGGGCGCATGGGAGGGCCAGCATGGCGCCGACCTGCTGGCCGATCCGAACTCGGGCTATTGTCATATCGAGGACTGGGGCTGGGCGTTTCGCCCACCGGGTGGTGAATCCGTTGGGGAATTGCGCGATCGCGTGATGGGCTGGGTCAGCTCGCTGGAGCAGGACACGGTGGCGGTGTGCCATATCGGTGTGATGCGCGTGCTGCTGGCGGTCGCGTCTGGCTGGGCGTTTGATGGCCCTGCCCCGTTTCGGGTCAAACGGCGGCGCATTTATGGGCTGGAGTGGGCCGATGGCACCCTGAGCAGCATGGGCGAGGCCGAGCGCCTGATCCAGCGGGATGCGCTCTGATGCGTGTGATGATTGTCGTGACCCATCTGTTGGGGACCGGCCATCTGAGCCGCGCGCTGACGCTGGCCCATGCCTTTGTGGCTCAGGGGAATCAGGTCATGCTGGCCTCGGGCGGGATGCCTGTGCCGCATCTGGATACAAACGGTCTGACCATGACGCAACTGCCGCCGCTGCGGTCGGATGGCACCGCCTTTACCCGGCTGCTGAATGACCAGGGCGCCCTGGCTGGGCCCGATTATCTGAACCGGCGCGGTGCGGTTCTGGTCGAAACGCTGCGCGCCTTTGCCCCCGATGCCCTGATTTGCGAATTGTTCCCGTTTGGTCGCCGCGTGCTGGCGGATGAGTTCATGGCGCTGCTGGAAGCTTCGGCGACATTGCCGCGCCGCCCTGTGACCTTATGCTCGATCCGGGATATTCTGGCGCCGCCCTCCAAACCATCCAAGGCCCAGCGCACAGAGCAGATTGTGACAGAATGGTTTGACGGGGTTCTGGTGCATTCAGATCCGGACATGACGCCGCTGGACGCCAGCTGGCCGGTCACCCCGGCGCTGGCCGCACGCCTGCGCTATACCGGATATGTTGCGCCAGCGGTGGCGGGCCCACATCCACAAGCCGCGGGCGCGGGTGAGGTGCTGGTGACTGCGGGCGGTGGATCGGTTGGGGATGCGCTCTATTCCTGCGCGCTGGCCGCAGCGGCGCAGGATGGCGACCGACCCTGGCGCTTGCTGATTGGTGGCGCGGACAAGGACAGCCGCATTGCCGCCCTCAAGGCCGGGGCAGGCAGCAACGTCGTGGTCGAACCTGCCCGCCCCGATTTCCGCCAGATGCTGTATCACGCCAGAGCAGCGATCAGCATGTGCGGCTACAACACGGCCCTGGATCTGCTTCAGGCGGGCACGCCGGCTGTGCTGGTGCCATTTGACGATGGCGGCGAGGTCGAGCAGACCCTGCGCGCACAGAGCCTGGCCAATCTGCCGGGTCTGAGCGTTCTGCGTACGAATGCGTTGACCCCCCAGCGGCTATTGGCGGCACTATCGCAAGTGACAGCGGCGCAACCGCGCGACGGTCGTGCGTTGCGTTTTGATGGTGCGGCGGAAACCGTGCGGATCACCGATGAGATGGCAGAGTGTTCGTGATGAATGTTGATTGGTCTCCACTCCAACAAGAGCTTGCCGTGTGGCGCGCAGAGGGGCTGACCCTGCCGCTGTGGTGGCGCGATGACGATGCGGTGAGACGCACCCCGGCCCTGTCGCAATTGCAGGACATGTCCGAGCGACTGGGGATCGCGGTGCATTTGGCCGTGATCCCGGCGCGGGCCTATCCGGATCTGGGCACATACATCGAAGAGACGCCCGGCCTGATTCCTGTGGTACATGGCTGGTCGCATGACGACACGGCCCCGAAAGGGCTCAAGCGGAGCGAGTTTCACGACGCCCGGCCATTGGCGGACATGGTGGCCGATTGTGCCACCGGGCTGGAGCGTTTGCAGAGCATTTTTGGACCGCAGTTGGTGCCCATGTTTGTCCCGCCCTGGAACCGGATGCCGGACGACCTGATCCAGGCGCTGCCGGGGATCGGGTTTCATATGGTGTCGACCTTTACACCACGTGACCACATGTTTGCCGCACCCGGCCTGTTGCGGGTCAACACGCATATGGATCCGATCAACTGGCGGGACAATGGTCATCTGCACGATGCCGATTCCCTGGTGAAAGATATTGCGAAACATCTGGTGCGCCGCCGGATCGGACGGTTTGATAACACCGAACCCTTTGGCATATTGACCCACCATCTGGTGCATGACGCCCCAATCTGGGCGTTTGTCGAGGGCTTGCTGGAACATCTGCTGGCCGGGCCGGTTGATCTGTGGCAGGCCAACTCAACACGGAATGAAACAGGAGAACAGGCATGAGCCGTTTGGACAGCATGTTGCGGCGGCTGGCTGCGCAAAGGGATGGGTTGAACTGGGCGGCTGAGCTGATTGCCGATCAGGCGGGCGATGCGCTGGATCTGGGCCTGGGCAACGGGCGGACTTATGACCATCTGCGCGAAATCATGCCCCAGCGGCGGATCTGGGTGATTGACCGCGTTCTGCAATGCCATCCCTCCTGTACCCCGCCTCAGGCGGACCTGTTGCTGGGAGAAGCCGAGCCGATGTTGCGCCATCTGGCCGAGACCGGCGCGCAGATCGCTTTGGCCCATTATGATTTCGGTCAGGGGATCAAAGAGGACGATGTGGCCGAGGCCGCGCGGCTGAGCCCTGCGATTGCTGCGGTCATGGCCAAGGGCGCGTTGATCGTATCGGGCCAACCGCTGGTGGGGTTCGAACAAATCACCGGCCCCGATACCATCGCCCGGGAACGCTATTTGTTTTACCGCACCTGACCGGAGGCTGCGCCGCCCTGCCCGTCTGGCATCAGGCGACCCGCGCCCCCCGGGACCAGACCCCGCGCAACATCGGAAACCCGTCTCTCAGGCGGAAACGGATCAAATCCGCGCGCTGCCCCGCGACCAGGCTGCCCCGGTCAGTCAGCTGGGCTGCGCGGGCTGGTGCGGCTGTCACCGTGGCGATCCCGCGCGCCATGTCGTTCCAGGTTTCACCCAACTGTACGGCAGAAAGCAAAAGCGCCGCCGGCACATAGTCGGACGAAATGATATCCAAACAATCCAGCCGGGCCAGATCAGAGGCCGCCACATTGCCGGAATGCGACCCGCCCCGGATCAGGTTTGGCGCTCCCATCATGACATCAATACCGTGGTCATGGCAGGCCTGCGCCGCCTCGACCGTTGTCGGAAACTCGGCCACGCGCACGCCGTGACTGGCCGAGACGGCCACCTGTTGCGCCGTCGTGTCATCATGGCTGGCCAGGACCGCCCCGAAACGGTGTGCCTCTTGTACGGTCTGTTGTTCGTGAATGGCGCCATATTGCACCTGAAGCCCCAGCAGGCGCGCCACATGTTCCTCGAATTGTGCGTCGTTCAGGCTCAGCTTGCCCTTGAGGTAGACTTCCAGTTTCGAAAGGTCACGAAATTGACGCTGCCCCGGGGTGTGATCCATCAAACTGACAATCCGCACCCGATCCTCGGGCCCGAACTCAGCCAGCTCGGCCAGCAAAGTTTCCGAGCATACCTCGGCCCGCAAATGCAGAAAATGGCTGATTTTGAGCGCCTCAGCATCGCGCAAGGCCCAAAGCTCTGACGCCATGGAGCGCGCATAGGCGGTGTAGCGTGCGTATCCCGAGGGGATGGAACCGACGCGCATGGCGTCAAACACCGTGGTGATCCCGGTGCCGGCCAGCTCTGCATCATGCGCCAGAATTGCCGCCGGGCTGGGCCAGTCGACCTTGGGCCTGGGCTGCATATGGCGCTCCAGGTTGTCGGTGTGCAGTTCGATCAATCCCGGCGCAACATAGTCGCCTTCGCAATCGACCGCGCCCGCGGGCACTGCGGTGCCACTGTCGACCGCCTGGATCATGCCATTGGTGATTTTCAATGCGCCGCGCAGGGTCTCGTCTGGCAACACCAGAGTCGCATTGGCAAGTTCAAAACTGTCTGTCATTTGTCATTACACTTGTTGGTTTCCATCGGCCAAAAACAGGAGTGGCCCCGATGATGTTTCGCCGTTTCGCACTGTATTACATGCCCCCGGCCCAGGCGGATTGGACCGTGATCGCCACCTCTTGGCTGGGATGGGATGCCGCCAGTGGTGCCGACGTTGCACAGCCCGATCTGCCTGCCCTGCCTCTGCCGGTGAACAAGATCACCAAGACCCCGCGCAAATACGGGCTGCATGCCACCATCAAGCCGCCATTTGCCCTGGCTCAGGGCACAGCAGGCGCTGATGTGGATGCGTTGAGCGAAGCCTGCGCGACGCTGTGTGCCGGGCTGAAGCCGGTTACGCTGGAGGGGTTGGAAATCGCCCAGCTGGGCCCGTTTCTGGCCCTGCGCCCTCAGGGCGATGTCAGCGCGTTGAACCAATTGGCGGCTGCCTGTGTTGAAGGGCTGGACCGTTTTCGCGCGCCCGCTTCCGAGGCCGAGCTGACCCGGCGCCGCGCCTCGGGGCTGAGCCCGGAACAGGACGCGTTGCTGCTGCGATGGGGCTATCCCTATGTCATGGATCAGTTTCGTTTTCACATCACCCTGTCGGGCCGCTTGCAGCCAGAGGCGGGGCGCGCGGTCAAAACGGCGCTGGACGGGCTGCTGGGCCCGCATTTGCCGCGCCCTTTCACTCTGGACACATTGGCGCTGGCCGGAGAGGCCGAGGACGGGCGGTTTCACCTGATTCATCGCTATCCGCTCGCCGGTTGAAGCACATCCAGAATGGACTGAACCGTGTCTTCCAGCGGTCCGCCATTGTCGATTTCAATCACCGTTTCCAGGCCTTCCGGCAGCGCCAGAGCCGCGCGGTCCAGCCGGCTCAACTGATCGTCCGATGTCTCGCGCCCCCGCGCCGCCAGCCGCTCGGCCAGGACCGCGCGGGGTGCCGTCAAAGAGATCACGATCAAACCGCCGAACCGGTCCTGCGCCTGCTTCAGAACGGCACGTGACAGGTTGACCAGCACGCCAAAGGCCTCTCTGCGCTGGTCATCAATGGCAACGGGGATACCGTAGGACAGGCCATGCGCCTGCCAATCGAGGGCAAAGTCACCGGCGGCCTGCATCTGGCGGAACTGCTGTGGCGTGACGCCCGTGAACGTTTCGCCACCGGCCTCGGCGGGGCGGGTGATGACGCGGCGCACGGTTTCGATATCCGCGCGGCGGGCGCAGAGGGCGGCCATCACGCTGTCCTTGCCCACACCGGACGGGCCGACAACGGCAATCACCGGTGCCAGCGGGCCGCCTGTGGCTGCTTTACCGGTGCCTCTGTCCGCCCCGCGTTGCATCACGCCGCGCTCTGGGGTGTGAATGCAGAGACATCAATTTCGCGGTCACAAATCTCGACCCGGGCGGCCGCGTCGTGAAAGATGCCCACAATCGCCGCGCCGCGCGCCTTGGCCTCGCGGATCAGTGACAGAACCGTCGCGCGGTTTTCAGCATCCAGGCTGGCCGTCGGTTCATCCAGCAACAAAGCAGGATAGTCATAGGCAAAACCACGCGCGATATTCACGCGCTGCTGTTCCCCGCCGGAAAAGGTTGTGGGACTCAGCGACCAAAGCGGCTGGGGTATCCGCAGGCGGGTCAGCAGGTCGCGCGCCCGCGCCTCGGCCTCGGCCGGATCGACACCCAGGGTCAGCAAAGGTTCGGCCACCACCTCCAGCGTTGGCACGCGGGGCACGACGCGCAGGAACTGGCTGACATAGCCCAGGGTATCGCGGCGCAATTGCAGGATCTCGCGCGGTTCGGCCCGGGCGACATCGACACCATTGACCAGGATCTGACCGGCATTGGCCAGGTAATTGCCATAGATCATCCGCATCAGGGTTGATTTCCCCGCCCCCGATGCCCCGGCCAGCGCCACGCACTCGCCCGCTGCCACGGATAGGGTGGCGTCGGACATCACATCAATGACAGCCGCGCCCTGATTGAAGAGCGTAAAGCTCTTGGATACGCTGTTAAGCTCGATCATCGTCATCTCACACCTGTAAAACCGAAGACACCAAAAGCTGCGTATAGGCGTGCTGGGGGTCATCCAGCACCTGATCGGTCAGCCCGGATTCGACCACATGGCCGTCTTTCATGACCATCAGCCGATCCGCCAACAAACGCACCACGGCCAGGTCATGCGTGACGATCAATGCCGAAAGGCCCATGCGTCGCACCAGACTGCGCAACAGATCCAGCAACCGGGCCTGAACCGAGACATCCAGACCGCCGGTGGGTTCATCCATGAACACCAGGCGCGGACCCGTCACCAGATTGCGCGCAATCTGCAACCGCTGTTGCATACCGCCGGAAAAGGCCGAAGGCCGGTCATCGACCCGCGCCTGATCAATCTCGACCCGGTCCAGCCAGTCGACCGCCTCGCTTCGGATCTGCCCATAGTGGCGGCCTCCGACGGCCATCAGCCGCTCGCCGATATTGCCACCGGCGCTGACGGACATGCGCAGCCCGTCCCGCGCGTTTTGATGCACAAAGGCCCAATCCGTGCGGGACAACATCCGCCGCGCTGGCTCGGACATGGTGACGGTATCGACCGGCCCCTCTGCGCGGGTGTCAAAGATGACCTGCCCGCTGTCCAGTGCCAGATGTCCGGCCAAACCATTCAACAGCGTGGATTTGCCCGACCCGCTTTCGCCGACAATCCCCAGAACCTCACCCGGATAGAGATCAAAATTCACATCCGTGCAGCCCAGCCGCGCCCCGTACCATTTCGAGACATCCCGCACTTGCAACAAGGGCGTCATTGGCATCCTCCCATGCCCGGAAGGTCGCGGACCTCCTGGCAAATTCTGTTCAAATCCTTTGTACCGATCCGGGTCATGCCGCCTCTCCTGACAGGCGACCGCGATGGCCGGCTTCGCGGCGGGTTCGGCAGTAATCCGTGTCCGAACACACAAACATCCGCCCGCCCTGATCGTCGGTGATCACCTCGTCCAGATAGCTGTCTTCGGCGGCGCAAAGATCGCAGGCGTGATCGGCCTTGCTGGCCTCAAAAGGGTAATCCTCGAAATCCAGGCTGACCACTTTGGTCCAGGGCGGCACCGCATAGATCCGCTGTTCCCGCCCGGCGCCGAACAATTGGATGGCGCTCATTTCCAGCTTTGGGTTGTCGAATTTCGGGATCGGCGAAGGATCCATCACATAGCGGTCGCTGACCTTGACCGGATAGGCATAGGCCGTCGCGATCTGGCCATGCTGCGAGATGTCCTCGTAGAGCTTCACATGCATCAGCCCGTATTCTTCGAGGCTGTGCATCTTGCGGGTTTCCGTTTCGCGCGGTTCAAGAAAGCGCAAAGGTTCTGGGATGGGGACCTGATAGACCAGAATCTGATCCTCCCGCAGCGCCGCCTCGGGGATGCGGTGGCGGGTCTGGATGACCGTGGCCTTTTCTGTTTCTTCGGTGGTGGCCACACCCGCTGTCCGCTCAAAGAACTTGCGGATCGACACCGCATTGGTGGTGTCATCCGCGCCCTGATCAATCACCTTGAAGGTATCGTCCGGGGTCAGGGTTGCGGCACTGACCTGCACGCCGCCGGTGCCCCAGCCATAGGGCATTGGCATTTCGCGGCTGGCAAAGGGCACCTGATAGCCAGGAATGGCCAACCCCTTGAGGATCGCACGGCGGATCATCCGCTTGGTCTGTTCATCCAGATAGGCAAAATTGTAATCGGTCACGGTTTCATGTTCTCCGGCAGAACCTCGTTGAACTCGGGCACACGCTTCCAGTCCGGAACCCGCGCCCGCCCGTCGCCACGGTCCAGATAGTCGGACTCGCCATCACCCAGATGAATGTAACGCGGGCAATTGCTGAAGATCGCCACGTCATCGACATGCACCATCGCCTCGGCCCCCGGGATCTGTGCCTGCCGCGGATCGTCAAAGCGCACCTCGGCCCGACCATTCACGCGCAGGCGTCGCGGGCTGACCATGTCGATAAACAGCAATCCGACCCGGGGGTTCGCCAGAATATTGCCAAGGCTGCGATACATGCCGTTGCCGTCAAGCGTTGGAAAGGACAGGCTGCTCGGCCCGGTCACAGCCAGATAGCCGGGGACACCCCCCTTGTGCGAGCAGTCGGGATTCCCCTCCGCATCACAGGTGGCGAGAAAGAAAAACCCCAGGCTGTCGATGAACGCCCGGTCATCCTCGGTGAACTGGCTGCGCCGGTTGCGCTCGGCCAGCCGGTCGGCCAGCGCCTCTGTGCCGAAACGGCGTTGCAGGTCGCGCATCCTCTGGTGATAGACCTCGCTCATTCTGCCGCCTCCCCTGTGGTGTGTGTGTTCGCTCCGGTCGCCATGGCTTCGCGGCGCAATCTGCGCACCAGTTCCAGCTCTGACTGGAAATCCACGTAGTGGGGCAGTTTGATATGCTCCAGAAAACCGGTTGCCTGGATGTTGTCAGAATGGCTCAGCACAAATTCCTCGTCCTGCGCCGGAGCACCCAGGTTATCCTCGCCCAGCTCCTTCCAGCGCAAGGCCCGATCCACCAGTGCCATGGCGATGGATTTGCGTTCGGATTGCCCGAACACCAGACCATAGCCACGCGTGAATTGCGGCGGTTCTGTCTTGGAGCCCTTGAACTGGTTGACCGTTTCGCATTCCGTCAATTCGACTTCGCCGATGTCGATGGCAAAGCCCAATTCGGGGATCTCCATCTCGACCGCGACCCGACCAATCCGCAATTCGCCGACAAAGGCATGGTTGCGCGCATAGCCACGCTGCGTGGAATAGGCCAGGCCCAGAACAAAGCCTTCGTCGCCCCGGGTCAGCGATTGCAACCGCACATCGCGCCCGGCCGGAAACGAAAGCGGTTCGCGCGTCAGGTCACCGGGCGTCTGGTCCGAGGCCGGTTCGGACTGGATCAGATCCTCCCCCTTCAGGAACTCGGTGATATGCGGCGTCGGCTCGGTCCGGGGCGTGGCCGTGGCAGCCTCTGGCAGCGCACCCTCAGCCGCGAGTTTGAAATCGAGCAGGCGGTGGGTGTAGTCAAACGTCGGGCCCAGCACCTGTCCGCCCGGCGCGTCCTTGAATGTGGCCGAGATGCGCCGGTCACAGGCCATATCGCCGGTGCTGACCGGCGTGGTGGCGCCGAACCGGGGCAGCGTGGTGCGATAGGCGCGGATCAGGAAAATCGCCTCGATCAGATCGCCGCGCGACTGTTTGATCGCCAGCGCCGCCAGGTCAGGGTCATAGAGCGAGCCTTCGGCCATCACCCGGTTCACCGCCAGTTTCAGCTGCTCGCGGATCTGCGCAATGCTCAGCTCGGCCAAATCCGTGTCGCCGCGCCGTTCTTCGGCCAACCAGGAATGCGCGTTCTCGATCGCGCGTTCACCGCCTTTGACTGCAACATACATGGCTCAGGCCTCCTCAACGCGGGTTGACCGTGGCAAGGCCGCGATCTGGCTTTCGCAGGTCAGGTAGAAATCCAGACCCAGCGGGAACAGCAGCCTGTTCTGCGCCATCGCAGTGGCATCAGGCAGGTTCAGCTGGGCCGTTTCGCGAATGCCCGGCCCGCGCAGCGTGGCGCCAGACAGGCGCAACTCAGCCATTTCGACAATCAATGTGGCCGAACGGTCGGGGTATTCGGGCGTACCGATACGGTAGTCCTCCAAAGGCAGCAGATCCGTCCATTGCCCCAGCACAAAATCCGCCTGTTCCCGCGACACCAGCGGAGCGCCGGTGTGAAATGTCACCCAATCGCGCACGGCCTGCGTGTCATGGTCGCCACATAGGGCCAGCCCGGTTTCCGGGTCGCACAGGGTCAGGATCAGCGTGCCAGCCGCCTCTGAAAGCGGCGCAGGGGGCTGCGCCCCGGTAATCTGCTGGAGTGTGCCGGGCCGGGCCATCGCGGTCATCGCGGCACGAAAGGCGTGGGACGCCTCTATGGGCTGGTTCGCAAACCCGCCTCGGAGCGCTTCGGTCTGCATCAGTCCTCTCCTCGCACCAGAGTAAAGAAATCCACCTTGGTGGCGGCCGCCTTGCTGGCGCGGTCGGTCCTGGCCGCGGCCTCGCGCGTGCGCAGAGGCGTCAGCACGGCCTGCCGCACAGACTCGGCCTGATCGGTCTGCATCATCGCATCAATCAAGGCCGCAGCCTCGGCCTTGGCCTTGCTGCGGCCCTGCACATAGGCGTGACCAACCTGGCCAGAGCCCAGCGTCAGACTGCACCGTGTCACGGTCATCTCACCCAGGTTGAACGGAGCGCCCGCGCCCCCCATCCGCCCGCGCACCATGACACCACCGGTTTCCGGCGCGCGCAGCCAGGAATACAGCGGCGCGGCGCCAAAGCGCTGCCAGAGGTCCAGCAAATCAGCCTCGCCCGCGCGGGCCATCAGCCCCATCCAATCGCGCCGTTCGGCATGATCGTGTTCCTGATCCAACGCCATCAAACTCCGCCTCCGTCAAAAATTCGTCTTGCCAAAGCTGTCTAGCATTACTATACAACTAGACAAATAATAGACCGCATAGCGGTAAACCGCAATCCTGCACTTGGTGAAAGTTTGATGACATGGCGCGTACGGCCCTGTGGAAGACCATTGCTCTGACCCTGACGGCGGATGTGGCCGAGGGACGTTACCAAACCGGTGATCAACTGCCGACCGAGGCCCAGCTGGCGGCGAAATTCGGCGTCAACCGGCATACGGTGCGGCGCGCTTTGGCGGCTTTGGCGCAACAGGGGCTGGTCCATGCCCGCCGCGGCGCCGGTGTCTTTGTGACGGCCAAGCCAACAGACTATCCCATTGGCCGGCGCGTGCGGTTTCACCAAAACATCGCCGCAGGCGGCCAATCCCCGGCCAAAGAGGTGTTGAGCGTCACCACCCGCACCGCCGACCAACGCGAAGCCGAAGCGCTGAAACTGAGCGAGGGCGCGCAGGTGCACGTCTATGACGGTCGTTCGCTGGCAGATGGTCAGATCGTCGCGATTTTTTCCAGCGTCTTTCCTGCCGACCGCTTCCCGGATCTGCCTGCAGCGCTCAGAGAAACCTCTTCGGTCACCGAAGCCCTGTCTGCCTGTGGTCTGCGCGACTATACCCGCGTGTCCACGCGCATCACCGCCAAACTGGCCAACCCCCTGCAAGCGCAGCAATTGCGCCTGACCGAAGGCGCGCCGATTCTGCGGACCACCAGCATCAATGTGGACATCGAAGGGGTGCCGGTGGAATACGGCCGCACTTGGTTTGCTGGTGATTGGGTGACGTTGACGCTGGATCAATCCACGTCCTGATCCGCATTGGTTTGGCCTTGATCGCCTCAAACCACGCAGACCGGTATCGCCTGCGGGCCTACTCGTATTTCTCCAGAAACGCCGCAGCCGACAGGGCCCGGAAATCATCCAGCGCCGCGCGCAGGCGGTCATGGTCCCAATCCCACCAGGCCAGGGCGACAATTCTCTGGGCCACATCCTCGGGCAGGCGGCGGCGTACAGGTCTGGCCGGAACACCGGCCACAATTGTATAAGGCGCAACATCGCGCGTCACGATCGCCCCCGAGGCCACAACCGCCCCATGCCCGACCGTGACATCCGGTTTGACCTGCGCGTTGTGGCCCAACCAGGTGTCATGTCCAATGATCGTGCGCCGCGCCGCGCGTTGTTCGAACCAGGCGGCGTCATCCTGCGCATCATCCCAGTATTTGGCCGAGCGATACAGGAAATGATGCAGCGACGCCTTTTCCAGCGGGTGATCCGTCGCCCCGATCCGTACACATGCCGCGATGTTCGAAAACTTGCCCACGGTCGTATTGGCAAAGTCGCATTGGCGGGCGCAATAAGAGTAATCGCCGATCTCTGAGTTCACCACGACAGACCCATGGCCGATTTCGACATACCGCCCAAACGTCGCGTTTTGCACATGACACCCGTCCTGAATAACCGGTTCCTGCGCTGTCAACTTCGCCTCAGCCATCAGTGCCCACCTTCATCGCCTTTGATGAGTTTGCGCCGTAACCAACCAGAGAGCCAGTCCATAAAGATCACCATCAAAATGATCAGAACGATGTAATAGCTGACCTCTTCCCAATCCTTTTGGGTGATGATCGCCTGTGTCAGCATCAAACCGATCCCGCCGCCCGTGATCGCCCCGATGATGGTGGCGCTGCGGGTGTTGGACTCCAGAAAATACAGCAATTGAGACAGTAAAACCGGCGTGACCTGTGGGATCACCCCGAACCGATACCGCTGAACCGCGCTGGCGCCGGTGGATTGAATGCCCTCGATCTGCTTGTTGTCGACGTTTTCCAGCGCCTCCGAGAATATCTTGCCAAAGGTGCCAGTGTCCGTGATCAGAATGGCCAGCGCCCCGGTCATCGGCCCGGGGCCAAAGGCGCGGGCCAGCACGATGGTCCAGATCAGAGCATCAACTCCGCGCACAAAGTCAAACAACCGCCGCGCCGCAAACCGCACCGCCACAACCGGCGTGAAATTGCGCGCTGCCAGAAAGGCCAGCGGCAAGGCGACCAGACCCGCGCCGATGGTGCCCAGAAAGGCCATCAGCAAGGTTTCAAACAAAGCCCAGGCCACATCGCTGTGCCGCCACATCGAATTGGTCCAGAACGCGCGCCAGATCTCGCCTGCTTCACCGGAAAACGCCTTGCCAAAAACCTCGACCGGCGACAGCCCGTAATAGGGGCTGTCCAGCGTGAACCAAAACAGCTCCCACCCGTTAAAATAGCGAAACACTTCGCTCCGGTTGCGGGTCACAGTCAGGCGGCCTGCATCGGTCTTGATGCCAACACGGTTTTTGGAGGCGCTGATCCACTCGGGCAGGTCCCCGGCAGGGAATTCGGCGTTGACGCCGCTGCGCCCGGGCGTGGCCAAGAACCGGCCATATCCGGGAATGTCATAGCTGACCGTCTTGTCGCCAAAGGTGACGATATGCCCGTGGCCCAGGTCGATCACAGTCTCGCCGGTTCCCAGATCCACCCAATCGGGGCCGGTTCCCTGAGGATAGCGGCCCTTGCGCTCGCCCTCGATGGCCACGACGACATCCCCCGAGCGGTTATCGCGGGTCACATGGGTCTTGTAGCTATAGCTGTCGGCAACCAGCGCGCGGGCATTCTCCATATTGGCCCGCTCCCACAGGCCCAACACGTCAAACGCAAAGAAGATGTAAACCAGATAGGCCAGCACCACCCCCGGCAGCGCAAAATTGATCAAACGTTTGCGTTTGAACAAATGGTCGGCCTCGGCCTTGATGCCCTCAATGCCCAGATCTGTGGAAAACGTGCTCATCAGTCGGCTCCATGGGTCAGGCGCTGGCGTACATAGCTGGACAGCTGGTCAACCACGATGATGGTCGCGAATAGCAAAAGAAAGATGGCGGCGGCGTCGTCATATCGCCCCTTGCCCCAGGACATGGCGTTCTTGAGTTCGTAGCCAATGCCACCGGCCCCGACAAAGCCCAGGATGGCCGACGCGCGAATGTTGATTTCGAACCGCAACAGCGCGTAGCTGACATAGTTCGGACCGACCTGAGGGATCACCCCCAGGTACATGCGCTGTGCCCAATTGGCCCCGACCGATTGCAACCCCTCGACCGGCTTGAGCGAGGCGTTTTCGTTCACCTCTGAAAACAGTTTGCCCAGGGCGCCGACCGTATGAATGGCAATCGCGATCATTGCCGGAATCGGGCCACCGCCCAGCACAAAGATCAGCACCAGAGCGATCACAATCTCGGGCATCGCCCGGCAGATATCCATGATCCGGCGAAACACCGGGATCAGAGCCGGCCAGCGGGCCAGACCCCGGGTCGACATGAGCGCAAAAAAGGTGCCGCCCAAGGTGCCGATCAGTGTCGCGGCAGCAGCAATATTGAGGGTCTCGATCAGGGCAGGAAAGAAGGTGACCAGATGCGCGGGCAAGGCGCTCGCCTTTTCCAGCGCTTCGGCCAGCACTTCGCTTGGATAGTCAAAGACATGGGTGAACCCATTCCAGAAACTGCCCGCGTTGCGTGCGTCTGCCGTGCGCCAGCCGGCCGCGAACAGCGCCACAAAGATCGCCAGAATAATGCCGGAATACAGGCGTTTGCGGTTGGTCAGCGCGACATAGCTGTCACGGATGCCCTGCGCCGAAGGCGCGTTGGCGGTTGCTTCGGCCATAAGGGGAGCTCCACAAAGATGCGGGGCCCGGTTGCGTCAGAAACTGGACCGGGCCCCGCAAAGAGATTGTTCAGATCAGTTGGACTTCAACCGACGGGCTTCGATGATGCTCAGATACGCGTCATGGTCGATCGGCTTGAAACCCAGAGTTTCACCAGCTGTCACGTTGTAGGCGCAATCCTTGTCCGTATCGATCAGACCGGCCATCATTGCTGTCATCTTTTCCTTTACGTCCGCAGGCAGCGCCTTGCGCAGAACCAACGGGCCTTCCGGAATCGGCTTGGACTGCCAGATCTGGACCAGCTCGTTCATATCGACCAAACCGGCGTCAACGGCCTTGCGCAGAGCGCCAGAGTTGTAACCGTCTTCCCATTCGCCCAGACCATCGGCCCAGGTCACGCCGCCATCAATGTCGCCGTTGTAAACCGCAACGATGGTCTGTTCGTGCCCACCGGTGAACTTGACCTCACCAAAGTAGTCGCCCGATTCCATGGTTGCAGAGATGGCTTCGGGGATCTCGATGGATGGGATCAGATAGCCGGATGTGGAGTTTGGATCACCGAACCCAAAAACCTTGCCCTTCAGGTCTTCCAGCGATGTGATGCCGCTGTCCTTGCGGGCGAACCCGACCGAATAGTAGCCAAAGCCGCCATCCATATTCACCTTGACCAGCACCGGCTCAACCGCTTCCGGGTCTGTCAGCCAGGTCTTTGCATAACCCGAGGCGCCCAGCCATGCCATGTCGATGGTGCCGCCCAGCAGGCCCTGGATCACACCGTTATAGTCGGCCGGCGCGAACAGCTTGGTTTCAACGCCCAGCGTTTCTTCGGTGTATGCACGCAGGCATTCGTTCGAGTTCAGCCGGTCCTGTGCGTTCTCACCGCCCAGAATACCAATCCGGAATTCGGAAATATCGGATCCATCGGCCAGAACCGGTCCGGCTAGTGCGGTTGTTGCAACAAGTGCTGCAATGAGCTTTTTCATCTTATCTCTCCATATTGTCCCGCCCGGCTTTGGGGTCGGGGTGATGAAACCAGGGTCAGACAAACGCCTCAGCCGCCATTTCAGCAGCACGCGATCTGTCCAATGTGTCGATCTCGGTCGAGGTCGCCGCTTCGGAGAAGCTGGCATCCGCGCCATAGATTTCGCGGGCCACACCTGTGGTCAGCTGTTCGGGCAGGCCGTCAAAGACGATCCGCCCGTCGCGCATACCCACAACGCGGTCACAATAGCGCCGCGCCGTGTCCAGGGTGTGAAGGTTGGCAATGACGGTGCGCCCGTCTTCTTCGTGAATGCGGCGCAAGGCCTCCATCACGGTTTGCGCGTTCATCGGGTCAAGCGACGCAATCGGTTCGTCCGCCAGAATGATCTTGGGGTCCTGCATCAGGGCCCGCGCGATGGCCACCCGCTGTTGCTGACCGCCCGACAGAGCCTCGGCGCGCTTGGGCGCATGTTCGGCAATGCCCAGGCGATCCAGAATATCGATGGCCTTGTGGATGTCAGCCATCGGGAACAGGTTGAACACCGTCGTCAGGGTAGAGCGCCGGTTCAGCGTGCCGTGCAACACGTTGGACACAACATCCATCCGTGGCACCAGGTTGAACTGTTGAAAGATCATCGCACAATCGGCCTGCCAGGACCGCCGCGCCGCGCCTGTCAGTTGCGTGACGTCACGCCCCTCGAACAGGATCTGCCCTTCGCTGGCATCCGCCAGCCGGTTGACCATCCGCAACAGCGTGGATTTACCCGCCCCGGACCGGCCGATAATGCCGATCATGCACGGCTTGTCGACGTCCAGATTGGCCGCATCAACGGCGGTGTTGGCACCAAACCGTTTTGTAAGATTTTCTATCCGAAGCACACAGACCCCCATTGATCGCTGCGCCGGACTACCGCTGTCGGTTATCTAGTTTGTGACATCCTGTTGAAACTTTTGTAACGCAGCCCCCGGCACCACAGAGGTCCCGACCCGATCATTGCAAAGCGTCTGGTGCGGGCGCATGCGCCCATCCCCCCTTTTCGCGGCCGTCTGCGGCTCACAATCAAGAGACCCAGATTGAACCCCCCGCCCGCGCGGTCTATAGCCGACCCACAATCAATCCCGAGGTGCCGCCCATGTCTTTTGACCGCAAAACCAAGATTGCCCCCTCTATCCTGTCAGCGGATTTCGCCAACTTCGGCGCCGAATGCGCCGCGATCGAGGCCCAGGGCGCCGATTGGGTCCATGTGGACGTGATGGATGGACACTTTGTGCCCAACATCACCTTTGGCCCTGCCATGTGCGCCGCCATCCGCCCGCATATCCGCACGGTGATGGACGTGCATTTGATGATCTCTCCGGTGGATTCCTATATCGACGCATTTGCCCAAAGCGGGGCCGACATCATCACCGCTCATGTAGAGGCCGGACCGCATATTCACCGCACCTTGCAGGCGATCCGGGGCGCCGGTGCCAAGGCCGGTGTTGCGCTCAACCCCGGCACCCCAGCCGAGGCCGTGGCGCCGCTGCTGGATATGGTCGATCTGGTCTGTGTGATGGGGGTGAACCCGGGATTTGGCGGTCAGAAATTCATCCACTCGCAACTGGACAAGATCGCCACCCTGCGCGCCATGATCGGGGACCGCCCCATTCACATCCAGCTGGACGGGGGCTGTGACCCGACCACGGCCCCCCTGATCACACAGGCCGGTGCGGATGTGCTGGTCGCGGGCTCCGCCGTGTTTCGCGGCGGCTCGGTTACCAAGCCAGAGATCTATGGCGAAAACATCCGCGCCATCCGTGCCGCCGCCGAAGGCACCTACGTCTGACCTGCCCCCAAAGGCCATGAAAAGGCTATGAATTTGCATCAGGACGGCCTATGCCAAAAGGGAACCAAGCCTTCAGGAATCGAAAACGGTATTTAGATGGCAACCGCCTGCGTTCTTATGGCCGACATAACGGGCAGCACTCCGTTATATGAGAAACTGTCTCAGCAAGAGGCATTGAACCATATCAGCCTGATCTTGGCCCGCATGCGCACCATCATCGAAGAAACCGGCGGCCATTGCATCAAATCCCAGGGCGACGACACGCTCAGCGTTTTCCGCGAGGCGGAACAGGGATTTGACGCCGCCAGGATCATGATCGAGGAAGAGTGGGAGCACGACCTGTCGCTGCATGCCGGGCTGTTCTTTGGCGAGGTGCTGCGCCACGACAACGACATTTACGGCAACGCGGTCAACACCGCGGCGCGGCTGGCCTCGCTGGCCAAACCCGGAGAGTTGCTGATCGGCGACGAAGCCTTTGACCGGCTGTCGGTCGACAATCAGGGGCATTTTGTTTCGCTGGGTGGCATCAAGCTCAAAGGGAAACAGGACGCGACACGTGCCTACTCCTTTACCGCCAATCAAATCGGCAATCAGACCGTTGTTTTCAGCTCGCAGTTGCCGAAACTGGGCCGGCGCACAGAATCCGCCACTTTTGAAATGCCCGGCGCCAGCTGGACGATTTCAGATGGCGAAACTCTGACCATCGGACGCTCCGGAGAATGCGACGTGGTGTTGCCACATGCCTGGGTGTCGCGCCAACATGCGAAAATCGAACTGCGCGACCAACAGCTGGAATTCACCGATCACAGCTCTGCCGGCAGTTCGGTTCTGACGTCGGATGGTCAGGAGTTTCAGATTCATCGCCGGGCAACCATGCTGAACGGCGAAGGATTGCTGCTGTTCGGGACAGCGGATCGCACGGCCGAAAATTCGACCATGCGGTACGCCACAAACGATCTGATCCCCGATTGATGGGATCACAGGCGCGCCGAGCGTGGCCGGTTTTTCGCGTTTCGCCCTTGAAACAGGCCAAAATGTCTCTGTCAGTCCAGCAGGTCGGCGAAGGTATCCAGCAATTTGGTCTTTAGTATCTTGCCCGATTGCGCGGCAGGCAATTCATCCACCACCACGATCTGGCTGGGCCGCTTGTACCCGGTCAGACGCTCTGCCGCAAAGGCCCGAAGGTCGGCCGGATCGGGGCGGTCCGCCGGGTCTGACTGTACAAAGGCCACCGGTTTTTCATCACCATTCACCAAACGCCCGACAACCGCGCATTGAATGACCTGCGGATGTTCGTTCAGGGCGGCCTCGACCTCGGGCGGGTAGACGTTGAACCCGCCATGAATGATCAGCTCTTTGCTGCGGCCCATGATATGTAACCGCCCCTGCGCATCAATCCGGCCCAGATCACCGGTGCGCAACCAGCCGTCCTCGCTCAGCACTTTGGCGGTCTCTTCGGGGTTGCGGAAATAGCCCTTCATGATGTTGGGGCCGCGTACCAGAACCTCGCCGGATTCGTCGCCCCCACCGGGAACAGTTTCATCAATCCGCATTTCGACATCCGGCACCACCGGCCCAACCGACACATCCCGGTCGCCCATCACGCTGCGGGTGATATTGGTCGCCGCTGTCGTCTCGGTCATGCCATACCCGTTTTGCAAAGGCAGGCCGTAAAACGCCTCGGCGCGGGCTTTCCAATCTGGATCCAGCGGCGCCCCCCCGGACGAGACATAGGCCAAAGTCGGGCTGTCCAGCTTCTCCAACCCCTGTTCGCGCACATATTGCATCAACAGCGCATGCATCTGAGGCACCGCCGGCAAATGCGAGATGCCCGCACCCAGCGCCCGATACAGCCGCTCTGCCGAAAACCGCGCCTCCAGCACAGCGGTCGCGCCAGCGGTCAGCGTTGCCGTCAACATCGAGGCCAGACCGATCACATGGGTGAACGGTGCCACGCCATAGACCTTATGTCCCGGCTCCAGACTGCGAAACGTTTGCGCGGCCTTGCCGGCAAAGATCAGGTTTGTATGGGTGATCATCACCCCTTTTGGCTGCCCCGTTGTGCCCGTGGTATAAAGCAACACGGCCACATCGTCGGGCGTATCGGCCGGCCCGCTTGCGGTCGGGCAAATATGCAGTTGACCAAAGGCGCCCTCTGCAACCGTCCCGCCCAGCCGCTCGCCATGTGCCGTGGCATTGGGCGAGGCGCCGGAGGTTGTGACAATCAGGCCCGGCTCCGCATGGGCCACGATGCGCTCGACCTCGGTTGCCGTTTGACGGGCATTGAACGGAATCACACAGACGCCGGCCCGCGCGCAGGCGAACAACACCGCAACACCCGCCGCGCAGTTCTCGGCCAAGAGCAACAGGCGCTGACCGGCAACCATGCCCTGCTGTTCCAGAATGTCCTGAACCTCACGGATCGCAACATCCAGCTCCGCGTAGCTCCAATTCGCGCCCGACGCATCCTGCAACGCAGGGGCCTGAGGCCGTGTGGCGACCTGATGATCAACGGCGTCGTTCCAACGTGTCATCAGGAAAAATCCGCCTTGCGTTTCTCCAGAAAGGCCGAGATCCCCTCGGCCGCTTCCGGACCACCCTGCGCCCGTGCCATGCCGTCACGCTCGGCCTCCAACTGCTGCGCCTCGCTGTTGTCATAGGCCGATGCGACCAGCGACCGGATCATGCCTTGTGTTTCGCGCGGACCACGCGCCAGGGCATCGGCCAGGGTGTGGGCCTGCGCCTCGACCTCGCCGGGGGGCACGATCACGTTGATCGCCCCGCTGGCGGCCAGACGTTCTGCTGTGACGGGCCGCGCCAAAAGGCACATTTCCATTGCAAGTGGGCGCGGGATCATCCGCGACAAGGCCGAGGTCAGGGCGCCATCGGGCACCAGACCAGCCTTGACATAGGCGGCTGTGAATTTCGCCCCCTCAGAGGCCACGATCAGATCACAGGCCAGCGCAATCGACAGCCCCGCCCCCGCCGCGCCGCCCTCGACCGCTGCAATCACCGGCACCGGACAGGCCCGGATCAACCGGATCAGACCATGCAAACCTTCGATCTTTTGCTTGCGCTCTGCCTCGGTCAGTTTGGAGCGCTCGATCAATGTGTTCAGATCACCGCCCGAACAGAAAAAGCCACCTTCCGAGGTCAACAACACCGCGCGCACCCGCTGTTGGCTTGCCTGTTGCAGGCCCTGGCGCACCGTCTCGTAATACTCGGGCGACAGCGCCCCGCGCCGGGCCGCGTTCATATTCACAATGACCAAACGGTCACCCTGATCGTCTATCCGAGCAAGTGTCATGTCGCGCGCTTCCTGATCCGTTTGAATACGCCAGAACCCGAGGCCAGAAGCACGCCATCCGCGTCACACAGGTCTGCTCCTGCATAGACGATGCTTGCCCCTCCTCCGGCGATCCGGCCTGTAGCGGTGACCACCATACCTTCGCGGGCTGCGGCCACATAGCTGGTGTTGAGCGACAGGGTCACCACCTGGGAAAACCCAGCAACCGTATCCCCGCGCGAGGCCGCAAACCCGGCAGCTGCATCCAGCATCATCGCGATGATGCCGCCATGCAGCGTGCCGTTTCGGTTCAAGTGGCGTGGTTCAACGCACAGGACGACACGGGCGGTGCCGTCCTGTGCGGTTAAATCGACATCATACCCAACCAGCGCATGGGCGCCGCTGTGTATGTCGTCTGTGTCGATTTCAAAGTCAGGCGGCACTGAGAGCAATGAAACGCTCCAAATGGTAATCCGTGTCGCCAAACCGATGATCGGCCATGGTGATCCGCTTTGCGATATGGGCCAGTTCGTATTCCTGGGTCATGGCAATGCCACCATGCATCTGGATCGATTCCTCGGCGACCAGACGGCCGACGCGCCCCATCAGATTGCGCGCCGAGGCGATCTGCATGTCCCGCACGGGGGCGTCCGTCTCCAGATGCCCGGCGGCGTTGATCACGGCAGAGCGTGCCTGCTCCAGCTCGATCAACAGATCTGACATCCGATGCGCAAGGGCTTGGAACGACCCGATGGGGCGGCCAAACTGTTTGCGGGTCATCAGATATTCCTTGGTCAGCTCGGTCGCCGCCTGCATCGCCCCCATGGTTTCCGCAGCCAATGCAACATTGGCAGCAGCAACAACGGTCTCGATAGCAGGAAGCGCGGCACCCGCGGCCCCCAACCGGGCAGAGGCAGGAACCGAGACATTGTCCAAGGTCACCTCAGCCGCACGACCGCCGGCCAGCATCGCATAGCCCCGCATGGTCAGCCCGGCAGTGCCCGCAGGGACCAAAAACAACGAGATCCCCTCAGCGTCGTCAGCCGCACCGCTTTCGCGGGCTGAAACGACCAGATGATCCGCTGCCTCGGCGTTCACAACAACCGCCTTGCGCCCGTTGAGCACAATGGTGTCGCCATCGGCCTTGGCCGTGGTCTGAACCCGGGCCAGGTCATAACGGCTGGTCGGTTCACCATGGGCCAGCGCCAGCTGCACCACGCCACCGATCACCTCTTCGATGATCTCTTTTTGCGCAGAGTCGCCCAGCGCCGCGACCAGGCCACCGCCCAGGATCGCCGTGTCCAGCATAGGCTCGACCACACCCGCGCGGCCCAGTTCTTCGAACACCACCGCGATGTCGAAACCGGCACCGGCAAATCCGCCGTCGTCTTCCGAGAACAGCGCGCCGATCACGCCGAGTTCGGCCAGACCATTCCAGATCTCTGCGCTCATACCCGCCTCGCTGTCCAGAATGGTGTTGCGCGTGGCTGTATCGTATTTGTCAGCCAGATAACGCCGCAAAGTGTCCTGCAGCATTTGCCGTTCTTCTGTCAGATCAAAATTCATCTGGTCACACTCCCATCGTGACTTTGGCAATGATGCCGCGCTGGATTTCGTTCGATCCACCAAAGATCGACAATTTGCGGTTGTTGAAATACTGCGGCGCGACCACAGCGGCCCCTTCCGGGCCAATCGGATCATTGTCACCCTCGACCGCTTCGGACGGGAACGGCATCGCGTAGGGGCCTGCCGCGCGGCGGGCCAGATCGTTGATCTCTTGACGGATGATCGTACCCTTGACCTTGATCATGGACGCCTCAAGCCCGGGGGCCTGACCCACCGCAGCCTTGGAGATGATCCGCAGGTTGGTTGTGGCCATCGCCATCAGATCAATTTCAACCTGCGCCATACGTGCGGCGAAATGCGGGTTTTCAATCAATGGGCGGCCATTGTGGACCTCGGCCCGGGCCATGCGTTTGATCGCATCCAGACCCGCCTGAGAGGAGCCGATCCCGGCAATTCCGGTACGCTCGTGGGTCAACAGGTACTTGGCATAGGTCCAGCCCTTGTTTTCCTCACCCACCAGGTTTTCAACCGGCACCTTCACATCGGTGAACCAGACTTCGTTCACCTCATGCGTGCCATCCAGCAGGATGATCGGGCGCACTTCGACACCGGGTGTGTCCATGTCAATCAAGAGGAAGCTGATGCCTTCCTGTTGTTTGACGTCGGTATCCGTCCGGACCAGACAAAAGATCATGTTCGCGTGCTGGCCCAGCGTGGTCCAGGTCTTCTGACCGTTGACGATGTAGTGATCGCCATCCCGCACCGCACGGGTCTTCAAAGAGGCCAGATCCGAACCCGCGCCTGGCTCTGAATATCCCTGACACCACCAGTCATCGCCATTCAGGATGCGGGGCAGATAGTGATCCTTCTGCTCCTGGCTGCCAAAGGCCATCAGCACAGGCGCCAACATGGCCAGACCAAAGGGCAATACGCGCGGCGCATTGGCAAAGGCGCATTCCACATCAAAGATGTGCTTTTGCACCGCGTTCCAGGCGCAACCACCGTATTCCTCGGGCCAGTTCGGAGCCAGCCAGCCCTGCTCGTTCAGGATCGCGTGCCAGCGCTCCATGTCATCCTTGGTCAGCTCGCCCTTGCCTCTGACCTTGTCCGCCATCTCCTTGGGCAGCTTTTCCTGCATGAACGCCCGCACTTCATCGCGAAACGCCAGTTCTTCGGCTGTATAGTTCAGGTCCATCTCTCACTCCCCCGGCGCTGCGGCCGACTCCTTATTGAGATCATCAAATGTGCGCCCCTCAGATACCAGCTGCGTCAACAATGCAGCCGGCTGCCAGAAATAGGCGTCTTCCTGGGCATAGGATTCGATTGCGGCCAGCATCTGTGGCAGGCCTTGCATGTCCGCCCATTTCAGCGGACCGCCATTGTAACGTGGAAAACCGTAGCCAAACAGCAGGGTCATATCCACATCCAGCGGACGGCGGGCGATGCCTTCGCCCACGACCTTGGCCGCTTCGTTGACCATCGCGGCCATATAGCGGCGCACGATTTCGTCTTCGGAAAATTCGCGCGGCGTGATGCCTTTCTCGGCCCGTTCCGCCTCGATCAGCTCCATCACCTGCGGGTTGGGCACCCGGGCGCGCTTGCCTGCTTCATAGAGGTAATAGCCCGTCCCGGTCTTCTGACCGAAATGGCCCGCCTCACATAGTTTGTCTGCATAGGTCGGCACGCGTTCGCGCGGGTCACGCGTCGGCGCCAACCGTTTGCGCGTGGCCCAGCCGATGTCCAGCCCGGCCAGATCCGCCACCGCAAACGGGCCCATCGCAAACCCAAAGCGCGTCAATGCCTCGTCGATCTGATAGGGCGTCGCGCCATCCATAACCATGTGATCGGCGCAGGTGCGATATGTCTTGAGAATGCGATTGCCGATGAACCCGTCGCAAACCCCGGCCCGAACCGAGGTTTTGCCCAATCGTTTGCCCAGAGCAAACCCGGTCGCTGTCACCTCTGGCGCTGTGGCATCCGCCACCACAATCTCCAGCAATTTCATCACATGCGCGGGCGAGAAGAAATGCAGCCCGATCACATCCGCAGGGCGCGAGGTCGCGGCGGCGATTTCGTTGATATCCAGATAAGAGGTGTTGGTGGCCAGCACCGCCCCCGGTTTGCAAACAGCGTCCAGACGGCCAAAGACCTCTTTCTTGACGCCCATGTCTTCGAACACGGCCTCAATCACCATGTCGACATCCGCCAGCGCCTGATAATCTGTCGCCAGGGTCAGGGACTTGGTGGTCAGCGTCTCGAAGCGTTCCTGGCTGATCTTTCCCCGCTTCAATGCGCCGCCCAGATTGCCTTCGATCCGGCCCCGTGCCGCTTCGCCAGCCTCGGGTGACATTTCCAGCATCACCACATCCAGCCCCGACAGCAAACAGGCCGTGGCAATACCAGCGCCCATTGTCCCGCCGCCAATCACACCAACGGCCGCCACATCGCGCGGGGTGACACCGGCCAGTTCGGGCAATTTGCCAACCGCGCGTTCGGAAAAGAAAGCATGGATCATGCCCTGACGCTGGTCCGTCGCCATCAGCTCCATAAACAGGGCGCGTTCCTTGGCGACCCCTTCGGCAAAGGGCAATTCGCAGGCGGCCTGCACCGCACGCACGCAATAGGCAGGCGAGATCTGCCCCCGGCTGCGCGCCAGCGTCGCCTCATAGGCCGCGTCAAAATCAATCGGCGCAGGTGCGGGCATTTCGCTGACGGCCCGGCGCGCGGCGCCTGCCTCCAGCAGCTCCTGAACATAGGCCAGGCCGATTTCGCGTGGCTCGCCCTCGGCGATCTTGTCCACCAGCCCCATATCCAACGCTTGTTTCGCGCCGATTTGCCGGCCGGTCGTCATGATATCCAATGACGTTTCAACACCGACCAGTCGTGGCAGGCGCTGGGTCCCGGTGGCCCCGGGGATCAGCCCCAGATGCACTTCGGGCAGGCCCATCCGGGCCGAAGGCACCGCAATACGGTAATGCGTCGACAGCGCAATTTCCAATCCGCCGCCCAAGGCGGTGCCATGCATCGCCGACACAACGATCAACGGGCAGGCCTCGATACGATTGCAGACATCTGGCAGATAGGGTTCGCGCGGAGGGGTGCCGAACTCGCGAATATCAGCGCCCGCAAAATAGGTCCGCCCATCGCCATAGATCAGCACGGCCTTGACGCCCTCATCCGCTTCGGCCCGGGCGATCCCATCGACAAGACCATGGCGCACATCAAATCCCAACGCGTTGACCGGCGGGTTGTTTGCCTTGAGCACGGCGATATCGCCAATGCGTTCATACTCGATTGCGTTCGACATAGGTCCTCCCAGATCCTCCGACGCCGAGTTAAGCCCAGCGTCCGGAAATGCGCAAATGTTTCACAGAGCGTAACGGCCGGGACCTTACGT
This sequence comes from Marinibacterium sp., assembly GCA_034670145.1. GTDB lineage: Bacteria > Pseudomonadota > Alphaproteobacteria > Rhodobacterales > Rhodobacteraceae > HXMU1420-2. The sequence continues at coordinate 113,207 of JAXMOA010000003.1, forward strand.
CAAAACCCGCCGAAACGCTGTGATTATTCCGATATGCGGAACTGCGTTTCACTGCAACCCATCTCGTGTCCAACGCACAACCGGTTCCCCGGACAGGATCCGGGGCGATTCTCGACCTTCTGGTCCAAACAGCTTTGAACGGCCCTGCCCCTGCCGCGAGATACCCGGCCTACAGCTGAATCCAGGCGGTCTTGAGGTCGATGTATTTGTCCAGAGCATGCAGCGATTTGTCATGCCCATTGCCAGACTGTCCGACACCGCCCAACGGCACGGTGTTATCCGCCCCGCCATAGGTGTTGACATGCACCACCCCGGCACGAATGCCCGCAACCATGCGATGCGCGCGCGACAGATCAGATGTCCAGACCCCGGACGCCAACCCGTACTCGGTGGCATTGGCCAGAGCCAGCGCCTCGGCCTCGGTTTCAAAGGAGGTCACGGACAGAACCGGACCAAAGACTTCACGTTGAAACAGAACCGCGTCACGGGTGACATGAGAGACAATCGTAGGCGCCATATAGGTGCCCCCGGTCTCTTGCAGGATGCGTTTGCCACCGGTGACAATCCGCCCGCCTTCTGCCCGCGCCATTTCCAGAAAGCTCAGGTTCTGGCGCAGCTGCACCTCTGAATTCACCGCCCCGATCTGCGTGTCCGCCGCCAGAGGGTCGCCCACCCGCAGTTTTTCTGCCTCGTCCTGCAACATAGCCACAAAGCGGTCATGCACCGAGGCCTCGACCAGCAGGCGCGATCCGGCCACACACACCTGACCCGAGTTGCGGAAAATCCCCGCTGCCGACACTTTGGCCGCGTTCAACAGGTCCGGCGCATCGGCAAAAACGATGTTCGGAGATTTGCCGCCCAGTTCCAGATAAACCCGCTTGAGGTTCGACTGGGCAGACGCCTCCATCAACTTGCGCCCGGTCGCGCCTGAACCGGTGAAGGTCAGAACATCGACCCCCATAGAGCGCGCCAGCGCGTCACCGGTTTCCGCGCCTGTGCCGGTCACAACGTTCAGCACCCCATCGGGCAGGCCACACTCGGCACAGATCTGGGCCAGGCGCAGCAACGACAGTGATGCCGTCTCGGCCGGTTTCAGCACCACGCTGTTGCCCATCGCCAAAGCCGGAGCCAGCTTCCAGGCGCCGATCATCAGCGGGAAGTTCCACGGCACAATTGCGCCCACCACCCCAACCGGCACCCGATGCACCAGCCCCAGCACCCCGGGCGCGGTTGGCGCGATCTCTCCGGCGATCTTGTCCAGCGCCTCGGCATAATAGCGGAACGTGCCCGCCGCACTGCCCGGCTCGGCCTTGAGCGCCATGGCCAGCTCTGTCCCATTGTCGCGAATGCCCAGAACGGCCAGTTCCAGCGCCTCGGCCTCGATCCGCGCGGCAATGGCATTCAGCACCGCCTTGCGCGCGGCAGGGGCCAATCGGGACCAACGCCCATCCTCATAAGCCGCCCGCGCCGCAGCCACCGCGCGTTCGACATCATCGCGGCTGGCCCCTTGCAACGTGGCAAGCTCGGTCCCGTCAATCGGCGAGGTCACCGACACAGCCGCGCCCGCGCCGGGTCCCCATTCCCCATTTATGAACAATTGGCCAGGCGCCACAGGCTGGGCCCGCAGCGCGTCAATACGGGATTGATCGGTCATTTCCTGCCCTTTTGATAAGCTTGCCAGACCCGCCAGAAATGCGACGCCAGCACAATCACGATGATGCAAAACAGGATAAAGGCGATGGGCCGGTCAATAAAGTCCAGCGGCGTTTTCACCCGCCCCATCGAGGTCCGCAGCTTGGCCTCCATGATGCCGCCCAGAACCATGCCCAGGATGATGGGCACAATCGGCAAATTCACCCGTTTGAGGATAAATCCAAACACCCCGAACCCGGCAGCAATCGCACAATCCACCGAAGAGTTGCGCAGCGAATACACGCCGACAAAGGCCAGCGTCAGAATGGTCATCCCCAGGAACCGTGTGGGGATCTGGATGATCTTCAACAGCAGGTTGGTGGACATCAACAGGAACACCACCACCAGCACGTTCAGGATCAACAGGGCGATATACAACGCCACCACAAAATCCATCTGGTTCTGAAACAGGTTCGGACCCGGGATCACATTATGCACATAAAACACCGACAGCATCATCGCCGTCAGCGCCTCGCCCGGAATGCCCAGCGCCAATAGCGGGATCATTGCCGCGCTCGGCACCGCGTTATTCGCCGCTTCGGAGGCAATCAGCCCCTCGGGCGAGCCCTTGCCGAACAGACCTGGGTTTTTCGAGGTGCGCTGTGCGGTGGTGTAGGACATGAACTGCGCCGTGAACTCTCCGACTCCGGGGATCATGCCCATCAGCACCCCATAGGCACTGGATGTGGCCGCCACCCGCTTGTGACGAAACAGCTCGGCAAACCCTTGAAACAACCCGCCGCTCAGGGCCGCGGCCTTGGGCGCGTTGTCTTTGTCCACCAACAACAAAAACGCCTGGCTGATCGCGAACAGGCCCAGCACGACGACGATCAGATCCACGCCCCCCGCCAGCCAGCTTTGGTCAAACGTGTACCGGCGCGTGTACTGGATGGGCTCCATTCCGATCGTGTTCAGCCAGATCCCGAAACAGGCCAGAGCACCGGCCGCAAAAATCTGGCCGCGATGGGCCAGCACCACCAGGATGATGCCCAGCAAAGCCGCCAGGAATATTTCGCGCGACCCGAACTGCGGTGCGATCCAGGCCAGGACAGGAGACAGCACAATCAGGCAGATGATTGAAAACACCCCGCCGAAAAACGAGGCCGAATAAGCCAGCGACAAGGCGCGGCGCCCTTCGCCACGCTTGGTCATCGGATAACCGTCATAGGTGGTCAGCGCATTCACAGCCGTGCCCGGCGTATTGATCAAGACGGCAGGAATGGCGCCGCCATACATCGAACTGCCATAGATCCCCAACAGCGCCGTTAAACCCACAATCGGATCCAGCGAAAACGTCGCCGGCAACAAAATCGCAATGGCCACAGCCGCGCCAACACCCGGAATGGCCCCGATGATGACTCCGCCCACCGACCCGATAAGCAAGGCGGCCAATACATCCCAGCGGGCGAGGATGACGATACCTGAAAACAGCAGATCCATGTCAGAACCGCAGGATCATAAAGCTGCGCAAACCCGCCGGCAGGTATTCATAGATCGCCCCGCCCGGAATTTTGACGGACAAGGCCGTTTTGAACACCAGCACAATCACCACCCCGGTGGCCACCGCCGCCAGCAAACTGCGCCGATCCCGGTATCCCAGTCGGAGGGCCAGCAGGACGGTAAACAGGATCGTCGACGGCAGATAGCCCAGCTGAGGCACCGCCCAGACGTAAACCATGAACGCCACCAGATACTCCAGCGACCGCAACCATGAAATCGCCTCGGCCAGCTCTCCGGCGACGCGGGGACGCAGGACAGTGACCAGATGCAGCGCGCCAAAGACGACCATGCCAATCACACCCACTGCTGACCAGAACCGAGGCTGCGCGAACAGCTTGCCGCTGGACGAAAATTTGGTCTGATCTCCGAGTTGCGACAACATCACCGCCGCGAACCCCAAAAACAGTATCGCAAAGATCAGCTCGCCCGGTTTCGGCGCGTGCAGGTCATTCAGGTCTTGAGCGGGGTGATCGGTCATGCGGGCCTCTTGTGATGAAAACCGGCCCCCATACGTCGGGGGCCGGCTTCAACTTTGCAAAACTTTACTGATCAGTTCAATTTCGCATTGATCTCGGCCATGGTAGAAATGTCCGATTTGATGTGTTCTGCGGCAGTTGCTGCATCTTCCCAATAGATCGAGGCACCGGTATCCGCCGCCACTTTCTGCGCGCGTTCGGAGTTGACGGTTTTCTTTGCGCTCGCGATGATCTTGTCGCGCACATCCTGCGGCGTGTCCTTGGTCACGAACAAACCATTCCACAGAACCATGCCCAGCGTCGGGTCAATCTCGCCCAATGTGGGGCTGTCAGGGGTCAGAGGAATACGGTCGGTCGTGATCGAGGCCAGCACCTTGATCGTATCCAGGCAGGGCAGGACCAATTGCAGGGTCGTGTTGATGACATCCGCATCCCCGGATGCAAGTGTGTTGCAATCCAGGTTGTCAAATGCAGCATCCGCGCCCCATTCGAAACCGGCGTTCTTGGAATAGGCCATTGTCACTTTGGTCGGCACCAATGGGGCCCCAAAATGGCCCAGGACCACATCGTTTTCCTTGGCATATGCGGCCAGATCCTCAAGCGTATCGTAGGGCGCGTCCGCGCTGGTGGCGATCACAAAGGGGTAGGTCACAAAGATGCCCAGCGGGTCAAACTTCTCGGGTGACAATTCCGGAATGCCGATCTGATGGCCCAAGACCGGCACGCCCATCACAAACGATCCGACCGTGTAGCCATCCGCAGGGGCGTTCGCCACCTCGATCGCGCCAGGGAACGGCCCGCCGCCACCGCCAGGTTTGTTCACAACCGCCGCCGGCACACCGTATTCCGCCTGAAAATCTTCGGCGATCATGCGGGTCAGCACGTCTTCCAGATCTCCGGGAGGCCAAGGCACAATAAAGTTCACCGGCTTTTCGGGATACTCGGCAAAAGCCGCACCTGCCGTGAGGGTGCAGGCTGCCACAGCGCCCGCCAAAAGAGTCTTGAAAGTCATGGATCACTCCCTGTTCCAGAGTACTTGAAGTCGGTTCATTATTCAAACCGTTGGTTCTAATTTAGATTGACAGACCGCCACAGCTTCCGTCAAGTAAAACTGACATGCCCGGCCGAATGCCGATCAAACCTGCCGGGATTGATTAAATTGAAACCAAAGGGCCCAGACCACGGCCCGCGCCAAACCCGGATTGTGACCTGCATGGGAACAGTTGCCAAAGCCCTCTCTTTGCTGAATCTTTTCAGCCTGACCCGACCCGAAATCGGGCTGAGCGAAATCGCGCGCCTGTCCGGTATGAACAAGGCAACCGTCTATCGGATGCTGAGCGAACTACAGACCCAGGGCCTGGTCGAACAGACCGGCCCCGAGCGCGCCTACCGTCTGGGCGCAGGTGTTTTGCGTCTGGCCACCCTGCGCGAATCCTCAGTGCCATTGCTGGATGTGGCAAAACCCATCCTGACCGACCTCAGCATACAAACCGGCGAAACCGCGCATATGTCGGTGATCAGCGGCACCCAACTGCACCTGGCGGCCTACGCCTACAGCCCGGCCTATGCCACCAAGGTCACGATGGAAAACGCCGAGGACATGCCCTTTCACGCCACCGCTTCGGGCCTGGCGATCCTGGCATACTGCGACAGCGACGTCATCGAAGAGGCCCTGGCCGAACCTTTGAAATCCTATACCACCAACACCGTCACAAACCGCGCAGACATCCTGAACCTGCTGGAACCGATCCGCGCCACCGGCCTGTCCGAATCGCTTGGCCGCTACGAGGCCGAGGTCTACTCCCACGCCATGGCCGTGTTCGGACCAGACCGCAGGCCAACCGGCGCATTGGCCGTCGCCGCCCCGGCGTCGCGCATGACCCCGGAAACCACCGCAAAAATCCGCGCCCATCTGACCGACGCCGTGCGCTCCCTGACAGAGCGCACGGGCGGGCTGCTGCCGGACAAGCACCCGCTGTTGCAGCCGGCATGACAGGCCCTACCTGATGACCCATTTCACCCGCCCCGAAACCCCATGTACCTCCAAGAGGAGCTGACCTGATGAAAGATTCCAACTATCTCAAGGAAATGAACGCCCGGTCCCTGTGGCACCCCATGGCCCACCCGGCCGAAAGCCTGGCCAACGCCCCCACAATCATCACCGGTGCCGAAGGCGTGCGCATCACCGATATTGACGGCCACAGCGTCATCGACGCCGTCGGCGGTCTGTGGAACGTCAACCTGGGCTTTTCCTGCCAGGCGATCAAAGACGCCATCACCGCCCAGCTGGACCGCCTGCCCTATTATTCAATCTTTCGCGGCACCACCAATGACTGCGTGATCCAACTGGCCGAAGAACTGCGTGACTTCTTTGAACCAGACGGGCTCTCGCGTGCGTTTTTCACCTCGGGTGGTTCGGACAGCGTCGAAACCGCGCTGCGCCTGGCGCGCCAGTACCACAAAGTCCGCGGAGAGTCGGGGCGCACAAAATTCCTCAGCCTCAAGAAAGGCTATCACGGCACGCATATGGGCGGCGCCTCGGTCAATGGAAACGCCAATTTCCGCACCGCTTACGAACCTCTGCTGCCGGGCTGCTTCCAACTTCCGGCCCCCTACACCTATCGCAATCCCTTCAACGAATCTGATCCCGAAAAACTGGCGCAACTGTGCCTCTCGGCACTGGAGGACGAAATCGCCTTCCAGGGCGCAGGCACAATCGCAGCCTTTATCATGGAGCCTGTCCTGGGCGCCGGCGGCGTGATCCCCCCCCACGAAAGCTTCATGCCCGGCGTGCGCGAAATTTGTACCCGCAACGGCATCCTACTGATCGCGGACGAGGTGATCACCGGCTATGGGCGCACCGGCGACTGGAGCGGATCCCGCCACTGGGGCGTACAGCCCGATATGTCCGCAACCGCCAAGGCGATCACCAACGGGTACTTCCCCTTCGGCGCGGTCATGATCTCCGAAGAAATCGCTCAGACCTTTGAAAAGGACGAGACCGGGGCCGCCAGCATCGGGCATGGCTATACCTATTCCGGCCATCCGGTCGGGGCCGCCGCCGCCCTTGCCTGCCTGGCCGAAACCCAGCGTCTTGACGTGCCCACCAATGCAGCCGCACGTGGTCAGCAATTCCACGTCGGCCTCAAGGCGCTGCAAGAGAAATACGATATCATCGGCGATGTGCGCGGCGGCCATGGGCTGATGCTGGCAATGGAACTGGTCAGCGACAAGGCAGCCAAAACTCCGATCGACAAGGAAACGGCCTTCGCACTGCAGGATGCCGTTTACAAGGCGGGCGCAATGATCCGTATTTCGGGGCCAAACGTGATCCTGTCTCCTCCGTTGGTCCTGACCGAGTCAGACGTCACAGCAGTGCTCGACGCGCTCGACACCGGTTTCGCCTCGCTGTGAACCCAGTCACGAAGTTCGGGGGGCTGCGATAGCCCCCCAACGCCCCTGCCTTGCAGCAAACGCAAGACGGATATGTTGCATTGTCGCTACAGCTTGTGACCCAAAAGCCCTATCTGACACTCAGATGTTCAATACCTGCTGAAAGGTCCCGCCATGCAACATGTGATCACCGCCGCCCCCGTCACCCAGGACGTTCTTGACGGCTTGTTCGATGCCCTGCGCGCCATTGGTCAAACCATCATGGCCATCCCCGCCGCGAATGAGAAACGCCGCCAGATCGAAGTGCTCAACAGCATGACCGACAGCCAACTCGCCGCTCGCGGACTGCGCCGCGAAGACATCGCACGCCACGTTTTCGCAACCGGCGCGCTCTGAGGTTTTCTTCGCGGATGGGCGATCAAAAGATCGCCCACCGGCCCGGGCACGGCATTCTGTCATTGCCCTGTCATGGTTTCATGCATTAGCAAAACCCTCACATCTAGTCGGAGGGGCAAATGTCCGAAGCTATGTTTTCAGCACCAGGTCAATTCTGGCGCGGCAACCTGCACACACACTCAAACCTGTCAGATGGCGCGCTTGACCCGCAAGAAGTCTGTCGCCGATACAAAGCCGAAGGCTATGATTTCATCGCGCTGACCGATCACTTCGTTGGCGCCTATGGATATCCCATCGCTGACACCAAAGGGTTCCGCGACAATCAGTTCACCACCATCCTGGGGGCAGAACTGCACTCGGGCGCCATGGAAAACGGCGAACTGTGGCACATCCTCGCCGTCGGCCTGCCGGAAACATTCGAACCCTCCAACAGCCCACATTTCCTGCCCGTCAATGACCAGGAATCCGGCGCCCAGATCGCCGCCCGCGCCCGCGCCGCAGGTGCCTATGTGGCAATTGCCCATCCCGAATGGTCACAGCTGACCACTCAGGACGCCCGCAGCATCGAAGCCGCCCATGCGGTCGAGATCTACAATCACGGCTGCGCCACCGGTTGCGACCGCCCGCATGGGTTTTACACATTGGACCAATTGCTCAGCGAAGGCCGCCGCCTGAACCTTTGCGCCACAGATGACGCCCATTTCACCGAACCCGACCATTTCGGCGGCTGGGTCATGGTCAAGGCCGAGGCAAACGACCCCGACCTCCTGCTCGAAGCCCTCAAGGCCGGCAACAGCTACGCGTCAACCGGTCCCGAACTCTATGGCGTGATCTACGAAGACCGCTATGTGACTGTCGACTCCAGCGCCGTCGCCTCGGTCATCGTGGTGGGCCAGGGGTCCGCCTCGGCAGCGGTGCATGGCGAAAGCATGACCCGCACACGCGTCAACATTGACCGCCTGGCCAACTCACCCTGGCTCCGGGTCGCCGTCATCGACCGCGCCGGCAAACGCGCCTGGCTGAACCCCCATTGGCGTGACGGCAAAACCTATGCGCCCGTCTCTCCTGTGGACGACGTGTAACATCAGGCATTGGGTCAAATGCTGTAACCGGCGCACCCCAAGACACAAAAATGGGGCCCTCCTGACGAGAGCCCCAAAAATTCGCAGAATTTTTGCCGCCAGAGCGCTCAACAACAGCGTCCGGCGGCAGGATCTCTACTCTGCCGCTTCCGCATAATCTTCCATCGGCGGGCAGGTGCAGACCAGATTGCGGTCCCCAAACACATTGTCCACCCGATTGACCGGCGGCCAGTATTTGTCGACCCGGAATGCACCGGGCGGGAAACACCCTTGCTCGCGCCCATAGGGGCGATCCCAGTCGCGCACCAGATCTTCCATCGTATGAGGTGCATTCTTCAGCGGGTTGTTGAGCGGATCAATCCGCCCCTCTTCAATGTCGCGAATCTCCTCGCGGATCGCCAGCATCGCTTCGCAAAACCGATCCAACTCGGCCTTGGTCTCACTTTCCGTCGGCTCGATCATCAATGTACCCGCCACCGGCCAGCTCATCGTGGGGGCGTGAAAACCGCAATCCATCAACCGCTTGGCAATATCATCCACCGACACCCCGGCACTATCGGCAAACGGACGCGTGTCGATGATGCACTCATGCGCCACCCGCCCCGTTTTCCCACGGTACAGGACCTCAAACGCCCCTTGCAGCCGCCCGGCGACATAATTGGCATTTAGGATCGCAACCCGCGTCGCCTGGGTCAGCCCCTCGCCGCCCATCATCAACACATAGGCCCATGATATCGGCAACAACGAAGGCGACCCGAAAGGCGCGGCCGAAACCGGCCCTTCCGTCCCACCGGTGACCGGATGTCCTGGCAAATGCGGTACCAGATGCGCCTTTACCCCAATCGGTCCCATACCGGGGCCACCGCCCCCATGGGGAATGCAGAACGTCTTGTGCAGGTTCAAATGGCTCACATCGCCCCCCAGATCACCGGGCCGCGACAGGCCAACCATCGCATTCAGATTGGCGCCATCAATATAGACCTGCCCGCCAAAATCATGCGTGATCTGACACACTTCGGTCACCGTATCCTCGAACACCCCATGGGTGGACGGATAGGTGATCATGCATCCGGCCAGTGCCTCCGCATGCTTCTCGGCCTTGGCCCGGAAATCCTCCAGATCAATATCGCCATTCTCCGCCGATTTCACCGGCACAACCTTCCAGCCCACCATCTGCGCGCTGGCCGGATTGGTGCCATGCGCGCTCATCGGGATCAAACACACATTGCGATGCCCCTGACCATTGGCCCTGTGATAAGCCGCGATCGTCAATAGCCCCGCATACTCCCCCTGCGCGCCCGAGTTCGGCTGCATCGAGATCGCCGCATAACCGGTAATCTGCGCCAGCTTGTCCGAAAGATCATCAATCAGCGCCCTGTACCCCAGCGCCTGATCCTGCGGCACAAAGGGGTGCAATTGCGAAAACTCCGGCCAGCTCACCGGCATCATTTCCGCAGCCGAGTTCAGTTTCATCGTACAGGACCCCAACGGGATCATCGCCCGATCCAACGCCAGATCGCGATCCGCCAGACGCCGCATATAGCGCATCATCTCGGTCTCGGCCCGGTTCATATGGAAAATCGGGTGGGTCAGAAACTCTGAACTGCGGATCAGATGCGCCGGCATGTGGTAATGCGGCGTGTAATCCTTGTCCTTGCGCTGAATCCCGAATGCCCGCCAAACAGCCTCGATGGTTTCAGAGCGCGTGCATTCGTCCAGCGTGATGCCAATCCGGGTCTCGCCGACCTTGCGCAGGTTCACACCTTCGGCCACAGCCGATTTCATCACCGCAGATTGCAGCGGCCCCACCTCAACCGTGATCGTGTCAAAAAAGCTCGCCGGTTGCACCACAAACCCGGCCCCCAACAAACCTTCCCGCAGACGCGCCGTCTTGCGATGCACCCGCTGCGCAATCGCCGTCAGGCCCTTGGGCCCATGGAACACCGCATAAAACGACGCCATCACCGCCAGCAACGCTTGCGCGGTACAAACATTCGACGTCGCCTTTTCGCGGCGGATGTGCTGCTCGCGGGTTTGCAGACTCAACCGATAGGCCTTGTTGCCATGGCTGTCGACACTTACCCCCACCAATCGGCCAGGCATGGAGCGCGCATAATTCTGCTTTGTGGCCATATAGGCGGCATGTGGCCCACCATAGCCAACAGGCACGCCAAAGCGCTGGGTCGACCCCACTGCAATATCCGCGCCCATGGCACCGGGCTCTTTCAAAAGGGTCAACGCCAGCGGATCAGCGATCACAATGCCAATGGCCTTGGCCGCATGCAGCGCCGCAATCTCATCCGTGAAATCGCGCAAATGCCCGTAAGTGCCGGGGTACTGAAAAATCGCCCCAAACACCTCTTCGGCCTGCAACGCATCCGGGCTGGCCACAATCACCTCGATCCCCAGGGGCGCTGCCCGCGTATGGATCACGGCAATGTTTTGTGGATGGCAGTTTTCGTCGACGAAAAACGCCTTGGCCTTAGATTTGGAGACGCGCTGCGCCATCGTCATCGCCTCGGCACAGGCCGTGGATTCATCCAACAGCGAGGCATTGGCAATCTCCAGCCCCGTCAGATCGCTGATCATGGTTTGATAGTTCAGCAATGCCTCCAGGCGGCCCTGGCTGATTTCGGGCTGATACGGCGTATAGGCCGTATACCAGGCCGGATTTTCCAGAATGTTGCGCTGAATGGCCGGCGGCGTCACCGTGCCATGATACCCCTGCCCGATCAAAGACGTCAGAACCTGGTTCTGATCCGCGATCTGGCGCATGTGATAGAGCAGTTCCCGCTCTGACTTGGGCTTGCCGAAATCCAGCGGCTGCGCCTGCCGGATCGAGGCCGGCACCGTATCGTCAATCAAGGCCTCCAGGCTGTCCGCCCCGACCACTTCCAGCATCTCTGCCATTTCTTCGGGCGACGGGCCGATATGGCGCCGATTGGCAAAGTCATAGGGCAAATAGTCGATCGGGGTAAACGTCATCGCAGCCTCCATCTGTCAGGTCGGCCAGCGGCCAAACCTGTCCTTCTTTCTGGTCTAAATTCAGCCACCAAAGGCGGAAATCTCTGGCGCAGGGGGCCCTGCGCCGCAGTCATGTCAGCCGATGAAATCCTGATACCCGGCCGCATCCATATAGTCGTCCATCTGCGATGGATCCGACGGCTTCATCTTGAAGAACCAGGCCTCGCCCTGCGGATCTTCGTTCACGGCGGCCGGTGTCGCGACAATCGCATCATTCACTTCGACGATCTCACCATCCAGCGGCGCCAGAATATCCGAGGCAGCCTTGACGCTTTCGATCACCACAACCTCGTCGTCCTTGGTGACCTCAGTGCCCACCTCGGGCAGTTCGACAAACACAATGTCCCCCAGCTGCTCGGTCGCATGGGTCGTAATGCCCACCGTCACCACGCCATCTTCGTCCAGCAACCATTCATGTTCTTCGGTGAATTTCATCAGTCTTTGTCCCTGTTTTTCTTCAACGTTTAAAGCCGGCCGCGACGAACGGCAGTGCAGAAACCGTAATCGGCAACCGCTTGCCGCGCAATTCGCCAAATACCGTCACGCCGGTCGTGGCATGCTCTGCCGTCACATAGCCCATGGCCACGGGGCCACCCACGGTCGGCCCGAACCCGCCCGAGGTGATCTGCCCAATCGGCTCTCCGCCCTCGGCGGCGGCAAACAGCACCACACCTTCGCGCATCGGCGCGCGCCCTTCGGGGCGCAACCCGACCCGCTTGCGTGCAGCCCCATTGACCAGCTGATCCAAAATCACATCCGCCCCGGGAAATCCGCCCTCGCGCGCACCGCCAGAACGGCGCACCTTCTGGATCGCCCAGTTCAAAGCGCCCTCAACCGGGCTCACCCCGGCATCCACATCATGCCCATACAGGCACAATCCGGCCTCCAGACGCAGCGAATCCCGCGCGCCCAGACCAATCGGCAATACGTCAGGATGCGCCAAAAGCGCCCGCGCCACAGCCTCGGCAGCCTCAGCCGGAACCGAAATCTCGTAGCCATCCTCGCCGGTATACCCCGAGCGCGACACCCACGCCTCAACCCCCATCAGATCCAGCGTGGCCACATCCATGAACCGCATATCCGCGGCAGCGGGCGCCAGAGAGGATAAAACCGCCTCCGCCGCCGGGCCTTGCAACGCCAGCAACGCGCGGTCGGTAATCTCTTGGACCGATACATCCGGCTCCAGTACCGACCGCATCCGCGCAATATCGGCCCCTTTGCACGCGGCGTTGACCACAACAAACAAATAATCGCCCCGATTGGCAAACATCAGATCATCCTCGATCCCACCGGCGTCATTGGTAAACAACCCATAGCGCTGCCGCCCCTCGGCCAGCCCCTGCACATCCATCGGCACCATCCGCTCAAAGGCCGACGCGACATCCGGTCCGCGCAAGATAACCTGACCCATATGGCTGACATCAAACAAACCCGCCTTTTCACGGGTGTGCGTATGCTCGGCCATAATCCCGGCCGGATATTGCACCGGCATATCGTAGCCGGCAAATCCAACCATCTTACCGCCCAATTCCAGGTGCAGCGCGTGCAAAGGGGTGACATGCAGATCGCTCAAGGCTCATCTCCGCTGTTTGCGCCACACCCCCAACAGGCGCAGCAGGCATCGTTACGCCGCGCGACTGGCGCGCGGTTCGATGCCCCCTCTGTCCTTCAGCCTGAGATCGTTATCCCTTCGGCGCCCCGAGCAGGTCAGGGTCTCTCCAGAGTGTTTTAGCCAACCCAACGGTCCTGAAGCCTGAGAGTTTCCGGGGCGGTTGCTCCTTCGGCACCGGCATAGCCGATTCTCCCGTGGGTCTTGTGCTTCTGCTAAGACAGGCAGAGGCCCAAATCAAGAAGAAAGTTTCCTATCGGAAACGACCTGCAACTCTGGTCGGGACAACGCCCAAAACCACGCCAGGTTCAGGGCTGACGCAGCCACTTGCCCTGGGCGTCCCGGCACCAATGCGCCCGCATTTCGGTCGCGCTCTGTACGCCCTTGGGATGCACAAAATGCTGGATATACGCGCAATTGCCCCGAATCGCGGCCAAACGCACCCGCCCATGGCTGCCGCTATCGGCATTGGTCCAGGACACAATCCGCCCGGGCTGTGGATTGGGCACGTCATACAGGCCCCGCGCCGTGGCGATCATGATGTCGAAATCCTTGGGCGAAAGCCCGGTTTCACGCGCAATCGCGCCGATCGTCTTGGCCCAGGCACCGCCATTCATCCCGGCCATCAAAACCAGAGCCGCAGCCAATAAAACCGTTCTCATGCCAAACCTCCACGCCCCGCAAACCCTGACTGTAACCAACATCTGCACAAGAGCAAAGCGCGCTGTCCCCAATCGTTCCGATCTTCAAATTTTCCGAACAAGCCCTGCTTGCCCGGCCCCGCTTTTGCCCTGTTGTGCAATCTCCGATAATCCCGCGACCATCAGGAAAGCACCCATGACCGGATCCCCCTATTACGCCCCCCGTGGCGGCCAGCCGCCCCAGACCCAACTCACAGCCGACCGCGCCATGTTCACCGAGGCCTACGCGGTGATCCCCAAAGGCACGATGCAGGACATCGTCACCTCTGCACTGCCGTTCTGGACCGGCATGCGCTGCTGGGTACTGGCCCGCCCGCTTTCGGGCTTTGCCGAGACCTTCTCTCATTACATAACCGAGCTTCAGCCCGGCGGTGGCAGTGACCGCCCCGAGACCGACCCGAACGCGCAGGCCGTGCTGTTCGTGGTGGACGGCAGCCTGTCCCTGACGATCGAGGGCCAGTCCCACGCCCTGGCGCCCGGCGGCTATGCCTATCTGCCAGCCGGCACGCGCTGGTCCATCCAGGCCACTGGCGAAACCCCGGCCGTGTTCCATTGGCTGCGCAAGGCCTATGTCCCCGTCGAGGGCCTCGATCCACCAGAGGCCTTTGTCACCGACGAAACAAACGCAACCTTCGTGCCGATGGCCGGCACAGACGGAAAATGGGGCACCACCCGGTTTGTCGACCCTGCCGACATGCGCCACGACATGCATGTCAACATCGTCTCACTGGAACCCGGCGCATCGATTCCCTTTGCCGAGACCCACGTCATGGAGCACGGGCTCTACGTGCTCGAGGGCAAGGCGGTCTACCGGCTCAATCAGGATTGGGTCGAGGTCGAAGCAGGCGACTACATGTGGCTGCGCGCTTTTTGCCCCCAGGCCTGCTATGCGGGCGGTCCGGGCCGTTTCCGCTATCTGCTGTACAAAGACGTCAACCGCCATATGCCACTGACGCTCTAGCGCCCAAAAAGCAGAAGACCCGGCAATATCAATCCGCCAGATCCGCGCCTGCCCCTATGGAATACGGTCGGCGCGGGTTGCAGATATCGTGGAACCGTCTAGGTTGGGCGGCGTAACCAAATGCCTCCGGAGACCGGTGATGAAATACCTGCTGCTCGCCCTGCCAATCCTGCTGGCCGCCTGCGAATCCACGCCGCGCACCTTTGTGGCGAGCGAAGACAAAACGGTCGTCGTCAAAGACCGCACCTGGACCGTCACCCAGGTGACCGTGGAACCACCATACTTCCGCGCGGTCCGCGGACCTGACGAGTATTTCCTGTTCTCTCCGCCCTCCGGCACAAAAACCGCCCAGGCCGTTGCCGCGCTCGAAGGCGCAACAGGCTGCAAGGTCATCAAATCGACCTTCTACCGCAATGTGTCGGATCAGTTCTTTGCGCAGATGGACTGCGGCGCAAACCCGGATGTCGTCAGCGACAAGATCGTGATCGCCAAGAAACCGCTGTAACGCGGGCCACCCCGGCTGCCTCTGTTCGTCAGCTGACGGATACGGCCCCGGACGCATGGAAAAAGGGCGCGCCTGTTGTGCAAACGCGCCCTTTCCTGACAAACCTGCGCTTACTTGTGACCTGACATTCCGCCAGAAAGCTCTTCGGTCGCCTCATCCGCCAGTTCCTCGGGCAGGATCAGGTTAAGCACAATCGCAATCAACGCGGCCGGCAAGATGCCACTGGCAAACAAAACCCGCAGCGCATCCGGCAGATATTGCAACGCATTTGGCGATCCCGGCGTCAGGTTCATCACCTCCAGCTGCAATCCCAGACCAAAGCTCAGCGCGACGGCAAAGATCACCATATTGCGCCGGTTCCAGACCACATCCGACAGCATCGAAACCCCGGCCGCGACCACCATACCGAACATCACGATCACACCGCCGCCCAATACCTCGATCGGCACGGTCCGGATGATCGCCCCGACCTTTGGCACCAGGCCGCAAATGATCAGAAAGATCGCGCCAATGGTCACCACATGTCGGCTCATCATCCCGGTCATCGCGATCAGCCCGACATTCTGCGAAAACGATGTGTTGGGCAGCCCGCCAAAGACCCCGGCCAGAGCGCTGCCGAACCCGTCAGCAAAGGTCGCGCCCTGGATCTCTTGATCAGTCGCTTCGCGACCTGCGCCGCCCTTGGTGATCCCGCTCACATCGCCCACAGTTTCGACCGCCGACACAAACGCCATGAGGCAAAAGCCGACAATCGCCGCCACGCTGAACTCGATCCCGTATTTGAACGGGTGCGGCAGGGCAAAGGACGCAGCCCGTGACCAGCTGGTGCCAATCGCATCAAAGCTGAGCATGCCAACCAGCAAGGCATAGACATAGCCAACCAGAATTCCGATCAGAACCGCCGAGACAGACAGCATCCCGCGCGCGAAAAACTTCAGCCCCAGCGTGACCAGGATCACCACAAAAGCCGCTGACCAGTTCAGCAGGCTGCCGTATTCAGCCAGGCCCCGGGCCTTGGCCGGAACACCACCCGCCGCGTATTCAATGCCAACCTTGACCAACGCCAGACCGATCATCGTCACCACCAGTCCCGTGACCAATGGCGGCAAGGCAAACCGGATCCGCCCGATCACCAGGCCCAGCGCACCGTGAAAGAGCCCGCCGATCAACACGCCACCAAACAGCGCCGCCAGCCCATCAACCCCTTTGCCGGCCACCAGCGGAATCATGATCGGAATAAACGCAAACGATGTCCCCTGCACCACCGGCAACCGCGCCCCAACCGGGCCCATGCCCACCGTCTGCAACAAGGTCGCAACGCCGGCAAACAGCATCGACATCTGGATCAGATACAACAGTTCAGGAAAATCCGGGCTGTTAGAGCCGAACCCGAATCCGGCAGCCCCCGCGACAATGATCGCAGGTGTCACATTGGACACAAACATGGCCAGCACATGCTGAATACCCAATGGCACCGCCTTGTACAAAGGCGGCATGTAATCCGGATCTTTCATTTGTTCCGCTGTCCCCAGCGATGTATCAGCCATATCGTTCCCTCTCTTTGTCCAATTCCGGGTGTGCGCCACCATTCTGCGGGGTGGTTTTATTGGGCCAGGACCACCTCGTAGGGGTCCTCAAACCAGTGCTCCTGCAGGTTGTCCCCCTCGCCGATCCGGTCGATCACGCAAAACAAACCCGGCGCAGACAGGGGCGTCAGCACCCCATGCCAGGTGCCAGGGTGCAAATTGATGCCCTGCGCGCCGTCGCTCAAAAACGCCAGGGGCGTGCCCGGACGCCCGTCCGCATCGGGCGCAACCGTCACCAGAAACGGATGCTCTGACATCGGCACAAAGGCCTGGCTGCCCAAGGGATGACGCTCCATCATATCCAGACGATACGGCAGGCTGCGCGGCGTCGCCTGAAACAGGCTGATCCCGGCGCGACCGGCCCCAAACGCCAGCTGCGCCCGGTCGTGATACCGCCCGCACAGCCCCTGATTGATGACCATATCCGGCGCGCCATGGCATTCCAACACATCCCCAAAAGGGGCAAAGGCCTGCGCCGTGAGGGGGGCAACCCGGATCATGATGGCAACAGATCGCGCAGGCGAAAGGCCGCGATCCGCTCCACCTGCCGACAGGCCGTCGCAAATTCGGTGTCGCGGTCTTGCGCGACACGCGTCTGAAACGCAGCCAGGATCGACGCTTTGTCATGGTCGCGCACGGCGATGATGAAAGGAAAGCCAAACTTATCTGTGTACGCCTGATTAAGCGCAACAAATGTCTCACGCTCTGCATCCGTCAACGCATCCAACCCGGCACTGGCCTGTTCAGCGGTGCTCTCTGCCGTCAGCCGACGCGCGGCGGCCAGCTTGCCAGCCAGATCCGGATGCGCCTGCAACACGCCCAGCCGTTCGTCGGACGAGGCCGACCGGAACACGCGCGCCAGAGCATTGTGCAGACCACCCGCCGTGTCATGGGCCGGGCCCAGCTCCAGATCAAAGGCGCGGTCCGCGATCCACGGCGAATGTTCGAACACACCGCCGAACTGCGCCACAAACGCCGCCCGATCCATCTGCGACGGACGCGCGCGGCGCACATGCGGATGCGTGGCCGCCCAATGTTCGGCCACCTGCAACCGGGTCGCGAACCAGACATCCGGATAGCCCTGCACATATTCCAGAAACCGCTCCAACGCGCGCACCCGTCCCGGCCGCCCGATCAAACGACAATGCAGCCCTAGCGACATCATCTTGGGCGCCCCGGCCACGCCTTCGGCGTAAAGCGCGTCAAAGCTGTCGCGCAGATAGGCAAAGAACTGATCGCCCGAGTTGAACCCCTGCGGCGTGGCAAAGCGCATGTCATTGGCGTCCAGCGTATAGGGCACGATCAACTGATCCCGCTCGCCGATTTCGACCCAATAGGGCAGATCATCCGCATAGGTGTCGGCGATATAATCAAAACCGCCCTCTTCGGCGGCAAGGCGCACGGTGTTTTCCGAACAACGCCCGGTATACCAACCGCGCGGCCGCTCTCCGACCACCTCGGTATGCAACCGGACGGCCTCGTCCAGATCGGCGCGCTCATCAACGGGGTCGGCGTCCTTATACTCCACCCACCGCAATCCGTGGCTGGCAATTTCCCATCCTGCTTCGGCCATCGCCGCCACCTGATCCGGGCTGCGCGCCAGGGCCGAGGCCACCCCGTAAACCGTGATCGGCAAATCCTTCATCAACCGGTGCAACCGCCAGAACCCGGCACGAGAGCCGTATTCATAGATGCTCTCCATGTTCCAGTGGCGCTGCCCGGGCCAGGGTGCTGCGCCGACAATCTCGCTCAGGAACGCTTCCGAGGCCGCATCCCCATGCAAAACACAGTTTTCACCGCCCTCTTCATAGTTCAGCACGATCTGCATTGCGATTTTGGCGCCGCCAGGCCAGGCCGGATCCGGCGGGTTGGCTCCATATCCGATCATGTCACGGGGATAGCGGTTCATTTCAGGCTCCTTGCGATTTGACCCGTTGTAGCGGACCTTGTTGCCAAGAGTTTTCAAAAATACGCAGATAGACTGTCAAGCAAGACAGGTTTGCGGGGCCCGCCTCATTCGGGCATCACAACGACACAAAAGGAGGCCCCATGCCCGGATTTCTGACAACACATGTGCTCGACACGGCCCGCGGAACGCCCGCACAAGACCTGGAAATCGTGCTGTATCGCATCACCGACACCGCCCGCACCGAACTCGCCCGTATGCGCACAAACGCAGACGGGCGCACCGACAGCCCGATTTTACCTACAGATGCCTATCAAACAGGCACCTATGAGCTGGTGTTCTTTGCCGGCGACTACCTGCGCGCAACAGGGCAGGCCGGGGCCGAACCGATGTTCCTGGACGAGGTTCCAATCCGTTTCGGCATGGCCGAGCAAGACCACTACCACGTGCCCCTCCTGCTCAGCGCCTACGGATACTCCACCTATCGCGGCAGCTGAACATCCCCGGCGGTCTGAACCGCCGCGCCGACCTCATGGGTCATGAAATCCATGAACAGGCGTGTCTTGGGGTCCTGGTGGCGCCGATGGGTATAAAGGCAGGCCATCTGCACCGGCACCGGCGGCGTTTGCGTCGCCACCGGTATCAAGGCCCCTGACTCCAGATGCGCCGCCACCTCGAACACGGGCTTCAGAACGATCCCCTGCCCGGCCAGCGCCCAATCGGTCAGCACATCACCGTCGTCGCATTCATGCCGCCCCGATACGGCAAACCGCTGCGGCCCATCCGGGGTTTGCAACCGCCACTGAAACTCGGACGCACCGGGAAAGCGCAGGTTCAGACACTCATGCCCCCCCCGCACCAGATCCCACCCGGTTTCAGGCATTCCGCGCGCCGCCACATAGGCCGGCGCCGCGCATAACACACGTTCGCAATCCGAAATCTTGCGAATCCGCAATGTGCTGTCCTCGGGCTGACCCAGGAAGAACGCCAGATCCAACCCCTCAGAGGTCATATCCACCGTTCGATCCGTCAACCGCAGGCGCACCGAAATCTCGGGGTACAGCGCCAGAAAAGCAGGCACATGCGGCGCAATCAAACGCCGCCCCATCCCCAGCGGAGCCGACACATACAAAGACCCGCGCGGATTATCCGTCAGATCCACAACCCGCGCCTCGGCTTCGTCCACCGCCTCCAGCACGCTGCACGCACCGGTGTAAAACGCCTCTCCCTGCTCCGTCGCACTCAGGTTGCGCGTGGTCCGCTGAAACAGACGCACACCCAGATGATCCTCCAACTGGGAAATCCGCGCCGAGGTCACCGCCGGAGAAATGCGCAAATCCCGCCCAGCCGCGGACATACTGCCTAATTCATAGACACGGACAAAAGTTCTGATGTTGTCGAGATATGACATTGTTCTGCGTTTTTTGAATGAGCTTGATACTATATCGAGATACCGAAAAGTCGACCCAATGCCTAGGCTTGCCCCAACCCAACAGCCTGACCTCGAAACTCCACCCCTCTTCGGGCCGGAACCCGGGCCAGATCATTGGCCAGATCATTGGCCCGATACCACGGCCAAACCACCACGGCCAAACCACCACCAACGACGTCACGACGGAGCGCCCCATGTACGACCTAACTGCATTCTGGACCTGGCTGGAATTTGCCGCCCGCTGGCTGCATGTGATCACCGCAATGGCCTGGATCGGCTCCTCCTTTTACTTCATCGCGCTCGACCTGGGCCTGAACCGCAATATCAAAGGGCCGGCCGACGGCGAAGAATGGCAGGTGCACGGCGGCGGGTTCTATCACATCCAGAAATATCTGGTCGCCCCGGAACAAATGCCCGAACACCTGACCTGGTTCAAATGGGAGAGCTATTCAACCTGGCTCAGCGGTGCCGCCCTGCTGATGATTGTCTATTGGGCCGGAGGCGAACTCTACCTCATCGACGCGACCAAGGCCGACCTGGCGCTGTGGCAGGGCATCGCGATCTCGGCAATCTCGCTGACCATTGGCTGGCTGGTCTATGACCGCCTGTGCAAAAGCCCACTGGGCAACCAGCCGACGGTGCTGATGTTGCTGCTGTTTGTGCTGCTGGTGGTGATGGGCTGGGGCTACAACCAGATCTTTACCGGACGTGCGATGATGCTCCACCTGGGCGCCTTCACAGCCACCATCATGACCGCAAACGTTTTTTTCATCATCATGCCGAACCAGCGGATCGTGGTGGAGGACCTCAAGGCCGGGCGCACGCCGGATCCGATCTATGGCAAGATCGCCAAGCTGCGCTCGACCCACAATAACTACCTGACCCTGCCGGTCATCTTCCTGATGTTGTCCAATCACTATCCGCTGGCCTTTGCCACGCAATACAACTGGATCATCGCCGCCCTTGTGTTCCTGATGGGCGTGACCATCCGGCACTATTTCAACTCCATGCACGCCCGCAAAGGCAAACCCACCTGGACCTGGGCCGTCACCGCGATCCTGTTTCTGGTGATCTGCTGGCTCTCCACCGCCCAGATGCACGACACCCTGGAACAGGCCGAGGCCAAGCCGCTCACCCCATACGAACAACGCTTTGCCCAGGCCGAAGGGTTTGACGATGTGCACGACATCGTCCTGGGCCGATGCTCCATGTGCCACGCCCGCGAACCCGTGTGGGAGGGGTTTCTTTGGGCCCCCAAAGGCGTGCTGCTGGAAACCAAAGCCGATATCGCCAAACACGCTGACGCAATCTACCTTCAGGCCGGGCTCAGCCATGCCATGCCACCGGCCAATATCACAGGCCTGCCCGAGCAGGACCGCGCCGCGCTGGTGCGTTGGTACCGCGCGGCCCGCAAAAGCGAACAATAACACGCAACTTCACGCAATTCTTTCTAGCCCGAAACGGTCTTCTCGTGGCAGCCTGCCGTCAACAGATGGCACGCGCCCAAAACAGCGGCCGCAGGGGGAATGGAATGAAGTCGCACAATCGCCATGGCTGGCGCCATCGCACGCAACGCCTGTTGGCGCAGGTCAAGACCCGGTCGCAAAGCGGCTTTCGTGCCTGCACCTGGGCCCTGATCGCCCTGCTGGCCTTGGCCCAGACCAGTCTGGCCTGCACGGTTCCGACCGAACTCAAAACCGACCTGCCGCCGGGCGGTACAGAACAGCCGACCGACGTGACCGTGTCGTTTTCAATCATTGATTTCATGAATGTCGACGATGAAAACCAGCGAATCGAACTCGACATGTTCCTGCAAATGTCCTGGACCGACCCCCGCCTCGCGCAACTGAGCGGCTGCCGTGTCCCGATCACCGCCGTCTGGTTTCCCCGGATCCGCCTGCTCAACTCCGACCAGTTCCGCGTCGCCTATCGCAACTCACGCAATCAGGTCGCCATCGGGGACAACGGCACCGTCAGCTACACCCAACGCTTCACCGGCGCCGTGTCCAGCTATCACACGCTGACCCGCTTCCCGTTCGACAGCCACATCTTCTCGATTGATTTCGTCAATCTGCAAGAGCGGGGCAACTGGATCGAATTCACGGCCGATTCCGAAAACACCTGGATCGCTGACCGGCTCAATATCGAAGGCTGGAGCATCGGCGACGTCTCTCTCTCGGTCAGCGAAATGACCCTGCAGCGCACCGAGATGAACTTCGAAAAACTGTCGTTAAAGATCGAGGCCAAGCGGAACCCCGAGTTTTACATCTACCGCCTGATCACCCTGTTGACGCTTGTAGTGGCCATGTCCTGGGTCATCTTCTGGGTTCCCCCCAGCCAGTTCGAATTTCAGATCGGCATCGGCGCAACCACCATGCTGACGGCCATGGCTTTTGTGTTTGCCATCAGCAATCAATTGCCCCCCGTGGGCTATCTGACCGTTCTGGACAAAATGGTGATCTGGGCCATTATCCTGATCTTCATGTCCATAGTCGAGGCCCTGATCGCCGGGCGTCTGGTCCTGGCGAACAAAGAAGAACAGGCCAGGCGGCTCGACTGGGTATCGCGATTTTGCTTTCCGATCCTGCTGTTTTCAGGTTGGACAATTGTAATTTCCGCCAATTGAAGACCGGTAAACGGCAGCGCTCCCAAGCCACGCCCCAAGCCACCCCCAGGGACGCCCTGCCCCCCGCATTCGACCTCTGGGCGTGTTCTCGGGCAAAAAACCGCAGTTTTTGCTCGCCAAGCGCTCATCTGGTATTACATTTGCTTGATATAAACCAGATGTCGCGTCAGATTTAGATTTGTTCAGGTCGACTTGTGGGGTTGGCCGGTCTACAGAATCGCCACACAAAAAGGGGGCATGCGCCATGGCCATCAGCGCTCATAGCCGGCCCGTTCGGGGCCGACCGGTACGGGACGGATTGCAGGCCTGCGTCCTGGCAGCAGCGGCACTTGTTGCCTCTGTCACCCCATTCCGCCCAGCCGCCGCGCTTGAGGTTGTGTTGAACGCACCCGACGCCCCCAAAGAGCTGCTCGAACGGCTACAGGCCGCATCGCTCGCCCTCACCGCCGAAGAACGCGGCCTGGACAGTCCACAAGAGCAGCTGGCCGCCGCGCGCAGCGATTATCGCGGGCTGATCAGCGTCCTCTATGATGCGGCCTATTACGGGCCGGTTATCCGCATCAAGGTCGACGGGCGCGAGGCCGCCAACATCAATCCGCTGGAAACACCCAGCCAGATCAACAAGATTGTCATCTCGGTCGACACCGGCAAACCATTCCGCTTTGGACGCGCAGAGATCGGCCCGCTGGCCCAGGACACGGAATTGCCCGAAGGGTTCAAGACCGGTGAAACCGCCGGATCCGGCGTCCTGCAGGACACCGCGCGCACCGCCGTCAGCGCATGGCGCGACGCCAGCCACGCCAAGGCCCGCATCGCCGGGCAGAAAATCACCGCGCGCCATGCGGATGCAACGCTGGATGCCCAGATCACCGTCGATCCGGGCCCCTCCCTCACCTTTGGCCGCGAAACGATCTCCACGTCTTCGACTGTCACCCAAGAGGCGATCAGACGCATCGCAGGCTTCCCCACCGGAGAAGAGTTCAGCCCCGAAAAGGCCCGCAGATCCGCCAGCCGCCTGCGCCGCACCGGAGCCTTCAGCTCGGTCGCCCTGACCGAGGCCGAAACGCCCAATGCAGACAACTCGCTGGATTTTGACATCGCCGTCATCGACGCCAAACCCCGGCGCCTGCAATTCGGCGCCGAAATCGCATCGACCCAGGGGCTGGAAGCCTCGTTCAAATGGATCCACCGCAACCTCTTTGGCGGCGCCGAGCGGCTCACCTTTGACAGCCGCATCCGCAACATCGGCGGCACCAGCGATGTGGACGGACGCCTGACCCTGCGTCTGGACCGTCCGGCCTTTTTTGGCGCGGATAATGACCTGTTTTATCTGCTCGACATCGAACAGAAAAACGAAGACCACTATCAACTGTTCCGCTCCCAGCTGGGCGTCGGCTGGCGGCGCACCATCTCCAATGATACCTATTGGGAGGCCGCCGTCGCGGCAAATTACAACATCTCCGACGATGTGTTCGGCTCGGACCGTGAATTCTATTTCCTGTCCGTCCCTTTCCGGTTGCGCCGCGACAAACGCGACAACAGCACCGACGCGACGAGTGGCTATTACCTCAACGCGGATGCCATCCCCTTCATTGGCGTGAACGACACGTCATCGGGCGTCTATTCGCGCATAGATGGCCGGGCTTATCTGGGGTTGGGCGCCAACAACCGGGTGGTTTTGGCCGGACGGTTTCAACTGGGTACAGTCCTGGGCCCGGACATCCAGAACATCTCGCCCGACATGCTGTTTTATTCCGGCGGATCAGGCACCGTGCGCGGCCAACCCTTTGAATCCCTTGGGGTACCCATCGGCACTGGAACGGCGGGCGGTCGCTCTTTCCTCGGCCTGTCTGCCGAGATCCGCGGCCATGTCACCGACAAGATTTCGCTGGTTGGCTTCTTTGACTATGGCGCGGTCGGCATAGATCAATTCGTCACCGACGGCTCCCCCACCCACTCTGGCGCCGGCCTCGGCCTGCGCTATGATGTGGGCGGTATCGGCGCCCTGCGGCTGGATGTGGCCTATCCTGTCGAGGGCACCACCTCGGACGGTATTCAATTCTACTTTGGGATCGGACAGGCATTTTGAGACGGTTTCTCGCACTCACATCCGCAGCCCTGCTGCTTCAGTTCACCCCACAGCTGAACAGCCCGCTTCTGGCACAGGACAAACCCGCCGAAACCACGCAGGAAGAAGACGAGGCAGGCGGCCCACTGGTCCGTTTTCTGGAAAACACCCTCTCCAACGACAGCCGCACCATCCGGGTCACCGGACTCGAAGGCGCGCTCTCGTCACAGGCCACCATCCAATCCATCGAGGTTTCGGACACAGACGGCGTCTGGTTCCGCCTGACCGGCGCGGTTCTGGACTGGAACCGCCTCGCTCTGGTGCGCGGTCGCTTCTCGGTCAATGAACTCTCGGCCCAAAGCATCGAGATCCTGCGCGCACCCCTGCCCTCCACCGACGCAGAAGCCCCCGCCCCCGAGGCGCAGCCCTTTGCCATGCCAGAGCTGCCCGTATCAATTGAGATCGGCAAGCTGGCGGTGGCCAAAATCGACCTGGCCGAGGATGTGATCGGCCTTGCCGCCACGCTGGAGGTTCGGGGCAACCTCACCCTGGCGGATGGCGCGCTGGATACCGACCTCACCATCGACCGCCTGGACCGGACCAGCGACCAGATCGCGATCAAGGCCAGCTTTGCCAATGAAACCCGCCAGATCGGCGTCGACATCCGCGCACAAGAGGCCGCGGGCGGGCTCATCTCCAAACTGTTGAGCCTGCCGGATTCGCCCCCGGTCACGCTCACCATCAAGGGGGACGGGCCTGTCACCGATTTTGCCGCTGACCTGAGCCTCGCCACGGATCAGATCCAGCGGGTCAGCGGGCGCGTCTCGCTCACCGGGCAGGGCGAAGGCGACGCGCAGGATATCGCGTTCGACGCCAAAATCGAGGGTGACCTGCGCCCGCTCCTCGCCCCGGATTTCACCGCATTCTTTGGCCCGCAAACCCGCTTGCACGTGGCCGGACAACGCGCGGCAAGCAATGAAATCGACATTTCGACCATTGCCCTGGCGGCCGATGCACTCTCTGTGAATGGCGCTGTGTCCCTGGATGCCCAGACCCAGCCGACCCGCGTCAATCTGGACATTGCCCTGGGCGATGCGCAGGGCGGCACTGTGGTCCTGCCCGTGCCGGATGGCAAAACCACGGTTCAGGGCATCACGGCCAAGGCCACGTTCGACAGCGCCCAGGGGCCGGATTGGACACTCAGCGCCCAGATTGACCAGTTTGCCCAACCCGGCCTGACCCTGGGCAGCGCCAAACTGACCGCTGCGGGTCAATATACACCGGAACAATCCATCCCCCTCACCGGCACGCTTCAGGCCCAAATCGCAGCACTCGGCTTTGCCGATGCGGCCCTGCGCAAAGGCGTGGGCGACAGCATGAGTTTGGATGGCGAATTCTCGCTCTCCAAGGGCGAAACCCTGAACCTCAGCAATTTCGCCCTCAAGGGCAGCGACTATGCCATGGTGCTGGATATGGCCGTCTCTGGCCTCAACAGCGGCTTTGGCATCGACGGGACGGTCAAGGCCGACCTGTCCGATCTGTCCCGCTTTGATGCCCTCGCCGACCGCCCCATAGCGGGCGCTCTCACCGCAACGCTCACCGGCAAGGGCGATCCGCTGGGCGGTGTGTTCAGCTTCCTGCTGGAGGGGACGGGCACCGAACTGCGCGCCGGCTCCGAGGCGCTGGACAAGCTGTTGATCGGCGATACCAACCTGACCCTCGACGCCGAGCGCGGACCAAACGGGCTCCAGATCCGGCAATTGCGCCTGAACGGAGAGGCCCTGACCGCCGACGCCAGCGGCTCTGTCAAAACCGGGCGCGCCGATCTGACCCTGACGGCGTCGCTGGACGATCTGGCCCGGGTGATGCCCGACCTGCCAGGGCCAGTGACCGTCTCTGGCACCGCCAGTCAAAGGCGCGACACCTGGACCGCCGACCTTGATATTGACGCCCCCGGCGGGGCGCAGATGACACTGGATGCGACCGTACCAATGGATCTGGGGCCTGATCTGGCCTTTGACCTTTCGCTGTCTGAACCCGCCGGCGGACCTGTCGGACAGATCATCGGCATCCCCGGCGGACCCGCTCTGTCGCTGGATGCAAGGGGCGGCGGCGCGCTCAGCGATTTTCTGGCCAATATCGCGCTGGCGACCGAGGGCACAGACCGCCTGTCCGGCGTTGTCACCCTGCGCGAGGACGCCGACCCATCCGCCGCCACCGCCAACGCCACTGCCACCGCGTTTCAGGCAAAGCTGAGCGGAGACGCCACACCCTTTCTGGCCCAACAGTTTCACGACTTTTTCGGCACCAACGCCCAGCTGAACATCACCGGGCTGCGCAACGCAGAGGGTCAGATCGACCTCTCTGCGCTCGATATTGACACTGGCGCCCTGCGGCTGACCGGCACGGCGCAGATCAGCGCCCAGGGCAAACCCCTCAGCGCCGACCTGGACATTGCCCTGGGCACCGGCACCGGCACCACCCGCCTGCCTGTGCCCGGCGATCCGATCGACCTGCGCCGGGCCGTGATCAAGGCCCAGCTGGACGGCCAGAGCGGCGACGCCTGGTCGCTCAGCGCCAATGTCGACGGGCTGACCCACCCACAGGCCAGCCTGAACCGCCTGACCCTGCGCGGTCAGGGCACCATCAGCAGCACTGACATTCTGGCTGTCGCAGGCTCGCTGACCGCCGGGCTTCAGGGCCTGTCGATGACCGATCCTGCCCTGCGTGCCGCCATTGGCCCCTCGCTCAGCCTGGACGGGCAGTTCAACCTGCCCGGCGACGATACACTGTCGCTCGACACCCTCACCCTGCGTGGTCAGGATATGGAGCTGCTCGCCACAGCGAACCTGTCGGACCTCTCCGACAGCCAGACATTCGAGGCGAATACAGAACTGCGCCTGACCGACCTGGGCCGCTTTTCCGGCCTGGCCAAACGGCCACTGACAGGCCGCGCCTCCAGCACGCTCTCGGCCTCTGGCACCCTGTCGGATCAAAGCATCGACATCCTGCTGACCGGGCTGTTTCAGGACATCACCACCGGCATCGCGCAGGCCGACACCCTGCTGGCTGGTGAATATCACCTGCGCGCGGACGCAAGCACCCAGGCCGATGGCCTCGACCTGCGCAGCCTGATCCTGACCGGCCCATCGCTGAAACTGCGCGCCAACGGCCTCGCCTCGCCCACCACGCCAGATCTGCAAGCCACCCTCACCCTGCCCGAAACCGCCCGCCTGGTGCCCAATCTGACGGGTGAAACGATTGTGGATCTGTCCCTCACCACGCAGGACGCCGATTTGCAGGCCAAAATCGCGCTGCAAGGACCAAACAGCAGCTACGCCAATGCCCAGGCCAGCTTGTCCCCCAATGGCGACGCCGACATCAGCTTTGAAACCGAATTCAAACGGCTCGAACGCCTGATCGCACAACTGCCCGGCACGCTTCAGGCTGCGGGCACGGCCCAGCGCCGGGCCGACCTCTGGCAATTCGATACCAGCGCAACCGGCCCTGCAGGCATTGAAACCAATGTCACCGGGGCATTTGATCAGGCTGCGGGCACATTGGATGCCACCGCCAAGGGCAACATCCAGATGGCCGTCGCCAATGCCGCCCTGTCGCCGATCTCGGCCAAGGGCAACGCCGGTTTCGACCTGACCATTCAGGGCCCACCGGCCCTGGGCTCCGTATCCGGCCAGATCACCCTCAGCCAGGGCGCCATCGCCATCCCCCAGATCCAGAACGCCGTGCAGAACTTTACCGGCACCGTCTCGCTCAGTGACAGCAGCGCCGCCCTCGCACTGCGCGGCGACCTGCGCACAGGCGGCAGCTTTTCGGTCAACGGCCCGGTCGCCCTTGCCGCGCCCTTTGACGGCAACATCGCCATCGCCCTGCAAGAGCTCATCTTGACGGACGAAGTGGTCTACCGCGCGCCCGTCAGCGGCAAACTCTCCTTTTCTGGCCCGCTCGCGGGCGCCGCCACCCTCGCCGGACGCATTGACATCGGCGAAACCGAAATCGACATCGGCAATGTCGGCGGCTCCAGCAGCGCGGCCCCGATCCCCGATCTGGTGCATGTCAGCGAAACCGGCGCAATGCGGGCCACCCGTTCACGGGCCGGCCTGATCAAGACCAGCTCCGGCTCTGGCGGCCCCGCCATCGGGCTCGACCTGCTGATTTCGGCCCCCAAAAAGATCTTTGTGCGCGGTCGCGGCCTGGACGCCGAACTGGGCGGTGAACTCTATGTCGGCGGCACAACCGCCAATGTCGCCCCCTCTGGCCAGATCAAGCTGATCCGCGGGATCATGGGCCTGTTTGGTCGCCGGTTGGAACTCGACCGCGGGCTGATCACCCTGCAAGGCTCGTTGGAGCCCTACATGGAATTTGCTGCCACCTCATCCACCTCGTCAGGCTCCGCCACCCTGGAAATGTCCGGCCAGCTCGACAGCCTCGACATTTCCGTCACCTCCGACCCCGAACTCCCCGAAGAAGAGGCCCTGGCCCTGCTGCTGTTTGGCAACGAATTTTCCACCCTCTCCCCCTTCAAACTGGCGCAGATCGCGGCGGGCCTGCTGACCCTGCGCGGCGGCGGCAACTTTGTCGGAGACGCCGGACGAGAGGCCACCGGGGCCGATTCCGTCAGCCTGGCCAACGATTCCTCCGGGGCGCCCTCCCTGGGGCTGGGCGGCTATGTCTCGGACAACATTTATACGGATGTCGCCGTCAACATCGACGGCAACACCGAGCTGAACATCAACCTCGATGTAACCGATAGCCTGACCATCAAAGGCTCTGTCGATAACGAAGGCCAAAGCGGCATTGGCCTCTTCTTTGACCGCGACTACTAGGCCAGCCCCAAGGCCCAAGGACACATATGACCTTTACCACCCGACCTGAAATCACCGGCACCTTTGGCGTCGTCACCAGCACCCATTGGATCGCCTCGGCTGTCGGCATGTCCATGCTCGAACGCGGCGGCAACGCTTTTGATGCGGCCGTCGCAACCGGGCTGACCCTGCAGGTTGTCGAACCGCATCTGAACGGACCACTGGGGGATCTGCCCGCCCTGATCCGCCCCGCCGGGGCCGATCAGCCAACAGTCATCTGTGGTCAGGGCCCCGCCCCAGCCGGCGCAACCATCGACCATTACAAGGCCGAAGGCCTTGACCTGATCCCCGGCGCGGGCCTGCTGGCCACCGTGATCCCCGGTGCGTTTGATGCCTGGATGCTGATGCTGCGCGACCACGGGCGCCTGTCGCTGCGCGATGTGCTGGAACCCGCCATCCACTACGCCCGCTCTGGCGCGCCCACACTGCCGGGCGTCAGCCGCACCATCGCAGGTCTGGCCGAATTCTTTGCCGAAGAATGGCCCAGCTCGGCCGCCACCTGGATGCCAAACGGAGCGGCCCCCGCCCCGGGCGCCCTGATGTGCAACCCCGCCCTCGCAGACACCTGGACCCGCCTGCTGCGCGAAACCGAAGGCGCCGCCAGCCGCAGCGCCCAGATCGACAGCGCCCGCCACCAGTTCCAGCAAGGCTTTGTCGCCGAGGCCATCGACAGCTACCTGCAAGAGGCCTGCGTCGCCGACTCCACCGGCGACCGACGCCGTGGCGTCCTCACCGGGGCCGATATGGCCGGGTTCCAGGCCACCTACGAAGCCCCCCGCGCGACCGACTACAACGGCTGGACCGTGTGGAAAACCGACAGCTGGGGCCAGGGCCCGGCCCTGCTGCAGGCACTCAACATCCTGCAAGGCACCGATATCGCCCGGATGGACCCGAACGGAGCCGAATTCGTCCACCTCGTCACTGAAACCATCAAACTCAGCTTCGCCGACCGCGAGGCTTACTACGGCGATCCCGCCCATTTCGACATCCCGATCGAAACGCTGCTGTCACAGGCCTATGCGGACCAGCGACGGGCCTGCCTGACGCAAACCGCCTCGACCGAGCAACGCCCGGGCACCATCCCGGGGTTCGAACACCTGCGCGACGCCGCCATCGAACGCGCCGGACGCCATATCGCCCAGGCCGGCGGGATCGGCGCGGGCGAGCCGACCATGGCCCACCTGCGCGACCGGCGCGGCGATACCGTGCACCTGGATGTGATCGACGCCGAGGGCAACATGGTCTCGGTCACCCCATCAGGCGGCTGGCTGCAATCCTCGCCAGTCATTCCGGGCCTCGGCATGCCGCTCAATTCACGCGCCCAGATGTTCTGGCTGGACCAGGGGCTGCCCACCTCCCTTGCACCGGGCCGCAGACCGCGCACCACGCTCACCCCCTCCATGGCGCAGGGGCCCGATGGCACCCAGCTCGCCTTTGGCACCCCGGGCGGAGACCAGCAGGACCAATGGCAGCTCATCCTGTTCCTGCGCCTGGCCCATGGTCAGGGCAACCTCCAGGCGGCCATCGACGCACCGCTCTTTCATACCGGCCATAACCAAAGCTCGTTTTATCCCCGGATCTCGCAACCGGGCCACCTGATGGCCGAGGAAAGCTTTGGCGACCAAACCCTGGATGCCCTGCGCCAGCGCGGTCATCTGCTGGAACCGGCCGCGCCCTGGACCGTCGGCCGCCTGACCGCCGCCGCACGCAACCCTGACGGGCTGCTGCGCGCCGCTGCAACCCCCCGCCTGATGCAGGCCTATGCCGTGGGACGCTAGGCGCTGGCCCCATTTGGCCTAGACCTCCTGCCCCCGCCCCCGTAATCTCGCCCAGCGCAATCGGAGACACCCATATGGCCACCGGCAAAAACATCCGCACCTATTTCAACGGGACCTGGCAGGATGGAGACGTCCCGATCATGAGCGCAGCGGACCATGGCGCCTGGTTGGGCTCCAACGTCTTTGACGGGGCCCGCTGGGTCGATGGCCTCAGCCCGGACCTCGACAAACACTGCGAACGCGTCAACAACTCGGCCCGGGCGCTGATGCTCAACCCGACCGTCTCGACCGAAGACATGGTCGCGATCGTGCAGGAAGGGCTCGACCAATTCGGCGGCGACACGGCGATCTACATCCGGCCCATGTATTGGGGCATCCACGGCAACCAGACCGCCATCATGCCCAGCCAGGACACCACCGGCTTTGCCATCTGCCTCGAAGAAATCCCAATGCCCCCCAGCACGGCCAGCGCAACATTGACCCGCACCCAGTTCCGCCGCCCCATCCTGGAAAGCGCCGTGGTCAACGCCAAGGCCGGCTGCCTCTATCCCAACAACGCCCGCATGCTGGCCGAGGCCAATGCCAAAGGCTTCTCCAATGCGATCGTCGCAGACGCCATGGGCAATGTGGCAGAAACCGCAACCGCCAATATCTTCATGGTCAAGGATGGCGAGGTGTTCACCCCGATCCCCAATGGCACCTTTCTGGCCGGCATCACCCGCGCGCGCCATATCATCAACATGACGGCGGATGGCATGAAAGTGCATGAAACCGTCCTCAGCTTTGACGATTTTCACGACGCGGACGAGGTGTTCCTGTCCGGAAACATGGCCAAAGTCACCGCGATCACCGCCTTTGATGACACCCAGTATCAGGCAGGCCCCGTCACAGCCCGCGTGCGCGAAATGTATTGGGACTGGGCCGCATCGGCGCGCTAGGGCCCGGTCCGCTCGCCCCAATGACATCACCAGTGGAACCCGTGCCATTGACTCAGGCCAGCGCAGCAGATCTGGCCGCGCTCAGCGCGCTGTGTCTGCGCTCCAAGGCCTATTGGAACTATGACGCCGCCTTTCTGGAGGCCTGCCGGTCAGAGCTGACTCTCTCTGCCTCCGACCTCGACGATGCCATCGCCGTCACCCGGCAACCCCACCGGTTTACCGGTATCGTTCAGGTTGCGCTTTTGGGGCAAACCGCAACTCTGGAACGCCTGTTCATAGAGCCTGACCTGATTGGCCAGGGCCTGGGCAAGGCGCTGTTGCACTGGGCTGTCGATCAGGCCCGCAGCGCAGGCGCGCTCCAGCTGCGGATCGAAGCCGACCCGGGCGCGGCGCCGTTTTATCTGGCACAGAACGCCACCCAAATCGGCAGCGTGCCGTCCGGCTCCATCCCGGGCCGCCAGCTGCCGCTGCTCCGGATCGCGCTCTGACCACCGGTCAACCCGGCCCCAAACCTTTGAACCTCTCCACAAAAAGCGCGCCACCGATCCCGCCAGCCCGCCATCTGACATCCCCATTGCCTGCCCGGCCTCACTCAGTCATGATCCCCCCCAGAAGGAGACCCCGACGATGCGCAAGTTTCTGGTCATTCTTGACGACAGCCGCGAGTGCCTGAACGCCATGCGGTTCGCAGCCATGCGCGCCGCCAATACCGGCGGCGGCGTATCAATCCTGTCGATCATTCCACCGGACGAATTCAACCACTGGATCGGCGTCGGCGCCGTCATGCGCGAAGAGGCCCGCGAACGCATCCACGCCCATTTCGAAGTCTTCGCAAAATGGATGCGCGACCGTCAAAAGGTCGACCCGGAGCTGGTCATCCGCGAAGGCGACCCGGTCCCCGAAATCCTGTCACAAATCGAACAAGACACCGAAATCGGCGTCCTCGTGCTGGGCGCAGGCACCGACCGCAAGGGCCCCGGCCCGCTCGTCACCCAACTCACCCGCTCTTCCGGCTCTTTGCCCATCCCGATGACAATCGTCCCCGGCGACCTCAGCAAAGAGCGCCTGGAGGCCATCACCTGAACCGCCGGCCCGGCTTGTGCCTTCAATCTGCCCGCCAAAACCGCTCCTACCGGTCCAGCCCGCTATTTAGAACCATTCCAATCCTTGACTTGCCCCCGGCCCCACCGCATATCCATAGGATCAACCGAGGACCGCACCATGTTCATCCAGACCGAATCGACCCCAAACCCCGCCACGCTGAAATTCCTCCCGGGCCAAACGGTACTGGAGGCCGGCACAGCCGATTTCCCCACATCCGACACATCCGAGAAATCCCCCCTCGCCGCCCGCGTCTTTGCGGTAGACGGCGTAGCGGGCGTGTTTCTGGGCAATGACTTTGTCACCGTGACAAAGGCCGACGCCGTGGAATGGGACCATATCAAACCCGCGATCCTTGGCGCGATCATGGAACATTACCAATCCGGCCAGCCGGTCATGGCAGACGACCAGTCCACCGGCTCCGGCCACGCCGAACACACCGGCGAAGACGGCGAAATCGTCGACCAGATCAAGGACCTGCTGGACAGCCGCGTGCGTCCGGCCGTGGCCCAGGATGGCGGCGACATCACCTTTTACGGCTTTGACCGTGGCGTCGTCTATCTGCACATGCAGGGCGCCTGCGCGGGCTGCCCGTCGTCGACGCTGACGCTCAAGATGGGCATCGAAAACCTGCTGCGCCACTATATCCCAGAGGTGCTCGAGGTGCGCCCGGTTGCCGTCTGACACGCAATCGCCATCGAAAACGGCTCACGGGCGCTGCTATTGCGGCGCCTGTGTTGTCAGATCGACCCGGCAACCACAACACGTGGCTTACTGCCACTGTAGCGACTGTCGCCGCTGGACCGGAGCGCCCGTCGCGGCCTTTGCCGCCTTTGAGACGCCCGATGCCATATTCTCGCCACCGCTGGACGCAGGCCGCTCTTTCGCGCCGGGCGTGCGACGCTGGACATGCCCCGAATGCGGCTCTCCGCTGGCGGCCACCTTCGACTATCTGCCGGGGCAAATCTATGTGCCCCTAGGCCTGCTCGACAATGCGCAGGAGTTCCCGCCCGCCCTGCACTGCCACGCAGACTCCGCGCTGCCTTGGCTGCACCAGTCCGACGGGCTGGAGCGCACCAGCGCCAGCGCCCGTTTGACCCTGCGCAGCGCCAAAACCCCCTGATGACCGCCCCCTCCTCCGCCCTCACACTCGCCTTTGACACATCCGGCGCCTGGTGCGCCGCGGCCCTGATGCGCGACACCGCCATCATCGACACCCGCGTCGAAGAGATGTCACGCGGCCAAGGCGAACGCCTGATGCTCCTCCTGCAAGAGCTGTTGCAGGACAACGCCTGCGACTGGCCCAGCCTGACAACCATCGGCGTCGGCACCGGACCGGGCAATTTCACCGGAATCCGCATCGCCGTATCAGCCGCCCGCGGGCTGGCCATGGGGCTGAACATCCCGGCCATCGGCGTCGACGGGTTCCAGGCGCGCGCCGCCTGCCATCCCGCAGGCAGCCTTGTTGCCATTCCCGCCCCGCGCGACCGGCTCTATATCGCAGACCCACAGCCACGCCTGATGGCCGCCGCCGAATGCCCAGACGCCATCCTCCACACCGATACCGCCCCAATGGTCCAGGCCATCGCCCGTATCGCCGCCACCACGCCCGACGCGGCCAGTCGCCCCGCGCCCGCCCCGCTCTACGTGCGCCCGGCCGATGCGGCCCCGCCACGCGACGCCCCGCCGGTGCTGCTCGATTGATCGCCGCCGCAGACATGGCCGCCATCCACGCCGCCGCCTTTCCAACAGAACGCCCCTGGCAAACGCATGAATTTGCCGACCTGCTGGAACACCCGCTGACCTTCGCAGTTGGCGACACAAGGGCCTTTGCCCTGATCCGCGTGGTCGTGGACGAGGCCGAATTGCTCACCATCGCCACACATCCCGACCATCAGCGCCAGGGACTGGCCCGGGCACTGATGACCCAATGGCACCAGCGGGCCGCCCAGCGCGGCGCCACCCGCGCATTCCTCGAGGTCGCCGCCGACAACAGCGCCGCCATAAACCTCTACCGGCAATGCGGCTACCAACAGCTCTCCGCGCGCAAGGCATACTATCCCCGCCCGGGCGGTGCCGTCGACGCACTGATCATGCAAGCAGCGTTGACGTAAGATTACCCCGTCAAAACTTGTCCAATTGGTCCAGATTCACCCCCCCGCCCGGAAAAACAGGTTGACGCTCGCCCCCGCCAGCGGGCTTACTCAGGCCCACAAAGGCCCGCCGCGCGTGCGGGTTTATAAGGCCACCCAGCGCACAGACTGGCGGCCCAAAATAAACGGGAGATGCACCTTGACCATGATGCACAAATTGATGACGGCCGCCGCGGGCCTCGCGCTGAGCGCCGGCGCAGCCCTTGCAGAACCTGCCCTGATCTTTGACCTGGGCGGCAAGTTCGACAAATCCTTCAACGAAGCCGCCTTCAACGGCGCCCAGCGTTGGGCCGAAGAAACCGGCGGGAAATTCCTGGAAATCGAACTGCAATCCGAAGCGCAGCGCGAACAGGCCCTGCGCCGCTTTGCCGAATCCGGCGCCAACCCGGTGATCACAACCGGTTTTGCCTTTGCCACTCCGGTGGAAAACGTGGCCGGGGATTACCCTGACACCAAATTCGTGAACATCGACGGCTGGATGCCCGAAGTCCCCGCCAACGTGCAACTGATCGGCTTTCAGGAACACCAGGGTTCTTACCTGGTCGGCATGATGGCCGCCATGGCCTCCAAATCCGGCACAATCGGCTTTATCGGTGGCATGGACATTCCGCTGATCCGTCATTTTGGATGTGGCTATGCCCAGGGCGCCAAGGCCGTGAACCCGGATATCAAGGTTGTCGCCAACATGACCGGCACCACGCCAACAGCCTGGAATGACCCGGTCAAAGGCTCCGAACTGACCAAGGCGCAGATCAGCCAGGGCGCAGACGTGATCTATGCGGCCGCAGGCGGCACCGGCGTTGGTGTTCTGCAAACCGCCGCAGACGAGGACATCCTGTCCATCGGCGTCGACAGCAACCAGAACTACATGCACCCGGGCAAGGTCCTCACCTCCATGCTCAAACGCGTCGACGTGGCTGTCTATGACAGCATGAAAGCCGGCGCAGACATGGAAACCGGCGGTTTCACCACATTGGGTCTGGCCGAAGACGGCGTGGGCTATGCCATGGATGACAACAACGCCAGCCTCGTCAGCGCCGACATGCAGGCCGCCGTCGAAGAGGCAAAAGCCAAGATCATCGACGGCAGCCTCGAAGTTGTCGCCTACTACACCAACGACAGCTGCCCGGTTCTGGACTTCTGATTTTTCGGGTAGAAACGAATGAGGCCGCGCTGGGGGACCAGCGCGGCCTTTTTTTGTGGAAGAGAGCATTTTCACCGGCACGGCTCTCCGCAAAGCCGCGCGTTCGCTGGGCCGGGGTACAGCGACCCAGCCTCTCTGAATCGCAGTTTATCCATCAAACTCCGCAAAACCCCGAGAGGTCACACCTGCGGTTGCCATTTCGCTGTGCCGCGGGACGGCCCAGCGAACGCGCGGCGGCCTTCGGCCTTGATTCCGCGCGGGGTGGGGGTCGGCGACGTACAACATCTTGTGGACTGTTCCTCATCATAAGATGTGTCAAACCGCACGGGGTGGGACAAGACATATGGCGGACCAAGCGTCTGCAATTGAAATTAGAGGAATTTCCAGACCTTAGACAGTGAGCCGGAGGCAGCCTCTTGCCGCAACAACGACAGCTGCCGGGTTTCTGAACTTCTGATCCATCGGGTAGACGAAGAGTGGGTCACCCTGTGGGATCAAAGCGGCCTCTTCCTTCGTGGCGCGGGAGAAGATGCGAAGGGAAATCTGTCCTCCCTCCGTGCGAGTCAGACGAATAGGGAAGGTAAAACAGCTAATACGGAACTGCATCATAGTCGAATTTTTGAAAACGATTTTTCTGAGTTCGCAACATTTCCCAATTGAAATCATAAAGTTCATCGTCTCCCCAATCATCCGGGTACTTGATCCGGAACAACGAACCAGTCGCCGCCTCTAGCGGGTGGTATTCACTTCCAGATAGCGCCAACAACGTAGAACCTGCGGAGAAATCCTGGTTTCGGAACTGTGAAGAAATTAGAACAAGAAGGCCAGCGACCGCCATGACAAGATTCTCAAAGTTCGCCTTCTTAAACTCATTGTGCCGGTCGTGTTTACTTGCGTTGTAGGCTTGATACCATGGAAGACTAATACCGGATGCAGAGGGATCACCGCGTGCCGATTTCCATGGTTCAAATGGTTTGAAGCGCTTGTTTGCACCATTCCATATCGGCAACATTACTTCGTAAGAGGACAGGTGGTGCGTAGCATCAACCTTCCTGTAGTCGCGCATATTGAGTGATCTTTTTGATGGGAGAGTGAATTTGTTCTCAGTTAAAATTGCTTTGAAGTTGGCTTCGATCTCGATACATGCACGCAAGATCAGCGAGTGTATTCGATAGGAATATGCCAGCCGAGACTCATCGCTTGGCTCTAGATATTCGAAGATAGACCGAAGATCCTCTTGGATTAGGATGAATGCTCGAACGTAGTGCTCTGCATTTGAGGCATATGTGGGATCGATAATGTAAGCCCAGCCACTGTATCCCGAATTTGGGCCGGACTTTATTCCTCGGAAGTTCCTATGATACGGCTTTGTTACACCCATGGCCTCATCCATTTGCTCGAACTAAACAATCTTAACGTTTCGCTTCGGCTGAATACAACTTTAGGGTCCCTCGAGCCTTAGACTTCCGAGGCGCGAAAACCGTGCCGTGACCTCTTTGTCGTAATGGCGCCAAATTTTCCACTTCCAAAACGGCATGTCGTGTAAGGCTTGCCAACCACCAACTTCAAATTTCGATCACAAACTTCGAATCAACACAATTCCCTCCCGTCAGGTCTGGGCAAACCCGTCAAGCTCTGCAAAACTCCCCCAAACCGCACGGGGTAGGACTGACATATGGCGGAACAAGCGCCTGCAATTGAACTCAAGGGCATTTCCAAGGCCTTCGGGCCCGTACAGGCCAACAAGGATATCTCCATCCGTGTGATGCCCGGCACGATCCATGGCATCATCGGTGAAAACGGCGCGGGCAAGTCGACGTTGATGAGCATCCTCTATGGCTTCTACAAGGCAGACGCCGGTGAAATTTTCATCAACGGCCGGAAAACCGACATCCCCGACAGCCAGGCCGCCATCGCAGCCGGCATCGGCATGGTGTTCCAGCATTTCAAACTGGTGCAAAACTTCACCGTTCTGGAAAACATCATCCTCGGCGCCGAGGACGGCGGCCTCCTGCGCCCGTCCCTCGCCAAGGCCCGCAAATCCCTGATTGAACTAGAGGAAGAATACGGGCTCAACGTCGACCCGGACGCCCTGATCGAAGACATCGGCGTCGGCAAACAGCAGCGCGTCGAAATCCTCAAGGCGCTCTACCGCCAGGCCCAGATCCTGATCCTCGACGAACCCACCGGCGTGCTGACCCCCTCCGAGGCGGACCAGCTTTTCCGCATCCTCCACCGGCTCAAGGACGAAGGCAAAACCATCATCCTGATCACCCACAAGCTGCGCGAGATCATGGAGGCCACCGACACCGTCAGCGTCATGCGCCGCGGAGAAATGACCGCAACCGTCAAAACCTCTGAAACCAGCCCCGAACAGCTGGCCGAATTGATGGTCGGACGCAAAGTGCTGCTCAGCGTCGACAAAAACCCCGCCAAACCCGGCAAGACCGTGCTCGAAATCGAAAACCTGCACGTCGTCGACGAAGCAGGCGTAGAGCGGGTCAAAGGCATCGACCTCTCCGTGCGCGCCGGAGAGATCCTCGGCATCGCCGGGGTCGCAGGCAACGGGCAATCCGAACTGCTCGAGGTTCTGGGCGGTATGCGCGCGGGCACCGGAACCGTGCGACTGAACGGCCAGCCCCTGGCGCTCACCGGCGCGGGCTCTGACGGACAGGCCCGCCGGAGCGTCGGCATCGCCCATGTGCCCGAAGACCGCCAGCGCGAAGGCCTGATCATGAATTTCCACGCCTGGGAAAACATCGCCTTTGGCTACCACCACACCGACGCCTATCAACGCAACAGATTGCTGATGAACAACGCCGCCATCCGCGCCGATGCCGACGCCAAGATCGAAAGGTTCGACTGCCGCCCCGCCAACAGCTGGCTCACGGCCAAGAACTTCTCGGGCGGCAACCAGCAAAAGATCGTCGTCGCCCGCGAAATCGAAAGCGACCCGGACTTGCTGCTCATCGGCCAACCCACCCGCGGTGTCGACATTGGCGCAATCGAATTCATTCACAAACAAATCATCGCCCTGCGCGATGCCGGCAAGGCCGTGCTCCTGGTCAGCGTCGAGCTGGACGAAATCCTCTCGCTCTCGGACCGCATCGCCGTGATGTTCGATGGCCACGTGATGGGAGAACGCCAGCCCGGCGAAACGAATGAAAAAGAACTCGGCCTGTTGATGGCAGGCATGAATGACTAAGCCAGACAGGTCTCATTGTCAGATGGAAACAGAAATGATACGAAGTGTTAACCATATGACGTCTACTTTGATCTCAATCTCGGGACAGGGCAGGGAACTCGGCCATGATCAAACACACACGGCACCAGCTGCCAGCACTGCGATCACCGGCACAGCCGTCTGGCAAGGATCGCGCGCGCAGTGTCGCGGCCACATCAGATCGTTGGGTCAAGGTCATAATTGCGACCAGCATGGGCCTCACTCTGTCAGCGGTGATTTCACTCTTCCTCTGACAGCACATCAGAGCGGGGGCTTCTGATGGATAAAATGCCACGCTGGGCCGATGCGGTCCTGGTTCCCATCATATCCCTCCTGCTCGCCGCGTTCATCTCGGCGCTGGTCATCCTCCTGATCGGAGAAGACCCGATTGCCGCCGTCAAGATGATGGTCTCCGGCGCGCTCGGCTCCACCTACGGCTGGGGCTATACGCTCTATTACGCCACCAACTTCATGTTCACCGGGCTGGCCTTTGCGGTCGCCTTTCATGCGGCCATGTTCAACATCGGCGGCGAAGGTCAGGCCATGCTGGGGGGCCTGGGCGTGGCTATCGTCTGCCTGGCCATCCCATGGCCCCATTGGACGCTGGCGCTGCTCACCGCAATGGCGGGCGGCATGATCTTTGGCGCGCTCTGGGCGGCGATTCCGGCCTATCTGCAGGCCAAACGCGGCAGCCATATCGTCATCACCACAATCATGTTCAACCTGATCGGCGCCGCCGTGCTGAACTATATGCTGGTCAACGTCATGCGCCCGCCACGGTCCATGGACCCGGCCAGCGCCGGCTTTCCGGATGGCGCTAAACTGCCCACCTTCCAGGACATGTTTTCAACCGCCGACAACATCGTCTTTCGCGGCGCACCGGCCAATGTCACCTTCTTCATTGCCCTGCTGGCCTGCGTCCTGGTCTGGTTTCTCATCTGGCGCACCCGCCTGGGCTATGAAATCCGCGCCTTCGGCCAATCCGAAACCGGCGCCCTCTATGCCGGCATATCGCCAACCAAGATCATCATGATCGCCATGCTGATCTCGGGCGCGCTCTCGGGACTGATGGCCATCAACAACGTCATGGGAGAGGCCGAGCGCCTCGTGCTCAACTCGACCGAAGGCGCAGGCTTCATCGGCATCGCCGTCGCCTTGATGGGCCGCAGCCATCCTTTTGGCGTCTTCCTCTCGGCCATCCTCTTTGGGGCGCTGTATCAGGGCGGGGCCGAGCTGGCGCTCTGGACCAAAATTCCGCGCGAACTCATCGTGGTCATCCAGGCCCTGGTGATCCTGTTTACCGGCGCACTCGACAACATGGTGCGGATGCCGCTCGAGAAAATCTTCCTGCGCCTGCGCAAAGGCAGTGACCGATGACCAGCGAAGATCTCTCCAGCCTGACACTGGCCCTCAGCCTCTTTTCCGTAGGCTTTCTGGTGATCGGGCCAAACATCCTGGCCATCATGGGGCTGTCGATGGATCAGGGCCGCCGCGCGGGGGCCACGCTGGCGCTCGGCGTCGGGGTCGGCTCTGGCGTCTGGGCCAGCCTGACGGTGCTGGGCCTGGCCAGCCTGCTTACAGCTTATGCATCGGCGATGATTGCGCTCAAACTCTTCGGCGCTGCTTATCTATCCTGGATGGCCTACCGCGCCTTGCGCGCTGCCTTCCAGGGCGCCAGCGCGCCACAGCCCCTGCCCTCCACCCGGGGCAACCTGTTTTTGCGCGGTATGCTGATCCAGCTGACCAACCCCAAAGCGGCGCTGCAATGGATCGCCATCGTAAGTCTCGGCATCGGGCCGCACGCCCCCTGGGCTCTGGGGCTTACGCTGATCGTCAGCGCCACATGCCTGTCAATCCTGGGCCACCTGGCCTATGCGCTGGCCTTCTCCACCGGCCCCGTGGTGCGCGCCTATGCCCATGCCCGCGCCTGGATCCAAGGGGCGCTGGGGCTGTTTTTCGGATATGCCGCCTTCCGGCTGGCCACGTCGAAGGTCCTCTGAGCCATGGATTTACTCACCCTCGTCCAAATCCTCGACAGCACCGTCCGCCTGGGCACCCCCTTGCTGCTCGCCTGCCTGGCCGGGCTCTATTCCGAACGCGCCGGTATCTTTGACATCGGGCTAGAGGGCAAAATGCTCGCCGCCGCCTTCTTCTCGGCCGCCGTGGCCGCCACAACCGGCAATGTCTGGCTGGGGCTCATGGCCGGGATCGCAGCCTCCCTCGTCCTCTCCGCCTTGCACGGGGCCGCCTCCATCACCTTCCGCGGCAACCAGCTTATCGCAGGCGTGGCGATCAATTTCCTCGCCGCGGGCATGACCGTCCTGATTGCCCAGGATTGGTTCAGCCAGGGCGGCCGCACGCCCTCGCTCTCGGGTGGGGCCCGGTTCAACCCGATTGACCTGCCTTTCGCCACGGCGCTCAGCGATGTGCCAATCTTCGGCCCCATCTACTCCGAGCTGATCTCAGGCCACTCCATCCTGGTCTATATCGCCTTCGCGGCCGTCCCCCTCACCTGGTGGATCCTGTACCGCACCCGGTTTGGCCTGCGCCTGCGCGCCGTCGGGGAATCCCCCGAGGCTGTCGACACCGCAGGCATCTCGGTCGTCGGGCTGCGCTTTGCGGCGGTCGCCATCTGTGGCCTGCTCTGCGGCATCGCCGGGGCCTACCTGTCCACCGCGCTTCAGGCAGGGTTCGTCAAGGACATGACCGCCGGGCGCGGCTTTATCGCGCTGGCCGCCCTGATCTTTGCCAAATGGCGGCCCTGGCACGCGATGTGGGCCTGCCTGCTGTTCGGCTTCCTTCAGGCCGTCTCACTGCGCTATCAGAACATCGAACTGGGCGGCATCGTCATCCCGGTTCAGATGATGGACGCCCTGCCCTACATCCTCACCGTCGTCATCCTCGCCGGATTCGTGGGCAAGGCCATCCCACCCCGCGCCGGCGGAGAACCCTACGTCAAGGAACG
The DNA here is from genome assembly GCA_034670145.1 of Marinibacterium sp. Classification (GTDB taxonomy): domain Bacteria; phylum Pseudomonadota; class Alphaproteobacteria; order Rhodobacterales; family Rhodobacteraceae; genus HXMU1420-2. The sequence continues at coordinate 156,349 of JAXMOA010000003.1, forward strand.
CTGACACCCTTCACCAAACCCGGAGCAATCACGCAATTTCTTCGTTTCCTGCGTTTTTCGGGTTTGGTTTAAGTCCAGTTGCGCAATTTTATGAGACCTGCTGACGCGGCGGCGCAGCATCCGGTTGCCAAGGGTCGGTGCATCAGACTAACACAGATCATGCTGATCTATCTTCCCATCGCCGAGGTCTCGGTCAACGCTCTCGTCCTTTTGGGCCTGGGCGGCATGGTGGGCGTGTTAAGCGGCATGTTCGGGGTCGGAGGCGGGTTCCTCATGACTCCGCTGCTGTTTTTCATCGGCATCCCCCCCGCCGTCGCCGTGGCAACCGAGGCGAATCAAATCGTCGCCTCCTCCTTCTCCGGCGTCTTGGCCCATTTCCGACGCAAAACAGTCGACCTCAAAATGGGCGGCGTGCTGCTGATTGGCGGCCTCATCGGCGCGGCCCTGGGCGTGGTGCTGTTCAACTACCTCAAAAGCATGGGCCAGGTCGATCTGCTGGTCCGGCTCTGCTATGTGGTCTTCCTCGGCGTGGTCGGCGGCCTGATGTTCTTCGAAAGCCTGAACGCCCTGCGCCGCTCCCGCAAACCCGCAGGCGGACCGGTCAAACCCCGCCGCCAACGCGGCTGGATCCACGCGCTGCCGTTCAAGACCCGTTTCCGCACCTCGGGCCTCTACATCTCGGTGATCCCGCCCATCCTCGTCGGCCTCGCCGTCGGGGTGCTCGCCGCCATCATGGGCGTCGGCGGTGGCTTCATCATGGTGCCGGCCATGATCTACCTGCTGGGCATGCCAACCAAAGTGGTCATCGGCACATCCCTGTTCCAGATCATCTTCGTCACCGCCTTCACCACGCTGCTGCACGCCACCACCAACTTCACGGTCGACATCGTCCTCGCCGTCCTCCTCCTCATCGGCGGCGTCATCGGTGCCCAGATCGGCACCCAGATCGGCACCCGCCTGCGCGCCGAACAGCTGCGCATCCTCCTTGCAGGCATGGTCCTGCTGGTCTGCGGCAAACTCGCGTTCGACCTCCTCGTCCAACCCGCCGAGCTCTACTCCCTCGGCACAGCCGGAGGCCACTGACCATGCTCCGCTGGCTCTGCCTCGCCATCCTGATGCCCTGCGTCACCTTCGCCGAAGAGGTGGTACTCGGCCTCTCCAGCGACGTGGTCTCCATCACCACCCGCTTTGACGGAGACGAAATCCTGCTCTTCGGCGCCGTCAAACGCGAAACCCCCATCCCCGACGGCCCCCCGCTCGAGGTGATCATCACCGTCGCCGGCCCCTCCGAACCCCTCACCGTGCGCCGCAAGGCCCGCACCTTCGGCATCTGGGTCAACACCGACACCGTCGAGGTCGATTCCGCACCCAGCTTCTACGCCGTCGCCACCAGCGGCCCCCTCTCCGAGGTGCTCACCAATACCGAAGACCTGCGCTACAAGATCACCATCGACCGCGCCATCCGCTCGGTCGGCGCCCCCGCCAATATCAAAAACGCCGAAAGCTTCACCCAGGCCGTGATCCGCATCCGCGAAAACGCCCGCCTCTACCAGCACCTCGAAGAACAGGTCGCCGTTGACCAGCAAACCCTGTTTCGCACCAATATCGACCTGCCCGCCAACCTGACCGAAGGCGCCTACGCCGCCCGCATCTTCCTCACAAGGCAGGGTTCCGTCGTCTCCAGCACCGAAACCACAATCGAAGTGCGCAAAGTCGGCATGGAACGCTGGCTCTATTCCCTCAGCCGCCAACAACCCCTGGTCTACGGGTTGATGTCCCTGGCCATCGCCATCTTCGCCGGCTGGAGCGCATCAACCGCATTCCGCCTGCTGCGCGAACGCTGAAAAATACCCTCGGAACCCGGAAAAGTCAGGCCCGCCCTGATTGCTCAAAGCGGACCCAAACCAGAAAATTCGCAGAATTTTCGTCAACCACGCCCGATATACGGCATTGTCGTCGCCATAACGGTCACGAACTGCACATTCGCTTCCAACGGCAAAGACGCCATGTGCAAAACCGTACTCGCCGCATTGTGCACATCCATCGACGGATCCGGCGTCTGCCCATCCGCCAAAGCCCGCTCAATCTGCGCCGCAACCATGGGCGTGCGCGCATTGCCAATATCAATCTGACCACAGGCAATGTTATAAGGCCGCCCGTCCAGCGACAGCGTCCGCGTCATGCCCGTCACCGCATGTTTGGTCGACGTATAGGAAATAGACTTCTCCCGCGGCACATGTGCCGAGATAGAGCCGTTGTTGATAATCCGCCCGCCCTGAGGATCCTGCCCCCGAAACCGCGCAAAGGCCAATTGCGCCGCAATGAACATCCCCACCAGATTCACATTCACAACCTGACGGAAACTCTCCAGCGGGACCTCATCAATCGAACCGGCAACGCCAAACATGCCGGCATTGTTGAACAAACAATCCAAATGACCAAAAGTCTCGAACGCCGCCGCCATCTGCGCCTCATCGGTCACATCCGCCGGCAGGGCCACCGCATTCTCATGCACCGCCGCCACCTCTTCCAGCACCTCGGCACTGCGCGCAATCAGCCCCACACGCCAGCCCTCGGCCAGAAACAACTCCGCCGTGGACCGGCCAATGCCCGAACTGGCACCCGTCACAATTATGGATTTCATATCAGCTCTTCCTCCTCCAACACCAATGGCGCGGCTTTTACCCGCAAATCATCTACACGCAACGGATGGGTCGGCTTGGACAACCGATTGCGCACCACCCAAATCAACCGCTCTTGCGCCCGTGTGATCGCAACATAGGCCAACCGCTTCCACAAAGGCTGGCCCGCTTCACTGCGCCCCATACGCGCGGCCACAAACAAATCCGGCGCGAACACCTGCACCGTCTCCCATTGCGACCCCTGAGCCTTGTGGATTGTCACCGCCGCCCCATGCAAAAAGGCCGCCCCCATGCGCGCCGCAAACGGAATGAACGGCTCTTCCTCATCCGGTTTTTCCACTTTGACAATCGACGCAGCACTCACCCGCGGATCTTCGGCCCCCATCACATGCAACCGCGAAAACCCCGGCTTGCGCCCGGGCCCCAGATAGATCACCTGCGCGCCCTTGATCAGGCCGCGCGCCTCCAGATCCAGCCGCTTCTTGCGGTGTTTCAGGGGCAATTCGATGCCATCACAAATCAACGGCTCCCCTTCCAGCAGGGCATCCGCAGGCGCATCATACACATTGCGAAACGCATGGATCAGACGGATCCGGGTGGCATTGCGCCAGACCAGAACAGGGCTGCGCGCCATCAAATCCACCTCGACCCGCTGGCCCCAGACGACCCGATCATCGCGTTTGGACACATCCTCGACCATCTGCTCGAAATCCGAAAATTCCAGCACCGGATCAGCCAGCGCATGGGCCAGATCCAGAATCGGATTGTCCGCCTCCTGACGATGCACCCGGCTCAATTCCAGCTTGCGCGCGGGCGGCATCTCGTCAAACACCATCTTGCCCGACTGATTGACCGGCGCCAATTGCGCCGGATCCCCAAACAACAGCAATGTGGGAAAGATTTCCTTCAGATCTTCAAACTGACGGTCATCCAACATCGAGGATTCATCAATAAACCCCACATCCAAAGGATCCTCCCGCCGCTTCCACCCCGTGATGAAATCCGACCCGCGCAGCCCCGCCGCCGCCAAAGCGCCCGGAACCGATTTGTTGCGCCCGTAAAATGCCTCTGCCCGATCCAGCGCCTGATCCGTCAGACCCTCGATCTCAGGGCGCTCGCCCTGCCCGGCCAGCCAATCCGCAATGCGCTCATATTCAGGGTCATAAACCGGCGTGTACAGGATCCGGTGAATCGTCGTCGCCGGCACGCCGCGCAGCCGCAAAACGCTCGCCGCCTTGTTCGTGGGCGCCAGAATCGCCAGGGTCCGCCGCCCCTTGCGCTGTCGCCCCTCATAATCGCCCGAGACGGTCTCAACCCCGGCCTGCTCCAGCGCCTTGTACAGCTCGGCCAGCAACAGGGTCTTGCCTGACCCGGCCTTGCCCACAACGGCCAGCACACCGCTCCCGGTCTCCTTCGGCGGCGTCAACAAAGACTCCTCCAGGTCGATCCCCGCCCGGCGCAGTTCCTCGGTTACGGTATCAAACGCGCTGGCCTGATCTTCAGAAAAGGTAAGTGTCGGTAAACTCATGAGGCGACCCTACAGGGCCGCCCCCACGGGGACCAGCGACGATCATGCGCAGCGCGAAAATGGCGCGTCCTGCGCCCGGCCAAAGGCGCGCTGAAACCACAAACGCGACAGCTGCGGCGACACCCCGGCCCGCGCCGCAACCCGTCCCCGCGCCGCCTCGCTGAAATCCCACAGCCCGACGCTGATCCGATCCCGCCCAGCCCCTTCTGCGCCCAACACCTCCGGAGACGACCCGATCGCCCGATAGATCCGCTCCATCCGTGCATCAAACACACCGACAAAATGACGGATCCCGAACCCGGTCATCAACTCGCCCCCGCCCAGCATCAGCGCCGCCGCCGCCCGTGCGCCCCCATCGCGCCCCAGGCAAAACCGCGTACACTCCCAGATCAACAGACTCTCCAGCGGTGCCCCGTCCAACAGATGCCCGAACACCTCGTTCACCATGACCGGCCCCGTCGTCGGCAAAAACCGCATGGAGCCGCCGTGGCTCCCGTCTGCCTGTTCCCAGATCACATACAGCGGGTTCAAGACGTCATAATTGTCCCGCTCTTCCCCGTTCTCATCCACATGCACATCCCACCCCATGCGCGTGCGAAACTGATACGCCCGGTCGCGAAACATCCCTCCCGCCAGCTTGGGATACGCGCTCAATTCATCGCCATATAGATACCGCAGCATGACTTTCCCTCCGTCGCAATGCTGCAACGAAAGGACCAAATCACAGTTAATACCGCCCGCGCCCAGCGCCCGTTGCCACCGCAACGCCCGCCCGTGCGCTCACACCACAATCAACCCCCGGCTCATCGCCCGGGCCACCGCATGCGTGGTGTTCAATGCGCCCAGCTTGAACCGCGCGCTCTCAATATAAACCCGCAAGGTATTCTCCGAAATCGACAGCGAATCCGCCACCTGCGCCCGGCTATAGCCCAAAGCCAGCAAGGTCATCGCATCCACCTCACGCGGGCTCAACGCCTGCGCGGCCTCCGGCACGCGCCCCGGCTCAAACTCCAACGCCTTCTGGTTGAAGTAATGCGCAATCAAGATCAGATCCCGACCATGCGCCTCGATAAACTTTGTCCACGCCTCGTCCGAGCACGAATGGTTAACCGTGAACAAGGCAAACTGCCCGTTCGGCCCCCGGATCGGTATCGAATACCCCTGATTGCCCAACCCATATTCCGCCGCCTCCAGCCGAAACGCCTTGACCGCCTTGCCCGTCCAATCCAGCCGCTTCCAATCCACCGGGTGAAAGCGCTGAAAACATCCCGCCACCACCGGATCCACCCGCACATAATTCTGATCCAGATACCGCTGCCGCCACGCGTCCGAATATGTCCCACACCCATATTGATCGCCCGCACTGTCAACCCAGTGATAGACCAGATGGGCCACTCCATAGGCATCCCTCAGCCCCAGAATTATCTCGTCCAGCTGCTCAAGCGTGCCTGTGGCATCCAGAGCCTCCAAAATCCGATCCAGTTGGTTTCGCTTGACCATGAGCAGGCGCGCAGACCTCTTCCTTCTGGGATGCCAGCTCATTCGCAGCAATCAACATCGTGTCATCAAGCTGCTCGCTGATCGCAAACAGCCCGTTGCTCGACGCAAAGGCTTTCAAATCTGCCAGTACATCCAGGATCCAATCATTCTTGGTCATCAGCGTCTCCCCAAAGTGGTTAACGAAAGGTTAATACAACCCTAACATGCGTTAACATTTCGGGTAAATTCACTGCTTCTCCCTCCCCAGAAATGGTGAGGCCCCGAATTTTAAACTGTTGATATCGCTCAAACCGCCTCCAACCACGCAAAAGGCCCGCGAGTCACCTGTGGTGATTCGCGGGCCTCAAACGGGTTAAATCCCGTCAAAAGTGTAAATCGTCAGCAGCGCAAAGCCTCAGCCGCGCGCGTCCAGACAATCCTCCAGCGTGCGCAAACCCGTGCGGGGCGCTTGCACCAGAACCGACATATTGCCCGGCTTGTGCTCGTTGCGCATCATCTTCATATGCGCCTGCGGCAGCTCATCCCAGGAAAACACTTCCGACATGCATGGATCCAGCCGCCGCTCCAACATCAGATTGTTGGCCGCCGCAGCCTGTTTCAGATGGGCAAAATGGCTGCCCTGCAAACGCTTTTGGTGCATCCACATATAGCGCACGTCAAAGGTCAGGTTATAGCCGGTCGTCCCGGCACAAATCACAACCATGCCGCCCTTTTTGCAGACAAAGGTCGATACCGGAAAGGTGCTTTCCCCCGGATGCTCGAACACCATGTCAACATTCACGCCCTTGCCGGTGATATCCCAGATCGCCTTGCCAAACTTGCGCGCCTCTTTGAACCACTCCGCATATTCCGGCGTGTTCACGGTCGGCATCTGACCCCAACAGTTGAAGTCCTTCCGGTTGATCACGCCCTTGGCGCCCAGATCCATGACAAAATCACGTTTGCTCTCGTCCGAGATCACACCAATCGCATTCGCGCCCGCCGTATTGATCAGCTGGATCGCATAAGAGCCCAAACCACCGGACGCGCCCCAGACCAAAACGTTCTGACCCGGCTTCAGGTCATGCGGCTCGTGCCCGAACAGCATCCGGTACGCCGTGGCCAATGTCAGCGTGTAACAGGCGGCCTCTTCCCAGGTCAGATGCTTGGGCCGTGGCATCAACTGCTGGGCCTGCACATTGGTGAACTGCGAAAATGACCCATCCGGCGTTTCGTAACCCCAGATGCGCTGGCTGGGCGAATACATCGGGTCGCCCCCGTTGCATTCCTCGTCATCGCCGTCATCCTGGTTGCAGTGCACCACAACCTCATCGCCGACCTTCCAGCGCTTGACCTTGTCTCCAACGGCCCAGACGATGCCCGCCGCATCCGACCCGGCAATATGATAAGGTGCCTTGTGGCCGTCAAACGGGCTGATCGGTGTCCCCAAAGACGCCCAGACCCCGTTATAGTTGATGCCCGCAGCCATCACCAACACCAGCACTTCGTTGCTGTCCAGAACCGGCACATCGACCACTTCCAGCTGCATCGCCGTATCTGGGTTGCCGTGGCGTTCTTTGCGGATCGCCCAAGCATACATCTGTTTGGGGACATAACCCATCGGGGGCAATTCACCCATTTCGTACAAATCTTTTTCCGGAGCGTCGTAAGCGGCGATACCGCCGTCTGTGTCCAAAGCCATGCCTGTCTCCTGTTCAGGTCCCGCCGCAGCGCAGAATCGTAAATATCAGGCAGGGGTATTTTGCAATGCGCAATAATGCAATAGGTGAGAGGTCATTTTTGTAATTTTATGACCCCGCGCGCGCAGCATAATCCGTGCACACGCAGCAAAACCAATGCCATCCCCCCCAAACAGGGGCCAGATCAGCCCGGACCAACCTCCACAGAAGCCTTTTCCAGTGTCTGTTCCTGTGGCTGTTCCTGTGGCTGTTCCAGTGTCTGTTCCTCTGTCTTCTCCAGTGGCGTCAGCAGATGACGGATCGAATTGGCATAAAACCCAACCAGATCTTTATGCGCGTCAGGCACATGATACCGCTCGCCCTCCAGCACCAGCAGACGGCGACGGATCAGATTGCGCAGGCCCACCTCAACGGCATAGGCGATCTCTTCGCGGGGCAAGGGCATCCGCAACTCGGGCAGAGCGGTCTGTACCTCGCGAAACCCCGCTTCCAGCTCGGCCCGGCTGGCAGAGCCATCGCGCAGGATCTGCCAGGCCACCAAAGGCACCGGCAGAACCGGCACCAGCGCCGCGATCCGCTCCATCAGCCCATCCGCCAGCGCCTGCGTGTCCACCTCTGGCTGGTCCGCCTGAAACTGCCGCAAGGACACAGGCGCGCCGAAACTCACCGCCGCATAGCCGTACCGCTGAAACCGGCCCCGCAACCGCAGCCACAACATCCGCGCCCAATAGCGCAGGGTCACGCCAATCCGCGTCTTGAACCGTCGCCGCCCCGCCGCTGCGGCAGAAATCAGGATCTGATCCTCCAGCACCCGGTCATAGTTCAGTGCAACAGGGACAAAAACAACGTCACGCCCCTCGGGCTCATAGGCCTCCGAAATATATTTGAGCAGCCCCAGCTTGGCCCGCGCCGGACGACCATCCAGGCTCAACCCGCCCTCCGGGAACATGGCCTGTGTCACCCCGGCCCGCGTGGACAAGCGCACATAGGCCGCCAGAACCTGCCGGTACAGCGCCGTGCTGGACCTGCGCCGGATAAAGAAAGCCCCCATCGCACGGATCAAACGGCTCAACGGCCACACCTGCGCCCATTCGCCAACCGCATAAGACAAAGCCGACCGTTCCGCCGCCAGATAGGTCACCAGAACATAATCCACATTGCTGCGATGGTTCATCACAAACACCACCGCCGCGTCCGGATCGACCGCTTGCAGACCAGGCTCATCAATATGGGCCAACCGCACCCGATACAGCGACTCGCCAATGAACCGCGCCAGCCGGATCGCAAAGCCAAAATACATCGACGCCGAAAACGCCGGCACAATCTCGCGGGCGTATCGCTGCGCCCGCTCAAACCCAACGGCCTCGGGCACACGTTCCTTTTTCGCATATTCCACGACCGCCCGCATCACATCCGGGTCATAGCTCAGCCGCTGAATCATATCGTGCCGCCGCGCCAGCTTGAACGGCTCAATCGGCCGTTGCAGCCGATCGTTCAACCGCTTGACCCCGCGCTCCAACCGCCGGCGGAAAAACCAGCGCACCGACGGAAACAGGAAATGCGACGCAAAAGTGACCCCGGCAAACAGCAGGATCAACAAAAACAGCCATATCGGTATCGTCACACTACCCATCATCCGCCCAGCCTTACAGCCCCCTGCAAAACCGTAAACTCTTTTCCCAAACCCCTCGCAGCCGCAGCACCCCATCGCCGCAACGCAGCACCTTGACCCTTGCGCAAAATGTCGCCAAGAAGGGCCAAAGAGAAATATTATTACCGATCCGATTCCGCGAGGCCCCGATGACCCACCCTGCAAACGCCCCCCAGCCTGACCGCCCCTGGCTCATCCGCACCTACGCCGGCCATTCCACCGCACAGGCCTCCAACGCCCTCTACCGCTCCAACCTCGCCAAGGGCCAAACCGGCCTCTCCGTCGCCTTCGACCTGCCCACCCAAACCGGCTATGACAGCGACCACATCCTGGCCCGCGGCGAAGTCGGCAAAGTCGGCGTGCCCGTCAGCCACCTGGGCGACATGCGCACCCTGTTCGACCAAATCCCGCTCGAACAGATGAACACCTCGATGACCATCAACGCCACCGCCCCGTGGCTGCTCGCCCTGTACATCGCCGTCGCCGAAGAACAAGGCGCCGACATCACCCAGCTCCAGGGCACCGTCCAGAACGATATCATCAAGGAATACCTGTCGCGCGGCACCTATATCTGCCCGCCAAAACCCTCCCTCAAACTCATCACAGACGTCGCCGCCTATTGCTACACCAACGTTCCCAAATGGAACCCGATGAACGTGTGCTCCTATCACCTGCAAGAGGCCGGCGCGACCCCCGAGCAAGAGCTCGCCTTCGCCCTCGCCACAGCCCAGGCCGTGCTCGACGGTCTGCGCGATCAGGTCCCGGCCGAGGATTTCCCGCGCCTCGTCGGACGCATCTCGTTCTTCGTCAACGCCGGCATCCGCTTTGTCACCGAGATGTGCAAAATGCGCGCCTTCGTCGACCTCTGGGACGAAATCTGCCGCGACCGCTATGGCGTCCAAGACCCGAAATACCGCCGCTTCCGCTATGGCGTTCAGGTCAACTCGCTGGGCCTGACCGAACAACAGCCCGAAAACAACGTCTACCGCATCCTGCTCGAAATGCTGGCCGTCACCCTCTCCAAAAAGGCCCGCGCCCGCGCCGTGCAGCTCCCCGCCTGGAACGAAGCCCTCGGCCTGCCCCGCCCCTGGGACCAGCAATGGTCCATGCGCATGCAGCAAATCCTGGCCTATGAAACCGACCTGCTGGAATTCGAAGACCTGTTCGAAGGCAACCCGGCCGTCGACGCCAAGGTCGAAGAGCTCAAACAGGGCGCGCGCCACGAACTGGCCAATCTGGCCAGCATGGGTGGCGCCGTGTCCGCCATCGAATACATGAAATCCCGGCTGGTGGACTCCAACGCAGACCGTCTCAACCGGATCGAGCGCAACGAAACCGTGGTTGTTGGCGTCAATCGCTGGACAACGGGCGAACCCTCGCCCCTGCAATCCGAAGACGGTGGGATCATGGTTGTCGACCCGGCGGTCGAACAGGAACAGATCGACCGGCTCAACACCTGGCGCGCCGAGCGCGATGAAACCGCCGTCGAGGCCGCCCTCGCGGCCCTGCGCGACGCGGCCCAATCCGGCACCAACATCATGGAACCCTCTATCGCCGCCGCCAAGGCGGGCGTTACAACCGGCGAATGGGCCGAACAGATGCGCCGCGTCTTTGGCACCTACCGTGGGCCCACCGGCGTCTCTGCCTCGCCCTCCAACAAGACCGAGGGCCTGGACGACATCCGCGACGCCGTCGATGCGGTCAGCGACCGCCTTGGCCGCCGCCTGTCGCTCATCGTGGGCAAACCGGGGCTGGACGGACATTCCAACGGGGCCGAACAAATCGCCTTCCGCGCCCGGGACTGCGGGATTGATATGTCCTATGACGGGATCCGCCTCACCCCCGAAGAGATCGTAGAACGCGCCATTGAAAATCAGGCCCATGTGGTGGGCCTGTCCATCCTCTCCGGCAGCCACCTGCCTTTGGTCGAGGATGTGGTCGCCCGCATGGCACAGGCAGGCCTGGGCAACGTGCCTGTCATCGTTGGCGGGATCATCCCGGACGAAGATGCCGACCGCTTGCGCGCCATGGGCGTCACCCGGGTCTATACCCCCAAAGACTTTGAACTGAATACAATCATGATGGACATTGTCGAACTCGCCGATCCCCAGATACGCGCAGCGCAATAGACCCAGATACGCGCGGCGCAAATAACCCTGTTACATCCCCGGTTTCCCATATGAAAATACGGGCAATCGGGAACTGGGGGCGCAATAAAAACTTAACCTTGTGAACTTGTCATTGACTCAAGCTACCTCAAAGGTAGAGACTTTGGGCAGATTTTCGCGCAAGACCCGTGTTTTGACCGTGTTTTGTTTGGTTTTTCACTGCCCCGGTAATGAGTATTGGCTGGCACCAAAATAGGAAATCGCCTATCCCACTAAGATACTAATCTTAAAATGGGGACCTTCATGGCGATAGAACTGGAAAGTTTGTCCAAGGACGATCTAACAAAACTGCAAAAAGATGTCGCAATCGCATTGCGCGATGCCGACGTCCGTGCACGCAAAAAGGCGCGCGCAGCCGCAGAAGCGGCCGCAGCTGAATTCGGCTTCACACTCGAACAGCTTATGTCGTCGCAGCCGAGCAGCAAAAAACCAACCGGGATTGCAAAATACAGAAATCCGCAAGACCCCGAACAAACCTGGACAGGTCGCGGTCGTAAACCCCGCTGGCTGAATCAGGCAATTGCAGATGGTGTCGATATCTCTGATCTCGAAATCTAAGAGTAATACAACATGACCGTCCACATCAGTGCAGCTCCCGAAGACATCGCCGAAACGGTTCTCCTTCCCGGGGATCCCTATCGCGCCAAATGGGCCGCGGAAACATTTCTCGAGTCTCCACGACTCGTCAATGAAACCCGTGGTATGTTGGGCTATACTGGCACGTGGCAAGGAAACGCTGTGACTATTCAGGGCAGCGGCATGGGGATGCCTTCCTTGTCAATTTACGTGAACGAACTGATCCGTGATTATAATGCGCAAACGCTTATTCGCATCGGTTCCTGCGGCGGTATGCAAAACAGTGTTGGTATTCGCGATGTCATTCTGGCCATGACGGCAACGTCCGTCAGTACGCCATCGCTTGGTATATTCCGAGAAGTAAATTTCGCCCCTTGTGCCGATTGGTCTCTGCTCAAAGCCGCCGCCGAGGCGGCCGCCAAGTCAGAGGCATCGACGCATATTGGCGGGATTTACTCCTCGGATGTATTCTACGACGAACGCCCCGATCTGACCGAACAGATGACACGTCATGGCATTCTCGGAGTCGAGATGGAGGCCGCCGAGCTTTACATCCTCGCCGCCCGCTATCAACGCCGTGCCCTGGCGGTCCTGACCGTGTCAGACCACCTGCTCACGGGCGAATCCCTGCCCTCGGCGGACCGCGAAAAGAGCTTCGGCGATATGGTCGAAATCGCACTGCACGCGGCCTTTGCGTCCTAGGGTTTGGCGTGCATGCAATTTTGGGATAATTTAATTATTTCAAATACATAACCATATGTCCCAGCTGGGACATCTTCAAATTTGGCCATGTGAGCGGTCATATCCGTTCACTCCGGGCGCCGCCCAATTGGCCAAATCACCGGCCTCCGGGGCATAGATTTCCACCAAAAGCGGATAACAGGCCGCCGCATCACTGGAATGCTCAGCCGAGCAATCGCCCCCCGGACAGGCACTCAATCCGCCCAGCAAATCAATCTCCGCAAAGAACTCCAGATAATCCCCCGGCCGCACCGGGCTCGCCTTCATGAAATACTGGCCCGTATCGCGGGTAAATCCGGTGCACATGAAGACATTCAAAACATCATGCACATGAGGCTCCGCCTCGGCCACAGGGCAGCCCAAATGAGCCGCCAGAGCCCGGGTCAGGTTCGAGTGGCAGCAATGATGATACTGACTGCCGGCCAGCAGATTGCCCGTGTAAGGGTCACAGCGCGTGCCAATCACATCGTGAACCGACCCGCCAAATTCATCAATCCCGTACCAACCCAGCGTATCCTCAATAATCGTCCCCATGGGCCGCAAATAGGGAAAACTCGACCACATCCGCTCCCCCACCGTCAGATGCGTTCCATGCAGCGCCCGGGTCTTGCCCGAATAAAACCGCTCCGCCAGATCCGCAGAATTCCACAGGTTCAAATCACCCACCTGCGACCCTTCCACCGATGATATGCGAAACACATGCCCCGCCGGCACCTCAAAACACCGCGCATCCCGCGCCGGAACCAGCACCTCATCCACCTTCCGCGCCCCATCCCGCAGCGTGCGATACCGCGCCAGATCCGGCTGCGGCAGCGTTTCATTGGGATAACAAATCACCGGTGCAATCGCGCGGCGGTCGTCAGCATCACTAGGGACAGGCATAATCAGTCTTCTTTCGCTTTAACATCCACAGAGCCGCGCTCCGCACCATCCTTGCGCCCGAACCAGCCCCGCCGCTTCCCCTCAGCCTCAGCAGGCCGCGCAGGGCCGTACCAGTCCTCGTTGCGCGTCAGATACATCGTTCCAGCCAGCGCAACAAAAGCAAGCGTCGATCCGGCAATCAACGCATAATCGGCACTTCGCAGGATCATGTACAGCACCACATACAAAACAACCAAAGTCCCCGTCAGCACCGCAGTGCGCCGTCCCAATTTCAACGCGGTCGCCCCAAACAATGTCAGCAACAAAATCGTCGCCCCCGATGCAGCCCCATAGGCCGCCGCAAACCCGATCTGCTCGGCATAAGACAACATCACCAACACAAAAACAGACTGGGCCAGTCCAACCATCAGATATTGAACCGGATGCGCGGGCCTTGCATTGGTTCGATCCAGCAGAAGGATCGTCAGAAAGGTGAGCGCGATAAACAGGATCCCATATTTGGCCGAACGATAGGCCTTTTGATAAAAATCATTTGGCTGCAAAAACCGAACGCCCATCGTCGCAATCTTTCGAGCCGCGATATCCGGGTTCTGCCGCGATATCTGAGGCAGCGTGCGCGCCAAATGCGGAATGGTCCAGTTGGCCTCGAACCCATCGTCCGAGATTTCGGACCCATCCGGCAAGAAGTCGCCAAAGAAACTGGGATGCGGCCAGTCGCTGCGAATGACCAGACGGCTCGTCCGCCCGACAGCCGCCACGCGCAAATCCTGCGCGCCATTTGTGCCCATTTCCAACGAATACGCCTGAATTTCTCTGGGATCACCAATGCGCGCAAATATTCCATTCGCCTGCCCCTGCCCCGCCGAAAGCGGTTCCAACGCAACCTCTGACTGATTTGCGCGCAATCGGGCATCGCCACGCAAGGCGCGGTTTGCGGACAAGAAGACGCGCAGTTCTGCAGCCTCCCAATCCGGCTGTTCCTGATCCGATAACACCTCGCGCGCGCGCTCTACCGGAATGTCAAAATCGGCCTGAACACGCGTCGTATAGACGGGCACGACAAAAACACCGCGCTGGCGTTCCTGGGTGGTGACATCAATGCGAATGTCAAATTCATTCGGATAGAGAAAGAGCGCAGGCCGCTCTTCGATAATGGTTTCCTGAAAATGTTCATAGACGATGGAACCGTCACTATCGCGCAGACTTTGATTGGTACTAGGGTCAATCACTTCGCGGCGACGATCATATGTCACCGGCTCGGTAACAGGAATTCTCAGCAGCGGTCCGGAAAACAGCTGACTGCCACCCCATTCCTGACTGAGTACAGCGATCGTATCATCGCTGTAATTCGCCCGAGATTGCACAACGTCGCTGATCAGACCCAGTGGGACGTACATGAAAAGGGCAAGCAACCCGACAATCAAAAAGCGAAACCCGGCCGAGCGCATGGAAACCCCACAGATCTAGACAGACATACGGTCGTCCAGTTCTGCGCGATTGTCCAGACGTTCGCCCGGGCTGGTAAAACGCGCTGTCTGCGAAATCAGACTGTGCGTTCCACCATCATCTTCTTGATCTCTGAAATCGCCTTGGCCGGGTTCAGGCCCTTGGGGCAGGTCTTGGCGCAGTTCATGATCGTGTGGCAGCGATACAGTTTGAACGGGTCTTCCAACTCGTCCAGACGCTCGCCTGTGGCTTCGTCGCGGCTGTCAATGATCCAGCGATAGGCGTGCAGCAGCGCAGCAGGCCCCAGATAGCGATCGCCGTTCCACCAGTAGCTCGGACAGGATGTCGAACAACACGCGCACATGACGCATTCATACAGACCGTCCAGCTTGCTACGGTCCTCGATGGATTGCCGCCACTCTTTCTGTGGACGGTTTGTTTTGGTCTCCAGCCACGGCATGATCGACGCGTGCTGGGCATAGAAATGCGTCAGATCCGGGATCAGATCCTTGACCACCGGCATGTGTGGCAGCGGGTAGATCTTGACCGTGTCAGACCCAACTTCGTCCATGCCATAGATGCAGGCCAGAGTGTTGATACCGTCGATATTCATCGCACAGGACCCGCAGATCCCTTCGCGGCAGGACCGGCGGAAGGTGAGTGTCGGGTCAATCTCGTTCTTGATTTTGATCAAAGCGTCCAAAATCATCGGCCCGCAGGTATCCAGATCAACCCAATAGGTATCGACGCTGGGGTTTTGGCCATCATCGGGCGACCAGCGGTAGATCTGGAATTTGCGGACGTTCTTGGCGCCGGCAGGCTTGGGCCAGGTCTTGCCCGTGCGGATACGGGAATTTTTGGGCAGGGTCAGTTGGACCATTGTCTCAGGCCTCCTGTATGATGGGGGTGGCGCGCATGGATATCGGCAGAGACGGTGCCAGGGCGGATTTCGCGGCCCCTTTTACCATGCGAATTTCGGTTAGACTCAATCCGTCGTGAAGCAGATTGGCGCAGTTGCACAACGATCATGGGCGCCCCCCTGCAAGTTCTGCGAAGGGATCAAGACGGTTCAGGTCATGCGGAAAATGCTGCTCAAGCTTTTCACGCAAATCCTCGTCCCTGGCTGCGATAGAAAGGATGCCGCGAAAATCCGGTTCTGACATCATTTCTTCGAAGCGACGGTCTGTTTTCAGCGCCTCTGCCTCGGCAGCTTGCGGCTGAAAGGACGACCCGCCGCCATAGGGCTGAGGTTCACCAGTGGAGTTGTCAATTTGGTTCAATCCCAGGCTGGTGAGGCATCGGCTGCGGTAGGCTTCGGATTGAAACCACTCATCATAACAGATCGGCGTCAGCGACAGATCCTTGGCCTGGCTGACCAGGTCCAGCATCCGGGTATAGGCGTCGACTGATTTCAACACGATGGCTGCCCGCTGGGTGCGGGAATATCCCTGATTGCGTTGCAGTTTCTTCAGAAGCGACGCACACCAGTTCAGGAATCCGCGGTAGATAATGATGTCAGCGTCGAAAGCAGCCTCCAGATCGGCAGAGATCGCATTGCCACGACGACCAACTGGCGGGATATCTTCGTATGTGACCAGCATGGTGGCAGCCGATCCCGCATCGGCGCAGGACCCGGGCAAGTCGGCACGGGCGTCTTTGACAGAGGTCCGCTCTCGATTGACTTCGATCGTGCGAAACGACGCCAAGGGAGAGCGGCCGGGAACACAATTATTGAAGAAAACCGACCCCGTGCCACCGACGTTGCGCAGGATCCAATCCGCAATCGCATGATTGCCGGATCTGCGCATCCCGAAGGCTCGCAGGGCACGCAGAGGCGCCAGCCCGGTTTCGGCCCAGGCATCGGCGAAATGAGCCGGTATCGACTGTGCCTGACTCATGGCACAGCCTGCCGGCCACAGGACGGATGGAGCGATGACATCTGACCAGCACCGCAAGCTAATGCCTTGCGATGCTGAAACACGATGTATGTCGATACCACCAAAACCGAACCTGACGTTAATAGACGCGCGCCTTGGGCGCGATCTTTTTCAGGCTGATGCCGCCTTCTTCCTCTGTCGAGAGAGGATCCAGGTGCACCGGACGGTAATCCAGGCTGGCCTTTCCATCCGCATCAAACCAAGCCAGGCTATGTTTGCGCCAAACCTTGTCATCGCGATCGGGGTAGTCCTCATGGGCATGGGCGCCCCGGCTTTCCTTGCGCGCTTCGGCGCCGACAACAGTTGCGATGGCGTTCGGCATCAGGTTGGTCAGCTCAAGCGTTTCCATCAAGTCAGAGTTCCAGACCAGGCTGCGGTCGGTGACGTGAATGTCTTTCATCTTGTCCGCGACGTCTTCCATCTTTTTGACGCCTTCGGCCAATGTCTTGTCCGTGCGGAACACGGCGGCATCGGCCTGCATGGTGCGCTGCATCTCCAGACGCAATTCCGCTGTGGGGATCGCGCCATTGGCATGGCGTACCTTGTCGAACCGATCAAAGGCTGCGTCGATGGCGGCGGCCGGGGCCTTGGGCACTGCGGTGCTCGGGTCGACAACCTGTCCGGCACGGATGGCGGCGGCCCGGCCGAACACGACCAGGTCAATCAGCGAGTTGGAGCCGAGCCGGTTCGCCCCATGAACCGAGGCACAACCGGCCTCGCCCACGGCCATAAGCCCCGGTGCCAAGCGGTCAGGATCATCTGCGGTTGGCGACAAAACCTCGCCCCAATAGTTGGTTGGGATACCGCCCATGTTGTAGTGCACGGTCGGCAGGACAGGGATAGGTTCCTTGGTCAGGTCAACACCCGCGAAAATACGCGCACTTTCCGAGATCCCGGGCAGGCGCAGGGCCAGCGTTTCAGGAGGCAGGTGGTTGAGGTGCAGATGGATGTGATCCTTGCCGTCTCCCACGCCGCGCCCTTCGCGGATCTCCATTGTCATACAGCGGCTGACCACGTCCCGCGATGCGAGATCCTTGTAGGTCGGCGCATAACGCTCCATGAACCGTTCCCCTTCGGAGTTGGTCAGGTAGCCGCCTTCGCCCCGGGCGCCTTCGGTGATCAGGCAGCCGGATCCGTAGATGCCGGTTGGGTGGAACTGTACGAATTCCATGTCCTGCAAAGGCAGGCCAGCGCGTGCAACCATGCCGCCGCCATCCCCTGTGCAGGTATGAGCCGAGGTGGCCGAGAAATACGCACGCCCATAACCGCCCGTTGCAAGAACAACCATTTTTGCATTGAAAACATGCATCTGGCCGGTGTCGAGCTGCCAGCACAAAACACCTGTGCACTGCCCGTCATCGTTCATCAGCAGGTCGATGGCGAAATACTCAATGTAGAACTCGGCATTGTTTTTCAGCGACTGACCATACAGCGTGTGCAGGATCGCATGGCCGGTCCGGTCTGCCGCCGCGCAGGTGCGTTGCACTGGCGGGCCTTCGCCAAATTCTGTGGTGTGGCCACCGAAAGGACGCTGATAGATGCGACCCTCTTCAGTGCGGGAAAACGGCACGCCATAGTGCTCCAGTTCGTACACAGCCTTGGGGGCTTCGCGCGCCAGGTATTCCATCGCGTCGGTATCACCCAACCAGTCCGACCCTTTGACCGTGTCGTACATGTGCCATTGCCAATGGTCCGGCCCCATGTTGCTGAGCGAAGCGGCGATGCCGCCCTGTGCTGCAACCGTATGCGAACGGGTCGGGAAAACCTTGGAAATACAGGCGGTGCGCAGGCCCTGTTCGGCCATGCCAAGCGTCGCCCGAAGGCCAGCGCCACCGGCGCCCACTACCACAACATCATAATCGTGGGTTTCGTAATCGTATGCAGCCATACTTTGCGTCTCCAGTCAGAGGCTCAGAGCGCGATGCGCGCGAGGGCGAAAAGGCCAACAGCGGCCGCAGCGTAGCACAGGCAGATCAAACCAATGATCAGCACCTTTTGCATGGTTCCATGCACGTAATCTTCGATCATGACCTGCGCACCGTCCTTGAAGTGCATGAAGCCCACGACGATTGTCAGCGCCGCTATGATCGCCGGGAAAGGGCGTCCGAAGTAACCGACCACCGCCTCATGCGGCTGGCCCAGCATGGAGCCGACCATGAACACGAAGATCGGAATAAGGAACAGCAAAGCGACCGAGCTGATTTTCATCGCCCAGAAATGTGCCGTTCCGGTTTTGGCACTGCCTAGGCCAACGGCCCGCTTGCGGTCTGTTAGATAGCGCATTCTGTGCCCCTCAGATGATTACGACGGTCAGGATTGTCATCGCGACAGAGCCTGCGACAACGGCCCAGCCCAACGTCTCGGCGGTTTCCATTTCCAGGCCAATCGCGTTGTCCCAAATCAGGTGACGGACCCCGGCGAATGTGTGATACCAGATCGCCCAGACCGACAGGAACATCACCAGATCGCCAAAGAACGAAGTGATGACCGCGTCTGCAGCGGCAAAGCTTTCGGGTGATGTCGCGGCCGCCAGGAACCACCAGACAATCAACAACGCGGCGACCAACAGGGCATTGCCCGTGATTCGCGTCAGGATTGAAGTGACCGAGGTAAGCTGCGGACGATATATGGTCAGGTGCGGCGAAAGCGGGCGGTTTCCCCGGTTTACGTCAGCCATGCGTTTTCCTTTCCGACTAGCTATGATTGGTTTTAAGCGAAATCACGCCAGTGTCACGGGGCGTGGGTCAATTTTGGCGCGGTTTTTTGGCGCGGTGCTGCGTTTTCCATCGCGGTCGTGATCACACTTGGTCGAGGTGTGATCACATTCGGATATACGTCCGACGTTTGCTCGGTCACTTCACGCAGCAATTTCTTGCGTATCTTCTGTGGGTAGTCCTCGAAGCTGGTGGCCGTGACAACAAAAGCACCGTTTCCATAGATCACATTTTCAAAGAAATAGGCCGTCAACTCTGGTTCGCTGGCCTCAATTGCGATCGCATTCACGACGATTCGCTGTTGTTTCAGCTGCGCCCGGATCTCGGCCGGTTCGATCCCTTCGTTGGAGGGGCCATCGCCAGAAAGGTCGATGAGTTTTCGTTTGCACTCCTCGACTTGGTCGAAATCCTCCATCGTAAATGCCAAAGCCTCCCCTATTGCGGTGGAATAGTTCCGCCAAACCCGCGGATCCTGTGACACCCTATCCGCAAACCTTTCCAGATCGGTAAAGCTGAGAATTTCGGTCCAGGGGATCGACACGTGCTGGCGCGAGGATCCTGTCCACTGGACAAGTTTCAGGTGCGCCTTGGCGCGCACCAACGCCTCGACGATGACGGGGTCCCGCAGGGCAGTTGCAAGGCCGTCCCGCTGGATCGCATATTCATGTTTGTCCACTGACCCAGAGACATCTACGGCCAAAGCAAGGGCCAGGTCACACGCCAGAACCGGTCCGGCCGCGACACCGCCAAATGACCCACCCAAAGCGGTCAGGATTCGCAAGGCTGCGCTAAACATGGGCACACCCTAGCAAGCCGGCGGTCGAAGTCACGTCACGTTGGGGTCATGTGTCACCCCAACGTAGCGTGTGCCCGGCCAGAATATTCCCGTTTGGCCGGTCGGGTAGAAGCCTATTTCGGCATGAGCGCCCAGTAATCCAGGTCCAACAGCACATCGGGCAGGTATTTCCCGTCTTCGCCACGCAGCGCAAATGGCGCGCCGCCTTTGGTTGCAACCAACCGCAAGCGGATTGCGCCTACTCCGGGCGCATCTGTGTCTGCCTTGTCCAGAACCTCGGACCAGGCCTTTATCGTGTCACCCGCAAAACATGGGTTGGCATGCGCGCCGCTGTTCAGGCCGACGATCATCTGCGCATTGGCCAGCCCATTGAAGCTGAGCGCGCGCGCCATCGAGATCACATGCCCCCCGTAGATCAGCCGTCCTTCGGGCCGGAAGGTCAGGTCAAAGTGTACCTTGGCCGTGTTTTGCCACAAACGGGTGGCTAACATATGTTCGGCCTCTTCGATGGTCGAGCCGTCGACATGGTCGATCCTTTCGCCCACCTCATAATCGCCCCAACGATGTGGTTCTCCGGCCAGAGCAAAATCATAGTTGGAAAAATCCAGCCCCTCCGGAATCGCCAACCGCTCGGCCGGGACGACCTGGGCCAGATCCGGCACCACCGTTTCCGGAGCGGGGGCGTTCACATCCCGTTTGCGCACCATCACCCAGCGCACATATTCAATCACCGTTTCGTCCTGCTGGTTCAGCCCGCGTGTGCGAACCCAGACGACACCGGTTTTTCCGTTGGAGTTTTGCTTGACCCCGATCACCTCGGACACAGAGCGCAATGTATCGCCCGGCCAGACCGGCTGGACCCAGCGCCCCTCGGCGTAGCCCAAATTGGCGACAGCATTCAGGGAAACATCCGGCACCGTTTTGCCAAACACCACATGGAAGGCCGCCATATCGTCCAGCGGGCTTTCAGGCAGGCCACAGGCATGCGCAAACTCGTCAGATGAATAGAGCGCATGGCGGGCCGGATAGAGCGCATGATAAAGCGTGCGCTCTCCTTCGGCCACGGTCCGGGGCACGGCATGTACCAGCACATCGCCAACTGCGTAATCTTCGAAAAACCGACCCGGGTTGGTCTTGGCCATTTATTGGTCTCCTAGTTTCATTTCCGGCGCATAGGCCTTGTCGACCGTCTTGGTCACCGCTTGTCCACAGCGCATGACGCCACGGGCCGCATCAAAGGCCTGGGTGGGATCACCATACAGCTCCCACCCGTCGGCCAAGGCGGCGCTGACTTTGTGACAAAAGGCCGACGTGTCGTCCTCGCTCAGAAATCGATACAGCTGAGTCATGAGCCGAAGGGCGATGGGCCGACGAGGCCGTGGATATAGCCGATCACCCCAATCAACACGATCGTGGCGACAAGAAACATCGCGTCCATGGCAATTGATCCCTTGGGGCGAGGAGTCCACGCCGGCTCGGACCGGTTGATGGCCGCAATTTGCACCGGAACCCACAGCAAAAGACCGCCAAAGAGGACGATATCGGCCAGATCCCCGTTCACCAAAAGATGCGCAATGGCCCACAGACCAAAGCCGATCTGCATGGGGTGACGCACCGCATTCAGCAACACGCCGCGTTTAGGGGCAGGCGTGGCCATATAAAACCCGATCAACACCAGCAGATTATTGACATGAATCAGGAAAGAAGGTGGCGACCAGACCGGCACAACCTCGGCCGAGCGATAGCCGATCACCATCAGCACGATACCGGCGACAATCGCGATTGCGACAGCGCCCTTGCCGGATGGCCCCATCGCGGCGCGTTGGGTCGGCATGACTCGTTTGAACAGATGAGCGCCCCACCAGAGCGCCAGTCCGAGAATCAGTAACAGCATCCCTATCTCCCTTGAATGTGAAGTTGATTTACATGTTGCGTTTCACATAGACCTTATTCACCTAGTGCTGCAATGGCCTCGGCCTTGGCCAGCGTTTTGCGGGCTGTTTCAATATGCAGGTTCTCCACGATGCGACCGTCGACAACGGCAACCCCCTGGCCTGTCGCCTCGACCTCTTCGAAGGCCGCAATCTGACGTTGAGCCAGGTCAATTTCCTCGGCTGACGGAGCAAAAGCAGCATTTGTCACGGCCACCTGCGCCGGGTGGATCAGGGTTTTGCCGTCAAATCCCATATCGCGACCCTGCTGACATTCCAACGCCAGCCCTTCGTCATCCTTGAACGCATTGTAGACGCCATCCACAATTGTCACGCCCTCGGCCTTGGCTGCCAACAGGCACAGCCCCAGCCCGGTCAACATCGGCTCGCGATCTGCCCGAAAGCGGGTGTTCAGCTCTTTGGCCAGGTCATTTGTGCCCATGACCATGCCCTCCAGCATTGGATGTGCCGCGATCTGGGCCGCATTCAACATGCCCCGCGGTGTTTCCATCATCGCCCAGATCGGCAAATCGCCCGTTATGTCTGCCAGCGCCTGGACGGCCGCGGCATCATCAACCTTGGGCAAAAGAACCGCATCGGCCTGCATGTCCCGGACCCGTTCCGCATCCGCACGTCCCCAGGACGTGTCCAGCCCGTTGATCCGCACGATTCGCGCCCGCTGCCCATATCCGCCTTCGGCCAATGTGTCAGCCAGCGTTTCGCGCGCGGTGTCTTTCTCCTCGGCTGTGACCGCATCTTCGAGGTCAAAGATGATGGCGTCCACGGGCAATCCGCGAGCCTTGTCCAAAGCACGTGGCTTGGATGCGGGAATATAGAGCACCGAACGGAAGGGGCGATCTGTGGATGACATGGACAGGTCCTTGGCTTGTGATGTGACGACCGCCAGGGCGGCGGATAACAATATTGCGCGGAATGGGCCATTTTTGATCAGAAAGTTCAAGACCCCTTTTGCCGCGACGCAGAAAAATTGAACAGCGCAACACCTGGGGCCTTGGCGTTAACCCCAGTGAAGGTTTCCTTGGGCACAGTTTTGGCATCGGACTGGAGCAATTCGCGGTCTGTGCCGACGGGCCAACTGGCGCAGACCGCCTCCTCTTCGTCAATCACATCCGGGCTGGTTGGCCATTTGTGCAAGACACACCCGCGCCAGCCCTGGACGTATGCCACCGAAAAAGGGACGAGCCATGTTGAAGATGATGATGAAAATGACGATGGGTTTGGGGCTGATGGTGATCGCGGCGCAGCAGGCCTTTGCGCAGCAACGCAATTGCGCGCCGCGCCAGATTGTTCTGGAACGACTTGCCGTGAAATACGGGGAAACCCGCCAAAGCATCGGCGTTGCATCAAACAATGCTGTGGTCGAGGTCTTTGCCTCGCAAGATACCGGATCCTGGACAATTACCGTGACCACGCCAACAGGCCTGACCTGTTTGGTGGCCTCCGGTCAATCCTTTGAGACACTGGCCGAGGCGTTGCCCTCCTCGGGGGATGACGCGTGATCCCGCTCAGATCTCAAAACGCTGGATCATGCCCCATTTTTCGTCAGCGATAAAACCGACCGCCTCATAAAATCCGCGCGCATTGCGGGCTTGACCGGTCAATAGCATGACCTTGTAACAGCCCGCGGCCTGTGCGGCCTGGGCCAGACCGGTCATGACCGCACGCCCTGCGCCCTGCCCTCGCGCCCGGGCCGCAGTCACGACATTTTCCACCAGACCATAAGGGTGCCCGTCGTGTGTGACATTGGGCAGGACATGCAAGGTCGCCATCGAAATGACGCGCCCTTCCTGCTCCAGTCCGAATATGGTGGTGCCGGGATGGGACAAAACCGCCTCAAACTGCGCCGCTCCGGCCACTGTTTCACTACTGGCCAGTTCCAGGTAGAGGCCCTGGGCATCCGCCCAATCGGCCATCGCAAGCGGCCGGACAGTCATATCAGTGCATCCCAAATCAGTTTGGCTCCGGTTATGGTCAGCATCACGTAAGTCACTCCAAAAAACAGCCGTTCAGGCACTAACTTGTGCGCCCAGACCCCTGTCCACGCCCCTGCCAAGGCAAACGGGGCCAACGCCAGATCGGCCTTGAGCGTTTCCCAGGTGAAAAGCCCCAGAAACGCATAAGGCACAGATTTCGAGATATTGATCGCCCAGAACACCAAAACGGTGGTCGCCTGATACTGCGTCTTTGTCAGTTTCTGGGACAACAAATAAACAGCCGCCGGCGGACCGCCCGCATGGCTGACAAAGCTGGTGAAACCGGCGGTCACCCCACCAACCAGCCCGGCCCAGCCAGGCAACGCACGGCGCGCTGTTGGAATCATTCCGCGAGCCTTGCCCATTTGCCATGCCACAAAGGCCAAAGAGATGGCACCAATCAAGATCCGGAGCACATCCGCATCTGCCGCGCGAAACAGCAACGCGCCCAACGCAACGCCCGGCATCGCCCCCAATATCAACCAAAGCGCGTCCCTGGTGCTCCACTTCCTCCAGTAGGGCCCCAAAGAGGCCAGATCGATCAACATCAACATCGGCAGCATAACCGCCAAGGCCACGCCCGGATCAAACCTGATGGCGAGAATCGCCGACGAAACAAAGGCGGCGCCAGAGCCAAACCCGCTTTTGGACACCCCCGCAAAAAAGACTGCGGGGCAAGCGATGACAAAAAAGGCGAAGTCGAGTTGGAGCATATAAGCTGCTTTAAACCACTGCATTGTCGGCGCAACAATCAAGTTATCTGACCGCTAAAACGCGCAGACGCGGCTGGCCCCTTGCGAATTTGGCGCCGAAAGTCTACGCCTGCCCTCGATATTTCCCGACCGGAGACACCTAAATGGCCAGACCCAAGATCGCGCTTATCGGCGCGGGGCAGATCGGCGGCACACTCGCCCATCTTGCAGCTCTCAAAGAACTGGGCGACGTCGTTCTGTTCGACATCGCAGAGGGCACCCCAGAGGGCAAAGCACTCGACATCGCCGAATCCGGCCCGTCCGAGGGTTTTGACGCCGCGCTGAGCGGCACTCAAGACTACGCCGACATCGCAGGCGCAGACGTTTGCATCGTCACCGCAGGCGTGCCGCGCAAGCCAGGCATGAGTCGCGACGACCTGCTGGGCATCAACCTGAAAGTCATGAAGTCCGTCGGCGAAGGTATCCGCGACAACGCGCCGAATGCTTTTGTGATCTGCATCACCAACCCGCTGGATGCCATGGTTTGGGCACTGCGCGAGTTTTCCGGCCTGCCACACAACATGGTATGCGGCATGGCCGGTGTGCTGGACAGCGCACGTTTCCGTCACTTCCTGTCGGTAGAATTCAACGTCTCGATGAAGGACGTCACAGCGTTTGTGCTGGGTGGCCATGGCGACACGATGGTACCTTTGGCGCGCTATTCCACAGTTGCCGGCATTCCGCTGCCTGATCTGGTCTCCATGGGCTGGACCAGCCAGGAAAAGCTGGACAGCATCATTCAGCGCACGCGGGACGGCGGGGCCGAGATTGTTGGCTTGCTGAAAACCGGCTCTGCATTTTACGCGCCGGCAACCAGTGCGATTGAAATGGCCGAATCCTTCCTCAAGGACCAGAAACGCGTGCTGCCTTGTGCCGCCTATTGTGATGGTCAGCTGGGTCTGGACGGGTTTTACGTTGGCGTGCCCACCGTAATCGGTGCAGGCGGAATTGAACGCATCGTCGATATCAAGATGAGCAAAGACGAACAGGCAATGTTTGACAGTTCCGTGAATGCGGTCAAAGGCTTGGTTGAGGCCTGCAAGGGTATTGATCCTTCGCTTGCATAAACGTCTGCGCAGGTCCTTGATTGGGACAGCGATATGATTGGGGCGGCTCTTTTGAAAGGAGCCGCCCTTTTCTTTTCCGTCCAGACAAGACGGGTCCTTGGCTGCACGCGCCAGGTCATGGCGTCTGTCGTTTGGTGATTCTATGCCCGTCCGTTCCGGCACGTTGAAGAACCGCGCATCCTGTCGAAATTGTCGCCTGCGGGGGCCGAAACAGGGCCTTTGACCGGTTCGGCGAAACAATTGGCCTCTTTTGGACCCTGCAAAAGGCCGCGCGAAAAGGCCAGTTTGCCCTCGTATGCATCCCTCGAAAGCCGTTTGTGATCACAACTTTTTTTGTGTGATCACAAATGTCGCTTTTTTTGAAAATGCCCCTATATTGCTGCAACAATCCGATTTAACCCAATGTCAAGGGCGAGCCGTTAGCTCGCGGTGTGATGCACAAGACGGGAAATTTCCATGAACATCCATGAATACCAGGCCAAAGGTCTTCTCCGCAGCTACGGCGCACCGGTTTCCGATGGGCGAATCGTGCTCCGCGCCGAAGAGGCGAAATCCATGGCAGGAGAGCTGGATGGACCGCTTTGGGTGGTCAAGGCTCAGATCCACGCCGGCGGACGCGGCAAGGGATCGTTCATAGAACCAGAAGCCGGTGAAAAGGGTGGCGTTCGTCTGGCCCATTCTGTCGAAGAAGCAGAGGCCGAGGCCAAAGCCATGCTGGGCCGCACTTTGGTGACCAAGCAGACCGGCCCGGCGGGCAAGCAGGTGAACCGGGTTTACATCGAAGACGGCTCTGGCATCGAAAGCGAGCTGTATCTGGCACTGTTGGTTGATCGCGCCACGTCGCGCATCAGCTTTGTCTGCTCCACCGAAGGTGGCATGGACATCGAAGAAGTCGCCGAAAGCACACCCGAAAAGATCCTGTCCTTCTCGGTCGACCCGGCAACGGGCTATCAGGCCTATCACGGCCGGCGCATTGCCTTCATGCTGGATCTGGTTGGACCTCAGGTAAAACAATGCGTTGCGCTGATGGGCAAGCTTTACAAGCTGTTCGTCGAAAAAGACATGGAAATGCTGGAAATCAACCCGCTGATCGTCACCGACAAAGGCGACCTGAAATGTCTTGATGCCAAGATGGGATTTGACGGCAACGCTGTGTATCGCCACTCCGACATTGCAGAGCTTCGCGACACCACCGAGGAAGATCCCAAAGAGCTGGAAGCATCGAAGTACGACCTGAACTATATCGCTCTGGACGGTGAAATCGGCTGTATGGTCAATGGCGCGGGCCTGGCCATGGCGACGATGGACATCATCAAGCTTTACGGTTCCGAGCCTGCCAACTTCCTTGACGTCGGCGGCGGCGCCACCAAGGAAAAAGTGACCGAGGCGTTCAAGATCATCACATCAGATCCACAGGTCAAAGGTATTCTTGTTAACATCTTTGGCGGTATCATGCGGTGCGATGTGATTGCCGAGGGCGTTATCGCGGCGGTTCAGGAAGTCGGCCTTTCGGTGCCTCTGGTTGTCCGTCTCGAAGGCACGAATGTGGAGAAGGGCAAAGAGATCATCAATAATTCCGGTCTGGCCGTCATCGCCGCGGACGACCTGAAGGATGGTGCCGAAAAAATCGTGAAGGCCGTGAAAGGCTAATATTTGAGGCTGTCCCACCTCATTGTCGCAACCGCTACCATGACGCGGGCGATACTGGGCCCCGGGGCAGCTCTCTGTAAGAAAATTTATGGTCGGGCCATCGCACCCGGGGATCAGCGTGCATCCATTGCATTGCCTTGAACCTGCAACAGATGGCCCAACTGACAACAGTGAATGTGTTTTCATTCTAACGAGACTTGTTCTCACAAGGACCCCGACGATCGCATGAAAGCAATCGTACATATCGGATCACCCAAAGCCGGGTCCAGCTCGATTCAGGAATTTCTGTTCCTCAATCGAACCAAACTGGCTGAACAGGGATTTCGGTTCAAACGAAACGTGCATGGACGCGGCAGCCAATACGAATATCCGCTTGCCCTGCTGGCCCGCAACGGGCGACTGATCCATGGCGAACAGGAACGCGCGCTCTACAAAGCGCGTTCAGTCGCAGAGGTTTTGGGGCATTCCGACAAATATCTGAAGGCGTTGCAATCCGAGGCGCAAAAAACCTCGCAGCCTGTCGCATTGTTTTCCAGCGAACATATTCTGCCCTGGCTGACAAGTGTCGACCTGGTCCGGGCGTTTGATCAGCAGTTCCAGGCTGCTTTTGCCGATGTGCGATATCTGGTCTACTACCGTGCGCCGGATGCTGCGCTGCTCAGCCAGTATTCCGAGCGGATCAAACGCGGCTATACACACACGCTGGACGCCTTCGTGGCGCAGCGTTTGAAAGGCCTGAACATCTTTAGGTCTGCTCGACGCTGGGCCGATGCAGTGAGCAAGGGACGGATGGAAGTCCGGTTGTTTGACCGCTCTACGCTGAAAGATGGCGACGCAGTGGCCGACTATTGCGATGCCTGTGGCATAGATGCGACCGGGCTGACAATGCCGCCGCGCACGAATGAAGCGCTCAGCGCTCCGGCAGCGGAATGCTTGCGTATCTTGAACGGAATTGTCCCGGAATTGCGCCCGAATGGCTCAAGAAACCCGTTGCGCGCCGATCTGTTGCAGGCGGTTCAGGAACTGTCAGCCGACATGCCGAAACTGACCCTGAACCAAGCCCAACAGCAAATGGTTCGCCACCACATGGGCACGCCTTTGGAAAAGCTGCGTAAACAGTTTTTTCCCGATCGCGAACGGCTGTTCCCTGCGCCCCAAGAGGCTCCGGATCAGACTGACGATCAGACACAAGAAATGGCACTGCATCTTATGGCGCAACTGCTGATCAAAACCCGTATGGGCGAGTTGAGCACGCTGAATTTTTTGGAACGCCAGCGCGCTTACATGTCGGAGCCATTGGCCGCACCAACCCAAGCCAATGATGTGGCCGCGCCAAAGACTGCTGCTCCGCCGTCAGCGAAGTTGGAGGTTCGGAATGCGTAAGCTCAAGACCGCTCTACAGCTTGGACTAAGCTATCTGCCGTTTTCGATCACGAAGCCGCGGATTTGCCTAAACCTGCGTCCGATGCCTCTGTGCTTAGCCATTGGCATATCACTGCTTTCCGCGTGCGATGAAACATCTACAACCGCGACGTCTACGCCAACTGCGGTGGGGCCCGGCCCATATGCTGTTAATGTAATAGATGCCGCGGTTATGTTCGGGCGTGTTTGTGCTCAAAGTTATCCCAGCTTGTCAAAAGCCCGGGCGGCGGTGCTGGAATTACCATTTGTACAAGACCCACGGACCGGAACCTACTTCCACCAAAACCTCGATCTGTCGTTCAAGCTGACCGACTCGTCAGGGGCAAAATTCTGTTCGATGGTGTTCGGATCAAAAGAAAAGGACTCAACTCTGGTCGGGATCACAGTTGCGACTTCCGTTCCAACTTTCATCAAAGGGGCTAGCGACTCTTTGGTGGTCGGCGAAACCGACGGATCAGTTACCGTCCGCGTGTCAAACAGTTCAAATTTTTTCGTCCAGCCAACCATTCGGTCGAATGGGCGAAACTACTACGCCGCGAGAATTACAAATTTCAACTAAAGGAGCCGGCCAAAATGGCAGTCCTCATCGACGAAACCACAAAAGTCATCTGCCAGGGCCTGACCGGCTCGCAAGGGACATTCCACACCGAGCAGGCCATCGCCTATGGCACCAAAATGGTCGGCGGCGTGACACCGGGCAAAGGCGGCATGGAGCACCTGGGGCTGCCTGTCTACAACTCGGTACATGAGGCGAAAGCCATGACCGAGGCGAATGCGTCCGTTATCTACGTGCCACCCCCCTTCGCAGCCGACTCCATCATGGAGGCCATTGACGCCCAGATGGAAGTGATCGTCTGCATCACCGAAGGTATCCCTGTTCTGGACATGATGAAGGTAAAGCGGGCGCTGGAAGGCTCTTCCAGCCGCCTGATCGGGCCCAATTGCCCGGGTGTCATCACGCCGGATGCTTGCAAGATCGGCATCATGCCAGGCCATATCCATCGCCGCGGCACAGTTGGGGTTGTTTCCCGCTCCGGCACGCTGACGTATGAAGCCGTCAAACAGACCACAGACGTCGGTCTGGGCCAGTCCACATGTGTCGGCATTGGCGGGGATCCCATCAAGGGAACCGAGCATTTGGACGTGCTGGAATGGTTCCTGGCAGATGACGAAACCCAATCCATCATCATGATTGGCGAGATTGGCGGCTCTGCCGAAGAAGAAGCCGCACAATTCCTGGCGGATGAGGCGAAAAAGGGACGTTCCAAGCCCTGCGCCGGCTTTATCGCCGGGCGAACAGCCCCTCCAGGTCGCCGCATGGGCCATGCTGGCGCAATCGTCAGCGGCGGCCAGGGCGGCGCCGAAGACAAAATCGAAGCAATGCGTTCCGCTGGGATCGTTGTGGCCGAAAGCCCGGCAGGTCTGGGCGAAGCGGTACTGGAAGCCATCGGGTAAACGGGTTGTAAAATGATCGACGCGACAAAGACCAACTTCGAAAGTTTCCCTGAAGGCCATCGCCGTAGCAACGGTTATGAATTCAACGGTGCTTTCGCGGTGTTCTTTGTCGCTGCCGGTCTGACCCGCCGCTTCCTTGCGGCGCTGCTGGCGCGTTCCGGAGCAGACGCGATTGATGCGCATACTGCATGGCAGTCGGCCGAAGGCAGACCGCAACGGGCGTTGCTTCGACAACAAAGCCGTGCCCGGCCCCTGCAATCAGAGAGGCTGGCATGACATTCACCCAAGCAATTCAAAGCTGCCTTTCCAAATATGCCACATTCTCTGGCCGCGCTTCGCGCCCAGAATATTGGTTGTTTTTTCTATTCGTCATCTTGGTGGGCATCATCGCCAGCCTGATCGACTGGTCTCTATTTGGGTCCAGCATCCATGATGAGACCGGCGGGGCGTCGGTTTACCGCCTGGATCGGCAGCCGGTCTCGACCATCAGCGGACTTGCCTTGTTCCTACCTCACTTTGCGGCCGCCTGGCGCCGCATGCATGACACAGGACGCAGCGGGTTGTTTGTCTTGCTGCCTTCTTTGGTCTCAATCGCTGCTATTTTGGTCGCCACATTCGGCCTGGGCCTCGCTGATATGGCATCAGGCAGGCTCGACAGTCTGTTAACCGGTGCAACCCTACTTATCCTAATCCCACTCCTGATCCTCGGCCTGTTTTCGCCGCTGATCGTCTTTTTCTGGCTGATCCGCCGTGGCCAGCCGGGCCCGAATCCCTACGGTCCCAACCCGCAAGAGGTGTCAAAATGACCGAGCAAAGCCCTAACGATCTGTTCCAAGCCTCCTCGTTCATGCAGGGGCATAATGCCGAATATCTGGAGCAGCTATATGCGCTCTACGCAGGCGACCCAAATGCAGTAGATGCAGCCTGGGCCGAGTTTTTCCGCCAATTGGGCGATGCTGAGCTGGATGTAAAAGCCGAGGCGCAAGGCCCCAGCTGGGCCCGCAACGACTGGCCTCCGATACCAAGCGATGACCTGACCGCCGCGCTCACCGGTGAGTGGCCAGAGGCGCCTGCCCCACAGGACACTGGCAAGAAGATTGCGACCAAGGCCGCCGAGGCGGATATCAAAGTGTCAGACGAAGCGATCAAACGCGCCGTTTTGGATTCGATCCGCGCCCTGATGTTGATCCGCGCCTATCGGATCAGGGGTCACCTGGCCGCCGATCTGGATCCGCTGGGTCTTCAAGAGCCGGTGCCGCACCCGGAATTGGACCCCAAGACGTATGGGTTTACGCAATCTGACTGGGATCGCCCGATTTTCATCGACAATGTCTTGGGCCTGCAAATCGCTTCGATCCGCCAGATCCTGGACCTGGTCAAACGCACCTATTGCGGCACGTTTGCCTTGCAATACATGCATATTTCCGACCCGGAGCAAGCCTCCTGGCTAAAGGAACGGATCGAAGGTTACGGCAAGGAAGTCTCTTTCACCCGTGAAGGCCGCAAGGCAATCCTGAACAAACTGGTCGAGGCCGAGGGCTTTGAAAAGTTCATGCAGGTCAAATACATGGGCACCAAACGGTTCGGCCTGGATGGCGGCGAAAGCCTGATCCCTGCGATGGAACAGATCATCAAGCGCGGGGGCGCATTGGGTGTCAAGGACATCGTCGTCGGCATGCCCCACCGCGGCCGACTGAGCGTTTTGGCCAACGTGATGGCCAAACCTTACCGGGCGATTTTCAATGAGTTTCAAGGCGGCAGTTTCAAGCCGGACGATGTCGATGGATCAGGTGATGTAAAATACCACTTGGGTGCTTCGTCGGACCGGTCCTTTGATGGCAATACTGTTCACCTCAGCCTGACAGCGAACCCATCCCACCTGGAGGCGGTGAACCCGGTGGT
Organism: Marinibacterium sp.; assembly: GCA_034670145.1. Classification (GTDB taxonomy): domain Bacteria; phylum Pseudomonadota; class Alphaproteobacteria; order Rhodobacterales; family Rhodobacteraceae; genus HXMU1420-2. The sequence goes on from JAXMOA010000003.1 coordinate 188,782, forward strand.
TCTGGGCAAGGCCCGCGCCAAGCAGGACCAATTGAGCGACGCCGACAGAACGGCCGTTTTGCCGATCCTATTGCACGGTGACGCGGCATTTGCCGGACAGGGTGTTGTCGCCGAATGCTTTGGCCTGTCTGGCCTGCGCGGCCATAAAACCGGGGGGACAATCCACATCGTGGTGAACAACCAGATCGGCTTTACCACGGCGCCGCATTTCTCACGCTCCTCGCCCTATCCAACGGATATCGCGCTGATGGTCGAAGCGCCTATTTTCCACGTCAATGGCGACGATCCCGAGGCGGTTGTTCACGCCGCCAAGGTCGCGACCGAGTTCCGCCAGAAATTCCACAAAGACGTTGTCATCGACATCTTCTGCTATCGCCGCTTTGGTCACAACGAAGGCGACGAACCCATGTTCACCAACCCGATCATGTACAAGCAGATCAAGACACATAAGACGACGTTGTCCCTGTATACGGAACGCCTGGTAAAAGACGGGTTGATCCCAGAGGGCGAAATTGAGGATATGAAGGCCGCCTTCCAGTCTTTCCTGAATGACGAATTCGAGGCTGGCAAAGAGTACCGCCCAAACAAGGCCGATTGGCTGGACGGGCGCTGGTCTCATCTGGACAAGCGCGGCGAAGACTATCAGCGCGGACAAACCGCGATCAGTTCCGAAACCCTGGCCGAGATTGGCACCGCCCTGACCCGCGCGCCAGATGGGTTCCCCCTCCATCGTACCGTTGCCCGGCTTTTGGACGCAAAAACCAAGATGTTCGAGACCGGAGAAGGCTTCGACTGGGCCACCGGAGAGGCTCTGGCCTTTGGATCGCTTTTGACCGAGGGCTACCCCGTCCGCCTGGCCGGACAGGACAGCACGCGCGGCACATTCTCTCAACGTCATTCCGGCTTCGTAAACCAGGCAACCGAAGAGCGGCACTATCCGCTGAACAATATCCGCGAAGGCCAGTCCCGCTACGAAGTGATCGACTCAATGCTCAGCGAATACGCCGTGCTGGGTTTCGAATACGGCTATTCGCTGGCGGAACCCAATTCGCTGGTCCTTTGGGAAGCCCAGTTTGGCGATTTCGCCAATGGTGCGCAGATCATGTTCGATCAGTTCATCAGCTCGGGTGAGTCCAAATGGTTGCGCATGTCAGGGCTGGTCTGCCTGCTCCCACACGGGTTCGAAGGCCAGGGGCCCGAACATTCCAGCGCCCGGTTGGAGCGGTTCCTGCAAATGTGCGGCCAGGACAATTGGATCGTTGCGAACTGTACAACACCGGCAAACTATTTCCATATTCTGCGCCGTCAGATCCATCGCGATTTCCGCAAACCGCTGATCATGATGACGCCAAAATCACTGCTGCGCCACAAACTTGCGGTGTCCCAGGCGTCTGACTTCACCGACGGATCCAGCTTCCACAGGGTTTTGTGGGACGACGCGCAATATGGAAACTCCGACACAGAACTGAAACCGGATGATCAAATCCGCCGTGTGGTTCTATGCTCTGGCAAGGTCTATTTCGACTTGCTCGAGGAACGTGATGCCCGGGGATTGGACGATGTCTATCTGTTGCGGGTAGAGCAGTTCTATCCATTCCCAGCCCTGTCTCTGGTCAAGGAATTGGAACGCTTCAAACAGGCCGATTTTGTTTGGTGCCAGGAAGAGCCAAAGAATCAAGGCGCCTGGAGCTTTATCGAACCAAATATCGAATGGGTTCTGAACCGCATCGGAGCCAAACACGAACGTCCGGTTTATGCCGGTCGCGCCACATCGGCCTCGCCCGCGACGGGTCTGGCCAGCCAGCACAAAGCCCAACAAGTCGCGCTCGTAAACGAAGCGCTGACGATTGAAGGATAACCAACGATGACGATCCAAGTGCGCGTGCCCACTCTGGGCGAATCGGTGACCGAAGCTACAGTCGCCACATGGTTCAAAAAACCCGGCGACGTTGTCGCTGCGGACGAAATGCTCTGCGAACTGGAAACCGATAAGGTAACAGTCGAAGTGCCTGCCCCCGCCGCAGGGACGATCGCCGAACTTGTGGCCGCCGAAGGCGACACAGTCGGCGTTGATGCCCTGTTGGCCACAATCAACGAAGGCAGCGCGACAGCATCACCCAAGGCAGAGGCCACACCAAGCGCGGCACCTGCCGCATCGGATGATGCCCGCACGGATGTGATGGTTCCGACTTTGGGGGAAAGCGTGTCAGAGGCGACAGTCAGCACTTGGTTCAAGCAGGTCGGCGATGCCGTCTCTCAGGACGAAATGCTGTGCGAACTGGAAACCGACAAAGTCTCGGTCGAGGTTCCGGCCCCCGCATCCGGCATTCTGGCCGAAATCCTGGCCGTCGAAGGCACAACCGTCGAAGCCTCCGCCAGATTGGCCGTCATTTCGGGAGGATCGGTGGCCGCCGCTCCCGCCGCATCAGCCACAACCGAGGTCGCCGCGCCGGCAGAAACTGGCAAGGATGTTGAAAACGCGCCGTCTGCACAAAAAGCGATGGCGGCGGCGGGCCTCTCGGCCGATGCCGTAACAGGGACCGGACGCGACGGGCGTATCATGAAAGAAGACGTTCAAAAGGCAGTCGCCGCGGCCGCCACAGCGGCGCCAGCAACGCCAGCAGCGGCGACGCCACGGGCTCCGGTTCCAGTGGATGATGCCGCCCGCGAAGAACGGGTCAAGATGACCCGCCTGCGTCAAACCATTGCCCGCCGCCTGAAGGATGCGCAAAACACAGCCGCGATCCTTACCACTTACAACGAGGTGGACATGTCCGCCGTCATGGCCCTGCGCACCCAATACAAAGCCGAGTTCGAGAAGAAACACGGTGTGCGTCTTGGGTTTATGTCCTTCTTCACCAAAGCCTGCTGTCACGCCCTGCGTGAAGTGCCCGAGGTGAATGCCGAAATCGACGGGACGGACATTGTTTACAAGAACTTTGTCCACATGGGCGTCGCGACGGGCACTCCGCAAGGTTTGGTGGTTCCTGTTATCCGCAATGCCGACGATATGAGTTTTGCCGAAATCGAAAAAGCGATTGGCGAAAAAGGTCTGCGCGCCCGCGATGGGAAGCTGTCGATGGCGGAAATGCAGGGGGGGACCTTCACCATTTCCAATGGTGGTGTCTATGGCTCGCTGATGTCTTCGCCCATCCTGAACCCGCCACAATCGGGTATTCTGGGCATGCACAAGATTCAGGACCGGCCCGTTGTGGTTGGCGGTGAAATCGTGATCCGCCCCATGATGTACCTGGCGCTAAGCTATGATCACCGAATCGTGGACGGTAAAGGCGCTGTAACCTTCCTGGTCCGCGTAAAAGAAGCACTGGAGGATCCGCAACGCTTGCTGATGGACCTATAATTCCCGCCAAAGAGCGCGCCTTTGCACAGCCCGGGATCTCGGCGGATAGATTCCGGACCTAAAAAGGGAGAGAAACGAATGTCTAGTGAACTTTCAATTCTGGCGCTCGCCGGGCTTTGGACCATGGTGACCATCCTCATACAAGTTCTGGCAGCCTTTGGGCGGGTCGGCCTGGTGGCGCTGGCCAATCCCAGAGACGATCTGGGCCCGCTGGACGGCGTCGCGGGGCGGTTGGATCGGGCACAGCTCAACTCTGTGATTGCGCTTGCTCTGTTCGCACCTGCTGTCCTGCTTTTGGCGGTTCAGGGGGTTTCGACCAGTGGCACTTTGCTGGCGGCTCAACTGTTTTTGCTGGCTCGGATCGTTTATGTGGCGATCTATGCCGCTGGTATTCCCTGGCTGCGGACCGGCGTTTGGATGGCTGGATTTCTGGCCACGGCCTATCTCTATGTGATGGCGCTCTGACTCTATGACACCCGGACTGCCTTCTTTTGCCGTCGCACGCCAAATGCTGTCCGGGTGCCTTTCTTTGACAATGAGACCGGCCTGGCGCCGGTCATCCGCCCTTTCTTTCAACTCCTAATATTCTGAGTGTTCAGGGCGACGCCCGCCGCTCGACCGAAAAACAAAGGATCTGACCCATGGCAAACTACGACGTCATCATTATCGGCTCCGGCCCCGGCGGCTATGTCTGTGCTATTCGCTGTGCTCAACTGGGCTTGAAAACTGCATGTGTTGAGGGACGCGAGACCTTGGGCGGCACCTGTTTGAATGTGGGGTGCATTCCATCAAAGGCCCTGCTGCATGCAAGCCATATGCTGCATGAGGCGGAGCATAACTTTGCGAAAATGGGGTTGAAGGGCAAATCTCCATCCGTCGATTGGAAGGAAATGCTGGCCTATAAGGATGATGTGATCGCCCAGAACACCAAGGGGATCGAGTTTCTGTTCAAGAAGAACAAGGTTGACTGGATCAAGGGCTGGGCCTCGGTTCCGGCCGCCGGGCAGGTTCAGGTGGGTGAAGAGGTCCATACGGCCAAGAACATCATCATTGCATCAGGTTCGGAGGCGTCGAGTTTGCCTGGCGTCGAGGTGGATGAGAAGGTTGTCGTGACCTCGACCGGGGCGCTGGAGCTGGGCAAGGTGCCCAAGAAGATGGTTGTGATCGGAGCTGGCGTGATTGGGCTGGAGCTGGGCAGTGTGTATTCACGGCTGGGCAGCGAGGTGACTGTGATCGAATATCTGGACGCGGTCACGCCGGGGATGGATGCCGAGGTTCAGAAGGTGTTCCAGCGGACGCTGAAGAAACAGGGCATCACCTTTGTGATGGGCGCGGCGGTTCAGAAGACCGAGGCCTCCAAGACGAAGGCCAAGGTGAGCTATAAGCTGCGCAAGGATGAGAGCGAGCATGTGATCGACGCCGATGTGGTGTTGGTGGCGACCGGGCGGCGGCCGTTTACGGATGGGCTGGGCCTGGAGGCGCTGGGTGTGGCGGTGAGCAAGCGCGGGCAGATCCAGGTGGGCAGCGATTGGCAGACCAATGTGAAGGGCATCTATGCGATCGGCGATTGCATTGACGGGCCGATGCTGGCCCATAAGGCCGAGGATGAGGGTATGGCCGCGGCTGAGCAGGTTGCGGGCAAGCATGGGCATGTGAATTACGGGGTCATCCCGGGGGTCATCTATACCCATCCTGAGGTTGCGAATGTCGGGCAGACCGAAGAGCAGCTGAAAGAGGCGGGGCATGCCTATAAGGTTGGAAAGTTCAGCTTTATGGGAAATGGACGGGCCAAGGCGAATTTTGCCGGGGACGGGTTTGTCAAAATTCTGGCCGACAAGAACACGGACCGGATTTTGGGCTGCCATATCATCGGCCCAGGGGCGGGTGATCTGATTCATGAGGTTTGCGTGGCCATGGAATTTGGCGCCGCGGCGGAGGATCTGGCGATGACCTGTCACGCGCATCCGACCTATTCGGAGGCGGTTCGGGAGGCTGCGCTGGCCTGTGGAGATGGCGCGATTCACAGCTGATTGGAAAATGTCCCAGCTGGGACATTGGGTTAAGTCACTGAAATATAAAGAAAAGCGGCCCGGGACATGTCATGTCCCGGCGCCGAAACTGCGGCTCAGCGCAGGCGCAGCTCTACCCGGCGGTTGAGGGCCTTGCCGTCGCGGGTTGCATTGCTGGCGACCGGTTCGGATTCGCCCTTGCCCAATGCGGTCAGACGCTCTGCTGCGATGCCCTGGGCGACCAGCCAATCGACCACCGCCTGCGCCCGCCGCTGGGACAGGGCGAGGTTGTAGGCGTCAGAACCATCGGCGTCGGTATGGCCCTCGACCTGAACAACCAGATCCGGCGCGGCGGTGAGCGCTACCAGAAGCTGTTGCAGGGCGGGTTGTGACCGGGTGTCGGGCGTGTCCCGGCCATAGCGGAACTGGATGCCATAGATCCGGGCAACCCCATCGGTTCCAAGCGCCTGAAGGATCGGGTTTGTTGCATCGCGCAGCTGGCTGGCGGGGGCGGCGATGGCGCATGTCTGGCCAGTCGGCGCAGAGGCAACCATCGGCCCGCCCCAGAGCGCGCGGCTGCGTTGCCGATACCGCACGCCCGCGAGCGCCCCGGTGCTGTCACGGGTGAGCAAAGCTGTGCCTGCAATCCCCTGATCCGAGCGCCAGCTGACCCGGGCAACCCCATCCTGCACTGTGCCCGAGAGCGTGCCACCGCTGCGCCCGCCATTTTCCAGATAGCAGCCGTGCAGCGCGGTGCCGTCCTGCCGGAGCGAGATGTGATCCTGATGGCCGGTCTGGAAAGTGCCGGTGAACCGGGGGGCCTGTGGCCTCGGGTTCAGCGTGCCGAGGGCGATCACCGCATCCAGATAGATCCGGGCGGCGCTGTCTGACTGCGCGGTTTGCAGGGTAAAGCGCAGCCAGCGGAAGCCGCCGGGTTGGGTCACATCGGCCAGCGTGCGCCCCTGTGCAGCGGCCGTCAGTGTGGCCAGCGGCAGATATGGCCCGTCCGGTCCTGTGACGGACGCCTCGACCCGCAGGACCCGGGCCGATGCGCCGGGGATGCCGTCCGGTGTATCACCCGCGCCGTTGACGCCGACCTGTGCGAGCCGGGCCATGGCGGGCAATTCGAACACAAACTGATAGGGGGGCGGCAAGGTCGGGGCGTCGATGCCCCAGAGGCTGGTGTCATCGTCATCGGTGAGGGCGAGGGCAAGGTTCGGGTCCCCCGGGGCAGAGACCAGCACCGCCCCCCGCGTTGGGGAGAGGAGGTTATCGCTGTGCTGATCCTGGGCCCAAAGCAGCGGGGCGATCAGCAGGAGGGGGGCAAGCAGGCCCAATAGCAATCCAAAGCGGCGGATCATGACCGTTCCTATCTATCTGCGCGGTCTGACCGGACCTTATGGCAGCCCCACCGGGCTGGCAAACCTCAAGCCGCCTGTCGGGCGCGGAATGGTCGGATCGGAGCGCAATGCGTTTCGGTCGGCCATATCACAGGCAGATTAAGGCAGTGTGATGACGGATGCCCTGCCCTACTTGCCCTGCCCTGTTTCTGTCCGGCCCTGCTTTGCCCGGTTCGGGCCGCGCGGCGGGTTGCGCCCACACGATGGTCCTGGCCGCGAGGGGGCGGGTTGGTGTCACCACATGGTTTTGGCGGCGCGCGGCGCCCAGTCGGCGTCATAGGTGGCGCCGTCAATCTCTCCGCTGGTCATTTCGTCCAGGATTTCGCCCGGTGTGGGCAAGCCGGCGCTTTGGTCGGTGCCGGACCAGGTTCCGGCGCGCAGGAGGGCGCGGGCGCATTGGGAGTAGATCTGTTGAATATGGATCAGGATCACGGTGGCGGGCTGGAGCGTTTTGCGGGCGAATTTTGCGCGCAGCTCTGGATCTGCGGTGAGGGTGGCTGTGGCGTTGACGCGGATGACCGTGTTGGAGCCGGGCACCATGAACATCAGCGACACGCGGCCATCGGTGACGATGTTGCGCAGGCTGTCGAGGCGATTGTTGCCGCGCCAGTCGGGCATGGCGAGGGTTTTCGGGTCAAGCTCGGCCACGACGGGGCCATCATCGCCGCGTGGGCTGCCGTCTGTGCCCTCGGGTCCGACGGTTGTGAGGATGCAGAGGCGGGAGGCCATGATCCAGCGCCGATAGCTGGGGGTCAGTTGGGTTGCGACCTTGCGCAGGGCGGCCTCGGGTGGGGTGCCGTAGAGGGCGTGGAGGGCGTCGAGCGAGTTAATCGTGTCCATTCGGGTCAAAGCCTGCCTGTTGCATCAGCTCGTTCGAGCGGGTTTCTACGCGGGTTTCGAGTTGGGTCATGAATTCATGTTTGCTGAGCCCCGCTGGCAGGGGGTCGAGGAATTCGACAATGGCGGTGCCGGGTTTGCGCAGGATCCCCTTGCGCGGCCAGAACAGCCCGACATTGACGGCGACCGGGTAGCATTCGGTGCCGAGACCTTCGTAGAGGACTGCGCTGCCGACTTTGTAGGGCCGTTTGGCGCCGGGCGCGATGCGGCTGCCCTGGGGGTAGATGACCAGCTGGCCGGGTTCTTCGAACTCTTTGGCGACGTCCTGGACCATTTGCGCGATGGCGGCGCCTTTTTTGCCGCGATCGACGGGGATGCAGCCGAGGCGTTTGGCGTAGAGGCCGATGAAGGGGGTCCAGAGCAGCTCTCGTTTCATGATGAATTTGGGTTGTGGGAGCGCGTTGAAGATCAGCAGGATGTCAAAGAAGGATTGATGTTTGGCGGCGACGACGACCTCGGTGGAGGGGATGGTGCCGCGGATTTCGGATTTGATGCCGACCATCCAGCTGGCGGACCAGATGGTCCAGCGGGCGTAGAGTTTGCAGGCGGTGAGGGCGCCTTTTTTGTGCAGCAGGGCGTAGGGGGTGAAGAGGATGCCGAGGACGGCCATGGCGATGTAGATCTGGATCAGGAACACCAGAGAGCGGATGTATTGCCAGATCAGACGCATCAGCTGAGCCTCCGGAGGGTGCGGCCTGCGGCGGCGGCGGTGGCGAGGAGGGCAACCAGGGCGCCAAGGACCGGGATGAGGATGGGCCAGAGCCAGGCGGCGCCCTGGAAGCCGAGGCCGGTGAGGACGCCGCCTTCGTCCGAGGCGGAGGGCAGCAGCAGGACGCCCAGGAGGCCGAAGCCGGTGCCGACGGCGGCGCCGAGGAAGGCGCGGATGGTGAAGCGGCGCACGAAGGCCATGGCGATATAGCTGTCGCGGGCGCCGACGAGGCGGAGCACTTCGATCACCTGGTGGTTGGCGGCGAGGGCGGCCTGGGCGGCGAGGGTGATCATGGCGGCCATGGCGCCGCCGATGAGCAGGATCGAGACCCAGCCCAGCCGCCGCAGGCTTTGCGCCGCGTCGACCAGCGGTTTTCGCCAGCGGGTGTGGTCATCCAGTGTGGCGCCGGGGACCTCGGCGGCGAGGCGCAGGCGGAGGCCTTGGGAGTCATAGCCCGGGTCTGCTTCGATGACTTCGATGAGTTGCGGGACGGGGAGCTGGTCGAGGGCCAGATCCGGGCCGAACCAGGGGGCCAGGAGGGCGGTTTGTTCGTCGGCGGTGAGGGCGCGCGCGGAGGCGATGCCCGGGGTTTGGCGCAGGACGGCGAGAGCGGCCTCGGTTTGGGCTGCCATCTGGTCCGCCGGGGCGGCGATGCGCAGGGTGGCGGAGCGGGCCAGCTCTTCGGCCCAGCGGTGAGCGAGGCGGCCAGAGGCCAGAGACAGGGCGAGGGCAAAGACGGTGAGGAAGGCCATGGCGCAGGAGGCGAACAGGGTCAGCCGGGCGGTGAAGCCGGTGGGTGGCACGACGCGGTCGGCCTGGGTATCGCCGACGATGAGTTTCATGATCGCGTTCACAGGTCTGCCCCCGCCAGTTGCAGTCTACGGTTCGAGATGCGCAGAACCCGGGCCTGAACCTGGCTTTTGGCGGCGCGGATCAGGGCCAGGTCATGTGTGGCGATCAGCACCGTCTTGCCCATCTTGTTGAGCTCGACCAGCAGTTGCAGCAGGCGCTGGGACATTTCCCAGTCCACATTGCCGGTGGGTTCGTCCGCGAGGATCACATCGGGCGACATGATGACCGCACGGGCCAGCGCCGCGCGCTGACGCTCACCGCCGGACAGTTCGGGCGGGCGGGCATCGGCGCGGTTTGACAGTCCGACCCAGGAGAGAAGCTCGGTCAGGTTTGCGCCCTCTTGCGCCAGGTCCCGCCCGGACACTGTGAGGGGCAGGGCCACGTTGTCGGCCAGCGGCAGGTGGTCGAGGAAGCGGCAGTCCTGGTGGACGATGCCCACGCGGCGGCGCATCAGGGCCATTTGATCGCGGTCAAGCCCGCGCATGTCGGTTTCAAAGGCCCGGACCTGTCCTGCTGTTGGCAGCAGGGCCCCGTAGCACAGTTTGAGAAATGTCGTCTTGCCCGCCCCCGATGGCCCGGTCAGAAAATGGAACGACCCCGGTGTCAGGCGGATGGAGACATCGCTCAACAATTCACCGCCGCCGTAACTATATGCCACCTGATCCAACTCGATCACAGCCAATACCTCGTCACCGGGCGTCACTGCCCATAAATTTTGCCAAGGAATGCGCCAACAGGCGTTGCCGTATCCACCCATTCGCAGGCGGGGTTTCCTTTGGCTCTTTCTTATGCCCTTTCAAAACCATATGCTGCCCACCAAAGGCAAGAGTGGTTACGTTAAGAGTTTGCTGGAGGCAGGATGCGGCTGACATGTCCGAATTGCGGCGCGCAGTATGAGGTGCCGGACCAGGTCATTCCTGAGGACGGTCGAGATGTGCAATGTTCAAATTGCGGGGGCACCTGGTTTCAGGCCCATCCCGACCACCCTCAACCCGCCGGTCAGGGTGCGCCGGAGGATGAGTGGGACGAGTCCGGGATCTCGGAAACCCGGGCGCTGGACGGTGATACCGCAGATGTAGACGTAGAGGCAGAGCCGGAGGGGCAGTTTGCTGACCCTGAGCCGCATTATGACGATCCCTCGGAACAGGACGCGGGCGCGGCCTATGACGATGCGGCCTATGATGACGATGAATATGACGCGGAGCCAGCAGAGCGGGAATTGCCCCCGAGCGCGACGCGCGACAATCCCCTGGCCGAGGTGCTGCGCGAAGAAGCAGAGCGCGAGGCGCGGTTGCGGGCCGCAGAAGAGCGCGGGGGGCTGGAAAGCCAGCCCGAGCTGGGTCTGGACGAGCAACCTGTGGATGACGCGCGCCGCCGGGCAGAAGAGGCCCGCGCGCGGATGGCGCGGTTGCGCGGTCAGGAGGCGGCCACATCGGCACCTGCCCCTGCGCCCGAGCCGGAAATCGAGAGCCGTCGGGGCCTGCTGCCTGATATCGAGGAAATCAATTCAAGCCTGAAATCGACAGATCGGGCCGTGGCCCCTGCGGCGGCCCAGACCGAAGGCGCCGCCGTGCCACGCCGTAAGTCTGGCGGGTTTTCCCGGGGAGTGGTGCTGGCGATGCTGGTCGCGGTGCTGGGCCTGATGCTGTACAAGAATGCGCCCCGGATTGCGCAGTCTGTGCCGCAGGCTGATCCGGCGCTGAATGCGTTTGTGGCCTCGGTCGACAATGCGCGGTTCTGGCTGGATCGCCAGATTGGGGCGTTGATCCCCAGAGAATAGGCTGTTTTTGCCCGCGCGTGGCGGCCTCTGGCTGGTCCTGCCGGTTTATGGCGCTGATGGCAGGTGGATCAGCCTGATCGCGCCGGACCTGTTCAGAAGCGGTCCAGCAGCCGGCGCAGGTAATCAAGCTCTGATTTTGGGCGGTCGGTTTCACCCGAGCGGCGCCGGATTTCGTCCAGCAGTTCCCGTGCGCGGCGGTACACATCTGTCCCCTGGAGGAGGTTTTCGGGCGTGCCCATGTTGCCCTCGGATCCGCGATTGCGGCCCAGGGGGTCCTGATTGCTGGATTGCATGTCGCCTTCTTCGGAGCCCTGGCCGAATTGTCCCTGGCTTTGCTGGGCCATCGCCTCGCCCAATGAACGCATGCCTTCGCGCAGGGCCTCCATCGCTTCGGATTGTTTGTCGATGGCGCCGGCGTAATCGTCCTGGCGCAAGGACTCTTCGGCGCCCTCCATGGCCCGTCCGGCCCGGTCGAGCGCGTCGCGCATGGCCTGGCCTTCTTCGCCACCCAGCCCCGGCAATTGCCCCTGCTGGCGGCGCAATTCATCGCGCAGCGCCTGCTGGCGGTCGGCCAGAGATCCGGCGGTGTCGCCCTGCCCCGGCTGTTCGCCCGGGTTCTGGCCCTGGCCTTCTTGTCCGCCCTCGCCCTGATTTTGACCCTGGCCCTGATTTTGACCTTCGCCCGGGCCGTTCTGGTCAGAGTGTTGTTGCCCCTGCCCCTGGCCACCATCGCGGCCTTCGTTGCCCTGGGATTCGCCCTGGCGGGCGTTTGGATTGAATTGTTCCTGCAGGTCGCGGAAGGCCTGATCGCTGAGGCCTTGTTGTTCGCGCAGGGTTTCGGCCAGGCCTTCCATGGCCTGCTGGCCTTCGGATTGGCCGCCGCCTTCGCCCTGGGTGACGCGCATGTTTTCCATCAGCTGCTGCAGCTCTTCGAGCGCTTGCTGGGCTTCGGCCATGCGGCCTTGTTCCATCAGCTCCTGGATGCGGTCCATCATCTCTTGCAGATCGTTTTGCGTCATCTGCATGGTTTCGCCCTGCTGTTGCTGCTGGTCACCTTCTTGCTGGTTTCCGTCGCGTTGGGCCTGGCGGCTGAGCTGGCGCAGGTAATCCTCGGTCGCTTCGCGCAGGTCCTGCATGAGTTCGGCGATTTCTTCGTCGCTGGCGCCGTCCTTCATGGCCTGGCTGAGCCGTTCCTGGGCGCGGCGCATCCGGTCGAGGGCGTCGCCGAGGTTGCCCTCTTCGAGGAGGATCGCGAGGTCCCACAGGGATTGGGCGATTTCGGCCTGCTGGTCGGTGGTGAGGCCGTATTCTGTCATGGCTTCGAGGCGGCGCAGGGTGAAGCGCAGGCGCAGGTAGGCGGTTTCGGAGGTGAAGACCTCGTCGGGTTTGTAGGAGATGGCGCGCAGCACCTGGCTGACGCGTTTCGCGTTGACACGCGACCAGAGCAGGTCGCGGCGCTGGTCTATGATGGCTGCGGCGAGCGGGTCAAAGAAGCGGCGGGCGGGCAGCTGGGTCGTGAAGGGGGGCGCGGTGGATTTCTGAGCGGCGGCGTCCTCGGCCATCAGGGTGATGGTGACCGGCAGGTGAGCCCAGGGGTGTTGGGAGAAATCTTCGATAAAGGTTTCGGTGAATTCGGCGCGGCTGCCGGTTGTGGGCAGGGGCAGCGGGACGGTGATGGGGTCGCGCGGCTCGGGTGGGACGGCCAGCCCGTAGAGGCGCGGGGTGGCGTCGAGGTCGAGGGTGATGGTGACGGTGCCGTCGATCACGGCGTAGTCGTCGCTGGCGCTGAAGGGGAGGTGCATTTCGCCGGTGGGTTCGGAGGTTGCGGCCCCGGCGACGGCGATCTGGGGGGGCTGGTCGGCGATCAGGCGGACGTTCCAGCTGTGACCGCCGGCGCCGTCGATGCGGATTTCGCCGGGTTGGTTGGCGGTGAATTCGTGGGACTGGTCGGTGGCCGGGATGACGTCGCCGGTGCGGCCCGAGACGGTTTCGGACAGGCTGAGGTCACCGAGATTGCCATAAAAGCGCAGGATGATCTGGCTGCCGACGGGAATGTCGAGGTGATATTCGGTGATGTCGTTGAGGTAGAGGGTTGGCCGCCCAGTGTAGCGCGGCGGTTCGACCCAGCCTTCCCAGCTGGCGGTTTCGACCGGCAGCCCCCCGCCCGGGGTCATTTCGGCCACCGAGTTCAGGCGCCAGAGCGAGCCGAACAGCAGGCCCGAGGCCAGCGCCAGCAGCGCGACGTAGCGCAGGGCATAGGGATCGCGGCGGGCCAGGCGCAGGTCCGGTTGGGCCGGGCGGGCAGTGGCTGCGCGCGCGGCCATGCGGTTTTGATGCGCGCGCCAGACGGCCATGGAGGCCGCATCGTTCTGACCGATGATCGGGTCATCCAGCAGCGCCTGGATGGGGCGTCCCTTGAGGGTGCTGTCCAGCCGGGCCAGCGCCTCGGCCCGTTGGGGCCAGTGGATACGCCGGGCGCCCCAGATCAGCGCCGCCAGCAGGCTGAGCAGCCCGACCACCGCGCCGCCCCAGACCACCTCGATCGGGGGCACATCATGCAGCCCCAGCAAGAGCGCGGCCATCAGCACCATGGCGATGGAGAACAACGGCCAGAAGGCGCGCAGGATTTGCTCGGCATACATGCCGATCCAGGTCAGCGCCAAGGGCCCCCGGATCGAACGCAAGGTCTGTTTCGGATCATGTCCGATCTGTTGGGCCATCAGCCTCTCCGACTAACTCTGACAGCACAACAGCCTCAGAGCCACTGGGGGATGGTATCTCGATTTATGATTTCGTCAAAGGACGGACGTGCGCGGATAACCGCAAATTGATCCTGATGCACCATGACCTCGGGCACAAGGGGCCGCGTGTTATATTCGCTGGCCATCACGGCCCCATAGGCGCCGGCGCTGCGAAAGGCGATCAGATCGCCCGCGGCGACGGCGGGCATGCTGCGGCGTTTGGCAAAGGTGTCGCCGGATTCGCAGACCGGGCCGACGATGTCATAGAGGGCCGGTTCCGCCCCTGGCGTGGGTTCGATCACCGGGTCGATATCGTGATGGGCATCATACATGGCCGGGCGGATCAGATCGTTCATGGCCCCGTCAACAATGAGAAATTCGCGGTCTTCGCCGGATTTGACATAGATCACCCGCGTCACCAGCAGCCCCGCATTGCCCGCGATGAGCCGGCCCGGTTCGATCTCGATCTCGCAGTTCAGGTGGCCGACGGTGCGTTTGATCAGGTCGCCAAAGGCACTGGGCAGCGGCGGCGCCTCGTTCGAGCGGGTGTAGGGGATACCCAAGCCGCCCCCCAGATCGAGGCGGCGGATGTCATGGCCATCCTCGCGCAGGGTCTGCGTCAGGTCAGCGACCAAATTATAGGCAGCCTCATATGGGGCGAGGTCGGTGATCTGGCTGCCGATGTGGACGTCGATGCCGATCACGTCCAATCCGGGCAGCGCGGCGGCGCGGGCATAAACCTCGCGGGCGCGGGAAATGGGGATGCCGAATTTATTCTCGGATTTGCCGGTCGCGATCTTGGCGTGGGTCTTGGCGTCGACATCCGGATTCACGCGGATGGTGATGGGCGCAATCTTGCCCATGGCGGTGGCCACGGCGCTGAGCGCCTCCATCTCGGGTTCGGATTCGACGTTGAACTGACGAATGCCGCCCTCAAGCGCGGTGCGCATTTCGCTGATTTCCTTGCCGACGCCGGAAAAGACGATTCGCTCGCCCGGGACACCCGCAGCGCGGGCGCGCAGGTATTCGCCCTGGCTGACCACATCCATGCCCGCGCCCGCCTGGGCGAGCGTTTTGAGGATGGCCTGGTTCGAGGCCGCCTTCATCGCATAGCAGACGAGGTGATCGGTGCCTTCCAGCGCCTCGTCAAAGAGGCGGAAGTGGCGCAGCAGCGTGGCCGTGGAATAGACGTAGAATGGCGTGCCGACGGCGGCCGCGATTTCGCGGAGCGGGACGTCTTCGGCGTGGAGTTCGCCGTTGCGGTAGAGAAAATGATCCATAGGTCGCGCTTAGGGGATTTGGCGGTTGGGATCAACGGGGCGTGGGGCTGGCATTTGGCCGCTTTGGGATCAGCGCACCGGGCGCGAGCGCAGGAACAGGTAGAGCGGCAAGCCGCAGCTGACGCCGATGCAGAAGGTGGCCGGGATGGCGACAAGGGCGAGCCAGTTGCGGCGGGTTGCGACCTCGGCCAGGATAAAGACCGTCAGGGCGATGGCGGCGATGGTCAGGTCCCAGACCAGCCCCTGCGAGGCGGTGTTGACGTTCCAGGCCTTGAGCATCGGGCCCAGGTCGTAGCCGTGTTCGTTGAACCACTGGAAGAAGTAGTACATCGGGTGGATGGCGCCCCAGATTGCGAGGGCCAGGTAAATCAGGCGCAGGGCGGACATCTCTAAAACCCCAGGCTGAGCGAGACCGGCCCACGGCGCAAACCGAGGCTGGCGCCGCCGTTGACGTTGCCGCTGCTGCCCAGGCCGATATGGGCGTTCATGGAGGTTTGCACCTGGGGCGGTTCCGGTTCGCCATCTGCGCCACAAGCGGCGAGGGCGAGGACCGACGCGGCCAGGGCGGCGCCGGTTCTGAGGCGTGTGGTCAGGCCAGTTGTTCTGTCCATCTTGCGATCTGCTCCTTCACTTGGGTCGGTGCGGTTCCCCCGTATGACATGCGCGAGTTGACGGAATTTTCAACCGTCAGGACGGAATAGACGTCCTGGGTGATGTCGGCATGGACGGATTGCATTTGCTCCAGCGTCAGGTCTGGCAGGTCGCAGCCCTGGGCTTCGGCCATGGCAACAAGGGATCCGGTGACGTGGTGGGCGTCGCGGAACGGCAGGTCCAGCACGCGGACCAGCCAGTCGGCCAGGTCGGTGGCGGTGGAGAAGCCCGAGCCAGCCGCCGCAGCGAGGCTGTCGCAGTTGGCGGTCATGTCGCGCACCATGCCTTCCATTGCGGCAAGGGCCAGCATCAGGTTGTCAGCCGCGTCAAAGACCTGTTCCTTGTCCTCTTGCATGTCCTTGGAATAGGTCAGGGGCAGCCCCTTCATTACCATCATCAGCGCGGTATTGGCGCCAAAGATGCGGCCGACCTTGGCGCGAATGAGTTCGGCGGCGTCGGGGTTTTTCTTTTGCGGCATGATGGAGGAGCCGGTGGAGAAACGGTCGCTGAGGGTGACGAAGCGGAATTGGGCGGAAGACCAGATCACCAGCTCTTCGGCGAAGCGGGACAGGTGCATGGCGCAGATGGAGGCGGCGGACAGGAATTCGAGGGCGAAATCCCGGTCGCTGACGGCGTCGAGCGAATTGGCGGACGGGCGGTCAAAGCCCAGCGCCTGGGCTGTCATGTGGCGGTCGATGGGAAAGGAAGTGCCTGCCAGTGCGGCGGCCCCGAGGGGCGATTCGTTCATCCGGGCGCGGGCATCGCGCATGCGCGACAGGTCGCGGCCGAACATTTCCACATAGGCCATCATGTGGTGGCCCCAGGTCACCGGTTGGGCCGTTTGCAGGTGGGTAAAGCCCGGCATGACCCAATCGGCCCCTGCCTCGGCCTGGCTGAGCAGCGCCCGGATCAATGCGATCAGCCCCTGCTCGGCTGCGTCCAGCTGGTCGCGGACCCAGAGTTTGAAATCGGTAGCGACCTGATCATTGCGCGAGCGCCCTGTGTGCAGGCGCCCGGCGGGTTCGCCGATGACCTCTTTGAGGCGGGATTCCACGTTCATGTGGATGTCTTCGAGGGCGGTGGAAAAGGAGAAGGTTCCTGTTTCGATCTCTGACAAGACCGTGAGCAACCCTTTTCGGATCGCCTCGGCATCGCTATTCGTCAAGATGCCTGTGGCAGCCAGCATCGCTGCGTGGGCTCTGGAACCGGCGATGTCCTGTGCCGCCATGCGCTGGTCGAACCCGATCGAGGCGTTGATTGCCTCCATGATTGCGTCCGGCCCGGTTGCGAACCGGCCGCCCCACATCTGGTTCGAGGATTGATTTGACATGGATGCCTCCGGAGGTTTTATGCGTCTTTTACGGTTGCTGACCCTTTATCTGGCCCTTGGGCTGGGTGCAAATGCCGCCTTGGCCGACAGCGCACAATTAGAGGCGCTGCGCGAGGGGGATATGAAGAAGCTGGTGTTTCACAGCGCGCCACAGCCTGCGTCCGGGGCGTCCTATCAATTGGCCGATGGTGCCGGGAGCGGACAGCTGGCGGATTATCGCGGGCAATATGTGCTGTTGAATTTCTGGGCCACCTGGTGCGCGCCTTGTCGCAAGGAGATGCCGACGTTGGCCGCGTTGCAGGCGGAGTTTGGCGGGGAGGCGTTTCAGGTGGTGACGCTGGCGACGGGGCGCAACTCGGCCAGTGGGATCAAGAAGTTCTTTGACAAGATCGGCGTGACCAACCTGCCCCGGCATCAGGATCCGAAACAGGCGGTGGCGCGGGATATGGGGGTTCTGGGGCTGCCGATTACGGTGATTCTGGACCCTGAGGGGCAAGAGATTGCGCGGCTGCGGGGGGATGCGGATTGGCATTCGGACAGCGCGCGGGCGATTGTGGCGGCGCTGATCGCGGCGGGAGAGTCCTAGGGTCGGCGGGATGACCTGAGGTCGGGGGCGCGATTTTCGGCGTCCTGTGCGCAACACGGGTTTGACATAGCTGCGCTCTGGCGCCCATTTTGGGGGTGGAGGAGTGCAGATGCCGTTGGAAATCTTGCTGGTGCTGGTCGTGGGAGGCATTGCGGGCATTGCCCTGCTGCTGCATCTGACCGGCAATACGCGCTCGGCTGTGCTGCGCCCGGAGGATACAGGCCGGGCCTGGCGGCGGCATTTTCCTGAGGACAGTCGAGTCGAGACGGTTTTGACCGGCGCGGGCGGGCAATTTGCGCTGGTGCGGACCAGGGCCGGGCCCGGTGTGATCTGGGGGTTTGGCGCGGATACGGTGGCACGGCATCTGACCGGCTGCCCGATCCGCCAGACCGAGGACGGGCTGGAGGTTGATTTCAAGGATTACGCGGTGCCGCGCCAGCAGTTTGCGCTGTCACCCGAAGAGCAGGCCGTTTGGCTGGCGGAACTGGAGGCGGCATGAGCGAGACATTGACCTATCCGGATGTGGTGACATTGGCGGTGCCTTTGTTCGTGGCGGCCATTCTGGTCGAGTTCATCTGGATTGCCCTGAAGGGGCGTGGCGGGCGGTATGAGACGCGCGATGCTGTGACCTCGTTGATCATGGGCGCCGGGAATGTGGCGTCGGGTCTGCTGTTGGGATTTATCGCCTGGGGCGTGTTCATGTGGCTGTGGCGGTTGACGCCGCTGGATCTGGGCCATTCGGTGTGGGTGGTGTTGCTGTGTTTCGTTCTGGATGACCTGCGCTATTACTGGGTGCATCGGTTCGGGCACCGGGTCCGCTGGGTCTGGGCCAGCCATGTGAATCACCACTCCAGCCAGCATTACAACCTGACAACCGCGCTGCGGCAGACCTGGACCTATACGTTTACTTTCATGATGGTGGTGCGGGCTCCGCTGATCCTGATCGGGTTTCACCCGGCGATGGTGCTGTTTGTGGGCGGTTTGAACCTGATCTATCAGTTCTGGATTCACACCGAAGCGATCGGACGGATGCCGCGCTGGTTTGAGGCGGTGATGAACACGCCCAGCCACCACAGGGTGCATCACGGGCGCAATGCGCGGTATCTGGACGCGAATTATGCCGGTGTGTTCATCGTATGGGACCGGCTGTTTGGTACCTTTGTGCCCGAGCTGGACGAGGACAAGCCGGATTTCGGACTGGTCCACAACATTGCCACCTTCAATCCGATTCGCGTGGCGTTTCATGAGTGGGTCGGGATTTTCCGCGATGTGGTGCAGCCGGGTCTGAGCCTGCGCCAGCGCCTGATGTATTGCGTGGCGCCGCCGGGGTGGAGCCATGACGGCAGCCGGGACACCTCTGAGGGGATCAAGGCCAAACATCTGGCCCGCCATCCCGAAGACACAGGCACACCCGGGTTTTCCTAGGGTCTGGGGTCTGGAGACGGGGATTATGTTTGTTGATTTCTCAAAAGCATATTTGAACCCATTTCCTGAATGTCGGCAGCCTGGTGAGCGATGGGTTGGGAATGTCTAACGAATTTTTTGCATAGAGGGGCTTGTGCGCTTTGGCGCCAATTTTCGATGTGTTCCCATAATCTTTCACATGTTTCAATACAGGGGTCATTGCAGGGTAAGTCCAATTTTTATGCGAAAAGGTGAGCAATTCTCGACTAGAAGTAGAGCTGAGTTTGCCATATATTTTGTGTTCCAACCGTAAGTGAGCACTGTAAATGTCCGGAAACCCATCTCGAAGACTTGGTCGACTAGGCGAGAAGGAGTTTGGGCGATTGTGTACCCTACAGGGAGCAAGCTGTAACAAATCAGAAGAAGATGACCATGGGTGGGACCATATTGTGGAGGTAGAACCGGAAGAAAATTCGGCTTTACCAGCCGATTTGCGCAAGGGGATCACACGCGCCTTAGTTCAAGTAAAATCTACGAGAAGCGAAGGTCAAAAAGCGGAGGTCAGCCTCTCCAATGCCCTGAAGGCCATCAAAACTGATTTGCCTTGTTTTTTGGCGCTGATTATGTTTGACGAGAAAGATTTGAAGGAGGTTCGACTCATTCATTTTTGGTCTGGCGAGATTGAACGGGTCCTCAAGAAAGCACGAGAGGCTCACCGAGATAAGCGCATGGACCTCAATAAAATCCGTATGGAGTTTTCCTTCAAGGGTTCGCCCGACGTCCAGAACCAATTAGTTCAAACGCTCTGCTCACAAGTTGACTCGTACGGCGCGGACTATGCTCAGAAAAAGAAAGCTCTGCACGATGACGTTGGGTACGGTGAAACCCGATTTGTAGGTCAATTTACTTTTGATAGTTCGGTCACGGTGGAAGAGATCGTAGGACTACAACTTGGATCGATTCCGAAGCTGCCTTTGGCTCATATCGATATGAAGGACCAGCGCTTCGACATCCCAGTATCAATCACCGAGCAACCCTCGCAAGGATCAAGTATTTCAATGGCCCCCAAACCATGGAAAGGTCACGTCCAATTGAGCCATGGTAAGCGGACGCTTGAACTTGATGCAAATTTGTACTCACCTTCGATAGTGCCGGTAGAGAATCCAGCCTTCAAAATAAGAGTGCAAACCGCGCTTTTTGACCTTCAGCTTTCCCCTCATCATGGCGGGACTGTGACAGCGATGATGACTATAGCCCCTGATACGCTCTGGGATCATTACGTTTTGGCTGAGATTGCAAACTGGAATGCAAAAGGCGAAATCTCCTGCGCAGTTGCCAGTGAACAGGGCATACTTTTTCGTGGCACTATGAACCCGAAAATTGAAGTTGAGAATTGGACCAGAGTCGTCGGTGCAGGCGGTTGGGTCGCAGAATGCATCGTTGGTCGCAGCTACCTCATGGAGGTATCAGCTGACGAAGAAGCGGCATGGCATCAACTCAAGCGTTTGGCCCGTTTCGTAGGCTTCTTTAGCGACGACAAAAAGAACTGCTGTTTTCAAACTGATCCGATTCTTGATGACCTCGCGTTCGATTACGTGAGTGCGTATCTGGCATTTGAATTGGGCGAGCACTGTCATAGTGCCACGTTGTTGTTTCCGGTTAAGGAGCAGAAACAAGAAGGCGAAGATTGGGACATAGAGTTTGGTCCACCAGAGGTGGAAAACTACAGAAGGTTTAAGATTGATCTGGAGATCATGAAGGCCGACGCGAAAGAGGAATTGGAAGAACGGATTAAGCAGTCAAAAGAAATGCATGTGTCGATGTTTTCGGGCGACATATACGACTGGATCGATCCTCCAGAACGCAACTCAGTTCTCCTTGGTTCAGACTAAAGCGTCCCGAAGCGAGCATCTCCGAACCGCCCTTGGTGCATAACTCATAACCCGTGCACCTCCTTGTAAAACTCAAACAAACTTGGTTGCATGTATGGTGCATAAGCCCGGTGCGGGTTTCGATCCCGAAGGGTGCTTTTCTCTCGGTGTTTTTCTCTTGGGGCGTATTTTCAGGCGCGGAGATTGAAGCGGGGGGAACGTCAGGAGCGTTCGCATCCAGTCACGCGAGACGCCGGTGTTGCTGTGTTTGGTCCAGAGGCTCTGGGGGGTGCAGCGCGCCGCTGGCCTCTCGTCTGGTTTGGCGCATGCTGCGCGGGGTTCCCGGGCCCTCGGATCAGACCTGCGTATAGCGCGGACAGGTGACGAGGTGGTCGTTGATCAGCCCGCAGGCCTGCATCCAGGCATAGACGATGGTGGGGCCGCAGAACCGGAACCCGGCCTTTTTGAGGTCTTTGGAGACCTGTTCGGACAGGGGCGTGGAGGCCGGGACCTGATCGAGGCTGGTCCAGCTGTTGCGCAGCGGGACTCCGTCGACATAGCGCCAGCACCAGGCGGAGAAGTCGTCAATCTCCAGCACCGCGCGGGCGTTTGTGATGGTGGCCTGAATCTTGCCCCGGTGGCGGACGATGCCTGCATTCCCCAGCAGGCGGGTGATGTCGTCTTCGCCCCAGGTGGCGATGATTTCGGGATCGAATCCGGCAAAGGCCTGGCGGAAGTTTTCGCGTTTTTTCAGGATGGTGATCCAGCTGAGCCCGGCCTGAAAGCCATCCAGGATCAGCTTTTCCCACAGGGCGCGGCCGTCATATTCGGGCACGCCCCAATCCGTATCGTGGTAGTCGATGTAGATTTGTTCAGGCCCGGCCCAACCGCAGCGATCCATTCGCGTTCCTCGTGTGTGATTTGTCTCAAATTCGGAGTTTAAGGCGACCTTTACCTGAATGGCCAATGCTTTGAGAGCCGGATTTGCGAGTCGGGTTTGAATGTTGGAGGTTTGGGGCAACCTATGCGGCGTAAAAAGAAGTTTGCGGAAGTGCCGATTACGGCGGCGAACCCGTTGGAGGCGGCAGTTGCCGGGCGCGACAGCCAGGTGATGGAAATGGTGGCCAAGGCGGTGCAGCACAATGAGGTGCGCCTGGCCTATCAGCCGGTGGTGCAGACGCAGAACCCCGGGACGGTGGCGTTTTACGAAAGCCTGTTGCGGGTATTGGATGCGACGGGACGGGTGATTCCCGCAGGGCAGTTCATGCCGCATGTGGAAATGGACCAGCTGGGTCGGGACCTGGATTGTGCCGCGCTCAAACAGGGGCTGCTGATCCTGTCGCAATTTCGCGATTTGCGGTTGTCGGTCAATATGTCGGCGCGGTCGATCGGGTATCGCAAGTGGATGAAGATTCTGGAGCGGGGTTTGCGCGACAACCCCGCAGCCGCAGAGCGGTTGATCCTGGAGATCAGCGAAACCAGCGCCATGTCGATGCCAGAGATCGTGACGGACTTCATGGCGGATATGCAGGCGCGGGGTGTTGCCTTTGTCCTGGATGATTATGGGGCGGGGCAGATTGCGATCCGGCATTTTCGCCAGTTCATGTTTGATGCGGTCAAGATTCACGGGGGGTTTGTGCGCGGAATCGAGCAGGAGCCGGGCAATCAGCTGCTGGTGGCGGCTTTGATCAAGGTGGCGCATGAGTTTGACATGTTTGCGGTGGCCACCTCGGTGGAGTCCCAGAAGGACGCGGCCGTTTTGGCGCGGATCGGGGCGGATTGCCTGCAGGGGTATCATTTTGGGGCGCCCTCGATGACGCCGCCGTGGTTGCCGGACGCGGTGGAGCCCAAGCGGGCCTGACGCGGTAGAATGTGACGCCGGGGCTGCTGTGCTATGGGCTGTTGCTGCACCTGCAGTATTGCGATATGACCCATGGTCAATTGGCCGGGCGACGTCACCGGTGGGGTTTAATCTCTGGTACGTCACATGCGTCTGCCCGCCGGTAACCGCAAGAGGACACCTTTTCCATGACCAATGTCGTAATCGCGTCTGCAGCCCGTACTGGCGTCGGCAGCTTTAGCGGAAGTTTTGCAAATGTGCCGGCCCATGCGTTGGGCGCTGCTGTATTGGAGGCGCTGGTTCACCGCGCCGGAGTCGACAAGGCCGATGTGTCGGAGACGATCCTGGGTCAGGTTCTGACGGCAGCTCAGGGGCAGAACCCGGCGCGTCAGGCGCATGTGAATGCGGGTTTCCCGATCGAGAGTTCGGCGTGGAGCCTCAACCAGGTCTGTGGCTCTGGTCTGCGGGCTGTTGCGCTGGGTGCGCAGCATATCCAGCTGGGAGATGCGGATATCATTGCCGCTGGCGGTCAGGAAAACATGTCGATGAGCCCGCATGCCGCTGCGCTGCGTCAGGGGCACAAGATGGGCGATATGTCTTATATCGACACGATGATCCGGGACGGTCTGTGGGATGCCTTTAACGGCTATCACATGGGTCAGACGGCGGAAAACGTGGCCGAGCAGTGGCAGATCAGCCGCGACATGCAGGACGAGTTTGCCGTGGCATCGCAGAACAAGGCCGAAGCGGCGCAGATCGCGGGCAAGTTTGTCGATGAAATCATTCCTTTCGTGATCAAATCCCGCAAGGGCGACATCACGATGGACAAGGACGAATACGTGCGCCACGGCGCGACGATTGATGCCATGAAGAAGCTGCGCCCTGCCTTTGCCAAAGAGGGCAGCGTTACAGCCGCCAATGCCAGCGGGATCAATGACGGCGCTGCCGGTGTCCTGTTGATGAGTGCAGATAACGCCGAAAAACGCGGGATCGAGCCTTTGGCGCGGATCGTTTCTTATGCGACGGTTGGTCTGGACCCGAAGATCATGGGCGTCGGGCCGATCTATGCGTCGCGCAAGGCGCTGGAGAAGGCGGGCTGGAAGCCAGAGGATCTGGACCTGGTCGAAGCCAATGAAGCCTTTGCTGCGCAGGCCTGCGCGGTGAACAAGGACATGGGTTGGGATCCGGAGAAGGTGAACGTGAATGGCGGTGCCATCGCCATCGGGCACCCCATCGGAGCCTCGGGCGCGCGGATTTTGAACACATTGCTGTTCGAGATGAAGCGCCGTGACGCCAAGAAGGGTCTGGCGACCCTGTGTATTGGTGGCGGCATGGGCGTGGCCATGTGCGTTGAGCGCCCATAATATGTGAGTCTTTGCAGGAAAGGGCGCCTTTGGCGCCCTTTTTCTTTGGGCTGTGCCCGGCCGTTGATGGGCAAGCCCCGTGCATCTGGACAAAAAGGGTTGCGAAATTTTATTTCGCGTTGACACCCATCGCAGCAACATTAAAACAATAACTGAACAGAATTGAAGGAGTATTTCCATGGCACGAGTTGCCCTCGTCACTGGCGGATCCCGTGGGATTGGCGCAGCTATTTCCAAGGCCTTGCAAGCCGCAGGCTGCAAGGTGGCCGCGTCTTACGCCGGCAATGACGAAGCCGCCGCAGCCTTCTCTGCCGAAACCGGCATAAAGACGTACAAGTGGAACGTCGCGGATTACGAGGCCTCGAAGGCGGGTCTGGCAGAGGTCGAGGCGGATCTGGGGCCGATCGACATCGTCGTGGCAAATGCCGGCATCACGAAAGATGCCCCATTTCACAAGATGACTCCGGAGCAGTGGAACCAGGTGATCGATACCAACCTGACCGGCGTGTTCAACACAGTGCATCCGGTCTGGCCCGGCATGCGCGAGCGTGGCTTTGGGCGCATTGTCGTCATCAGCTCGATCAATGGTCAGAAGGGCCAGTTCGCGCAGGTAAACTATGCGGCGACCAAGGCGGGGGATTTGGGGATCGTCAAATCGCTGGCCCAGGAAGGGGCAGCCAAAGGAATCACGGCGAACGCAATCTGCCCCGGCTATATCGCCACCGACATGGTTATGGCCGTACCAGAGAAAGTGCGCGAGGCGATTATCGGCCAGATCCCGACAGGACGTCTGGGCGAACCGGAAGAGATTGCGCGCTGCGTCGCCTTCCTGGCCTCGGACGATGCCGGATTCATCAACGGCTCCACAATCAGTGCCAATGGTGGCCAGTTCTTCGTCTGAGCCTGATGGTCAGAAACACGAAAGGCCGGCCCCTTGGTGGCCGGCCTTTTCATGTCTGGATGGGGCGATCAGATCGCGCGGGGGCGTCTGAAAACCCAGCGCAATGAGGCCAGTATGGCCAGGGCCCGCTCGCGATGGGCCGTTGCATAAGCGGTGCGGTAGCGGGGGTCGATGATGGGTTCGAGCATTTTGAGCCTCTTCAATGTAAAGTGTTACTGAACTGAGACATGGATATGCTGTTATTCAGAACGCCACAAACGAGACTATCGCTGCCTTCAGTTTAGTTTTATTTAACTATCATGCCTGATCGCCTGCCCCCCCTGACAGCCCTGCGCGCCTTTGATGCTGCGGCGCGACACATGTCCTTTGCCCGTGCGGCCGACGAGTTGAACGTGACCCCTGCTGCCTTGTCCTTTCAGATCAAGTCGCTCGAAGAGCATTTGGGCCAGCCGCTGTTTTATCGGTTGAACCGGGCGGTGGAGCTGACCAAGGCCGGTCGCACCCTGGCGCCCGGGACGGCAGACGGTTTCGCAGCGCTGTCGACAGCATGGCGGGCAACACGGCGATTGCAGAACGAACATTCGCTGACGGTGACGGCAGGGCCGGCGTTCACCTCCAAATGGCTGGCGCCGCGGCTGTATGACTTTGCCAGAGCACATCCAGAGGTCGACCTGAAAATCGCCGCCACCCTGCGGCGCATGGATTTTGACCGTGACGATGTGGATGTGGCGATCCGGTTTGGGTTTGGACAGGATGAAGGCCTGTATTCGCGACCATTGCGACAGGAGTGGCTGACTCCGGTTGCGACGCCGGAATTGGCCGCACGCTATCCGGATGCGCAGAGCCTGCGCGACGCGCCGCTGTTGTTTGATGACTCTCTGGCAGATTTTCGGCTGGATGCCGACTGGTCAACCTGGTTTCGGGCCGTTGGAATAGACTTTGCACCAGAGCATGGCCCGCGGTTTTCTCAGTCAGATCATGTAGTGGATGCCGCGATGGCAGGCGCGGGCATCGCGCTGGGGCGTCGGTCGATGGTGGTGACAGAGCTGCATCAGGGACGATTGGTGGCCCCCTATGGCGTCGCGTTGCTGACCGGCGCACGGTTTCGGTTCTTGTGTCGCCTGGGTGCAGAGACACAGCCGCATATTGCTGCGTTTCGGGACTGGGTTTTGGGGGAAGTCGAGAAAACAGCGCCGTCAGCGGATGGGTTTCAGATGGTGCCGGTGACGGAGGTCAAACGATAAATACCATCTATATGCCCGGCCCATTGTACATGTGTTTGAAGCGTGAGGCCGGGCACAAATTTTCGCCGAAAATTTGGTTTCTGTTCTGAAGCCTAAGCGCGCCTACCTAAGAGGACAGGCGCTCGATCTGTTCTTTAAGTCGGAGTTTTTGTTTCTTCAAGGCAGCCAATTGCAGTTCGTTATACCCAGGTGCGCGCTGCGCGACAGCGACTTCCGATTTCAGATGATCGTGCTTTTTCTTCAGTTGATCCAGGTGCGAGCTCAAGCTCATGGCAGTCCTCCTTGGTGAAGTTGCCCTTTGAGTGGAGCATATTCCTGACGACCTGTCACGTGGCTGTTGAAAAAAATGGCTAACGCGCGCGATTCGGCCAGTGCAGCGCGGCGCCTTGGCGCAGAATCGGGGCAATTTCGGCGGTGTAGCTATCCTGGTCACGAATGTGCTGTGCGCCATGGTGCAACACCAGGGGCGCATGCAGGTGAAATGCCGCCCTGCCGCCCTTGCGGGCGCGCAATATCAGCAGATGCGGTGCACGACCGGCCCGGGCGCTGAGGGGCAGGATCTCGACCGAGCCGAGCCGGCCGGAACAGGCCGCGAGCAGATCTGGCAGACGCTGAATGCGCTGGATGAGGGATAGGGTGCCGCGCGGGGCCAGCCGGCGGGCGGCTGTTTCGATCCAGTCGGACAGGGGGGTTTGCTCGGCCCGGGCGGTCTCTCGGCCAGGATTCGGGGCGCGGCTGCTGTGTTCCGGCTCAAAGTAAGGAGGGTTCGCCAGGATGTGGTCAAAGCGGCGTTGACGCAAATCGGGCGGCAATTGGGTCAGGTCCGCCTCCACGATGTCGCAGGCGATGGCATTTTCCAAACCGTTGCGACGGGCGAGTGCGGCATATTCGGCCTGCATTTCGACCCCGGTCAGCTCCAATTGCGACACCCGGGTGCTGAGGCAAAACAGGGCCGCCCCCGCGCCACAGCCCAGGTCCAGAACGGATTGGCCGGGTTTGGCCGGAACGCTGGCAGCCAGCAAAACCGGATCAATTCCAGCACGATAGCCACGCTTGGGCTGCCACAGGTGCAGTTTTCCGCCCAGAAAAGCGTCGCAGGTCAGATCCGTTTCGCTGTCGGTCATTTGGCCAGGGGGATGCCATTGTCACGCATCGCGCGGGCGGCGCGGTCGTAATCTTCGCTGGCGACCATGAGGCGGCGGGGGAAAATGCCGATGCCGCCTTCGAGGACGCTCATATTTACGTCCAGGGGAAAGCACACTATATCCTCGCCTTGGAGAAGGGCGGTTGCAAAAGCGATGATTGTAGGGTCGGTCGTGCGCAAAAGTTCCTTCATGGTTTGGGTTTTAGGGACAAGTCGACCAGATTGTCGACCCCGGCGTTGGAAACGTGATGGATATCAGCACAGTCGTTAAACCACATGATCAGTTGGCCGAGCTTCTGGCGGACGAAATGCGGGCGGTGAATAGCCTGATCCGGGATCGGATGGCGTCACAGCATGCGCCGCGCATACCGGAGGTGACGGCGCATCTGATCGAGGCTGGCGGCAAGCGGCTGCGCCCGATGCTGACCCTGGCGGCGGCCCGGATGTGTGGCTATGGCGGCGATGATCATCTGAAGCTGGCGGCGACGGTGGAGTTCATTCACACCGCGACCTTGCTGCATGACGATGTGGTGGATGAAAGCGGCCAGCGGCGGGGACGTCCGACGGCGAACCTGTTGTGGGACAACAAGTCCAGCGTGTTGGTGGGCGACTATCTGTTTTCGCGCAGTTTTCAGTTGATGGTGGAAACCGGATCCTTACGGGTTCTGGATATTCTGGCCAATGCATCGGCCACGATTGCCGAGGGCGAGGTTTTGCAGCTGTCGGCGGCGCAGAATCTGGCGACGGATGAGGCGGTCTATTTGCAGGTGGTGCGCGGCAAGACGGCGGCGCTGTTTTCGGCGGCCACGCAGGTTGGTGGCGTGATTGCCGATGTCCCGGCGGCGCAGATTCAGGCGCTGTATGACTATGGCGACGCTTTGGGCATTGCGTTTCAGATTGCCGACGACCTGCTGGATTATCAGGGCGACACGGCGGCCACGGGCAAGAATGTGGGCGATGATTTTCGGGAACGCAAGCTGACGCTGCCGGTGATCAAGGCCGTGGCGCAGGCGACTGCGGACGAACGGGCGTTCTGGAAGCGGACGATTGAGGCGGGAGATCAGCGGGATGGCGATCTGGAACAGGCGCTGGCGTTGATGGCGAAATATGGCACGCTGGATGCGACGCGGCAGGATGCCTATGGCTGGGCTGCCAAGTCACAAGATGCGCTGCTGGCTCTGCCTGATCACCCCATCCGCTCGTTGATGAGCGAGTTGTCTGATTACGTTGTGTCACGGCTGGCCTGAGGGATTGGCCTGAGGGACTACTGGCCTGGGGCCGGTCAGCTGAGCGTGCAGGCGGTGACCCACCAGCCCGGATGTGCGGTCTGAAGCCTCTGCGCGGCGGTCTGGGCCTGATCGCGGGTCAGGAACAGGGCAAAGCATGTGGCACCGGAGCCGGACATGCGCACCAGCTGTTGCTGGTGGAGCCCTGACAGCGCGTTCAGGACATCCCCCACCTCGGAGCGGACGGATATGGCCGCGAGCTGGAGGTCGTTGCGCTGCTGGGCCAGCCAGTGCAGCGTGTGCGCCACGGATTTTGCAGCCATCTGCGGCGCGCCATGTGGCCAGGGCTGCATGGCGGGGTTGGTTTTCTGAGGCAGGGCGGCAAAGACCGGACCGGTCGGCACCTCTATCCCCGGATTGACCAGCACGGCATGGAGGCGCGGGAGAGGCCAGGGGCGGAGCTGTTCGCCGATGCCTTGCATATGGGCCGCGCTGGCGTGGCAGCAGACGGGCAGATCCGCGCCCAGCTCTATCGGATCGAAGGGGGCCGCGCGCCCGGTCAGGGTCTCCATGGCGCGGATCACCGCTGCCGCGTCAGAGGAGCCACCACCGATGCCCGCAGCGGCGGGCAGATGTTTTTCCAACTCGATTGCGACGGGCAGGTCAAAGGGCTCTGCAGCGCGCCAGCAGAGGTTGGAGCGGTCTGTGGGCACGCCGCTGGCCTTGGGGCCGGTGACGGTCAGGCGCATCTGATCAGATGGGCGCACCCGGATGACATCGCCCACGTCGGCAAAGGCGACGATACTGTCGAGCAGATGATAGCCATCGGCCCGCTGGCCGGTCACATGCAGGGTCAGGTTAATCTTGGCTGGGGCGAAAACCGGGGCGAGAGCCGGGTCGGAAACCTCAGTCGTTGCCATCGGCGACGGTCAGTGGCGGGGCACCTTCATCGGCCAGGACCTGATCCAGTCCGACGTCAAGCTTGCTGCGGATACGCTCTGGATCGGCTTCGCCGTCGGTGTCATCGGGGTCGATGAAGCTGAGCGCGCGTTTCCACTGAAACTCGGCCTCGCGTTTGCGGCCGACCGCCCAGTAGACATCGCCAAGGTGGTCATTGACGACCGGATCGACGGGCATCAGTTCGACGGCTTTTTCCATATGCGCGACC
Organism: Marinibacterium sp.; assembly: GCA_034670145.1. Classification (GTDB taxonomy): domain Bacteria; phylum Pseudomonadota; class Alphaproteobacteria; order Rhodobacterales; family Rhodobacteraceae; genus HXMU1420-2. The sequence continues at coordinate 218,540 of JAXMOA010000003.1, forward strand.
GCCTCTTCGTAGCGGCCAAGGCGGTAGAGCACCCAGCCCAGGCTATCCACGATATAGCCGCGTTCGGGCTGCGCGGCGACGGCGCGCTGGATCATGTCGAGCGCTTCGTCCAGTTTGATTTGTTTTTCGACAAGGGAATAGCCCAGGTAGTTGAGCACCTGCGGCTGGTCCGGGCGCAGTTCCAGGGCCTTGCGGAAGTCTGCCTCGGCGTCGTCCCAACGGTCCATGCGTTCGCGGGCGATGCCACGGGCGTAGAGCATGAACCATTGCGAGGGCGCGCCCTCTTCGGTGAATTCCAGGGCGCGGTCATAGGCGGCGGCGGCGGCGCTGTAATCTTCTTGTTGGCGGAACAGGTCACCGAGCGAGGAATGGACCATGGGCAATGTCGGGTAGTCGAGTGCCAGGCGTTCCAGCACTTCGATGGCGGCGTCGGGTTTGGCGGCGCGGCGCAGAGCCTCGGCGCGGCCAAGTTCGGCGGCGTGGTAATCCGGGCTGGTTTGGGGGACCTGTTTGTAGATGGCAACCGAGAGGTCGTATTGGCCGAGTTGGTCCAGCAGGTCCGCTGACAGGAGGATGGCGTCGATATGGTCGGCGCGCAGGTAGGTGGCCATGCGGGCATAGAGCAGGGCGTAGTCGTCAGAGGCCTCGCCGTTGAGGGCGGCACCGACGGAAAAGAACACCTCGGCCATGCCGTCGGAGATCGACGTGATGCTGTCGAAGGGCAGTTTTTCGCCCGCAGCCAGGCGGTCTGCGACCTGGGTCAGGGCCGGGTCGAAGTTGGCGCCAAAGGTGGTCGCCATCATTTCAAGCGCTTCGAGGTTGCGATCGAGCTGGGACAGAATCTCGGCCCGGGCCAAGGCGCCACGGCGGGTCATTGTACCGGCTGTGTTGGTGGCAAAGACGGCCTCGGCGGCGGCGTAATCGCCGGCAGAGCCCAGGGCCAGGGCCTTGTGATAGAGGGCAAAGCCGCGCAGGCCGCTTTGTTCGGCGACCTCGTCAAAGGCGGCGATGGCGGCCTCTGTGTCGCCGCGGCCCATTTGGGCCCAGGCGTCTACCAGACCGTCAACCAGGGGGCCGATGCCTTCGATTTCGAGGTTGCGCGACAGGAGCGCGTCATAGTCGCCCTCCTGGATCTGGCCGCCGGTGATGACCATATTGGCAATCTGGCTGCGAATGTCGCGCTCTGCCATCATCCGGGCGACAGGCAGGGCGAGGTCAACGCGGCCGGTGGCCAGTTGGGCCTGGACGACGTTTTCCATGAGTTCCGGGTTGTCCGGGTTCTTTTGCAGGGCGCGGCCATAGTAGAGTGCGGCTGTGTCGAAATCGCTGGAATAGAGGGCGTGGCGTCCGGCCAGGTAGGCACCAAACTCGGTCTCTGCAAAGGAAACGGACGGGGCAGCGAGCCCCGCGAGTGTTGCGACGAGCGCCGCGCTGCGAAGGATGGATTGCACTGGTGATCTGCCCTTGGTTTCTTGTCTTTGGTCACGGAAGCTAAGCGTATTCCTGCCCCCGCGCAATGGCGCAGGGGCGATTAGCTGATCCAAAGGTAGCGCAGATCCGCCGGAAGGCAGATCACATGTTCGGGTAGTTTGGCCCGTCGCCGCCCTGGGGCGTGACCCATGTGATGTTCTGGCTGGGGTCCTTGATATCGCAGGTCTTGCAGTGGACGCAGTTCTGGAAATTGATGACAAATTTATCATCCACCACTTCGTACACGCCAGCCGGGCAATAGCGTTGGGCCGGTTCCGCGAATTTGGGCATGTTCACCTGCATTGGCACCGATGGATCGGTGAGGCGCAGGTGCGCGGGCTGGCTTTCTTCGTGGTTGGTCATGGAGAAGCTGACGTTTGTCAGCCGATCAAAGCTGAGTGTGCCATCCGGTTTCGGATAGTCGATCGGCTGATGCTGGCTGGCTTCTTCGGTGGATTCGGCGTCGTTTTTGCCGTGGCTGAGTGTGCCGAAGAGCGAGGCGCCAAAGAGCGTGTTGGTCCACATGTCCAGACCGCCCAGAGCCAGAGAGGGCATCATGCCCCATTTGGACCACATGGGTTTCACGTTTCGCACGGCTTTGAGGTCTTTGCCGATGGGGCCTGTGCGCACCTCGGTTTCGTAATCGCTCAGCTCGTCACCCGAGCGGTCGTCCTGGATGGCGGCATAGGCGGCCTCGGCTGCGGATTTGCCCGACAGCATGGCGTTGTGGTTGCCCTTGATGCGCGGGACGTTGACCATGCCGACCGAGCAGCCCAGCAGGGCGACGCCGGGGGCGACCATTTTGGGCATGGCCTGATAGCCGCCTTCGGTGATGGCGCGGGCGCCATAGGCGACGCGTTTGCCGCCCTTTAGCAGGTCGGCCACCATTGGGTGATGTTTGAACCGCTGGAATTCCATGTAGGGGAAGAGATGCGGGTTCTTGTAGTTCAGGTGCACCACGAAGCCCACATAGACCTGATTGTTGTCCAGGTGGTAGATGAAGGAGCCGCCCCCCGCATTGCCGCCCAGCGGCCAGCCCATGGTGTGGGTCACGGTGCCTTCGCGGTGTTTGTCGGGGTCGATTTCCCAGATTTCCTTCATGCCGAGGCCGTATTTCTGCGGGCCACTTTCGGCGGAGAGGTTATATTTGGCGATCACCTCTTTGGAGAGCGAGCCGCGCACACCTTCGGAGAGGAAGACGTATTTGCCGTAAAGTTCCATCCCCGGTTCGGTGTTGGGGCCGTAGGAGCCGTCTGCCTCCAGGCCAAAGACCCCGGCGACGACGCCTTTGACTTCGCCTTTGTCACCGTAGACCAGCTCGGAGCAGGACATGCCGGGGAAGATTTCGACGCCCAGCTCTTCGGCCTGTTCGGCCATCCAGCGGCAGACATTGCCCATGGAGACGATGTAGTTGCCGTGATTGTTCATCAACGGCGGCATGGGGAAGTTCGGGATGCGCAGCTGACCGGCCTCGCCCAGAACATAGAAGTTGTCTTCTTTGACGGGCACGGTGAGCGGCGCGCCTTTTTCCTTCCAGTCGGGAATAAGCGCGTCCAGCCCGCAGGGGTCCAGCACGGCGCCCGAGAGGATGTGGGCGCCAACCTCGGAGCCTTTTTCCAGCACGACCACGTTCAGGTCGGCGTCCAGCTGCTTGAGCCGGATCGCAGCAGACAGGCCAGCGGGGCCCGCGCCAACGATAACGACGTCATACTCCATCGATTCGCGTTCAATCTCGGCCATCAGGCGCTCCTCTTGTTCGGTGTCGGTTTGCGCCGGGGCGCAACAATGTTTCGCGGCTAAATATCTGTTTGCAGGCTGGCAGGTCAATCGCAACCGCGCGTCGCAGAGAATGACGACGGGACGTCGTGTCGATTGGGTTGGGCGGATGGCGGTGAAAAAAAGTGAGCGGGGGCGGGAAAACTCGCGCTAGAGTGGGATGCAAGGGTGTTTTGCCCGACAGGAGGAAGAAAAATGTCAGTATCATTGCAGGTTATTTATCCGATCACGGATGAGACAACATTCGACCATGATTATTATTTGAGCACCCACATGGCGCTGGTCGGTGAGCATATGGGCGAACATGTGGAGTCGACGGTTGTCACCAAGGGCCTGGCCGGGGGGCCGGATACACCGCCGTCTATCCATGCCGTTGCGACAATCGTGTTCGAGGATCAGGCCGCCATGCAAGCGGCGATGGCGAAATCCGGCCCTGTTTTGGCGGATATCCCCAATTTCTATAACGCGCAGCCTACCGTGTTGATTGGCGAAGTGGTCGGCTAAGAGCCCCGAAACGGGATGTGGGATCCATACTATGGGGCGGCTGGCAGGCCCTGCCGCCCTGTTTCGTCCGGCGCAATGCGGATATGGTCCCTACCCCGGCTAAACCGGTGAATCCCCCATCAGATAGCGTGGCCCCTTGCCCTTGCGGCTGGCCTGATCGTCGGGGTTGAACAGTTGGCAGCGCGGCAAGCTGAGGCAGCCGCAACCGATACAGCCATCCAGATTGTCGCGCAGTTTTTGCAGCGTTTGGATTCGGGCGTCCAGCACCTGACGAAATTCGGTGCCAATTGCGGCCCAATCTGCCGCAGTGGGCGTGCGCCCTCCGGGCAATTGATCGAGCAATGCGCGAATCTCGGGCAGAGAGAAGCCGAATTGCTGGGATATCATGACAAAGCTGAGCCGGCGCAGATCTGCGCGTTGGAACCGCCGTTGACCGCCGGGGTTCCGCCAGGGCCGAATCAGGCCCTGGGCCTCGTAGTAGCGGATGGCCGAGACGGCCAGCCCGGTGCGCGCGGCGAGTTCGCCGATTGTGAGTCCGTCTTTGTGTTTCATTCTGGGTGTTTCATGCTGGCGTTTTCACATTGGGTTGCGGGTGGTTCTGTGGCGGCTGGTCGAGGCGGGGAGGTCGGATTTGGATGGCAAAAAATACCTTGACCTAAAGTCAGGTTTAGGTCGTAGCCTGAAAAAACACAAGCAAGGAGGCTGTTATGCCAGCACAATTGGAACATGTGAATTACACGGTAAAAGATGCAAAAAAGACGGCCGCGTGGCTGTGTGACCTGTTTGATTGGCACATTCGTTGGGAAGGTGCGGCGATCAATGGCGGCTATACGGTTCATGTGGGCACTTTGGATCGTTATGTGGCGGTGTTTCAGCCCAAGGCGATGCAGGGCAACCCGAAATCCAACTATGAGACGGTTGGCGGGCTGAATCATATCGCGATGACGGTGGATGATCTGGATGCGACCGAGGCCAAGGTAAAGGCCGCAGGGTTTGAGACCGGCAATCATCAGGATTATGAGCCCGGGCGGCGGTTTTACTTTCATGATCACGACGGGATTGAATATGAAATCGTTCAATATGATTGATGCCCTGAGTGATGCCCGGACTGATACCATGTGCATCCCCCTGCCCGTTTGATCCGCGGCTTTGCTCCACGCCCCTGAACCATGCCCCTGAACGCCCGGGGGCCTGGCCATCTCAGGCTTGCTTCCAACAGCGGTTTCGTTCAGGTTCGGTCAGACCGATTGCAACCAAAAGACTGCGCCCCTGATCGGGCGCAACGACGCGTGGATCTGACAAGTTATGGAAAAAATCCCAATGACGCCGGCGGGCCATGCCGCGCTGGAAGCAGAGCTGAAGAATCTGAAATCCGTGGAGCGCCCGGCCATTATCCGGGCGATTGCCGAGGCGCGCGAACATGGCGACCTGTCGGAGAATGCCGAGTATCACTCGGCCCGCGAAAAACAGTCGTTCATTGAGGGGCGTGTCAAAGAGCTGGAAGGCGTTTTGTCGCTGGCGGATGTGATCAATCCGGCCACGCTTTCGGGGGGTATCAAGTTCGGGGCCAAGGTGACGCTGGTGGACGAGGATACGGACGAAGAGAAGACCTGGCAGATTGTCGGAGAGCATGAAGCCGACGTTGAGCGGTCGATGCTGAATATAAAGTCGCCGATTGCGCGCGCTTTGATTGGTAAAGAAGAAGGCGACAGCGTAGAAGTGCGCACACCAGGCGGGGAGAAATCCTACGAGGTTCTGAAAATCGTCTATTCATAACGGCTGATAGCGGCACGCAATGTCCGAAACCCCTGAGGAAAACCAAACCGCCCGGCCAACGCCGCTGGGCATTTATGATCGTCCACGGCGGGTTTCGGTGACCGGAATCGAGATCGTTGCGGCGATTCTGACCCTGTTGTGGTTGGGGCTGTCGCTGAGCCTGTTTGTGTTTCTGCCTGATTATGCGGCCGAATCGTTTGATGGGCTTCGGTTTGTCGGCACGATGCTGGCGATCTTTATGCCGGTGGCCATGATTTGGGTGGCGGCTACGGCGGCGCGCTCTAGCCGGGTGATCCGCGAAGAGAGCCAGCGGTTGCAGGCGGCGATTGATGCCATCCGGCAGGCCTATGTGGCGCAATCGCAGCGCACGATTGATGGTGCGGAGCCCTTGGTCAGCCGCAAGCTGGATGAGATTGCCGAGGCGACGCGCAAGACCGAGACGGCGTTGGCGACGTTCCACACCCGGCGCGATCAGACGCGGGCGCGCCCGTCCGAGCCAGATCCGGAGGCCGCCCCCGAGGGGCAGGGCAAGTTGGAGCTGGGCACAACGGTCGAGGATATTGCGCCTCCGGTGTCGCGCGAGGATCTGGTGCGCGCGTTGCATTTTCCCGAAACCGTGGAGGATGAGGCGGGCTTTGCCGCTTTGCGCCGAGCGCTGAAGGATCGCAGGACCGCGCAATTGGTGAATGCGGCGCAGGATGTACTGACGTTGTTGAGCCAGGAAGGCATTTATATGGATGACCTGCGCCCGGATCTGGCGCGGCCCGAGGTTTGGCGGCAGTTTGCCTCGGGCGAGCGGGGGCGGCCGGTGGCGGCGCTGGGGGGGATACGGGACCGTTCTTCGCTGGCGTTGACGGCAACGCGGATGAAGCAGGACCCGATTTTCCGCGATGCGGTGCATCATTTTCTGCGCAAATTCGATTCGATGCTGGTGGAGTTCGAGGCAGAAGCAAGCGACAGCGAGCTGACGGCGTTGAGCGATACCAGAACGGCGCGGGCGTTCATGTTGCTGGGGCGGGTGACGGGGACGTTCAGCTAGGGCTGGCTGCTCTTTTGGCGCGTGGATCTTAACCAATTCTTCTCGTTTCGGCCCTATCAAGCCATGTATGAGACATCTTGATTTTGATCGGCATATGTTTCGGGGCGGTGCCCCGCCGCAATCGGCCCTGCAACGGGTCGGTCAGATACCAAAGCTGGAAAAGGGAATGTAGCGGACCAGGTCGCCGGGTTGGATTTCTGCGGCCCCGTCGGGCAGTTCGACGAGGCCCTCGGCCCAGCTGAGGCCGCTGATCCGGCCGGAGCCTTCGGAATGGAACGCCTGTACGCGACCGTCGCGCAAACGGGCGCGCAGGAATTCGCGGCGTCCGGGTTTTTTGCGCTTTTCGAAGGCTGCGGGCAGGTCGAAACCCTGCGGTTGCGTCCAGTCGGCCCCGGCCAGCTGCAAGAGCGCCGGGCGGGCAAAGATCAGCGTGCAGACCATGGCCGCCACCGGATTGCCCGGCAGCCCAAAGACCGGCGTGCCCTGCCAAAGCCCCAGGGCGAGCGGGCGTCCAGGCTTTACCGCGATGCGCCATTCCTGCATGGCGCCGGCCTGACGCAGGAGGGCCGAGACGTGATCTTCGTCGCCCGCGGACGCGCCACCGCTGGTCAGGATGGCGTCCGTGTCCTGCGCCGCATGATCGAGGGCGCTGCGCAGGGCGGCGCGGTCATCGGGGATGCGGCCAAAATCTACGGGCTGGACGTCGAAGCCATGCAGGAGGGCCATCAGCATGGGGCGGTTGGCGTCATATATCTGATCGGGGGCGGCGGGCGTGCCGGGCTCTACAACCTCGTCCCCGGTTGACAGGACAGCCACCCGCAGCTTTTGGCGCACGGTGACGGTGGCGCTGCCTGTGGCAGAGATGAGCGCGAGGTCCGCCGGGGTCAGGCGACGGCCTGCGGGAAGGATCGGATCGCCCGCCTGCACGTCTTCGCCGGATTTGCGGGTGTTGGCCCCCTGTTTGAGCGGGCCCTGAAAGGCGATGGCGTGGCCGGGGTCAACGTTGACGTCTTCGTCGAGGATCACCGTGTCGACCCCGGGTGGCAGGGCGGCGCCGGTCAGGATGCGCAAGGCGTGGCCCGCTGGAACGGTGCCGTCAAAGGGCGCGCCGGCGGCGGCGCGGCCGGGATGAATGGGCAAACGATGCGCGCCCTGCCCGATCGGACCGGCAAAGCCGTAGCCGTCAACGGCTGTATTGGCCTGAGGCGGGTTGGCGCGGCGGGCTATGATCGGTTCGGCCAGCATACGTCCCAGCGCCTGGGACAGCGGGACGGTCTGGGGCGCTGTCACCGGGGTGAGCCTGTCTTGCAGCAGGGCAAGCGCCTGATCGACCGGGGTCCAGTCGACGCCGGGTGGCAGGGCGAAGCAATCATTTCGCAGGGGCGGCGGGGTGAGGCCGGTGTTGGGCGGGGTGGTTTCGCTCATAATCCGACCTCGGACAGGATGAAATCGGCGATGGCCGCTGTGTCGTTCAGGTCGAAGACAGGCCGGTCGAGGGTCAGCTGCACATCGGCGGCAACGGCGCGGACGGAAGGATCGTCTGGCGCAATGAGCGGATTGCCGGTCTCTGCGCGGTGGGCTTCGACCTTGGGGTGGGAATCGCGTTTGTAGCCTTCGATCAGAACCAGATCGACCGGGGAGAGCCGCGTGAGGAGGTCATCGAGCGTGGGCTCGGGGTGATCGCGCAGTTCGTGCATGAGGGCAAAGCGGTTGCGAGAGGCCAGCAGTACCTCGGTCGCCCCGGCGACGCGGTGGCGGTGGCTGTCTTTGCCCGGGTGGTCGACATCAAAGCTGTGATGGGCGTGTTTGATGGTCGAGACGCTGTGGCCGCGTTGGGTGATTTCGGTGACGAGCCGTTCCATCAGGCCGGTTTTTCCAGCGTTTTTCCAGCCGACAATTCCGTAGAGCCTCATGTGATCGGGCCTCGATTTGGGGGGGCGTTTGGGCCGATGCGTTGGGCGGCGGCGGCCAGATCCTCGGGGGTGTTCACGTTGAAGAACGGATCCGTGTTGGCCGCGTCCTGCGCGTCAAAGACGGTTTGGCGGCCCTGGTGGGTATCGGTCCACAGCACAACCTTGCGCAGACCGCCAATGAGCGCGGCGCGCAGATCCTCGCGCAGCGCAACGGGCCAGAGACCGAAGGTGGGGTGGCGGTGGCCGTCGGATGTGGCGGCGAGCACCAGCGGATTTTGCATGCCCTGCGCGGTGGCCATGAGGCGGGCGACAAGGTCGGTCGGGAAGAAAGGCGTATCGGCCGCCGCGGTGACAATTGTCTGCGCGCCCTGCCCCGCTGCCCAGTCCAACCCGGCCAGCACCCCCGCAAGCGGCCCCGGGTGATCGGCGAGGGAATCGGCCAGGACCGGAAGGTTGTAGGCTGCAAAACGGTCAGGATCGCCATTGGCGTTGAGCGCAAGGCCGGCGACCTGTGGCGCCAGCCGGTCCTGCACCCGGGCCAGCAAAGTCTGGCCGCCCAGATCCAGCAGCCCCTTGTCTCCGCCGCCCATACGCGTGGCCCGCCCGCCCGCCAGGATAACGCCGAGCGGCGCCCTATCTGCCGTGGTCATTGCGAAGGCCTGCGGCGGAGCGGGCGCGGTGTGGCCCTGGCGGAGGATGGTGTGGTGTTCATTCTGCGGATTTCCGTCGGTGGCGGCGATCTTCTTCGGTGATGCCTGTTGGGTCGATGTCGCGGATCAGCCGGTCCTCTCCGGCGAGGCACTGGAAGCGTTGACCGCGCATGCGTCCGATCAGTGTGAGGCCGATATCGCGGGCGATCTCGACCCCCCAGGCGGTGAAGCCAGACCGGGAGGCGAGGATCGGGATGCCCATTTGGGCGGTTTTAATGACCATTTCAGAGGTCAGCCGCCCTGTGGTGTAGAGGATTTTGTCGGCGCCGCTGACGTTTTCCTGAAACATCCAGCCCGCGATCTTGTCGACGGCGTTATGGCGGCCGACGTCCTCCATATAGACAAGCGGCTTGTTGCCCTGGCACAGCACTGTGCCGTGGATGGCGCCCGCGTGCAGGTAGAGGGAGGGCGTGCGGTTGATCTGGGCGGCCAGGTCATAAAGCCAGGAGGTGCGCACTTCGGCGGCGGGCAGGGTCAGGCCTTCGAGGCCTTCCATCATGTCGCCGAACACGGTGCCAACGGCGCAGCCACTGGTGCGGGTCTTTTTCTGGAGCTTGTCCTCGAACCCGGTTTCGCGGGCGGTGCGCACGACCACGGTTTCGATGTCTTCTTCGAAATCAATCCCGGTCACCTGGTCATCGGCCCGCAGCATGCCCTGGTTCAGCAAAAAGCCCAGGGCGAGGTATTCGGGGTAGTCGCCGATGGTCATCGCGGTGACGATTTCCTGGCGGTTGAGGTAGATTGTGAGGGGGCGTTCTTCGACGACGTCGATATCCTGAGTTTCGCCAAGGTGGTTGACCCCGGTCATGGAGCGGGTGAGCCCTGCGCGTTCAGGGTCCGGAGCGATCAGCATGTCAGCGCCATCAGCGAACTTTGAAATTTTGGATTGCGCCAATTGCATCCCCCCCCCATCAGGAATAACCAAACACGTGCAGTTTAAGGACAAGATATGAGCGGCACCACTGTGAAATCCCCGATCTTGGCTGGCATGCGCGACAGTATCCCATTTATTTTTGTGGCGGGTCCGTTTGGCCTGTTGTTCGGTGTTTTGGCGACCGAGGCCGGGCTGCATCTGGTTGAGACCATGGTGTTTACGGTGTCGACCTTTGCCGGCGCGGCGCAGTTCACGGCGGTGACGCTGTTGCAGGCCCATACGCCGACGTTGATTGTTTTACTCTCGGCTTTGGCTGTGAATTTGCGGGTGGCTATGTATTCGGCCTCATTGACCCCCTATCTGGGCGGCGCGCCATTCTGGCAGCGGGCCTGTGCGGCCTATTTGATGGTCGATCAGTCTTATGCGTTGTCGATTGCCAAGTTTGAGGCCGAACCAGAGATGACCGTGCCCCAGCGGGTGCGGTATTTTTTCGGCACCAATTGTCTGATCGCGCCGGTTTGGGTGCTGTCGACGCTGGCGGGGGCGATTTTGGGCGCGCGGGTGCCGCAGAGTTGGGCGATTGATTTTGCCTTGCCCATCACCTTTTTGGCGATGATCGCGCCGATGTTGCGATCACCGGCGCATGTGGCGGCGGCGTTTGTCGGATGCAGCGTGTCACTATTGGCGGCGGGGTTGCCTTATAATCTGGGGCTTATTGTGGCGGGGGCCGCTGGCATGATGACAGGCGCGCAAGTGGAGCTGATCCTGACGCGGCGGGGTTACCAGGTATGACCGAGGATTTCACCAACCAGCAGCTGTGGACGGTCATTGTTGGCCTGGCCCTTGGCAGTTATTGCCTGCGGTTCCTGTTCATCGGGCTGGTGGGGAACCGGGCCATGCCCGAATGGCTGCTGCGCCATTTGCGGTATACGGCTGTGGCGATTTTGCCGGCGCTGGTCACGCCCCTGGTGGTTTGGCCACAGGCGACGGGTGGTCAGCCCGATCCGGCGCGGATCGGTGCGGCGCTGGTCACGTTTCTGGTTGGCTTGCTGACGAAAAACGTATTGGCCGCGATCGCCGCCGGGGCGGCGTCGCTATATGTTTTTCTGGCGTTAGTTTAACTTCCCGGCCGCGATCTTGGCGTTGTTTTCAGCCAGCGCCTTGGCCAGGTCCGGGTCGTCGTCCTCGTAGTAGCGGTCTTCGACAACGCCGGGCAGTTGGGCGAATTGGTCGGAGAGGTTGCTGGGCCACATCGAGGATTTGATGCCTTCGAAGCCGGGCACCTGCTGGAGCAGTTTTGCCGTGGCGGATGCGCAGAAACCATCGGTCACGGGCCCGGCCTTTTTGGCGAGCTCATAGGCGATTTCAGCCTGTTCCCGTGTGACGCGGACGGTTTGGGACAAAACGTGGTGGGTGCTGCGGGCATGGCCGCTGCGGTAGAAAAACTCGACGTTGCGAGTGATGCCGAACAGGACGTCGTGCTGCTCTGGGACAAGGTCCGAGTAAAACGATCCGGCAGGGTCGAAGATAACCCGTTCGGAGGCGTTGATGAGCAGAGCGGTATGCGCCCCTCCGCCGGTCTGGTTTCGGATCACCGTGTAGAGGGTGATGGTTGCAGGACCGGGTTCACGGTAAGAGACAGCGCGAACTGCGGCCTCGTCAGCGAAGGTACGTGGCTTTGTTGAGCAGGCGCCCAACACAAAGACCAGTGCTACGAGGCACAGAATGAGGCGCATTATTTTATCCGCAAATCAGGTCGCAAAAATTGCCAGGAAGACAAATAGTACGACCACTGCGATGCACACTTTGGTCGAGAATGAGATGAAGCCAGCGAAAGCTTTCTCTTGGGCGGAGCAATCCATGGAACCGTGTTTGTATTCGGACATTGTGTCATTCCTGTATCGTGTTGCGGAGTGAATAGGGGATTCGGCACGTCCTGTCACCACATCATGGCGGAACAGGACGTCGCGGGGCACGCCATTGTGTCCTTGGGGCCCACCCAAAGCACAGACGGGCGGCGTTCAGCCCTCTTCGAGTTCCGTTGCGAGGCGGAAGCCGATGCGGGTTGGGGCGCTGGATTTGTCGCGTTTGGGCAAGGCGCGCAAGAGCACGCTGAGTTGGGTCACATGTTGCACCAGCTGCGTGCGCCCGCCCTCCGGGTCGGTGCCATAAAACGTAATCATATCGGGGTCAAAGAAGCCCATACCCTCGATCCGGAGCACGCCTGCATCGCTGCCGGCAAATCCCATGGCGACCTCGTGTTCGCTGTCGAGTTGTTTTTCGAAGTTCTGGATGTAGATGATCATCCGTTCGTAAGCCCATTGTGCCGGGCTTTTCTGCGAGGCGGGTTTGTCGCGCAGCTTTTTGGGCAGATTGGGGATGGTTTGTTTGGCCTGGGGGTCTGCGTGGATTTCATGCAGGCGCGGTTCGTTCGCCCCATTGCTGGCCGAATCATTTGCGTCTGTTGTGTCGTTGTTCGACTCTTTGGCCATTTGTGATCCCTTTGCCCCGTTTACCCGACCTGCTCAGGCTCCCTAACGCATAATGCGAAAGACTTGAAACACTGCGGATCGCGGCGGATCACTGAACGCGGTGAAATCCATGGTTTCAGGCCGCGTTCAGGGCGTCAGGTTTTTCGCAGTCTGCGGGTGAGGAGGCCGGTCAGCACATCTCGGGTCATATAGGGCGTTACTTGGCCTGATACACCCAGGCGCCATCTTCTTCGCGCAGGCTGCGGGTGGCCTGACCGGATTGATGGAGGTGGCTGACATGGGCGAAAGCCTCGCTCAGGGCGAGCCCGTATTCGCCCTCTGAGATGTTGCGCCGATACAGGGGGACGAAACATTCTGCCGCGGACTTTGGGGTGTCCAGATGCGCCAGGAGACGGATTAGGCCGCTGCGGTGGTTTTCGATCAGTTGGCGCATGCGCAGGGGCGCTCCGCGGAAGGGCAGTTTGTGCCCGCCCAGGATCAGCTGGTCAGGAGTGGTGAGCTGTATCAGCCGTTCGCAGCTTTCGAGCCATTCGCCAACCGGGTCGGCCATCGGCTCGGTCGGGTAGACGCCCAGATTGGGGCTGATGGAGGACAGGATCTGGTCCCCGGCGAGGACGAGCCCGTCGTCGCGGCTCCAGAAGGTTGCATGTTCTGTTGCGTGGCCGTCGCCGATGTGGACATCCCAGGTGCGGCCACCAAAGGTGAGCGTGTCGCCCTGGCGGATGCGGGTGTAGCCCTGCGGCAAGGGCGCAACCATGTCGGCGAAGTTGAAGGGCCTGTCGGCGATGCGTTTTTCGAGGATCGCCGGGTCCATGCCCATGCGGCGCCAGAAGGTGATGGTTTCGGGCGGCGGGGTGGTTTGCACGTCGAGGGTCAACATGCGGGTTGTCAGCCAGGCGGTGCGGGTGGTGACCAGCTCGGCCCCGTGTTCGGCCATGAGCCAGCCAGCCAGCCCGATGTGGTCAGGGTGGTGATGCGTGGCGATGACACGCCGGACCGGGCGTCCGCCCAGCGGACCGGACAGAAGCGCGCCCCAGATTTCACGGGTCAGCCCCGTGTCAAAGCCCGTATCCACCACGGTCCAGCCGTCGCCTTCCTCCAGCGCGTAGACATTGACGTGGTCGAGTTTGAGCGGCAGCGGCAGGCGCAGCCAGAGCACGCCCGGAGCGATCTCGACCGCCTGTCCACGTTCGGGGATGTCCGGAAACGGATAGTCCAGAGTCTCGGCTTTGGGGGCGGTCATTGGGGCGTCACTCATGGGTCAGGCCGCCAGTTCTTCGGCGCTGAGCGTGTAGAGGTCATCTGCGCCCTGCTGGGCCTGGACGAGCAGGCCGGCATGTTCGGGCAGCAGGCGGTTGATATAGAAACGGGCCAGTGCGGCGCGTGGTCCGCTGGGATTGGTCATCGCGGCCTTGAGGTGGAAATGCGCGCCCAGCACGCGCGCGAAGGCGCGCAGGTAAGGCACAGCGCCGGCAAAGCGCTGGTTCAGGTCCTTTTGCTCGGTCATCCAGTCGGTGGTTTCGCGCAGGCTCTCCATTGCTTCCCAGACCGGCGTTGCCAGGTCGGGCAGTTTTGCCTTGGCGGTTTCGGTTGCGGCTTCGACTTCGTCCAGAAGGTTTGCGATGGCTTCGCCGCCATCCATCATCTTGCGGCCGACGAGGTCCATTGCCTGGATGCCATTGGTGCCTTCGTAGATCGAGGTGACGCGGACATCGCGGACGAATTGTGCGGCGCCGGTTTCTTCGATGAAGCCCATGCCGCCGTGGACCTGGAGGCCCATCTGCGCCACGTCGAGGCCGACATCTGTGCCGAAGGCCTTGGTGATCGGGGTGAGCAATGCCGCGCGGGCCTTCCAGTCGGCCTGGCCGGTGGCGGTTTGCATGTCGATGGCGACGGCGCAGGCCAGCGCGATGGAGCGGGCGGCGAAGATGTCGGCCTTCATCGCGGTCAGCATCCGGCGCACATCGGCGTGGTCGACGATGGTGCCTGTCCCGTCGGGCACTGGCGTTTTGCCCTGTTTGCGGTCGATGGCATAGGCCAGCGCGTGTTGATAGGCGCCTTCGGCGGCACCAATGCCCTGACAGCCGACGCCCAGGCGGGCATTGTTCATCATGGTGAACATGGCGGCCATTCCGTTGTGTTCCTCGCCAATCAGCCAGCCGGTTGCGCCGTCATATTGCATGACGCAGGTCGGAGAGCCGTGGAGGCCCATTTTGTGTTCCAGCGAAACGACCCGCAGCGAATTGGCCACGCCCGGGTTGCCGTCGGCATCTGGCAGGCGTTTGGGCACGAGGAAGAGCGAGATGCCCTTGGTGCCGGGCACGCCATCGGGCAGGCGGGCCAGAACCAGATGGCAGACATTTTCGCTAAAGTCGTTGTCGCCCCAGCTGATATAGATTTTCTGGCCGCTGACGGCATAGGTGCCATCGCCGTTCGGCTCGGCCTTGGAGCGCAGGGCGCCGACGTCGGAACCGGCCTGTGGTTCGGTCAGGTTCATGGTGCCGATCCACTCGCCCGAGGTGAGTTTTGGCACGTAGAGCTGTTTGATTGCGTCGCTGGCGTGGTGTTCCAGCGCCTCGATCTGGCCCTGGCTCATCAGGGGGGCCAATTGCAGCGACAGGCAGGCGGCGCTCATCATGTCGTTGACGGTGGACGTGAGGGCCATGGGCAGACCCATGCCGCCGTGGTCCGGGTCGGCGCTGATGCCGATCCAGCCGCCTTCGGCGATGGCCTTGAACCCGTCGCCAAAACCGGGCGAGGTGCGCACGACGCCGTTTTCCAGCACCGCCGGGTGCAGGTCACCATTGCGTTGCAGGGGGGCCATCACCTCGTCCGCGATTTTGGCGGCTTCTTGCAGGATGGCGCCGACCATGTCGGAGCCGGCTTCGGAAAACCGTTCGGTTCCGGCGACCTGATCGTAGTCGACGATGCTGTTGAGAATAAATTCATAGTCCTGCACGGGGGCGCGAAATGGCATTGGGGACCTCGTCCGAAAGTGAAGTGGCGGGGGATGGCCCTTAGGGATTGCTTGGAATTCGCCGGGCCACCCGTTATGAAACATCTTCTGCTATCGGGAATGGCAGGTGTTTGCGCAACCAAAACGCGGCGTCACAGGTCATGTCAGTGGAATCCACTCTAATTTTGTCGTCTCAGGCACCGGATTTGGCGCGGGCGGCGGCATTGTTGCGCGAGGGGGCGGTTGTCGCCTTTCCGACCGAGACAGTCTATGGGCTGGGCGCGGATGCGTGCAACGGGACGGCGGTGGCTGCGATTTATGCGGCCAAGGGGCGGCCCAGTTTCAATCCGCTGATCGTACATGTGCGGGATGTGGCGCAGGCCCGGGCCCTGGTCACGTGGTCGGATGCGGCGGAGCAACTGGCGCAGGCGTTTTGGCCCGGACCGCTGACATTGGTTTTGCCGCTGGCGCAGGGGCATCAGATTTCGGGTCTGGTGACGGCCGGGCTGGACACTTTGGCGGTGCGGGTGCCGGCGCATCCTGTGGCGCGGGCCTTGCTGGCGGCGTTTGATGGGCCTGTGGCGGCGCCTTCGGCGAACCCGTCGGGTCGCATAAGTCCGACCCGTGCTGCGCATGTTCTGGCCGGGTTGGAGGGGCGGATTGCGGCGGTTGTGGAGGCTGGGTCCAGCGCTGTTGGGTTGGAATCAACGATTGTTGGCTTGGCCGGGGACGTGCCGCGTTTGCTGCGCCCGGGCGGCGTGGCACGTGAAGAGATCGAAGCGGTGTTGGGGCGGCCCGTGACGGCGGCGGCGGCGGATGACGGGATCACCGCGCCGGGTCAGTTGTTGTCCCATTATGCGCCACGGGCGCGGGTTGTGTTGAACCAGACCCGGGCGGAACCGGGGGGGGTTTTGCTGGGCTTTGGCGCTGTTGAAGGGGATTTGAACCTGTCGGCGGGTGGGGATCTGGCCGAGGCGGCCAGCCATCTGTTTGATCATCTGCATCAGTTGGACGGGTTGGATCAACCAATTGCCGTTGCGCCAATTCCAGAGCATGGGTTGGGTGCTGCGATCAACGACCGGTTGCGCCGTGCCGCCGCAGACCGGACGCCCGGCGCCTGATCCGGCGGACAGGTTTCGGATGTCCCGGCGAGCGCGCCCGTCAGGCGCGCCCTGCCGCGGCGGAGAGCCCGCGCGGATCAACCCCCAGCGACTGAAGCGCGGCGCCCCATTTTTCAGCATCTGCGAGGTCGAAGACGAGATCCGGGTCGGCATCAACGGTGAGCCATCCGTTTTGTGCAATCTCGGCCTCTAACTGCATCGGTCCCCAACCGGAGTATCCCAGCATCATCAATGTGCGTTTTGGGCCATTCCCGGCGGCGATATCCTCTAGAATGTCCAGCGTCGCGGTCATGGCAAAGCCGTCTTTGACATAAAGGGTTTGCAGGCTGGCCTGGTATTCACTGGAATGCAGGATGTATCCCCGGGTGCCCTCGACCGGGCCACCGAAATGAACGCTGTCCTTGGCATTGGGCGCGATACCACCCTTGGGTGCAATATCCAGTTGTTGGAGCAAATCCAAAAAGCTGAGCTCGGGTACCGGTTTGTTGATAATGAGGCCCATGGCCCCTTTTTCGGAATGCTCGCACATAAAAACCACCGAGTTATCAAATCTCGGGTCACCCATACCGGGCATGGCAACGAGCAATTTGCCTTTAATTTCAATCATTTGCTATTCATGCGTCTTAAAATGTCATAATATGAGATCAGTTTGACCGGTCATCGCGCTCTGCGCAAGCGTGGATATTTGGCAGGAATGATCAATGGATAATAAGATTGTGACTTGGATTTCAGGGTGTTGCCCGGCACATAGGGCGTATGTTGCGACTCGGACTGCTTATTCTCTCTTTAGTTGTATCCGCCCCGATTGCATTCGCGCAAGCGCGAGTATCGGATGTGGTGGATTTGGTTGTATTGGAGGGGGGCCGGAATGCGGATGGCACCTATCTGGCGGCCTTGCGGATCGAGTTGAAGGAGGGTTGGAAAACCTATTGGCGGGCACCGGGTGATGCGGGGATTCCGCCTCGGTTTTCCTGGCGCGGGTCGCGCAATATCGGTGCGGTCGAGGTCATCTGGCCGGCGCCTGTGGTGTTTGACCAGAGCGGGTATCAGTCGATCGGATACAAGCACCATCTGGTGCTGCCCTTGCGGATCACGCCCGAGCGGCCGGATACGCCGGTGCGGTTGAAGGGCGTGATGGATCTGGGTGTATGCGACGATATTTGCGTGCCTGCGCGGCTGCCGTTTGTGATGGCGCTGGACCCGGATGCGGGGCGCAATGCCGCGATTGCCGCTGCGTTGGCGCAGCGTCCGTTTTCGGCAAAAGAGGCGGGTGTGCGCAGTGCGACCTGCCGGGTGGCGCCTTCGCCCGATGGCATGCGTGTTGAGATGCGGATTGATCTGCCCAGCGGTCCGGGGACGGAGACGGTGGTTCTGGAACCGGCCAACCCGCATCTGTGGGCGTCGCAGATGCAGAGCAAGCGCAAGGGCCGGGTATTGGTCGCGGTGGGCGAGTTGATGCATGAGGACGGTCGCAGTTTTGCGCTGGATCGGTCGAAATTGCGGATCACAGTGCTGCGCAAGGGTCAGGCGGTAGAGATCAATGGCTGCACCCCCGCCTGAGGAGCGCCCCATTTTGGGGGCTTTGGCCGTGGTGATCCATGAGGGGCGGGCGTTGTTGGCACAGCGCGGACGGCCACCTGATCCGGATCATTGGGGTTTTCCTGGCGGGCATGTGGAGCGGGGCGAGACTGCGCTGGCTGCGGCTGCGCGGGAGCTTCGCGAGGAAACCGGGGTATGCGCCACGCCGGTTGCCTATCTGACGAATGTGGATGTCTTGCGGTTTGCCGGTGACGGGGCGGATCGGGCTGTGACGGTGCATTACCTGCTGGCGGCTGTGTTATGCGCATATCAGAGCGGCACGCCTGTGGCCGACGATGACATTGTCGCCGCTGAATGGGTCACATTGGAAGAGATCGCCGCCGGAGAGCGGGATCTGCATGACGGGGTTCAGGAGGTGCTGGAGAGCGCTTTGTTGCGTTTGCGCCGATTGGCCCGCAACGACAGCGACGTCAGCGCGTAGGTGCCCAGGACGATCAGCAGCGCGCCGATGACAAAGAGCGCAAAGGCCTGACGCAGCCCTGCCGATCCGCCTGACGCCTCGAAGAGTGCCGCAACCGGGCCGGGGTAATGCCCGAAAACGGCCTGCCAGCCCATCGTCATCCCAAGCCAGGCAACGATCAGCACCATGGCCAGGCGTACTGGCGCCTGCACCCGACGGGCCAGGCCCGAGCGGCGCCGTCTGAGCGCCCGGCGCATGGCGGCCATGGGGCGGGACACATCCGATTGTATGGATATCAGTGCCGGCACCACCAACAATACCAGCAACATGCCAAAGCCGAGCCCATAGACCAGGGTGATCACGGTGGGTTTGAGGAATTGGGCCTGTTGCGAGCTTTCATAGAGCAATGGGGCGAGGCCCAGGACGGTGGTCATCGTGGTCAGGAGCACCGGGCGCAAGCGGTCTGAGGCGGCATCGACAATCGAGGGGAACAAACCGCGTTCACGGGCGTATTCGTCGATTGTGGTCACCAGAACGATGGAATCATTGATGATGATCCCTGTCATGCCCAGCAATCCGATGACTGTGAACATGCTGAGCGGGACGTCCCATTGCGCATGTCCCCAGATGGTGCCGACCAGTCCGAACGGGATGATGGCCATGACCACCAGTGGTCTGGTCCAACTGGCAAAGACCCATGCCAACACCAGATAGATCCCCGTCAGGCACAGGATCAGGCCCGTGGTGGCGTCGTTGACAAACTGGTCTTCCTGTTCGCTGAGCCCTGAGAGGCGCCATTCGACCTGTTGCTCGGAGGCGATGCGCGGCAGGATGTCTTCCTCCAGAGCTTTCTGGATTTCTTCGGCGCGGACCGGGTCGTCTTCGGAGATATCGCCGGTCACCGAGATCAGCCGGATGCCGTTTTCACGCCGCACGGTGGAGAAACCGGTGCGCTGCTGGACGCTGACGATGTCGGCCAGCGGCACGTATTCACCGGTTGGCGTGCGCATCTGGGTGCGTTCGAGGAAATCTGCGGTCAGCTCTCCGGCGGGGAGTTCGACGCGGATCGTGGCAGAGCGGGGGCCGTCGGGATAGGTGGCGGCCTCGATCCCGCCCAGACGCACGCGCAGGGCGCGGCCCAGGGTATCAATGGTAAAGCCCAGAGCGCTGCCCTGTGGGGTCAGGTCGAGGATGAGTTCTTCTTTGTCGTAAGAGAGCGTGTCCTGGACGGCGGACACCTCTGGGTAGGGGGCGAGCGCGGTTTGCAGTGCTTCGCTGGCCGCCTTGAGGGTCTCGGTCGAGGCGCCGTAGAACTGGACATCGAGGGAGTCTCCGCCCGGGCCGGAGCGCCAGCTGCGGAAGGAGATGACCTCGAGCAGGGGGTGGCGGCGGATACGGTCCTGAAGCTCTCCGACGAAGGCAAAGCTGGAGTATTCGGGGCGCAGGTCGGCGTCGATCAGTTCGATCGAGATGCCACCCAGGAGGTCGCTGTCTTTGGTTTCGACGCCCGAGAGGCCGCGCCCGGCATTGCCGCCCACTTCGGCCATGACATAGTCGAGCGGGTTGGCGCCATAGCGTTCGGCGTATTCGGCGCCGAGTTCTTCGGTTGCGCGCTGGAATTCGCGCATCATGGCCAGGGCGTCAGCGCGGGTGGCGCCTTCGGCCATGGCGAAATTGCCGGTCACGGAGCCGCGTTCGGGGGCATTGAAGAAGCGCCAGTTGACGTCGCCGCGCAGGAAGGAGGCGACCTGGGTGCTGAGGATGAGGAAGGTGGCGGCGAGCACCACGTAGCGGCCCCGGATGACCATCCACATCAGCGGTTTGAACAGGGTTTCGCGGACCCAGACGAACCCCCGGTTCACCACGCGGCTGGGCACGTCGTACCAGTGGTCCTTGGTCGCGTGGGCCAGGGCATGGGACATGTGGTTGGGCAGGATCAGGAAACACTCCATCAGCGAGGCGGCCAGCACGGCGATCACGGTGAAGGGGATGTCGCGGATCAGATCGCCGAACCGGCCGCCGATGGTGATGAGGCCGAAGAAGGCGATGATGGTGGTGAGTGTGGCGGCAAAGACCGGCATGGCCATGCGTTTGGCGGCGCGTTCGGCGGCGACCACCGGGTGATCCCCCAGAACGCGGGCGCGATAGTCTGCGTGTTCGCCCACAACGATGGCGTCATCGACCACAATGCCAAGGGTGATGATGAGGCCAAAGAGGCTGATCATGTTGATGGTCAGCCCGGCGGCGTACATGATGGCGATGGCGGCCAACATGGCGGCGGGGATGCCCGCTGCGACCCAGAAAGCGGTTCGGGCGTTGAGGAAGAGGAACAGCAGTCCGACCACCAGCGCCAGGCCGAACAGCCCGTTGTCGATCAGCAGGTCAAGCCGGGCGGTGATTGCGGCGGCGCGGGTGCGGATCAGTTCGACGGTGACGCCGCTGGGCAGGCTGGCCTGCATTTTTTCGACTTCGCGTTCGACCACATGTTGCAGATCAATCGAATCGCCGTTGTTGGAGCGGTCAACGCGGATCGACATGGCCGGGTTGGCGCCAACAAAATACTGGCGGTCGCGGTCAACGCCTTCGACAATGATGGTCGCAACGTCGCCGATGGTGAGTTTTGAGCCGTCGGGGTTGGAGCGCAGGATGATGCCTTCGATCTCGGCGGCGCTGCGGCGGGCGACTCCGGTGCGGACGCGGGCATTGGCGCCGTCTACGTCGCCGGCCGGATCGGCGTCGACCTCTTCGCCGATGGCATTGGCGACGTCGGTCATGGAGACATCGTATTGGATGAGGTTCGCGGATGGCACCTCTACGATGGTTTGGGCGGCAGCGACGCCGCGCACAGTGGTGCGGGTAACCCCCACGTTGAAGAGGCGGACGACCAGTTCATCCGCGAAGAGCGCGAGCTGATCTGCGCCGACGGGCCCGGTCACGACCACATCGGTGACCCGGTCGCGCCAGGCGCCCCGGCGCACGATGGGATCATCCGCGTCTTCGGGCAGGGTGGTGACCAGATCGACCGCGGTTTGCACATCGTCTGCGGCGCGGGCCATTTCCCAGCCCGGCGCAAACTCCAGCGTGATGCGGGCGTTGCCCTCGCGGGAGGTGGATTCGGTGCTTTCGACGCCTTCGACCGCGAGCAGGGCCGGTTCGAGCACCTGAACGATGGCCTCGTCGACATCTTCGGGCCCTGCCCCGTCCCAGGAGACCGTGACGGTGACGTTGTCGATGATCACATCCGGAAAGAACTGGGCCCGCATGTTGGGAAGGGCCGCCATGCCCAGCACCATGAGCACGACCAGCAGCAGGTTGGCGGCGGTGCGGTGGCGGGTGAAATAGCTGAGGATGCCGCCAGCCGCGGTGGGGATGTCGCGTGTCATGGGTTAACCGCCCATGCGCGATGTAATGCGCTGAACCAGGCGCGCGGGCACTGTGGGTTGATCCAGCAGGGTCAGGACGCGCTCTTTGGCGGCTTTGGGCATCTGGTTGTTGCCTTCGATGAAGGCGCGCATTTTCTGGCGCTGTTCGTCGGACAATGCGACCATTTCCGGTTCGTCGAATTGGGGTTGGGCCGGTGTTTGAGCCGGTGTTTGTGTGCTGGATTTCGCTGTTGTGCCGTCACCGGGCTGGACCGCTGATTGGGCAGCGGGATCAGGGACGGGGACGGGGCGCAATGGGCGCACCTTGATCCCGACCCCCAGGAGCGGCGTGCGCCCGATGACGACCTCGCGCCCGGCGAGCCCCTCGCCCGTGACGATTACATCATCGCGCTGGCGCCGCAGGAGGGTGACTGGCAGGGCTTCGAGCCTGTCTTCGGGGCCCAGAACCAGCACGGTGCTGGCGGCGTCGATGGCAGAGGATGGCAGGCGCACAACGTCGTCCAAGGTGGGTTCCTGGACCTGTACGGTGACGAAATCGCCCGGTTTGAAGCCCGGCGCGCTGTCCAGTCGGGCAAAGAGGACGCGGCCCGATTGCCCCTGGCCGGTGACGATACTGTCCCGGTTGACCCGCCCTTTGGCGCGCAGGTCGACGCCAGAGATGTCGAGGCGGGCCTCGACCTGGGCTTTGATCAGCTGGCCCTCGGCATCCAGCAGCCGGGCATATTGGGCTGTTGAGACACGGAAGGAGACTTCGAGTGCTTTTGAGTCGACGATCTTGGCCAGTTTTTCGTTTTGGGTGACGAGGCGGCCTGCGACCAGATCGACCTCGCTCAGGGTTCCGGTGAAGCCGGCGGTTATGATGGTGTCTTCGAGGTCGCGTTCTGCGTCGGCCAGGGTGATTTCCTGGCGGGCGACGCTGGTGGCGGCCTGATCGACGCGGGCCTCGGCCTGAGCCACGGCGATGCGGCGTGACAATACTGCCTGACGCGCCGAGGCGGCAGAGAGTTCGGCGGTTTCGACGGCGGCTGCGGTGCCGACGCCGCGCGCCTGCAGATCGAGCTGACGCGAGAGGGCCTTTTCGCGCAGATCGGCCTGATCCTGCGAGGCGGTGAGTTCGTCCCGGGCCAGATCCAGCGAGCGGTTTGCATCGCGCACTTCGGCCTCGGCGTCGAGTTTGGCGCTGGCGGCGCGGTCGAGCACGGCCTGGGCGTCGGAAGGGTCGATCCTGACCAGTATATCGCCAGTTTCGACGGTGCCGCCCTCTTCGAAGCGGTCATCCAGCCAGATCACCCGGCCTGTTGTGGTGGCCCGCAATTCGAGGGTGCGGCGGCTGTGGATTTCGCCGAAGGCTTCGAGGACCGGCGTGATTTGCTCGGGCACAGCCGGGACAACGTTGACGGTGAACATGCGTTCGCGCGGTGTTGGCGCGCGGCCCTGGTTGGACATGCGGGTTTCCAGGGCGGAGGTGATATTTTGCACCGCATAGACCATGAATGCCAAGGCCAGTGCAGTCAGGAACACACCTGTCAGGCTTTGCCGCAGAAAACGCATCAGTATTTGACCTTTGCTGACGCCGAAGGGGCGTAGGGGAACAGTGTATAATCTAGCCGGATCGCGTGGAATGCCAACTCACAGAGGCTTTAACGTTGTCAGAAGGCTATTTCCGTCGCTGATTTTCGGTCAATCTGGGCAAGATCTCGACAAAGTTGCAGGGACGGTGACGATAATCGAGCTGCTTGAGCAGAATTTCGTCCCAGGCGTCCTTGCACGCGCCGGGGCTGCCGGGCAGCGCAAAGAGGTAGGTGCCGTTGGCCACGCCGCCCGTGGCGCGCGATTGCACGGCGGATGTGCCGATTTTCTGCATGGAGACGATGGTGAAGACGGTGCCGAAGGCGTCGATCTCTTTTTCGTAAACGTCGCGGTGGGCCTCGACCGTGACATCGCGGCCGGTGAGCCCTGTGCCGCCGGTCGAGATGACCACGTCGATCTGCGGGTCTGCGATCCAGCTGCGCAGCTGGTCGCTGATCAGGGCGCGTTCATCGGGCAGGATGGTGCGGGCGGCGACGGTGTGACCGGCGGCCTCTATTCGGTCGACCAGAGTCTGGCCGGATTTGTCCTGCTCAATCGTGCGGGTGTCAGAGACGGTGAGCACTGCGATGCGGATGGCGATGAAGTCGAGCGTGTCGTCGATGTGGGACATGCTGTGTCCTTTCAGAGGTCGAACCAGTTTGGTGTTGGACCGAGGTTGACCACGCGGGTGGTGCCGATCTGGCCGGTTGCGCCCCAACAGTCATGGATATGGCCGCAGACTGCAAGGCGCGGCTGTATGCGTTCGATGGCGTCGCGGATGGCAACAGAGCCGACGGAATGCCCCGAGGAGGTGCGGTCTGCGACGCCTTTTGGCGGCGAGTGGAGCAGCAGGACATCGGCATGATCGCAAGCGGCCAGCAGCGTTTCGGCCTGATCTTCGCTCAGGTCGACGGACCAGGGGCCGAATGGGGTTGGCGGCACGGCGCAGCCCAGGCCAAAGAAGGTCAGCCCGTCGATCTGGCAGCCCGTGGCGTGCAGCATGGTTGTGCCGTCCTGCAGGGCGGCGGACAGTTCATCCGGGCTTTCGGCGTTGCCGGGAATGGCGAGCATGGGCGCGCGGAGCCCGGCGAGCAGGTCCATCGCCGCATCCAGGCCCTGACGCATGTTGCAGAAATCTCCGGCGCCCAGCACCAGATCGGCCTGGGCACTGGCCGCGACGATTTGGTCGGCGCGGTGTTTGGAGGCATGCAGATCGGAAAAGGCGAGAAGTTTCATGGCCCGGTCACGCGGATTGTTTGAGCTTGGCGTTGAGCGTCAGCAGATCGGCCCATGCCTCGCGTTTGGCCTGAGGATTGCGCAGCAGGTAGGCGGGGTGAAACATGGGCAGGGTCGGCAGGTCGAGGGCCTGGGTCCATTGCCCGCGCAGGCGGGTGATCCCTTGCCGGCCCAGCATGGCGCGGCAGCTGATGTTGCCCATGAGGACCAGAATGTCAGGTTTGGCCAGCGCGACGTGGCGGTCAAGGAAGGGTTTGAGCATTGCGATCTCGTCCGGTTTCGGATCGCGGTTTTGCGGCGGTCGCCAGGGCAGAACATTGGTGATGTAAACGCTGCTGGCCCGGTCCAGGTTGATCGCGGCGAGCATTTTGTCCAGCAATTGGCCGGCGCGTCCGACAAAGGGGCGGCCTTCGCGGTCTTCGTCGCGGCCCGGGGCCTCGCCTATGATCATGACGCGGGCGTTTGGGGTGCCGTCGGCAAACACAGTGGAGCGCGCGCCCTTTTTGAGGTCGCATCCCTCGAACGCCATCAGCGCGGCCTTGAGCGCCTCAAGGCTTTGCGCTTGGCCGGCTGCGGCCTTGGCCAGGACAACCGGGTCTGGCCCGGCATCGGCCAGCGGCACCGGGCCTGTGGCTGTGGCTGTGGGTTTGCCCGCGTTTTTCGCAGCGGCTGCGTTTTTGTTGGTGGCGGCGGGTGCCGGGTCTGGCAGGTCGAACCGGTTGATCGGGCTGTCGCAAATAGATTCGTCTGCGCCCAGCTCGATCTGCCAGGCGAGAGCCGCGAGGGCGGCATGGGGGTCTGAGAGCGATTCCATCCCGCTAACTTAGTGGTCGCTGGAGGCGAGGGAAACAGGCCCGGTCGCTTCCCGGGGTCAAGAGACCTCTTCTACCGGGCCGTCCGCCTTGACCCAGGCAGAGAAGCCGCCCTCGATATGCGCAACAGGGGCGAGGCCCATTTGTTGCGCGGCCAGCGTGGCAAGGGCCGAGCGCCAGGCGGAGGCGCAGTAGAAGACGTAGGTTTTATCCTGGTTGAAGATGTCTTTGTGATAGGGGCTATCGGGGTCGATCCAGAATTCGAGCATCCCGCGGGGGCAGGAAAACGCACCGGGGATTTTGCCGCCGCGTTTGAGTTCGCGGAAATCGCGGATGTCGATGATGACATGGTCGTCGCGTCCGACCAGATCGAAAGCCTCGGTTGTCGGGATGGTGGTGATCTGGGCGTTGGCCTCGGCGACGAGGGCCTTGGCGCCTTTGGTGATGGTTTGAGACATGGGGCGTTCCTGTTTCCGGTTGGCGGCAGGTTAAACCGAATGCGTCCGGCGCTGAAAGGGCAATATCGGGCGGTTGGGCCGGGGACAGCGGGTTAGTCTGCCGCGTCCAGTCGTTCGGCGCGGCGGGCCAGTTTCGACGCCAGGTTCAGCCCCACACCCGGGCGCGACCAGGGGCATTCGGCGATGCAGATGGCGCAACCGGAGGTCTGGTTGAAAAACGGCAGGCATTTTTCGAAATCGACATACCATTTGTCGGTGCCGCGCACGGTCTGTTTGTTGTCCGAGAGGGCATCGGGTGGGCAGGCGTCCTGGCAGATACGGCAATGTGTGCAAAAATCGTCAATGCCAAAGGCGCGGGCCGGGGTGGGTGCAAAGGGCGCGTCGGTCAGCACGGCGGACAGGCGGAAGGAAGCGCCGAATTCGGGGTTGATGATGGAACCATGTTTGCCCAATTCGCCAAAGCCGCAGGCGAGCGCGGGCGGGATCATCGCCAAAGCGCCGGTCATTGGCCCGGTGACGGGCTCTGCCTCCCAGCCCATGGCGCGGATCCAGCCGGCCACGGCCTTGGAGGCGGCGGCGGCGCGGGCGTATTGGGCCATGACTTCGAGGCCCGCCTCTGGTTCGGGGGCCGTGCGGATGTGATCATAGCTGTGTTGCACGCCCAGAACGATGACGCGGGATTGCGGGATCTGGTGCCCTTCGAAAACCCAGTCCGGCTGCATTTCTGCGACGCCGGTCATGTCACATTGGCCGGAGTCGACGAACTGTTGCAGGCCGGCGGTCCATTCGTCAGGCGCAGCGTTTGCCGGGTGCTCCGCGACGGGTGGCAGGGGGGCGTCCAGGATCTTTTGCCGGGCGGCGCGGTTTTCGGAGAAGGCGGGATTTTTGGCGGATTGTTTGTAGAAATAGAGTTGCAGGGACCCATGCGGGATCGTCTGCGGGTCTGGCGCCCAATAGACCATGCTGGGTCGGCGGGGCTCTGATTCTCCGAGGCCGTTGATGGTGTTGCCATCAACGCCAGGATGCAGCGCGAGCTGATCCGGATCGGGGGTGAAGGGGCGATGCGGATTGGGTTTTGGCATGGCTCTGTGTTTAACAGATTGGAGCCGGGTTGTCAGCGATTTGCTGCCCGGCCCCTTTTTCCTGCCGAAACCTTGCGGAGTCAGCCCGCGTGGTCGACCACGTCGAGATGTTGCGCCAGTTGGCCGACTTCGTCCATCCATTCCTGCACCAGGGCCGGGTCGGAGGGGGCCGCATGGACGCCAGGCGCGATTCGGCCGGATTGAACCGCCTGAACCGCCAGAGATACGGGCACCGAGACCAGCCGCGCCATGGCTGTGCCTTGATCGTCGCCCCAGGCGTCCATGACGTAGGTTTTGTGCCAGGCGGTGGCGCCGTCCTGTTCCGCCTTGAGGCTGACGCAGAGGATGACCCGGTCTGGTTCGCCTTCGTCATAGGCGTTTTCGGCCCAGAACTGGTCTGACATTTCCTTGAGCCGGGCCTCTCCTGTTTCGCCCTGGAGGGTTTCAACCTCGGCAAAGACGTCGCTCCAGGCCTCGGTCCAGCCGTTCAGGCGCAGGGTGCCGCGCACGAATTCGCGCACGGGCCAGGCTGGATCAAACCCGTAGTCAGCCATGAACGGCAGGCTGTCACGGTTTGGATAGACCTCGAAGGTTTCCGGGGTGGGCAACGGGGCCTGATAGGAGGAGATCGCGTCCCAGGGGCGGTCGACCCGCAGCTCGGAAAAGTCGCGGATGGAGCGCGACGGGGAGCGCAGGGCCTTGAGCACGCCGAGGGGTGACCAGCTGAACTTGTACCGGAAGGGATTGGCGATTTTCGGGATGCCACCGCAGTAGGAGATGAAGCTGAGGTGGTTTTCGGGGGTGAAGGCCGGGCTGGCGCGATACTCTGCCATGAGCCAATGGGCCATCAGGTGGTCGATGCCGGGATCCAGGCCCACTTCGTTCACCAGCGACACGCCAGCATCGCGGGCGGCCTGGTCCAATGCGCGCATTTCGGGCGCGATATAGGAAGAAGAGACAAAATGCGCGCTGTTCTTGATGGCAAGTTCGGCCAAAGGCACGTGCCAATCGCCGGGCAGCATGGAGACGACCACGTCACCGGCCTGCACCGCAGCGTCCAGCGCGTCGATGTCAAAGGCGTGGATATTGTCGGTCAGGTCGCCGACGGCCTCCTGGGCTTTGGACGCTGTCCGGTTCCAGATTGTGACGGGCTGGCCGGTTTCGATCAGCCGCCGCAGTCCTGGGATAGCCGAGAGGCCGGTGCCGCACCAATGAACGGTCATGTGCTGATCCTTGCGATATGAGTTTCAAACTGTGATTTTGCACGGTCCCAGACGCCTTTGTCCAGATCTGTCAGTGTCAGCAGGGAGGGCAGCAGTTGGGCGGCATAATCCTCGGAGCTTTCGACGGGCAGGAGCGAGGGCAGATTGTCGATGGCGGTGACATCCAGCGGCGGGTCATTGTGCACGCGCAGGGCGGGCTGTGCCCAGGTGGTGGTGCGGTCGTAGACCTGGATCGGATTATAGGCGCTGCCCGGGTCGCAGGCGATATCACCGATGACACGCAGGGCGCGGTCGGCGGTGGTGGCCTGGGCCGGGACAAAGACCGGCGTGCCCTCGCGGGCGAGGATGCAGTTGAGGAACAGGCCATGTTGCAGGATTTCGGGGAATGGCCCGCCATCGGCGGTTTCCGCCATGTCCCAGCGTGTGACGCGCAACCCCATGGCTGTGCAAAGGTCCCCTGCCCCTGTACCAACGCGGCCCAGCGCGCCGATGATCAGCGCGGCGGGCAGGTCTGCGCCCTCCAGCTCGGCCACCAGATCGGCGCGCAAGCGGTGTTGGTCGGACACGACCGAGACGGGGCCGCAGATCTGTCCGCGTGCCTGGGCGGCCCAGCATTTCAGCGCCACGGCCGCGCCCGCGTAGCCGGCCCAATAGCCAAAGGCCGCGACCCGGCGGCCGGTTTCGTCGACCAGGTATTCCAGGTCATAGAGGATGCCCCCGCCCTCCCGGAACCGGGCCAGCAGCACCTGCCCATCTGGTTGTCCCTTGAAGGCGTGGCCGAACATGATGTGGCGGTGGATCAGCGCCGTGCCGTCGTCCGGCAGCTCTTTG
The DNA here is from genome assembly GCA_034670145.1 of Marinibacterium sp. Lineage (GTDB taxonomy): Bacteria > Pseudomonadota > Alphaproteobacteria > Rhodobacterales > Rhodobacteraceae > HXMU1420-2. The sequence continues at coordinate 247,764 of JAXMOA010000003.1, forward strand.
AGGCCGAAGATGATGGCGTCTGACGGCGCCTCGGGCCAGCTGTTTTCGGGCGCGAGTGCGCAGCCGGCCTGGGCGTAGCCCGCAATGGGGATGGCGCGGCAGCTGCTGTGTTCCACGGTGACCTTGAAGCCCGCCGCAATCAGGGTTGCGGCGCCTTCCGGGGTGAGACCGACGCGGTCTTCGTTTGGCCGTTGTTCAGCGCGGATCCACAGGTGGGTCATTTCAGGATGCCTTTTTGCTTGAGCGCCGCAACCGACGCACGGGCGTTCGTCGCATCAAGGAACGCGCGGGTTTTCGCAAACGGGGCAAGATCCACGCCGTCGCCGTCCAGCCAGCGGCAGGTGGTATAGAGGTATGCATCACCGATGGTGAACTCTGAGCCGCAGATATAGGGCCCCTGTAGCAGGTTCTTTTCCACGTAGGCGGCGCAATCGGTCATGTTTTGCGGCACTTTGGCCGTCATGTCGGCCCAGGAGCTTTCCTGATCGGCCCAGCGGTGCCCGCGCATCTTGTGGGCGTGGTTGATGTGCATTGTCGAGGCGCAGTAATACATCGCTTCGCGCATGCGGGCCGCCTGGAAGGGATCTGTCGGGATCAGCCCGGCCTGCGGCGCCAGGGCGGCTACATAGTCCAGCAGGGCGCCGGTTTCTGTCAGGATGCCCTGTTCGGTCATCAGAGCGGGAACGCGCCCTTTGGGATTGATGGCCAGATAGTCTGGCTGGGTCTGTTCGCCGGTGCGAAAATCGATTCTCTGGGTTTTGTAGTCCAGCCCCGCCTCTTCCAGTGCGAGCGCGACGGCGACAGCGATTGTGCCGGGGCTATAGGTGAGGGTCAGCATGGGCGGCTCCTGTTTTTTTCGCCGGTGTGGCGGGAACGGGCAGAGAGTCTCATCAATCGTTTAGATGTGGGTCTGAGCATAGTGACGGTCCGGCAAATCCAAATGGGGCACAGCGTTAAAGAGCACCGGGCTGAGCTGATCTCCGATCGGGAACAGCCGGTGCATGGAGGTGTTCATGATGGCCAGGGCCACCCGGGCCATGGACGGGATATCGAGGTTCATCATGCCGCGCATCGCCATGGCGATCAGACCACCCGAGGTGACGACCAGCGCCGGGCCGGGGCCGGATGCGATCTCGGTCAGGGCGGCGGTGACGCGGGTTTCGAATTCTTCGAAGGTTTCGGGCGGGTTTTCGATTTGCCCGTCCTTCCAGGCGGCGAAGACCTTGGGCAGGTGGTGGATGAACCCTTCGCGTTCGCTGGGGATGGAGATGCCTTGTTGGGTTTCCAGCTGCTGGGCGAGCGTGAAATACGCCAGCTCGTTCAGGCGGGGGTCGCGTGTGGCCTCGGGGTGGCCCATGGCGTTGGCGGTTTCGATGTGGCGGATCAATGTGCCGGTGAAGACACGCGGATGGTGTTGGCCACATACGCGCAAGTGATCACCGAGCCAGGCGGCCTGTTGGTGACCCAGTGGGCTGAGCTTGTCATAGCTGATTTCGTCACGGGCGCCGGTATTGGCCTGACCGTGGCGGATGAGGGTGATGTGGGACATGGGCTGCCTTTTGGCTGTGGTGCGGTCTTGATAGGCAAGCGGAGCGGCCGGGGGAAGATGTGCCAGCCGGTGTGCGCGGATTTTTCCGGGTATTTTTCCCGTATCTTTCCCATGCCCGGCGCGGGCTGCTTGGCAGCCAGGCGCGCCGCCAAAACCAGAAACACTGGCGTCCATCGGAAACCTATTGGCCGGTAGATGCCGCGATTCCGGTGGTGAGTGTCGGGAATGGGACTCCTGCGGGTCAGGGAATGGATATAGGTTTGGGGCGAATGAAAGAGGTGTGCGCATGTCGGATACGGTGAAATTTACGCTCGACGGGCAAGAAGTTGAGGCTGCGGCTGGCATGACGATCTGGGAAGTTGCCCATGGTCGCGGGCTGGTGATCCCTCATTTGTGTCACACCCCCGCGCCCGGATATCGCCCGGACGGGAATTGCCGGGCCTGCATGGTCGAAGTCGAAGGAGAGCGGACGCTGGTGGCCTCCTGCATCCGCGAGCCGCGCGATGGCATGGTGGTGACCACGAATTCAGCCCGGGCGGAAACCGCGCGCAAGATGGTGGTCGAGATGCTGGTGACGGATCAGCCCGAGCGCGCAGAAGCGCATGACCGGTCCAGTCATCTGTGGGATATGGCCGAGGCCAATGGCGTCAGCGAAAGCCGGTTTCCGAAGCTGGAAGAGGGGCGCATTCCGTTGCTGGATGACAGCCACGTGGCGATGCGGGTCAATCTGGATGCTTGTATTCAATGCGGGCTGTGCGTGCGGGCCTGTCGTGAAGTACAGGTCAACGACGTGATCGGCATGGCCGGGCGCGGTCATGATGCCTATCCGGTCTTTGATATGGACGACCCGATGGGAGAGTCGACCTGTGTGGCCTGTGGCGAATGCGTGCAGGCCTGTCCGACCGGGGCGCTGATGCCCGCCACAGCCGTTGATGCGCATCAGCAGGGCGATAGCGCCGATTTCGACAGCGAAGTCGACAGCATTTGTCCGTTTTGTGGTGTGGGCTGCCAGGTCTCTTTGAAAGTGAAGGATGGCAAGGTCAAATATGTCGAGGGCATCAATGGCCCGGCAAATGAGGGTCGGCTGTGCGTCAAGGGCCGGTTTGGGTTTGACTATATCCACCACGAGCACCGCCTGACCAAACCGTTGATCCGCAGAGAGGATGCGCCAGCCAAAGGGTTGAACGTGGACCCGGACAACTGGCAGCAGTTTTTCCGCGAGGCCAGCTGGGACGAAGCAATGAACGTTGCCGCCGGCGGTTTGGGCGGATTGCGTGATACGCGGGGCGGTGCCTCTGTTGCCGGGTTTGGCAGCGCGAAATGCACCAACGAAGAGGCCTATCTGTTTCAAAAGCTGATCCGCCAGGGGTTTGGCCACAACAATGTGGATCACTGCACGCGGCTGTGTCACGCCTCTTCGGTTGCGGCGTTGATGGAGAATGTCGGCTCGGGCGCCGTGACCGCGACGTTCAATGAAATCGAGAATGCCGATGTGGCCATCGTGATCGGGGCCAACCCGGTCGAGAACCATCCCGTTGCCGCGACCTATTTCAAGCAGTTCACCAAGCGTGGCGGCAAGTTGATCGTGATGGATCCGCGCGGTGTCGGTCTGAAACGGTTTGCCAGCCATATGTTGCAGTTCAAGCCCGGCAGCGACGTGTCGATGTTGAACGCGATCATGCATGTGATCGTCGAAGAAGGGCTGTACGATCAGCAGTACATTGATGCCTACACCGAAAACTGGGAGGCCGAAAAAGCGCATCTGGCCCAGTTCACTCCAGAGAAAATGTCAGCGATCTGTGGCATCGAGGCGGATGTCCTGCGCGATGTGGCGCGGACTTTTGCGGGGTCGCAGGCCGGTATGATTTTTTGGGGTATGGGGGTGAGCCAGCATATCCACGGCACGGATAATTCGCGCTGTCTGATTTCGCTGGCGTTGATGTGTGGACACGTGGGGCGCCCCGGAACCGGGCTGCATCCTCTGCGCGGGCAGAACAATGTGCAGGGGGCATCGGATGCGGGTTTGGTGCCAATGTTCCTGCCGGACTATCAGACCGTGACAGACGAGGGCGTGCGCAGCGCCTTTACGGACGTCTGGAAATCCGGGGACTTCTCGGCCGAGAAGGGGCTGACCGTAACCGAAATCATGGATGCGGTGCATGACGGGCGGATACACGGCATGTACATCCTGGGGGAAAACCCGGCCATGTCAGACCCGGATGTGGAGCACGCACGCGATGCGCTGGCCAAGCTGGAGCATCTGGTGGTGCAGGATATTTTCCTGACCGAAACGGCGAACTACGCGGATGTGATCCTGCCGGCGGCGGCGTTTTATGAAAAATCCGGAACGGTCACCAACACGAACCGGCAGGTTCAGATGGGGCGCCCTGCGGTGGCCGCCCCGGGGCAGGCGCGTGAGGATTGGGCGATCACTGTCGAACTGGCCAATCGGCTGGGACTGGATTGGCAGTATGACAGCCCGGCAGATGTGTTCGCTGAAATGAAGCTGAACATGAAGTCGCTGGACAACATCACCTGGGATCGGCTGGAAGGGGTCAATGCGGTCACCTATCCGTCTCTGACACCCGAAGACCCCGGTCAGGCGATTGTGTTTGGTGACGGGTTCCCGCGCCCCGACGGGCGGGCCAAATTCACCCCGGCCGCGATCATTCCTCCAGATGACACACCGGATGCAGATTATCCGATGATCATGATCACGGGACGGCAGCTGGAACATTGGCATACCGGATCCATGACACGGCGGGCGACCGTGCTGGATGCAGTAGAGCCAGAGGCCAATTGCTCCATGCATCCCAGGACGTTGCGCCGTTTGGGGGTAGAGCCGGGCGGCATGCTGCGGCTGACAACCAAACGCGGATCGATCGAGATCATGGCCCGCGCCGACCGGGCCGTGGCCGAAGATATGGTGTTCGTGCCGTTTGCCTATGTCGAGGCGGCGGCGAATATTCTGACCAATCCAGCGGTAGACCCCTACGGCAAAATTCCGGAATTCAAATATTCGGCCGTCCGCGTCGAGGCCGCCCAGACACCTGTCGCCGCTGAATGATTGACAAAACCCCCGGTCTCGTCCCACGTAAAAATTCGCAGAATTTTTGGGGTTTTTTGTAATGCAAGTGGACGAGGCGCGGTTTCTGCGCGATCTGCACCAACTGCGCGGTTTCGGTGCCAGCGGTGTTGGCAAGGGCGTGGTCAGGCCCGCATTCAGTGCCGCCGATGTGGCGGCACGGCAATGGCTGGTCGAGCAGATCCGGGAGGCGGATCTGACGCCACATGTGGACCCGATGGGCAATGTCTTTGGCCTGGCCGAAGGGCGCTCGCTCCTGCTGGGGTCCCATTCCGACAGCCAGCCCGAAGGCGGCTGGCTGGATGGGGCGTTGGGCGTCATCGCCGCGTTGGAGATTGCCCGGGCCGCAAAGGCCGCGGGCGGCCCGGCCGTCTCTTTGGTGAGCTTTCAGGACGAAGAAGGCCGGTTCGGTGCCCTGACCGGCAGCGCGGTCTATTCCGGTAGGCTGGCAATGGACGCCGCTGATGACTTGCAGGATGCCAACGGGTTGCCCCTGAGAGATGCGCGCGCGCCCATGGCCGCGATGATGCAGGATTTTGTGGATCCGGCCCGGTTCTCGGCCTTTGTCGAAATGCACATCGAACAAGGCCTGACCCTGCATGAAACCAAAGAAACCATCGGGGTGGTCACCGAAATCGTTGGGTCACGTCAGTTACAGATCACCTACCGGGGCCAGCAAAATCATGCGGGGACAACTCTGATGCATCAACGTCAGGATGCGTTTCAGGGTCTCGCAGCCTTCACCACGGCCCTGAACGACCGGCTGCGCAATATCGTGACTCCCCGCACGGTCTGGACCATCGGGCGGGTCGAGATGCACCCCAATGCGCCCTCGATCGTGCCGGGAGAGGTGCGTTTCTCCATGCAGTGGCGGGACGGCGAAGAAGACAGGCTGGAGCGGATGGAGCGTTGCATTCGCGATCTGGCGCAGGAGATCGCGACGGAACGCGCCTTGCAGGTCGACATGGTGCCGATCAAGGCGCTGAGCCCGGTACCGATGGATGCCGCTCTGCGGGCGGCTTTGGGCGCCGCTGCCGGGATCGAAGCCCCCGGAAAATGGCGCGAGATGCCATCCGGCGCGCTGCATGATGCCAGCAATATGGCGGCTTTGATGCCGGTCGCGATGCTGTTTGTGCCGTCGATTGATGGGATCAGCCACGCCTTTGGCGAAGACACGCAAGAAGCGGATCTGGTCGTTGGCCTGCGGGTCCTGGCGCGGGCGGTGGCTTCCCTGTAACACCCGGGACCGACCGGTCAGGCGGGCGACACCGGCATTTGCATGGTGATCGAGGTCGCCCGGTCATAGCCTGCGTGAGCGGTGCGGGCTGTTTCGACAAAGCCCAGCGCGCCAAAGGCCCTATGATTTTCGGTCAGCTCGACCCGGGTTTGCAGCTCGATCACAGGCAGGCCCAATTCCTGCGCCCGGGTGCGGGCGAGGTCCACCATCCGACGCGCCAGCCCCTGCCCCCGCTGCCCGGGTGCGATACAGAATTTACCCAGATAGAGCCGGTCTGTTCGGGGTGTCAGGATCATCATGGCGTGCGGTGGAATGCCGACGGCCCAAATCTCGCTCTGACGGCTGATGTCCTGAAATCGCGGCAGGTCAATGGCATGCAGGGACGAAGGCGGATCAATGCGCCCGTCCATATAGGCGAAACTGTCGCGCAGCAGATCCAGCGCCTGCGCCAGGCCCGGGTCGTCCGGCCAGAGCTGGCGCAGCGGTGGATCCTCCGTTTGGCGGGCGCTATCCCTGGGGTCTGCCGGGTGCTCTGCGTTCATCGCCAGGTGACATCCCCGAGGAAGATATATCCGGCCCCGTAGATGGTTTTGATCAGACGCGGGTTCTTGGGGTCTTCGCGCAGTTTGGTGCGCAACCGCGAGATCCGCACATCCATGGCACGATCAAAGCTTTCTCCGGCAGCGCCGCCCAGGGTTTCCTGCATCTGCGTGCGCGAAATCAGGCGCTTGGGGCTTTCGAGGAAGAGGCGCAGCACTTCGCCTTCGGCCTGAGAAAAGGGGACCTCTTCGTCGGTTTCGTCTGTGAGGGTGTAGCGGTCGAAATGGGCGGTCCAGCCGTTGAATGTGGCCGTGTTGCCAGCCTGTTGCGGCGTGCGGGCGCCGCGCAGGCGGGCGCGTACACGGGCGACGACCTCGGTCGGGTCAAAGGGTTTGGTGATGTAGTCATCCGCGCCCAGCTCCAGCCCGGTCACCCGGTCCTGCACCTGCGCCCGGCCAGAGATGATGATCACGGAGGCCCCCTGCTCCAGCGCCAGCCGGTGCACCAGGGCCAGCCCGTCTGTGTCGGGCAGAGACAGGTCAACCAGACAGACATCCGGGGTTGCGGTTTTGAGCGCGGCTTCGAATTCGCGGGCGCGGGCAAAGCTTTGGGTGCGAAACCCGGCGTCTTCGAGCACGTCGCGCAGCATGCTGCGGATGTCTGGTTCATCGTCCAGGATGGTGACGAGTGGGGCGGGAGCGGTCATTCTGCGGCCTCGGGGTGGATGTAGCTGGCCAGTGTTTCCACGGTGAAGGGTTTGAACAGCACAGGGGTGCGGGCCTGCGCCTTTTGCACCAGCGGATCGCTGCGGGGCATGGATGTCATCAGCAGCGAAGGTCGGTTCAGGCCGCGCAGGCGGTCGAGCAGGTCAAGGCCTGTCGCCTCGCCTGCCAGGTTGAGATCGGAGAGGATCAGCGAGATATCCGGCAGGTCTGCGGCGAGCGCGGCGGCTTCGTCGGCCGAGACCGCCTCGATCACGGAATAGCCCAGATCCATCAGCATATCGCGGAAGGTGGCGCGCAGGTCTTCGCTGTCTTCGACAAGCAGGGCAAGCCCGCCTGCTGTGGTCGGCGCCACACGATACGGCAGACGCAGGGTGACGCAGGCGCCCAGTTCGGTGTTGGACAATTGCATGTCGCCGCCCGCAAGTTTGACCGCGTCATAGACCATGGGCAGGCCCAGCCCCGAGCCTTCGCCGCCTTTGGTGGTAAAGAAGGGATCCAGCGCGCGCTCTTTCACTTCGGGCGAGAAGCCCGGGCCCGTGTCCGAGACTTTGATCTCGATCCACAGGCGGGCGATGCTATGGGCGCTGACGGTGATCTGGCCGTTGGAGCCGCAGGCGTCGCGGGCGTTGAAGATGAGGTTGAGCAGCGCGTCCTGAAGCATGCCCTGATCGAACATGAGCTCTTCGTCCGGGGTATAGTCCAGCACGCTGAGGCCGACATCGCGCGGCAGGCTGGGCCCGGCCAGCAGTTTCAAGTCATCCAGCAGGGTATGCATGTTGGTCGGGCGCGGACGCATGGTGCGATGGACGGTCATATCCGCGATCCGGTTGAGCAGCCGCCCGCCCCGGTTGGCGGCATTGCGGGTGGCCTCGATCAGGGAGTCGGCCTCGGCCCCCAGATCCATACGGGCCAGTTTGCTTTGCATGCCCAGGATGATGGTCAGCAGGTTGGAGAAATCATGTGCCAGCCCCGATGTCATCTGTGCCGCCATGGCGCGGCGGCGGGTTTGTTGCAGGGCGACGCGGGCCTGGGTTTCTTCGGTGACATCCATGGACAGGATATAGACCCCGCCGTTCGGGTCCGGGGTGAGGGCGACGCGGATGCGGCGGCTGGAGTGTTCGTCATTGAATTCAAAGACCGGGCTGCTGCCCTTGTAGGCGGCTTGCAGGTGCGGGCTGATCCGGCCAAAGGCCGATGCGCCCAGCGCATCGCCAATGTATTGCCCGACAATATTGTGATCGCGTCCCGGCATGACCGAGCCGAGGCGGTGGTTGGAATAGGTGTAGACCCCATCCGCGTCCACATGCGCGATATGGGCTGGCAACATTTCGGTGGTCATGCGGGTGCGGGCTTCGATCTCGGTCAATTGGCGTTTGGCCTCGGCATGGGCCGTGATCGTGGCGGCAAGTTCGCGGTTGGTGGCCGAGAGTTGTTCGGCATGGGCGAGCAATTGATCGGACAGCTCTGCGGAGCGGGCGCGCAACAGCATTTCGGACTGTTTGGTGCGGGTGATGTCGGTATAGACCGTAACCCAGCCGCCTTGTGGCAGGGGGGAGCCTTCGATGCTGATGGTCTGCCCGTTCGGGCGGGTGCGTTCGACGTAATGGGGCACAAAGGCGCGGGCCTGATCGACGCGGGCCTGCACCATAGTGTCGACATCCGTCAAGTCGCCGTATTCCCCGCTGCTGGCCATGAAGGCGATTGTATCGCCAAAGGACGCACCGCGCGTGGTCAGGGCGTCGGGGAGGTTGAACATCTCTTGAAAGCGCCGGTTGCAGACGACCAGTTGCAGGTTGGCGTCATAGATCGAGAGCGCCTGGCCAATCAGGTTGAGCCCGGCCATGGTCATGGATCTGATCTGCTGGTCTGCTGGGGCCACTGTGTCCTCCTTGGGCACTGATGCGTATCATGCGCAGAGCCCGGCGCAAAGCATCGCAGAGCGCCGTTACAATTCGTTAGATTTGGGAAACCTTCAGGAAAAAGTTGACGGCCACAAAGACCAGCGTTCCACTAGGAACAGATTCGCCCGGAGGAGGGTGAAAATGGCCGGATAGATCCGGCTTGGGAGGAGAACAGCATTGGCTCAGACGCAGACAGCAACGGCGGCGTTGCAGTCCATTCCTGCGCTATTGAAGCGGAATGTGGCGCAGTTCGGTAGCAAACCGGCCTATCGCGAGAAAGAATTTGGCATTTGGCAAAGCTGGAGCTGGGCCGAAATTGACGCTGAGATTGAGGCGTTGGCGCTGGGTTTGCTGACGCTTGGCGTTCAGAAGGGCGATTTCATTGCCATTGCAGGACGCAACCGGCCACATCTGTACTGGTCGATGGTTGCGGCCGAGTCTGTGGGTGCGGTGCCGGTGCCGGTCTATCAGGACGCGGTGGGCGAAGAGATGGCCTATGTTCTGAACCATTGCGGTGCTCGGTTTGTGATTGCGGGCGATCAGGAGCAGGTCGACAAGATCCTGGAGGTGCAGGATCAGCTGCCCAATTTCGAGCATATGGTTTATCTGGATGCCCGGGGTATGCGGCGCTACGATCACTCGAAGCTGCATGAAATGTCCAAGTTGCAAGAAGCCGGACGCGCGGCCAAGGGTGAGTTGCAAGGCACATTGGACGAGCGGCGCAATGCGCTCACATATGATGATCAATGCGTGATGCTGTATACCTCGGGCACCACCGGGAAGCCCAAGGGCGTGGTTCTGTCGAACCGCAATGTGATTGAGAGCGCCAAGAACTCTTCTGAGTTTGACAAGCTTGGGGCCGGCGAAGAGATTCTGGCCTATTTGCCGATGGCCTGGGTCGGGGATTTCATCTTTTCCATCGGGCAGGCCTATTGGACGGGGTTCTGTGTGAACTGCCCGGAAAACCCTGACACGATGATGCAGGATTTGCGCGAGATCGGGCCAACCTATTATTTTGCGCCGCCGCGTGTGTTTGAAACGCAGCTGACCAATGTGATGATCCGGATGGAAGATGCCGGGAAGCTGAAGAAGCGCATGTTCGACCATTACATGGCCCATGCGCGCAAGGTCGGGCCGGATCTGTTGGATGGTAAACCGGTCAGCTTTGGTGATCGGCTGAAATACAAGCTGGGCGATCTGTTGGTCTATGGCCCGTTGAAGAACACGCTGGGGTTCAGCCGGGTTCGGGTTGGATACACCGCAGGTGAGGCGATCGGGCCGGAGATTTTCGATTTCTACCGCTCGCTGGGGATCAACCTGAAGCAGCTTTATGGGCAGACCGAGGCGACGGTTTTCATCACTGCGCAGCCGGATGGCGAGGTCCGTTCGGATACGGTGGGCGTTCCCTGTCCGGATGTGGAGTTGAAGATCGCGGATAATGGCGAGGTTTTCTATCGCTCGCCCGGCGTATTTGTGGAGTACTACAAGAACCCGGAGAGCACGGCCGACACCAAGGACGGCGACGGCTGGGTTGCGACGGGCGATGCCGGGTTTATCGAAGAGGGGACCGGGCATCTGCGCATCATCGACCGGGCCAAGGATGTGGGCAAAATGGCGGATGGATCGCTGTTTGCGCCGAAATATGTGGAAAACAAGCTGAAGTTTTTCCCCAACATTCTGGAAGCCGTGGTGTTTGGCAATGGGCGCGAGATGTGCACGGCCTTTATCAACATTGATCTGTCGGCGGTCGGGAACTGGGCGGAGCGCAACAATATTGCCTATGCCTCGTATCAGGAGCTGGCCGGGCATCCCGATGTTTTGAGCACGATCCAGAGCCATGTTGAGGAGGTCAATGCCTCGGTCGCGGCGGATCCCATGCTGTCGGGCTGTCAGGTCCATCGGTTTGTGGTGCTGCACAAGGAACTGGACGCGGATGACGGCGAGTTGACCCGGACGCGCAAGGTGCGGCGTCGGATCATCGAAGAGAAATTCGCGGATATCATCACAGCGCTTTATGACGGTTCTCCCGGTGTCTCGACCACGACGGAAGTGACGTATGAGGATGGGCGCAAGGGGGCGATCTCGGCAAATCTGAGTGTCCGGGACGCCAAGGTTGTGCCGGTGGCCCAGAAGATGGCGGCGGAGTGAAACCTGTTGCCTGTTGACGGGCCGGGGGAGGCGCCAGGTGAGGCGCAGCGGTTTGTCGGCAACGGGTTGGAATGCGGGAGAGGTCCGGATTTGAGTATTTGGACCAAAAAGAAGCAAGGGACGGTGTGATGCTGGATCAAGGCGAAGGCTATATCACGGAGGATGGCCGCAAGATCGGCGGCGTGGTGATGGAGATGAAGAACATCACCTTGCGATTTGGCGGGGTTGTGGCGATCAAGGATATCTCGTTCGATATCCGCGAGGGCGAAATCCGGGCGATTATCGGGCCGAATGGGGCCGGGAAATCGTCGATGTTGAATGTGATTTCCGGGTTCTATGTCCCTCAGGAGGGGGAAGTGTGGTTTCGTGGCGCCAAACGGCCGCCGACCAAGCCGTTTCAGGTGGCCCGGCAGGGGATCGCGCGGACCTTTCAGAACATTGCCTTGTTTGAGGGCATGTCGGTTCTGGACAATGTGATGACCGGGCGGTTGACGCATATGAACGTTGGCGTTCTGTCGCAGGCGCTGTGGAAAGGCCGGGCCGAGGCCGAAGAAACCGCGAACCGGGAAGTGGCGGAGCGGATTATCGATTTTCTGGAGATCCAGCATATTCGCAAGACGCCTGTGTCGCGCCTGCCTTATGGTTTGAAAAAGCGTGTGGAGCTGGCCCGGGCCCTGGCGGCGGAACCCAAGCTGTTGCTGCTGGATGAGCCGATGGCGGGGATGAACGTCGAGGAGAAAGAGGACATGTGCCGCTTTGTTCTGGATGTGAACGACGAATTTGGCACGACGATCGCATTGATTGAGCACGATATGGGCGTGGTCATGGATCTGAGCGATCGGGTTGTCGTTATGGACTACGGCAAGAAAATCGGTGACGGCACGCCGGATGAGATCCGGGCCAACCAAGAGGTGATCGACGCCTATCTGGGGGTGAGCCATGACTGATCCGCTGACATTTTGTGTCGCTGTTGCCTTAACTGCGAACGACGCTGTTTGCGCATTTTTCCCGAAGGAATGTTCTGATGCCTGATCAACTTCTTTTTGCCATGGAGGTCACGCTCAACGGTCTGATGGCTGGGGTGCTTTATGCGCTGGTGGCGCTGGGGTTCGTGCTGATCTTCAAGGCCTCTGGGATCTTTAACTTTGCGCAGGGTGTCATGGCGCTGTTTGCGGCGGCGACGCTGGTCGGGATCATGGATGGCCAGGTGCCGTTTTCGCATCTGATCAACTCGATCCTGGGCACACAGTTGCATCATTTCGGGTGGCATTTGCCGGCGATTGTCGGGATTTTGCTGGCCATTGTCGTGATGATCGGGCTGGCCTGGGCAGTGCAGTATTTCGTGATGCGCCATCTGGTGAATCAGGAACCGATCATCCTGTTCATGGCGACGATTGGTCTGGCCTATTTCCTGGAAGGTCTGAGCGATCTGATGTGGGGGTCTGAGATCAAGAAGCTGGATGTTGGCCTGCCGCAGGGCATCAACACCTGGATTGACGAGACCACCTTTGGCATTTTTGGTTATGGTTTCTTCATCGATAACCTCGACATTGTGGCCACTGTCATTGCGGCGCTGCTGGTTGTCGCCCTGGTGGCGTTCAGCCAGTACACCAAACAGGGGCGTGCCATGCGCGCTGTGGCGGATGACCATCAGGCGGCGTTGAGTGTTGGTATTTCGCTGAACTTCATCTGGGTTCTGGTCTGGTCGCTGGCCGGGTTTGTTGCGCTGGTGGCCGGGATCGTCTGGGGCACGAAATCGGGTGTGCAATTCTCTTTGTCGCTGATTGCGCTCAAGGCGTTGCCGGTTTTGATGCTGGGTGGGTTCACCTCGATCCCCGGAGCGATTGTGGGCGGTCTGATCATCGGTGTGGGTGAGAAGCTGTTTGAATTTGCCATTGGCCCTCTGGTGGGCGGGGCGACAGAGAACTGGTTTGCCTATGTGCTGGCGCTGTTGTTCCTGGTCTTTCGCCCGCAGGGTCTGTTTGGCGACAAAATCATCGAGCGGGTGTAGTGATGCGGTTTGCCGCCTGTTTGTTAACCTGTCTTTCGCTGAGCACGCCGGCCTTTGCCGCCTGTGTCGATGGCGCGGAGGGGCCGCAGAGGGCGCCGTTTGAGATCCTCAAGGCCGCTGTGTTGACCGGCGATTTTACGGCTGCGGCGGGTCAGATTGACCTGGCGGGCAACCGGGAAAACGAAGTGATCGCGGCCTTGTCGCGGTTGGGACGCGCTGGAGTCAGTTCATTCAAACATTGCATCCTGCTGACCCGGCAGGTGCACAGCCCGAATTTCACCTCTGAGATCGTTTACTATTCGGATGGGGCGGATACGGAGTATTGGTTGTTGTTGTCGGGTGTGTTGATCGAGGGCGAGACCCGCCTGATCGATGTGCAGTTGAGCAACAGCTACAAGCGGTTCCGGGAGTGGTTGCAATGAGCAAGCTGATCGCAATCGTCAACGTCATCGCCTGGTCCGGGTTCTGGGCCTTTGGGTATCTGGCCTTGACCGCCGAGGGGTTCAGCCAGAGCCAATTGGCAATCGCCTCGGGGCTGGCCTTTGCCGGTCTGGTCGTCGGTGGCGCCTGCTATCTGCGTCTGGCGCGGGCGGCAGAGGCAGGGGGCTATGCCGCCCAATCAAACATATTGGATGCTGGGGCACGTCGGCGCGCTCAGTCAAATACAAATATTCAGGGGAGTGTCTGAACCATGTTTTACCGCGAGGCCGGTGATTTCAGCACCACATATCCGCAGGATACTCAGACGTTTCCAATCAGGTTTGACCGCTATCGGTATTATGCGGTCATGGCGTTTGCCTTTCTGGTGGTGCCGTTTCTGATCAATGACTACTGGGCCAATGCGATCCTGCTGCCCTTTCTGATTTATTCGATTGCCGCGATCGGGCTGAACATTCTGACCGGCTATTGCGGGCAGGTGTCGCTGGGAACGGGTGGTTTCATGGCTGTGGGGGCATATGCCTGTTACAAGCTGATGACGGCATTTCCCGAGGTGAGCATCTTTTTCCATGTGATCCTGGCCGGGGGCGTGACAGCGTTTGTCGGCGTTCTGTTTGGTTTGCCGTCGCTGCGGATCAAGGGGTTTTACCTGGCCGTTGCCACGCTGGCTGCGCAGTTCTTTCTGGTTTGGTTGTTCAACCGGGTGCCCTGGTTCTACAATTATTCGGCTTCGGGTCAGATCAACTCGCCCGAGCGGACAGTCTTTGGCATTCCGGTGACCGGGGCCAATACGGACGCCTGGGCGACCTATCTGTTCTGTCTGGTGTTCTGTGCCGGCTCTGCGATCATTGCGCGCAACCTGACGCGTGGGACGTTGGGGCGGACCTGGAGCGCGATCCGGGACATGGATATTGCCGCCGAGATCATCGGGGTGAACCCGCTGCGGGCCAAATTGACCGCCTTTGCGATCAGCTCTTTCTTTGTCGGCGTTTCCGGCGCTCTGTTCTTTTCCGTCTATCTGGGTGCGGTCGAAGTGGGCGAGGTGTTTGGCATCAACAAATCCTTCCTCGTGTTGTTCATGATCATCATTGGCGGGCTTGGGTCCATTTTCGGGTCTTTTGCCGGGGCGGCCTTTCTGGTTGTGCTGCCTGTGGTTCTGAAGCTGGTGGGAGTGGATATGCTGGGCTGGGCCACGGATATTGTGGCGCATCTGCAGCTGCTGATTGTTGGCGCGATGATCATCATTTTCCTGATCCTGGAGCCCCACGGGCTGGCGCAGCTTTGGCGTCTGGCCAAGGAAAAACTGAGATTGTGGCCATTCCCGCACTAGGGGCTGGCCGTGACCGGGCGGTGAGGCCGCCACGTCAATACGATAAGACTTAAATCAAAAGGGAGGAGACCTTGATGAAATTGAAACTAGCAACCCTGGCTTTGGGGGCCATGATGGCCGCTGGACCCGTACTGGCCGATCTGGTTTTCCCGTCGCTCAGCTATAGAACTGGTCCCTATGCGGCGAACGGTATTCCGTTTGCGGATGGCTATGCGGATTACCTGACCCTGCTGAACGAGCGTGATGGCGGCGTCGGCGGTGTTCCAACCCGTCTGCTGGAATGTGAAACCGGCTATAACACCGAAAAAGGTGTGGAATGCTACGAGTCCACCAAAGGTGAAGGCGCGTTGGTGTATCAGCCCCTGTCCACGGGTATCACCTATCAGCTGATCCCAAAGGCGACCGCGGATGGTATTCCGATCCACTCGATGGGGTATGGCCGGACGTCTGCTGCAAACGGCAAGGTGTTTGAGTGGATCTTCAACTATCCCGCAACATACTGGGATGGCGCCTCGATTGCGATCAACCATATCCTGGACAAGAATGGTGGCGACATCAGCGGCAAGAAGATCGCCCTGGTTTACCACAACTCGGCCTATGGTAAGGAACCGATCCGCACCCTGGAAGAGCTGGCCAAGAAGCATGGCTATGACCTGACGCTTTTGCCTGTGGATCACCCCGGGCAGGAACAGAAGTCGCAGTGGCTGCAAATCCGTCGCGAGCGTCCTGACTATGTCCTGATGTGGGGCTGGGGCGTGATGAACCAGGTTGCCATTCAGGAAGCCTCGAACATCCGTTTCCCGATGGAAAACTTCATCGGCATCTGGTGGTCCGGTTCGGAAAACGACGTGTTGCCTGTGGGTGATGGCGCAGATGGATACAAGGCGTTGGCGCTGGCGAATCCGGGCGGCGACTATCCGATCTACGAAGATCTGCAGAAATACGTCTATGACGCAGGCAAGGCAGCCGGTGCTGGCGATCAGATGAAGACGGTTCTGTATAACCGTGGTCTGTATGCCGCTTTGCTGGCAACCGAAGCCGCGAAAAAGGCGCAGGAAATCCACGGCACCGCAGATATCACTTCGGTGATGATGCGTGACGGAATGGAAGCCCTGTCGCTGGACGAAGCGAAGATGACTGCTTTGGGCATGCCAGATTTCGGCCCTGCATTCGAAGTCAGCTGCGAAAACCACGGCGGTTCCGGTCTGGGCAAAGTCCAGCAGTGGGATGCCTCGGCGAAGACATGGAATGTGATCACCGACTGGATCCAGTCTGATCGCTCGGTCATTGATCCGCTGATCGCCGAAGACAGTGCGGCATTTGCTGCTGAAAACAAAATCGAAGAGCGCTGCAACTAAGCGCTGTTCCCCGGCCGCCGGACAACCGGCGGCCGGACCCACAACCGACGAGGGAAACTGCCCCATGCTGGACGCTGCACGCACCGAAGAGACCCTTTTGGAGGTCAACAATATCGAGGTGATCTACAATCACGTGATCCTCGTCCTGAAGGGCGTCAGCCTGAATGTGCCCAAGGGTGGGATCACCGCATTGCTGGGAGGCAATGGCGCGGGCAAGACGACGACGTTGAAGGCGGTATCGAACCTGCTGCATTCCGAACGTGGCGAAGTGACCAAGGGTTCGGTTTTGTACCGGGGGCAGAATGTGGCCCATTCGGACCCGTCCGATCTGGTGGAAAAGGGCGTCATCCAGGTGATGGAAGGCCGCCATTGTTTCGAGCACCTGACTGTTGAGGAAAACCTGCTGACCGGCGCCTATACGCGCAAGGATGGCAAATCCAATCAGGATGCGGACCTGGAGAAGGTTTATAATTATTTCCCGCGCCTGCGGGAGCGGCGCAAATCGCTGGCGGGGTATACCTCTGGCGGTGAGCAGCAGATGACC
The DNA here is from genome assembly GCA_034670145.1 of Marinibacterium sp. Classification (GTDB taxonomy): domain Bacteria; phylum Pseudomonadota; class Alphaproteobacteria; order Rhodobacterales; family Rhodobacteraceae; genus HXMU1420-2. The sequence continues at coordinate 264,630 of JAXMOA010000003.1, forward strand.
GCAATCGGGCGCGCCTTGATGTCCCGCCCCGAGACCATCCTGCTGGATGAGCCAAGCATGGGCCTGGCGCCGCAACTGGTCGAAGAGATCTTTGGGATCGTCAAGAATTTGAACGAGCAGGAGGGCGTGACCTTTTTGCTGGCAGAGCAGAACACCAACGTGGCACTGCGGTTTGCACATTACGGGTATATCCTGGAATCCGGGCGGATCGTGATGGACGGCCCTGCGGCGGAACTGCGGGAGAACCCGGATGTGAAGGAATTCTATCTGGGCATGTCCGAAGATGGGCGCAAATCGTTTCGCGATGTCCGGTCCTATCGCCGCCGGAAACGTTGGCTGTCGTGATGCGGACGCTGTGTCGTAACCAATACTTGACACATTTTTCTATCGGACAGGAAAATTGACATGACCCGGTATTTTGATGAACTGGAAACCCGCAGCGAGGATGCCCGTGCCAGCGACATGGCGCAGGCGCTGCGCCAACAGATTGCACGCGCCAAGGCCTTGCCGGGTTATGCCTCGGCCCTTGCGACAGTGGATGCAGAGCGCATTGTTTCGCCAGAGGATCTGTCCGCCTTGCCGGTCTTGCGCAAGTCGGACCTGAGCAAGGCACAGGCCGCCCTGCCCCCGTTTGGCGGATATGCGGTTCATGCGCCTTCGGGGTATGCCCATGTGTTCCAATCGCCCGGTCCGATTTATGAACCCGGCAATGTGGGACGCGATTGGTGGCGGTTCGGGCGGGTCTTGCATGCCGCCGGGATTGGCGTGGGCGACATTGTGCAGAACTGTTTCTCGTATCATCTGACCCCCGCTGGGATGTTGTTTGAAAACGGCGCACGTGCTGTTGGGGCCGCTGTGCTGCCGGCCGGGACGGGCCAGACCGAGCTGCAGGTCAGTGCGGCGCGTGATATTGGCGTAACGGCCTATGCGGGCACGCCCGACTACCTCAAGATCATTCTGGACAAGGCCGACAGCATGGGCGCGCGTCTGTCGATCACCAAGGCCACGGTTGGCGGCGGCGCTCTGTTTCCGTCGCTGCGGCAGGAATATGCAGACCGCGGGATCGCCTGTCTGCAATCCTATGGCACGGCGGATCTGGGCAATATCGCCTATGAGAGCGCCGCGATGGAGGGCATGATTGTTGATGAGGGCGTGATCGTCGAGATCGTGACCCCGGGCACTGGCATCCCGGTGGCCGAAGGCGAAGTGGGCGAGGTGGTGGTGACCACATTGAACCCGGACTATCCCCTGATCCGGTTTGCAACCGGGGATCTGTCGGCTGTGTTGCCGGGGCAGTCCCCTTGTGGGCGGACCAATATGCGCATCAAGGGCTGGATGGGACGCGCGGATCAAACCGCCAAGATCAAGGGGATGTTTGTGCGTCCCGAGCAGGTCGCCGCTTTGGTCGAAAAGCATGACGAGATCGTCAAGGCCCGCGTCATCGCCTCGCGCGAGGGCGAAATGGACGTGATGACCGTGCAGGTCGAGGCCGAAGGCGGTGACAGCGCGGCTTACTCTGCCTCTGTGGCGCAGGTGCTCAAGTTGAAGGGGATGATCGAGATTGTGCCCCCAGGCAGCCTGCCCCGTGACGGTCTGGTGATAGAGGATCAGCGCAAATACGACTGATCCTGCCCCGAAAAAGGGCATTCAGATGAGGCCGGAACAACGGAGCGGGCGCTGACATCAGGTGAGCGCCCGTTTGCTTTGGATCAGAAAGCCGCTGGCGCGCCGCGGAAAAACCGGAAATAACGCTGTTCACAAGGTCAAAGCCTGACGCAGAGAGGACAAGCGTGGCAACAGCAGACATTCAGACGTCAATGCGGCGACGGGGCAGCAGCCCTCGGATCCTCGGCCTGTTGGCCGGGCTGATCGCGGCCTTGTGTCTGTTGCCGATCCTGGCCGTCTCGATTGCAGCGCTGACCGGTGGCACATCGACCTTGAGTCATCTCATCTCTACGGTTCTGCCCGGGTATGCGTTGACCACATTACAATTGGTGGTGATGGTCGCCATCGGGACCTTTGCGATTGGCGTTGGTGCGGCCTGGCTGGTGACGATGACCCGGTTTCCGGGGGTCAAGCTGTTCGAGATCGCGCTGGTGTTGCCCCTGGCCTTTCCGGCCTATGTGCTGGCCTATGCCTATACCTTTGTGCTGGATCACCCCGGCATCGTTCAGACAACTCTGCGAGAGGTCACCGGCTGGGGGCCACGGGATTATTGGTTCCCGGCGGTGCGGTCCGTCGGAGGGGCGGCGGCCATGCTGGTGCTGGTGCTCTACCCTTACGTCTATCTTTTGGCCCGCGCTGCGTTCCTGCAGCAAAGCGCCTCGGCCTTTCTGGCCGCACGCGCGTTGGGCAGCTCGGCCTGGCGGGCGTTTTACAAGGTCAGCCTGCCGATGGCGCGCCCGGCGATTTCGGCTGGCGTGTTGCTGGCGATTATGGAGACAATCGCCGACTTCGGAACGGTCGCATATTTTGGCGTGCAGACCTTTGCGACCGGGATCTACACCAGTTGGTTTTCTCTGGCGGATCGGGGCGGGGCGGCACAGCTGGCCTTGTGTCTGCTGACCTTTGCCCTGGTGCTGGCCGTATTGGAACGCTCGCAACGTGGGCAGGCGCGATATCACGCGGCGGGCAAACAGCACAAGGCAATGCCCCCCGCCCATCTGACCGGGTGGCGGGCGGCGGGGGCCGTGATGCTATGTGCGGTGCCGGTTGTGTTTGGCTTTCTGCTGCCGGTGATTGTGTTGCTGGATATGGGGATGGGATCGGAACAGGATCTGACCAGTCGCCGCTACGTCGGATTTATCCGCAACTCGTTGACCCTGGCCGGCGTGGCCGCCTGCGTTACGCTGACCGCAGCCGTGATTCTGGGGTTTTACCGCCGGATGAGCCCCGGGCGGTTCGCTCAGGCGGCGGCCTATATGGGGCGGTTGGGCTATGCAGTGCCCGGCGGTGTCATTGCAGTTGGGTTGATCGTGCCCTTTGCCGCCTTCGACAATGCGCTGGATGCCTGGATGCGGCAAACCTTTGGGGTTTCTACCGGGTTGCTGTTGACCGGCTCGATCTGGCTGCTGGTCATGGCCTATATGATCCGCTTTCTGGCGGCGGCCCTGGGCGCCTATGAAGGCGGTCAGGCGATGGTTCACTCCAACATGGATGCAGCCGCCCGGTCGCTGGGCAAATCGCCGCTGGGCACATTGCGCCGGGTCCACTTGCCGATCCTGACGCCGTCATTGCTAACGGCGGTGCTGATCGTTTTTGTCGATGTGATGAAAGAACTTCCTGCGACGTTGATCATGCGGCCATTCAACTTTGATACTCTGGCGGTCCAGGCCTATCGCCTCGCCTCGGACGAGCGGCTGGAGGGCTCTGCGGTACCCTCGCTGGTGATCCTGGCGGTCGGCCTGTTGCCCGTCATCCTGATTTGCCGACAGGTCGGCAAACGCTGAAAGAATTTCGCAGAAATTCTGTTCCGACGGCGCGCTCACCCCTCGCCCAGCCACCAGGCTTCAACCTCTTCTGACCGCAACCGACCTGCCAGGCCCAAGCCCACCAAAACGGTCTGCTCCGCAGATGGAATGCGCCGCGCCTCGACAGATTGGCCCACGATATGCACCTCGTAAGGCCCGTCGTTTGTCAACACCTGCCCCTTGAGCCGGTACAGCCCTTCAGGCCGGTCAAAGAGCTTCTCTCCCAGCGCGCGGCGGTCATACTGGTGATCGCTCACATGGCTCCATGTCGTGTAATGCGCGTGAGGCGCTGTGTCTCGCGCCCCCTGGCTCGGCGGCAGATCAAACAGCAATGCCCCCAGATCGGTCTGAGGCAATTGCACCGGCGCGCGTGCGCCCAGCGCAACCAGTTTGGCAGACAGATCCGGATCAATTTTGTCCGTTTTGGTCATCACGACCAGATCCGCAACTGTGATCTGCTGGATCACCTGCGGGGCGATCTGCGGGTCTGCCAGTTGCGCGGCAATGTTCTGACCGTCAACCAGAGTAAGGATACCGGCATACCCCAGTTCACGCTCTTCTCTAGTGGTTTGCGCGATGGCCGCCGGATCGGCAATCCCGCTGGCCTCGATCACCAGATGGTCCGGCCGCGGTGTGCTGTCCAGAACCTGATTCAGCGCCGCGTACAGATCCGCATTCATGGAACAGCAGACACAGCCATTTTCAAATGCGATCATATCCCCCTGCTCTGCCGAGATCAGCGATTGATCCACATTTATCGCACCGAAATCGTTCACCAGAACCATGATGCGCAACCCGTGGTCTTCGGCAAGCAGCCGGTTGACCAATGTGGTCTTGCCCGCCCCCAGAAAACCCGAGATCACAGTAAGCGGAAGCGGAGCGGCGTCGGTCGACATATCAGGGTCCTTTCAGATCGGCAGCACACTGCCTGATGGCGCAGCCAAACCAAAAGGTCAAATCACCCTATTTGTTGCTGTCGATCCAGCGCGACATCATTGAGCGATCGCGAAAACACTCGTGGGGAATATCCCGCCGTTTGATCCGCGCAATGCGTTCGGCAAAAGCCACCTGTTTGGAGCTGGGATAAGCATCAAATCGGGAGGCCGGCCGTTTGTGCCGGTCGATCCACGCCGACAGGGAACGGCGATCTTCAAGCACCTCACCCGGCAGGTCGATTGCAGCCTGGGTGGCAATGGAGCGGGCATAGCGCAGCTGTTTTTCGCTGGCGGGCAGGCGGTGATAGTCATTTGTGGCAAGCGCGGTCATCGTGCGTGTCCTTCTCCTGATGTTCTGAATATAGAACAAAAAGAGAACATTTTCAAGATCTGCGGAACAGAGGCTGAAACCACCCCGGTGCTCAGCCTTCTTGCGTGCCTGTGACTTGTTGCGACATACGATGGTTCAGGATCAGGCGACGCGTAAAAACGGAAATAAAAACAATCGTTTGAACCAGAATTATTGTCGGCGCCGGCGCGCTGTCGAGCCAAAAGCTAAGATACGTCCCGCCCAGCATGGTGATCAGATTGACCGCAACGGCGACAGCCAGCATCGGGCCGAACCGCCGCACGATCAGAAAGGCAATCGCCCCCGGCGCGATCAACAACCCGATCGCCAGAATCAACCCGGCGGCTGTCAAAGTGCCGACAATGGTCAGCGCCAGACCTGTCAGCAGCCCATAGTGCAGCAACGATACGCGCAGACCCGAGGCCTGTGCCTGCGCCGGATCGAAACTGAGCAGCAGAAGGTCCTTCCACGTCAACAATAGCGCGCCACTGACAACCACAGAGATCACCCCCGCCGTCCACATGTCGCCCGTCTGCACGCCCAGGATGTTCCCATAAAGGATATGATCCAGATGAACGTCGGATTCGACCGCAGCATAGAGCACGACACCAAAGGCAAACATGCCAGAGAAGACCACCCCCATCACCGTATCGCGTTTGACCCGGCTGTTGTCTGCCAGATAGCCGGTGGCCAAGGCGCAGACCATGCCTGACACAAATGCCCCAAGCATCAGGGGCAGCCCCGCGACATAGGCGAGTACAATGCCCGGCAACACGGCGTGGCTCACCGCGTCGCCCATCAGCGCCCAGCCCCGCAAAACCAGAAAGCAGGACATCAACGCCGTGGGAAACGCGACCAGCGTACAGATCAGAAACGCGTTCTGCATGAAGCCGAATTGGAAGGGCGTGGACCAGTCCATCACAGCACCTGAGCGGCCCGACGCCGGGCGGCGAGGACTCCGTGTTTCGGCGCCAGGAAAAACGCCAGCAGGAAAATCAGGGTTTGCAAGGACACGATGATTCCCCCTGTGGCACCGTTGAGGAAATAGCTGAGATAGGCGCCGACAAAGCTGGTCACGGTGCCGATCGCAACGGAAACCAGGATGAGGCGCGGGAACCGGTCACAGAGCAGATAGGCCGTCGCCCCCGGTGTCACCACCATCGCAATCACCAACAGCGCCCCAACCGTTTGCAGCGCCGCAACGATACATGCCGAGAGCAAGGTAAAGAACATCGCTTTGAGCAGGTCAGGCCGCAGACCAACGGCGCGGGCGTGATTTTCGTCAAAGAAGGTGACCATCAAGTCCTTCCACTTGATCAGCAACACCGCCAGCGAAATCACACCAATCAGGGCCAGCTGCACCGTATCCTGCGGCGTGATGGCCAGGATATTGCCCATGGTGATGGACTTTATGTCGATGGAAACCGGGCTGATCGAGACGATGAACAGGCCGAGTCCAAAGAAGGAGGTAAAGATCAGGCCGATGATCACATCGACCTTCAGGCCCGATCGCTCGGACAGAAACAACATGGCCCCCGCCGCCAGCCCGCCCGCCAAAAAGGCCCCCAGCGCAAAGGGCAGGCCCAGCATGTAGGCCCCCGCAACGCCCGGCACGACGGAATGGGACAGCGCGTCTCCGATCAGAGACCAGCCTTTGAGCATCAGAAAGGCGGACAGAAAGGCGCAAACACCCCCCACAAGGGCCGAAACCCACATGGCATTGAACATGTAATTGTAGCCGAAAGGCTCCAGCAGGGTCGTCATTTGTCCGGACTTCGGGTTTGGGTCTGGTTGCCGTATTGGACGAATGGGCGTTCATCATCGGTGAGAATGGTCACTTCGCGGGCATCGCTGTCTTCGTGCAGCGTATCTCCGCCCAGGGTGAAGCGCCGCAGGACCCCGCCAAAGGCATCCTCCAGGTTGGCATGGGTGAAGACCTGCGGTGTCGGGCCATAGGCAAGCACGGTGCCCTTGACCAGGATCGTATGATCGCAGAATTCAGGAACCGACCCGAGGTTATGGGTAGAAACCAGCATAACGCGCCCTTCATCACGTAGGGCGCGCAGGAGGGCGACGATCTGTTCTTCGGTTTTGACGTCGACGCCGGTAAACGGTTCGTCCAGCAAAATCACCTGCCCGTCCTGGGCCAGCGCCCGGGCGAGGAAGACGCGTTTGCGTTGCCCGCCGCTCAACTCGCCGATTTGGCGATGCCGGAAGTCTTGCATGTTGACGCGGTCCAGCGCCTGATCAACCGCCTTTCGGTCGGTCGCAGAGGGCCGGCGCAGCAGGCCCATATGGCCGTAGCGCCCCATCATCACGACATCTTCGACCAGAACCGGGAAAGCCCAGTCGACTTCTTCGGCCTGCGGCACGTAAGACACCAGGTTTTCGCGCAGAGCCTGTTTCACCGGGCGGCCCAGCAGCTGGATGTCGCCTGCGGCGGCGGGCACGAAGTTCATGATGGCCTTGAACAGGGTAGATTTTCCCGCGCCGTTGATCCCGACCAGCCCGGCGACGGTGCCCCGGGGAATTTCAAAGCTGGCGTCTCGCAAAGCGGTATGGCCATTGCGGTAGGTCACTGTCACACCCCGGGCCTTGATGCCCGGGCCAGGGTGGGCATGTTCGGCCAGCGGTGGAACCGGCTGAGTGGGTTCCGGCGCGGCGTCTTTGGGCATTGATTGATCCAGCATCCTACTCCCCGGTTGCGGTCAGGCCGCGCACCACAGTTTCCGATGTGACGCGCAGCAAGTCCAGATAGGTTGGCACCGGGCCATTCGCCTTGGACAGCGAGTCGACATAGAGCACGCCACCATAGGCTGCCCCCGTTTCGCGTGCGACCTGTTTGGCAGGTTTTTCGCTGACGGTGCTTTCACAAAAGACCACCGGAATGTTGTGTTCGCGCACACCGTCTACCACGGCCCGGACCTGTTGCGGCGTGCCGACCTGATCGGCGTTCATGGGCCAGAGGTACAGCTCTTGCAGGCCGAAGTCCCGGGCCAGGTAGCTAAAGGCGCCTTCGCAGGTCACCAGCCAGCGTTTGTCCTGTGGGATCGTCTGAATTTCTGCGCGCAGTGGCTCCAGGGTGGCGCGCAGCTGATCCTTGTAGTTGGCTGCGTTGGCGGCATAAATCTGGGCATTGGCCGGGTCCTGTTCTGACAAGGCATCTTTGATATTATCAATATATATCAGCGCATTATCCAGGCCCATCCAGGCATGAGGGTTCGGCTTGCCCTGATAGGATCCGCTGGCGATCGAGATCGGGGTAATCCCATCGGTCAAGGTTGCGGAGGCAATGCCATCGAGGTTGGAGAGAAACTGTTCGAACCAAAGCTCCAGGTTCATCCCGTTCCACAGGATCAGATCGGCGTCAGATGCGCGCACGATGTCGCGTGGTGTCGGCTGATAGCCATGGATTTCGGCACCCGGTTTGGTGACGGACACAACCTCGGCCGCATCACCCGCAACATTCTGGGCCATATCGGCCAGAACGGTGAAGGTGGTGACCACCTTTAGCTTGTCGGTCGCATAGGCGGCAGAGGAGACGCCGAGCAACCCGGCAGCAAGAACGAGACTACGAAGAACAAAGACCACGCAAAGACTCCTTTTTTCGACACGCGACAAGGCATCTAAATGCGAACCATTCTCAAGAGTCAATGTAATTGCGAATTATTCGCAATAAAGAAACCTCCGGTGCCGTGTTTACGCGCAACGGGGATTTGCCTTTGTGGGCGCGGGTCAGGTCACAGCAGGGCTGGCATCGCCCGGTTCTGCGCCTGATGAGACAGGAACGCGCGTGCAGCGTCCATCGCCTCGCGGATGGTGACATCCATATCAAGGTAGCGGTATGTGCCCAGCCGCCCGACAAACGTAACCCCATCCGCCGCCTGCGCCAGGCGCGCATAGTCGGCAAGCATCGCCTTTTCCCGCACCAGACGGATTGGGTAGTAGGGGATGTCGCGCGCGCCCGCAGCGCGGCTGTATTCGCGGTAGCAGACGGATTGGTCGTGCTCTTCCCATGGTGCGAAGTGTTTATGTTCTGTGATGCGGGTCCAGGGGACATCCGCATCGCCGTAGTTCATCACGGCGCATCCCTGATAGTCGCCATCGAAGGTGAAACGCTCGAAGTCCAAGGTGCGGTATCCCAGCCGACCAAGGCGATAGTCAAAATACCCATCCAGAGGGCCGGACCAAAAGACATGGTCATAGCGGCGGGCCATCGCCGGTGTGAACCAGGTGTTCAGATGCACGTCGATGCCCGGATGATTCAGGATGGCATCCACCAGCGATGTGTAGCCATTGACCGGCATGCCCTGAAACCGGTGGAAAAAGTAGTTGTCATCATAGTTGAAACGAACGGGCAGGCGTTTGAGGATCGAGGCCGGCAGTTCACGCGGTGCGCAGCCCCATTGTTTTTCGGTATAGCCCTTGAAAAACGCCTGATACAGATCCGCGCCGACATAGCGCAAAGCCTGTTCTTCGAAGCTTTGGGGATCTTGAATGGAGAGGTCGGCCTGGGCCTGAACAAAATTGCGGGCCTGTGTCGGATTCATGGTTTGGCCAAAGAACTGGTTGATCGTGTGCAGATTGATAGGCAGGGAAAACACCTGCCCGCGCGCCGTGGTCTTGACCCGGTTCTTGAAGGGCATGAAGCGGGCAAAACCGCGGACGAGATTCCACACTTCGACATCATCTGTGTGGAAGATATGCGGGCCATAGGTGTGCACCATGACCCCTGTGTCAGGGTCGCGGCAGGTGTGGCAATTGCCCGCCACGTGATTGCGCCCATCAATCAGCGTGGCGTGATAGCCGGCCTCGGCCAGTTTGCGTCCGATGACCGCGCAGGAAAGCCCGGCCCCGACAAGAAGAATTCTTCCTTTGAACACCGCTCTATCCTGATGCAGCCTTTGGGGTGTTCCGAGAATGACGCCCACTTCATAAGGTCCGGTTAAATTCGCCCGTAGCCCGGCAGAATTTATCGAAAACCCGAAACAATAGTCACCAATCGGCCAGAAAGCTGGCCCATGGGGGCCTGCCAGGCGCTGCAGTGTCTTTCGCGGGTTGTGTACGTGGAGGGCTGACCAATGGCTTTTGTTTTCAGAGGTATTTTTACGCGTGGGACAGAGACGATTGATACGGATATCCGGTCTCTGACGGTTCATTATGGGTCGTCCGGCCCTATTTTGCTGGCGAGCAACGGGATCAACGGCATCCTGACAGTGTATCGGGTGGCGAGCGATGGTGCCTTGACCTCGACCGCGAGTGCCTGGCTGACGGATCTGCCGTTGTCGGCGGTGGCCGGTGATCTGGAGATTGTTTCCATTGGCGAAACAGTGCTGGTTGTCATTGGCGATGCCGGAGACGGCGGATTGATCGCCTATCCATTGTCGGACACGGGCGTTTTGGGCGATCGGATGACGATCACCCTGCCCTCGTCCAACACGGATCTGTCTGATGCAGTGATGATCACCTATGGCGATGGCAGCTCGGCCATGGTGGTGGTTGATCATGAGAACGCAACACTGAGCAGCTTTCTCAACGGGTCAAGCCTGAGCGCGGGGGCGACTCTGGAAACCGGCCTGACCGGGCATGCCGGTTTCTTGCTGGGGCAAGCGGCGACAGACACGGGCAATTTTGTGCTGGTCGCAGATGTCGGCGGCAACAGCCTGTCGAGCTATCGGATTGATGCCAGCACCGGGGCAATGGACGCGGCCCATGTGCTGGGGCCCAACGACGGGTTCGGCATCAATACACCGACGCAGTTGTCGACGGTTTCGGCCTATGGCGAGACCTGGGTCTTGCTGTCGGCTGCGCAGACGGATTCGATCAGCGTTTTGCGGCTGGAAGGCGACGGGCGTTTGGCGCTGGTCGATCATGTGGCCGATACGCTGAACACGCGGTTCGCGCAGGTGCAATGTCTGGAAATCTTTGAGGTGGACGGGCTGATCTTTGTTCTGGCGGGCGGCGCGGATGGCGGCATGAGCCTGTTTTCGTTGCAATCGGATGGGCGGTTGTTGTTGCACGAAACCCTGGTTCACACTTCTGGCGCCGGTTTGCAGGACATTTCCGATATAGCGGCGGTGGTCACGGATCAAACGGTCGAGATTTATGTCAGCTCTGATGACAGTGCTGGTGTCGCCCGCTATGGGCTGGCGTTGAGCGATCTGCCCCGGGTGACGGAGGGATCTGGCGCTCTGACCGGGACGGATGCGCCGGATATCCTGTTGGCGGGTGCTGACGACACAACCCTGACCGGCGGCGCCGGCGCGGATATCTTTGTGTTGCCGGGGGGGGCTGCCACCTATCAGATTACCGATTTCGAGGTGGGAGTGGATCGGCTGGACCTGTCGCGGTTTGCGATGCTGCGGTCCACAGACCAGCTGACCTTTCAGCAGACCGGCACGGGGGCCTGGTTCGTCTATGGCGACACAACTGTTTATGTGGAGAGCTCGGATGGTTCTGCCCTGACGGTCGAGCAGATCTGGCCGCAAGGGTTTGACTGGTCGGTGAGCTATGTGACCGGCGATGGATCGCGTGAGGTGCCTTATCCTGGCGCGGGCATTCCGGAAACCAGCCCGGAGGCCGCGCCTGCGCCGTGGTCAACCCCCTCCCGACCCGGCAATGCGTTCACGCAGAGCGGCACTGAGGGGGATGACAGTATCAGAGGCAGGACCGATGAGGACAACCTGATCGAACTGGGCGATGGCAATGACACAGTCTGGGATCGCGGGGGTGACAACTATATTGATGGGGGTCGCGGCGATGACGATATGTCGGCGAATTCTGGCAATGACACGATCCTGGGGGGGCAGGGGCATGATTCCATGATGGCCTTTGGCGGCGATGATTTCATGGATGGTGGGTCTGGCAAGGATACGGTTTGGGGCGGCAAAGGGGATGACTATCTGTCGGGCGGCGCGGGCAAGGATCTGATCGGGGGCGCCGATGGCGATGACACGCATTTTGGTGGCGACGGCAATGACACGATCTTTGGCGGGGCGGGCGATGACTATGCCATGGGTCAGGGCGGCGATGACCGGGTGTGGATGAGCACGGACAATGACACCGTATATGGCGGGGACGGCAATGACTCGTTAGGTGGCGGGCACAACAATGACCTTGTCCTGGGCGAGGCGGGCAATGACCTGATCTATGGCGGATACGACGATGACACGCTGTATGGCGGCAGCGGTGACGATACGGTCTGGTCCGGGCCCGGACGCGACGTGGCCTATGGCGGCGACGGGGCGGATACAGTCGGTGGAGGCGAGGAAAACGATGTTGTCTACGGGGGGGCCGGGGATGATGAGGTCTGGGGCGGCACCGGGAACGACTATCTGTATGGCGATGCGGGCAATGACACTTTGGAAGGCGAGGCAGGTGTGGACGTCTTTGTCTTTGCTGCGGGTCACGGGGATGATGTGATCAACCGGTTCGACATAGGAGAAGATTTTCTGTCATTCGAAATCGCCGCGCTGAGCAGCTATTCGAGCCTTTCGATTTCGGACAGCGGTCTGGGTGTGGTGATAGACACGACCGAGGGCACGGTGACCTTGGCCGGGCTGAGTTTGGCCGATCTGAATCAGGACGACTTTGTATTTATGTAGGCACCCGATTGGGTCCTGTATCAGCCAGATGCGGTTTGTGGGCGGTCCATTTGACATGGGCCGTCCTTTTGGTTTGCGACGGGTTGAACGCCCGGGTCGCCGGTTACTTGCTGGTGACGGTTGAGGAGGAGGTTGTTGAATCATCATCCGTGCCCACCACGACGCTGGCGATTGCGACCGGAATAGAGGCGGTGCTGGTGGTCACGCTCAGGCTGGTGCCAGCCAGGATACCGGGCAGCGCGGTGGTGGTTGCGCTGGCGCTGAGGCCGCTCATCAAGAGTTGGTCAGCCAACGGGACCGATTGGGCCTGTACGCTGGAGGCAAGGGGAAGACCGAGGATGGCTGCAAAAAGAACCTTTGACGTTTTCATAACTTTGACCCGCTTTTAGCAAAACTTTTATGTGTTTTGCCGCAGATGAGATCCGCGCTCAAAGCAAAGTTGAACTCATCGTTAACGCCGGAGGGGCCGCGCGGTCTGCTATTTTTGTTCGTTGGTCAGGCGGCGCAGGCGGATGTATCCTACGTCTGGCCCCGCCCATTGGCGTGTTTGCCAGGCCAGCCCGGCGGCAGGGTCGATCCAATACTGATTGAGGATCTCTCCGCTTGGGCCAGAGCAGCGTTCCTGAAGCAGGCGGGTGCGGTGGGCGCGTTCGACAATCGTGATCGTGCGGGGCCCCTGGTCTGACACGGAACAGTCGAATGTCATCTCAGCGGTGTGGTTGTCGCCGCTGAGAAAAGTCATGCGGCGCCCCCCCTGGCCCTGGGCCGGGCCGATGCCCCTGCCCTGGCGGATATCGCTGGAAATCAGGTCGCCGCCAATGCCGCGCGTGGCGATCAATACGTCACCGCGCAGCGTGAGCGAGACGTTGTCCTCTGATCGCCAGACGATGATTTCGCGCCCCGATGAATCGCGGCGGCGGGCGTTGACGAAAAGATAGGCCAGCTGGTCTTCACGCTCCAACACGGCCTCGCTGAAGGACCCTTTGAGCGTATCCAGCCCGGCGCGGGTAACGGCGGGGCGTTGGGTTTTGGACTCCGCGCGATTTGCGACGCCTTCGCGCACGGCATTGACCACTTCGAGGTTGAGCGTCGGGCGTTCCTGCCCACCGCTACAGGCCATAAGCAGCGCAAGGAGACTGGTCAGCAGGAGCGTCAGGCGCATCAATTCCAGAACCTCGCCTTTTGATTGCTGAGGGCGCGGCGATGGGCATCGCGCACCTGCGGATAGAGGCGGCCCGGAACGTAGAGTTTGGCACCGCCATCGCGGGTAACAGGGCGCAGGGTGGTGCCGACCGCCTGGCGGCTGGGCGTTCCCAGGAACCAGGTAATCGGAATGCGGATGCGGATGCCTTTGTCGAACGATCCTTCGCCAAAATCCTCGGCGCTGACGTCAGTCAGGGTAAAGAAGCCGCCAACCAGGAAGCCATTGTCAAACTCTCGGTCGATGGTGAACGTCGCCCCGACATCGCCGGCCAAATAGCGGCCGACATCCACCTGACCGATGAACCCGTTGCCCAGCTCGTAATAGGCGCTGGCGTGGCCTGTTATCACATCATAGTCCTGAAACCCGAACATCTGGTCAAAATCGCGTTGTTTGACCCAGTTTGCCTCCACCCCCAGACCCAGGCGGTTGTTGACAGGTTTCCAGAGCAGTTCCGTCGAGATCCCGGCAAACATAGGCTCCAGATAGCCGACGGTGATGCGGCTGTAGAGGTCTTTGCCCGGACGCCATTGATAGGTGCCAAACAGGTTGGGGATCGTTGTGCTGTATTGCGCGTATTGCACCGCGTTGGACCGTACCGGCGGCAAGGTGGAGTTGGAGGTCCGCGTACTGTCGGCGATATTGCCCCAGATCCGCTGACGGATGCCACCAGAGAACAACCAGCCCGGCGCTGGACGGTAGGTGCCGCGCAGGGCCAGCCCCACATCCAGGCGAAAAGGCAGTTCCGGGTCGAAATAGGATTGCGAGAAATACGGCGCCAGCGACCAGCTGAACCCCGGGTAGAGCCCATCGCCAAGCACGGCATCGTCGCTGAGCGGTGGGGCATCGCTGTAGGTCAGCGCCGCTTCCATGGCCGAGGCGGCGTCGGGTGCGAATTCGAGCCGCTCCAGATCGGAGCGGCGGACCGTGACGGCCGCCAGGGACATGCCGGCGTTGACCTGTACCAATCGGAAGGTTTCGACCGAAGCGGGCATGACGCGGGCCATCGCCCGAGCCGCACGTCCAACCGCATTCATTTGAGAGCGATACCGAAGGTTGCGGTAGCGCAGCTCTGCATGGGTGGCCGACACATCCAGCGCCTCGAGCACCAGACCATCCTGACGCAACAGCGGATCCAGCACGTCACGCAGAGCCAGCGGTGCCTCGGTGCTTTGCGCCCAGGCGGTGCTGTAGGCCGTTGGATTGCTGGCGCGGGTCGGTCGGGGCTCAACCGGGAGAGGGGCCGACACACGCATCGGGGTGACGGGCCGTTTCGGGTTCAGCTGTATCTGGGCAGAAATCCCGATTTGTGAACCATAGAGGTAATAGGCACCCAGCCGGGTCCGCTCGGTCGCCTGGTATTCGATCCCCAGGTTGACGCTGGAGCGCCGTTCGAACAGGCCGAAACGTCCGCTTTCGGTTTCATAGGCGTCCGAGGAATATTCCAGCTTCACGCCCCACTGTTCGTTGGGCAGCCATTCGATCCCGCCGAAAGGGGCCATGGGGCCGCGGAACCATTGGTCATAGCTGAGCTGTCCGCCCGAGTTGGTGACAGAATACCGGGGCCGGTCACCCCCGAATGGAGAGCCGATGGCACCGTTTGTGCCCAGACGCCCCCATCCCAGACCGGCTGTGACCTTGAGTTGACCATTGCGCCCGGAGCCGCCCAGCGCCGGGGTGGCAAAGTTTTTGGTGGCGACGATGTATTCAGCCGCGTTTCGGCCGGTGCCGGCCAGATCCTGCAAACCCAGTGTGACGGCTGGCAAATAGCGGGTTTCTTTCAACAGTCGGAAGCGGACGTCAAAGTTGCGATCCCAGAACGTGTCGAACCCGAGACCGGTCAGGCCCTCTGTCCCATTGTAGCGAAAGCTGCCCGAGACCCACGGCAAAGCCTGGAAGGTCAGTGTGGTGCGCAGCTGGTCTTTGAAATAGGCTGCGGAGGTGTTGAAATTTCCGTCTTCGCTGGACTCGGCCGAGGGCATGTCCATCAGGCCGGGGACACCGTAAAAGTTCAGGCTGGGCGATGGCAGTGGTCGGAATGTCGGTTCTTGGGAATAGTCCTGCGCGGACGCACCCAAGGCGCCGCAGAGCAGCGTGAGGCCTGTGATGCAGAACCGCTGAACAAGCCGCCCGAAATCTTCCAACACTCAGTTCCGCCACCTACATCAATCCAGCTTTGTTAGATCACAGGTTTGACCGCATGATCAACGCTGCGTTCCGGTGGCCCGCAGCCCAATCCGGACACACCCGCCAAACGTGCGAATCCCGCAACACAGGCCGCCAAAGCCGCGCGGTGCCAAGGCCCCAGATCGGCGACCGGTCTGCCGGACGTGATACCCCTGCCGCCAATTCCGGCCTGCCTAAGACCATTTGCCCAAGATTCGGTTACCAGCCGCGCGAACCCTCTGTTCAAGGCGGCTCTAATTCGGGATCAGCCGGACGTCGCGCACTCGGTCTGTTTCGGCCTGCACCCTTTGCCCGAACAGCCAGAAGCGGAACAGCCGCTGCGACCGTATACTGCGACCGAACAGGCCGCCTGTGTGCTCCCAATATCCCAGATCATTGAACTGCACTTTATGGTAGCGGATCGAGCGGGAAAACCGCATCAGGCTGACGACCCGGCCCGCAGCGACCTGTTGCTGGGCCATGGCCCGCAGCGAACTGCGTTGTCTGGACCGCCCTGCGATAACCACCGAAGTTGCATTGCCGGCGGGAAAGGTCAGGAATCCCATCCCGAGGCGCTGGATAGGGCGAAACAGGTTCTGGCGGCGTTCGGAACCGTCTTTGTAGCCCTCCCGCAGTCCGCGCATCAGCCTGCGGACATCTCGCGGCTCCAGCCGTCCGGCAACCATATGCCCCACCAGGCGTCGCCGTTCAGAGGCCTGGACCCGTTTCCAGACTGACCGGTTTTCACCGGCCTCGCCATGGCGGCGCAGGAAGACGGCCCAACTGGCGCCAATTTCGTGCAGATCCCGGGGCACCCTGTCGGCGCGGCGGCGTGCGCTTTCCTCAAAACCATGGTGGACCTCGGCCTTGGGCACGACCGCAGTACACGCCTGGCGTGCGGCCAGCCGCAGATTGAGGTCGGTCTCTTCGAGGAAAAACCGGTAGTTCGGGTCGAATCCGCCCAGTTCCACCAGAACATCCCGGCGGAAGGCCATGTTGGTGCCTTGCGTCTTGACGGCCTGTTCGGCGCTGCCGGTCAGCAGGGTCGGCTGCGTCCGATCCACCTGAAGCGACCGGGACAGGCCGGTGCGATCCACCGTCTCGGCCCTCCACTGCCAGGAAATGCCATTGCGGCCCCGAACAAAGCCGGCAGCGGCAGAGACGTCAGGATATTGAAACGGTGCCGCCAGATGGGTCAGCCAGCTGGGTTCGGGTACGGCATCATCGTCAATGAAGGCGATGACATCCCCGTCAGAATAGGCGATGCCCAGGTTGCGGGCCTCGGAGATGTTGGGGTCATCATAGGCCACGGCCTTGATGTGCGCGGCCTGGGGCATTTCGCGCAGGATAGAACGCCCCGCGGCATCAGCGATGACCACGATTTCAAACAGCGGGTAGCGCAGTTGCGACAGGCCCAGCAGGCACCGCCGCAGGGCCTTTGGCCGTTCGCGGCTGACGACGACGACGCTGACCGCCGCCGCCGGGGTCATTCCAGTCCCATCTCGGCCATCATGGCCTCAAGTTTCGGCACGTCCTCGGGATTGTTCAGCTCCCAGAACTGACGGCCACGGGCCTCGACCTCCACGCATTGCACGCGGGCGCCGTTTTCCATGAAACGGAGCTGTTCCAACCCTTCGAGCTGTTCCAGCGGGCCGGGCGTCCAATCCGGGTAGGCGGCCAGAGCGTCGGGCCGGTAGGCGTAGACGCCCACATGATGGAAGACTGGTGTCGAGGCCTCGTCCGCATAGGTTTGGGCGGTATAGGGCACGACCTCTTTGGAGAAGTAGAGCGCCGCGCCATCCGTGGCAAAAACGGCTGTAGTCCCGCCCACGCGTCCGGCGCGCCGATCCGCCAGAAAGCCATTCAGCGCTGCGCCGTCGCAGCGCAGAACCGGCGTTGCGACGCCAGCCGTTGTCGAGGCACGCAAGCCCGCGATCAGATCCTCGACAAACCAGGGCGGAGTGAGTGGCGCGTCCCCCTGGAGGTTGACCACGATGTCATAGCCCCCGCCCAAGGACGCATGGGCCTCGGCCACACGCTCGGTTCCGTTGATCCATTGGTCCGAGGTCATGACAACCTCGGCTCCAAATGCCTCGGCGGCCTGAGAAATGCGCGTGTCGTCCGTGGCCACCACCACCCGATCAACGCCGGCGACGGATTGCGCCGCGCGCCAGCTGCGCTCGATCAGGCTGAGCGCGGCCCCGCTGGCACCCGTCAGGGCAACCAGCGGCTTGCCCGGGTAGCGCGACGAAGCGTAGCGCGCGGGAATGACGATCAGGACAGACATGCGCCCTCCTTCAGGATGGTTTCAGGTCGACCCCAGGCGCACAGGCGATAAAGAAGGGGTTTGCGTAGCCTTCCTTGCCATACGTCAGCGGTGTCAGGTCATCAAAGCGGACCACCCGCCCCCCTGCCCCGGTCAGCACAGCATGCCCGGCGGCTGTGTCCCACTCCATCGTGCGGCCAAGGCGCGGATAGAGGTCTGCCTCTCCGGTTGCGATCAGGCAAAACTTGAGCGAGGAGCCCGCGCTGGTCATGTCACGCACATCGTATTTCGAGATGTAGTCATCTGTGGCCTGATCGCGATGCGATTTGCTGGCGACAACCATCAATGCGGCGTTATCGGGATCCGAGACGTTGATCGCGCGTGTTTCGCCGATGTTATCCACGTCGAATGGCCCGGTTTCTTCGACGGTTGAGCCATCGGCCAGGGTAAAGAACATGCGGTCGCGCGCGGGTGCATAGACGACACCGCGTGTGGGAACACCGTTTTCAACCAGAGCGATGTTGACGGTGAAATCGCCCCGTCGGTTGATGAATTCCTTGGTGCCGTCCAGCGGGTCGACGATCAGAAACGTATCGGCCTGTTGCGCATGAGAATCGGCCTGCTCTTCGGTGACCAGGGTGATATCGGGAAAGGCCGCGCGCAGGCCCGCAGAGATGATCGCATCTGCGGCTTCGTCCGCCTCGGTCACGGGGCTTGCGTCGGATTTCGTTTTCACTTCGAAATCGTCAGCATTGTAGATTTCGAGAATCCGTTCTCCGGCTTGAAGGGCCAATGTCCGGATCACAGGAATTAGAGTGGTATATGTCACGCGTCGGGTTCCGATCTAAGCGGTTTGTTGAAATCATCTCTCAGCCTTCTTATGCTGAGCCGTAACGGATCGGCAAGAAATCCGTGGCATTTTGATGAGCAGGATAGGACAGCTGCGTCAATGTTTTACACATCAGCCCCAAGAACCAGAATCGGAGCGACATTCCGAACGCTGGAATTGATTTACCACACCGCATGCCGAAATGTGCGCCAGACCAATGGCAACGCGTTAATGGCTATCGTGATGAGCGTTTTGCAAATCTTGATCATGGTTGCGGTGTTTTTCGTCATGATGTCACTGCTTGGGCTCAAGAAATTCGCCGTGCGGGGAGATTTTCTGGTCTACATCATGACTGGCATTTTTTTGTATCTCACTCACCTCAAGGCGGTGGGCGCTGTTGCCGGCTCTGAGGGGCCTGCATCGCCGATGATGCAACACGCACCGATGAATACGGTCATTTCAATTGCAGGAAATTGTCTGAGCGCGCTTTACGTTCAGGTCATGTCAATGCTGATCGTGCTGTTTCTGTATCACGTGGCGATGACGCCGCTTGTGATTGCCGATCCACTCAGCGCATTTGGCATGTTTTTATTGGCGTTTTTCAGCGGTCTGGGTGTCGGGATGATCTTGCTGGCGCTGAAACCCTGGGCGCCGGGGCTGACGAGTGTCCTGCAGATGATTTATCAGCGGGCCAATATGATTGCATCAGGCAAGATGTTTCTGGCCAACACGCTGCCGAGTTACATGCTGGCGATGTTCGATTGGAACCCTTTATTTCACTGTATCGACCAGGCGCGGGGCTATGCCTTTGCGAATTATTTCCCCCGCAACAGCAGTTGGGAATACGCGTTTTGGCTGGGGCTCGCTCTGTTGATGGTCGGGCTGATGGGCGAATTTTATACGCGCAAACATGCATCACTTAGCTGGGGAGCAAGGCGATGAAAACGCTTGTCGCCGCTTTCTTCTTGTTGTGCATCGCTGTGCAGCCTTCTTTGGCGCAGAGTGCATTTCCGGCGCTTTATCGGGTTGCCGGTGTGGCAACTGATGATGCGCTGAACATTCGCGCAACGCCGAGCGGTTCTGCCGACGTAGTCGGCAGTTTTGGCCCGCATCAATCGGGCATCGAAGTTGTCGGCGCGGATCCTTCGGGCAAATGGTTTCAGGTCAATACAGAAGAGCAAACAGGTTGGGTGGCCGCCCGGTTTTTGCAATTGGAACCCGGGGGCGATTATTTGCTGGCGCGGGGCATCAATTGTTTTGGGACAGAGCCGTTCTGGTCCCTGGATCTGGTGCAAGGCGCGACGGCCAGCTTTTCCCGGATGGGCGTGGAGCCGCTTTTGTTTCGCGCCGGGCTCTTGTCGCTGGGAGAAGGGCGCAGAGATCGGATGATCATCGGCTTTGGCCAAGGTCTGGCGGTTTTGTCAGCGCAGCAATGCAGCGATGGGATGTCAGATCGCACCTATGCGCTGGATGCCAGTGTCGTTCTGGTCGAAGACGGGCTGAAGCTGCACTCGGGGTGTTGTTCGATTCAACCGGATTGAGCGGGGACGCCAACCGCGCGGAGTGCGAAAGCACGCTGCGAAATACCTGACTCACATTACGCTGAATACTGAAAGCGTTGTTTCAGGTGTTTCGCCTTTTCTCTAACCTGCCGTCACCACACGCAATGTCAGATTTATCCGCCCGCCCTTTGGCAACAGGCTGGAGCTGCCCGTGCGGAGCCGGTCGACACCATGATAGAGCAGGCGCGCAGGCCCGCCCATAACCGCGACGTCCCCTGAACGAAGCCAGACGCTTGTGGTTGACCCGCCCCGGGTGCTGTTGCCGATGCGAAACAGGGCATCATCCCCCAAAGAGATGGAGACGACGGGACAATCGAAATCCGCCTCGTCCTTGTCCTGATGCAGACCCATGCGCGCGGTTTCGGAGTAGTGATTGATCAGACAACACTCGGGCGCACGATCACAGTTTGAAACCGCATTCCAGATGTCGAGCACCTGCTGCGGAATCGCGGGCCAAGGTTCACCATTGGGATGATGAGGCTCATACCGATATCCGCGCCGGTCGGTGATCCAGCCGAATGCACCGGCGGCGGACATGCGCACGCTCATTTTCTGCCCCCTGGGCGTGACAGGTTCGAACAAAGGCGCCTGACGCACCATCTGTTGCAATGTGTCGCGCAGGGTGATTTGCGCCTCCCGGGTCAGGAATCCGGGGTAAATTTGCACGCCGCGCAGATCCAGAGGCGTCATGGACGCGTCCTGAACGCAACAAACACACGATATCCGATAAAATTCTCCATACCTGTCGCTCCAGACCGCTTGCAGCCCCCATACCCGCTACTTATATACCCCGAAGCGCGCAGAGCCGACACGGTTTTTGCGCATATGAGATCGGGGCCGGAATGCCATAACGGGTTTCTGCCTCATGGCATCGCCTTAAATTGAAAGGGATCAAAATGAGTAAAGTCATCGGGATCGACCTCGGGACCACGAACAGCTGCGTCGCCATCATGGATGGTAGCCAGCCCAAGGTTATCGAAAACTCGGAAGGCGCACGCACGACGCCTTCGATTGTTGCGTTCACAGACGAGGAACGCCTAGTCGGCCAACCTGCCAAGCGTCAGGCCGTCACCAACCCGTCAAACACCGTTTTTGGCGTCAAGCGCCTGATCGGTCGCCGGTTTGACGATTCGCATCTGGCGAAAGATATGAAAAACCTGCCCTATTCGGTTGTGGATGGCGGCAATGGCGATGCCTGGGTGAATGCAAAAGACGAAGCATATTCCCCATCGCAGATTTCTGCCTTTATTCTGGGCAAGATGAAAGAAACCGCCGAGAGCTATCTGGGCGAGGATGTCACACAGGCCGTGATCACGGTGCCTGCGTATTTCAATGACGCTCAGCGTCAGGCGACCAAGGACGCTGGCAAGATTGCCGGTCTGGAAGTGCTGCGCATCATCAACGAACCCACAGCAGCGGCGCTGGCCTATGGCCTGGACAAAGAGAACACACAGACGATTGCGGTTTATGACCTGGGCGGCGGCACATTCGACGTGACCATCCTGGAAATTGACGACGGCCTGTTCGAAGTGAAATCCACCAACGGGGACACATTCCTGGGTGGGGAAGACTTTGACATGCGCATCGTCAACTACCTGGCCGGCGAGTTCAAAAAAGAGAACGGCGTCGATCTGACCAAGGACAAGATGGCGCTGCAGCGCTTGAAGGAAGCCGCCGAGAAGGCCAAGATCGAACTGTCGAGCGCCAGCCAGACAGAGATCAACCAGCCGTTCATCTCGATGGACCCCAAAGGGGGTCAGCCGCTGCATATGGTCATGAAACTGACCCGTGCAAAGCTGGAAAGCCTGGTCAGCGACCTGATCAAGAAGTCGATGGACCCTTGCAAGGCCGCTCTGAAAGATGCCGGTCTGTCTGCTTCGGACATTGACGAAGTCGTGCTGGTCGGCGGTATGACCCGCATGCCTCGTGTCATGGAAGAAGTGACCAAGTTCTTTGGCAAAGAGCCCCACAAGGGCGTGAACCCGGACGAAGTTGTGGCCATGGGCGCCGCCATTCAGGCCGGTGTTTTGCAGGGCGATGTCAAGGACGTGGTTTTGCTGGACGTGACACCGCTGAGCCTGGGGATCGAAACGCTGGGTGGCGTGTTCACCCGTCTGATCGACCGGAACACCACCATCCCGACCAAGAAAAGCCAGATCTTTTCCACCGCCGAGGACAATCAGAACGCCGTGACGATCCGCGTGTTCCAGGGCGAACGGGAAATGGCCGCGGACAACAAGATCCTGGGTCAATTCAACCTGGAAAACATCCCACCGGCACCGCGTGGTATGCCTCAGATCGAGGTTACCTTTGACATTGACGCCAACGGCATCGTGTCCGTCGGCGCAATGGACAAAGGCACCGGCAAAGAGCAGAAGATCACAATTCAAGCTTCGGGTGGTCTGTCGGACGCGGATATCGACCAGATGGTCAAGGACGCCGAGGAGAATGCCGAGGCAGACCGCGACCGTCGCGAAATGGTGGAAGCGCGCAACCAGGCAGAGAGCCTCATCCACTCGACAGAAAAGTCGATGGAAGAGCATGCCGACAAGGTGGATCCAACCACGATCGAAGCGATCGAGCTGGCCATTGCCGCGCTGAAAGACGATCTGGAGAAAGACGATCTGTCGGCTGAAAAGGTCCGTTCGGGCATTCAGAATGTCACCGAGGCCGCGATGAAGTTGGGCGAGGCGATTTACAAATCCAGCCAGGAAGAGGGTGGAGATGAGCCTCAGCCAGCGGATATGGATGGCCATGTAGACGATGATATCGTCGACGCCGAGTTCGAAGATCTCGACGATAACAAGCGGGCCTAAGGCTTATCCGGAACAATAGATGGCCGGTCCTGGATCGGGGCCGGCCTACTGTATTTCGGAAGAGGGGTAATTCTCGTGTCTAAACGTGACTATTACGACGTGCTCGGGATCGCGCGCACGGCCTCGGCTGATGAGATCAAGAAAGCCTACCGAGGCAAAGCCAAGGAACTGCATCCAGACCGCAATTCGGATAACCCGGATGCGGAAAGTCAATTCAAAGAGGCCAATGAGGCCTACGAAGTTCTGAAGGACGGCGAAAAGAAGGCCGCATACGACCGGTTTGGCCATGCTGCATTCGAAGGTGGTATGGGCGGCGGGGGCCGTGGTGGCCCCGGTGGCGGTGGCCATGGCGATTTTTCGAGCGCGTTTTCGGATGTGTTTGATGATCTGTTTGGCGATTTCATGGGCGGCGGACGTCCGGGTGGCGGGCGACGTGCGGCGCGCGGATCGGACCTGCGCTATAACCTAAGGGTGACCCTGGAAGAGGCCTTTGGCGGCATCCAGAAGAGCATCAAGGTACCGACGTCTGTGGCGTGTTCGGCGTGCCAGGGTTCCGGCGCAGAGGGTGGTGCCGAGCCAAGCACCTGCCCGACCTGTTCTGGTATGGGCAAGGTGCGGGCGCAGCAGGGTTTTTTCACTGTTGAGCGGACATGTCCGACCTGTTCCGGATTGGGGCAGATCATTGAGAACCCATGTGGGTCCTGTCGTGGGCAAGGACGGATTGAGCGGGATCGTTCCTTGAACGTCAATATCCCGGCGGGTGTTGAAACCGGGACCCGCATTCGGCTGGCCGGTGAAGGCGAAGCGGGGATGCGCGGTGGCCCTCCGGGCGATCTGTACATCTTTGTGGATGTTGCGAAGCACGATATCTTCGATCGTGACAGCGTGAACATCTATTGTCGTGTGCCGGTCAGTATGGCCAAGGCCGCAATGGGCGGTTCGATCGAAGTACCAACCATTGATGGCGGGCGCGGCCGTATTCAGATCCCGGCCGGTAGCCAATCAGGACGTCAGATGCGTCTGCGTGGCAAGGGAATGCCCGCGCTGCGTGGCGGCGGTGTAGGCGACATGTTCATTGAACTGGCCGTTGAAACACCCGTAAACCTGACCGCGCGGCAAAAAGAATTGCTGAAGGAATTCGAGGAGTTGGGGGAAGATAACAACCCCGAGACCAAATCGTTCTTCTCTTCGGTCAAATCCTTTTGGGATGGCATCAAGGGCTAGGCCCCTCTCTGCGCCCGAGCCTGGGCGCAGACCACATCGCAGGCGGCGGAAATCAATATTTCGACCTGCGCAGGGCGCGCGTTAACCTCCTGTTCACCGTAGTGAGCGCATCCTGCGGGCATGTCACAGAATGCCTTTGAGGATGCCCCCTCGCTCTTTGAAACAGATGAAGCGCCGGTTGTTCCGATTCCGGCCGGGCGCGCTCCGTCTTATATTGCAGATCATCGTAAACGCCTGAGGGCACGGTTCATGCAAGGGGGCGCAGATGCGGTGCCTGACTATGAGCTGTTGGAATTGGTTCTGTTCCGCTCGATCCCAAGGCGGGATGTGAAACCTTTGGCGCGCGCGCTTTTGGAGCGGTTCGGGGATTTCAACCGCGTGCTTTCTGCGCCGTCAGCGCGGTTGTCGGATGTCGAAGGCGTTGGCCCTGCGGTGATCACAGACCTCAAGATCGTCGAAGCGGCCGCTCATCGGCTTGCACGGGCCAAGGTATTGCAAAAGCATGTGATTTCCAGCTGGGACGCGGTGCTGGATTATTGCCGGACCGCGATGGCCCACCGTGAAACCGAACAGTTTCGTGTGCTGTATCTGGACCGGAAAAACACGTTGATCGCGGATGAGGCGCAGGCGCAGGGCACGGTGGATCATGTCCCGGTTTACCCACGCGAGATTGCCAAGCGGGCGCTGGAACTGAACGCCTCGGCCTTGATACTGGTGCACAATCATCCATCCGGGGACCCGACCCCCTCACAGAGCGACATAGACATGACAGAGCGGATAGAGGCGGCCTGCACCGCCTTGAATCTGACGTTGCACGATCACCTGATCATCGGAAAGTCGGCCGAGCTCAGTTTCCGCTCGGAAGGCTATTTGTGACCCGGACCAAAGTCGGTTTGCGGCCAGGGCCCATGGCGCGATAGAGTGGCCCCAAACAAGGGCCTGAGCCCTGTCGCCGGAGGTTCAGCGTGCAGTCATTTGTCCATAGCCCATTGCTGCGAGAGCAGATCCAGAATCGCCTGGACCGTTTCGATGCGATCGAAGTGGATCCGACGGATCTGCGCCGGGCCGCGGTGGCAATTGTCATCGCCCGTCACCCCGAGAGCGACCAGGCGAGTATTCTGGTCACCCTGCGCCCCAGAAAGCTGAACCGCCACGGTGGTCAATACGCCCTGCCCGGCGGGCGGCTGGACGATGGTGAGGGCGAGGATCAGGCCGCTTTGCGCGAACTGCATGAAGAGTTGGGCCTGAAGCTGGACGAGGCGGCCATTCTGGGGCGGTTGGATCATTTCAAAACACATTCGGGGTTTCGGATGGCCCCGGTTGTCGTCTGGGCCGAAGCCCCTGCTCTTTTGCGTCCTGATCCGTCAGAGGTGGAGGAAACGTTCCATTTGCCTTTTGAGGAATTGAACAGCCCCGATATTCCGAAGCTGATTGAGAGCGACAAGGGCGAAGCGCCTGTTTTATATGCCTATTTTCCGACACTGGGGCATTTTATGTATGCGCCAACAGCCGCCATTTTGTACCAGTTTCGCGAAATCGCGCTGCGCGGCGTCACCACCCGTGCAGCACATTTTGGTCACCCCACCTTTGCCTGGCGCTGAGTCCGCTCCATTTAGATAGGTATGCAGTCAAATCCGCGCCCCTGACCGGGCATATCGGATCTGCCTGCGCAGATTGACCACTGGAAACGACAACATGACCAAATATCTGACCCTGGCTTTGTTCCTGATCGTTGTAATGGGCGGAGGCAGCACAATTGGAATTCTGACAGCGCCAGGAGATTGGTACGCTGGACTGATCAAGCCGAGCTTTAATCCCCCGAACTGGATTTTTGCACCGGTCTGGACCGCGCTCTATGCCTTGATCGCCTGGGCGGGGTGGCGCACCTGGCAGCAGGACCGAGGGGACGGCAGGATGCGGCTTTGGCTGGCACAGCTGGTATTGAATTTCCTTTGGTCGCCCGCCTTTTTTGGGCTGCAACAGGTCGCTGTGGCGCTGGTTGTTATTTTGATGATGTTGGCCACCATCCTGCTTTTCATCACAAAGAGCTGGAATGTAGACCGGTTGGCGGCGATGGCGTTTCTGCCATATGCGCTTTGGGTCGGCTTTGCATCGCTGTTGAACGCCGCGATCCTGATCCTGAATTAGGCACCATCAGGCCGCTTTGAGAGGGACGCCCAAGTTGCCTCGGGCGTCCCTTGGGACATCAGAAATCCAGATTTTCGACGTTCAACGCGTTCTGCTGGATAAAGGCGCGACGTGGTTCCACGACGTCGCCCATAAGCTTGGTAAAGAGATCGTCGGCCTCGACCACATCATCAACCTTGACCTGCAACAGGGTGCGCGCATCAGGATCAAGCGTGGTTTCCCACAGCTGATCCGGGTTCATCTCGCCCAAGCCCTTGTAGCGTTGCAGGGTCAAACCCTTTTCGCCCTCTTCCAGAATCGCGGCCAACAGGCCCAGCGGTCCATAGATCAAAGTGCTGCGGTCCTTGCGCACCAGCTCTGCCGGCGTGCCATAGATTTCCTGCAGGCTTTCGGTGAATGTGCCGGACCGGCGTGCCTCGCCCGAGCGCAGCATGGGACCATCCAACGTGCGGACCTCTTCGACGCCGCGCAGAATTCGGGCCAGACGGATGCCTTTGTCCTGCGTGATCCGGCCCAGCCAGCCCCGCTCGTATTCGACGGCAATCAGGTCAAGCCGGGCTGCCACACGATCTGCCGTGCCTTGCAGGTCCGCATCAACCGCTCCGGGGACAAAGGCCCCGGCAATGGCGGCCTGTTCCAGAATGTTGCGCGGGTAGTGCGTGGGGAAGGCATCCAGCACGCGCCGGAGCTGGCGGGCCTCGTGCACCACACGCATCAGGTCGGCGCCGATGATCTCCTCGCCCGTCCCCAGTCGCAGCGCGGCACCTTCGGTCCCTTGCTCGATCAGGTAGTCGTCCAGCGCCGCCTGATCCTTCAGATACACCTCGGATTTGCCGCGCGCGACTTTGTACAGAGGGGGCTGTGCGATGTAGAGATATCCGCCTTCGATCAATTTGGGCATTTGACGATAAAAGAAGGTCAACAGCAGGGTTCGGATATGCGCGCCATCCACGTCGGCGTCTGTCATGATAACGATCTTATGATAGCGCAGTTTGTCGATGTTGAATTCATCGCGCCCGATGCCGGTGCCCAAAGCCATCACCAGATTACCAATTTCCTGGCTGGACAGCATCCGGTCGAACCGGGCCCGCTCCACGTTCAGGATCTTGCCGCGCAAGGGCAGGACGGCCTGTGTCATCCGGTCTCGTCCGGTCTGGGCGGATCCGCCGGCCGAGTTCCCCTCGACCAGGAAGACTTCGGATTTGGCCGGGTCTTTCTCCGAGCAATCCTTGAGCTTACCCGCCAGGTAATTCACGTCCATCGCGGTTTTGCGCCGGGTCAGTTCGCGGGCCTTTCGCGCGGCTTCGCGGGCGACAGCGGCTTCGACAATCTTGCCGACAATGATTTTCGCCTCATTCGGGTTCTCTTCGAACCACTCGGCCAGTTTTTCGTTCATCAGGCCTTCGACGGCGGGTCGAACCTCGGAGCTGACCAGTTTGTCCTTGGTTTGGCTGGAAAACTTGGGGTCCGGCACTTTGACCGAGAGGACGGCTGTTAACCCTTCCCGGGCGTCGTCGCCTGTAAAACTGATCTTTTCCTTCTTGGCGATGCCGCTGGTCTGGGCATAGCTGTTGATGGTCCGTGTCAGCGCACCGCGAAAGCCCGCCAGATGAGCGCCGCCGTCCCGCTGGGGGATATTGTTGGTAAAGGGCAGCACCGTTTCGTGATAGCTGTCATTCCACCACATGGCGATTTCCACGCCGATCCCGTCGCGTTCGCCGGTCATGAAAACCGGTTCGCTCATCACTGCGGATTTTGAGCGATCCAGGTAGCGAACAAATTCGCGCACGCCGCCTTCGTAAAACAGCTCGCTATGCAGGGGTTCGGCGGGGCGTTCGTCCTTGAGGATGATGCGGACGCCCGAATTGAGGAAAGCCAGTTCGCGCAAGCGCCGTTCCAGCACCTCGAATGAGTATTCCAGGTTGGAGAAAGTCTCGGTCGAGGCAAGGAAGCGGACCTCGGTACCGGTTCGGCCATCAGCATCGCCGACCACGCGCAGATGTTCGACCGTGTCGCCATCTTCGAAGCGGGCGTAATGTTCTTTGCCGTCGCGGAACACGCGCAGTTCCAGCCAGACGGACAGGGCGTTCACAACCGAGACGCCAACCCCGTGCAGACCGCCCGAGACCTTGTAGGAATTGGAGTCGAATTTACCACCGGCGTGCAGCTGGGTCATGATGACCTCGGCGGCAGAAACGCCTTCTTCTTCGTGAATCCCGACCGGAATTCCGCGTCCGTTGTCCGTTACGGAAACGCTGTTATCGGCGTGGATTGTTACGGTGACGGCATCGGCATGACCGGCCAGTGCCTCGTCAATTCCGTTGTCGACGACCTCATACACCATATGGTGCAGGCCAGACCCATCGTCGGTATCGCCGATGTACATTCCAGGGCGTTTTCGGACCGCTTCCAAGCCTTTGAGAACTTTGATAGAATCCGCGCCATATTCTTCTGGCTCTGGTGTGGTTTCGGACATTAAAATCGCCTTTGTTCTTTTGACCGGATAATACTAGATATTGAGGGGATTGTCACGCGATCCCACAGGTTTTCCCTCAGGCTTCAACGGTTTTTCCGGGCAGGTTTTTCAGGCAGTTTTCCCGGCGCTGATCTGCCCAGGCCGGACCCTGGCGGACCGATCAGCCTGGGCAACGAAATCGGTTGGGATCCAGCATCGGAAAATGGGTTTGGGCCGCGCACCACCCGTGCGGTGGCGCGGCAGCGGGCCAATGGCTGAGGGGCCGTCAGGGCGCGCCCACCTCGGATCCCGTTTCGTTTTCTGTCACGATCAGCCCGGTGGCCCGGTCACCCAATTCAGCGAATAGTTCAGGGCCCGTGCCGGTCATCCAGGCCTGAGCGCCGAGGGCGCAGATTTCGTCAAACAGCGCCGCACGGCGGTAGGCATCCAGATGTGCGGCGATTTCATCGAGCAACAGGATCGGCGCTGCTCCGTTTCGGGCGGCCAGCGCGCGGGCATTGGACAGGATGAGCGAGACCAGCAGCGCCTTTTGCTCGCCGGTGGAACAATCCCGCGCGGGCACACCTTTGGCGGCATAGACCCCGTACAGATCCGTGCGATGCGGGCCGACCAACGCGCGTCCGGCTGCCATGTCCCGAAAGCGGCTTTCGGCCAGAGCATCGCGCAGATCAGCCTCGGTTTCCGGCATCTCGCCTTCGGTTTGTTGCAGTTCAAGCTGGGCGGCGGGAAAAGCGGTTTCTGCCTGTTCCTGGGCGGCGCGCACCTCGGACAAAGCCGTCAGGCGGCCCTGATGCAGCCGATGACCCGCCGCGGCCATCTGGGACTCGAGCGCCAGAAACCAGGAGGCATCGCGGACCTGATCCTTGATCAAGCGATTGCGGTCACGCATGGCCTTTTCATAGGCCAACGCAGAATCCGCATGCCCCGCGTCAAAGCTGAGCGCCATGCGATCCAGAAACCGGCGTCTGCCGTCCGAACCCTCGATCCAGAGCCGGTCCATCGACGGCAACAGCCAGAGCACCTGTGCGATCCGGCCCAACGCAATCTGGCTGGCGGATTTTTCATCAATCCGCACCTGCCGGGCCGCGCCGTTTTCCGAAACGGTTTCGATTTCATGCACGCGATCAGGCGCTTGGAGCAGAGCGCGGATGCGCCATCCCGGGGCGTCCGGCCGGCGGGTCATCTCGGCCGCGCTGGTGCGGCGAAAGCCCCGACCGGGCGACAACAGAGAGATCGCTTCGAGGATGTTGGTTTTGCCGGCCCCGTTGCGCCCCCAGATCGCCACCGGGCGCGCATCAACTTCGATTTGCGCACGCCGATAGGACCGCATGTTCAACAGGGTCAAGGAAGTGAGGTGCAGCCCCGGCATCTTAGAAGTGCCAACGGCTTTCGCGTTGGCTCAGGCGCACTTTTTGCAATCGTGCGGCGCTGGTCACACGCGCATCGGCATGACGACATAGAGCGCGCTTTGATCGTTGCCTTCGCGCATCAACGTCGGGTCGGCCGAAGAATTGAACAGGAAAACGGCGTTTTCGCGGTCCACCTGGCTGGCAATTTCCAGCAGGTATTTGGCGTTGAACCCAATTTCAATCCGTTCGTCCCCATAGGCAACGGCCAGCTCCTCTTCGGCGGCGCCGCTGTCAGGTGCGTTGACCGACAGGATCAGCCGGTCTTCCTCCAACTGCAATTTGACGGCGCGCGACCGTTCCGAGGACACCGTGGCAACCCGATCCACCGCTTGGGCAAATTCACCTGCGTCCACTTCCAGCCGTTTGGTGTTGGCCTGTGGGATAACGCGTGTGTAATCCGGGAAGGTGCCGTCGATCACCTTGGATGTCAGGGTGATTTCCGGTGTGGCAAAGCGAATCTTGGTTTCGGACACGGACACCGCGATTTGTGCGTCGTCGTCGTCCAGCAGTTTGCGCAATTCGCCTACGGTTTTGCGCGGTACGATCACGCCAGGCATGTTGCCGGCATCCGCAGGCAGATCCGCGTCAATCCGCGCCAGGCGGTGCCCGTCAGTCGCGACACAGCGCAGGACCTGGCCGCCGTCCGCATCAGACACATGCATGTAGACGCCGTTGAGGTAGTAGCGGGTTTCCTCGGTCGAGATCGCAAATTTCGATTTGTCGAACAGGCGGCGCAAAACCGGAGCAGCGGCCGAAAAATTGGCTTCGTATTCAGAGGTGGCCATCACCGGGAAATCTTCGCGCGGCAATGTCGCCAGCGAAAAGTTTGAGCGTCCGGCCTCTACCGTCAGGCGACCTGCGGCGACATCTGCGGTCAGTGTTACCAGCGCCCCGTCGGGCAGCTTGCGTACAATTTCGTGCAATGTGGTGGCGGCCACTGTGGTGGCGCCGGCACGTTCAACCATGGCCGCCGCGCGGTCGACCACTTCGATATCCAGATCAGTTGCGCGGAACTGGACGGTGTTGCCCTCGGCCTCGATCAGCACATTCGCCAGAATTGGGATCGTATTGCGCCGCTCTACAACCGACTGCGCCTGCGATACCGCTTTGAGAAGCGCGCCGCGTTCAATGCTCAGCTTCATTCCGAATTGTCCCTCCGTCCACACCGGGAGTGGCAACCTATCGCCATGGTTCCTCGGCACAAGTAATTTATTTGATATGTCCGATGCTTTGGCGGGGCCGTCAAGCGCCGGAGCGAATCGGTCAGAAAAAGCTGGCGCGGCGTTGATTTGCGCCAACATATTGCACAAAATTCCGGGATAATACGGGAGAATTGGTATGCCAGTCACAGTCGCAGCGGCAAAACAGGCCGCTGAGCAGTATCGCGAAGAGGGTTATGCCGTCTTGCGTCAGGTCTTGGATGGCCAGGCATTGATGCAGTTGCAGGCCGAAACGGCCCGGATTTATCAGGAGGGGCTGACCCATCACGCCACGTGGCGGCACGGGAATCTGGCGTTCGAAATCCTGCCAGAGGCGGATTTTGGGAAGCGATATGTGATTCAGGCCTATTGGATGGCATGGATTTCCGACTATTTCGAACAGTTCCGCCGGTCAGAGGCCTATCGCGTGGTGCTGGAACCGTTTCTGGGCCGTAACATCCGTCAGGTGGCGCAACAGATTCACTGGAAGCCGCCGGGATCGCAGATGAACGGCTATCGCTTTCATCAAGATCTGCGGTTTCGCGGGACGCCAGAGGCCTACCGCGACATTGTCAGCGCGACAGTGAATGTGGGTTTGGCGATTGACCCGTCGACCCGGGAAAACGGGTGTTTGCAGGTTGTGCCGAAATCCCACACAGACGGGTATCTGGGCCTGTCCGATGACAGTGAAGAAGGGCAGATCATGAAAGGTCTGACCGCCAATGAGGAACTGAAAGCCGTCGGTTTGAACCCGGATGACATCGTCTGGCTAGAACAGGCACCCGGCGATATGGCGCTGTGGAGTTTGCTGACCGTGCACGGGTCGTTGCCCAATGCGTCGCAACAGGATCGGGCGTTTTCCATTTCCAGCTACGTCCGCGCCGAAAGCACGGAACGGGGGGAATGGGCCTTTCGCGAAGGAGAATCGATTCCGCTGGGGCCAAAGCCGCGCTTGTGCAAATACGAAGCGCTGCATGAACGGCCTGAACCCCACTATGTAGAGGATAAATGGTACCACTAAGAGGCCACCGCTTTGGTCGGGGCACTCTTGGTGATGTCCTGGATTGAATCAGGTGGCACGAGGAGTTGCGCGGCACGGCAATGCAGGCAACCTCTCTCCTGTCCTGATGCGCCTCAGGCCTCCAGCGCGCGACGCAGTATTTCGACGTCTTCGGCGATCTGACCATCGCTGTGCTGCAATTCCTGGATGCGCTTGACCCCATGCATGACTGTGGTGTGGTCACGTCCGCCAAAACGTCGGCCAATCTCGGGCAAAGAGCGGCTGGTCAATTGCTTGGACAAATACATCGCCACCTGCCGTGGACGCGCATAGGCACGCAGACGTTTGGGTCCGATGATGTCGCTGAGCCGGATGTTGTAATATTCCGAGACCTTGCGCTGGATCTCTTCGACGGTCGTTTTCCGTTCCGAGGCCCGCAGCACGTCAGCCAGACAATCCTGGGTCAGCTCCATATCAATTTCGCGCCCGACCAGCGAGGCAAAAGCAAAGAGCCGCGTCAGCGCTCCTTCCAGCACCCGCACGTTGGTCGAGATACGATGGGCCAGAAACTCCAGCACGCCATCGCCCACCGTCAGACCCGGATAGGATGTACGGTATTGCTGCACCTTGGATTGCAGGATGCCCAGACGCAATTCATAGTTGGTGGGGTGCAAATCCACGACCAGACCGCATTGCAGGCGGGATTTGACCCTTTCCTCCATATCCTTGATCTCGCCCGGGGCGCGATCTGCGGAAATGATGATCTGTTTGTTTTGGTCCACCAACGCGTTGAACGTGTGAAAGAATTCTTCCTGAGTGCTATCTTTGCCTGCGATGAACTGAACATCATCCACCATCAGGACGTCCACCGCACGGAACAGGAACTTGAAATCCATCATCTTGCGTTCGCTCAACGCCTGAACAAACCGGTACATGAATTGTTCCGCAGAGAGGTAAAGCACATTCAGCTCGGGCTGGCGCGCTTGCAACTCCCAGGCGATTGCATGCATCAAATGGGTCTTACCCAGACCCACGCCGCCATAAAGCACCAGAGGGTTGAAAGTGACAGGCCCGCCTTCGCTGACACGGCGCGCAGCGGCATGGGCCAGCTCGTTCGGTTTGCCCACGACAAAGGTGTCAAAGGTGAAGCGGCTGTCCAGCTGCGCGGGCTTTGTGCGCGAGGTCTTTTCAGGCGCAGACTCGGCCACGGCAGGCGCGCTGAGCTTTGGTTTGGCCGGGGCATTGGCGGTCACCTGGAACTTCAGGCGCTGCACGACCTCTCCGGTCGAACGGAATTCGAATAGAATCAGGTCGGCAAAATTCTGGCTGACGTAGTTGCCGTGGAAATGCGTGGGGACATCCAGGACCGCGACACCTTCTTGGATGGAGGCCATTTGCAGCGGTTCAATCCACTGGGAAAAATTGTTCTGGCCCACAGTTTTGAGCAGTCTCTTCTTGAGCTCGCCCCACGCGTCATTGGTCATTCAGTGCCTCGCATCGTCTTCGTTCATTGGCCATTTGGCCGATTATTGGGCGGTCCCCATCCGTACCGTCATCACCCGCGAGGGAGGCATATCAGCAGCATCCCCATACCCAGCAAAGATATGGAATACACACACGCGCCATGCACACGCCGACACAAGTTACGACGCAGCAGCAACACGCTGAACAAGATAATATGACAGGGCCCGTGAACCGGTGGCGCCGATCCTAGAGCACTCTGAACATTCTGACAGAGCCAGAGTGTTCAGCCTCCGCCTTCGTTGTCCCGATGCCCATCGGTCCAATTCTAGCGGCCTGTCCCCCCAAGGCGAATGAATCGCTGGATTGAAACTAGCAATTTCACGCCCTCTGCAGCAACGAAACTCTAAACTTGACAGCGCGAAGAGCGGCAGAGAATCTGTTGCACCCGCAGAATGTTGCAGATTGGTCAGCACATGAAAAAAGGCGCTGCCTATGGCAACGCCTTGGACACGCATCAAAAAATGCGCACAACCCGTGGGTTAGCCCAGCGCTTTTACCCGCGCGGACAAACGCGACATTTTCCGCGCCACTGTGTTCTTGTGCAACACACCCTTGGTCACACCGCGCATCATCTCTGGCTGAGCGGCGCGCAATGCGGCAGCTGCTGCATCCTTGTCACCAGAGGCGATGGCCTCTTCAACTTTGCGAAGATATGTGCGGATGCGCGAACGACGTGCTTTGTTAACGGCGTAACGTTTTTCGTTCTGACGGGCGCGCTTTTTTGCCTGTGGCGAATTGGCCATGTCTGTATCCCTTTCGGCGGATCAATGATGTTATATCGCACGTCAAACGTCCGCCCCGGGTTCAGTACCGGCTGCTCCTGCCAAGCGGGCATCACGCGCATGTATCGACGGGCCTATAAGGCAGTTGCCCGCTGATGAAAAGTGAAAATCGCCCCTGCACCACGGGTATCACCGCATCACAAGGGCTTTGGCACCAAATCGGTGCGCTATTTGTCGCGGAACTGTGGCTGACGCTTTTCCAGAAAGGCCGCCATGCCCTCGCTCTGATCTTCGGTCGCAAACATGGAATGAAACAGACGCCGTTCAAACAGCACTCCCTCGGCAAGGGTGGTTTCATAGCTGCGATCGACCGCTTCCTTGATCGCCAGAACCGAGATTGTCGATTTCTCGGCAATCTTCTGGGCAGCCCCCAGCGCCTCTTCGATCAGCTTCTTTGCCGGAACGATTCGGCTGACCAGCCCTGACCGTTCTGCCTCTTCGGCGGGCATGAAGCGGCCCGTCAGGTTCATATCCATCGCCTTGGACTTGCCCACAAACCGGGTCAGCCTTTGGCTGCCACCCATGCCGGCCATCACGCCCAGATTGACCTCGGGCTGACCGAATTTGGCAGTGTCCGATGCGATAATGAAATCGCAGGCCATGGCCAATTCACACCCCCCGCCCAGCGCATAGCCAGACACGGCCGCGATGATCGGCTTGCGGATTCCGTCAATCCGATCAGTGGCATCGGCAAAAAGGTTGATATTGAAGACGTCCGCAAAAGACATTTCCGACATCTGCTTGATGTCAGCCCCGGCGGCGAATGCTTTCTCCGAGCCCGTCAAGACGATGCACCGCACCTTGTCATTGGCATCGGCCTCTTCCAACGCCGTGCACAATTCGTCCAGCACTTGCGTGTTCAGGGCGTTCAGCGCATCGGGCCGATTTAGTTTGATCAGAGTAACGTGGTCATCCGTTTCAACGATGATCGTCTCAAAAGCCATTTTTCTGCTTTCGCTGTTCCGTTTCCATCCGGTTCCTTACCAGAGGCCACAGGTGGTTCAAGCTTTGATTGCTCAGTTACCTTTGACAGGCCGCACAGTAGAAGGAGGAGCGCCCCGATTGCACCACCCGGCGCACAGTTCCTGTACAGCCCGCCCGTCTACAGGGTTCTCCCTCTCGACCATACACGTCAAAGCTGTGTTGGAAATAGCCCAACTCTCCATCGGCCTGACGAAAGTCGCGCAACGAAGAGCCGCCAGCCGCGATTGCATCGTTCAAAACGTCGCGGATTGCGACGCACAGATCGGCAATCCGCTCTGGTCCGATCCGCCCTGCTTTGCGAATCGGAGAGATCCCGACGCGGTACAGCGCCTCGCACACATAGATGTTGCCCAGACCCGAAACGATACGTTGGTCCAGAAGCGCGGATTTGATCGGCGTATTCTTGTCCCGCAGCTTGGCCGTCAGATAGGCCGCATCAAATGTATTGCCCAAGGGTTCGGGCCCAAGCACGGCCAAAAGCTTGTAACTGTCGGCCTCGGCGGTTGGGAACAGGTCCATGGCGCCGAACCGGCGCGGGTCGTTGAAAGTGATCCGCGCACCGTTTTCCATATGAAAAACCACATGGTCATGTTTTTCGGGCGCCGGGTGATCATGCACAAACCGCCCCAGCGGATCGCCGCTGACGGTCATGCGGCCAGACATGCCCAGGTGGATGAGCAGGGTTTCGTCCTGATCGAGTTCGGCCAGGATGTATTTCGATCGCCGCCCCAGCCGCTGCACGCGGCGTCCCGTCAACCGCTCGGCCATCCGCTCTGGAAAAGGCCAGCGCAGGTCGGGGCGGTTTACCTGGGCTTGCGTGATCACCACGCCCTCCATTGCGGGGGCGAGTCCACGGCGGACAGTTTCGACTTCGGGTAATTCTGGCATCGGGAATCGCAGCTGTTTCAATCGAGCGCATTGTACGTGCGCGCAGGAGACATATAACAAGCCCGGAACGCGCAATACGGCAAGGGCTCATGACAGAGACAGACGGTAAAACCACACATTTCGGCTATGAGGACATTCCCGAGGCCGACAAGGCCGGGCGCGTGCAGGGCGTCTTCAACTCGGTCGCCTCCAAATATGACATCATGAACGATGTGATGAGCGGCGGTGTGCATCGGATCTGGAAGGATGCGATGATGGATTGGCTGGCCCCGCGCCCCGGGCAGCGGTTGCTGGATGTGGCCGGTGGAACCGGAGATATCGCGTTTCGGTTTCTGGCCCGGGCCGGGCGGGGGCATGCGACCGTGCTGGATCTGACCGAACCGATGCTGATCGAAGGCCGCAAGCGGGCCGAGGCCGAGCAGTTGGCTGACAGTCTGGATTGGGTCACGGGGGATGCAATGGCCCTGCCCTTCGCCGACAACAGCTTTGACGTGTATACGATCAGCTTTGGCATTCGCAACGTGACCCGCCCCGCCGAGGCGCTGGCCGAAGCATACCGCGTATTGCGCCCCGGTGGGCGGTTGATGGTGCTGGAGTTCAGCCAGCTGCCCAACCCGATGCTGCAAAAAGCCTATGACCTTTACAGTTTCAATGTGATCCCGCGCATGGGACAGGCCATTGCGGGGGATGGGGACAGTTATCAGTATCTGGTGGAATCAATCCGCAAGTTTCCGGATCAGGACACCTTCTTGTCCATGGTGCGTACTGCTGGCTTTGAGAATGAAAAGTACCGGAATCTGACCATGGGCGTGGCGGCGCTGCACTCTGGCTGGAAGCTCTAGAAGATGCGGGGGCCTCATAACATCCTGCGGCTGGTGCGGACCGGTGCGACGTTGGAGCGGACGGGCGCGATGAATGTGGTGCTGGACGCGTTCGAGGCGCCTCGGTCGCTGCGGATCGTGGCGCATTTGCTGGGATGGCCGTTCAAATGGATGGGCTATCGCGGCGATCCCTCGATGCCCCCGGCCACGCGCGCGCTGACGGCGCTGGGGCCTGCCTATATCAAGTTTGGTCAGGTGCTGTCGACGCGGCCGGATGTGGTGGGGGATGATCTGGCGCAGCAGCTGCGGGTTTTGCAGGACAAGCTGCCGCCGTTTTCGAAGAGTCTGGCGCGTGCGGAGGTCGAAAAGGAATTGGGCCAGCACCCGGATGCGCTGTTCTCTGAATTCAGCGAGCCGATCGCGGCGGCCTCGATCGCGCAGGTTCACAAGGCGCGGTTGCTCGAAACCGGAGAAGACGTGGCCGTCAAGGTGCTGCGCCCCGGCGTGGAGCGGGCGTTTCGCAAGGATGTGGATGCGTTCTATCTGGCGGCACGGATCGTGGAGTTGGCCGCCCCTGGCGCCCGTCGTTTGCGACCGATGGAGGTGATCCGCCATTTTGACGGGGTTGTGCGCGGCGAGCTGGATTTGCGGGTCGAGAGTGCCTCGGCGTCCGAATTTGCGGACAACACCAAGGACGATGAAGGGTTTCAGGTGCCCGGCCTGAAATGGGCGCATTCCGCGCGGCGGGTGATGACGCTGGGCTGGGCGGATGGGCTACCTTTGGGGGACAACGAAGCGCTGGATGCGGCCGGGCATGACCGGCGGGTGTTGGCGGAGCGGGTGCTGACCCTGTTTCTGATGCATGCCCTGCGCGACGGGTTTTTCCATGCGGACATGCATCAGGGCAATCTGAAGGTGGCCGCGAACGGGAACATCATTGCCTATGATTTCGGAATCATGGGGCAGATCGACGAGTATACGCGCCGGACCTACGCGCAGATTTTGTATGGCTTTATCCGCCGGGATTACAAACGCGTCGCGGAGGTGCATTTCGAGGCCGGTTATGTGCCGCCGGATCGCGATGTTGACGAGTTTGCGCGCGCCCTGCGCGCCGTTGGAGAGCCGATCTTTGGGATGGATGCCTCGCATATCTCGATGGCGCGGTTGCTGACCTATCTGTTTGAGGTGACCGAGCGGTTCGGGATGGAAACGCGGACCGAATTGATCCTGTTACAGCGCACCATGGTGGTGGTTGAGGGCGTGGCGCGGTCTTTGGATCCGCATATCAATATCTGGCAGGTGGCCCAGCCTGTTGTGACGGATTATATCAGCAAATCACTGGGACCGCGGGCGATGGCACGGGATGTGATGCAGGCGGTGCAGGTGATTTCGCGGTTCGGCCCGCGCCTGCCGGATCTGCTGGAAAAAACCCTGCGGGTGACCAGCGATGACGCGGCCCAAAGGCGGCGCAGGCGGCGGCGGGATCGGCTGCGCGGGGCGCTGATGGGGGGGCTTGTGGTGAGTGTTTTTGTGCTGGCCTTGCAGGCCCTGCTGTAGCGATTTGACCCGGATTCAGGAAATGTCCCAGCTGGGACATTCTCCAACCCTATGATTCCAAACATTTTCTCAGAAAAACATGTCCGGGACATGCCCATGACGGCGCCTGTCCTGATCGCCACCCTCTGCCCGCGCCAGAGTTGCGGACCTGACGGCAGGCTGTGGCCTTGGCAGCGGTGGTGCGGCCCTAAGACGAGACCGACATGTCTTCCATCGAGATTGAGGGTTCAAACGCGTCTTTGGGCAACAAGCGAAAGGGGGTTTCGGTTGTTTTGGCCCCGAGAATACGGTCACACCGGAAGGTGCGGGGCGCATCCCTCAGGCTGTCGAACGCGACCACATACCAAATCGGATATTTTAGCAGAAGGTAATGCGGCGCAATTTGGCGAGCGGATGTGGCACCGTCCTCTCTTTGATACCGGATTTCCAACTCGGTCTGTGTGATGAAGGCCTGATGCAAGGCCTGAACGATCCGCTTGGGCGGAGCGCTGGCGCCGGTTTGAACGAAAGTCGACGCGGTGGCACCGATCATTATTCGGGATTTCAGACGGTCGACCTGTCTGTGCTTTTCCGGCGAAAACGAGGCCACCAACTGCCGCCGGACGGACCCAAGGCTGGCCAGGAAGATCGGCGACTGCATCTGCTCTGCGACTGCAATGCTGATGAGCAGGTCGACGGCTTCGGCATAGGACAGGTTCAGCCTGCCGACACCCCAGTTGCGGTCCAGGCGCACGCCACCGCCGCGCCCCCGGTCTGCGTCGATGAGCATCCCCTGATCGCGCATCAGAGATAGATCGCGGGTTATCGTGCGCACGCTGACGCCGAGTCGCTGCGCAAGGTCTTGGACCGTGCAATGCGTGTCTTGCTTGAGGTGGACGGCGAGCAACTCGAGTCGCCTTAGCCTTTCGTGGGCGGTTGTTCGGGCCATGCATCAAATAGGACATAAAATGGCGTATTTATCAATATAGCGGTGGTGCGGCGCGATCGCTGCCATATTCCGGCCCTTGCCAGGCGCAAGAAGGCCCATCGTTCAAACAGGATAAAAAGCCATGAAAATGAACTACTTCGTTGTCGGTACAAACGACATGGATGCATCAAAAGCCTTTTATGATGCGCTTTTTGAGCATTCGGGGCTTCAATGTTTTTCACCGTCAGATCGCATGACCTACTGGATGGGAGAGGATTTTGCCTTTGCAACCGCGATACCGTTCGACACACGGCCTGCCTCCAATGGAAATGGTACGATGGTGGGGTTTTGTGTTGGCCAGCAAGATGATGTTGAGAGGATGCATGGGGTGGCTCTTAAAAATGGTGGCACCTGTGAGGGAAGGCCAAATCAGCGAGGGCCAAAATTCTCTGCTTATGTAAGAGACCTTGATGGCAACAAGCTGTGCTTTTCTGACTAAGCTGGTCCCGGGAGGGGGGGGGTGTCAGGCGAAGAGCCGGTAGTACAGCCAGTCCGGCAGGAATTGGCTGAGCCGGAAGAGCCAGGAAAACCCGGTTGGAAAGCTGGTTTTGAAGCGGTTGGTGCACATGTGGTCGAACATACGCTGGGCGGCGTCTTCGGGCTCCATCAGGAAGGGCATTGGGAAGTCGTTCTGGGCGGTCAGCCGGGTGCGGATGAAGCCGGGGTTGGCGAGTTGGACCGAGACACCGCTGCGCCAGAGATCTGCGTAGAGGCCCTCGGCGAGGACCATGGTGGCGGCCTTGGAAGCGCCATAGCCGATGGAGTTCTTGAGGCCCCGGAACCCGGCCAGCGATCCGGTGATGACGATATGGCCCTGATCGCGTTCGACCATGGGTGGCACGACCTGCCCGAGCACGCGCATCAGGCCGGTGAAGTTGATATCGGCCATTTGTTCGCCCTGCTCTGCCTGCCAGGCGGTGGCGGGCATGGGCCAGTAGACGCCGGCCAGAAACACCATGCCGTCGATCTGGCCCACGGTTTCGGCCACGGTTTTGGCGGCGGCGCGGATGCTGTCGGTGTCGGCCACATCCAGCGGCACGATGGTGCTGGACCCTGGCAGGCGGTCGGCCAGTGTCTGGAGCGCCTCGGGGTCGCGGGCGCTGAGGATCACATGCACGCCACAGGCGCTCAGACGTTCGGCCAAAGCCGCGCCCAGCCCCTGGCTGGCGCCGATCAGCCAGTACCGTTTACCGTTCCACTGTCTCACGATTGATCACCCTTTTATTCGGCCGCCAGCTGTTCCTGGGACCCGGCAGCGCGGGGCCGCATGGTGGCGACCAGCTCGGCCACCTTGATGCCGAATTTGCTCAGCTCGCTACGGTTGGTGATGGTGCCATTGGCCGAGCGATACATCCAGTCCACCGTGTCGAGCACATGTCCGCCGGCCTGTTCGGGCAGCTGGATCTTGTAGCGCAATTGCACGGCGGCGCCGGATTGCCAGCCGGTGCCGGTGCCGACGACGTCGGGCGCGGTGGCGGTGATGCGGCCCTGGTCATCGACCTTGAGGGTCCAGAACCTGTCTTGGGTATTGCCGTTGTCGTAGACGAAATGTTCGCTCATCTGGCCGGTGTTGCCGTCCCATTCGGCGTGGAACACGCCGGTGAAGCGCGAGGTGACGCGTCCGGTTGGTCCGTAGATCACGCCGTCGCAATCAATGGTGCCGTTGAGGTGTTCGCGGATGTCGAAGATGGGGCCGGTTTCGGCGTAGTCCTGGGGTTTCTGGGCGCGGAAGGTTGCGTAGGCGGTGCGCAACCAGATCAGCCCGAGCATGATCATCGCGCCGAGCAGGAGGAAAGAGAGTTTTGCCATTCAGGAATCCTCTGGGGTTAAGGTTGCCAGCAGTCCGATGGCCAGGAGTTTGAGGGCGCAGGGGACGGCGGCATAGAGCAGGGTGAGGCGCAGGAGCGCCTGGGGTGGGTTGTCGGGGCCGGATTGGAAGCCGGCGGCGTCGAGCAGGGGCAAGAGGGTGACCGCTGCGAGTGCGAGCGAGATTTTGGTGACGAAGGACCACAGGCCAAAGCCTTCGCTGGCGGAGGGTGAAATGCGGGCCAGGCGGGCGGCGAACATGGCCGGGAGCAGTGTCATATCGGCCCCCAGGGCTGCGCCGGAGGCGAGGCAGATCAGGGCAAAGGGCAGCACATCGCCCGGACCCAGCGCCAATGCGCCGCCAAAGGCGAGGATGGACAGGACCATGCCCACAAGCAGCATGGGACGGGGGCCGAACCGCGCGGCCAGGCGGCCCCAGAGCGGGGCGGCGGCGGCGGCGGCGAGGAAGAAGAGCAACAGCAGAGGACCGGCGGCATCCGGGGCGTTGAGCCGGCTTTCCACGAAGAACAGGAAGAGGGTGGAGCTGACGGCGACGGGCGCGGCGTTGACCAGCGCGATCAGCAGCAGACGCCGGGCCCTCTGGTCGGACAGGACGGTGCGCAGTCCCGAGGGGCCGCTGGCCGGGGTGGCGGACCATTCGCGCTGCATGGCGAGGGTGGCGAGCAGGGCGATGCCGGCGAAACCCGCGGCGAAGACGGCAAAGGGGTTGTCGGAAAAGCTGGCCGCGACGACCGGGGCGACAGAGGCCAGGCAGACCCCCAGCAGCGCGCCGGTTTCGCGCCAGCGTGCCACGCGCAGGTGGCCCTGGGTGGGGAATGTGTCGGCTTTGGCCACGCCCTGGGCGTAGAAGACGATGGTGAGATAGCTATAGCCCGAGAACAGCAGGGTGAGCATTGCGGCAAACCAGATCAGCGGGTTCATGGGGGGCGCAATGGCAAAGAGGCCGAACATGGCGGCGGCCATGATCAGCGCTGCGATGGCGGCGCTGAGGGCGCGGTGGCGCGACAGGATGCGGGCCAGGCGGCCCAGCAGCGGGTCCTGGACCACGTCCAGCAAGCGCAGGGCGAACAGGATGCCGCCGAGCGCGGCGAGGCTGACGCCATAGGTATCAACGTAGAACTTTGGCGCATGGATATAGATGGGCAGACCGGCCGCAGCCAGCAGACCTGCGAACAGGGCGTAAGACGGCAGGTGATTGCCGCGCTGGATATCGGTCTGAGCCATGGTCATCCGCGCGAGACGGTGTGATCTGGTGGCAGGGGTCTGGCGCGGAAGGTGGCGCGTTTCCACCAAAGTTTCGCCGCCTGCCAGTGGATCAGCGCCAGCACGCGGCGCGAACCGAACGGGCGGCGCAGGCAGGACCAGAGGATTGCCCGGTTGCTGAGCGGTTTGCGGGTGCCGGTGAGCGTCGCGATCAGCCCGCCTGTCCCGGTGGCGCCGCTGTGGGCATCCTGGGGCGATTTGACGGCCTGGAGATAGTCGATCCAGATGCCGATGCGATCCGGGCCAATGTCAAAGCGGAAGGTATAGCCGCCATTCACCGGCTGGAACGGAGAGACATGAAAGACTTTGGTCGCGCCCAGCCGGTCCTGCGGGGTGATGGCGCGCTGGTCCGGGTGGTGACAGATATAGGAATGGCGTTCGCCAAAGGTGTTGGTGACCTCGGCGATCACGCTGGTCAGGCGCGTCATCTGGTCATCGCTGTAACAAAGCCAGAAGCTGACCGGGTTGAAGGCATGGCCCAGCAGGCGCGGTTGGGCCAGCAGACAGATGCGCGCCGGTTGGTCCAGTTGATGGTCGCGCAGCACGGCGCGGACCCAATCGGCGCCGTGGCCATCGCCGATGTCGCCGCCATGGTCGCGGTCGCGGATCGAGGCCAGATTGGCCTTGTTCCGCGAAAAGAGTTTGGGCGTGGGTCCTGTGGATTCGGCATCGCAGAGGATGAAATCCACCGAATAACGAAAGGCGTTTTTCACGGCCCCTTTGCGCCCATGGTAGGTATGGGCAGCGATATGGTCGAGCGGGGCGTTTTGCGCGTGGGGGTTGGGCGTGCCTGTCATTCTGCCACCACCTGAAGCGCTGTGGTGCGCAGGATCTGGTCGGCGACGGCGGCTGCGCTGGCCATGCCGTCTTCGTGGAAGCCATTGCGCATCCAGGCACCACAGAACCAGGTGCGGT
Organism: Marinibacterium sp.; assembly: GCA_034670145.1. Taxonomy (GTDB): domain Bacteria; phylum Pseudomonadota; class Alphaproteobacteria; order Rhodobacterales; family Rhodobacteraceae; genus HXMU1420-2. The sequence continues at coordinate 308,812 of JAXMOA010000003.1, forward strand.
TGGTGCCGTTCATGGTGCGCAGCTGGTCCTGTGCCTCGAGCACACCCGGCCCGTAAACCGGGTGGCGCATGGTGGTTTGGTCGTAAATCAGCTCTTCCCGGATGCGGCCTGTGTCGTTGAGTGTGACAAACATCGGATCCGAATGGGGGATCGGTTGCAGGGAGTTCATCCAATAGGTCAGATCCAGCGCGTTGGAGCCGCCTTTGGGTTCGGTGTAGCTCCAGCTGGACCAGACCGAGCGCCGTTTGGGCATGATCGTGGTGTCGCGGTGCAGGGTCACGGTGTTGGGTTGATAGGCGATGCGTTCGAGGGAGGCGCGCTCGGAGTGGCTGGGATCGGAGAGCAGGCGCAGGGTGTCATCCGCGTGAGTGGCCAGCACAACCTCGTCAAAGCGTTCCCAGCCGTGGCCTTTGGTGTGCACCTCGGGGCCGGTCGGGCTGCGGCGGATGGACTGGACCTGCGCCGAGAGGCGGACCGATACGTCGCGTTCCTGCAAAGCGCGGCCCAGCCGGGACACATATTGCTGAGAGCCGCCGCGCACGGTGTACCATTGGTGCTGGCCTTTTTTGCCCAGCAGCGCATGATTGCGAAAGAAGCGGATCATGGCGTAGGCGGGGAAATCCATCACCTGTTCGCGCGGTGTTGACCAGATCGCGCCGGAAAACGGCAGCAGGTAATAGTCGCGGAACCAGTCGCCTGTGCCGAGTTTGCGCAGCAGGTCGCGGACCGTCATGGAAGGGTCATCTGCCATGTCGAGCGCGTTGTTGTTGAAATAGACCAGGTCGCGCACCATCCGGGCAAAGGCCGGACGCATGATGTTGCGTCGCTGGGCAAAGAGGCTGTTGATGCTTTGCACCGAGTATTCGAGCGCCCCTCCGTCAAAGGAGGCGCCAAAGCTCATCTTGCTTTTCGCCACGGGAACGCCGAGGTCGTCAAACAGCGCGCAGAGGCGGGGATAATTGACCCGGTTGAACACGATGAAGCCGGTATCAACCGGCTGATCCCCGTTTTGCCCGGCAATCACGGTGCGGGCATGTCCGCCCAGGCGGTTGGCGGATTCAAACAGCGTGACATTATGGCCCTGTCCCAGCAGCCAGGCGGCCCCCATTCCAGATATGCCACCGCCTATGACGGCAATTTTGCGAGAGGCGGTGATAGGCTGTTCAAACGGCATTCTGGACTTTCCCAATGATCACTATGAAGGGGATACGCATCGGATCGGGTGGCGGATCGTTTTTTTTGAGAAGTTTTCAGGTGGTTTGCGCGTGAACGGGCGGCAGGTGGGGGGATGCAGAAAAAATTGTCCGGGCGGTGATCCAGTTTCAGATGGGCTGCGTATCAGTTTTATGTTGACCGAAGCTGATACTATCCAGAGAGTTGCCCGCGCCCGGATCTGCCCGGCCCCCGAAACATCTCGGGTCAAAAAGAGTGCGCGAAGAGAGTCGACATTGACCGAGACACACTGGGTAAATTGCGTGGAGCGAATCCGCGACCATCAGGACAAGGAGGCCTTTGCCGCCCTGTTCGACCATTTCGCACCGCGCGTTAAGGGTTTCTTGATCAAAAGCGGCGCTGATGTCGCGACGGCCGAGGAATGTGCCCAGGACGTGATGGTGACGCTGTGGCGCAAGGCGCATCTGTTTGATGGGTCGCGGGCCTCGGTTGCGACATGGGTTTTCACGATCGCACGAAACCGTCGGATTGACGTGCTGCGCAAAGAAAAACGGCCCGAGCCCGAGGATCTGACCTGGGGCCCAGAGGCGGAACCGGACCAGGCGGATGTCTTGGCCCTACAACAGGAGAATACGCGCTTGAAGGAGGCGATATCAGACCTACCTGAGGCGCAGAGAGTGTTGATCGAACAGGCCTATTTTGGTGACTTGAGCCATCGCGAAATTGCATCGCGTACAGGGCTGCCACTGGGCACGATCAAATCCCGTATCCGTCTGGCGCTGGACCGTCTGCGCCATGTAATGAAATGAAAAAAATGAACGATAAAATTCAGCACCATTTGAGCGACGATTTGTTGTTTGGGTATTCGGCCGGGACATTGCCCGAGGCGTTTAACCTGATCGTTGCCGCGCATGTTTCGGTCTGTGATCAGTGCCGTGCCGTCGTGGAGAGCTATGATGCGTTGGGCGGTGCCCTGGTCGAGCAGACCACGCCGGACCGCGTGGACGAGATGGCCGTGATGGGCGCAGGCACGTTGAGCGCGGTTCTGGAGCGGATTGCGGCGGAGCCGGAGCAGGACGCAGCGCCTGTGTCGCCGCAGGGGGCCTCGGGCGGGCCGTTGCCGCGCCCTGTGCAGGATTATGTCGGGGGCGATCTGGACGCGGTGCGCTGGCGGCCTCTGGGCATGGGTGTGCGCCAGGCGATCCTGGCGGAAAGCCCGTCTGGCACGGCGCGGTTGCTGTATATTCCGGCGGGCACGGCGGTGCCGGATCATGGCCATCGCGGCACCGAGCTGACCATGGTTTTGCAGGGTGCCTTTGTGGACGAGAATGACTATTTCGCCCGTGGCGATGTGGAGATTGCCGACGAGGACGTTGTGCATACGCCGATTGCCGATGTGGGCGAGGATTGCATTTGTCTGGCCGTGACTGACGCGCCATTGCGGTTTCGCAAACTGGTGCCGCGTCTGTTGCAGCCGTTTTTCCGCATCTGACACTGGACGGTTTGGTTTTGACGCAGGCGGGTCCTTGGGCCCGCCTGTTTCTGTGTGGCGCAGTCCGGGGTTTCAGAGCGGTGACATGATGTCGATACTGCCATGACGCCCGCGCAATTTGGTTTGCGCGATGTGACGCCACTCTTGCGGATTGCCGAGCGGCCCTGCGGCGTCAATGGTTTCGCGCGAGGCAAGGACGGAGGCGTCCAGTTCCTTTGACATTTCCTCCAGCCGGGCGGCCACGTTCACGGTGTCGCCAAAGACGGAGTATTCCAGCCGGGTATCATCACCGACCACGCCGCTGAAGACGGTGCCAAAGTGCAGACCGATGCCGACCTTGACCGGCGTGCCGTGACTGCGGGCGCGTTCGTCGGACCATTTCTGCATGGCGCTCTGAAGGTCGGCGGCGCAGGCCAGCCCGTTGGCGGCGGCGCGGGCGGGTGTCTGCGGCTCTATGAACAGCACCATGGCGGCGTCGCCCATGAATTTGTCGATGATGCCGTCGTGGGCCTCGACCACCTGTGCGATGCGGGTGCGGAAATCTGTCACAAAGCTGGAGACCTGTTGCGGCGTCATCTGTTCGGACAATTGGGTGAAGCCGCGAATGTCGACAAACAGCACGGCAACCTCTTCGCGTTGACCGCGGCGCAGGTCCTGGAGTTGGCCGGCCGCCAGTTGCGGCGCCAGTTTGGCCGGCAGATAGCGGGTGAGGTTGGCGTTGCGCACGGAGGTTTCGATTGAGCTGTGCAGCAGCCGGCGCATGCGCCAGGTGGCATAGACCATAATGCCCGCGCCCAGCGACAGCAGGACCAGGCGCATGACATTGGGTGGCGGTGCCAGGAACAGCCAGACCGCGCTGTCGGCGATGTTTTTGGTGGCCCAGGGGTCGATGCTGACCAGGCTGGCGAGGCCGACGACCAGGGCCAGTGCGGTTCCGGCCATGACCTTGGGGTTGCCGCGCAGCACGCCGAAACTGAGGACGAGCGGGACCAGCCAGACCGAGGGGTAGAGAAAGACGGTGTCGCCCATCAGTTTGGTGTTTTGCATGCTGTTCCAGACCGAGGCGACAACAAAGAACACATCCGCCAGAGTCAGGGGCACCAGCATCCAGCGGCGAAATCCGCCGATGCGCAGCAGCAGCCAGGCCAGCAGGCCAACGACAAAATAGGCGAACATCGTGAACATGGCCAGATCGCCCTGGCGGGTGAGGATGGTGTTGGCCTGCTCTTCGGGCGAGGGGATGACCACGGCCAGCAAGAGGAACAGCCCCGCCGCCGCCGCCATCCGGGCGACCGAGACGGTGCGTTCGGCCTCCATCTCTGCGTTTTGCAGGAGGGTCTGAACCTCGGGCGTATGCAGGGGCGCGGCGGGCCGGGAGGCTGATTTTCGGTTTGATTTCCGGTTTGATTTTCTGGCGGCGCGCGCCTTGGGGGAAGCCGACAAATGAGGTGCCTCGCAGTGATTGACAGGGTTCAACCCGGTTTAGACATCCGGTTTGGTCAATGGAACGATCTTGGGCGGTTCTTCCGTCGCGACGTCTTCGAAATCGAAGCGATCCAGGCGGAGGGCGCGGCGGCCGGCCTTTTCGGCGCTGACCTTGATTTCGCCGATGTCCTTTTGGGCCTGATTGAAATGGCGGTCCAGATTGCCGACACGGTCGCCCAGGCGTTCGACATCCTTGTGCAGCGCGGCGAGCTCTTTGCGGATGGCGCCGGCCTGTTCGCGCATGCGGGCATCCTTGAGGATGGCGCGCATGGTGTTCAGCGTGGCCATGCAGGTGGTTGGTGACACGATCCAGACGCGGGCGTCAAAACCTTCGCGCACCACATGCGGCAGGCGGGCGTGCAGTTCGGCGTAGACGGCCTCGGACGGGACGAACATCAGCGCGCCGTCGGCGGTTTCGCCATCCAGGATGTAACGTTCGGAAATGGCGCGGATATGGACGCGCACGGCATTGCCAAAGCTTTTGAGGGCGCGCTCGGCCTGGTCCTTGGTTTGGGCGGCAACCAGGTTTTCGAAATCTTCGAGGGGGAATTTGGCGTCAATGACGATGGGGCCCGGCGGGTTGGGCAGGTGGATCAGGCAATCGGCCCGTTTGCCGTTGGAGAGCACGTGCTGGAAGGCGTAGGCATCGGCGGGCAGGGCCTTGGACACGATGTCATTCAGCTGGATTTCCCCGAACATGCCGCGGCGCTGTTTGTTGGACAGGATGTCTTGCAGGCTGAGCACATCGCCGGAGAGTTTGGTGATATTGTCCTGCGCCTTGTCGATGGCGCGCAGCCGTTCTTGCAGGGCGGTGAGCGAGGTTGCGGTTTGTTTGGAGGAGCCGTGCAGGGATTCGCGGAGCCGTTCCTGCATTTCGGTCATGGCGCGGTTGGCGCGCATGGCGTTGTCGGCCAGCCGGTCGGCCATGTTTTGCTGGACGTCCGCCAGGCGGGTTTCCATGGTCTGGACCATCTGCACCTGCGCATTGGCCTGTGTATCCGAGACCTGTTGCAGGCCGCCTTGCAACTGGGCCTGCCCCTGCCCCAGATGCTGGACGCTTTGGCCCAGGTGGTTGAGCTGTTGCGCCAGTGGCGCGACGCTGAGCGCAGAACGATTGGCCGCGCGCAGGGCCAGCCACAACATCAGCAGGATCAGCAACACCAGCGCGGCGCCAACCCCGGCCGCGATCACGGCCGGATCGTTCAGCGCATAGCTTTGGTCACCGATCTGGATCATGTGCGGCCAAACAGCCGTTCGATATCGGCCAATTTCAGTTCAACATAGGTCGGGCGTCCGTGGTTGCATTGGCCGGAATGGGGCGTTGCCTCCATCTCGCGCAGCAGGGCGTTCATTTCCTCGCCGCGCATTCTGCGGCCAGAGCGGATCGAGCCATGGCAGGCGACGCGGCTGAGGATGGCCTCGATCCGGGATTGGACCAGATCGCTGTCGCCCTGGTCGCTCAGCTCGTCCAGCACGTCGCGCAGGAGCGCGTCGGCGTTCACCTCGCCCAGGATGGCCGGGGTTTCGCGCACGGCGACGGCGTTGCCACCGAATGGTTCGAGTGTGAGGCCCATTCTGGACAGGGACTCGGCATGGGCCATCAGGCGGGCGCAGTCGCCTTCGGAGAGTTCGACGATTTCCGGGATGAGCAGCGCCTGGGCGGCGACGCCTGTGTTGGCCATTTGGGTTTTGAGCCGCTCGTAGACCAGCCGTTCGTGGGCGGCGTGTTGATCCACGATGACCATGCCGTCGGCGGTTTGGGCGATGATGTAGTTTTCGTGGACCTGGCCACGGGCGACGCCCAGGGGGAGGTCGGCGGATGGGGCCTCGGGGGGGGTATCAAAGGGCGGCTGAGTTGCAGTTTGGGCGGCATCCGGCAGCGGGTCGATGGTGCGGGCGGAGTAATCCTGCGCCAGTTCGTGAAAGCCGGGCGATGTGGGCGCCTGGGCCGCAAAAGAGGCGGCGCGGGCCGAGGCGGATGGCCGGTCCATCTGGTAGATGCGGGCGTGGCTGTGCGGATCCTGTTGCGGGCGGGCCGCGCCGAGCACGGCGTCTGCCACTGTCGAGGAGGCCCGGTGGCCCGCATTGGCCAAAGCGTGGCGCAGAGCAGAGATGATCAGCCCGCGTGCAACGCCCGGATCGCGAAAGCGGACCTCGGATTTTGCCGGGTGGACGTTGACATCAACCAGATGCGGATCACAGCCCAGGAAGAGCGCCGCCGCCGGGTGCCTGTCGCGGCTGAGGAAATCGCTATAGGCGGCGCGCAGGGCGCCGGTCAGCATGCGGTCTTTGACCGGGCGGCCATTGACGAACAGGTATTGCGCCACCGCAGCGCCGCGCGAATAGGTGGGCAGCGCGGCAAGGCCGTGGAGGGTGATGCCGTCACGCTCGGTCTGGATCTGGATGGCGTTGTCGCAGAACTCTTTGCCCATGACGCGGGCCAGCCGGCCGCTGAGGGCGTCAAAGAGGTCTCCGGATTCGGGGTCGGCGCGGAACAGGACGCGGGGTTTGCCCTGTGCAGTATCGCAAAGGGTGAAACCGATGGAGGGTTCGGCCATGGCGAGGCGTTTGACCACATCCGAGATGGCCTGCGTTTCGGCCCGGTCGGTGCGCAGGAATTTCAGCCGCGCGGGGGTGGCGTAAAACAGGTCGCGCAGTTCGACCTGGGTGCCGTTTTGGGAGGCGGCGGGGCGCGGGGTGCCCTGATCGCCGCCCTGCACGCGGATGGCGGCGCCTTCGGCCCCGGCAACGCGGCTGGTCAGGGTCAGGCGGCCCACGGCGCCGAGCGATGGCAGGGCTTCTCCGCGAAAGCCGAATGTGTGGATGTCGAGCAGGTCGGACCCGTCGATCTTGGAGGTGGCATGGCGTGACAGGGCCAGTGTGAGGTCGGAGGCGGACATGCCACAGCCGTCATCGGTGACGCGGATGAGGGTTTTGCCGCCATCGGCGATGTCGATGGTGATACGCTGGGCGCCGGCGTCGATTGCATTTTCGACCAGTTCCTTGACGGCCGAGGCAGGCCGTTCGACCACCTCGCCTGCGGCGATGCGATTTATGGCCGCCTCGTCCAGCTGGCGGATCACCGGTTGCGCCAGCGGGCCGCTCTGAGAGCGGCTCTGATCTGTCGCGGTGGCGTTCATGTTGTGTTCGGCTGAAATCATACCGCAAGACCTAGCACGGTTTGTTCCGATTCTGCCAGAGCCTGACCCCGGCACCGACAGAAGATAAAGGTGACTGTTTGCTGGGCAGGCGGATGACCGTGGCGGGGTCTGGGCAGGCGCGGAGCGGTGGGGCATCCAATGGCTGATTGACTCTGCCCGGTGGCGGCGCAATCACTGGGCGGGACTGTAATACGGAGAGACATCATGAGTGCAGAGTGGGAGTTTTGGATCGACCGGGGCGGCACCTTTACGGATATTGTTGCCCGCCAGCCTGATGGCGCGATTCGCACTCACAAGCTGCTGTCTGAAAACCCGGAGCGGTACAAGGATGCGGCCGTGCAGGGTATTCGCGAACTGATGGGCGTGACCGGGCCGTTTCCGGATAATGCGATCAGTGCGGTCAAGATGGGCACCACGGTGGCTACCAATGCGTTGCTGGAACGCAAGGGTGAGGATGTGTTGTTGCTGATCACCAAGGGGTTCCGGGATTTGTTGCTGATCGGGTATCAGACACGGCCCAAGCTGTTTGATCTGGACATTCGGCGCCCTGAATTATTGTACCAGGATGTCGCCGAGATGGACGAGCGGCTGGATGCGGAGGGTGTGGTGCTGCGGCCACTGGACGAGGCGCCGGTGCGGGAGACGTTGCGGCAGGCCTATGACCGGGGCGTGCGGGCGCTGGCGGTGGCCGGGCTGCATGCCTATCTGAACCCGGTGCATGAAGACCGGGTGGCCGAGATTGCAGCCGAGATCGGCTATACCCAGATCAGCACCAGCCATGCGGTGTCCAAACTGGCCAAGCTGGTGGGGCGCGGGGATACGACGGTGGTGGATGCCTATCTGTCTCCGATCCTGCGCCGCTATGTGGATCAGGTGGCCGGAGCGCTGGACATGGGGCGGGCCTGTGCGCGGCTGTTGTTCATGCAAAGCTCGGGCGGATTGACGGATGCGCGGCTGTTTCAGGGCAAGGATGCGATCCTGTCGGGACCGGCCGGGGGCATTGTGGGCATGGTCAAGACCGGCGAGGCGATGGGGCATGACCGGTTGATCGGCTTTGATATGGGGGGCACCTCGACCGATGTGAGCCATTATGCCGGGCGCTATGAGCGGTCGTTCGAGACGGAAGTGGCGGGCGTGCGGATGCGCGCGCCGATGATGGATATTCATACCGTGGCGGCGGGGGGCGGGTCGATCTGCCGCTTTGCCGAGGGGCGGTTTCAGGTCGGGCCGGAAAGCGCCGGCGCGGACCCTGGCCCGGCCTGTTACCGCCGTGGCGGGCCGTTGACCGTTACCGATTGCAACGTGATGCTTGGCAAGTTGAACCCGGCGCATTTCCCGGCTGTGTTTGGCCCGGACGGCGATCAGCCGCTGGATCTGGAGGCTGTGCGGCGCGGGTTTGAGGCGCTGGCCGCAGAGGTTGCCGCCGAAACCGGCGAACCGCCCCGCGCGCCCGAGGAGATGGCCGAAGGGTTTTTGCGGATTGCAGTCGACAACATGGCCAATGCGATCAAGAAGATCAGCGTGCAGCGCGGGCATGATGTGACCGGCTATACGCTGCAATGTTTTGGTGGCGCGGGCGGGCAACATGCCTGTCTGGTCGCGGATGCGCTGGGCATGCGGCGGGTGTTCATCCACCCTCATGCGGGCGTTCTTTCGGCCTATGGCATGGGTCTGGCCGAGATCCGGGCCATGCGCGAAATGCAGCTGGATGCGCCTCTGGCGCAGGTGGCCGATGCCGAGGCCGCGCTGGCCGTCATCCGGGCCGAAGCGGTGCAGGAGGTGCAAGAGCAGGGTGCTGCGCGTATTCAGACCGAAGAGCGGGTCCATTTGCGCTATGACGGCTCGCATCAGGCGTTGGAGGTGCCTTTTGGCCCTGTGGCCGAGATGCAGGCCGCCTTTGAGGAGGTGCATAAGGCGCGGTTCGGATTTGTTTCGCCCGAGCGGGGTCTGTTGTTTGAAATGCTGAGTGCAGAGGCGATAGGCGATACCGGCGAGGCGCCGGTTGCGGCGGAATTCGGGGACAATGATGCGCCGCAGGCCCATATCCCCGTCTATGTCGGCGCGGAGGTCAGCCAGGTGCCCCTGCACGACCGCACGCAGTTGAGCCCGAATGCCCGCATCGAGGGCCCGGCCATCATCACCGAGCCCACAGGCACCAATGTGGTCGAGAAGGGCTGGACCGCGCATCTGGACGATATGGGCAATCTGATTCTGGATCGCACCGAGGCCATGGCCCGGGCCCATGCCGCAGGCACGCAGGCCGATCCGGTGCTGTTGGAAGTGATGAGCAATCTGTTCATGTCGGTGGCCGATCAGATGGGCGCGACATTGGCCAACACCTCTTGGTCGGTGAACATCAAGGAGCGTCTGGATTTTTCCTGCGCCATCTTTGATGAGGCGGGCGATCTGGTTGCCAATGCGCCGCATGTGCCGGTGCATCTGGGCTCCATGTCCGAGAGCATCAAGACCGTTATGCGCGAAAATGCCGGGGACATCCACGAGGGCGACACGTTCATGCTGAACTCGCCCTACAACGGCGGCACGCATTTGCCGGATGTGACCGTGGTGACGCCGGTCTTTGCCGAGGGGCGGCCTGTTTTCTGGTTGGGCGCGCGGGGGCATCATGCGGATATTGGCGGGCGCACGCCCGGCTCTGCGCCGCCGGATTCGTCGCATATCGAAGAAGAGGGCGTGTTGATTGACAATGTGCGCCTGGTGTCACGGGGCGTTTTGCAGCTGGAAACGGCCGAGGCGGTTCTGGCCTCTGGCCGGTATCCGTGCCGCAACATCCCGCAGAACATGGCCGACCTGAAGGCCCAGGTTGCCGCGAATGAGACGGGTCGTCAGGCGCTGCTGAAAGTCTGTGATCAATATGGTCTGGACGTCGTTTCCGCCTATATGCGCCATGTGCAGGACAATGCCGAAGAGAGCGTGCGCCGCATTCTGGGCAGCCTGCCCGGTGGCAGCCGGATTTATCCGATGGATCACGGGGCGCAAATTCAGGTCTCGGTCACGGTCAATCAGGAGGCCCGCGAGGCGGTGATTGACTTCACGGGCACCTCGGCGCAGCACGAAGGGAACATGAACGCGCCGTCCTCGGTCTGTCGGGCGGTTGTGCTGTATGTGTTCCGGACGCTGGTGGGGCAGAACATCCCTTTGAACGAGGGGTGTTTGCATCCGCTGAAGATTATCATTCCAGAGGGGTCGTTGTTGAACCCGACCTATCCGGCGGCGGTGATTTCGGGCAATACCGAGGTCAGCCAGGCGGCGTGCAATGCGCTGTATGGGGCGATCGGGTTTATTGCGGGCAGTCAGGCGACGATGAATAACTTCGTCTGGGGCAATGAAACGTTCCAGAATTACGAAACGATTTGCGGCGGCACCGGGGCCGGGCCCGGGTTTGATGGCTGTGATGCGGTTCAGACCCATATGACCAACACGCGCTCGACCGATCCCGAGATCCTGGAAAAGCGGTTCCCGGTGCGGTTGGAAGAGTTCGGAATCCGCGAGGGGTCCGGCGGGGCAGGACAGTGGCGCGGCGGTCATGGCTGTGTGCGCCGGTTGCGGTTTCTCACTCCGGTGACGGTGACGACGCTGTGTTCGCATCGGATTGTGCCGCCGTTTGGCGTGGATGGGGGGGCGCAGGGGGCCGTTGGCCTGAACTGGGCCGAGATGCCGGATGGTCAGCGCGTGGAACTGCGCGGATTTGACGAGATCGACCTGCCGCCGGGTGCGGTCTATGGCATTGCCACGCCGGGTGGCGGTGGCTGGGGTCCGGCGTAAGCTGGACCCTTGGTCGTTCCTCTGTGATGAGGTGACGGGCTGTGCTGGCAGGCAAGCTCCACATGCGGGTTTGTTCGTGCCGCTGTGAGTGCCAATGCCCGGAAATGCGACGTCCGGCCGAAGCCGGACGACTGTCTTTTGCAATCTGGATGCGCCGGCCTGAACCGGGCACGCCGAATTGTGACGCAACGCGAAAGCCCTGCATCACCCAACGCCGCCTGAAATCAGAGATTTCAACGCGCCGAGTGATACGCGGTAATTCGCATTTTGCTTTAGCGGCGAATGCTCAGACGCTTGATGACATCCTGATAGCGGGCCTCTTCTTTGGCCTTCAGGTAGTCCAGCAGCTTACGACGCTGAGCAACCAGTTTCAGCAGTCCGCGACGGCTGTGGTTGTCTTTCTTGTGCGTCTTGAAGTGACCGGTCAGGGTGTTGATGCGCGATGTCAGGATCGCGATCTGGACCTCAGGAGAGCCTGTGTCGCCCTCTTTGGTGCCGAATTCCTTGATCAGTTTGTTTTTTTCTTCGGTTGTGATCGACATCGTGTTCTCCTTGGATTGAAGGGTAATGGCACAAGCCGGGATGTCGTCCAGCAGGGCCCGTGGAGGGTGTGACGGCCCCACGTGAGTCGGACCGAAGCCGCGCATATAGGCGGTTTATAGGGTGATGGCAAAGGAAAACGGCCAAACCCCGGCCCTGGTGCGGGCCGGGTGGCTTGCCAGGGACGGAATGCGCGCCCGGCATATGGTCCGGACCTTATGCGGCGCTCAGCCCAGAGAGGGCCGCGGTGCTGTCGACCAGGATGATATCTGCCACATCCGGCGGCGTGTTGCCATGGATCGAGGCGATCATTTCGCCATTCACCAGGATATGGCTCAACCCGCTGTTGGTGTCGTCCTCGACCACTTCGACATCCGGTTCCGGGTCTTGGTCAAAATCCCACACCAGCAGCAGGCTGTCATCCTCGGGCTGGAAGTCCAGAATCTCGGCAGAACCCTCTGTCAGCCAGTCGCCCAGGTAGAGGGAATCATTGCCATCGCCTGCCGTGATCACATCGGATTGGCCGGCAACGATGGAATCGTCGCCATCCCCACCATTCAGGTAGTCGATGCTGTTTGCATCCAGATCATCCGCGCCGGTCAGCATGTCATCGCCATAGCCGCCAAACAGCGTATCGGCACCAGAGCCGCCTGACAGGGTGTCCTGACCCAAACCGCCCAGCACGCGGTCATCCCCCTCGTCCCCTGCGACTGTGTCGTCCCCTGCGCCGCCGTGCAGTTCATCGTCGCCCTGCCCGCCTGCCAGCACGTCTGCGTCGCCATGGCCAAAGAGGCTGTCGGCGCCCTGCCCGCCCAGCAGCTTGTCCGTGCCATATTCGCCATGCAGGTCATCCGAGCCGCTGCCGCCGGACACGGTATCATCGCCAGTGCCACCGTGCAGGGCGTCATCGCCCGCCGCCCCCTCGACCAGATCCGCGCCGCCATATCCGTTGATCTGATCGTCACCGCCCTGCCCTGACAGGACCTGATCGGTATCGTCCCCCTTCAGGATCAGATTGAGGCTGTTGGTCTGATCGGGCTGGTCCGACAAGTCGCGGTTGGGATCCTCGGCCAGGCCGTCATCCTCTTCTTCCGGGGGCATCATATCGTCACCCGATCCGATAGCCGCCGCGCCGACGGCCAACATGCCCAATACGCCCGCTAGCCATAACATGGCGAACCCCTTCGATTTACAGAAACAAGGGTATTCAGCCAGAAGGGCGCAGTTGGATCAATCGGATTCCGCAGAAAGGGTTAACCGCCTGTTACGGCATCTCCCACGGCGTCGGCTGTTGGGTATATGCGATATAGAGCGGGTGTTTCGGGTGCCCGGCCTGGGTCAACCCCAGGTGAAACAGCTGCTTGCCTGTGCCCTGCAACAGGCGCGCCACCGCCGCGCCCCGGTCCAGATGCGCGCCATGAGTGCCCCAGGCCGCCACGATGGTATCCGCCCATTGGCTCCCCTCCAGGATCGCCGCGTCATTTTCGGGGCCAATCGGGTCGGCGGCGGCGCGCATCTTTTTGGGGTCCGTGTCGCGCCAGGCAAAAATATTGGTGACCCGAAAGCTGCCAAATCCCAGCGCCCGCGCTCGCCGCTCGCAGCGCTCCACGGTTGGGTCATTTTGCACTTCGGTCGCGGTGGAGGGGTTGAGCATCACAAACAGCACACGACCGCCCGACGGATCCCATATGCGGGTCAACGCATAGCGATAGCGCTCGCAATCGGAGTAGATCGCAGTCGAGGGCGCATCCCCCTTGGTATGTGTCCGGGTCAGCATGGGGCAGGTCCTAACAAAGCCGATGCGCAGAAACAATTGGCCCGATATGCGGCTCTCAGGTAACGAACACCCGGCTGGGATGCAATTCACCGGATTTATAAACCCCAACAGCCACAGCACGCCCATCCAGAGAGGCCCAGGCCTCGTCCCCGTATTCAGCCTGCGAAGACAGCACCATACCCGGATTGCCATTGCGCAAACGCACTGCGCCCTCGGGGGTACAGCGCAGCTCGGGCAGATCGGTCAGGCCGATTTCCAGCGGCATCAGCAGATCATCGATTTCCGGAGTCTTGGCCAAAGCTTCGACCTGTTCCAGCGTCACGGCCTGGCTCAGCTCGAACGGACCGGACCAAAGACGGCGCAATTGGCAAACATGGCCGTAACAGCCCAGCGCCTCTCCCAGATCGCGGGCGACAGAGCGGACATAGCCGCCCTTGCCACAGGTCATTTCGATCTCGGCATGGTCGATGTCCGGACGGCCCGTCAGCACCAGCTCTTCCACCCAGAGCGGGCGGGCAGAGAGCACAACATCATCGCCGTCACGGGCCAGCTTGTAAGCGCGCTGCCCGTCAACCTTCACGGCCGAAAACTTTGGCGGCACCTGCAGGATATCGCCGACAAAACCGCCAAGGCCAGCCTTGATCTCGTCATCCGTCGGGCGCAGATCGCTGGAGGCAGTCACCTGCCCCTCGGCGTCATCGGTGTTGGTGGACTGGCCCAGGCGCACGGTAAAGGCGTAGGCCTTGAGCGCATCGGTGACAAAATTCACCGTCTTGGTCGCCTCGCCCAGGGCGACGGCCAGAACACCCGTGGCATCGGGATCAAGCGTCCCGCTATGGCCCGCCTTCTTGGCGCCAAAGGCCCAACGCACTTTGTTGACCACAGCTGTCGAGGTCATGCCTGTGGGCTTGTCGACCACAATCCACCCCGAAATGTCGCGTCCCTTGCGTGCCATATACCCTCATTCACCCGTTTTGCGCAGGGCGCCGCTTATAACCGGCGCATCCGACCCGTCAACCAGGCATCCCCCAACCCATTCTGACCGGATCTGCGCCCCTTGCGCGAAAATTCGCAGAATTTTCGGGGGCCCGGCGTCAGTCCCCGAGCGGGCGGACCACCCCGATGATCGGTCCCAGAGCAAAACCAGCATCGTTACGCCCCAGATCCGGCGCGTAGAGGCGCGAGATGTTTCCGTCCAGAAACAACGCATTCGGCAGGTTCAAACCCTCGCGGAACAAGGTCCCGAAGTCATGAAAGCTGACCGTATTGCGCGAAATCGCGAACACCACCTCTTGACCGTCCGCACTGGTGCCCACGCCATTGCGCACATAGCGCGACGTGCTGTCCGGCAGAAACCGCGGATGAAGCGCCCCGTCTATGACCAGCATCGGGCCCGATTGCGTCGCATAGTCACAGCGCGGTTTCTGCGCCAGAAAGGCCTGGGTTTCCATGACATCGGCCCGGCCCTTCCGGATACAGAAAATTCCGTTGGGCAACATGCCAAAGTTTCCCGGCCCGGCATTGGGAATCACCCGCATCCACTCGTGGCCCTGTTCGACATAATGACCCACCGGCGCGCGGTCATCGTGGTACATGCCGCCATTCATGGCAAAAACCAGCTCTTCGCCCTGATCCGCCAGGGCCCCGGCCAGGGTCGAGAAATGACCATAGACCTGACCCGCCTCAGGATCATTCCCCTGATAAAGGAACATGCGCATGTCAGTTTGGGACATGTCGAATCGGCAAATCGTATACCGGTTGTCCTCGAACTTTATGTTCTCGCAGGCCTGCACAGCAGCCGCCGGCGCCAAAAACAAGCCCAGCAGCACCGCGAAGAACCTCTTCACCGATCAATATCGCGGCGAACCGCGTCCTGCGACAGCATCCGCCGGGTTTCGTCCATCTGGTCAAAGGTTTCGTCCAGACGAAAGCGCAGATCTGGCGCGAATTTCAGCGCCAGCTTCTTGGACACCATGCGGCGCAGCTCATTTTTGTTGCGGGCCAGCAGCGCGATCACCTCGTCCTGACCAATACCGCCCAGGGGCAGCACATAGGCCGTGGCCACACGCAGATCCGGAGAGGTGCGGACCTCGCCGACTGTGATGGACAGGCGGTTGAGTTCAGGGTCGTGCACATCGCCGCGCGCCAGCACCTCGGACAGCGTACGCCGAATCAGTTCACCAACGCGCAATTGGCGTTGTGATGGTCCGGGTCCGTCATGAAACATGTTCTTGGCCATGGGACCCATTTAAGCGCTTGGTGCCCCTTTGCCAAGGCGGGTCGGATTGGGTAGGGACTGCTGACGGAAAATGGAGGAATGCACATGTCCGACCTGCCAGGGATTGTCGTTACTGGGGCCTCGGGGCGAATGGGCCAGATGTTGATCAAGACCGTGAACGAAAGCGGGGTTGCGCGCCTGGTGGGTGCGTTGGAGCGGCCCGGGCACGACTGGGTCGGCCAGGATGTGGGCGTTGCGATGGGCGGGACCGCGATGGGCATTGAGGTCAGCGATGATCCGCTGCCTGCTTTTGCCAAGGCGCAGGCGGTTCTGGATTTCACGGCCCCCGAGGCGACGCTGGCCTTTGCCGGGCTGGCAGCGCAGGCGCGGGCCGTACATGTCATCGGCACCACCGGCATGACGCAAGATCAGATCGCCCGGCTGGAACCGACGGGGCGCCATGCTGTGATCGTGCGGGCCGGCAACATGAGTCTGGGCGTCAACCTGCTGGTGCAGCTGACGCGTCAGGTGGCTGCCGCGCTGGACGAGGATTTTGACATCGAAGTGATCGAAAGCCACCACAACCGCAAGGTCGATGCGCCATCGGGCACGGCGCTGATGCTGGGCGAGGCGGCGGCCGAGGGGCGCGGCGTGGTATTGAACGAGGTGTCGGACCGGGGCCGTGACGGGATCACCGGCGCGCGCAAACGCGGCGACATCGGCTTCACCGCAATTCGGGGCGGTGACATTGTCGGGGAACATGACGTTTTGTTTGCCGCAGCGGGCGAGCGCATTGTGCTGCGCCATCAGGCCACTGACCGGGCCCTGTTCGCACGCGGCGCGCTCAAGGCGGCCTTGTGGGGGATCGGGCGAAAGCCGGGTGAATATGACATGATGGATGTTCTCGGGCTGAAGTGATCCGAAGCGGGCCAGGCTGCGTATCAAGGGTATCCTGAACATAGGAGAAACCCTGATGATACGTATCCTAGTTGCCTGTGGCCTGTTTTGCGCCAGCCCCGCGATGGCCGAGTTCAACCGGATCACGGACGAACAGACGTTCAAGCAGATCATTGCCGGCAAATCGCTGACACGTCCGCTGATCCGTTTGCAGGTTGCCCCGGATGGCTCCATCTCTGGCAAGGGCGGCACCAAGCCTGTTTCGGGGCAATGGCAGTGGCGGAACGGTTTTTTCTGTCGCGACCTGAACTGGGGCGCGCGGGAACTGGGCTATAACTGTCAGGAGGTGCGGACGGACGGGCGCAAGATCCGGTTCACCTCGGATCAGGGAACCGGTGACTTTGCGGATTTCAACCTGCGTTAAGCCAACCTGCGCTAAGCCTGTGGGGCCAGCTTCGTTTGGCCCGGTCAGGCTTGGGTTCGCTCACGCCTAGCTGCGGTCCTGGCGCGACGGGTCGGCTTCAGAAGTCGATTGCCAGGCCTTTATTCTCCCAATCGCCGTAGCGGACAGGCTCCAGCCCTTCGCGGCCGCCCAGTTCGGTGGGCAGTGCGACATGCTCGGCCTCGGCCTTGCGGCGGCGCTCTGCCGCTTCGGCCAGGGCGCGCTGGGCCGCTGGTGGCAGGTCGGGAGAGATCTGGGCGTCGATACCGGCATCTGCACCGGCGTGATTGTCTGCTTTCTTTTCCATGGCTGCTGATATACCTCGAATGTTTCGCAGAACAAGGGAAACAACCATATGTCAGCCAGCGCAACCGCCGCCCGTCGTGGGGCTGTGGCCCTGCTGGACCAGGTACTGGGTCAGCAGCGAATGTTGTCGGATGCCGTCGCCTCGGGGACGTTGGAGGATCTGTCGCCCCCGGACCGGGCGCGCGCCCAGCGTCTGGCCGCCGACACCCTGCGTGGACTGGAGCGCGCGGATCGGTTGTTGCAGCAGCATTTGCAGCGACAGCCGCCTTTGACCGTGCGCAATGCGCTGCGGCTGGGCACGGTCGAGATGTGCCACGGGGCAGCGGCGCATGGCGTGGTGAACGCGATGGTGCAGATCATCGGCAATCATCGCAAGCACCGGTCGATGCGCGGTTTGGTGAATGCTGTTTTGCGCCGCATTTCGGAAACCGCCCCGGAAAAATGGGACAGTCTGCGTATTCCCCGCCTGCCAAAATGGTTGCGCAGCCGGTTGGTTCAGGCCTGGGGTGCAGAGGCCACTGGACGTATCGAGGCCGCCCATTACGCTGGCGCTGCGCTGGATCTGACACCGCGCGCAGAGCCTGCGGCGCTGGCCGACAGTCTGGGCGAAACGTTGGAGGCGAACGTGCTGCCCACGGGCTCGGTTCGGTTGGGGGGATCGCCGCAGGTGTCGGCCCTGCCCGGCTATGCCGAGGGCGCATGGTGGGTGCAGGACGCCGCTGCGGCGCTGGCGGCGCGGGCTTTGGCCACGACGCCGGGCGAAGCGGTTTTGGATTTATGCGCGGCGCCGGGCGGCAAGACCCTGCAACTGGCTGCGACTGGCGCGGATGTGACTGCGGTGGATATCTCGGCCGGGCGGTTGGCGGTGTTGTACGAAAATCTGGCGCGTGTCGGGATGAAAGCGCGGGTCGAGGCCGCTGACGGGCTCAGCTGGAGCGGCAGTTATGACGCGATCCTGCTGGATGCGCCCTGTTCGGCCACGGGCACCATTCGCCGCCATCCGGACCTGCCGTATCTGCGCGATGGCGCCGGTCTGGCCGAGCTGACGGCGTTGCAGATGCGGATGCTGGATCATGCCTGGAGCTTGTTGCGCCCTGGGGGCCGGTTTGTGTTTTGCACCTGTTCGCTGTTGCCCGAAGAGGGCGAGGCCCAGATTGCCGCTGCTTTGACACGCCATGGTGATATGGCGCTGGACACGGCCGCTTTGGCCCTCCCCGGGGTCGCGCCCGGTTGGATCGACCCCGAAGCCGGGCTGCGATTGCGCCCTGATTACTGGCCCAAGACCGGCGGTATGGACGGGTTTTTCATCGCTGCCTTGCGGAAATTGCCCTAGGGCGCAGATCGGCGGTGACTTGCTGCTCTGCACCCGCTATGATGCTGACAAAGCGCCAAAGAGCGTATGAGGCAGTCGCAGATGTCCATTGCAGTCCCCGCCGTTTCCCGCACTACGCGGGTGCTGAACCGAGTCTACGCTCGGTTGAGTGCGCGACAGCGCGCGGCCACAGGTTTTGTATCGCAACCCGAGCCGCGGACAGTGGGCAGTTTTGCCCGGGGTCGTCAGTTGATCGGCGGAAATCTGTTGTTTGCGGGCACGTTGATCGAAGCGCCGGACCATTCGCTTTGGTCAGTCGTGGCGCCGGATCCGGCCTATGAGGCTGATCGGCAGGGGTTTGGGTGGCTGGATGATCTGGCGGCGATTGGAGATCGCCAGGCGCGTCATCGGGCGCAGGCCTGGTTGCTGGACTGGATCGACACCTATGGACATGGCGTAGGCCCCGGGTGGACGCCGGACCTGACCGGGCGGCGGATTGTGCGGTGGATCAACCATGCGATTTTTCTGTTGCGTGGGCTGGAGCCGGAACAGAGCGCGCGGTTTTATCGCTCGTTGGCGCGTCAGACCTGGTTCCTGAACAAACGCTGGAAGGGTGCATCGCCCGGCCTGCCCCGGTTCGAGGCGCTGACCGGTCTGGTTTTTGCGGGTCTGTCGCTGGAAGGGATGGAGGCGCTGGCCGATCCCGCCGTGCGGGCGATGGACCGCGAATGCGACGGGCAGATAGACGATCAGGGCGGTCTGGCCACGCGCAACCCCGAAGAATTGCTGGATGTGTTCATGTTGCTGACCTGGTCTGCGGCGGCCTTGCAAGAGGCCGGTCGCGGCGTTCCGCTGGCCCACACCGCCGCGATTGAGCGGATTGCGCCCACGTTGCGCACCTTGCGTCATGCGGATGGCGGTCTGGCCCGGTTCCACGGGGGGGGACGCGGGCTGGAAGGGCGGCTGGATCATGCCCTGGCGGCGAGCCATGTCACCCAGCGCAATGCGGACGGGCTGGCCATGGGATATGCGCGTTTGTCCGCCGGGCGCACCAGTGTCATCGTCGACGCCAGCGCGCCGCCGGTTGGCAGCGCCTCTTACAATGCACATGCCTCTACGCTGGCGTTCGAGCTGACGTCGGGGCGGCGGCCCTTGATTGTCAACTGCGGGTCGGGTGTCAGTTTTGGGGCCGATTGGCGCCGGGCGGGGCGGGCGACTCCGTCGCACTCCGTGGCCTGTCTGGACGGGTTTTCCTCGGCGCGGCTGGCCGAGCCACAGCCCGGCACCGGGCGCGAGGCACTGGTGGATGGGCCGGATTATGTGCCGATCGAAATGTCGGAGGCGCCGGATGCCCTGCGGTTTCAGGGGGGTCACAACGGGTATGTCGGCAGTCATGGGCTGACGCTGGCGCGGACGCTGGAGCTGACCTTTGACGGGCGGGCGATGGCGGGTGAGGATATGTTCCTGTCGATGGAGGAGGCCGACAAGAAACGGTTCGACCGCGGACTGGAGATGACCCAGATGGGCGGTTTCCGGTTTGACCTGCGGTTTCATTTGCATCCGGATGTGGATGCCTCGGTCGATCTGGGCGGGGCGGCGATTTCGCTGGCGCTGAAATCGGGCGAGATCTGGGTGTTTCGGCATGAGGGGCTGTATGATCTGTCGTTGCAGGCCAGTGTTTTGCTGGAAAAAGGCCGTTTGAAGCCACGCGCGACAAAACAGATCGTTCTAACCGGGAAGGCGATGGAGTATGCGACGCGCATTCGCTGGTCGCTGTCCAAGGCGCAGGATACCGCAATTGCCGTGCGGGATTTGAGCCGGGATGACAGCGACATTGCTGACACGCTGATAGAGGACCCCTATTCATGACCGATCAACAGCCCGTTCAACGGGCCCTGCTTTCTGTTTCCGATAAAACTGGCCTGGTGGAACTGGGTCAGGCCCTGGTGGGCCATGGCATTGAGCTGGTCAGCACCGGTGGCACTGCGCGTGCGCTGCGCGACGCCGGGTTGGCGGTGCGGGATGTGTCGGAGCTGACCGGGTTTCCCGAGATGATGGACGGGCGGGTCAAGACGTTGCATCCGATGGTGCATGGCGGGCTGCTGGCGTTGCGCGACAGCGAGGATCATCTGGGCTCTATGCAGGCGCATGGGATCAGTGCGATTGATCTGCTGGTGGTGAACCTGTATCCGTTCGAGGAAACCGTGGCCAAGGGCGCGGATTATGACACCTGCATCGAGAATATTGATATTGGCGGGCCGGCGATGATCCGGGCTGCGGCCAAGAACCATGCATTTGTGAATGTGGTGGTGGATACCGGCGATTATGCCGATTTGCTGGCCGAGCTGGATGCGGGCAAGGGCGCGACCTCTTTGGCGTTCCGCAAGGGGCTGGCGCTGACCGCCTATGCGCGCACGGCGGCCTATGACGCGGCGGTGTCGACCTGGATGGCGGCGCAGCAGGGCAATGGCGCGCCTCGGTTCAGTGCCACGGGTGGCACGTTGGCCCAGACCCTGCGGTATGGCGAGAACCCGCATCAGAGCGCTGCGTTCTACACCGATGGCTCCTCTCGTGCCGGGGTTGCGACAGCGACCCAGCATCAGGGCAAGGCGCTGAGCTATAACAACATCAACGACACGGATGCGGCGTTTGAGCTGGTGAGCGAGTTTGCGGCGGCGGATGGGCCTGCCTGTGCGATCATCAAACACGCCAACCCCTGTGGCGTCGCCCGGGGCACAACGTTGAAGGATGCCTATAAGCGGGCGTTTGACTGTGACCGGACCAGCGCGTTTGGCGGGATCATTGCATTGAACCAGCCGCTGGATGAAGCGACGGCGCAGGAGATCACCGGCATCTTTACCGAGGTGGTGATTGCCCCGTCAGCGGATGAGGCTGCCCGGGCCGTTTTTGCCGCCAAGAAGAACCTGCGTCTGCTGACGACCGGGGCGATGGCGGATCCCACGGCTGCGGCGATGACCATTCGGCAGGTGGCTGGAGGGTTCCTCAAGCAGGACAAGGACAACGGCCATGTCAGCGTCGAGGATCTGCGCGTTGTCACCAAACGCCAGCCCAGCGAGGACGAGCTGCGCGATCTGCTGTTTGCCTGGAAGGTGGCCAAACACGTGAAGTCCAACGCCATTGTCTATGTCAAGGACGGGGCCACCGTGGGCGTCGGTGCCGGGCAGATGAGCCGCGTGGACAGCGCCTTGATCGCCGCCAGAAAGGCCGAGCGCATGGCCGAGGCCCTGGGCCTGCCGGCGCCGCTGACCCAGGGGTCGGCTGTGGCATCGGATGCGTTCTTTCCCTTTGCGGACGGGCTGCTGGAGGCGGCGGCGGCCGGGGCGACCTCGGTCATTCAGCCGGGCGGGTCGATGCGCGATGACGAAGTGATTGCCGCAGCGGACGAGGCCGGGCTGGCCATGGTTCTGACCGGCATGCGGCATTTCAGGCACTGATGCGGGGCGGCATACTTCTCTGGACCAGTCTACTGGCGTTTCTGGCCGATCAGGCCAGCAAATACGTGGTTGTTCACGCCATGGAGCTGTCGCGGGTTCAGAGCATTGACGTGCTGCCGCCGATCCTGAATTTTCGCTATGGGGAAAACCGGGGGGTCAACTTTGGTTTGTTCAATGGCGATAGCGATGCCCAGCGTTGGGCCCTGATCGGGCTCTCGCTGGTGATTGTGCTGGTGGTGCTGGTCTGGATCCTGCGCAGCCGGGCAAGTTGGCTGATGCAGGTCAGCGCCGGTTTTCTGATCGGTGGGGCGCTGGGCAATGTGATTGACCGGGTGCTGTATGGATATGTGCTGGATTTTCTGAACATGTCCTGCTGCGGCATCAACAATCCATTCGTGTTCAACGTGGCGGATGTGTTCATCTTTGCCGGCGCAATCGGGCTGGTCTTGGCGGACACGAAACGCTCTGGTAAAAAGGCGGCGTGACCTATGCATAAAAATATAGTAATAGCCGTTGAAATGGCAGGAGACGGACAATGCTAGGCGTGCGGTTTGCCACGTGTATCGCGATAACCACGGTGATGGGGCTGAGCGCCTGTGCCGACAAGGGATTGCGGAATTTGAAGTCGACGGGCAATGGCCCGGACGAGTTTTTGGTGACGCCGACCAAACCGTTGGAAGCGCCCAAGGATTATTCCTTTTTGCCGGCGCCGACCCCTGGCAATGAAAACCGTGTCGACAAATTCCCCCGCAAGGAAGCGGTTGCAGCCGTTGGCGGCAATCCCGCCAAGCTGGACCCGAATGCCCCCATTCCGGCCTCGGATGGGGCGTTGGTCAATACCGTCAACCGCAATGGGGTGGACCCCAATGTGCGCGAAACGCTGGCCGCGGAAGATGCCAAGTTCCGCAAGCAGCAGTCGCGTTTGTCCAGCATCCGCCTGTTCCGCGTCGATCGTTATAAGCAGGCCTATCGCAAAGAGGCGCTGGACCCGTTCGAAGTGGCCGTGCCTGCGCGACGCTCGGGATTGGTGACGCCCTCTTCGCCGCCTTATGACGAATAGCGCCTGGACCTCTGACATCTGACCCACGTGGGGCGTAATGTTCCTCACGTTATCGAGACTGCGGCTTGATTGGTGGGTCAGGCACCGTAGGTTGAGATCGTAATATTTTGGAGACCCTTAGATGCACAGAATTCTTCTGGGGCTGGCGGCAGCCATTGGCCTCGGGTCTGCGGCCCTGGCCGAGGATGTCAAAGAAGCCGTCACGACGTTTACGCTGGACAATGGAATGCAGGTGGTTGTTGTCGAAGATCACCGCGCGCCGGTGGTTCAGCATATGGTTTGGTACCGGGTTGGATCCGCTGATGAGCCCCCTGGCGTTTCCGGTGTCGCGCATTTCCTGGAGCATTTGATGTTCAAGGCGACAGACACGCTGGAAGCTGGCGAGCTGTCGGCCACTGTGGCAGCCAATGGCGGCACGGATAATGCGTTTACCAGCTATGATTACACCGCCTATTTTCAGCGGATTGCGGCGGATCGGCTGGAATTGATGATGCAGATGGAATCGGACCGGATGGCCAATCTGCGGCTGACAGAGAACAACATCACCACGGAACGCGATGTGATCCTGGAAGAGCGCAACCAGCGGGTCGACAACAACCCGCGTGGCCTGTTCGCAGAGCAGATGGGCTCGGCGCAGTACCTGAGCCATCATTATGGCATTCCGATCATTGGCTGGCGTCACGAGATGGAGCAGCTGGATATGGATGACGTGATGGATTTTTACAAAACCTATTACGCGCCCAACAATGCGATCCTGGTGGTCTCTGGCGATGTGGACCCGCAAGAGGTGCTCGATCTGGCCGAGACATATTATGGCGCGATCCCGGCCAACCCGGATCTGAAACCGCGTGCGCGCCCGCAGGATCCTCCGCAAATCGCGGAGCGGCGGTTGACCTTTCGCGACCCACGGGTGGCACAGCAATATGTGAACCGGTCTTATCTGGCGCCCGAGCGGGATGCCGGAGCGCAGGAGAAAGCCGCCGCTTTGACCCTGCTGGCCGAAGTTCTGGGCGGTGGGAACACATCCTATCTGGCGCAGAAAATGCAGTTCGAGCAGAAGCTGGCCGTTTATACGGGTGCCTTTTACAGCGGTGTCGCCTTGGATGACACGACGTTTGACCTGATTGTGGTGCCGGCCCCTGGTGTGTCGATGGAGCAGGCCGAGGCAGAGATGGACAAGGCTGTGGCGGCGTTTATCGACGAGGGCGTGGACCCGGAGCAGCTGGAGCGGATCAAGATGCAGCTGCGGGCCTCGCAGATTTATGCCCGCGACGACGTCGAGGGCATCGGCAGCCGGTATGGCCGGGGTTTGACCTCGGGGTTGACGGTTGAGGACATTCAGAACTGGCCGGATGTATTGCAGGCGGTCACCGGAGAAGACATTATCGCTGCCGCCAAGGCGGTTTTGCGGCCCGAAACCTCGGTCACCGGGTGGCTGATGCGGGCAGAGGAGACAACCCAATGAGACGTTTGATCTTTGCATCTATCGCCTGGGTTCTGACCCTGGTCCCTGCGCTGGCCGGTGTCCAGATTCAGGAAGTGGTATCGCCCAAGGGCATCAAGGCCTGGCTGGTGGAGGATCACTCGATCCCGTTTGCGGCATTGCAAATCGGGTTTCGGGGGGGATCGTCGCTGGATCCGGCGGACAAGCGGGGCGCGATCTATCTGATGACCGGGCTGCTGGAGGAAGGGTCTGGCGATCTGGACGCTGTGGCCTACGCACGCAGGCTGGAGGAACTGGCGGCCTCGGTGGGCTATGACAGCAGTGATGACACGGTGATGATTTCGGCGCGGTTTCTGAGTGAAAACCGGGATCAGTTCCTGCCGCTGCTGCGCGATACGCTGCAAAAGCCGCGTTTTGATCAGGAGGCGCTGGACCGCGTGCGCCGGCAGGTGGTTTCGGGGCTGGAGAGTGATGCCAAGGATCCAAACAAGATTGCCGGCGCTGCCTTTTCGCATATGGCCTTTGGCGATCACCCCTATGGCGGACCCGAGAAGGGCACGGTTGAGACCGTCTCGGCGATGACGCGGGAGGATATGATCGACGCGCATGACCGGGTATTTGCCCGTGACCGTCTGTTTGTCGGCGCGGTCGGCGATGTCTCGCCCGAAGAGCTGGGCGCGATGCTGGACATGTTGTTCGCGGATCTGCCGGAAACCAGCGTCCCCTTGCCGGAGAAAGCGGATGTGACCATCGAAGGTGGCATCACTGTGATCGACTATGACACGCCGCAATCGGTGGCTGTTTTTGGCCAGCGGGGCATCGACCGGCATGATCCGGATTTCTTTGCGGCCTATGTGCTGAACCAGATTCTGGGCGGGGGATCCTTTGAGAGCCGTCTGATGAATGAGGTGCGCGAAAAGCGCGGGCTGACCTATGGTGTCTACAGCTATCTGGCGCCGCGGGATCTGGCCTCGGTCTATCTGGGCAGTGTCGCCTCTTCGAATGATCGGATCGCCGAAGCCATTGAGGTGATCCATGATGAATGGGAGAAGGCGGCCAGCACCGGCGCCACGGCCAAAGAAGTCGAGGATGCCAAGACCTATCTGACAGGCGCTTATCCGCTGCGGTTTGACGGGAATGGGCGGATCGCGCAGATTCTGGTCGGGATGCAGCTGGATGACTTGCCGCTGGATTACATCGAAACGCGCAATGCCAAGGTCGATGCCGTCACGCTGGAAGACGTCAATCGCGTTGCGGCTGAACTGCTGGACCCGGACGCGTTGCATTTTGTCGTGGTGGGCAAGCCTGTGGGGCTGGAAAGCAGCACCAACTGAACCCATCCCTGTCGCCATGATGCGGCAGGAAACACGCACCAAAACAAACGGGGCAGGCTGCGCATAGCCTGCCCCGTTTTCATTTCGCTGCTACCGGCCAGGGGCCGCGTCCGGGCGGGCCTAGCCCTTGGCGCGTGGTGGCGTACTGCGCAGCATGTCGCCCAGCTGCCGCCCCAGCGAGCCCGAGCCGCGCTGATAGACGGCCCCGTCGACGTCAATAACGCTGCCGGAGACATAGCTGGCCAGGTCAGAGGCCAGAAACAGGCACATGTTGGCCACATCCTGTGGCACCCCCATCCGACCCAATGGCACATCCGCCAGAATCGCCGCATGGACCTGCGGTGTCGGCGCCAGACGTTTTGCGCCTTCGGTGCCTTCGATGAACCCGGGCACGACCGAATTGACGCGGATGCCTTCGTGGCCCCATTCAAGCGCCAGGGTGCGCGTGATCTGGTCAACGCCCGCCTTGGCGGCGCAGACATGGGCCTGCCCTTCGTAGGGGAGGTAGGCCTGTGGGGCGGAAATGCTGATCAGGCTGGCGCCGGAATACGT
Organism: Marinibacterium sp.; assembly: GCA_034670145.1. Lineage (GTDB taxonomy): Bacteria > Pseudomonadota > Alphaproteobacteria > Rhodobacterales > Rhodobacteraceae > HXMU1420-2. The sequence goes on from JAXMOA010000003.1 coordinate 335,243, forward strand.
GTCGTTGGGGCGTCTGAGAAACGGGTAGGCGCCTTTCATGACGTGGACCGTGCCCATCAGGTCAATTTCAACCACAGTGCGGAAGGCATTGACCGACATCTCGGCCGTGAGGGCCGGGAAATTGCCTGCCGCACCAGAGACCAGCACGTCGAAATCGCCCAGCGCCGCGTGAAACTCTGCCAGCCCGGCGGCGACCGCATCCGGGTCACGCACGTCAAAGGCCGCGCCCATGGCCTGCGCCGCGCCTTTGGCGGTCAGGGCCGCGACGGTATCGTCGACCTTGTCCTGGCTACGGCTGGCCACGGCCACCCGCGCGCCGTGCTCTGCAAAGGATTCGGCAATGCCGCGATTGATGCCGCTGGTACCGCCGATCACAACCACCGTGCGATCGTTGAAATCGAGTGTCATTGCCATTTGATCATTCTCCGTATGGAATCCAAATTGTCTTCACTTCGGTTGCAGCTTCCAGCATGGGGCGGATATCAGTACTCTCCCAATCGCGGTTTTGCCCATTGTTCACCCAGCAGCGTTTCAGATTGCCTGCCGAGGCGTGCTCGATCCGGGCGGACAGGTCACTGGAGGAAAAGCTCCACACAGCGTCCACGTTGAGGTGGGATGCAAGCGGCGCGGCCAGTTCGTCATGCGCGCCGGTCAGGATGTTGACGACACCGGCCGGGACATCCGAGGTTTCGAGGATCTGGTAGAAATCTGTCGCGATCAGCGGATAAGGCTCGGAGCCGACCAGGACCACGCGGTTGCCCATGGCGATGGCCGGGGCCATTGTGGCGACCAGCCCCAGCAGCGGGGCGTCGTCCGGGCACAGGGCGCCGATGATGCCCACCGGCTCTTTCATCGCCAGGGCCACGCCGCGGATCGGCACGCCATGCACCTGCCCGTCGAATTTGTCGGCCCAGGCAGCGGCGGTAAAGAGGTGCTGAATGGCGGCCTCGACCTCTTTGCTTCCGTTTTTGCCACCCATAAGCGCATCAATGCGCGCGGCGAATTCAACGCTGCGGGCGGACAGGTTTTCGCCCAGGTAATACAGGATCTGCGCGCGCAGATGCCCGGTTGTGCGGGCCCAGCCTGCCGCGGCCTGGGCGGCCTCAACCGCATTGCGCACGTCCTTGCGGTTGGCCAGAGAGGCATGGCCCATCAGCGCGCCGGATTTGCCCCAGACGGGTCTGGAATAGCCGCTGTCCGGGCGGGCCTGTTTGCCGCCGACATAAAGCTTGGACGTCCGGTCAATTGGATCGACCGGGGTGCCCTTGCCTGCCAGCGGAGCAATCGGAGTGAGTGGCCGGCTCCTGGATCTGGACCGCGTGTAGGCGCGCAACCCTTCCCAGCCGCCCTCGCGGCCAAATCCGCTTTCGCGGACACCGCCGAATCCGGCGGCGGCGTCAAACAGGTTGGTGGCATTGACCCAGACCACACCGGCGGCCAGTTTGGGTGCGATATCCAGCGCCAGATTCACATTCTCGGTCCAGACCGTCGCGGCTAGGCCATAGCGGGTGTTATTGGCCAGCTGCACGGCCTCGGCAGGCGTTCGGAAGGTGGTAGAGACCAGGACCGGGCCAAAGATCTCTTCCTGCATCAGCGGGTCAGCCGGTGCCAGACCGGTGATCAGCGTGGGCGGATAGAAACACCCTTCCGCAGGCAGTGTCCCTGCGGTTTGATAGGTCTGCCCGGCTGTGTTGGCGTCGACCATCTCGATGATCCGGCGCAACTGGACCGGATCCACGATGGCGCCCACATCAATACATTTGTCCAGCGGGTTCCCCACCCGCAGACCCTCCATACGGGCGCGCAATTTGGTGTAAAACCGTTCGCCTACACTTTCCTGCACCAGCAGACGAGAGCCCGCGCAACAGACCTGGCCCTGATTGAACCAGATGGCATCGACCAACCCCTCGACCGCACTGTCCAGATCAGCGTCGTCAAAGACCATGTACGGGCTCTTGCCGCCCAGCTCCAGCGTCAGCGCCTTGCCCGATCCGGCCGTGGCCATGCGAATCTGCCGCCCCACCTCGGTCGAGCCGGTAAAGGCGATCTTGTCGACCGGGGCGGCCACGATCATTTCGCCGACGGCACCGTCCCCGGTGACAATATTGACAACCCCACGCGGCACCCCGGCCTGTTGGCAGATATCGGCAAACAACAGGGCCGTGAGCGAGGTATATTCAGCCGGTTTCAGCACCACGGTATTGCCCATGGCAAGGGCTGGCGCGATCTTCCAGGCCAGCATGAGCAAGGGGAAGTTCCACGGAATGATCTGCCCGCACACGCCCAACGCCTCGCGGTCAGGCAGCTCGGTCTCCATCAGCTGAGCCATACCGGCATGGTAGTAGAAATGGCGAATGGCCAGCGGGATATCGATATCGCGCGCCTCGCGAATGGGTTTGCCATTGTCCAGGGTTTCCAGCACGGCAAACAGGCGGGCGTGTTTCTGCATGAGCCGCGCCAGCGCATAAAGAACCCGCGCCCGGGCCGGGCCACCTGCCTTTGCCCATTTGGGTTGCGCACGACGGGCGGCAGCAACGGCAGCGTCCACATCGGCCTGCCCCGCCTGGGTCAAAGTGGCCAGCACCTCGCCACTGGCCGGATTGCGGCTCTCGAACCCATCTCCCGCAGCGGTGAAGGACCCGTCGATGAAATGCCCGAACCGGCTGCCCTGATCCACCAGCCAGGCCAGCGCTTCGGCTGCGCTCTCGGGCGCCGGCCCATAGTCCATACTCTCAAAGATCTCCTTGACGCTCATATGCGGCCTCCCAACCAGGCCTCAGGCCCAAACACGCCATTCCCCCCAAAAGGCCCACAATCAGACACGCCCCTGTCCATCCTCGCCACCCCCTGCTTCTTTTTGGTCCAAATACTCAATTCCAACATCCGCCCCAGCCAGCGTCACCCGAGGGCATGACGATATCCGGCCGAATAGGCCCCGGTGACATGATGCTCCAGCTGCCGCTCAATATCGCCCAGCAACGACGACGCCCCGAATCGAAACAGATCCGGCTGCAGCCAGCGGTTGCCCAACTCATCCTTGATCAACGACAGATACACCAAAGCATCTTTGGCCTTGGAGATGCCCCCCGCAGGTTTATAGCCAACCCGATACCCGGTCTGCTCCCAATAATCCCGGATCGCCCGGATCATCACCAGGGACACCGGCAAGGTCGCGTTCACGCTCTCTTTGCCGGTCGAGGTCTTGATGAAATCTGCGCCCGCCATCATGCACACCACAGAGGCCCGGGCGACATTGCGCAGCGTGCCCAACTCTCCGGTGGCCAGAATCGCCTTCACATGGGCATCCCCACAGGCCTCGCGGAAGGCGCGCATTTCGTCATACAGCGCCTGCCACTCGCCCGCCAGAACCAGCCGACGGGAAATCACGATGTCGATCTCCTGTGCGCCAGCCTTAACGCTTTCGCCGATCTCGGCCACGCGCAGGTGAAACGGCGACAGCCCAGCCGGAAACCCCGTCGACACAGCAGCCACCGGAATGCCCGATCCCGCCAGGGCGGCCACAGCTGTTTCCACCATATCGTGATAAACACAGATTGCCCCGACCGTCACCTTGTCCATCCCCAAGGCTTGCAGGATATCGCCGCGGACAGGTTGGCGTCCCTTTGCACACAGGCGGCGCACCCGTTCCGCGGTATCATCCCCCGACAGTGTTGTCAGATCGATGCAGCTCAGCGCGCGCAGCAACCAGGCCGCCTGCCACTCCTTTTTCACCGACCGCCGTCCGGGCAATGTGGCGGCTCGCCGTTCGATCGCCGAGGTATTGGCCTGAAGGCTGCGCACCCAGTTCAGGTCCAATGCCATGCCTGGATTGCGCGGCTCTGAGATTTGCGGCAGTTGGGTGGTTTGAATGTCTGTCTCGGTCTGCATCGGGTTCCCTCGCTGGCAACCCATTCTCAGTCGCATGCCGATCACATCGAAGCAAGGGGACCCCGCTGCCACTGGCGGACCCAGCAGGACCGGTTCATGGGCGAAAACACCCTGGACCGCCTCTGTACCACCCCTTTTCCGGCACGCAAGTTCGTGAGGAAGCCGTGGCACGGCACCCTGCCCTTGCGATGTCGCGGCCGGTTTATTCGACCGTCGCCTTTTCAACCTTTTCGATCACCTGCGCCGCGCGCCGGCCGATAGCAGCAGAGCCTTTGATCGAGGGGTGGATCATGTCGACCGAGTGATAGCTGCGGTCCCCGGACGGCACCATTTGCGCGACCGAGACGAAATAGACCCCCTCCATCCCCTTCGCCATCTTGTTCAGGCGGCGCTCCAGCTCGTCCCCGTCATCGCGGCAATGTTCGATGATCGAGCCAACCCCCGGGCTGCGCAGATACCCCAGGTAAACCACCCGCGCGCCGGTTTTGCGCAGATCGGCCACCATGGACGGAATCCGCCCGCTGGCCCCGTCGGCAGAGATCATCTGGGTCATGCGGCGTTCGCAATTGGAGCAATTGCATCCCAGCCACAGATCATTGCCACCACCGTTGACAACGACCCAATCCCAATCGCCCTTGACGTATTGTTTGGAGATTTGCAGCCCCGCCGACCCCGTGATCGGCAGATTGTAGATCACATGCGCGCCCGAGATGGCCCGGCTCATCACCGGCTGGCCCAACTCCTCTGCGATGACCTGTGGGATAGAGTGATCACCACCACCATTCCAGGACATCATGCTGTCCCCCATGGCCAGGATGCGTGGTTGATCCGTTCTGGCATTCGGCCCAACGGTCACGCAGCCCACAACCAGAGCCAGCAACCCAAGTGCCATCAAAATCATTCGTCCCGGCGCTTTCATTCTGCGTCAATCGCTCCTGCAGGTTTTTTCAATGTTTCGATCACCAGATGATGGCAGAAATGCGCCATTACCCAAGCATTTGAATGATCATCCGCTCTGGCCTCTGATCGGTCGGGATTGAACTCTGCCTCAGTTTGGGCGCCGATTGGTGAACATCCCCTTAAAACGCGCCAGGCCTGTTTCCGGGCCCCTTTTCCGGGGCCAGCGTTGGGGGCCAGTTTCCGGGTCACGCAAATTGCCGCATCAAATGCTGCTTTGCTTCTTGCCGGTTTTCGGATATGGGGCCGTCCATCTGAGACGTAACGCTAAGGACCCCGGCGTTGTGCGAGAGGATTGGGGTCGGCGGCAATGGGGCCGCCACACAAACGGGAGACCCCGGAGGGCCGGGGAGCGTTCCCTCACAAGGACGTATGATGTTCAACATATCGACGAAATCAATACAGTGGGGCGAAGAAACGCTCACACTGGAAACGGGCAAGGTTGCCCGTCAGGCAGACGGTTCGGTCATTGCGACACTGGGTGAGACCAGCGTTATGGCCAACGTAACGTTTGCCAAAAAGCCTAAGCCTGGTCAGGATTTCTTTCCTCTGACCGTTCATTATCAGGAAAAATATTACGCCGCCGGTAAGATTCCTGGCGGTTTTTTCAAGCGCGAAGCGCGGCCGACTGAAAAAGAAACGCTGACAGCGCGTCTGATTGACCGGCCGATCCGTCCATTGTTTGTCTCGGGCTTCAAGCATGAAGTTCTGGTGATGTGTACAGTGCTGAGCCATGACCTGGTCAATGATCCCGACATCGTGGCGATGATCGCTGCCTCGGCGGCGCTGACCATCTCGGGTGTTCCGTTCATGGGGCCGATTGCCGGTTGCCGTGTGGGTTACGAGGACGGTGAATATGTCCTGAACCCGACAGTGGACGACATGCAGGACCTGCGCCTGAACCCTGAGCAGCGTCTGGATCTGGTTGTTGCCGGCACCAAAGACGCCGTGATGATGGTTGAATCCGAGGCCTATGAGCTGTCCGAAGCAGAAATGCTGGGCGCGGTGACATTTGCGCATGAGCAGATCCAGCCGGTCATCGACATGATCATTGCCCTGGCCGAAGATGCCGCCAAAGAGCCGTTTGACTTCCAGGCGCCCGACTATGGCGATCTGTATGATGCGGTTGTTGCAGCGGGTGATGCGCCGATGCGCGCAGCATTTGCAGTCACGGACAAGCAAGAGCGCACTGGTGCGGTCGCTGCGGCACGTGACAGCATCATGGCAGCGTTGAGCGAAGAGCAACTGGCGGATGCCAACCTGGGTTCAGCGATGAAAAAGCTGGAAGCGGGCATTTTGCGCGGTGACGTTGTCAAGACCGGCAAACGCATCGACGGGCGCGCGACGGATGAAGTGCGGGCGATTGTATGCGAAACGGCCCTGCTGCCGCGTACGCATGGGTCGGCCTTGTTCACTCGTGGCGAAACACAGGGTCTGGTTGTGACCACGCTGGGCACCGGTGACGACGAACAGTTCATCGACGCGCTGCATGGCAACTTCAAATCCAACTTCCTGCTGCACTATAACTTCCCTCCCTATTCGGTTGGCGAAGCGGGTCGCGTTGGCCCTCCGGGTCGTCGCGAGATCGGCCATGGCAAACTGGCATGGCGCGCGTTGCAGGCGGTTCTTCCGGCTCCGACCGACTTCCCCTATACCGTGCGTCTGGTCTCGGAGATCACTGAATCCAACGGGTCGTCGTCCATGGCATCGGTTTGTGGCGGGTCGCTTTCGATGATGGATGCGGGTGTACCGCTGAAATCTGCCGTGGCCGGTGTGGCGATGGGTCTGATCCTGGAAGAAGACGGGTCTTATGCGATCCTGACCGACATTCTGGGTGACGAAGATCACCTGGGTGACATGGACTTCAAGGTTGCCGGAACGGCAAACGGGATCACCTCGTTGCAGATGGACATCAAGATCGCTGGCATCACGCCCGAGATCATGCAGAAGGCTTTGGCGCAGGCCAAGGACGGACGGATGCACATTCTGGGTGAGATGGACAAGGCGCTGAGCGAGACCAAAGGCTTTAGCGTTCATGCCCCACGCATCGAAACGATGAACATCCCAACAGACAAGATCCGTGAAGTGATCGGGTCTGGCGGCAAGGTGATCCGCGAGATCGTGGAAACCTCGGGCGCGAAGGTCGACATCAACGATGATGGTGTGATCAAGATCGCCTCGGCCAATGGCGAAGCGATTCAGAAGGCCTATGACATGATCTATTCGATCGTGGCAGAGCCCGAAGTGGGCAAGGTCTATAACGGTAAGGTCGTGAAGATCGTCGATTTCGGCGCCTTTGTGAACTTCTTTGGCAAGCGCGACGGGCTGGTGCATGTCAGCCAGATCCTGCCAAAGCGTCTGAACCACCCTTCGGATGTTTTGAAAGAAGGCCAGGACGTGAAGGTCAAGCTGTTGGGCTTTGACGATCGCGGCAAGGTTCGCCTGTCGATGAAAGTTGTCGATCAGGAAACTGGCGAAGAGATCGCGCCAGAGAAGAAAGACGACGACGCAGACAGCTGATCGCTGCGCGTTTACGAAATCGGCCCCCGATGCTTGGCATACGGGGGCCTTTTTTATGTCGGCGGGGATTACGCCCATAAACCTTTGTCTGATTGCGCTGTCTTTCGCCGCTTCGGTCTATCGCGCTGGTCGGCTTGCAGGGCCCAAAAGGGAGGTCACGGAGATCCGTACCTGTTTTCTGGAGGCGAGCCATGGGCGATTGGACAGACCGAAAATGCGCGGGGTGGGTGCCAAGGGCTTGGGTTCTGGGCCTGTTGATCCTGATCTGCCCTGCCGCTTTGATGGCTCATGACGGGGCTGAAACCTATCGGCATGCTCTGGTCAACAGAACGTTCCGAACGCCAGTGGTGTTTGCAGGGGTTGGGCAGCAATTGAGCGAGACTGTTCTGCTGCGCTCGAAACGGGGCGCGCGGGTTAGGGGCGGTCGCGGGATCTGTGTTGTCCAGGCGCCGGGATTTGTGAATGGGCCGGAACCGGGGCGGTCAGACAGGCCCGGCCTCTGTCGACCCCGTTAGATTACCGGTGATGCGCGTGTTTTCACCGATATCTGACACGCTATCTGACCCATAATCCTTGGGCATAAACCGGGCGGATCACCCAAAATCCAATCGCAGCCCGGTCGGCGCGTTCCCAGCTTGGTCTCATCGCGGCAATCGTGCTGCTTCACCCCAAAGGGAGACCTGCTATGAAAGACCTGAAACCCATCCTGCTTGCCGGCCTGATCCTGACAACCCCTGCCATTGCCTGGGCGCAATACAATCTGGGCGATCAGATCGGCACGACAGACGACGAAATCATCGCCGCAATGACCGAAAGCGGCTATGATGTCCGCAGCATCGAGCGCGGCGAGGACGAAATTGAGGTTGAAGTTATGATCGACGGCGTTGAAACTGAGTTCGTCCTGGCCCTGGCCGATGGCAAGCTGATCGAGATTGATACGGATGATGACAAAACAGACGACCACTGATGCGCCTGGCGCCGGGTCACAAGGCAGGCCCGGCGCCCTGACGGTCTGGTATTGATGCGCGTCAGCCGGATCACAGTCTTGCGGGGCGTGTTTGGCGTGCAGGCCTTTTGCGCGTGCTTTTTTGTGTTCGAGGCGCTTGCGGATATGATCGGGCTGGAGGCCCTGCCCGGGTTTCACAGGTTGGATTCATTCGAATTTTTTGTGGCGGCCTCGCTGATTGCTGGCATGGTTGCGACCGGTCTGCTGATCCGGACCATGGCCCAACGCCAGGCCAGCCTGACGCGCCAGTTGGATGTGGCCTCTGGTGCGTTTGCCCGGGTCATCGAAGAACATTTCAACACCTGGGGATTGAGCGCCTCTGAGCGTGAGGTGGCGATGATGTCCATCAAGGGCCTGTCGATTGCCGAGATTGCGGCCGTTCGGCAAACCAAAGAGGGCACCGTCAAAGCGCAGAATGCCTCGGTCTATCGCAAGGCCGGGGTGTCGGGGCGGATGCAATTGCTGAGTCTGTTCATTGACGAATTGATCACTGAGCCCTTGGTGAAGGTTGCCGAGTGAAACAGGCAGGCTCCTACCCTGGACGGCCCTGTTCGTGCAAACACGCGACAGCGGCGGCGTGGTTGTGATGCATAGTCTGATCATCCATTTGCCCAGTGCCCGGGCCCGTCAGCCGAATGTGGCCCGTCTGTTGAATGTTCTGCCGAACGCTCAGGTGATGGAGGCGGTGCGGGGTGCCGACGCGCTGCAGGTGGGGGCGGTTTCTGTGCGCGATGGGGATTTGTACAGCCCCCGGTATCCGTTTGCCTTGAGCGCCGGAGAGGTGGGCTGTTTCCTGAGCCATCGCGCCTGCTGGCAGCGGATCGTGGACGAAGGGTGGGATTATGCCCTGATCGTGGAGGATGATTTCCACGCCGAGGGCGCGCTATGGGCGGATACCTTGCGCCTGATTGAGGCCCATGCGGGGACACAGATCTATCTGCGCCTGCCGGCAAAAGACCGCGAGCACCCCTCTGGTCCTGTCATCGAACAGGGGCAATCGCGGCTGTTCCTGCCCCGGCGCATCGGGTTGCAGACTGTTGCTCAGGTGGTTGGCCGGGAGGCCGCGGCCCGCCTGCTGGCGGTTGGCGAAACGATTGATCGCCCGGTGGATGCCTTGTTGCAGATGCATTGGGTCACGGGGCAGCGCGTGCACACGATCCTGCCCAATGGGGTACAGGAATTGACCGCGGCCCTTGGGGGGTCAACGATCCAGTCCAAACCGCCCAAAAGCGGGCAATTCATGCGCGAGCTGAAGCGGCTGACCTATCGGTTGCGGGTTGCCCTTTGCCCGCAACGGGCAAAACAGGACGGGCCGCTCTCTGGCTAGAGAACGGCCCGGTTTCTGGACGTCAGCGCCGGTTTACCCGGGCAGTTTGGTTGTGCGCAGATAGGGGAAATGCGTTGTGAATTCGCCGTATTTCGCCTTGGCGTCTTCGTCGCTGACCGCCGTTGGGATGACCACGTCATCGCCCACAGTCCAGTTGGCCGGCGTTGCGACGTTTTCGCGGGCGGCGGTTTGCAGACCGTCCAGCGCGCGCAGCACCTCGGCAAAGTTGCGACCCACGTTCATCGGGTAGGTCATGCTGAGCTTGAGCTTTTTGTCCGGGCCGATGATGAAGACCGAGCGCACTGTGGCGCTGTCGTTCGGGGTGCGGCCGTCGGGCATGTAGGCGTCGGCGGGCAGCATGTCGAAGGCTTTGGACACGGCGAGCCCGTCGTCAGCGATGATCGGAAAGCCCGCTTTGGCGCCTGCAAAGCTTTCGATGTCACCTTTCCATTTGCGGTGGTCTTCGGCGCTATCGACCGAGACACCAATGACTTTGGTGCCACGGGCCGCCCATTCGTCCGCCAGCTGCGACACTGCACCGAACTCGGTCGTGCACACGGGCGTGAAGTCTTTGGGATGGGAAAAAAGGATCGCCCAGCTGTCGCCGATCCAGTCGTGGAACTGGATTGTTCCCTGGTCGGTCTCGGCAGTAAAGTCGGGGACGGTTTGGTTGATACGCAAGCCCATGAGAGCCTCCTTTTTGATATCACTGATAGTCCGTGTCAGGCCCTATATATTGGACGAACCGGAGAGTTACATCATCCGTTTGAATGAGTAGGCCGATATTGGGACAAAATGCCTGCAAGGCGCGGGAAACGATAACTTTGTTTTGATCGCAAATGGCTTATGGTCGGAGTATTCTTGGCCAGCGGCACAGGTAGGTGACACATGGTTCGATTCGTTCGGTTCTGGAGCGTGGTATTGGCGGTATTCTGGGCGGGCATGGTGGCCGCCGCCGGAGAGCGTGTGGCCCTGGTCGTGGGCATGGGCGCCTATCAGTCTATTCCACCGCTGAGCAACACGCTGAACGATGCGCGCGGCATCGCCGATACGCTGGAAGGGATCGGGTTTGACGTGACCCTGTCGCTGGATGCCAACGCGTCGGATTTGCGCCAGCAACTGGATGATTTTGCGTTCCGCTCGGAGACGGCTGATCTGGCGCTGATCTATTTTGCCGGTCATGGCATCGAAGTGCAGGGCGAGAATTTTCTGATTCCGGTCGATGCGCAGGTGGCCTCGAACCGGGATGTGCAGCGGCAGTCTGTTTCGCTCAAGCAGGTCTTGGCCTCGGTCGAACATGCCCGCAAGATGCGGATCGTGATCCTGGACAGTTGCCGGGACAATCCACTGGGCGACTCGATTGATCTGGCGGCTGCGGCGCAGACGCAGGAGGACACGACAGAGACCACGCGCGGCGGCGGTGGTCTGGCGGCGGCGGACCCGGATCGCGGCACATTGGTGGCCTTTGCGGCGCGTGATGGGCAGGTGGCACTGGATGGGCATGGCAACAACAGCCCCTTTGCCACGGCGCTGATGGAGAAAATGGAAAAACCCGGGCTGGAGATCAGCCTGATGTTCCGGCAGGTGCGTGACGAAGTTCTGGGCATGACCAACAACCTGCAAGAGCCGCATACATACGGTTCGCTGACCGGGATTCCCTTTTACCTGGCTGGGCCGGGTGACGGCGAACAGGGGCTGACCGGCGTTTCCGTCGAGGATGCCTGGGCGGCATTGAAGCCCGATCAGGAAGAGCAATTGCTGGCGCTGGCTGATCTGGGCGATACCCGGTCGATGCTGGGGCTGGCCTATATCCGGCTGAACCCGAACCAGGGACGGTTCAACCCGGCAGAGGCAGTCAGTTTTCTGGAACGGGCCGCCGAGGCGGGGTCGCCGGAGGCTCAATTCGAACTGGCCAAACTGTTTGAACGCGGCACCGGTGTGCCGGTCGATGAAAAACGGGCGTTGGAACTATACGAGCAGGCGGCCAGTCAGAATTACGCCGATGCGATCAACGATCTGGGGTTCCTGCATTATCAGGGCGGTCTGGGCCTGCGTCCGGACCCACAAGAAGCGCTGCGCTATTTTGAACGGGCGGCTGATCTGAGGCATCCGCAGGCGCTGTTCAATTTTGCCGCGTTGATTGATGACGGGTTGATCCCGACCAAGGGCCCGAAGGATGCGGCGCAATACCTGTATGCCGCCCTGCGATCGGGCAGTGAGGATGTGCTGCAAATCCTGTCGGAACGGCCCAAGATGTTTTCGAATGAAACCCGTCGCGAACTTCAGGCCGAGCTTAAGCGGTTCGAGTTTTATACCGGTCGCATTGATGGCGATTTTGGACCAGGAACCCAGCGTGGGATCCGCAAGGCATATGGGTTGGAGGGCTAGGATTCGCCCCCCTTCCTGTGTCTTTGGGCATGATGGCCTTTGGCAGAATGTGAAAACCTGCACCACTTAACGCTGCCTGAAATCAAAGGCCTCAACGCGTTAAGTGATAGGCCGTCTTTCACGCCTTTCGCAGTACACGTCAGACCATCGCAAAGATGCGCGCCGGGCCACCGGTGCCCCCTTGTGAGAGGGGGCCCCCACCACGATGGTCGCGCCACTGGCTGGCAGGCGGTCTAGGGATTTCAGATTCTCGATCCCATAGCGGTTGTTTGGTAACCACGTGTAGTGGGTCGCAAAATCAGCAGACTGGCCGAAATCCAGCGACAGGGTGTCGACTCCGATAGAGACCGCCGTGGTTTCCTCTAGAAGCATCTGGGCCGCTTCGGCGTGAAACCCCGGGAAATGCATGACGCCATCGTCATCGACATTGCGATAGTCCAGCCCGCCGGTTTTGGACGCCCAGCCGGAATGCATCGCGATACAGGCCTGATCCGGGATCTCTCCGTTGGTGGCGATCCAGGCGCGGATATCCTCGGGCGTGATCTGCGCGTCATGATTGTCCTGCGCCTTGACAGAGATATCCACAACGCAGAGCGGCACAACCAGGGTTTCGAGCGGGATTTCATCCACCGAATAGCCGTCCTTGGAAAAATGCAGCGGCGCGTCGACATGGGTGCCGGTGTGTTCATTGATCGTCAGATTCATCAGGTTGAACCCGTGCTCGTCGAAATGGGCCTGCTGGTCGCGGGCAAAGCCGGACACACCGAAATAGGTTGGAAAGTTTTCGTCATAGATATGGGACATATCCACCACCGAGGAATGCCCGCCCCCCATGGCTGGCGGCGCCGCGGCGACGCTGGCGGTGGCCACGGCCGCGCCGGCGACAGCGGTTTGTTTGAAAAAATCACGCCGCGACAGCATCCGTTCCTTGACGGAGTTCATCACACATTTCGGTCTCCCTTGAACCTCTGGTCCGATGTCATCGCAATTGCGGATTTCCGGCAATTGTACTTTGGGCTATGTCAGGCAGAAGAACGTGCATTCACCGTGGTTCAGAGTTTTCCTTCTGCCAGCCATTCATCCAGCTGCTTTCGGCTGACCTCGAAATGCATACTGTCCTCGCGACGGAAACCCGCGCCCCAGACCCAGCCCTCGGCACGGAAAAAGTCGGCAAGAATGGTCAGGCCCAGCTGCGTTTTGCCATCGGTGAAATTATCGAGGTGGCCGTCGATGTTGAGATCCACGGCCAGTCCGTAACTGTGGGTCGACAGGCTGTTCTGGGTGCCGCGAATCCGGCGCACGCAGAGCGAGCCCGAGGTGTTGATTCGCGCGTAGAGATCCGGGTCGGCCTTGCGAATAGCCTCGAACACCCGCGCCAGCGACTCGGCGGCGGGTTTGAGCATGCGCACGCGGATCGGCCCGACCTTTTCCAGGACCAGTTTGGACGCCAGCGCCTTGTTGGTCATCGGTTCGCAATCGTCCGACAGGGTTTCGCGGGGACGGCCCAGTTTTTCCTGAAGATAGCGGGGCGAGGATACTTTGAGCCCTTTGTTCACATTCACACGGTCTGCGATCAGAACGACCTGCGCGTAGGCATCGACGATGTCATTGGTGCCATTGCCGCGAAACACCTCGTCCTCGGCATCGGGATCGGCCTGCATCGGCGCGGCGCTGCTTTGACGGCCCAGCTGGACGATCTGCTGTTCCAGATCCTCCATCCGGGCACGCAGATCGTCCAGCTGGCCGCGCATCATTTCCAGTTCGATCCGGGCCGAAGAATCAACCGCAGATCCGCCAAAACCGCCGGCTTCGCCGTCTTCGGAGAGCGCAAGCGAGAGGCCGATCCAGATGATCGGTGCCAGGATCAGGGCAGCCGCCAAAATAATAGCCGGGATCAGCCAGTTTGTTTGTTGATTGTCCATTCCCTATTCATCCCGGGCCATTGGTGTCGACGCAAGGGGTATTCCGTTCATTGTGAACAGTAAAATCGTTGTAGCGTTGTAAAGGGTCGTATACGCTTGCCAGTATTGACCGTATACTTGGGTCATTGATCATTTACATTGCATTGACTGGAGATCCTTCATGTCGCGTAGATTTATTGCTTTGAGCGTTGCTGCCATGATCGCATTTGGTGCCGGTGGACTGCAAGTTGTCGCCCAAAGTTCGGACGAGATGACGGCCGAAGAAATTACCGAAGCATTCAAGAAACAGAAAACACGCGGTCTGGTGATTGTACCGACCGGTGATCAGGCTGCTGCGGCAGCAACAGAGGAAGATTCGACCGAAGTTGCGGCGGTGTCCGAAGAGTACAATCAGGTCGCGGCAGAGGATCAGGTGAACATTCAGATCTCCTTTGACTTTGACAGCGCATCCTTGCGGCCCGATCAAAAGGCCAAACTCTCGACCATGTGCGACGTGATGAAGGCGATTGATGTGTCGGTGTTTCAGATCATCGGTCATACCGACAGCTCGGGCAAAGCCAGCTATAACGAGCGGCTGTCGCTGTTGCGCGCGCAAGAAGTCAAACGGCATCTGGTCAAGGAATGCGGCATCGACGAAACCCGCCTGAAGGCTTTGGGCCTGGGCGAGAGTGCGCCGTTGAACGCGAGTGACCCTCGGGCGGATGAAAACCGCCGGGTCGAGTTTCAGGCCCTTGGCTGATCGGGCGGCTGCGCCTGGATTCACATAGATGGAATCGCGTCCTACTGACCTGTTTCAGCCCGGCGATCTGGTTAACAACACCTATCGCATAGAAGAGCTGTTGGGCCGAGGTGGCACCTCGGATGTCTACAAAGCCCGCAGCGAGATTTCGGGGCGACTGGTCGCCCTGAAAGTATTGAAGGCTGAATTTTCGGGGAATGACGATTACCTGGTCTTGCTGACTCGCGAAGAAGAGATTCGCGAAATCCGCCATGACTCGGTCGTGCGATATTCAGAGAACCATCGCACCGAAGACGGCCATGTCTATCTGCTGATGGATTATGTCGACGGCCCCGGGCTGGACCGCAAGCTCAAGCAGGGGCCGATGGATGCGGGTGATCTGCTGACCGTTTGCCGCCGTGTTGCCGAGGGGCTGGATGCGGCGCATACGCGCAATATCGTCCATCGGGATTTGTCTCCGGACAACATCATTTTGCGGGCCGGGCAACCGGACCAGGCGGTGATCATTGATTTTGGCATCGCCAAAGACACCAAACCGGGTGCCGAGACGATTGTGGGCAATGAGTTTGCCGGCAAATACGCCTATGCCGCGCCCGAACAACTGAGCGGGCAGACGGATGCGCGCACAGATCTGTATTCGCTGGGCGCGCTGCTGTTGGCGAATTTCCGGGGGGAGCCGCCCAATCCGGGCAAGAACCCCATGGAAGTGGTTCAGAACAAGACCAAGCCACTGGACACATCGGGCGTGCCTGAGCCGCTCAAGACCCTGATTGACCGCGCAGCGCATCCCGAGCCGGACAAACGGTTCCAAAGCGCGGCGGCGTTGCTGGCCTATCTGGATGATCCCCAGGCTGCCCCACCTGCGGACGAGGATCTGGAGGCCACGGTCTTTGCGCCTCCGCCCCGGTCCGAGCCTGCTGCGACGTCTCCTCAGACTGCGCCTTCGCCGACCAAGGGGGCGACCAAACCGAATGATGCTGCGGCCACGTCCAAAAAGACCCAGACGAGCGAGAAAAAGGGCGGCAAGGGCGGGCTGATCGCCGTTGCGGTTGTTGTTCTGCTGGCTCTGGCGGGCGGCGGTGGCTTTGTTGCCGGGCTGTTTGATGGGCTGCTGGGCCCGTCTTATCCGGTGGCTCAACCCTATACATTACTGGCGCAGAAATCTCAGGGCGGAACACCGGACCTGATCGGCCATGCGCCCAGCGAAAAGGATAGCGCGGCCATCACTACGGTGATGCAAGCGGCCGGGGGCAGTGCAGAGGTGACTCTGGCGTCCGGAGATATTCCCAAAAGCTGGGGGTCCGGCGTGGTGGAGACGCTGAAGCTGTTGGAGCCGCTGGAGTCCTGGCGATTGTCGCTGAGCGGCACGCGGGCGCAGGTCACTGGCGCGACCACCGATGCGAATGTACACAAGGTCGTTTCTGCGGCCTTTGCCAATGGGTTGCCCGGCGGTTTGGTTGGCACGGCAGAGATCGAATTGACAGATCTGTTCCTGGCGCCGGAAAAGCTGCGCCAAATCCTGACTGCGAAAGAGGATTGCGGGCCGATCAGTTTGGTCAACCCGCCTGTCACCGGGTATGCGCCTGACGGGCAGGTTACTGTTCAGGGCCGTGTAGCAGAAACGGCGACGCGGATCAGCCTGTTTGACGCGCTGCGGGCCGAGGTCGGTGACCGCAAGCTGGTGCTGGACCTTGATGTGCTGAACCCTGCCTTGTGCCTGATCGAGCGGCATCTGCCCTCGGCTCCGGCTGGTGGTGTCAAGGTTCTGTACCGGGATGGAGATCAGGACACGCCAAACCCTTCGGGGCGGTTTTTTGTTGGTGAAAACCCTGTGATTGATGTGGTTTTGCCCGCAGACATGACAGAGGGATATCTGACCGTTTCGATCCTGGACGTCTCTGGCAATGTGTTTCACCTGCTGCCGAACCTGAGCCGGTCGGACAATAGTGTTGCGGCCCTGCGCAATGGGCAGAGTGGCGACGTGTCTATTCGCGTGGCCTTTGCTGCGGACAATGGCGCGGGCAAGCTGGCCTTTCGGGTGGATGACTCGACCTTGGGCAAGAGCAAGGTCATCATCCTGCACTCCTCTAAGCCGCTGTTTGATGGGCTGCGGCCGTCGGCTGAATCGGCCGAAAGCTATGCTCAGGCGTTGCAGGATCACGACAGCGCCAATGCTGGCAGTATCTTGTCGCTGGACAGTCGTGTGTTGGAAACCGCGATGCCCTGAGGAGCGGGTTTCAACAGACAGTCACAGAAATGCCCCGGACGCCCAAAGCGTGCCGGGGCATTGGCGTTTTAGGGACGTGCAAATGTGACCGGCGGCACCATGTCAGACTGTTTCAGGCTGGGCGCCCTAGGCCACCGACTCATAACTCCGCAACCAGATGCGGATAGAAGCGAGTTGGACCGAGGCGAGGAAGTTGTCGTCGCGTTTGTCGTATCGGGTTGCAATCGCGCGGTAGTTCTTGATCTTGTTG